>NZ_JBHZSN010000001.1:0-78114 GCF_043643685.1 Shewanella waksmanii
ACAATCAACGAAGGCCGCATTTGGCCTTAAAATACAAAACGCCCGATGAAGTTCATCGAGCGTTTTAAACTGAAAAAGTGTCAACCTATTTCAGGACTAGTCACCAGTTTTCGGAAAGGTGGCTTGGAAAAAGTTATTTTAAAACCACTATCAGCAAAGCTGATTTAGCTTTGGTTATTGCGTTTTGGATGGCGGAAACTGCGCTAATATTTTTTCGACAGTTTTGCGTGTGTCTGCAGCTTTTTGTTCACCGCCAGCATCAAAGTTGAATTTGTCGGTACCGCGCCAAATGAGACGATTGCTTGCGACATCAATCATATCTATCTGAATGGTTTGCACCTTGGTATGGTCATTACCAAGGGGGACGCCAACCGAGGTGCCAACACTCACACCACCGCTACTTCCCCATGTGCCGGTTCCCACTCCGATAGACATACCGGAATCTTTGGGTTTGTCTTCTACTTTAAAAGCATAGGTAACTTGAAATTGCGGTGCATTGTTATCTAAGTCGAAGCCTTTTGCGAGTAGGGTTTCCAATATGGCTTGCTCAATACGCCCGCCACTAAGCAAATCATTGTCTGCGTTGGCTGGTAGTTGAGCGAATCGTTGTAATTGGCTGAAGTCGTAGTTGGTATCGTAATCTTGCTTGGGTTTGCTGGCACAACCAGCGATGAGGCTTAAACTGAATAAGCAAATGAGTAATGACTTCATATTCTAAATGTCCTGTATCCGTTTGGGTCAATGTGAACCTAATTAATTAAATATGCAAGGTTTTTAAACTTATTGATGGATAAACTTTCGCCAATACCGATTAAATCAGTTATGGTTAAAGTATAGATGACAGATTGGTGTGAGGGCCGTGAGTGACGTTTTATGGAGCAACTTGAGTTCTTTGAAATTCCCAGTCCTTGTATTGGTGTCTGTCAAACAGATGCCAAGGGGTACTGTAAAGGATGCTTGCGTAATCGAGACGAGCGTTTTAATTGGCTGCATTTTTCCGATGCCAAGAAGTATGACGTGATTCGTCTTTGTAAGCAGCGTAAACGTCGGCGCCAGCTGGCGTTACTTAAAGCTAAGAAGCAACAAATCATTGAAGCTCGGCAGTTGGCCACGCCATCATTGGATTTTGATGATGGCCAATAGCGAGTTTTACTAATCGGTCTTTTCGGTTGATTTACGTAGATCTACATGGGGCCAAATTAGCGTAAATGCCGTATTGCCAGGCTGGCTCGACAGCTTCACCTCGCCTTGATGACGTTCCATGATGCGTTTGATAATTGCTAATCCAAGTCCGTGGCCTTTATTGCCATTTTGCACCACTTTACTGCGATAAAAAGGCTCAAAAATCATTTCTTGATCTTGTGGCGCAATCCCAGGTCCATCATCTGTCACCGTTAAACAAATGCGGTTACCTTGATTGATAAGGGCGATATCGATGTTGTGTTCGCTAAAGCGCTGCGCATTGGTGATGAGGTTTTGTAGGGCTCGTTCGATAAGTGAAGGATCGCCCATGACCTCCATAACGCGATCGGTATTAATACTGATGTTTTGATGGCCAAGTCCCTGCAAGCGCTCAACCGTTTTTTGTGTTAGCTGAGTGAGGTTACAACGTTCAAAATCTAAACTTTGGCGGTTCGACTCTAGGCTTGCATAGGTTAGCAGCTCTTGTAGTAGGTTCTCCATCTCTTTGACGTCTTGCTGCATGTCATCCAAGAAGGCTTGTCGCTTTTGCGGGTCGGTATCGGGAGTGCAATACTGTGGCGCTAAGGCGAGTGCAAATTTCAGTCTTGCAAGTGGCGTTCTTATTTCATGAGAAACCGCATTGGATAGGTGCTTTTGATTTTCTATCAATGCACTGATGTGCTTGGCCATTTCGTTAAATGTATCAGCCAGTGAATGTACTTGAGAGCTAGGAGAAAGTTGGATTTGGGTATCCCAATTAGCTTGACCAAATTTTCGGGTTGCATGGCGTAAGGTTTTTAAGTCTTTTGATAGTGGCCATACCCAAATTAGCGCGACAAATGCCAACGATAGATAGAAAAACAGGGTGAAGAGGCCCCTTAGTCGGCCGCGTGGATCAATTTCTACTGGGCCTGCGACTAATACTTGATTGTCGACTGCGATGAATTGCAGTTCATGGTTATCATCGTGTCGGGTTACTAAGATACTGTCGGAGTTCAACCCTTGGCTCTTGCCAAAAGCGACTTGAGATTGGTTTAGTAAACGCAGCGGATACGCCGGATTGTTATTGATTTTTTGTAAGTACTCATCCCGTTCATATTCGGGAAGGCTAGATAATAACTGGGCTAGGGCAATCAGTGGCGCATCCATATCACCACTGTCTTCAATATTATTTTGCCAAATGCTATCTAACGTCCAGCCGATACCTAAAAAGCTCAAGCTCAGTAGCAGGTAAAGGCTGATAAAAAGTCGTTTCAAGCGAAATCCAATCTCGGTTAGTTATTCCATGCTTCAGGTGCAAATAAGTAGCCTTGTCCCCAGACTGTTTTGATCCTGAAAGGTGTTTCAATATTATCGCCTAATTTTTTACGTAGGCGAGATATTCTTACATCTATTTTGCGATCTTTGCCATCAAAATCAATATTCAGCAGGTATTGATAAATATATTGGCGGCTTAACACTTGTCCCGCTTGGGAAGCCAGTAGCCATAACAATTCAAACTCATGACTGGTTAGATCAACCTCCGTGTCAGCTAGGCGAATCGCTTGAGTGTGGGGGTCGATACTCAATTTTCCAAAGCTTAAGCAGTGCGATTCCACTTGAGGGGGTTTAGCGGTTCGGCGCAATAGGTTATTAATACGCGCAATCAGCAACGCCGGGTCTACAGGCTTAACCACATAATCATCGGCACCGAGTTCTAATCCTTTGATTTGGTCTTCATTTGAACCTAATGCACTCATTAGTAAGATCGGCCCAGCAAAATAGTCTGGCAACTTCTCACATAAAGTGAGTCCATCCATGCCCGGCAGCATGATATCTAACAAAATGATATCTGGTTTGTAGTTAATTAAACGCGTTAGAACGGTATCACCGCGGCGTTCTACTTCAACGTGCATTCCATGCGACTTTAAATAATCCACAATCAAGTTAGCAAGACGAATATCGTCTTCTACTAACAGCACACGATGAGTCGATTGAGGTTCGGTCATTAGAATAAGCTCCATGGGTTTCGGTAGCGACGTCGCACCTGCTTTTCAGTGGCGGGCGAGACCTTCAGTTTTACACCAGCTAAGGTTTGATTGCTAACTTTATCAGTCATGATAAATTGCACATCCTTGCTAGCTTCTATCGAGATGGTTAATGAGTGTATGTCGGCGGAGTCGGCACACCACTTAGGTAGCTGCTCATGATCGGACATGATACAAATTGGCTGATCAAGACTTTCATCCCACTCAAGGGTTATCTCTATCTCACAGATATTATCGTCAATTGAGGTGATACAAAACTGCGGAGAGAGTTTTAAACTCGGTCCTAGGTCAAATTTACTGTTATTTGCCAACGCGCTAACGCTGCCAAAACATGACAGTAACAATAAACCCCAAGTAATTGAAAAAGGACGAAACAATTGCACTACACTTAAAACCTATAGGCTGTGCCAACAAAAAAGGTACTGGAGTAGCGCTCGTTTAGTAAGGGACTGTCGGCTATTTCATCGGCGATGTCAGTATAGCGGGCCAGAAACACCAATTCCCAATGCTCGGTCATCACATATTGGCTGGTAAACTCGATACCTAAGTTAATTGCTGATTGTGCGTTAAAATGCTCACTCCAATAAACATTTTCACTTGGGCGCACGCCATAATAGTAGTCCACTATTTCTTCACTCTTCCAGTCAAAGATAGCTGATAATTCAAACTTCCATTGCTCGACAGCGATGTTATAAAGCCACTTCAATTGTGCTTCAGTGCCTTGATGCACGTTAAACATATCATGTGCCAAGCTTAGATTGATGATACCAGCTCGAGTGTAAATAAACGCTTCAGCTCCGCCAAGAAGTGTAAAGTGTCGCGTTTCCAGTTCATTAAAAACTGGCTCCATTGAAGCAGGTGTTTTGTTATCTCCATTTGTATCAGAGAGATATGGACGTGTCCTAGCTTGTGGTTTTAGCGAACTGGTACCAGCGATAAAAATATTGGATGGGTCCCAACGATAGAAAAATGCGCTGTCCGAACTAAAGCTAGTGACCAGATTAATCGTATATTTTTCTTGTTCTGTTAACGTATAGCCGAAATTACCGTTATCAAAAAACCAGCTATCGCCGTAATAGGCTATCGTCGGTGCTATATAAATGGGGATATCGTCATAATCTTTTAATGGGTTGGATTTTTCGCCATAACCAACAGCAATACCAATGTCCCAGCGATCTATCTCAATACACTCGCTGTATTCGCCACAGCTATCGACCTGTTCAGCATAGCACTGCGGAAAGTACAGCAAAATGGCACTGAGTAAAATCAGGTTAAGCTTTTTCATAGCAGCTATTCAAAACCCCATCACAGAATTAACAAATCCTGCAACAGAGTATCATCTCGCATGCTTTAAGGCAGTTTTTTAATAGATTTTGATGCAAACTGATACACAAACTCGGTCAATGTTTGTCTGTTTGGTGTGTTTTGTTGCTTAATTGTGTGGTAAAGGTGGTGTTTGGTTTTTATTTTGTTGACAGATTTGTTGTAGCAACTTTTGTGGTGCACTCAGCAGCTGCTCTCTTGGTAGTGCCAGGCCTACCGTGCGTTTTAATTCGATATCCTGTAATTTTCTAAATACGATGTTTTTTTGTTCAGTGATCGCCGGAATATCGGGAACTAGAGCGATGCCGACACCAGCACTCACTAAGCCAATGGCGTATTCGATGGTTTGAATCCGCGCGCGAATTTGCAATTGTAATCCTTCTAAATCCATCAATTGTTGTAGTTCTGACAATGCCTCACAGGGAGCGCGGTAGATAAAAGGCTGTTGGTCCAAGTCACTTAGATTGATTTTACTTTGCAATCTAAGACTAAAGCTTGCTGGGATGGCTAATACGTAGTTATCTCGCCAAATCGCTTCGAATTGTTCGCTGGAGGTGAGGTCTGTGGTGGTAATTATTCTCGCGTCAGCGGTTTCGCTCGGTTCAACTAAAGTCAATTCGATATCATTTGCCGCATGAGTAAACTCCTTGAGTAATTCACTCATGCGTTGCACTCCCAATGAACGAATCAAGCCTAGTTTAAAAGCGGCTCGTTGTACAGGGGCGTTAAACAATGATTCAATGGCTTGGGATTCACTTAATAGCTTCTGCGCTAGTGGATAAAGTCTTAACCCTGCTTCTGTTGGGCGCACGCCTTTGCCATGACGAATAAATAGCTGACTATTTAGCTGTTTTTCTAATTGTACAATTGCAGTTGAAATCGAGGGTTGTGCAATATAGCAGTGTTTTGCCGCAGCGCTAATACTGCCTTTCTCTAGTACGGCGACAAAGTACTTTAATGCTCTTAAGTTCACGACACACCCCTTGATAATTCATCGCGATTACCTTTACGTAAGATATAGTTAATAGCTATATATAGTAAAGAAAAACAATATTTTTTATTGATGTTGATTGCGCTTATGCTAATGAATAAATTGATTAATCAATCAACACTAATGATAAGGAATCAGCATGGCACGGGTACATTTTGATTGGGCAGATCCATTGCAATTAAATCAGCTCTTATCTGAAGAGGAGCGAATGATCCGCGATACAGTTAACGAGTATGCGCAAGAGAAATTGATGGCTCGTGTGTTGATGGCTAACCGTGAAGAGCATTTCGATCGTGAAATCATGAATGAGCTGGGTGAGTTAGGATTACTTGGTGCCACGTTACCTGAGAAGTATGGCTGTTCGAATGTTAACTACGTGAGTTATGGTTTGGTCGCACGCGAAATTGAGCGTGTCGATAGTGGCTACCGTTCTGCGATGAGCGTGCAATCTTCTTTGGTGATGCACCCTATCTTTGAGTACGGCAGCGAAGCGCAACGGCAAAAATACTTGCCGAAATTGGCCAGTGGCGAATGGGTAGGCTGTTTTGGTTTAACAGAGCCAGATGTCGGCTCAGACCCAGGTGGAATGAAAACTCGCGCAGAAGCTATTGATGGTGGCTATCGACTCAATGGTGCCAAAATGTGGATCACTAATTCACCCATTGCCGATGTCTTTATTGTATGGGCAAAGCTGGATGGGGACATTCGTGGTTTTATTCTCGAAAAGGGCATGGCTGGTTTAAGTGCACCAAAAATTGAAGGTAAGTTTTCGCTGCGAGCATCGATCACTGGAGAGATCGTGATGGACAATGTCGAGGTACCTGAATCGGCATTATTACCTAATGTCAGTGGACTCAAAGGGCCATTTGGTTGTTTGAATAAAGCGCGCTATGGCATCGCTTGGGGTGCGTTAGGTGCTGCTGAATTTTGTTGGCATGCCGCGCGTCAATATAGCTTAGATAGAGTGCAGTTTAATCGTCCGTTGGCAGCGACTCAGCTTATCCAAAAGAAACTCGCTGATATGCAAACTGAAATTGCCACTGGGTTAATGGCCTGTTTACAGGCCGGTCGTTTGATGGATGCGGGTCAGTTACCCGTAGAAACGATTTCACTGATCAAACGAAACTCCTGCGGCAAGGCGTTGGATATTGCTCGCGTGGCTCGAGACATCCACGGTGGCAATGGTATATCTGACGAGTTTCATGTGATTCGACATGTGATGAATTTAGAAGCGGTCAATACTTATGAAGGCACCCATGATATTCATGCGTTGATTTTAGGGCGCGCACAAACAGGCATTCAAGCGTTCGGGTGATCGATACAGGGAAGCGTGATGGCTTCCTTGCAACTCTCAATTAGCTAGGTAATGGATTCGTATGGAAGACAGAGCTATCGCTATCGATCGCAGTTTTATCGATCGCATCAATCAACATCAATTCAGTGAGATTGCCGTGGGCCATGACCATCGGCAGCTAGGGCTGACTGATGAGCAATTTTTAGGATTATTTGAGTCACAACTAAAAAGTCGATTATTGGATTTAGAGTCCCGCAAAATGCGTGCTCGTAATGAAGGCTTTTATACTATAGGCAGCGCAGGCCATGAAGGTAACGCTGCATATGGGTTGGCCTTTCGGCCCGATGATATGGCGTTTTTACATTATAGAAGTGCGGCGTTTATGCTTGAGCGGGGACGCCATGTTGATGGACAAAGCCAGCTTTATGATATGTTGCTCTCCTTTGCGGCAGCCAGCGATGACCCCATTTCCGGCGGTCGTCACAAGGTATTGGGAAGCAAAGCGTTAAATATTCCACCGCAAACTTCAACAATTGCATCGCATTTACCTAAAGCTGTTGGTGCTGCGCTCAGTATTCCTTTAACTGAACGCGTCGCTGTAGCGGCGCATATGGCTGCAGATAGTGTCGTGCTATGTAATTTTGGCGATGCTTCGGCCAACCATGCCAGTGCGCAAACTGCCATCAACGCTGCATGCTGGGCAGCATATCAACATGTACCAATGCCGCTGGTGTTTATTTGTGAAGATAATGGCATTGGTATTTCAACTCCAACGCCCCAAGGGTGGATTGCGGCTAATTTTGCGCATCGTCCGGCACTAAAATACATTGCCTGCGATGGTCGTGACGTACTGGATTGTTACCGAGCAAGTCGGGCTGCAGCTGACTATGCCAGAACGCAACGCTCACCCGTATTTTTGCATGTCAGAACCGTGAGGTTAATGGGGCATGCCGGCAGTGATGCTGAAATCGCCTATATGAGTAAGCAGCAAATACTCGATAATGAAGCTCAAGATCCCCTACTGGTTTCCGCTCAGCAAGTGATAGCGGCAGGTTTGATGACTTCAGAGCAAATTATCGCCCGTTACCAAACCCTCAAAGCGCAAATAGCCGCAATTGCAACGATGGCGGTCAAGCGGCCAAAGTTAACCACTGCGGCTGATGTGATGACATCGATAGTGCCGCCGAAGAGACAATGGCAAGCTCCTAGTAACTTAGATGATGCGCAGTTAGCTGCGTTATTTAAAGCCGATAAGGCCTCACTAGGCAAAGCGGTTCATATGGGAAAACTGCTTAATTTAACACTCACTGAGTTAATGGCGAAGCACAAGAACATCGTGGTTTGTGGTGAAGATGTGGGACGTAAAGGTGGGGTTTATCATGTTACTGCGCGTTTAGTTGAGCGCTTTGGCCCCAATAGGGTGATTAACACTTTGCTCGATGAAACTTCTATTTTGGGTCTCGGAATTGGTATGGCTCATAACGGCATACTGCCCATCGTTGAGATTCAGTTTCTCGCTTATGTGCATAATGCCGAAGATCAAATTCGCGGTGAAGCTGCAACCTTACCGTTTTTTTCCAATGGTCAATTTACTAACCCTATGGTGATTCGGATTGCTGGATTGGCATATCAGCGAGGCTTTGGTGGTCACTTTCATAATGACAATTCGTTCGCTGTGTTTAGAGATATTCCGGGGATTATTATTGCCTGCCCATCAAATGGCCAAGATGCGATGGCAATGCTTAGAGAATGTGTGCGTCTAGCTGCAGAGGAGCAGCGTGTGGTGGTATTTCTTGAGCCTATTGCTCGCTATATGACGCGCGATCTTTTGGTTGAAGGTGATGGGCTTTGGAGTCATGAATATCAAGGTGAAGCACACAGTACGGTGGTTAACTTCGGTGAGTCCCATGTCGAGGATGGAGGTAAGCAATTACTCATCATTAGCTACGGCAATGGTTATTATCTTAGTAGGCAGGCACAACAAAAGTTGCTCGATGAAGGCTGGCAAGTTTCGGTAATGGATTTACGTTGGCTGGCACCACTTAATATTGAAGCGGTAGCGGCAGCAAGTCACAATGCACAGCGTATTTTGGTGGTTGATGAATGTCGGCAAACCGGTTCGCTGAGTGAGCAAATTGTTACCGAACTACATGAACATCTTGGCGAACAATGTCCTGCCATTGAGCGCATCACCGCAAAAGATTGTTTTATTCCTCTGGCTGACGCTGCCACTTTGCCGCTACCGAGTTGTGATGACATTTTGCTAACCGCACGACGTATGTTGACTCAAAATAGCTTATTAAAGGTGAATGCATGACTGAGAAAAATAACCGCCAAAGAGTAGTGGTGATTGCACCTGGACGAGGTTGTTATAACAAGTCTGAACTCGGTTACCTTAATCGATATCATCACGATAAAATTGACTTAATTGATACCATTGACCGTTATCGGATTAAGCAGCAACAAACTTCGATTGTCGAATTGGACAACGCTAAAAAATACAGTTTTAAGTTGCATACCCCAGGTGAGAATGCGTCGGCACTCATTCATGCTTGTGCATTAGGGGACTTTCTCGACATTGATCAGAGTCGCTTTGAAGTGGTTGCGGTTACAGGCAACTCCATGGGGTGGTATATCGCTATGGTATGTGCCGGTGCGCTAAATCAGCAAAGTGGTATTGAAGTGATCAATACCATGGGCTCGATGATGAGCGATGGCTTGATTGGTGGGCAACTCATCTACCCTGTTATCAATGAAAATTGGCATATAGAACAACAGCAGCTTGATTTAGTTGAGCAGGTTATCGATAACGTAAATCAGCAGGAAGGTTGTGAGCTGTATTTATCGATTAAATTGGGCGGTTATCGGGTGCTTGCTGGCAATGAAGCGGGCCTGACATTGGCAAGTGAACTACTACCTGAGATAGATAATCGATACCCCATGCGCTTGTATAATCATGGCGCCTTTCATTCACCGCTGATGGCCGATATTTCACAGCAAGGCATGGAGTTGTTACCTCCGCATTTATTTACAGCACCACAGATTCCCCTAATCGATGGTCGTGGGCATTTATGGTATCCGTTAACCACAGAGTCCAATGCGCTTCGTCAATATACACTCGCTGAACAGGTGCTAAAGCCCTATGACTATAGTTGCGCGGTTCAAGTTGCGGTAAAAGAGTTTGCTCCCGATAAAGTGATTGTACTTGGACCAGGCAATACCTTGGGCGGCGCAACAGCGCAGTCGTTAATTGATATTGACTGGTTTAGCTGGGGAAATAAAGCTGAATTTAGTTCGGCGCAACAACATCAACCACAGCTGATTGCGATGGGGGATGAGACGCAGCGTGCACTTGTGACTCATTCAAATTAGTATAAGAATTTGATCTGCTGAACGACTAAATGTTGATATAGATTGGTAAAAGACTTCATCTAAAAAGCTGTGATGATACTTGGTCATTAAACCTAATCACTCACACTAAAAGCTACACCTAACAAATAAAAGATGGCGCTCACTTTAAGCGCGCTTAATTTAGGGTTGTATTGACTGCGGCAACGATTTCTTGTTTGGTTGACGGTTTTAATATGTAGCCTTTTAATCCCAGCTGTGCCCAGCGCTTGATTAAGTCTCGATTATTATTGCTGGTTAAGGCGATAACGGGGATATCTTGGCCGTTATTGACCACTTTAATTTGTTTGGTGGTATTGATACCGTCAAGGTTGGGCATAAACAGATCCATCAGGATCAGTGAGTAGTCATTAGCCTTAATTTTTTTAAGCGCAGTAATGCCGTCACTGGCTTCGTCGGTATCAAATCGATCTTGCTGTAACGCCTTTACGATCATTTCTCGATAGAGGTGATTGTCTTCTACCACGAGTATTTTGTGTTTTTGTGGTTTCGACTCCGGTGTTGGTGCTAATAGATCGTTTAGAGTCTGGGTGTCAGTACTTTTTTGGGATCTCGTCTGACCATGGCTTTGTTTAAGATGAAGCTGTTTGGTCAGCATTTGATCCAACATGGCATCGAGTCCTGATTTTATTTGCTCTTCTAAATCAGCTAATAGTGGGTCGATATGTTGGCTTTTTAATGAGGCGATAATTTTTTCTGGATTCTCGACTTGCTCTGGTGTGGGAGTCGGCGTGGCCTCAATGGCAGATTTACAATTGGCGACCGAGTTGAGTAACTGTTCACGACAACTACTCCCACTGTCAATTAGCGTGCGCAAACTGTTATCGATATCTTCGAGTTGTTCTTCAGAAAGACCTTGATATTGGCTATTGGACTGGGTGATTGTAAGACCATTATGAACAATGGCCTTTAATCGAAACTTTTCGTATAAGGGTTGGTAAACAAAGTAGTTGTCGAACACGTTCTTGATACAACAGCGAAATGCAATGCTCGACTCTTTGTTTTTACACATCAACACACTGTAATGAATAAAGTCGATAACGCGTGCATCAATTAACTTAGTGTAGAGTTCAATGCTGTCGGTGATACTATTCATGGCAAATAAAATCACGCTTGGTTTAAACTGTTGCAGACGATCTCGAATATGTCGATCAGCAGGCAGGGTGCGGTAGTCAGCCACTTGCTCTGAAATAATACTTGCAGCGCCGACAATATCTTCTTCATGCTCATAGATCATGACGACTTTGGGGTGACGACAAACAATATTGGATTTCTTCATCATTGTTGGATCGCTCTAATAAGGCTTTGCAATGCCTGCTTAAGAGATAGAATAAGCTCTTTAGTGAGGGCTTTATCCTCTTGCAAGGAGGCATTTTCTATCATTTGTAAAACTTCCCCGACTTGCAATGCGCCAATGGCACGTGCTGATGTTTTGAGAAAGTGAGCTTCCTGTTTGACTTCAGTAAAGTCTGATTGATTAAAACTGGTGGCGAGTTTTTTCAAACTCTGTTGTGCTTGCTGCATGAACTGACGTTGAAAATTAACAATCTCTTGCTGATCATCACCAATCAAATCAATTAGTACATTTGTATCTAACACTGGAGCTTCAGCTAGCTTCATGGCTGTACCACCTTTGCATCACTTTTTCTAAATCGCGCAATTGGATGGGTTTACTGACGAAATCGTTCATTCCCGACTCGTAACAGTAGTCCAGTTCGGTGCTCATGGCGGCACCAGTGATGGCGACAATGGGGATAGCTTGCTTGTTAGCTATCGCCTCAAGATCACGAATTTTTTTCGACATATCGTAACCATCAAGATTGGGCATATGACAGTCAGTCAAAATGAGTTTGTAGTGCTCGTTTTGCCATAGTTCGATGCCGTCAACGCCATCGCCAGCTAAATCGCACTGATAGCCAAGGGTTTTTAATTGTTTAACAATGAGTTTTTGATTCAATGGGTTATCTTCAACTACTAAAATATCGGCGCAATCATTATGGGGCAGTGCGTTGGGCTGAGTCGTTGATTCACTAAAGATCTCATCTTCAAAGCATAAATCTAAGTTGTCTAAATCAATGGCATGTCGCTGGGTAATAGCATCATGTATCGCTTGAATTAATTGTGCTTGGCACATGGGGAAAGGATTGAGGTGGTTAGCCAATGGCAGCAGATTTTGTAACTTTTCTTTATTTTTACTCGGGGTTAATACCACCAAATTGTCAGCATGCTCGTTTTGTCTAAATAACTGCGTTAATTCTTGTTCACTGTAGCTAAAGTCATGACTCAAGACTAAGGTGGCATCATAGTGTTGCTCAGCGGAAAACAGCGCGTTGAGGGGGATGTTTTCCACAGTCGCACCGGCATTTTCAAGGTATGCTTTAATCCAATCTTGATTCAATGGTTGCCCTTGTAAACCGACAAGTGCGACATGGTTTCCTGCTAATGTTTGATTATCTCGTGTCGACTTTGCTGGCCAAAAGGGGATTTCTACACTGAAACTTGAGCCTTTACCTGGTGTGCTTTCAAGCTTAATCTCACCGGCAAGTAAATTGGTTAATTTGCCGCATATTGCTAGCCCTAATCCGGTGCCGCCGTATTCTCTTGTGGTTGATTTTTGCGCCTGAACAAACGGGGTGAACAGTTGCTTTTGGGTCTGTTTATCAATGCCTATGCCGGTATCTGATACTGTAAATCTGACTCGAGTGACCACGCTGTTTTGTTCGCAGATAGCAACCTTTAAGGTCACAACGCCTTGGTTGCCGTCCCGTGTATGGGTAAACTTCATCGCATTGCTCAGCAGGTTATACAGTATTTGCCTCACTTTAACGCTGTCGCCCTCTAATAACACCGGAATCTCCGGTGCTTCTTGAATAATAAAATCAAGGTTGTGACGATGGGCGGTGGGAGCAAAAAGTTGCTGCAGGTTTAACACGATATCTGCAATGGAAAAATCTGCTTGTTCAACATCCATTTTGCCCGACTCAATTTTGTTGATATCTAAAATGTCATTGAGGATGTAAATGAGATTGTTGGCTGAGGTGGACGCGGTATCAATCAGCTCTTTAGTTTCTTTTTTATCGTCAGTAAACTCAAGCAGCTCGAGGGCACCGATGACAGCATTCATTGGCGTGCGCAGCTCATGGCTTATCATTGACAGAAATTCACTCTTAGCTTGGCTTGCGCGTTCTGCTAGCTCTTTTGCTCGTTGTAACTCGACTGTGCGCTGTTTGACCCGGCTTTCAAGGTTGTTATTGCTCTCTTTTAATGCCAGTTGTGCCTTAATGATGGGCGATTGGTCAATACATACCCCATCAATACGGGTATTTTGATTAAACTCGTTTTTACCTACTTTGCCTTTTGCGACGATATATACGGTTTGTGGGCCATCGAGGACGATGCGGTATTCTTGGTCAAAAGGTTCACCGGTTTTCAAAGAGTGTTCTAGGGCGGCAAATACCCGCTCACTATCTTCAGGGTGGAGCCGCTCAACCCAAGCGTTAAGATCGCCACGACGGTGCGGGGCGATACCACACATGTCATTGGCTCTCATGTCCCAGTTCCATTTCCAATTGCCCTGGTCATCGACTTCTGAATGCCAATTACCTATGTTGCCAGCATCAAGTGCTAAGTCGCGTGCTTCATACAGGGCCTTTAAGTCCTTGAGCATGTCGTTTGATTCGGTTTTGTCTAACACTAACCCGATAAGCACAGACGAAACTTTATGAAATTCGAAGTGTTTTGCACGTAGTTCAAAAATCTGATGGGGTTGATGGCTCATGCTAAATTGAAAGCAACTGCTTTCATTTAATGAGCTTAAGTCGGCTAAGCCTGCCAGTTTATAGCGGTCACTGGGTTGCACCGACTCAACAAAGGTTTGCCAAGATACCTCGTGACTAAGCTCCAATTTCAATAACTGCTTCATTTTGGTTGAGCAATTGAACTTCATACTGGTTAAGTCGAGTTGCCAAACCCCAATATCGGCTGATTCAATGAGCTGATTAAACTGGTACTGGCAGGGTTTATCAGAGGTTTGCGGAGTAAAAAGTAACAGATAATGTGAGTTTTTTTCATCAAACTTTGCTGAAACACTCACTCGAGAGCAGCCATGTTGATGCTTAAACATGAACACGGATTCACTATTTCCTTCAAGCGCTTTTAATGAAGTCACACTGGCAGATAAGACCGGAAAGGTCATAGGGAGCAACTGCTCGATGATGTTATTTGTAGCTGCGGAATCGAGTTGATAATCAAATTGCTGTTTGAAGGCCTCATTGCAGTCAACAATTTGACCTTGCTCTTGGCAGATAAGCATTGCAAATGGAAAAGCCTCATCCATGAATTGATACTGCATAAGCCTGTTATATCCATATAAAAGGGTTTGACTTTAAGTGTAGCAGTAAATTTTTTCCTGCGTATGCAGCTTAGATAGATGTGATTATGTTTTTGATAAGGAATCACTTGGTTTTTAGCTAAAACCAAGTGACATCATTAGGATTTAGTTTTTTGTGTTGTTTGTTTGCTGATGGATGAAGGCGATAGCCTGATCATCAAGGACTTTATTTGACAGGTAAGTGCTGCCGTTAGCCACTTTGAGCAACATACCCGCCGAAGTTGGGGTTACTTGCTCTATTTGCTCCCAAGTGATTAGCTGTTCAATCACATCGGAATGGCTGTGAATACCTGTTTCATCAATGGTTAAGTTAACGGGGTGGCCTGAGGCTTTACTCATGAGTTGGCGCCATAGCCACCAGGCTCTTTTAAAACGTACGCTGAGGCCTTCTACAAACCCAAGTCCGATAATAAACCAAGAAGCATAGGCGTTGATATCTGTCAGTAGCAATGCGGTACCGATGAAAATGAATCCTATGGCTTTAGTGTAAGGTTTAAGCCCTGTTGTTTGTGGGACGGATTGGTCAAAACACTCTAGGTAGTAGGCTTTATCTAAAATGTATTGTTGTTGATATTTATATGATGCAGTCATGGTTTGGTATGGCCTGAGTTAACTGACGCTAGTCTACCTTGAATCAAACACGTTGCAAAATAAGCCTGTCGCTGGCACACAATAAGCGGCAATTATTTAGGTATTTGTTAGCGATTAAACCGGCGAGCGGGCAACATCATTAAAGGATGTTAACCTTGTGTGGGCTTTTCTTTAATGATCTGTTTGTTACTGTTTAACATTACAGGAGTGAGTTACTTATCAAGGAAATGTGATGCAATCAACTAAAGAGACAGCGACACAAAGTAAGTCGACCAAGGACAACAATAAAGCACAGCACATAAGCAACCATAGTTGGCTACATGATCTGTACGCGATGGATACCGGCTTAGCGTTACTTCATTCGATGACGCAGTCTAAAACACTGATGATCATGGTAATAGCTGGTGTGTTGTTATTTGGTGGCTTTATGGGCGGGCTTTTTCTAATGGCGCCATAATCGCAAACCTTAATTCCCACTATTGCGCGCTATGCCTATAGCCAACTAGCTGCTTGGCTTGTTGAGTATGCTTTGTAGATAGTTCTATTACAACCAGAAGACCCAAGCCAACTGGGTTTACTTTTTGTGCATTAATCTTTAGGTTTGAGTTTTATATCAAAAATATAGAACACTATGCGACAGCGAATATTGATAACTGGTGCAAGCTCGGGTCTAGGTAAACAGATGGCTATTGAATACGCCTATCAAGGCCGTGATTTAGTCTTATGTGCGCGACGATTAGAGAACTTACAACAGCTGCAACAGCAATTACTACAGGTTAATGCCAATATTAGCGTACATATCTATCCACTAGATGTCGATGATCATCAGTCTGTTTTTGATGTGTTTAATCAAGCGGCAGAACAACTTGGTGGCCTAGATCGTATCATTATCAATGCTGGTATTGGTAAGGGCGCCAGCATTGGTACTGGACAGTTCCAGGCCAATAAAGCCACCGCGATGACCAACTTTGTCGCCGCATTGGCACAAGCAGAAGCCGCTATGGCGATATTTAGGCGCCAAAACGCAGGTCATTTGGTGACGATCTCTTCGGTGAGCGCTGCACGTGGGTTTCGCCGGGCAATGACAGTGTATGCAGCCACAAAAGCGGCCCTGACTTCGATGACAGAGGGGATAGCCGTTGATGTGCTAGGTACACCAATCAAGGTTTCCTGTATTCATCCAGGTTTTATTCGTACTGAAATAAATGCCAAAGTTGACAAGGTGCCATTTATCGTTGATTTGGAAACCGGTGGTCGCGCCTTGTATGCAGCAATAGAAAAAGAGCGGCCAGCTAGTTATGTTCCAAGCTGGCCTTGGGCTGTTGTATATCGGTTGTTAGCACTTGTGCCGCAGAGTTTTTTACGTAAATTGAGTTAGTGATACTTGCGCTATTGAGGTCAGTCATAGCGATTGCGTAGCGTTGGTTGATCAGACAAATATTCAACAAATTCGATTTCAAAACCATCAGGGTCGATAAAATACGCATTTTTTCGATAAGGGTCTTCGGCTCCTTCTTTATCGACCTCAAACCCAGCCGTTGCAAGCCTTTCAATCACTGAATCTAGGTTGTTGGTGACAAAAGCAAAATGTGCTAAGCCGACTTGATGTCCTGTTAAGTCTCTATTGTCACTATCACCGTCATTATTGAGTGCAATGTATTGATATTCATCGCCAAAATGCACCCAGTGGCGGGGAACCCCGTACCAACTACCAGTACCGCCGCCGCGTACAGACCAATGTGGAAAGGCTGCTTGATAGAAGCGCAATGCCGTGGGGATATCTCTTATTACTAAGTTAATATGCTCTAAATGAATCATAACCATTCTCCTTATTGATGTTGGGCTGGCATTACATGCCGTAAACGTATTCTTGTTGTTTGGGGTAAGGGGTGTGCTGGTGGTTGTGGCGAACCACTGCCAGAGCTTGTGCATATTGATGCAACATATGTTGGCTATAGCGGATCCGCTCTCGTAGCTTGATGTCTCGAGTGTTTGCGGTGTTAGTGGCTTGCAGCATTTGGGTGACATCACGAATGATCAAGTGGTCTGGTAGCGCGATCATCTTGTTGTTTTTTAGGGCATTCATTCTTAGCTCTGCGATAGGGTAAGCACCGCTGATACCGCTGGATACGGCGATAAGTAACACCGGTTTATGTGCTGTAGATTGGTTGTCGCACATCAGTAAAAAGTTCTTCAAGATCGGAGTCGCCATTCCGCCCCATTCAGGTGTGATGAGCACCAAAGCATCAGCCTCTCGCACTTGTTTATCTAATTTGGGCCAGTCACCGCCATTGTTTTGTTTGCTGACAGAATCTCCATCCCATAAGGGAATATCTAACTGGCATAACTCTACATAATTGATGTGAGTAAAGTGCTTTTCTGTTTCGGCAAGATAGCGACCAACTTTGTCGCTTTGGGAATGTGCACGATGACTGCTGCTGATGATGAGTAGATTCATTATGTAATCCTTTTTGTTTACTTAATATTAAATAAGGTAATTGGTTTATTTAATGAAGTAAAGCATAATGTAAATAAAAAAGTTTACTTAAGCGTGAGATCAGTAATAATAGGGCTATTAATGAGCCACGGTGTAGGTGAGTAGTGAAGAAAACCAGCGAACGAATCATTGAGTTTATCAAGCTCAATGGCCCGGCTACGGCAAAGGTGCTTGCAACAGAGTTTAGTCTAACCACCATGGGAGTGCGCCAACACCTGCAATCTCTCGAAGATGATGGCATGTTGACTTATGAAGATAAGAAAGCAGCACGTGGGCGGCCGACACGTTACTGGGGATTAACGACGAGCAGCAACAAATACTTCCCGGATCGGCATGATGATTTGACCAGTCAACTTATTGAATCAGTGGTGACTGTGTTTGGTGACGGCGGATTGGAGCAGTTAATTGCTCACCGAGAGCAAAAGAGCTTTGAGCTTTATTCCGAGCGGTTGCACTCAAAGTCAGGGTTAGAGAATAAGTTACAGGAGCTAGCCAATATTCGTACAGAAGAAGGCTATGTTGCCAATGTTGAGTTTGATGGGCGCTGCTACTGGTTATTGGAAAACCATTGTCCGATTTGCGCCGCTGCAACTCGGTGTTTGAACTTTTGCCGTTCAGAGCTAGCCTTGTTTCAAAGCTTGTTAAGTGATGAAGCGATTGTGACTCGTGAAGAACATATTATTGAAGGCGCTAGGCGCTGCGCATATAAGGTGACACCAAAAGAGCTCGCCGATGCAGAGTAAACGTGGTCGTTTAGACAGGTTTATTAGCCAGCAAAAGCAGATTGCTCGTAAACAGGTGCGTCTGCTGGTGGCACAAGGGCAGATTTGGGTTGACGGTGTCGTTGCTAAGGATGTCGCCCAGCTTATTGATGAGTTTAGCCATATCCGCTTAAACGATGAAGTTTTGCAAGCGCAATCGCCAATTTATCTGATGTTACATAAACCCGTTGGTGTAGTATGTGCCACGGTTGATGCGCAGCATAAAACCGTGATTGACCTGATAGATCATCCGCAAAAGCAGCAATTACATATTGTAGGGCGTTTAGATCTTAATACCTCGGGGTTAGTGTTGCTAACTAACGATAGTCGCTGGTCTAAGCGGCTGATGTCTCCTGAAAACAAAGTTGCTAAACGCTATCGAGTGACCTTGGCACATCCACTGAGCGACCAATATATAGCGGCTTTTGCAGCAGGTATGTGGTTTGAATATGAAAAGATTACTACCTTGCCCGCAAAGCTTGAAATCATTGATGATTTCACCGCAGAGGTCATTTTAACAGAAGGTAAATATCACCAGATTAAGCGCATGTTTGGTCGTTTTCGTAATCCGGTTGTGGCTTTACACCGTTATGCCGTAGGTAACATGCGCCTTAGTGATGACTTGTTGGTGGGGGAAAGTCGCAGCTTGACCGAACAAGAGGTTGAGCAGATCTAGCCGGTTAGCTCGGTTTCATGGCGAAGAGTACAGCGTGGTTCAAATCTTGGGCGTAAATTTTCTATTTGGCTGTTTTTAGACTAACTTTAAGTGTTAGTCATTGAAATGTCAGGACACCATGCCGGGGACTCAACAGGTAGCAGAACGTCGATTTTTACTCGCTATTCGCGAGTCGTTTATCGCTTTGTTGCCATTTTTGTTTGTTAATTCATTAATGGCTCTCATTATTGCGTTAGTCGATGTATGGCAGCCACAATGGCAACAGTATCAATTTTATGCTTGGTTGACTGAATTTGGCGGGGTTCTGTTTTCATTTTTCCCTTTACTTGCCATGTTATCCCTGTCTTTTCATTTTGCCAAATACCTTAATTTGTCAGCCGTGGTGGTTGCTTCACTATCTATTGGTGCACTGATTGCACTGCATATTCATGTTGGTGGTGCTTCAATTAATACTGAGGGTTTTAGTCGCTTTTTCGGTGATCCTCGGGCCGTTATTTTACCTATTGTCATGGCCTACAGCTTACGTTTTGTCATGACAATAGAGCGACTGCAGTTTATCAAGAGTACGTCTCTAAGCGGCTATTTAAAGCTACACCTTAATATTCTGCTACCGCTTATCATCTGTTTTATCGTGGTGACGACTGGTGTATGGATGCTAAGCGAGATCGCAAAAATGCTGCTAGTGCCGGTTATGGAGCAACTAGGCGATGCGAGCCTCACTCAGCAAGTGTTTGTCCGAGTGCTCGTCA
This sequence comes from Shewanella waksmanii, assembly GCF_043643685.1. GTDB lineage: Bacteria > Pseudomonadota > Gammaproteobacteria > Enterobacterales > Shewanellaceae > Shewanella > Shewanella waksmanii_A. The sequence goes on from NZ_JBHZSN010000001.1 coordinate 19,890, forward strand.
CCCATATTTTGTGGTGTTTTGGGGTCCATGGCGACAACGCCTACCTCTTAGTCGTTGGCATAGATAATGGCCTGCAACAGATCCTTCCGAATCTAACTATCGCTCAATTTATGGATTTGTTTGTTCTATTTGGTGGCAGTGGCGCCACGATTTCGTTATTGATTGCTATTTTTTGGGCCTCTGAGGATAGAAACTCCATCAATGTAGCGCGAATATCACTGCCTTTCTCGCTGTTCAATATTAATGAAATACTCATCTATGGTTTGCCGGTAATCTTTAATCCCCGCTTGGTGCTGCCTTTTGTTATGGTGCCTTGCATCAATATGCTTATTGGCTATGTTGTCGTAAATCAGGGATTGATTAGTTTTAGTGGTCATGATTTTCCCTGGGTGACCCCCACAATCCTTAATGGGTTTATCGCAGGCGAGGGGATAGGTGTCGTTTTGTTGCAACTACTGCTGATAGGTTTAGGGTTTTTTATTTATCTGCCTTTTGTAAAACGAACGCAACTGTTGTCTGGTAATGCCAGTTTAGATGCCACAATGATTAAGCGAGTTCAGTTGCAACATGATATAGATAAGATAGCCGAGCAAAACTATTCACAAAAACAGCAGCAGATCATAGAACACAGCCGCAATTTAGAAAAAACCATCAAAGAGGTACTTAACGGTGAGTTGCTGCTGTATTACCAACCTAAAATTGATGTTGAACACAATATTGCCGTGGGCTTTGAGGCTCTGCTGCGTTTGAGAAACAGTGAAGGTAATGTCGTTGGCCCATACTTCATAGAGGAATTTGAGCAGGCAGGCTACTCCAATTTGATTGACAGCTTTGTGATTAATCGCCTATCCGAGGACATGCAAAAATGGCATGAATCCGGATTTTACCCTAAGGTCAGCATGAACCTTAATCCCAATAATATTATTGAAGAATCGATACTTGAGTTGTTGCTAGATAAGCTCGCTCGCTATGCCAAATCGATTGAAATTGAGTTGCTAGAGTCGGCCTTTATGATCGATTTCGACCGTATAGAGCACTGTATCAAACGCTTAAGAGACGTTGGATTTGTCATTTTACTTGATGATTTTGGCACCGGCTTTTCCAGTATTAGTTTGCTCAGCAAGGTTAAAATTGATGGCATTAAATTAGACAGAACCATGTTAGAAAATATTGTTAACCCTAAAGGACGCACCTTGTACTCTCACACTTGTATGTTGTGTCAAAGCTTAGGGTTTACGTTAATTGCTGAAGGCGTAGAAACTAAAGAAGAGGCTAGATTTGTTAAATTGGCTGGGGTTGATTACGTACAGGGTTGGTTGTATGCCAAAGCGCTGCCCAGAGAAGAAGCGAAGCGCTACATGATTTTGTCACAGCAATTAGGCACACAGCCTGAAGCAGCAGATCATTATCATCAGCAATAAAAAAGCAGCCTAGTGGCTGCTTTTTTTAGTTGCAATTAAGCGCGTTGTAGTTTCAATAGCCACTTACCGTACAAGTAGATCCCCACCGCCGAAATGGTGCCGATGGCAGCGATAATATACCAGGCCATGCCAATATTGTGGGTGTTGTAAAGCAATGTCGTCAGGGCTTTTTCTGATTCACCAGTAAAACTGACTAAAGTAGAAAAGGCTTCACCTTGAGGTATGGCGGCAACCTCTTGGGCACTCATGCCACGCTCAGAAAGTAGCTGTAACGAGAATATCTCTTTAGATGCGTACATTTCATAAAGTTTAGGCGCGAAGTAGCCTTCTAACGTCCAGCCGATACCTTGCGGCAACATAACAAAGCCTAAGTACATTGCTTTTTTACCTTCTGGTGCGATATTACCCATGAACTCATTTTTCTTAGGGCTAATCATCATCTCACCAAAAGAGAACATCGCAATCGCCAGAACCATCATCCATGCCGCATTGGTGGCACCAATAAGCACAAATGCCAAAATACTTAATAGACAGCCGCCTAACATCGCAGAAGTGATACGATATTTTGCCGTTAATGCAGCAACCAAGAAGCATGATGTCATGATCATACCGGCGTTGAGGTTCAGCATACCTTCAGGCATGACTTTCGTACCTGAGTTATCCAGGCCTAGCCAGAACTGAATAACCCCATTTGAAGTGCCTTCTGGGCCAAATAATGAGGTAACAATAACGCTCGTATCTACCCACTCAGCGATATGGATGGGTAATACATCAAATAGCGAATTGAACAGGAACCAGAAACCAGAAAATACCAGCATGTAGTAGATAACAATAGGCTTTTTCAACTCATGCCAAGCATCTTTCCACAGTGCGTCTTGGTGAATTTCTCCCGCTTTGATTTTACGTTTCCGTTCTAGTCGTTCTTCTTTACCTGGCTCTTTGTAGGCCAGTAAAAATAGGAAGTTAAGAGAGATGATTGCGGCGCAGGCATAGAAAACGTTATCCCAAGAAAGCTGGCGCATATGTACCGCGACCAGAGGGCCAAGGAAGCCACCGATATTAACCACTTGGTAGAAGATGCCCCAGGCCATTGAGGTATTTTGCCGCCCCGTAGACAGGACTAAGGTGCCTTGAATGCCGGGTTTAAATATCCCTGTACCACCTGCAAGTAGGATGGCGCCAAATAAAAAGCCCCAGAAGCTGGGGAAGAACGCCATTACTAAATAGCCGGCAATTTTAATAATTGTTGATGCGAAAATGGTTTCTTTATAGCCAACGCGATCGGAGATACCGCCGGTAAAAACAGGAATGAAAGTCTGCATAAATGCCCAGATAGCGATAATGACACCATAATCGCTAAGGCTAATCCCTAGACCACCTTCAGAAACAGGGGCTTTAGCATATAGGCCTGCACTGGCTTTGACACCATAGTAGGCAATACGCTCAACGAGCTCCATGCCACCAACAATCCAAAATACGTAGCTCAAACTGGCAATGGAGGCCCACATACCGAGCTGTTTGACCTCACGCAGATCATTATCTGCGTAGGGGTTCTTTGGGTCGCTCATACTTATCCTTTACAAATTGTTGTTTATTGTTGTTATTTGCGCCTAGCTTGTTGGTTAGGCGCTATGTGCTTGTGAGTGCAAGCCACACTTTACCTAATTTGTTGCAAAAGATCAGTGCCAAATTAATACTTGTGACGTGAACTTGGACTTGGATGAACAAATATCATGTTGCTATCGTGGTTAAGCGATAACCCCCCTTGTAGTGGCAGGTTCTTTATGTCGCACATTTGTGGCCAACAGTCTATACAGATGGGCTGTTTTGAAGACTCGGTCATTCCCAGCGCGAGTTAGTATCAACGTTGATTGGACCAATGACTCATTAAACTTAAACTCGCCCTTTGGGAGTTTTTTGGGCTGCCTACTTTTTCGTTAAATAACTTCGCAAAAGAACCAGTATTACTTAAGTTATTCGTCTTGAACTAGCGTGCCCAAAATAGTTCTGAGTAGATCACTTTCTTATGCTGACTGGTATAACGCCATAAAAAAACCGCCCAAGGGCGGCTTTTTAGTTACAATCGCGAGTTGGTTAGCGAGCATGTTTTGCCGCTAAAGAGCGGGCTAGAATACCTATGGTGGTACCATTGTGAAGCAGCGCGCTAGTCGCTGGAGTCAGCCAGCCGAGTGCGGCGGCTAACATAATGCCACTGTTGATATATTCGGTGAGTTTGATATTGCTATTGATCAACTTCATGGCGATATCAGCCAAGGTTTTAGCTTCTGCAACAGCATAGAGTTTGTCTTTTAATAACACGACATCGGCAGCTTGCCTCGCTAGTTCGGTGCCATTTTGCATGGCGATACCGACATCAGCTTGGGTCAGGGCTGGGGCATCATTGACCCCGTCGCCAACAAACATCACCTTATGACCCGCTTGCTTTAGCTGCTCAATAATACGTGATTTACTGTCAGGAGTGGCCTCAGCATAGACTTTGTCCAAGGCTAACTCTTCACCGAGCATATGGGCTTTGTACTGGCTATCACCAGATATCATGATGAGCTGGTTTATGCCACTTTGGCGCAATTGAGCTAAGGTCTCAATGACATCTTCGCGCAATTGATCACGCAAACCTATCATACCGATTAAGCGTTTTTGATGAGCAATGAAAATTAAGTGGCGCCCTTGCTTTTCAAGGTTAGTGATCTGAGCTTCAAAGGGCCTGAAATCGACATTTTCGTGCTCTTCAAGGAAGTGGCGACTGCCCATATTGAGACAATGCTGATTTAAGGTGCTCTTTAAACCGTGGGCAATAATATACTCCACTTCACCGTGGGCAATGTGAGGCAATTGATTGTCTTGAGCTGCATTGACAATAGCTTGGGATAGCGGGTGATTACTATGCTCTTCAACCGAGGCGGCAATAGCGAGTAAGTCACGTGCACTATTGGCGCCATCTAGTGGCACGACGTCAGTCACTTGCATATCACCATAAGTTAAGGTGCCGGTTTTATCAAACACGCAGGTGTCAATTTGGGTTAACTTTTCAATGGCACTACCGCCTTTGAGTAACACCCCATTTTGAGCGGCGCGATACATAATCGATTTAAAAGTTACCGGGGTGCTGAGTTTTAACGCACATGAGTAGTCAACTAAGAACACCGAGGCCAATCGATTCACATCTTGAGTTAACGCAAACACCGCAGCACCTATCCCTAAGGTAATTTTAACTCGGCGGTTAGCCATATCTTGGGTAACCTGCTGAATTTCACTCTTGCTGCTCAATGAGTCATAGATTAGCTGGGCTATTTTTGCCGTGGTGGCTTCGCTGCCGACTTTGTCCACTCGAACCTGAATATTGCCTTCGTGAACACTGGTGCCAGAGTATATCACCGCATCTTCTTCTCGACGTACTGGGACATTTTCTCCAGTAAGCGCCGATTGGTTTATCAGTGCTGCGCCTTTAATGATGGTGCCATCAATCGGAATCGCATCGCCAGGTTTTAGCTCGATGATATCGCCAGTCACTAAGGTTGAAGAGTGAACTTGAACCGATTGTTGGTTGGTTAACTTCCACACCATGGTTTCAGCAGGTTGCATTAATTCAGCCAGCAGTTGGTCACTGTTGCGACTGGTGCGTTGCTCCATGTATTCGCCAAAACTGATTAGGCTTTGGGTCATCATTGCGGTACTATAGTCACCCCGCCAAGCCGAAAGACCGACAGCGATAGCATCGAGTACTTCAACAGATAAGCGTTTGTCTTTTAGCTCATTAATTCCTTCAACCAGTGTTGGTGCAATCAATGTTGCTGTAGAAACCGCGCCCCAGCGCGAGGGAAGTAACGCCGCAGCTAAGGTACCGATAGCATTCATGGCAATATCGCCACGGGTATATTGGTGTTCGGTTTCTTCTGCTTGCCCTTGGCTTAGATCCAGTGCGGCAACCCTGTGCTCCAATGTTTCTTTGGTTAATAGCTGAGGGTCATATTCCACTGCAATAGAGGCTGCATGGCTATTGACTCGAACCTGCTTAATCCCTTGAATCGCAATCAGGCTTTGCTTAATCCAAGCTTCAAGATCTTGGTACTGCTTTAATAGTGGCAGGCGAAACCTGACTCTTCCGGGAATATGGTGTTTGATGGTCACAACCATCATTGATCGCCTTTATGTAAGTTACGGTAATATTCAAGCTCGGCTTGGGTGTCTTCTAAGCGCTCTTTTAATTCTTCCACTTCGCCACGAACAGCAGACCAGGCTTTTTCGCCTGTGGCGGTGACGCCTTGCTGAATTTTCTTGTTACTTAAGAGGTAAGCAACGGCAGCACCTGCGGCTATACCCATCACAAAATGGGTCTTGCTATTGCTATTTTTATAGCTTGGCTCTGTATTGCTAGACGCTGGGGCGTTAGTTGGTGCCTGAGTCAGTTGGGCTGGGGCACCATAATAGGGGTAGGGATAATAAGGGTTGTGATTATTCATTGAGTTGACCGTCTTTATGTTGTTGTAGCATATATAGACCTGCGGCACCGACACTCAATATGGTGAGCATTGATAACGTGGGTCGTCCAGCCATCTGTTGGGCAATATAGGTGGCACTGCCGCTAATCGCGCCGGCTTTAAGCGCATCTTTTGCAGCATGTTTGACCATTTGGTCCGTATCGATTTCGCCCTGTTGGCGTCGCTGCCATTGGCTAGCAGCAGATGCGGTACCACCCACTAAGGCCCCAACCAACATGGCTCTGCTGGCTGGGCTTAGCTTGTCTTGGCTATTGCTCATAGCTTCGCTTCTGATTCAGTGGCTAACTGAGGCTCAATGCTAGGTTCTGGGGCTTCAGCGTTTTCTAAAGATTGTGCCTCATCTTGTTGAGGCTGCTTATGGCGGTCAACTGATTCCTTAAAACCTTCTTTACCAGCTGAATAGGTGTCGCGGAAGATCTCGCTGCCTGTAGTGACATTTTGTTGTACGTTTGATGCCGTTTTCACCGCTGCATCTTTTACGCCTTCGCCACCGGTTTTAAGCATGTTACCCGCACCAGATACGGCGTTCATTAGGCCTTTTCTCACGTTTTCATTGCTCAGTAACAGTGCTGCAGCAGCGCCAACCATAGCGCCTTTCCAAAATTCTTTATCGTTCATACCCATGTTTCCTAATAGTTCTTTAAAAATACCAGCTTCTTCGCCAAGTGCCCCTTCCAACATGGCTTGGGCTTGTTCAAAGAAAGGATCGCTGACGTCGCCTTGTTGTGGCTCAGGTGGCGTCATATTCGGTGGCATACCAGGTGGTGGCATATGCATATGTGGTGCACCGTAAGGTGAGCTAGGTGGTGGCATATGTGCATGAGGATGCCCATGAGGATGAGCATAGTGCTGTGGGTGACCACCTTGAGGGTAACCGTAATGGTGTGCTGGTGGATAATAATAAGGGTGCATCATATGTGGCGGTGGAGCATAGTACCCTGGTGGTGGGCTTGCCTGTCCCCATGGATTAGCTGACTCAGCATCATGGGGAGGCTGGTTATATGTCTGCTGCTTGTCTTCACTCATTGTTTGCTCCATTTAAAGCTAAACGTTCGCTAATTTGATAGCAGGCCTCTCGGGCAGCTTGTTCTGATTCTGCGAATAAGGCATCAATTAGCGATGGTGTTATTTGCTGTGGGTCGTATTCAATGACCACACTGCCTGTTGCGTGGTTAATTTTGTATTGTTTCAAGGCGGGCACTTTTTGCACCGCTTGCTCAATGTCACTGGCACTGAAGGCGGCAAATTGTGTCAAAATGCCCAGTTTATATTTCAGTCGAATGCGACCAGGTATATGGTGACCAATTGTCACCCAGCGCCGCAGTTTTAGCGCTGATTCGATATGTTTGTTCATGCTCAGATTATATCCGTAATTCAGCATTATCCATTGATGAGTAAGTAAATTTCGGTGCTAACTCACTTTTGTTTGCGCTAAATCAAACTTAAATGATATGATTGCGAATGAAAATGATTATCATCACACTATTGAGAATGGTTGGTAAAATTATGCAAACCTATATTCATAAAACAGCACAGCGTTTACGGGTTCGGTCTGATTTTGTTCGTAATCATCCTGCTGAGGTGAAGCAATTGCTATCACAACTACAGCAGATTGATGCCATTACCGATATCAAACACAAGAAGCATGCAGGTTCTGTGGCTATTTGCTTTGACGCTGAGCAGATGAGTGCTGATGATTTACAAGAGTTATTGGAAAGTCATAACTGGATGCAACAAGCGACTAAACCTTCTTACATCGAAAGTGCGGTAGTAAAAGGGACAAAAACCTTGGCTAAAGGCGTCACAGTGATGGCATTAAAACAACTGGTAGGGCCGACATTTAGTCGAGCAATATTAAGCATCTAATTATCACTGACGATGATCACCGTGATGGTTTAAGACAATAAAAAGCTGGCTACATAGCCAGCTTTTTTAATGCGCATTTACACTGTCCGCCTTGGCGTGCGGGGCACTTCTTACAAGGTGGTGACTTTAACGGGAAATGGGTAATATCTTTAGTCGCAGCAGGTTTTAACTGGGTGACAGGCGCAAGCTTTTTTCCGGTTTGCGTGGGCTGTTTAAGTTGAGTTTGGCCGTCATCAAACCATGATAGCACCGGGTTAAACGGCGTTTTTAATTCATTAACCGCCGTTTTTAAGGCGTGTTGTGACAGTTGGCTAAGCTCATTGCGTAACTCATCATTAACGCTTTCTAGTTCAGTAACCCGCTTATGCAGTTGTTTCAGTTGTTTCAGCGACTGCTTGTTGGCTTTTTTACTGCTCTTTTTGAGTTTCTTTAGCGCCTTTTTTGCGTTCACATTATGACCTTATCCAGCCTGATGATGACCCAGATAGTAGCAGTTTTTACTCAACGCTTAAAGTTAAATGATAATTAATCGCATTTATCTGTGATCGCTAATATAAACTGGTTGGCGTAAAAATGTATGGCTAGCCTGTCAGATGCTTATGCCGCTGGTATTAAAAATACCAGCGGCTTGCTAGCTGCCATTGCTGCTCAATCAGATCAGCTGGTAAGCCTTGGGCCGCTCGCGCTGGACGACTTGAGTCAATGCGATTGTATTCAGCCTGGAGATACCAACCTTTCTGGATGCGATATTGATAAGAGGCCGTGAGGCCGAAGCCTGATTCATCATTATTATCATCTAGGGTGAAATCTCGGTCTTCGACCTCGAAGCCTTCGACGCGAAATGTGAGTCGGTGTTGCTGCCAGCGGCGGCTAAGTAACAGGTATGCCGCCCGATAGCGGTTATTAACGACATCGATACCATCAGGAGATTGCATTAAGGTGTCACCTTGCATGAATTGTGCGAGTAGTAAAATTTTATAGGGTAAGTGCCATTTGTTGTCGACATGGAAAAACCGGGTTTTCCAAGCGTATTGGCCATTTTTTACGACCCGAGTGTCAGCGTTGTTGTCGTAGTAGCCAAGGGTGAGTTCACCACGCTTTTGATAACGCCAGCGTGTATTGACGTGGTACCCAAAGCGATTATCTAGCTCGATAAAAGGATCTGAATAACGTGCTTGTTCAGCCAAGCTGCCTTGTAAGCTTGGCATATTGCTAAGTGGTAATGTTTCTTGAATCAACGTCTGTCTTGAGCTGTTAGTCCAGCCGTGCCAAGCAAGCATGGCACCAGCAGTATCATTATTTTGGAATAAAGTCGCTGATAGGCTGAAGTCATGCTGGCTGTTAGTGAATTTCCCCAGCCGTTCAATGGTGAACTCGGCTCCTAAGTGGCGAAACTCTTCGCCTAACCAGCTGTTGATTGATGAAGGCGTTAATGTATAGGGCGACGACCAAGCGGTGGCGATGTTTTCTAACGAGATAGTCGGGTACATTAAGCCGGCTCGCGCTTGTATACGATAGCCTTGCTGATAGGGTAGGCCGCGGTATTTCAGAAAGGCTTCGGTAATGCCAAGGCCATCTCGAACGCCGTCTAGATAGCCATTGGCAGTAATGTGTGCTGCAAAGGCGTTCTCCCAATCCACTTGATAGCTTAAGCCTGCTTGCGCAATAGAGAGCTGCCCACCGTCGTTAAATCGATATTTGCCTAAGCCGCCGTCAACGTGGCTATCGATACTGTCGGTGTAACTGGCGCGCATATCGATAATGCCAGAAAAATCATGTTCAGCAGCATTTGCATTTAGCATTAGTAAACACAGCATCCATAGCCAGTATCTCATCCTTGCTCCTTACTATTTGAGTTTTACTACCGTATTGGTGGCTACTGCTTGATATTGAGACTGAGAAAGCCAGCTGATTAAGGCATCAGCACTGACTGGTTTAGATAAGTAGAAACCTTGGCCCATTTCACAGCCACGATCCGTGAGCCAGTTTAGCGTGGCTTGGTTTTCTATTCCTTCTGCTACTACCTGTAAACCCAGGTTATGGGCTAACTGTAAGGTTGATTCGACAATGATTTGATCGTCATTATTGATCATCAGGTTTTGCACAAAAGATTTATCGATTTTTAGCTCATCTACCGGTAACTGCTTGAGCTGAGCGAGCGATGAGTATCCTGTACCGTAATCATCAATGGATAATTTTAAGCCATGCTGCTTGAGGGCTGACAATTGTTTAATGGCATTTTCTGGATCAGCGACCACTGCATCTTCAGTGATTTCGAATGTCAGTGCATCAATGGCGACATTGTGTTGGTTGATCATTTCCAGCACATAGTCACAAAATGCCATGTCTTTAAGGTTCTCGGCTGAGATATTGATTGCTATCGACAGCTCAATGCCCTGCTTTTGCCATGCCACATATTGAGCCAATGCAGAATGAATGACCCAATGGGTGAGGGCATTCATTTGTCCCATCTGTTCGGCAATGGGAATAAAGGTATCGGGCGGGATCATCCCTCTATCTGGATGTTGCCAGCGAACTAGCGCTTCAACATGGGTGACTTTGTTGCTTGCTAAGTTGAGCTTTGGCTGATAGTACAGCACTAGCTCATTATTGGCGATTGCGGGTTTAAGCTCATTAATCAATTGCAGTCGATCGACACTATTCACATCAATTTGCTGGTGGTAAACCTGCACATCTAAACGGTGCTTCTTGGCATATTGCAGCGCCGTATCAGCTTGCCTTAACAGCATCTCTAAATCACAAGGGTAATGAACAAAGCTGACACCGATAGTCAACTGCAGGTGTAACGAGATATCTTGATAGCAATATTCGGCTTCAATCACGTGTTGAATTTGACTGATGAGACTACGTACGTGTTTGGTTTCACTTTGTTTGATGGCAATAATAAATTCATCGCCATTGAGGCGACACACTAAGTCTATGCTACTGAAGCTACTTAAACGGCGGCCGACCTCTTCAATCATTTTATCACCGACATCATGACCTAAGGTTCCGTTGACTTCAGTCATGCGTCGAATGTTTATTTGGCAAAGAGCTAAGGGGGCTTTTTCTGCAAACCAACTTTGGGTCACGCGCTCTAATTCATTTTTATTACCCAGATTGGTTAACGGGTCGTGAAACGCTTGGAAGGCGATTTTGTTTTCGCGGCTCAAAATAGCTTGCTGCATTTCAGTGAACTCTTGCGCTAATGCTTGCATTTCAGAACTGGAGCCGACTTCCACTTTTGAATGATAGTTTCCTTTGGCGATAAACCTGGCTTGGGTGATCAATTGGGTGATGGGTTTAGTGACCCCTCGGGCAATGATATAAGCCAGCATCAGAGACATTGGTAGCATCAGCAGAATAAGTACTAACTGTTGAAGCCATTGTTTCTGTGATGACGCCAGCACATCACTGCGGCCTAAATACATAAATGCGTGGAGTTGACTGTCATTGACATCGCCTATAAATGCTTGCCATAACAGGTAGTCATGGTGCTGCGTACCATGCAAAATGTAGTCGTTTAGTACCTGACTATCGCTGCTTGATAAACCATTGTCTGTCGCATTGATAACATGTTTGACTTCATTTTCATCTACCAACATAAAACCAGTGTTCAGGCCGGTTTGCTGAGAGAGTGAATGGGTTAGCTCATCACCAATAATGTAGCCAAAACCAAGCCAACCTATGATGTTTGCTGCCCCACTCGTGATGGGGGCAAACTTCAACTGGTAGACTTGATCATCGAGTCGATACAAGGGGTTGTTATCATCCAATTGAGAACCAAGTTGATAGCGAAACGGTTTGCCTTGTTCCGAGCCGACTTTTACCTTACCGCGCTCACTGCCCGTTGGGGCGAGAACAAGTTCACCAATGACGGTACCTTGTTTATCGACAGCAATAGCGAGATCGGCATTTATCCGTTTACGGTGGTTATTGAGGGCAACTAAAAAGCTGCGTCGATCATCATCAATAAATACCTCTTTGAGGCCGAAGTCTTTAGCAGCGGTTTCAGCAAACGCAGTAAGGTAATAGTTTCGGTTATCGTATTCAGATTTAAATACCAATTCTGCTATGGATAATTGGTTGGCTAATTGTTGTTGCTCAAGTCGTTTGTTGGCGTAAAAAGTGATCGCAAAAGAGATCGCCTGAATGGCAATCAGTAGAATAACAAAAAACGCAAAAATCCTTGTTTGTATTCGATTAAACATATCGAACATTAATATCCTTCTAAAAACTCAAAGTCGTCTAAGCTTTGTTGAGTTGGAATGTCAGCCATTTCGGCTGCAATGGTTATTGCAACAGCTGCCTTGCTGGGCAAACTGAGGGTTTCTGTAACGCTGTTATCGGTAGTCATTAGCTGCGGGTGCCAAATGACCATTTGGTATTGACCTTTTGGAACACCGTCAAGCTCAGCTTGGCCTTGCGGGTTGGTAACGGCAAAGTAGGGGGTATCAACAACCAGCACATGGCCACTCATCCAGTCATGGATATTACAACCCATCGAAATATGACCCGCTTCATCAAATAGCATCTGCTTTTGGGTATCGTCTTGCTTGAGCTTGAAGGAAAAACGTTTTGGTCCCGACGCTGAATAAATATGATGGGTGATATCGTCGTCATTAACAAACTGCAGCTGGTAGCCTTTTTGAATTACGGTAACGTACGGCGTAAATTGTTTATTATATTGATGAATTTCAATGGGATCTTTCGATGGCGTGTTAACAAGCGCTGTTGAGGTGTGTTCATTGATTAAATACACCACCATTCCAGGCATAGCCTTACCAGCCGTATTGGTGACCGTAATCGTTTGAGCTACTGCTGAGCAACTACTTATTGCCATGATGAATGAATAGATCAGGACATTTAATTTACCTATACCTGTGCGGCTCACATCAACCCCTTTAATGCTACTTTAGTGTTTATTTCAACTCGACAGTGACAGCGTTTGCTATCGCAAGTTTGCCTGCCTTGGGTAATAGAACGGTAATCGGTGACTTTTATTTCATAATTGCAATGTAAACGTGGTTATTGAAGGCATAAAAAAAGCAAAACCGAAGTTTTGCTTTTTGGGGAGTGCATTAATTGAATTAGCGAGCGTCGCCTAATCTTTTTATTTTGCTGCTAGCCTAGGCTTCTAACTTAGCTAACTCAGCTTTTTGTTCCAGTAGCTTATCCATATCGCGTTGGTACTCGGCTTGTTTGGCGCGCTCTTTCTCAATCACAGCAGCAGGTGCTTTGGCTACAAAGCCTTGGTTAGAGAGTTTACCTTCAATACGTTTAAACTCGCCGGTAATTTTCTCCAACTGCTTATCGATACGCGCCATCTCTTTAGCGACATCAATTAAGCCTGCCATTGGAATAAGTAGCTCCATGTCACCCACAAGTTGAGTCGTCGACATAGGGGCTTCTTCACCGTCAGCTAGGATGGTCATTGACTCTAACTTAGCTAAGGTGGCAAAGAAGGTTTGGTTCGCTTCTACGCGGGCTTTATCTTGCTCACTCACCCCTTTAAGCAGTGCGTTAAGCGGTTTTGATGGTGCAATATTAAGCTCTGCGCGAATGTTACGCACTGCAGTTATCACTTGCTTAACCCATTCAAGATCAGCCATATCTTGAGCATTAACTTTGTCGGCTTGATATTGTGGGAACTCAGCTAACATCAATGTATCACCTTCAACACCAGCTAGAGGCTTAACGCGTTGCCAGATGGTTTCAGTGATGTACGGCATCATTGGGTGCAGTAAACGTTGCATAGCTTCGAGAATGGTTACTAGCGTATGACGTGTACCACGCTGCTCAGCCTCACTGCCGTTTTGTAATACAGGTTTAGTCAGCTCTAAGTACCAATCGCAGAATTGGTTCCAAGTAAATTCATATAAGGTATTCGCTGCTAGATCAAAACGATAGCTTGCCATATGCTCATCAAAGCTTTGCACCGTTTGATTAAACAGCCCGGTGATCCAACGATCAGCTAGTGAGAGTTGCATCTCGCCACCGGCTTGACCACAATCTTGATCTTCGGTGTTCATTAATACGTAACGTGATGCATTCCAAATCTTGTTACAGAAGCTGCGGTAGCCATCAAGACGTTTCATGTCCCAATTGATATCACGGCCAGTCGATGCCATTGCCGCTAAGGTAAAGCGCAGTGCATCGGTACCGTGTGCTTCAATGCCTTCGCTGAACTCTTTACGGGTACTCTTCTCAATCTTAGCCGCTAGCTTAGGCTGCATCATATTGCCGGTACGCTTTTCAACCAATGCTTCTAAGTCAATACCATCAATCATGTCTAATGGATCAAGTACGTTACCTTTAGACTTAGACATCTTATTACCGGCTTCATCGCGGATTAGGCCCGTAACATAGACAGTTTTAAATGGCACCTGTGGCTTACCGTTTTCATCTTTGATGAAGTGCATGGTCATCATGATCATGCGTGCCACCCAGAAGAAAATAATGTCAAAGCCAGTGACTAGCACATCGGTTGGGTGGAAGGTTTTGAGCGCTTCAGTATCGTCTGGCCAGCCTAGCGTCGAGAACGTCCAAAGAGCTGAGCTGAACCAAGTATCGAGTACATCGGCGTCTTGGCGTAGTACAACATCATCGCCTAAGTTATGCTTTGCACGCACTTCGGCTTCGTCGCGTCCTACGTATACCTTTCCAGCCTCGTCATACCAAGCTGGGATACGGTGTCCCCACCATAGTTGACGTGAAATACACCAGTCTTGGATATCACGCATCCAAGAGTTGTACATATTTTCATATTGTTGTGGCACAAACTTGATGTCGCCGTTATCAACCGCTTCCATTGCCGTTTTAGCCATTGGTGCGACAGAGACATACCACTGGTCTGTCAGTAGCGGTTCGATAACCACACCACTACGATCGCCATAAGGTACTTTTAGCCCGTGAGGATCAATTTTGCCCAGTAGGCCTAATGTTTCAAATTCAGCGACAATCGCTTTACGTGCTTCAAAGCGGTCAAGGCCGGCGTAACGCTCAGGCAAGCTATTATCAAGTTCATTGTTTGCACTGCCGTCGGTATTAACCACTTCAGCACTGCTACGAATTGCTGCATCAATGGTCAAGATATTGAACATAGGTAAGTCGTGGCGCTTACCCACTTCATAATCGTTGAAATCGTGTGCTGGGGTAATTTTAACGCAGCCAGTACCGAACTCCATATCGACGTAATCATCTGCAACAACTGGAATGCGACGATTAACGATAGGCAACAAGATGAACTTACCAATTAAAGACTGGTAGCGCTCATCGTCAGGGTGAACAGCAACCGCACTGTCACCAAGCATGGTTTCAGGACGGGTGGTGGCAACTTCTAAATAATCTTTACCATCTGCGGTCAATGCGCCATCTGCAAGTGGGTAACGGAAATGCCACATGCTACCTTGTTTTTCTTTATTCTCGACTTCTAAGTCTGAGATGGCAGTGTGGAGCTTAGGATCCCAGTTAACCAGACGTTTACCGCGATAAATAAGGTCGTCTTCATATAAACGGACGAACACTTCTTGTACCGCCGCAGACATACCTTCATCCATGGTGAAGCGTTCACGATCCCAGTCTACAGAGGCGCCTAGGCGTCGCAACTGTTTGGTAATGGTGCCACCTGATTGGTTTTTCCAGTCCCAAATACGTTCAATAAAGTTATCGCGGCCTAAGTCATGACGACTTAACCCTTCTTCTGCAGCAACTTTGCGTTCTACTAGCATTTGAGTTGCGATACCTGCGTGGTCGGTACCCACTTGCCAGAGGGTATTTTTACCTTTCATGCGTTGGTAGCGAGTCAGGGTGTCCATAATGGTGTCTTGGAAAGCATGACCCATGTGCAAACTACCCGTCACGTTTGGTGGCGGAATCATAATGCAATAGTTGCCTTTGGATGTATTACCGTGAGGCTTGAAGTAACCTTTCTCTTCCCATTGTTGGTATAGAGATTGTTCAATAGATTGCGGGTTGTATGTCTTTTCCATAGGAGCGTGTGCTTCTCAAACTAATTAAATGGTTGTGTTATTGATGATTTTCAGTCGACAACTGGATACCTAAATCACGATATTGTCGGTAGCGATCGCGGGCAATCGCTTTTTTGGCATCATCATTAGCAACGAAATCGATAATATGACCAAAGTTTACCGCAAATTGCGGCGCTTGGTCTGCTAGATTAACCAGAACATGACGATTTTTATTAGGGCCAAGCTTATCAAAGCCAATTTCAACTGGCGCTCCGCCCGTCGGGCCTTCCCCTTTTAAGTTGTGGGGAACAAAAGCGTTAGGTTCAAACTGCCATAGTAGTTCATCTATTTCATAAGCTTGCTGCTGATCTTGGCAGTGAATATAAATCAATTGCTGTTGACTATAAGCTTGTTGGGACAGCTCACATGCGAGCCGATAGACTGCCTGCATAGCCGGGGCAAAATCACTGTTGGGATCTTGCTTTACGGGCGGCATGACATGGAACAAAGCATTAGGCATAGTTAGGCAACAATTGAGTACGCTTACTTAAGTGGCAACTTTACCACTGACGAAAGACGAGATTTTACACTAAAACGCCAGCTAAGTTCAGCATCTTTTTGGCTTGTTATGATTAAAATGTGCCACCAAGCTGTCAATGAAGCAGCGAATTTTCAAAGGTGTATGTGCGCTGGGTAAATAAAGGGCTTGAACAGGCATTTCTACGGCACCGAAATCAGCAAAAACACGGGTTAACTTTTTCGACTCGATAGCCTGCATCACCATCCAACTAGGTAACAGTGCAATTCCTTGATGCTTGATGGCCAGCTGCATAATCAAATTGGCATTATTACACCTTATGCTCGGGTCTATGGTGATGTGATGGCGACGTTGACCATCAATAAATGGCCAACGAGTGAGCCTTTTTGATAGTGAATAACCTATGCTGCGATGGGTATAAAGATCATCCGGTGAGCTGAGTTCGGGGCTGTGATTTAAATAGCTTGGTGAGCACACATAGATGGCTTGAGTGTTAAATAAATGCCGTGCTTTTAAATTTGAGTCAGTTAATTCCCCTGCACGGATCACCACATCATAATCTTCAGCAATTAAGTCCACATATTGATCATTTAACGAGATGCTCAATTCAATGTGAGGGTAGTCATCGGCGAATGCTGCAAGCATATCCACCAGGAGAGTTTCAGCTAATGAAACTGGAATCGAGACTTTTAATTGCCCTTTAGCAATGACATTGCCGTGTTGTAGTTGCGCTTCCACATCTCGCAGTTCAGTGAGTATTTGTTGGCACTGATTGAAGTAGTGCTCACCGGCATTGGTCAGTGACAGTTTCCGGCTACTGCGGTGCAATAACTGCAAACCGAGGGATTGTTCTAGTGCGGCGACTCTTTTGCTAATACTGCTTTGCGAAACTTGTTTTTCAGCGGCCACCGCTGAAAAGCTGCCAAGTTTAACGACGCGAATGAAGTCCTCTATTGCAGCCAGTTTTTGCATCTTGTTGACTAGTATCTATTCCATTTCAGAATAGATACTAGTCAATAATTGATATATTTGCGAATTTATTTCTTGCATATACTCAAATTTGAAATGAATGAGGAGACAAGTTTATGCAGGTCTATGTGTGGGTTTTGCAACTGTTGTTGAGTGTATTTTTTGTGGTTGCTGGATCAATCAAAGTGTTTGGTTGGCAGAAATTTATTTATCAAACTCAATTAGCATTTTTTCAGTCCTATGGCTTTAATCGCTCAATGATGCTGACTGTGGGAATAATCGAACTCGCTGCCGCGATTGGACTGTGGTGGCCACACGCCATGGTTGCGCAGTTAAGCGCACTGGCAATAGCGGCAGTTTCAGCTGGTGCGATTGTTTGTCATCTGCGTTTTGATAGTGCTCGCAATGCCATAGCGGCGATAGTGACCTTAGTACTATCTACCACTGTGCTATCCGCTTCTGCTTTTGGCAATTTAAGCGGTGGATTTTAATTGATGATGGTGTGATTGCTGCTGGCGAACAAACTGCTCAAATTGCTGACAAGACTCAGGTTTATGATACAGGTAACCTTGATAGTTGTAGCAGCCAAGGTTGCGCAGTATTTGCCGCTGTTCATTTTGCTCGACCCCTTCGGCAATCACGTTGAGATCTAAACTCTGAGCCAAGTTGACAATCGTTTTTGAAATCGCCACATCGTTTTCATCATGCTGCAAATCTCTGACAAAAGATTTATCAATTTTCAGCTGCGATAGTGGCAGCGATTTTAGGTAACTTAAGCTAGAAAAGCCGGTGCCAAAATCATCTAAGGAAAAGATAATGCCACTGTCGGACAGCTCGTCCATTATCGCTACCGTTGTGTCAATATTGTCGATAAAAATGCCTTCGGTGATCTCTATTTTTAACTTACCTTTGGGGACTTGGTGGATATCAATAAGTTGTTTCACATACAGGGTGAAATTCCTGTCTAACAACTGCACCGAGCTAACGTTAACGGATAAGGTCATGTGGGAAAACAGCGGCTGTTTTGCCCAGGCACCGAGTTTTGCGCAGGCCTCTGAAAGCACCCATTTTCCCACTTCGATGATCAGCCCGGTTTCCTCTAGTACTGGGATGAACTCATCAGGCCTGACTAAGCCTTTTTGTGGGTGCTGCCAGCGAATTAAGGTTTCTGCACCGATAATACCGTTGTCGTCACTAAACTGGGCTTGATAATACAGGGTAAATTCGCCATTTAAACAGGCGTTTTCCAAGTCTATTTCCATCTGTTTGCGGTTTAGAATATCGGTTTGCATGGCTGGGTCGAAAAAGCTGATGTGGTTTTTTCCGCTATCTTTAGAGCGGTACAAAGCCAAGTCGGCTTGCTTTAATGCTTCATCACAGGTGGTACCTACATGGTTAAATAGAGTAATACCGATACATGCGGTCAGTTTAAACATGCAGCCATTACTGACGATAACTTGGCTTAGGCTATTTTGTATGCTTTCCGCCGTGGTACGTGCAAAATCGACGGCGATACGCTCATTTAATGAAATGTGCGGTAGCAAGATAGTAAACTCATCACCACTCCAGCGACTTAAGGTATCTTCAATACCGATAGCGTTACTTAATCTCGCTGCGATTTCAGTCAGCACTTCATCACCTAAATCATGACCATGGATATCATTAATTTCTTTAAAATTGTCTAGATCTATAAATAATACTGCACCATAGAAATGCAGCCGGCGACTAACGGCGAGTGATCGCATTAAGCGGTCCTTTAGTAGGCGACGGTTGGGTAAATTAGTTAATTGGTCAAAATAGGCTAACTCATGAATCTTATTTTTACTGGTTTCGACATCGGTAATATCAATATTTGAACCAATAAATCGAATGGCTTTATTGTGTTGGTCGGTTATTACTTTTGCTGAAGCTTGTATGGTTCTGACTTCGCCATCTCCGCGGACTATTCTAAATTCACCGTTAAAGTTTTTCGCATTGGCAATGGCGTCTTGAAAACTGTGAAGCGCTTTGGCTGCATCATCAGGATGGATGGCGTCGGCCCAAGTATCAAATGTCGCCGAAGTTTGTTGAGGATTAACATCATAGAGTTTGTACATCCAGTCATCCCAGATGAGTGATTGGCTGTCGATTTGATAATCCCAGATGCCAATTTCGGCTGCCTCTGCAGCAATGGCAAGCCTCTCCTGGCTATCTAACAGCTCGCTGCGATTAAGCACTTCTTCATGAATTGCAAATAGATAGGTTTCATCGCCTATCACTAAACGTGTAGCACTAAGTTGGAAGCAACGCTCTCTATGTTTTTGAAAGCTCAGATATTCTAAGCGAATAAAATCGACTTCTTGGTTAATCAACCTATCGATCTCTAGCTGTAGATTTTGACTTTGCCTATCTTGTTCGTTTTGATAAATATTGAGGTAGTTGATACCGGTCCATATGGCGATGTTTAAATGTTTAAAGCAGCTGAAGTTACGCCAGCGTTGATTGACTACATGAATAATGCCTTTGGTATTGATGATGGCAATAGGCAGAGGAAACTGCTCAATCAGTTCACGAAAGTGGTTTATGGTGAATGCATTACTGCTGGCGGTATTCATAATAACTATTCCCTTAGTGACTTATGAGTTACTTAACAACGTGGTGAATATGACACCCCTCAAAAGGGCTAAAAATCGTGACCCTGCTGAGTCCTTTCATTTTTCAAGGGTACTTAAAGCTTAGTCGAAAATAGTTGTTTGTTGAGAATTCTTTGGTGGATTCATCGGTGCTTAGGTCGATTGTTAACACAATATCTATTGAGTTTAATAGCTTATAGATGGGGTTTTTGTAACAACTTTTTTAGTATTGCCTACCATTGAACGCAAAATGGGGGGCGATTAGCCTATTCGCTGATTATGGTCTTAGATTGGCTATTTCGTCATTGTTGAGCGTGTAAAGGGGTGAACAAAACATAGGGTTCACAGCATCAAGCAATTCACTTAAAAAAGAGGGAGAGTCACTCAATAGCAGGATACGCCTTATCCAATCGAAGAAGTCACTTAATAGGGGTATCCGCAAAAGGGTTCTGAGCTGACTAGAGCTGGCTTATTTGTATAGTTAGTCGCAAACTCTATAAACGCTTGTTGGGGCGGGGTTTGTGATACAAGTAACCTTGATAATCCAGGCACCAATTTCTTCTAATAGTCCCCGTTGTTGCTCTAGCCCTACTTTTTCTCCAATCGCACCTAAACTCACGCTTTAGCCAGTGTGACTATAGTGGCAGCGATAGCAACATCATTACTATCATGCAAAATGTCAGTGACAGAAGATTTGTCAATTTTGGCCCTTTAACTGAGTTGTGTGGAGGCCTGTAACAACACCCAGTTGCCAGATAGAAATATCAACCCAGACGTTTCTCGTCGAGGGAGGGGGCTTTCTCAGATTTTGTGCCAACATAAATTGTGTTTTCCTAACCGTTGCTAAAATTAGCTTCAGTAGCTGCGAAAGCATTCATATTGGCCTTTTTTTGGAACTAGTCGTGCGAGGTTATGTGATGTGCAGAACACTTTTTATAAATTAGTTATTATGAATTAATGCGAGTGCTGGTTATTTAGCGATTATGCTGCTAAATTCAGCCATCGAATATGACGTATTTTTACCCGAGTTAGTTAAGGAGATTTGATGATTGTTGTTAGCCTCAACTGGGCAACCAACGCACGTTAATTAAAACGCCTGCTGTCTTAACGCTTAAAGATAGTCTTAAACGCATAAAGATAGTCTTAAACGCTTAAAGATAGTTGCGGTTTAACTCTGCATATTGCCCGGTTCTCGAACATTAAACCGGGGAACTTACCTATATAAGTATCCCAGAATGTCACATTCAGGCGCTTGGCGCTGGGGTCACCATGACAAAATTTGATCGTTTCGCATCAATTCGTGCGAGCAAAAAAACACTTCAACAACCGACTAATACACAAGCTAATACAACAGCGACGGCAAACGCTAATAACGCTGACGTAGATGCAAAATACTGCACACTTGCGCAGCTCGGATGGAATCAGCAACTTCAAGTTCAATTAGCTCAAATGAGCACTGAACAAAACCGTCGCAGTGAAGATTCAGTGTATGCCAGAGTCGTTGCCCATCATCGACAGCATTACCAATTGTTATCGCCTCAAGGTGAGCACAAACTCATGCTACACCCGCAGCTGCCGGTAATGACGGTGGGTGACTGGGTTATGTTAGATAAGCAGCAACGGTTCGTGCATCTATTTGAGCGCCAATCCTTGTTTAGCCGTAAAGCACCGGGTAGCAAGATTGAGCAACAGCTGATTGCGGCCAACCTTGACTGGGTGTTCATAGTGTCATCACTCAACCAAGACTTTAATCTTAATCGGATTGAACGTTATCTTGCATTAGTGAATGAAGCTGGTGTTACGCCTGTGCTGGTGCTCACTAAACAAGATTTGTGCGATGACGTGCAAAGCTATATTGAACAGCTTCGTCGCCTAGATAGTCAGTTACTGATTGAAACGGTTAACGGACTAGACGTTGACAGCGTTGCTGTTTTATCCAGTTATGCTGCTAAAGGTAAAACCGTGGCATTGATTGGCTCATCCGGTGTCGGTAAGTCAACGCTAGTGAATAGCTTAGTATTGCAACCGCAGCAGCAAACTGCAGGTATTCGTGAAGATGATGCTAAAGGGCGACATACCACCACCGGCAGATCATTGCACTTTACTCAAGCGGGTGGCTTGCTCATTGATACGCCGGGTATGCGAGAGTTGCAGCTAGCTGATTGTGAAGATGGCGTGCAAAACACCTTCGCAGATGTGATGTCATTGGCGCAGCAATGTCGCTTTGGCGATTGTACCCATCAAACGGAGCCAGGTTGTGCAGTGCAGCAGGCAATCAGTTGCGGTGAGTTGGATTCTCGGCGATTGGTTAGCTATCAAAAGTTACTGCGTGAACAAGCGCTAAATGGCGCCAGTATTGCGCAAAAACGCGCTCACGGAAAAAGCTTAAGTAAGATGTATCGCCGAGTACAAGATGATGCAAGGCAGCATAAGCGTGGTTAGGCTGAATTAAATTACCTCTAATATAAGGCACCTTAACGGTGCCTTTTTAGTTTTATTAATACTTAGCGTAGCCAATTTTTGTGATGTAATCATGATTTAAATGTGTTTTTTTATTTGCTTATCCCTATTATTTCTTTTTGCTATATCTAATAAGTCTATTTTTTATCTTGTTTCTGTCTATTTTTTCACGTTTTTTTGTGTTTGTTTGTCTTTTGTTTTTAATTGTTTTATTTGTTTCATATTGGCTTGTTAAGGTTTTTATTATCTTCTGGCTGTAGAGTTGGGGTGTGTGAAATTAATTTCAATTCGTTTGTTTAGTTGAGGGAATATGCGGCTTCAATATAAAGGGATGTTTGTTGTACTGCACTTGTTAGTCATTTTATTTGTATGTGTTAGCTTATTAACTGGGCTAGCGATTAGTACGGTTAGCCGTGATGACTGGCTGATGGCAGACTTCATATTGCCGCAAGGCAGAGTTCATCAAATTCACCTATACAGTGGTATGGGGATTCTGACCGTCACCATTCTATACGGCGTGCTGCGTAGCCAGTTTCGCCAAAGGATATTAAACCAAGGTTTCCACATCGCCTTAAAATATTTAGCTTATATCGCTATGTTATCGTTATGTCTTAGTGGCGTGTTTGCATATTTGGGGTATACAGACGGCGTCATAGGGAGACTATTGAGTGAATGGCACTATATAAGTGCCATTACACTCATGGTATTTTTTATACTTCATGGTGTGATACTTTTTTTACAGCGAGGTTTATTAGTCTTAAAGCAAGTTTTTAATA
Organism: Shewanella waksmanii; assembly: GCF_043643685.1. Lineage (GTDB taxonomy): Bacteria > Pseudomonadota > Gammaproteobacteria > Enterobacterales > Shewanellaceae > Shewanella > Shewanella waksmanii_A. Next base: position 43,022 of record NZ_JBHZSN010000001.1, read on the forward strand.
AGCAGGCTTTATTAGTTGGTTATGAGTTTTTTGTATTTTTAATAGTTGTTTCTTTTGTGGTGAAAATATATTTTGACGCTGAGTTAACTCACGAAATCACAGTGTTAGAACTCGAAAGTCAACAAGCCATTAATATTGATGGGTTTGCAGAAGAGTCTTTTTGGCATGATGCAGAAGAAGCCATTGTGTTTACCCATGGCGGAGCTAATTTTCTAAATGGTCGCACCGCGGTAAGCATCAAAGCAGCAACTAATGATAAAGAAAGCTATTTTTTATTTCGCTGGTTCGATAACAGTGAAAGCTTACTTCACCTGCCATTGCAGAAGGAAGTTGATGGCTGGCGAGTATTAGGCGCAGGCTTTAGTACATTTAATGAGACAGCTTATTACGAAGATAAGTTTGCTGTGATGTTGTCGACTACGTGTGAATTTGGTGCAGATGGAACAGCGCTTGTGGGTAGAAATCCCTTATCGAATAGGCCGAGTAATTGGCATGGAAAAGGTTATCACGCCAGTCTTGATGGCCGAATTCGTGACTTATGGCACTGGAAAGCGGTAAGAACCAACTCAATGTTACAAGCTGATGATAATTATTTTGGTCCTCCGTTATCCGTGCGGTTGGGGGAGCGACGTTACACAGCGGGTTATCAGGTAGATGGCAAAGAGAGTGGTGCCTATGTCATGAATTGGCAGTGGTATAACCCAAAGTATATTCAACCTAAACGCTTACCAAGCAACCCCAAAGTGGCAATAACCTCGCCGCTAGCTTGGTTTCAAGCTCAACCATATCGAACCGATATTGATCACTATCCTGTAGGGACTCGACTGCCCTCTGTTTTATTGCGTTCTAACCAATTTGAAGGTGATCGCGGCGATGTGCGGGCTCGTGGGGTTTGGCAAGATAATTATTGGACCCTTGAAATGGCGCGAAAAAACAATACTGGGTCTGAAAAAGATGTGATGTTGCAAGATGAGGTATGTATGTGGGTGTCAGCATTCGATCATGCACAAGTTGCTCATACCCGTCACAACAGGCCGCTTAGACTCAACTATCCTAGCGAAGGATTACTACAATGATTCGGCGGCTGCTTATCTTATTAGTCTGCTTTGCAATTGGCATACTCATACTCAAAATGAGTGATTCAAGAACGCCTATTTCAGCAACGAGTGCCGAAGCTCGATATATCAAAGTCAGTGCCGCAGGCAAACCTCTCACACCTTGGCAAGGACCTTGGTCATGTGTGTTTGATAAATCTCAGCAGGTATTGTGGGAAGTGAAACGAGATGATGAATCTATCCATGACGGTTACTGGTCATACTCTTGGCATAACGGCACTACAGGTCAAGCTGATATGGGGGATTGCTACTTTGAATCTACAGGTTGTGACAGCCAAGATCTTATCAGACGGACCAATGATGAGAAATTATGCACGGTAACCCAATGGCGTTTACCGAGCCTTGATGAATTACAGGGGCTACTCATTGCACAAGATAGGCATCAGCAGCTGCATATTGCTGTTGATTTCTTTCCTCAAATTCGTGTTGGTGACTATTGGTCCGCCAATCATAATCAGCCTCTTAGTGGTGTTTTTTCAGACTTAAAAGAGGGGGCGATTGCTGTTGATTTTTCCCAAGGTGTTAGCCGGACACTGCCATATCGAAATGCCGCATTTGTGCTGCTAGTGACTGACCAGTTGCCTGCGCAACTTCAGTCAACTGGCACTCAATAGTCGTGCCGAATGTTCGGCATTTTATTTATGCAGTATCTAATGGGAAATTCAACATATAGGGAATATGAATGAAAAGCTTAATCAAATTAGCAGTGTGCGCGATGGCAGGTTTTGCCTTACCTGTTGACGCAGGCAGTCAATATCATCGTTTAATATGGGATGCATCGCCTCAAACTCAAGCCACGGTTGGTTTTACTCCAGATGGTAGTAGTAATCATGTGGTTAAGTTTGGTTTGAGCACCGATGAAACGACTTGGCAAACTCTGGCACCGACGGCAACGCGAACATTTGCGTCAAGTTTGACCAGCCACTTTGTCAAGTTGTCAGGGTTAACACCCAACTCAGCTGTTTATTATCGAGTCTGTGATGACAGTGGCTGTGGACAACGTATGTGGTTTAAGACTGCACCTAATGATAGCAGCGGTTTTGTTGCAATAGCGGGAGGCGATACCCGTACTGGGTGGACCAACAGGCAAAATGGTAATCGATTGGTGGCTAAGATTCGCCCTTTAGTCATATTACACGGTGGTGACTACACCAACGCCAACAGCGCTTCAGAGATGCGTAGCTATTTGAGTGATTGGCAGCTGACCTTTTCTAGCGACATGATTGACGGCTATAGCTATCAACGTATCTATCCGTTTGTACCAACTCACGGTAATCATGAAGACAATAATTACAATACCTTATGTCAGGTCTTTGGTAGTGATTATAATCAAGATGGCGTGTGTAACGCCCATGATACTTACGGCGCGTTTAATGTTTCTCCTTTACTCAGGGTGTACACCTTGAATAGTCAGTTTAAAAATTCTGGTTGGTCGAGCTATGCAACAGCCATGAATAACTGGTTAAGTCAGGACTTAGTAGCGCAAGGTGCTAGCGCAACGTGGCGTATTGCTCAGTACCATAAACCTATGTTTCCTCATTATTCCGGTAAATCTGACAATACTGAGTTGCATACCTGGTGGGCGGATATTTTTTACAACCAAGATATGAATCTTGTGGTTGAGTCCGACACCCATATTAATAAAATCACTGAAGCACTGACACCAACCAGCAGTGGTTTTAATGCTACCACAACAGGTGGCACGGTATATGTCGGAGAGGGGAGTTGGGGAGCGCCTGCACGTTCGGCCAACGACCCGAAATCTTGGACAATTGATTTAGCCAGCATCCAACAATTTAAAGTGATTTCGGTCACCAGTGATACACTGACGGTGCGCACAGCTCAATTTGATGCATCGGCAAGCACTTTATCTCGAGCGGAAAGGTTAGCCAATCCATTGGCACTGCCCAGTAGCGTTAATTGGTGGCAAGCATCTAGTGTTGGCGACAAGCTTAAGTTGGTTAAGGCGGGTAATGGCTTGAGCATCATTGATTCAGGAAATACTGATCCTGTTGATCCTCCTGTTGCGATCCCATTGCAAAATGGGGTGGCCGCGACCTCACTTTCGGCGAGCAAAAGCAATCAGCTTAATTTTACACTTGAGGTACCAGAGGCTGCGACTAGCCTAGACTTTAACATCACTGGTGGTAGCGGTGATGCTGATTTATATGTCAAACAAGGCAGTGCTCCAACCTTAAGCAGTTATGATTGTCGACCCTATAAAAATGGCAATGCAGAGTCTTGTAGTATGACGCCGGTGCAGGCGGGAACGTATTTTGTGATGCTTAATGGATACGCCAGTTTTAACGGAGTGAGCTTACTAGGAGAGTATCAAATAGATAGTGGCGGCGGAGACGGTGGCTCTGGAAGCTTCAATAATTTAGCGGAGTCGACAGGGAATTGGTCGTATCATAGTGCGACGCTTCCTGCTGGAGTGACCAGTTTAACCGTCACTATTAGTGGTGGTACAGGTGATGCTGATTTATATGTGCAATCAGGAAGTCAGCCAACGAATACAAGCTATCAATGTCGACCCTATCGAAATGGCAACGAAGAGACCTGCACCTTAACTGCGCCCCAAGCTGGAGTGTGGCATTTTGGTGTTAAAGCATACAGTAGTTTTAGTGGAGTCAGCTTAAGTTATCAATATCAGTAACAGTGAACCTATTAGCCTTAGCAGGTGCTAAGGCTAATTTTTGAATAAGCCCTAAGTTGTTGAAAGTGTAATAAGGCTGACGCATTTAGGTGTTAAATTAACCACAAAAGTCAGATTGATTTGTCCGCTATGAGCAAGTTTTCGTTCGAGCACGCATTTGAGATTGATACCCTAAAGCGCCTGATTGCAAAACATCAAAATCATTTCCATCATCACTCTTTACTCGACTTACATTACCGCGGAACGCCCGTATCTTTGACAGCCATTGAGCTAGGTAAACAACATAAATGTCCTACCGTATTGTTTGTCGGTGGTGTTCACGGTGTTGAACGCATTGGTGCGCAAGTGGTTTTAGCTTGCCTAAATAACCTGATTAATCGATTACCCTGGGACACGCACCTGCAACAGTTACTGCGTCATGTCAGAGTGGCCTTTTTACCCATAGTCAATCCTGTGGGGTTTTTAAAGGGAACTCGCGGCAATGGCAACAATGTTGACCTGATGCGCAATGCGCCTATCGAGGCTGACAATGGCGCGACGTTTATGGTGGGGGGACAAAGGGTTTCCGCTAAGCTTCCTTGGTATCGTGGTACACAACTGGAAGCCGAAACACGGGCATTAATTGACTATGTACAAGCGCAGCAACAACGCAGCAGTAGTTTAGTGTGTTTAGATGTGCATTCTGGCTTTGGCATGGAAGATCATATCTGGTTTCCCTATGCCTATTCAAAAAAGCCTTTTGAAGGTATGGGCTACATTTATCACTTAAAGCAGCTGTTTGATAAGGGCTATCCTCATCACGGATATTATCGCTTTGCACCACAAAACCATTACTACCAAACTCACGGTGATATATGGGATTATTTGAGTGTTAATGACGGTAAGCAGGCACCCTTTATCCCCTTAACATTGGAGATGGGGTCATGGGCATGGGTTAGAAAAAATCCGCGGCAGATGTTTAATTTCCCCGGTTATTTTAATCCGCAAAAGCCCCACCGACATGACAGAATTTTACGTCGGCATCTGATCTTGATGCAATTCTTGATGGAATCAGCCTATGCTAATGTATTGGAAAAGATATCGGCTCCAGTGCTCACTGGGCTCAACAAAGATGCACGGCGTATCTGGTGTAAGTAGTTGCGATCAACAAGGAACTTAAATGGCAACCTTGGTACTATTACGTGGCTTAATGCGCGATAAACGCCACTGGCATGGCTTTGAGCAGCGTATGCGAGCTAGCGGCCATGAGGTGCTTTGTTTTGACATGCTGGGCAATGGTGAGTTTGATCAAAGTGCAAGTCCATATCATATTAGCGTTTATGGCGATCATGTGATTGAGCAACTCAAGCTCTGTAAGCCTGACATGTTATCGCAGCCGGTAACGATAGTCGGCTTATCAATGGGCGGGATGGTGGCACTGGATATCGCTAAACAATATCCTCAGCTCGTTGAGCGTGTGGTGTTGATAAATTCTAGCGCTGCTAACATAAGTCGATGGTATCAACGTTTTAGGTTAAATAGCTTGTTTATCTGCGCGTTTAGGCAATTGAGGCGTTATATTGGTGATGGCAAGCTTAAACCCGCAGCCCAACAAGATGACAGCTTGCTAGAGCGAATTGTGCTGGCGTTAACCAGCATGGTGGCTATTGAACAGCCAAGCTATATTCACCAGTGGTCTGTATGGCGCCTTGAGCGACATTGCCGCAGTATCAATGGTGTGCGGCAAATATGGGCTTGTGTTAAATTTAATGCCCCCACACAGTTAACGTGCAACATCGACATTATTGCCGCAAAGCAAGACCGTCTAGTCAGCCCGCAATGCAGCGCTGCACTGGCGCGCTTCTACGATTGCCCAATCCACTATATTGAAAACACCGGCCACGATGTCAGCCTCGACCAACCCGAGCAATTAGCGACCATCCTCAATCGGTGTTTGCAGCATTAACCCCGTCATTTTGTGATCGCTTTCAAGTTTATTCAGGTTTTTGCAAAAGAGTGTCGTTACATGTTGAACCAAGTGTTATGCACTTGCTCTACATGTTGAACATTGTTGTTCCCGGAAAATACTTACATGCGGTGAGTTAAGCGGGAAATGGAGAAAAGTAGTTTGAAAAACCTAGGTTGGTTGCTGGTTTTTATACCAGCAGTTTGTACTTGTAGTACCGTGTTATTGGCGATTGCGCACTATTTTCATCTGATAGAAAGTGATCAAGCCACCTTATTTCTAATGATAGCCATGGCGGTGATTAATGGTTTAGGAACCTTGGCCATAGCCATAAGAACCCGTGGTAACTTGCCCTATCTATTGTTGGGTAATTTAATGTTTTTTATTGTGTTTGTTTTCTCGGTTACCACGACTCAACATCATGATTGTGCTCACCATGACGACAGTTTGGCAACACAGCCCAAAGCGAACGCTGCTAATAGTGCACCTAAAGCACAAGATTTAGATTTAACTAGCAGTGAGCTATGCAATAACTGCAACTAGTGATAGTAAGATTTCAAGCTTCCCATGGTGTTGAATCTGTCGACAGCATGGGAAGTATGAAATCAAAGACAAGTAATTCTTATCCTTCTATTTGGGCTATGAAATTAGTTTAGGCTAGCACGCGTTGCGTAGTTTAGTGCTATTGTGCTTGTTTGAAGAGAACTTCACTACTGAGTTGTATTAGTTGTTTAACTGCTGTTGCAAGTCGACCGGATATAAGTAGCAACGTTGATCGGGAGCAAACACGAGTATCCAAGGTGTCTCATGCCATTGTTGCTGTTCGTATTCGGCTAAAGAATTTGGTGATGGTTGAATATCACTGCAGCGGTGAATGACCTTCCCTTGTCGCTGAACTTCAATATTTATCAATGACTGTTGCGTTGATAAAATGAGTGGCTTTGATAGTACTGTACTGTTTAAGTCGCTTACGACGCGTTTACCATTGAGGTAAATATCTGACTGGGAGTGAAAGTCTGGCGTCAAGGCATCAATGAGATAAAGTGGAACGGTGTCTTTGGTTTTACTGAGTTTAGGTCTTGGTACACTGTACAAGGTGTAATCACTATTCAGAGTATTGCCGAAGGCGAAAACCCAGTAAGCCTGTGTTTCATTTGCAGGGATTTTTACTTGTTGATGTACAACTTGAGTATTGCGGTCAATCAGCTCAACGGTAACTTGTTTGCTGACTGCTGGTTTAAACTCATAGTGGTATTGAGAGCTAGAACTTGACCCAAATAGCCAAAAGTCTGGAGTCAGCATGTGTTTGTTTTCGCTATTACTATAGGCTGCAAAATGGACGGTGCTATAATCACTTCCCCCATAAACAAAGTCGAACACCCGAATATTTTGCTTAATGCTGGCAGTTTTTATTGGAGAGGTAGTTTTAGGACTATTGTCACTTCCTCCGCTGCCACAAGCCGAAGCTAAAACACTTAAACTGAGCAAAAGTAAAAGCTTAAAGTAGTAAAAACCTTGCATAGTATTCTCTCTTTGATACAACAATTAAAACTGGAAAGTCACTGAGTTTTACTGCTCAAGAAGCCTGCATATCGGCATTGTCGATATGTAGGGCCATTTGTGAGCAACGATGAGGCTGGTTAATTGCCAACCAGCTGGGTTGTTTATGGATGACTTTGACACTGTAGCGTGATTGCATATATTGCAAGCTTGCCTTAATGACTTGGTCCCACTGATGATCGAACTGGTCTTTTAGTTGGTATGACAGTGGGTAAGTCTCCCACCTTCTTTTGCTTATTTGTGGACAAATAAACACTGTGCCATTTCGATCTGTGATGACTTCGCCCTGTAGCTTGTTATCACGAAATAGTTGATTTACATCATCTTTAGCGTCAGTTTCTATCATAACGGCATAAATAAAAGGCATTGAAGTTTCCTAAAGGTGAACGCTGACCTCAGGTGAGTTCCTGATATGTGCGTTTCATATTGGTTTGGGTTACATGTTTATAGAAAAGCTCTTGGATCGTTTATGCTCAGATCAACGCCTTCCAATTGGTTTGATAGTCGTTGCCGATCTTTTACCACAATTTTTCCCCGACATAATTGGACAATGCCATCACGTTCAAGCTGTTTCATCACCTCATTGACTCTTTGCCTAGCAATACCTGTCATCTCACTGAGCTGTTGCTGAGAAACGGCAATTTCATCGTCGGCATTAGCTTGTGTTATGTGCAATAGAATTTCGAGCAATTGATATACCACACGGACTAGCAAACTCTCGCTATTGATTAGTTGGCTTTGTAGCCATTTGGCTCGAGATTCAAATGTCAGTGAGTAAAACCATTTGTAAATTTCATTGTTGGTTAATGCGATTTTTTTCAGTTTGTCGTTATTGAAATGGACTACCGTGCAGGGCTCTATTTCAATAAATACGAATGATGACAAGCTTGATGCACCGTCAATATAGTTACCAAACCAGCCGCCTTTCCCAATAACAATACAGTTGGCGGTCTTTAAACTTGGGGTTTGAATACAAACAGCTAACGTACCCTGCTCGATAAAATTAGCACCTTGGTTAATTAGTTGGGAATTATCTAATGCTGGCTCAAACACCTTTTTACGCTCAGAAAGGTTCAACAATGCTTGTTGCAGTGACGATGACAACTCTGCAGTCCATCTAATATCTAGACTTTGTGATGTTTTGTGCATGACCACCTCACTTTAAAATTCAGCTGTTATTTCATCTATGAACCACTGCGCTTTTATCTAGCGACTAAGTCATTAAACTCGTTTGTGTCTGAAGTGGTAGCATATGATACTAAGTATATCGCTAATAATGGTGAGCAAGTATCCGCAAGCGGACACTTGTAATTAAGTCGCCGAATGTTCAATTGGTAGAGTAATAGATTTCACTCATTGGGCTACGGCTGTAAATCTGGTTTAAATGTGGTCCAGCATCTTAGTGACACGATCATTACCAGTCACTTGGCTGGTTGATTTAGGTCCTGTAAAGCACCTTCACCACATGCCAGCCAAACTTTGTTTTCACTAGGTGCGGAGTAATAAGCTCACCGGTAAAGCAAACTTTATCAAATGCGGGCACCATCTGGCCTTTTTTAAACTCACCTAAGCTGCCACCTTTTTTACCGGATGGGCAAGTTGAGTGTTTCTTGGCTAGCACATCAAACTTGGCGCCTTTGTTTAGTTTCTGAATAATCTCTTCAGCCAACTCTTTGTGTTTGACCAAAATATGTAGTGCTGCAGCGGTTCTTGCCATAGTGATACTTGCCGTAATTGTTTTAACCTAAAACTAAGCTGGCAGTATACCAGCTTTTGCGGCAATCAGGCTAAGGCAAGTTGACGAGTAAATCGCCCGATAGTGAGGACTTATTAGCGACTATTTTGCGGCTCTAAGGGTCGTTTTTCGGTGATCATAAATCCGGTTAACATGATTAACATCACCCAGCGAAACTTGATTCTGGCTGACGTTACCCTGTTTATCGACAGTGAACTTATTGACGGTACGGCTGACCACATCAACCATTAACAGGGTTTGATCAAGGTAGTTTTTTGCAAGTTGGCCGCGTTGCGTATCATTGCAATCATTGCATTCTATGGTTGTTGGCAGCGCAGCGAAACTGGATGAACTGGCTACCAGTGCCATGCCAGCTAGAATGCGCGCTATAGAGTTGTAGGTCATGAAAATCTCCCTGTATGAATACTGCTTATGATTCGGCTGCGTGATCTGTATCACACTTTTTACGGTATGAGATAATTATCTTGCTGTCTAGTTTTTAACCTTTTTAGTTGTGGTTTTAGTTATATGTTGATGTTAATCAGTGGTTTAAGCTTGCTATTGTTCCGGCTAATACCGGGCTCAGCGGTAAGTCTTAAGGTTGGATGGGCAACAGGCAGCCAAGCTAGTGCATCTTTTTGATGATGCTATCGTCTATATTGGTATCACCCGTTAGTCGGGGTAAATTGTGAGATTGCCAATCTAGAGGTTTTGTTATGCAGCAAGTCGCATCGACTGCGTTTAGCCAATATCAACAAGAATTATTACGTTTCATCATCAGCAAAATAGGTCATCAACAGGATGCACAAGATATCCTAAGTGCCGTGTTTGTTAAGCTGTTACAGCAATCTACGCCGCCAAACTCACCAATTGCTTGGCTATATAAAGTGACCAAGAATGCCATCATTGATTACTATCGCACCCACAAACCTAATGAAAGCTTGCCTGATGATCTGCTGCAAGAAACAGAGCCTACCGATGCGTTTACAACGATGAGTCAATGTATGCGACCGATGATCATGACCTTAGATGAAAAATATCAAACTGTGTTATTGCTAAGTGAGCTTGAAGGCTTAAAACATCAGGTCGTAGCCGATAAACTCAATTTAAGTCTGCCCGCCGTTAAATCGCGGGTACGCCGCGGTCGGCAATTATTAGCAACAAGTATTCAAGGATGCTGTGCGCCTGTGGTGAACAAGCAAGGTCGCATTGATGATTTTGATACTGAGCAGCCTAATTGTAAGGGCTGTTAAAATTTTTCCATGATATTGCATCTTTTTGCTTTTGGTTTCGTCTTTATGAGTAAACCTAAAAGTGCCTTTTGGCAGATAGTATTTTGGAGAACATAATGAGCGAAACCATCAAAAATAAAACAGCAGCATGTTGTCAACCTAATTCAGACTTCACTCATGAAGACCAATGTCGTTGCGAATGCGTCGATGGCAAATGTGTTTGCCAGTGCGAGTTCGCTAACGATGATTGCTGTGACGGTAAACAAACATGCTGCACAGATAACCAAGCGCGCCAATGCAGCTGTGAGTGTATTGATGGCAAATGTGTTTGCCAGTGCGAATGCGCTAACGATGACTGCTGTGACGGTAAACAAACTGGCTGCACAGATAATCAAGCGTGCCAATGCAGCTGTGAGTGTGTTGATGGCAAGTGTGTTTGCCAGTGTGAATGCGCTAATGATGACTGCTGTATTGATAACCAAACTTGCTGCAGTGGCACTCAGCAAAAGTCTGCATGTTGTGCCTAAGTTCGTTTAAATTTTTCTGACTCGTTCTACGGTTAACCCACAGTCATTTAGTGACTGTGGGTTATTTGCTCCTAGTAATAATTCTGCTAATATCGAAATATATTGAATTGTTCACATGAGCCCATCAATGGATATTGAAGTCGTTGCTAAAGCGCTAAAAGAGTTAGGGCACCCGACTCGTCTCGCTATTTTTAAACGTGTTGTCCGCGCGGGTTATCAAGGCGTTGCTGTAGGAGATATCCAGCAGCAGTTAGCTATTCCTGCTTCCACCTTGTCCCATCATATAGCCAGCTTAATGTCGGCACAATTACTGTCTCAACGCCGAGAAGGGCGAACACTTTTTTGTGTTGGTGAGTTTGATAACTTAGAAAAAGTGATTGGTTTTTTACAAGATGAATGCTGTTTTGACGAGCAAAAGTGTAGCTAGAGCGTGTTGACCTGTTGTCGTTAAATGTTGTTAGGTCGGTGACGCTTGTAACCGACCGCTTCGAGCAGTGTTTGTGACGCCTTTATACTGCGTTATCGGTCTATCAAGTAGCGCAACACTGTGTCGACGCCATTTTTATAATATGCCTTGTATAAAGTGTCTTGAAAAAACAGTCACTGCCGCAACAAGCAGATCTAAAGAAAAACATGCACTAATCACCTGATTTTAAATGTTTTTGTTTGTTCTGACTTGCTTTTTCATCTCATCGATACAGTTCTCTTTATAAAAATTAAGTTAAATTCAATAGGTTAATGCCGTATAGCACTGCTCCATTAGAAAAAATTAATAGATATTTCGGTAATTCTGGAATTATAGGTTGACTTGAGATTTTTCAGGAGTATTATTTCGACAAATATCGAAATAATTCGATAACCGTATTAAGTCAGATCAAGGTGGGAAAAGCAATGAGCCCTGAAATATTAGCCATGGCCTATGAAGCCGCAGATATGTTTATATTTCTCGCAGTAGAGTTAACCCTGCTGTTTCTAGCAATTAGTTACTTAGTTGGCGTATTACAGATGTACATCACGCCAGCCAAAATTCAGTCGATATTGAGTTCGCGTAATGGTAAGGGTTATGTGATTGCAGCGTTACTGGGATCCATTACCCCATTTTGTTCATGCTCAACTATTCCTTTTTTAAAAGGCTTACTAAGAGCAAGAGCCGGTTTTGGTCCTATGATGGTGTTCTTGTTTTCAAGCCCATTACTTAACCCAATTATTATTGGTTTATTTGTGGTGACCTTTGGCTGGCAAGTGGCATTGTTTTACTTTGCCGTTGCACTTGTTGTATCGATTGTCGCTGGGTGGATGTTGGAAAAACTTGGCTTTGAGCGTTACGTAAAACCTGAAGCTTATGAAGCCGCTGGTGTGGCAAGCTGTGAGCTGTCAACTTGTGGTGAGCCTAAGCCCAAAGCGAGCGCTGCAACTGCATGTTGTGGTGAATCGCAGCCAAAGGTAAGCAGCTGTGGTGATTCAGCCAAGATGCAAAACAGTGAAACCGAGGCGGACAGTTGCTGTGGCGATTCAGCTAAAGTGACCGCAGAGACCACAAGTTGCTGCACTGCAGAAGCTAAGCCACAGCCTACACAATCTTGCTGCGGCAGTGATGAGACGGCAAAGGCGACGCCTAACAAATGGATTGCTTTGTGGCACTCAACCTGGAAAGACTTTAAACAAGTGCTGCCTTATTTATTGCTTGGTATTACGTTAGGTTCGTTTATCTATGGATTTATGCCAACAGAACTCATTGTTAAATATGCAGGTGAGGGTATGTGGTATGCGATTCCTGTGGCTGCAGTGATTGGTATTCCTTTATATATTCGTGCCGAAGCCGTTATCCCGCTAAGTGCAGCATTGGTTAAAAAAGGTATGGCGTTGGGATCGGTTATGGCGTTAATCATTGGTAGTGCAGGGGCCAGTTTGACCGAAGTGATATTGTTGAAGTCAATATTCAAAAACCAAATGATCATTGCCTTTGTGAGTGTGATCCTCACTATGGCTATCGCGGCAGGCTTTATATACCAATGGTTGTTTAGTTAGTATTTTTGAGTGGTGCATGCTGGGCAAGGCGATTGCTAGGCAAAGCACCACAAAGGGTCAATGATATTTTTGCATAATGGGCTATCCATACGACGAGATGAAAAACTGTTGAATCCTATTTAACAATCGAATAATAACCAGTTTAACCTGCATGAAAGACTTTAAGATAATGGTCACTTAAAGTAGTCATTTGATGAACTGGAGACAATTATGAAGATGCTAAGAATGACTTTGTTCAGCTTAATAGTGTTGGTTAGCAGCAGTGGCTGTGCTCAGCATAACAATCCGTCAGCGTTAAATCCAGAGTCAACTACAACTGTTACCCATCGCGTGCATCAAGACCATACGGGGTGTGATTTGCAGTGTGAGCTGCGTCGAGAGCAGTTGCGCCGTGATATCGAGGACAGGGCTATCCTTGATGAGATTCTAGAGGAAGATGATGGTGCAGTGCTTTATTAGTTTTTCAGTGGTTTGATGCTTTAAGTTAGCTGATTATTAGCGAATTTCTTTTGCACCTTAACTGCTTTTCGCGTTAGCTTATTAGGCAATGGAATAGCCCCATCTTACGGCTATCACCCACTGTTTTATTAAGGAATCGTCATGGATCCCCAAGCATTTAAAGCCTATCGGCGTTTTATTGTTAAGTTAGGCAAAATGCTGCACAAGTACGGTAGTCCATCGTTTCGCTTGGAATCTTACCTTATTGAAGTTGCCAATCATTTTGGTTTGAACTCCTCTTTTATCTCTACCCCGACTTCAATCATTTTCATGCTGCGTACCAGCGACCAAGAAGATGAGTACCATCATGCAGTGCGCATGCAGCCCGGTGAGATTGATATGGCGGCGCTGTCTCTCACCGACGAGGTGGCTGCGGCGCTGCTGGCTGGTGAAATTAGTTTAGCCGCGGCCGACCAACGGCTTGATGAAATTGATGCTATGCAACCCGCCTACGGCAAAATACAAACTTTATTGGCCTATTGCTTAGCCTCTGCGGCCTTTGCCATGCTGATGGGCGCGAGTTTATCTGAAATTGGTTGGTCAGGCTTGCTGGGCGCACTCACCTATATTGGTATTCTTGGCTCACTGCAATCTGAGCGGTTTTTAGCCATGCTAGAACCGGTGACGGCGTTTTTTTCAGGTTTGATTGCCTGTGCCATCGGTTATTACCTCGACCCTGGGATTAATATTCCGATTATTGTCTTGTCGTCTATCATTATTTTGATCCCGGGTTTGTCATTAACCATTGGTTTATCGGAGCTATCTTCGCGTAACTTAGTATCGGGTACCGCACGGGTGATGGACTCCATCATGCAGCTGTTTAAGCTGTTCTTTGGTGCATTCTTGGGGGTTAGCTTAGGTTTTGCACTGTTTGGTGAGAACGTGTATCAAGCTGGAGAGTCTCTGCCTTATTGGGGCCGTTGGCTGGGGGTGCTTTGTTTAAGTTTAGCCTTAGTGCCGATATTCCGTGTACGGGTCAAACATGTACCTTGGGCCGTGGTAGGTGCATTTATTGCCTTCGGTGTAACGGTATGGAGTTCACAATATGTGACCCAAGGGGTTGGTTCATTCATGGGCGCTTTTGCATTAGGCGCTTTTGCCAATATCTTTAGTCGGGTTGCTAATCAGCCTTCAAGCATCGTAGCGATGCACGCGTTAATTTTGTTAGTTCCCGGTTCAAAAACCTATATGGGTCTCGACTCATTTATTTCCGGTAAAGATTTAGTCAACACCCAAAACATTGGCCCTGAAGTGTTTATTATTTTTATGTCGCTGGTGGCGGGATTGATTTTCGCTAACGTGATTGTGCCAACACGTAAAGCTTTGTAGCTTGTTTGGGCAAGCCATAAAAAAACGGCCAAGGTGTTACCACTTTGGCCGTTTTTGTTTTTAACCTTTAACGTTGCGCTTTGACTTTCCAGTGAACTTCTTCACCTGCAAAGAACGGCACAATTGGGTTGCCGTTTGGCAAAATGATCTCAGTCGGTACGGTCCACGTCTCTTTCACTAAAGTCACCGTTGAGGTGTTGCGTGGTAAACCATAAAAATCTGGTCCATGGGTACTGGCAAAGCCTTCCAACTTATCTAGCGCGCCTAAATCATCAAATACTTGGGCGTAAAGTTCTAATGCACTCCATGCACTGTAACAACCAGCGCAGCCACAGGCTGATTCTTTACGATGCTTTTCGTGTGGTGCAGAATCAGTACCTAAGAAGAACTTAGATGATCCGGTAGCCACTGCAGCACGCAAGGCCTCTTGGTGAATATTGCGCTTAAGCACAGGTAGACAGAAGTTATGGGGACGAACGCCACCTACTAACAAATCGTTACGGTTCAGCAGTAAGTGCTGCGGAGTAATAGTTGCAGCAACATTGTCTGATGCATCAGCAACAAACTCTGCAGCATCTTTAGTGGTGATATGCTCAAATACCACTTTTAAATGTGGGAACGCTGCAACAATACGACTGAGGTTACGCTCAATAAACACGGCTTCACGATCAAAAATATCGATATGTGATTCAGTCACCTCGCCGTGGATCAATAGCAGCATACCTTCTTCTGCCATCACCTCGAAAATAGGGAACAAGGCATCAAGTGCTTTAACCGCGGCATCTGAGTTAGTGGTTGCCCCAGCTGGGTACAATTTCGCCGCAACAACACCGGCCGCCTTTGCATCAAGAATATCTTGCTTAGTGGTGGTATTGGTTAAGAAGATAGTCATTAACGGCTCAAACGTTGAACCTTGTGGGCGCGCCGCTAAAATGCGCTCGCGGTATTGGTTAACCATCTCTGCGTTGGTCACCGGAGGTAGCAGATTGGGCATCACAATGGCGCGTTGAAACAAGCGTGCAGTGGCAGGCACAGTCTCGTTTAGCATATCGCCATCGCGAAAATGAAGGTGCCAATCGTCAGGTGTTAGTAGGGTGATCTGCGTCATTAGAGTTCCTAGCGTTCATTAGCGGGCCAAATTATGGCGCATATTGTGCCTGAAAACCGCTGATCAGCATAGGCTTACTTGCATCGCTGTCGCTGATATTAGGCTTAATGGCTGAAAGGATCTGCCGAAGTGGCAACCAAAGCTGGTTTAGGAAGGTGTTTGTTAACCGCTATAGCTTCGCTGCCGAAGGCTCGGCAGCGTTGAGTTTGACTCGCTCTTACTCGTCGATTGACTCACGACACTAATGCGGTGAGCAAAAATCGACAAAGTGTTTGTCTGCCGCCTTACCCAGCTTGTACATCACTAACAAGCCTAAGCTCATGGCGACAAACATGGTGGCTAGCATTGGCCAGAAAACGGTACCTGAGACAGCCACAACCACAGTGCTCATTACTAAAATAACTAACCATAACGTCGATAATTTCATTGTCCCATCTCCTGCTGTTTTTTGAATGCGGGGCCAATATAGCAAGCACTAGCTGAACGCTTGTTGAACATCTTTTGCTAAACTTTTTAGCAGGCATAAGCAGTAAATTCCGCTAGAATAGTGGCCATTAAAGTGTCATTAATCGAGTGCATCCGTGTTAAAGCAAAGGCAGTATCAACGACAAGGTCCCGACTACCGTTTTGGCGAGCAAGTCTCGTTTGTGGATGTGAAGCATACCTTTAACCTTAACCAGATCCGCATTGGCAGTTGGGTTGAAGAGCAAGAAAAACACAAAGCAGCAAACCTGATTTTCGATGCCTTAGCCGATTTAGCTTACATGTTAAAGCTACCTCCCCATGCCATAGGTCTGCGTCAAACCCTTAATTTGGCATTCGGTACCGGCGGCCAGCAGGGCGTACAAGCCCATTATATGCCAGCACATCGTGAACTGGCGTTGGCGAAAAATGCCGGAGCGGGGGCCTTAGCCCATGAGTTTTGGCATGCGTTTGATCATTACATCGCGCCTAAGGCGTTTAAAGTAAAACCGGGTGCTATCTCATTTGCCAGTAATGCTTGGCTGGCGGATGTGCCTATGGTGGAGCACGGACTTAATCAACGTTTATCAGATCTGTTTGCGGTGACGCTATTGAGCGGCGATGGTAACGACGGTCATGCATATGTCAGTCGCGCTATCGCGTTAGACAAGCAATATGCGAGGCAGTACTTTTCTAAGCCCAGCGAGCTGATGGCGCGGGCATTTGAAGCCTGTATTGAATCTTGCAGTGATATTCATAACCCTTACTTGGTGAACGAAACACTCAAATCAGACTTAGCCAGTGTTGGCGGTTATCCAGATGCTGCGCACCGCGAACAAATATATGCGGCGTTATTGGGTTACTTTGAGCCGCTAGGTGATGCGCTAGGGCGTGAGAAAAGTTAGCAAGTACTTTACACAATGTGAGGCCAGTGCTTTAGGTCCAGACGTTAGGGTATAGATAAAAGGCACCACTTGGGTGCCTTTTGCTCTGCTAGGTTAGCGCTAATCAATCCAACCTAGCACATCACGAATCACCGACCAACGAGGTTGCTCTTTACTGGCCCCTTTACCTAGCATCCAGTACTCATAAAAACGGTCTTGATGGCCATCCACTTTACGTAGCTTCTGCCAATTATTGACGTAATTGAGCAACGACTGATTACTCTGTGCTACTGCATAGGCGACAGGGTAGCGGTTTTTGTTGCTGGGGATAGCAATACCGTAGCCGGGGAAGAACAAGGTCCAAGCTGAGCCTGCCTGCGCACTAATAATTAGCGCATCGTATTTGTGCTTTTTCTGGCGGAAAAAGTCCTTATAACCATCAATTTTGACAAATTTGATGTTAGGGAATTGATGCTTAGCATCTGCCACTATGTCACTGTGCTCTACATAAGTGACAGTGATGTTTTCTAACGCTTTAATTGACTCAGCATCTTTAAACTTATTCACCATGTGATCACGGGTGGCGATGGCTAAGGTAAGCTCTAATACTGGGTCGGCATAGCTGAGTTTGTCCATCTGCTCGATATCCATTGCCAGCCCAGACATGGCAATGTCAAAAAAGCCAGCATCTAACGAGGCGGCCAACTGTTTTTTCCTAAACGGAATAAACTCAATATCCACGCCCAAATCTTCAGCAAGTTTTGTGGCCATGGCACTATCAAAGCCCACTAGTTGCGCGCCATTATTGTAATAACTAAACGGCACGTTACTGGGGATATAACCCACTCGCAGCACACCACGTTCGCGGATCTGCCTGACATTAGCAATAGGCGAGGTGGGAGTTTCACCCACAACGGGAAATTGGCGTTTGACCTTAGTCGGCACCTTATCGGCGACTTGCATATTGGCTATCACGCCGCTGGTGACTTCGGGACTATGGATAAACATGCCCATGCCGATGCGGCACACCAGCAAGGTAGCGACGACGCTGACACTAATGCCCACTGTCATCTTAATCAGCTGAGGCGGCTTTAAGCGTAGGCAGCCTTCAAACAGGCACACGGTAAGCAAAGTCAGCACAAACAGGTTCATCACCGCAGCAATGGAGTTAAATTTACCGGTAATAAAGCCTGACATCACAAACAGCTGGAACAGATCAGATGGCAGATGCACCAAGTCCAACATAAATGGAATCGCCACATAGACACTACCAAACAGCGACAACAAACCACTGATCGACAATGATGGAATGGCGCTCATCTCAACAGGGGTACCGTTAAACCAGCCAGCAAATAGCACAAACAAAATCACCGTTAACTTACCTATGTTAGGGAAGGTAAAGGCAATGGGGATTAAGATTTCAATTAAGGTTTCGCCGTTATCACTGAGCTTGTCATGCTCACGCATGATCTGCTTACACTCTTCAATAATCACTGGAATAACAATAAAGATATTGCCGGTGGCAAACGCGGTCACTAAGGTTGAACGGGTAATATTCACCGCTTGCTTATAGGTAATGGGCGTGAGCGAAGCCACAATCCATGGCAGCACCCAAAAGGTGAGCAATAAACACAGCACAAAGTAGGTGATGAGATACACCTGCATACTGGCAAACTCTTCTACGCCCATGGTGCCAGCGGCAGAAGCTGACATGGCAAAAATGCCCACAGGCAGTACTTTCACTAAGCCTTGAGTAATGCGAGAGAAAATTTCCGATGTGGTGTGCATGAAAGATAGAATTTGCAGCTTTGGCTCACCTTCCATGCCTATCAATGCCAGTCCCATAGCAATACTAAACACCACGATTGCAGGGACATAACCGGCGGCCATCGACTCAAAGGGGTTAGAGGGGATATACAGCTTGAAGTAGTTAATTGCCTCTACCGCTTCAATGCTACTGGTACTGAAAAATGATGCCGATTCAACAAACGGAAATGACAACGGCACTAAGGCGATAAGTACCAAGGCGAGCAACCACAGCAGCGCCATAATCAAACCGGCGCGGCTAAAAATCATCACCGCGGTGGATTTTTGTAACTTACCAATACCGCCAACCAGCGACACCACAATATAGGGCAGTACGGTCATTTGCATTAACAAAATCACACTGGTGCCAATGGTGCTTAACCAGCCCACCATCTCACCAAAAAAGATCCCCACCGCAAAACCAACAAACATGGCAACGATCATCAAGCTAGAGCTTGGCATTGTTAGAATTCTTTTTATCACTTCATTACTTCCATATCGAAGTTGCGCCAACACATGGGCGTTAGACCAATAGCTTCAGTAGATTGTAGCGCAAAGCGTGATAAAAATTGATAGTAAAATGTTATTGTTGTTATGTTTTTAAAGGTTCCTCGGCATTTCACTGCGCCAATCGCGCTGCGGCTAAATCAATAAAGGCGCGGACTTTGGGTGATAGGTGTTTGCGGCTGGGGTAGATGGCAAACACCTCAATTTGGGCTTTAGGTAGATGGTCAAATAATACCGTCAGCTCATCGCTTTTGAGTACCTCATCTAAATAGAAACCTGGTAATCGGCATATACCGTGGTGATCGCGCACTAAACTCAGTTCAAAGTCACCACTGTCACATAAAATACGGCCACGCACGTCCACATTAAATGGCTCACCCTTGGCATCAATATACTGCCAACGGTTAGGCATTTTTAAATTGCTGTAGCTAATACAGTCATGATGGGCCAACTCCATAGGGTGGTGGGGCATACCTTTGCGCTGCAAATAGACTTTTGATGCCACGGTCAGTGCATCACATTGGTAGATTTTCCGGCAAATAAGGCTCGACTCTTCAAGCTGGCCTGAGGCGCGAATCGCTAAGTCATAACCATCGGCAATCACATCAATGCGTTTATCATTTAAGTCTAGCTCTAAGCTGACATTGGGGTACAAATGCAGGTATTCAGAAATAATGGCTTGTAAATGGCTGCGGCCAAACCCCACTGGACTGCTGATTTTTAAACGGCCACTGGGTGCGGCGTGCTGCGGCGTAAGTAACTGCTCAGCTTGTTCAGCGTCGCTGACTAAATTCACGCAGCGTTCATAATAGGCTTGGCCTTCTGGGGTTAAGCCAATAGACCGCGTTGTGCGGTTCAGTAACCTCACACCTAAGCGTGCCTCCAGTTTGTTGATTGACTTGCTGACAAAAGAAGTGGAGTGCCCAAGTGTCTCTGCGGCCGCGCTAAAGCCACCTTGGTTGACCACTTCGGTAAAGATCACGATACCTTCAAACAGATTATTATTAGTCATATGGAAATAGTGATTATCTTTTCAGGTTATTAATTACTTTTAAAGTCTAATATACACTTATCGGTAATGAATAACAGCTCAGCCAATCACGCTTATTTTGCTGTTTTGCGAATCAACCATATTGAGGGAATAACCATGAAACTATTAGCCTTTGCCGCCAGCAGCAGCCGTCAGTCAATCAACAAGCAACTTGCCACCTATGCCGCCTCATTGGTCGCAGCAGGTCAAGAGGGAGTGGTTGTTGAAGTATTGGATATCAATGATTACGAAATGCCAATCTTTAGCCAAGACCGCGAAGCGGAGTTAGGTCAGCCAGAGCAAGCGCAACGCTTCTTTGCCAAAATTGCCGAAGCTGATGCCATTATCATCTCGTTTGCTGAGCATAACGGCTCATACACCGCCGCCTACAAAAACCTGTTTGACTGGACATCACGTATCGACATGAAAGTGTTCCAAAACACGCCAATGGTGATGTTAGCGACATCCCCAGGCCCAGGTGGAGCTAATACCGTGTTGACTGCGGCCACAACCAGCGCGCCATATTTTGCAGCCGATGTAAAAGCCAGCCTGTCTATTCCAAGCTTCTTTGACAACTTCGACATGCAAAACCAGCAACTTACTAACCCAGAACTGCTAGACAAGTTGCAATCGGCCGTGGCGACGCTGGCTCAATAACTTGGTGATTCATCTAGGCTAGCCGAGGGTTAAGCTGTTTTAGCTAAACGCTTGAGCTTATAGTTTGGGTTAAAGGGCTTATCTTGCTTAACCAATAATAAGACCGTCCAATTGTAGGGCGGTTTTTTTGTTTGCTTTATCTTGGTCATTGCGCTCTATTCTACCGTTATTTGCGAATTTTAAAGTCAAAAGTTTGCTTAGATAAACAAACAGCTATTTCTCAAAAAACCTTTTGTTAACTTAGTGTTAACTGGTTATGCTAGCGTTAATGAATTCTTTTACTATCCTATGGAGAAGCTATGCAGCGTCAGGGAAGTATCATATGTGTTGGCGTCGGGATGACCATGGGGTCGCATTTAACCCCACTTAGTCGGGATTACATTGAAAAAGCCGATGTGGTGTTTTCGCTGATGTCTGACGGTATTGTTGAGCAATGGATCGAAGCGATGAATCCAGATGTCCGTAGCTTACAGCCCTACTATGAAGAAGGTGTATCGCGACTCGTATCCTACCAAAATATGCTCGACGCCATGATGACTGAAGTGCGTGCGGGTAAAAATGTTGTTGGCGCATTTTATGGTCATCCCGGTGTATTTGCTATGGTGCCCCATAAAGCGGTAGCACTGGCCAAAAGTGAAGGCTACTTTGCTCATATGGAACCGGGGATCAGTGCTGAAGATTGCCTTATTGCTGATTTGGGCATCGATCCTGGCCGCGTGGGCTGTCAGCAATATGAAGCGAGTCAGTTTATGTTTTATCGGCGCAATATTGATCCATCCGCTTATCTTATTTTATGGCAACCGGGCATTGCGGGCGACTTAACCTTGGCAAAGTTTTCCACTGAGTCAGACTACCGTGCCATTTTGGTGCGACTGCTACTCGAACACTACCCAGCAGATCATCAGGTGATCTTGTATGAAGCCAAAACTTTACCCATTAACACGCCGCGCATTGAACAGCTAGCCTTAGAAGATTTAACCAATGCCATCATTCACTTGCATACAACCTTAGTGATCCCACCATCAAAGCCGTTAGTCAGCAACGAAGCGTTAATTTCTGAATTAAAACGGTTGGACCAAGGGCAAAGATAGGATAAAGTTGTTAACAGTTTGTTGTTGGGTTTGCGGTTCAAAACGCGTTATTTGCTCAGTCCAGCACAGCGACATGTTGCGCTATGGAGTGTTAATGCTCAATTGGGTTAAGCCGATGAAGATTACCCAAGTAAAGCAGAAAATGACCTTGTGTTTCTATGCGGTGCGTCAACGGAAGATTTATGACAATAAAAAGGAAATGAAAATGACAAACGTGATTGATTTAATCGAGTCGATGGGCAGTACAGCAAATTTTGGTGAAGGCTGCAATACGCCGTTATCCGCGGATTTACATAGCGAAGTTGTTGAGGCGCTGGAAGCTAGAGATAGCCACAAGCTCAATGAGCTTTTAGGCGGGCGTGGCAAGATATATTGTGCATTGGCTACGCCGGGTGAGCAGCAAGATGAATTTGCTGATGAGCGCGATGATGAATTGTTAAAAAGTGCTTAAATGGGTTAAGTAAGACTTTTCAAATAAAAATAAGGATAAGAAATGACAAAGGTAATTGATTTAATTGAGTCTATTGGCGTTACTGCAAACTTTGGTGAGGTGACACCTGTTGAAACTGCGGAACTAGATAATGAACTAGCAGTAGCATTGCAAAATAAGGATAACCAGCAGTTAAACGAGTTGCTTGGTGTGCGCAATAAAATTGTCTGTGCATTGATGCCAGCTAAAGACGATGAACCAGAGGAGAATGATGAGTCAGAAGATGATAAAGAAAATAGCTCTAAATTGATATTAAAAAAATTAGGTTAAATAGAGCTAATACTATAAAAAGGGATGTTAAAATTAACTAGTTTTATTTTTTTATTATCTCTGATTTCTATGTCCGCACACTCTTTAGAGAAAGTGGACATACTTTTGGATGAAGCTGAATTAAATAGGAGTTCAGATCCTAGTACCTACAAAGATGTTTTAAATAAGCTCGATAAGCTACAGCGTGAGTTTACGCCACTTCAGTCTTATAAGTATAAGTATTATAGAGCTTATCAATTTGCAATAAAAGGGGATGTTAAATCCGCAATCAACCTTTATGAAGAGGTGTTTTATGGTGTAGCAGATATTAGTTTAAAGGTTAAAGCTGGTTATTCTATATTTAATTTGTATGCTGTTGAAAGGGATTTTATAAAAGCCATTTCCATGCATAATGAAGTTATGCCTCTATATGCATCTGTTACAGATGCAAGTGTCAAGTATTCTGTTATGTTAGCAAGTATGGTCCTTTTTTATGAATTAGAAACTTATGAAAAAGTTCTTCAATACTTGGAACCAGACTTAAATGCAAAAAGTAGTTTGAAGTGTAAATATCACACTATGAGAGTTAGGGCTCGGTATAAAGTATCTACATTAGATTTTAAAAGACAAGATTTTGAAGATGTAATTTCTTTGTGTAATAACTCTCGTGAGCCTCTTTTTGAAACTTTAGTTAGATTAGATTTGTTAAGGTTTTTATTAGATACTGGACACTTGAGACAAGCAAAGTTAGAGGGGCTAAAGAACTTACAAACTGCTGATTCGAGTCAGTTTAGTCTAGTGATTCAAGAGTATTACTATTTGTTAGCGAAGATACATTGGGAGTTAGGTGAAAAAAGTCTAGCGCTTGAGTTTGCAAGTCAGGCAAATCAAGTGGGGAGGGGTAACAAATTCTCACTACCACAAACGTTAACTTACCAGCTGCTTTATCAAATCGAAAAACAAAAAGGCAATTTTGAACAAGCGTTGTTTTATGCCGAGAAATACGCAGAGGCTGATAAAGCCTATTTAGATGAAGTACAAGCTAAAGCACTTGCGGTGAAAATGGCAGAAGCAGAAGTGATTGAAAAGAATCGTCGCATTGAAGCGTTAGCTCAGCAAAACCAACTGCTTAAACTTGAGCAAAAAGTCGATATTCAAGCACAAGAGAATAATCGTTTAATTATTACTGTGATGCTTTTGTTGATATTGTTCATTTCTGTGTGGGCTTATCGAACTAAAATGGTGCAAAAAGAACTGAAGCGGCTGTCACAGTTTGATTATTTAACCAAAGTGTTTAACCGCCGTCACTTTACCTTTTTAGGGGAGCAAGCCTTGCAACTGGCAGCAAGGAAGCAGCAGCCCATAAGCGTGATCATGCTAGATCTCGATTACTTTAAACAGATTAATGACCGTTATGGCCATAGTATTGGCGATAAAGTATTGGTTAAAGCTGCGTCTGAGTTAAAACAATTAACGCGAAAAAGCGATGTTTTTGGGCGTCTCGGCGGCGAAGAATTTGCGTTAGTTTTACCCGATTGCAGCCAACATCAGGCGGCAGTGTTTGCTGAGCGTTGCCGAGAGCAATTAGCGCGTATTGCTTTTGTGTCGGAATCTGGCGAGCCTTTCCAAGTAACAGCGAGTTTTGGCGTGACTGACGCACAGCTATCAGGCTTTAATTTAACTAAATTGCTTTGTGACGCCGATACCGCGTTGTACTCAGCGAAAGGGGCTAGTCGCAATCAGGTGAGTGAGTTTTCACTGCAGATGCGAACCGAACCTGAGAATGAAAAGGACATTACCACCCATACCCGAGGGTAGTGGTTTGTTGCCCGCTAGGATGCTAAGAGGTTACCCATGTTTCAACAGTTACAGCAACAGCTGAATATCGATAGTATTTACGACTTAGATCAACTGTCTCCAGCGCAACTTAAACAAGCATTACAAGCGCAGAAAATCCCATCAATTGGCTTACGTAGTGATTCTGCCAACGATATTGATGCCTATAAGGCGCAGTGCCGAAAAATTGCCGACATCGCCTATCATTGGCCGTCTGCGGGCTTAGTGGCTGTTATGCATATGCATGTTGTGTTGGCATTTGCCCGCTACCCCAAGTTTATCCCGTATAGCCAAATTATGCTTGAAGATATTGCTAAGCATGAATCGCTATTGGCGTCGCTTTCTGCGGAAGGAGCTGTGCAGAAACAGCAAGGTTTTGCGCCCTTATTGCATCAACGAATGTCGGCTACGCAATTTCACCTAAACGGCATTAAAAAGCCCGCTTCATTAAGCCATATTGCGGATTACTTTGCCTGTATGTCTCGCGAAGCAAGCTCGCAAGAAGCGGCAATGGTGATCATCCCGCGCAACGATAAAGTGAAGGTCGATGCCAGTTTGTGGGATAGTGAGGTATTTAATGCTGCAGACACGCAGGCTGTACAGTTTGATAATGTCATGCTAAGTGCTGATCAAGTTGCCGATGAGGGCAGTGAAGTGATACCGGTAATGTCACTGGCATTGGGGACATTTCAATACATGACAATCCAATGTTATTTAGGGATTGCGCAACGCTTGATTGATAAGATTTCGGCGACATTCAAGCCCTATTACGAACTTAGAGCGGCGATGGCACGGGTGCAAATGTTCAGTGCTACGATGTGTGATGTCATAGCTCAGCAGTCATTTAATACTGATACCGACGAAGGCGCACGGCAGTTTGTGCAGTCTTGTCGTTATCATTTACAGCGTGATATTGAAGTGTTAGTGAGCAATGTGCACAAACATATGAGTGCCACAGCTTTAGTTACAGATAAAGACTTTGCCCATCTAATGAATACCTTAATGATGCTCAGTTTTCATCCAGTCGCTGAGAAAAGTGCCATTAGGGAGTTTATGCCGCAGTTCAATGGTTAAGTTTGTTGTGCAAACTTAACCACACCCAGTTGCGCTTGTGCTCTATCAAATACCAGATAATAGCTGGTCATCAGCGGTAACCCCATGATGGATTGATTGGGCCAGTCGGCTAATTGACCGATAATTTTAAAACAGGCCTTACCGTGTTTTGGGGTATTAAGCTGCCAATAATCTTGTGCTGTTATCGTGATGCCTACGGTGTCAGTTTGATTCGCGTCAGCGGATTGTGCGCCGCTAAAGTGAAAAGTGATGTCTGGCCAGGCGGCTAAATCTAGTTGCTGCATGTCAATGCCGGTATCTTGGGCGGAAAAGTCTTTAAAGGCATCAATTAATGGCAACAACTTCGCATTACAGCTAGCGATTTGTTGCCGCAAAGCTTGGTAAAGGGCATCAGTAATCGCTATACAACTGGCCCCGGTATCGATAATGGCATTACTAAATGCACTGTTAAGGTACTGCGTTTGCAGTGGCGCAGCAGCTATAGCTGAGCCCGCTCCCACCTGCATCGATACCAGGTTGACGTTGTAGTACACATCATGCAGTACCTTAAGCTGTTTAAATTGCCCTTGGTAAAGTTCGGTATGCTGTTCAGCCTCACCTAAAATTAGCCAACCTTGATTGAGGGGATCGGCTGCTAATTGCTTGAGGCTTGACGAATCGTTGGGACTATCAACATGAATGCTAGAGCGTTGGCAGTAAAAACCAAATTTGTTGCTCACTAACCCATGCTGGGTAAGCTCAGTAAAATAAGGAACAATATCCTGTTCGGGCTGTTGCCATAAGAAATGCTTAAAGCTTGGTAGATTATCGCTATCAGGCTGTTTTTCTGCTGCATTTTGCTTTGAGTCAGGCGTTGTGTTTGACGAGCAATTAAACGGCCACGGGTAGGTGAGCGCCGGTGTGATGTTTTGCTGGTTGAAATAGCGACTTAAATCATAGCCCTTGTTGAGATGGTGATAGCCTAATCCTAAAATACCATCGGCATCAAAAAAGCTAGTTTGCTGCTGTTTATTGGCCACCAAGGCAACGTGGCACTGGGGTAAAGTTATCGCGCTTGTTTCTGCCCTGTTGCCTACGCTAGCGTCAGCACTTTTCTCAGCATTAGTATCGCTACCTATGCCTATTTGGGTGAGTACCACTGGGCCATCCCAACCACCGACTCCATAATTGACTTCTTGTGCATAGCTGGTGGCAGTTAATAGTGTGTCTTCATCGGGTTGATATTTACCCACGTCCACAGCCAAAGTACTACTGCCTGTGTCTAAGATTAAATTGACCGGGGTATGTTGGCTGCCAATACGCAATTGAGCACAAAAATCGCCCTTGGCATACACATTACTCAACGGCAGTTTAATACTGCTGATTTGATGCTGCGGTTGCGAATTTTTAGCGCTATCCATTATTGCTCCTTGGCTTGCTTGCTGTTAGCAAGGCACTTTGAACTAAGCGCGCTTTATTAAAAGCCTCTTTATTAAAAGGCTCTTTATTTAAAGCTTTGTGTTACAAGCTTTGCTAACGCCTTTAGTAAAGTGTCTTTTAGTGCGGTTTGTATTAGCAGTCTGATGTTAAAGGTGCGCTGAGCTTAGTGCATCTAAACTCATTTGCTCGCCTTGCGGGCTAAATACCGTCACTCGGTTACGGCCATTGCGTTTAGACTGATACATCGCGGTATCTGCATCAGCGGTCAGTTTATCGAGGCTGTAGCCCGATAAGTTAGCATCGGTAACCCCTAAGCTTGCGGTAATACAAAAATCGTAACCTGAGTCTGCGGTGTTAATTTGGCTTATGGCTACACGGCAGCTTTCAGCTAATTTGAGTGCGGTTTGGATATCGCAGCTTGGCAATATCATGCAGAACTCTTCACCGCCTAAGCGGGCGAAAATATCGTTTTTACGCCCTTGAGCTTGGCACACTTGTGCGACCTGTTTTAACACCCAGTCACCACAGCCATGACCGTAGTTATCGTTGATCTGCTTAAAGCGGTCTAAATCAAACAAGATACAGCTAAGTTGGATATCGGAGCTGGCACAGTATTTCAGTGCGTCTTCTGCGAGCTGGGTAAAGTGACCACGGTTATACACTTTAGTCAGCGCATCATATTCGGCAAGCTGTTTAAGTCGTTGCTGGGTTTTCCATGACTTGTAGGCCCAAAATCCCAGTAAGGTAATAATTGAGATCAGTAGCGAAATAAATAAGCGATTATTTTCCGCCTCAGTGGTGGCTAGCTGTTGCTCCACTCGCAGTAACTTGTTTTGTTTATCCAGCAAATCTATCTGGTTTTTTTGCTCGGTGGCTTGGTGCTGCGCCAACTGGAAGGCTAAATGTTTGGTTTTTACATCATCTAAATAGGCTTTATCTGCCGCAGCATACTTTTTATGGTAATCCAGCGCCAGTTGATGATCGCCGCGGGCTTCGGCGATTTGGAACAGGATGTAATAGGCTTCTAAAGTTGATTCATTGTTTCCTAATGATACTGACATTTCTAAAGATAAGTGTGCATAAGAGTCTGCTTTTGTACTTTCATTATTGAGAAAATAAGCTTGAGATAAAAGCGAATAATATCGAGAGGTTACTGGTGGGTAGTTAATTTTAAGCACAGTTTCTAGATGAGTGTGCAGCAGTTCTAAAGCATCAGGAATTTTTCTAGTTTCTATTAATTTAGTTGCAGTGTAGCCTGCAACAATAGTGACCATTAGATGCTCGTTACTCTGCTGGCAAGTTTTTATCGCTTCAGCTATCTGTTCGCTTTTTTCATCAAGTTGGTTGAGCTTTAATTTAGCTTCTATTGCCAATTGTTTTGCTAAACATGCATTCCGCCCTTTATCGACTAATGAGCTTAGTTTGTTCGCGTAATGAAGACCTAGTTCGTATTGGCCAAGTTGATTGTAAAATAGCGCTATAACCAGATTTGCGTGTTGCTTATGTTCGCTGGAATCAATATTTTCAAATAAAGTCAATAGGCTGGATATTTTCTCTAATCCGGCAGACCAATTCTTTGAGATGGCGTAAATATTTATGAGTGATAGTGTAGATCTGAAATTTAATAATTCAGAACTTTGTAAACTGATGACTTCTTTATGTAGTGATATTGCTAATTTAAAATTTCCCTCGAAAGAGGCTTTGTAGGCTTCTAAGTATGATAAATAGGCAACTTGTGCTTTGGTGAGTGAAGATATATTTTGGTTGAGTTCCGTTATTAATTCATTGAACTCATTCGGCTCACTGCTCCTTATTTTATCTGCACGCTCCAAGGCCGCATTGAAATCCTCTAAACTACCAGCGTAGCTCGAGTTGGCAGTTAAGAGGATTATTAATAGCGCTACTCTTAGCATAATAAAGGAAGATTGATAGCTTAAGACGACTGTGTGTCTTTGCTATCTTTGCTATCATTGCTATCTTCGTCTTTGCCAGAGTCTGTAGCCTCGTCATCTTCAGCAGGAATCATAGCGCAAACAACGTCGGGACATACATCCAGTTCACGCTTTAGCCTGATATCGTCACGATTTAGCAGTGAGGTCTTTAAGTTAGGATTAAGATCTGAATCATTGATGGCTTGCTCAAAGCCAGTTTGGTTTTGTAGCGCCGCGTTTTGACCCATTTGCTCAAGTAGTTCAATGACTGATGACATAGTATTTCCTTATTGGTTGCTATGAAAAAAGTTGGTTATTTATTGTTGCTGTTGTCTGGTACTGTGCTAAATCTTTTGCCTCAATGGCTGGCTATAGCTTTTGCCTTAAGAGCTTGCGCCTCAAGGAAAAAGTTATAGCACTGCAAGCCGTTTAAGCGGCTTTCTCAATCACTTGGGTGTTATTGCTGCCGCTATCACGGCTATCATCCGCATCGTCTTCCTCTTCATGGGCTACGAATACGCAATAAACATCGGGGCAGACATCTAGCTGGTTTTTAACGGCCAAGCTATCGGCTTGGATAAGTGCTTGTTTAAGCTCATTGCTGATATCGGCTGCGGCAATTGCTGCCTGACGCTGCGCGCTGTCAATTTGTAAGTTGGCATCCTGCCCGAGTTGTTCTAACAGCTGTGTAATGGTTGACACTGTTTTGTTAAATGACATAATTTTGTTCCCTCAAGGTTATGTTGATTGCGCGGCAATTTCATTGCCGCTATGTAGTTATTATTGCTACTTCTTTACCAACTGGTTTGTGGCTCATTTACTAGCTTATTTTGTAAAGCCCATGGTTATTTCACCAAGGCTAACCCAGCTGCTGACTCTCGCTGCTCAAGCTGCTGCTCAATCTGCGCTAGTCTGTCTAGTACTGCCTGATTGGGGCGCATTTTCTCGCTGGGCGGGATTACTAAAGTGGTGTGCATAAAAATCTCTGCATCGGCCAGCTCTGCAATCGTTAATCTTTGCTTACGCACGGTGTCGATGGGCAATACCGCTGCTTCATATAAAATCACTTGGTGATCTAACGGATAAGTTTGTGCCAGCAGCTCAATCAATACTTGGCGGTGGGCCTTACCGGTGGCGAATTTAGTCAGGCTTTTGTCACCCGCTAGGCCAATTTGCCACAGTACTAGATAGCATGAAGGGTCATATTGGCGCTGATAAAACATAAACTGACTGGCTTCAAACTGCTGGCAACCGACTCGGCCGGGATCGATGCCTAAATCAGCAATTAAACAATCTTCTGCGCTGATCCCCGGCACCATCACGGCAGGATATCCTTCGCTTTGGGCAATCTCGATGGATTTGTGCGGCGCGTGGGCAAACACACCTGGGTGGCCATAAAACGCGCCAACCACTTTTTTGCCTGCACGCACTTCATTTAGCATGGCACCGACCATTTCGCGGTAGGTGATGTGGCGTGATTTACCTTCGGCGTAAAACACTTGCAGCGAGCGCACATCACTGTGCATTTCTTGGAGCCATAACTCCACCACACTGTTAGACACCCCGGTAAACACCACATCAGCTTGTTCGATATAGCTGCGTGCTAATGGGCAGATATGGGCACCCAGTGTCATTCCTATACCGACGCAGGCTAAACTTCCAGACATTTCAAAACCTATCTTGTTTAATTTATTAGAATAATTTGACTACAAAACCAAACGGATATAAATGGCAAGATACCAGCTAATGCCAAAATTTGAAACGCTATCGTGATACTAATGTTGTATAAATGTGTCTTTATATTGGCTTTGAAGCATATAGCAACTTGCTTGTCCTGTATTTGGCTGTAAATTCTGCATATCTATTTGGTAATTTAGTCTTTGGGCAATCTTTAAAATTGCCGTGTTGTCAGGGCGAAAATTTGAATACATTTTGTGCAGGTTTAAGTGATGAAGACCGTACTCGGTTAGCGCGCCTATTGATTCATAAGCGATATGACGGCCATAACACTTTGGAGTGAGCATAATGCCAAACTCTGCTTGCGATGAGTCATCTTTATCGATAGCAATATTTTGCATCCCAAGTGATTCTCCACTTTGTTTATCGATGATCACCCACACATAATGTCGTTGCGGGCGATTTTTAAGTAACTTCAGGGCGATTGAAAATGACTTTTCTGTTTTCTCATAAGCGAGTGTTGCACCAATTTTTTTCATTACTACAGGGTCGGTATACAGCGAGCAATATAATGCTTTATCACGCTCATCTAGCAAACGCATGGTGAGGCGCTCGGTTGAAAATTGCAGTGTAGGATCTGTTGTCATGCTTGAATCTCGCTATTTGCTAGTGTGACTAGAGGCTTTAGTTATTAGTGGCTTAGTTAGTCGCTTTGCTGTTGTCAGCAGCGTTGTCAGATTGCACAGATTTGACAGCCTGCTTGGCAAAGCGAATCACGCCGTTTTCGTGGGCGCTACGGTCAAACACCACATAGTAGTTGCTCATCAGTGGTAGCCCGAGAATCGATTGATTGGGCCAGTTAGGAAACTGCGACAGAATTTTAAAGCAAGCTTTGCCTGCGCTGGGGGTATTGAGCTGCCAATAGTCTTTTGGCGCTACGGTGATATCAACCGCTTGTGGGCTGTCATCAACGCCGATGCCGACAAAGCGAAAGGTGAGAGTTGGCCAAGCGCTAAGGTCTAGCTCGTCCATATTCATGCCAACAAACTGTTGTGACACTGCTTTAAATGGTGCAATTTGCTCGGTAAATTTGGGGTTAATCGCATGCAGCTGCTCAACCATGGCATTAAACAGGTAACGGGTTAGCACAATCGCTGACGCGCCAGTGTCAATAATGGCGTTACTGCGCCCCCGAGCTGCGGGGCTAAAACTCACCCCATGGGTGTGACTGTGTGAGTGGCTATTTGCATGGTTGTCTAATTGGCTTTCAGAGTGATTATCTGAATGATTATCTGAGTCGCTGGGAGTATCGCCTTGGCTATCTGCGTCTGCTTGGTCTAACTGGTCTTCTAGCTCATTTGTTAGCTGCGAGTCTATCTCTTCATTGTCGCCTACTTGCAGGGCGATGAGATTGACGTTGTAGTATTTATCTTCCACTACCGAAATCGTGGCAAAATCGCCTTGATACAGCTCGGTATGTTCTTCGCCGCCACCTAAAATCAGCCAACCTTGATTGAGTGGATCTTGCCCCAACTGCTCAAAGTGATCGGCGTGCTGAGCAGCGTTGGTATTGGTGGAGCTGGTATCAATGGCATTGTTGCAGTTGGCAAGCTGCTGATTGACATGAATACTGGAGCGTCGACAGTAAAAGGCAAACTTGTTGGCGGTTAATCCATGTTGAGTCAGCTCGGTAAAATAGGGCACCACATCTTGACAGGGTTGCTGATTTAAAAACTGCTTAAACTTACGTAGGTCGTGGCTAGTAAACGGCTCTGTAGCACTATTTTGCTTGCTGTCTGCATCGGCTTTATGCTGGTTTTCAGGTTTTGTTTGACTAGTTGTATCGGGCGTGCAATCACACTGGCCGTCAGTGCTGTTTTCAGTATCGACATCGGAGTTGATAATGGGGGTAAAGTCTTTTGGATCTAAAGCTATTTCATCATCAAAAGGCCAAGGGTGGGTGAGCGCAGGATTAATCTTGTACTGCTCAAAGTAGGGTTTGAGGTTATAGCTCTTGTTTAATGCATGATAGGCCAAACCTAAAATGCCATCGGCCTGCGCAAAGGTGGTTTCTTGGGCATTACAATACACCACGGCCACCGGGCAGCTTTCCAGTACCACAGGATTATGTGCGTGTTCATGGTAGTCATCGTGTAAATCCCAGTCGATGGCATTTTCACAAATCCCCACACGGGTATGTACCACAGGGCCATCCCAACCGCCTATGCCGTATAGCACTTCTTGTGCAAAACTGGTGGGGTTTAACGCCTTGTCTTGCTGTTCGTTATAGTCGCTGCCGCTGATAACTAACGTGCTACTGCCAGTATCAAGGATAAGGTTAACTGTATCTTGATTGGCGCCAATCGTTAACTGGGCGCTATAGCCGCCTTTAGCATAAACATTGGTGAGGGGGATTTTTAAGGTGCGAGGCTTAATTGCGGCTTGGTTAGCGGTAGCTGGCATGTGGGCTGTCCTTGCAATTGAGAATTTATGACCGACTTGCTTGGCGAAAACTCAAGCAGTTAGTCATATTCAACATGTTGTTTTACCGATATTTTTAACCCGTTTTACTGAGGCTTTCAACTGCTTTTAACCCTTTTGTTACAATTTATGACTTGGAAAGTCGCTATCGCAACTTGTATGTTAAAGGCCGTTATCAAGCGACAGCCTAAAGGCGATAGCAGATTGAAATAACAATAATAAATAACAAAGTGGCTAGCGGCACGTTTGCTGCTAACTACCACTGAGGCCCATATTGGGGCCACCATTGAGGGAAAGATATGAAGCAGCAACATACCGCATCAAATCAAGGGCGTCGTCGCCCATTAGCCGCTGTAAGTGCAGCGTTAATGCTTAGCTTAGGCGCCAGCAGCGCTGCATTAGCCGCGCCAATTACTGTTATCCACGCCGGAGAGTTACTGGCTGTACCGGGTAAAGACAGTGCTAAAAAACAAACCTTAGTGATAGATAATGGCGTGATCAGCCAAGTAAAGTCGGGTTATGTGGATGCAAGCAGCTTTGGTGATGATGTTACCTATATCGACTTGAAAAACCGCTTTGTGATGCCGGGGTTGATGGACATGCATGTGCACCTTCAAGGTGAACTCGGCCCTAAAAATGACAGCCAAAAACTGCGTATGTCAGATGCGGATGTGGCCATGCAAAGTGTGTATTTTGCCAACAAAACCTTAATGGCTGGCTTTACCACAGTGCGTGACTTAGGGGCCAAGCCTGAGCAAATTTATGCGCTGCGCGATGGTGTGAATAAAGGCTGGATTGCCGGCCCACGTATTATTGCCTCGGGTGGGGTATCGGTTACTGGCGGCCATGGCGATGTGGATGGCATGAGTCCAGATTTGCTAGAGAAATATACCCAAAAAACCATTTGTGACGGCCCTTATGATTGCCGCAGCGCCACCCGCCGCGCGATTAAGTTTGGTGCCGATGTGATAAAAGTGACCTCAACCGGTGGGGTATTGTCTGATACCGACACTGGCACAGGCCAGCAAATGGCTGATGACGAGCTTACCGAAATTGTGGCAACGGCTCATGCCCTAGGTCGTAAAGTAGCAAGTCACGCCCACGCAACAGCCGGGATTAATGCTGCACTTCGCGCCGGCGTTGATAGTATTGAGCACGGCAGTTATGCCGACAAAGAGAGCATTAAGCTGTTTAAGAAAAACGGCGCGTTCCTCGTACCAACGCTATTGGCAGGCGATACCGTGGTGCAAATGGCCCACCATTCAGACTTTATGTCTCCCGCTATTAAAGCTAAAGCCAAACGTGTTGGCGCTGATATGACCGCCAACTTTAAAGCTGTGTATAAAGCTGGTGTTAAAATCGCCTACGGTACCGATAGTGGTGTATCGCAGCACGGTAATAATGCCCAAGAAGCGGTATTGATGCATCAAGCGGGTATGAGCAACAGCGATATTTTAGTCTCTGCGACCATTAACGCTGCAGAACTAGGTGGCAAATCAGCTAAACTCGGCACCTTAGAAACCGGCAAATATGCCGATATTATTGCCACTGACATCAGCCCACTGGACGACATTAAAGCCTTACTCGACGTCGATTTTGTTATGAAAGGCGGTGTGGTTTATAAGCAAAAATAACTGATTGATAAATCAATAATCGGATTGTTTTATCTTATTAGTTTAAAGGGTTGGCATTCATTGCTAACCCTTTTTTGTATCTGATTTTTCGATATATCCGAAAGTGTCATGATGCCTGCGGCAAGCGAATGT
>NZ_JBHZSN010000001.1:78214-426341 GCF_043643685.1 Shewanella waksmanii
ACAAGCACTTCTGTGACGCGCTGTGAATATATCCCTATACGCTTGGCCATGACATCCCTGTCATGGACAGTCACAGCCGCGCTTGTACTGGATATTATTTCTCTTCGAATTTACTCATTTCGCCTTACGGGCGGCGGATGTGTTTAAAGTTAGGCTATTGCCATACCCGAAAGTGTCATGATGCCTGCGGCAAGCGAATGTACAAGCACTTCTGTGACGCGCTGTGAATATATCCCTATACGCTTGGCCATGACATCCCTGTCATGGACAGTCACAGCTGTGCTTGTACTGGGTTTAATCTCTCTTCGAATTTACCTTTTATTTTTCTAGGAAGAGGTAATAGATGGATAACCTATTTCGATTCAACTAAGGCCTGACGCTACAAGGATTTTCCCGTCGCGAAATTTCGCTTTTTGAAATGTTCGCCGGGCGTTATGGAGGTTGCAAGGAGGATGAGGACGAGCAGTCCTCCTTGCCCGGTGCAGGATGGAATCCTGCGATCTTTAGCCAAACGGAGTTTGGCGGATAAAACTACAGTGGAATCCAATTGTCTCAACTACGGTGTGCTCTCATTAGCTAAATAGCGCCTTCCCAGCGGGGTATGTGCAGGTGCTTTTTCGGGACGCCTATTTGTTTTCAAGAGAGTCCATCCATGGCCGCTTAACGAAAACATCTGATGTGAAGGGATTTACAAATGCCACGATGGCATGGATGTCAAGAAGTGGCCATGTTTTCGATACCCTCAGCCGCACCTACACTGGGTCTAATATTTCTTCGATTTCACCGTGTTGGTCGCTTTTGGGATTTTAGAACCCTAACCATAGGGTTGCTGAGTTTTGCTCTTACTCTACGATTTGACCAATCTGTGTTCACGTTTTCTAGATAAAGAAGCTTCAATAATATTGTGCACTATTGATTAAGGAAGACTAAATCGAAGAGACAATTGATACGGTGTGATTGCACGTTGACTCTCGGCGACAGGACGTCGCCGCTAAGCCTACATGGATGTATTTATGGCGAGTCATAAGTGCAATCTCACATCCCCCGCTGGCAAGCGAGATACAGCAAAAAGCGAATCGCCGTTGGTATGCAAATGCCAATTGGGGTATACCCACCCCCTAATTTCATACTAAAGCAGCCAATTTAAATGCAACTTTTGGTGCATAGGGTTTTAAACGGGTGATTGGTACCATTTGCACCACACAAGGATAGGTTTCATCAGATAAGCATCAATAGAGAAGGATTTTCTATGTCAGCCACTCAAGCATTTTGCTTTAGCAATAAGGTTATTACGCCATAAATTTTGAAGAAGGAACTACAAATGGTCAAATTTGATGATCTATGGGACTCTCATGCAACAATTAGTGATGTAGATAACCCATGCTTAAAAGACGGTAAACCTGCATTCTCAAACCAATGCGCTATTAGAGTTGGAAATGCACTAGCATTATGTGGCTATGATACCACTACCTTGCTAGGGGCAGAGCATTGCTGGCATCACGCTAAATCTGAAGGACACATACTTAGAGCAGAAGAATTAGCCGCCGCACTTACAAAAAGCCGACCAGCATTTTTTGCAAAAGGTATAAAAATTCCAGTGAAAGATTTCAAAAAGCATATATCTGGGAAAAAAGGAATAATATTCTTTAAAGATTATTGGTTAAGAAATTCTGACCCAACAAATAACCCTTCAGGTGATCATATAGATCTTTGGAATGGTTCAAGATTAACAGATTGGACGTCCTGGATAAGAATTTCAACCGGCCTGACAATTGATGGGGTTTGGTCTGATTTTAGCGAGTCGAAAGAGATCATTTTTTGGAGAGCGTTGAAATGAGTAAAATACTCTTTCCAATTGTTGGTGGGATTATTGGTTTCATCATTACCGTCGGTATATTTTTTTTTGCGGGGCATTTTTTCGGACCGCTTTATCAAGGCGAAGATGAAGCAGCAAGGAATATGAAAGTTTTTTTGGTAGTGGCGTTGTGTTTTGTCGTGGCCGGTTTTTTTATTGGGCATAGATTAAGTAATAAGAAAACTTGAACTTTTCATTAAGCTTGAGGCGTTTGCTAGGAGCTTGTTTTTTTGGAAAACAACAAATTAAGACTGCTAAAGAGGTTAGATAGGTTTTGTCGCGGTAATTGTTAATATCTGCACCACACAAGGATAGGCTCCATCAGATAAGCATCAATAGAGAAGGATTTTCTATGTCAGCCACTCAAGCATTTTGCTTTAGCAATAAACCATACAGTGAATACCCTGTAGATATGAATGATGCTGCAGCGGTAAAGCAGTTTCGAAAAGATAATCCACATATTATTGGGCCGCGAATTCCCAAAGGCATGCCGATGGTGGTGCGCAGTGGTAACACTCATGATCTATCAGCGCTTAGGCCAGATTTGACCTGTGCTCTTAATCAAGCCAATAGCTTACCTGCACAATCGCGACGCAATATTGCTGATATGGTAGAAGCCTTTGGTGGTGATGTCATTGTGGCCATGTCAGAGTTTTATGCCGTTGAAGTCCAGCCGATATTAGAAAAGTATTCGGTTGGCGCTGCGGGTGCGGCAGCCACTGCAATCGATGAGCGTGTCTCTCAATTTGGTAAATCGATTATTAAATATCAAGATGCGTTACTGAAGGTGAGGGAGGGGGCCAAAGCCAAGCTACCTAAACATCAAATGGTGATGTTAGAGCAGATAGCAAAGCGTTGTTATCAGGAGTTTAATGGCCGCTTCCAAACCGAGTTTGGTAAGTTTTTAGGTAGAGTTAAATCAGGCAAGCGAGGCAACGTTTGGACTAATCCAAACCGCGGCATTGCCATTGCCAAAACCTCTCGACATCCAGCCAAGTTGAACCTGACTTCGACAAATTCATTTAACTCTATTCGCCGCTTTGAAGCAGGGGCAAAATTGTTCGGCGGTGGCATGATAGTCCTCGATGCAGGCATGCGAGCAAGAAGTGTACGAGAAGACTTCTATGCCGGTAGAGATTGGCATCGCAGTGCAGTAGTTGAAACGACAGGCTTTGGCGCTTCTACAGCTGCGGGGCTTTGGGTTGGAGGCAAGGTTATATCAGCATCACTTGGTGTAGCTCTTTTGGCGACGCCTGTAGGTTGGGTGTTAGCGGTCGGGGGGGTAATAGCTATGGGAACATTAGCTTCAGTAGCGCTTGATAAGGCGGGTAAGCTTGCAGCGGGCAATCTTTATGATTTTAGTTCCAGTCGGGCTTGGAGGTAATATGGACGCTTCCTCAATGAGTTTATACTTTGGAATTTTTTTGGCTATTTTGATTCTTTCTTGGGGAGTTGGTGTTTTGGTTTTCGCGCAAGTCACTGTGAAACATCTCGAACGAGAAATGAGTAAAGAGGGGGTTGAGCCGCCTCAGTGGGATCGTGGTATAGGCATGAGGCTTGCGATGTATTCGTCGATTATATTGCGGCCAAATTACCCAGATACTAATCCCTTGGTTAATGTCAAAGCCATAAAGCGACATAGTCGAAAAATTGATTGGTTCTTATCTATGTGGCTGCGAGTGTCGTTTGGGCTGCTTCTTCTAGCTAGTTTAATTAATCTTGTTTTTTTTGAACAATAAATAAGTCGTTGCGGAAGCCCTTTCTTGAAATGACAGGCCTTGGCATTTCTACAGATACTGAAATGAAATTTGTTGACTTAATATTGCTAGCTACGGGCATTTTTACCATTAGTTGGATGGTAAGTGTGCTGGTATTTATTGAGGTATCAGGTAATTACCTCGAGAGAAAAATGAAACAAGATGCCTTGAACCAAGCTAGGTGGGATCGTGGGATAGGCACTCGATACAACATGTATGCCATGGTGCTTGTTGCCAATACGGCTGCAAAAGTTTCGCCAATTGATGATCAGGCCGTTCTAAAGTACGCAAGAAAAGTCGATAGAGTTCTTGCTTTTTGGACTGTTATTTCCTTTATCGGCGCTATGTTCTTTTGTGTGTTTTTTTATTTTCTATCCAATTAGTTAAATATGAGTTGGCTAGGGCGTTTTAGTTACGGCTATCTGCAAATATGTTTTTCGTGAAATGATTTGTAGCTCAAATAGCTCTTGGTTTCGGGTGAAAAACGTATGGAGTCATTAATTTTTGAAGATTGGTATTTACTTTTTTCAGGTTTGTTTTTTGTTAGTTGGCTAGTGAGCTTTTTAGCATTCACGATATTTTCTGGTCGTTACTTGGAAAAAATGATGGCTAAGGAGCAGCAATCGATTCCTTCATGGGATAGCGGTGTTGGCATGCGGTATGGCATGTACGCGATGGTATTAGTGTGTAACAAGGCGGCAGCGCGATCACCAATCGATGATGCGGCAATACTTAAGTATGCCCGTCCCATTGACCGTTTTTTGGCTATTTGGATGATGAGTTCATTTGTCGTTTTAATGCTCATAGCATTGTTCTAATAAGCGCGCTTAGTAAATGTTTCATTTAGGTTTTTGGTTGTAGTTAACGGGACTTGGCATATTGATATGGCTAGGGCATTTCGAGTTAAGAATAGGGCGATATAGTGGATATGCCGCTAATTGAAATTGTTTTTGTCATTAGTTCAGTACTCATATTTCTTGCTTGGGGAGTTGGTGTATTGGTTTTCGCGCAAGTTACTGTGAAACATCTTGAGCGAGAAATGCGTAAAGAGGGTATTGAGCCGCCTCAGTGGGATAGGGGAGTCGGGACACGCTATGCCATGTATTCGACGATTATATTGCGACCTAATTACCCGGACACTAATCCTTTTGTTAATGTTGCAGCCATAAAACGACATACCCGTAAAATTGATTGGATCTTATCCATGTGGCTGCGTGTTTCTTTTATATTGTTCTGTTTAGGCTGCCTTATCCATGCAGTTTATTTTGACTAAAAAATAAGTTGGTAATTTATGGAAGTGACTATGCTAGACATCACTTTTCTATCAATTTTTGTGGTTCTGATATTTTCATGGTGCATCAGTACCGTTGTATTTCATCGACTATCTATTAAACGTATTGAGCGAGAAATGGCCATGGAGGGAATAGAGTTACCGTGTTGGGATGCCGGTATTAGGATGCGATTCTCTATGTATGCAATTGTCCTTATTCGCAATAAAGCTGACAATCAGGCTTTTGTTAATGATGAGGCTATTTTGAAGTTTAGCCGGCCTATTGATCGCGTCTTTGCTGGCTGGATGCTACTGTCTTTGGTATCGCTATTAGTTATCGGTGCAATTCATTTCATGCTGTATGGCCAGCATTTATGAGTCGGGTAAGTTAGAGGGCCGGACGCTACAATGATTTTCCTGTCGCAAAATTTCGCCTTACGGGCGGTGGATGTGTTTAAAGTTAGGGTATCGCCATCTAGCGAGCATGGTGACGCCTTCCCGGCGAGGAATGTGTAGATACTTGCTCGGCACGCTGTGAACCCATCCTTGGGCGCTCTGCGACAGCATCCATGCTGTCAAAGGCCTCGACCGCATCTACACTGGATTTCATGTCTCTTCGAATTTACCGTTGCTTTTGGCATGCAG
The DNA here is from genome assembly GCF_043643685.1 of Shewanella waksmanii. Taxonomy (GTDB): domain Bacteria; phylum Pseudomonadota; class Gammaproteobacteria; order Enterobacterales; family Shewanellaceae; genus Shewanella; species Shewanella waksmanii_A. The sequence continues at coordinate 83,742 of NZ_JBHZSN010000001.1, forward strand.
GATCGATAAGTATTTAACCTATTAAAATTCAGGTAATACCAGACGTTATAAGGGTTTTCCCTGTCGCGAAACATCGCCTTCCCGGCGAGGTATGTGCGATCGCACTTATGACTCGCCATAAATACATCCATGTAGGCTTCGCGGCGACGTCCTGTCGCCGAGAGTCAACGTGCAATCACACTGAGTCAATTGTCTCTTCGATTTATTCGTTGTTAATCACAGCGGTAAAATCGAAGATAAGTTTAAATCTGGTGTTATTCAGGTAAGCCAGACGCACAAGGATTTTCCCGTCGCGAAATTTCGCTTTTTGAAATGTTCGCCGGGCGTTATGGAGGTTGCAAGGAGGATGAGGACGAGCAGTCCTCCTTGCCCGGTGCAGGATGGAATCCTGCGATCTATAGCCAAACGCAGTTTGGCGGATGTTACCGCTCAACGTTGGATGAGCGTCCAACTATTCCCTGCTGGGAAGTTAAACCCTTCGGCAAATCGTCAAGGTGGCTGATTGCCCACTTTTCGCCTTATTGGCCGGGGGATGTGTTTAAAGTCAGGGTATTGCCATATCCGAAAGTGAAGTGATGCCTGCGGCAGGCGAATGTACAAGCACTTCTGTGACACGCTGTGAATATATCCCTATACGCTTGGCCATGACATCCTTGTCATGGACAGTCACAGCCGCGCTTGTACTGGATATTTTTTCTCTTCGAATTTACCTTTTATTTTTCCATGAAGAGGTAATAGATGGATAACCTATTTCGATTCAACTAAGGCCAGACGCTACAAGGATTTTCCCGTCGCGAAATTTCGCTGTTTGAAATGTTCGCCGGGCGTTATGGAGGTTGCAAGGAGGATGAGGACGAGCAGTCCTCCTTGCCCGGTGCAGGATGGAATCCTGCGATCTATTGCCAAACGCAGTTTGGCGGATGTTACCGCTCAACGTTGGATGAGAGTCCAACTATTCCCGCGCTGGGAAGTGAAACCCTTCGGCAAATCGTCAAGGTGGCTGATTGCCCACTAAGGGTTTTCCCAGTCGCGAAATTTCGCCTTCCCGGCGAGGTATGTGCGATCGCACTTATGACTCGCCATAAATACATCCATGTAGGCTTCGCGGCGACGTCCTGTCGCCGAGAGTCAACGTGCAATCACACTGAGTCAATTGTCTCTTCGATTTATTCGTTGTTAATCACAGCGGTAAAATCGAAGATAAGTTTAAATCTGGTGTTATTCAGGTAAGCCAGACGCACAAGGATTTTCCCGTCGCGAAATTTCGCTTTTTGAAATGTTCGCCGGGCGTTATGGAGGTTGCAAGGAGGATGAGGACGAGCAGTCCTCCTTGCCCGGTGCAGGATGGAATCCTGCGATCTATTGCCAAACGCAGTTTGGCGGATGTTACCGCTCAACGTTGGATGAGCGTCCAACTATTCCCCGATGGGAAGCGAAATCCCGCTGGAAAGCACACTACCCGCAAGTAGCAACTCCCCAGCTAAAAAGCTAACCAAGCCTTAGCTCAAAGGTTTATACCAATCAGAATAAAGATTTGATCGCTCAGCGAGAGTTTAGCGGCTTTGAGGTAAGGCAAGGAATGAAGAGCATAGTCATTCTACGTTCAAGTTCATTAACGCAGCATCAGAGCCGCTAAAACTCGCCAGTAGGAGTGTTTTTGGCTTACTACTTCGGCGTTGAATTAACTCATAAGGGAATGACCATTATGTCATTAATTCGCCTTGAATTAGCTTGCCAAAAACGCTCTGAGTAGATCAATTTCTTATGCTGATTGGTATTACACCCCTCGCCAGTTACGCATCTGGTTGGCTTCTTTCGACAGGACTACCACCTCAGAGCGGGTCATCATATCTTGGAGTGCCAGCTTGTCGCCGTTGATAAGGATCCATAGGTTGCCTATGCCCAATAACGACCAGACTAGTCGAGCGCTGGCGGTGACCACGCTGAGGCTTTGGCCATTGGGGTGTTGGATTTTTAGTCGCCATGCGCGCATGCCTAAAGTTTGGCCGCCGCGGCTCCAAAAGGCCACGTAGAAGGCGGCAACACACAAGGTGATCCAAAGCTGATAAACCCCTTTATAGACTGGCGTTCCATTGAGCAAGTCTGAGACATGTTCATAATCTTGCATGCCGATTAGACCGCTTGATGTGAGCGCGGTAAATAGGCCAAAACCGATGGCGCCGGCCACCATGTAAACGGCCACAGCGAGTAGCAAATCATAGACAATTGCGCCTAGGCGACGGATAAAACCTGCACGGGGAAAGTTAGCATGTTCAATATTGGACATGGAAAATCCTATCGGTTATGAAACGGGTGATGACAGCAGCTTATGATTGCTCTTCTTCACGGATAAAGTGGATATTGCTAAAACCAAAACGCTCAAACTCTTTGATACGAAAATCTTTTACCGCTTTTGAGCCTTTAGAAGTCATGGCGACCTGGGCTTCCATAGCAAGAAAACGTGTGAGATCGATGCCTTCAGCATCGGCGACCGCTTCATACATGTCGTGGTACCTGTCGTAGACAAAGTTAATCTCTTTGTATTGTTTTTTGAAGGTATAACCCACTTTACGTGCCATGGTAACTCTCTATGTTGTCTAGCCGTAGTGGCCATAAATTTGGCGCAGATTTTAGCGTAAATTCGCCCCAGTGCCTACTATAACCGACGCACCATATAGCAGGCATCAGTGGTGTAGCTGCTAAGGTCTTTGTCGATAGGGTGAATTTCACAGCCTAAGGATTGCCAATAACTGCTAGCCCCCGCAATAGCCACGAGACTGATGCTACTTAGCTGTAACCGCTGCGCCCGCTGCATAAGCTTATCAAACAATTTCTGCCCAATGCCGAGGCCGCGGGCATCAATACTTAATGCCATATCGTGTAAATACAAAGTGTCAGGTTGCGGGCAAGGGCTAAGCTGCTGGGCCAATGCCGGCGGTGCGCCAAATAACCACGGATGTGCTAAACAGTAGCCGATGATTTTGCCATGATGCTCGGCGACAAAGCTGGTTTGCGGTCCAAGTTCAGCTTTGTTTTGCATCACGGTTAACGATTCAGGCTCAATACTGGGGTAACTTGCCGTTTGGATATCCATAATCGCTGGCCAGTCTGCATCTTCAATGGAACGAATAATCATAAATAACGCTGCTGTAAGTGGTGCTTAAAATGATCAGGGTTGAGTGACTCCCCAGTGGCGTGTTTAACCAGTTCATCTGTGGTCAACAGTGCGCCTTTGGACCAAATGTTCTGCTGCAGCCAAGCGCAGATATCATTGAGCTTGCCTGCGCCGACTAGGTTATCGATATCACCAAGTTGCGCCTCAATACTGTGTTTGAACTGCGCGGCATACATGGCGCCTAAGCTGTAACTTGGGAAATAACCCAACTCACCCACTGGCCAGTGAATATCTTGCATACAGCCCATTTTATCGTTGCCTTTGGTGCTTAACCCCAGCAGTTGCTGCATCTGCTGATCCCAAAAGTCGGGTAGGTCATCCACCGCAAGCTCGCCACTGACCATGGCTTGCTCTGCTTCAAAGCGCAGCATGATATGACATGGGTAGGTGACTTCGTCGGCATCGACGCGGATAAAGCCTGGTTCTACCCGCGAATAAACTTGTTGCAGTTGTGCTAGGGAAAGTTCACTACCTAAGTGTTGTTTAAGTAATGGGGCTAACAAGCTTAAAAAGCCATTGCCACGGCCCATTTGCATCTCGAAGAACAGGCTTTGGCTTTCATGAATCGCCATCGACCGATATTGCCCTGCGGGCTGACCGCGCCATTCTATAGGCAGACCTTGTTCATAACGTGCATGGCCGGTTTCATGAATAATCCCCATCAAGCCGCTGGTGAAGTCGTTTTCGTCAAAACGAGTTGTAAGGCGAATATCGCCACTGCTACCACCACAAAAAGGGTGACTGCTGATATCGAGTCGACCATGATTAAAGTCAAAACCGAGCAAGTTCATGACTGCGCGACCAAGCTTTGCTTGGCTGTCAGCACTGTATTGCGGGATGACAATATTCGGTTGGCTTTGTTGTTTAGCGCGTATTTCGCTAATGAGTTGTGGCAGCCAGCTTTTAACTTGATTGAAAATATCACTGATGCGTTGGCTGTCCATTCCCGGCTCAAACTTTTGCAACAAGGCATCATAAGGCGATAGCTGTTGCTGTTCACCGCGAACTTGCGCTTCTTCACGCACTAAGTTGATGACTTTTTTGAGGTTAGGCGCAAAACCTTGCCAGTCGTTATTGGCGCGTTGTTCACGCCAGGCATGTTCACAGGCGTAAGCTTGTTTAGTTTTGGCTTCTACTAAGTCACTGGGTACAACGGTTGCTTGACCATAGTGGTATTGCATCTCCCTCAAGTTGGCTTGCTCAGTTGAGGTTAAGGTTTCATCCTGGGCGTACTCTAGCCATTCACCTACTTGCGGATCGCTTTTGAGCTGGTGGATATGTTTAGCCAGCTCAGCCATCGCGCCTGCCCGAGCTTCACTGCCGCCAGGAGGCATCATAGTGGCTTGGTCCCAGTCTCCTAGCGCATTGAGGTGTTCAAAATGGGCGACTTGGCTAAAGCGAGCGACGAGTTGTTGATATGCTGAATTTGCTTGGCTCATATTCACTCCAGAACGCCTTGATTAGTTAACCAATAGGGCGAGTGCACTATGTTGGTTGTTTGGACACAATTGATAGGTTTTATGATGCTTAATTAAGCTGGTTTTTTTGTTGCCTTGGCTTAACAGTAGGCCATGTTTCGCCGCAGCTTGGGCCAGTGCTTGCTCATTTGCCCGAACATAAAGGTTGATGGGTTTTAGCAGTTCGCCTTGATCAATATGTTGTTCAAACTGGCTGACATCAATCACTAAGCTATGGCTGCCATCACTATCAAGTTTTAATTTAGTATCGACATCACAATCAACAATCACCACCCAATCTTGCTTGCTGAGTTCCTCAAGCATGTTTTGTAGCTTTTGGCCTAATTGCAGACTGTCGCCAATGGCGCGGTATTGGTTATCGATACGCTGCAGTAACTCAGGCAACTGCGCGCCGGCTCCCATGCTGCGTGCATTACGGATCCACACGGTGAGATCGTCAGCCACCAATTTAGAAAAGCGGCGGGTCTTTTGTGCTTGCACTAGAAAGCTACATAAAAAGTGGCTTTCAGCGGCAGGGGTCTTCATGGCTTTCGGGTTGGTATTGCGTTCAGCCAGCGCGGCTAGACCTGCTTGAGCAAGTTCAACGATGGCTTGATTATAGGTTGGGGCAGGCATGAGTTCTCCACAAAAAGGCGCCTAAATTTATCGCCAAGATTATAGCTTAATACCAACCAGTATAAGAAGTTGATCTACTCAGAGTGTTCAGATCTTTAACGTGATTGGTATCAAGCTATGCCCCGTGGGTAATGTGAGTCTAGCTTTGTGCTGAAAATGCATTACCCAGTTGAGCCAAGGCGGCATCAATGTGGCTAATATCGATATCAAAGCTATATTGGCTGTCACTTTCGCGCCTATTTTGGCTCTCACTTTGGCTATTAATCAAGTGGAGCCTAAGGTGACGGTGGTGACTTAGCAGCTGTGCTAAATCTAATTGCTGGTGTGGCTCTAGCGCTATTAACTGCAGGTTGTTAGTGCTGGTCGATACCTTAAAGGATTGTGTGCTTGTATCGTCAAACTGTGCTTGTACTTGCCAATGGTCGGCATCAATCTTTGATGGAAGTGGTTGCTGTAACTGCAATGCTAGTTGCAACTGGCCAGCCTTTTGATGAACTTGTATTTGTGCTGCCACTTGGTTGTGGCGATTTTTAGGCCCGTATTGCGGGATGTCGCTAACGAGATAGTCAGCAGAGTGTGGGGTATTAATTAACGTCCAGTTTTGGGCAAATCCCGATGCGTACAGGGATGAGCAAAATAGCAGTGGCAGTATCAAGTAGCTAAGTTTCATCAAAATACCTAGGTTAGTGAGGTTTACCTTTATGGTGACTTAAGTGCTATTACTAAGCATTACTAAAAGCACTACTAATACCAATCAGTATAAGAATTTGATCTACTCAGCGCGCTTTAGGCAAACTAATTCAAGGCGAATAATTGAAACAATGGTTGTTCCCTTGTGAAATTATTCAACGGAGAAGTAGGCAGCCTAAAACGCGCCAGAACGGCGAGTTTTAGCGCTTCTGATGCTGTGTTAACGAGCTTAACCGTAGAACAACTATGCTCTTCACTCGTTGCCTTGCCTCAGAAGCGCTAAACTCTCGCTGAGTGACTAAATGTTTATACTGATTGGTATAATATGACGACAACAATAAGTTGTATAAAATGGCAGGGGCAAAAAAATGGCCGCAATTGCGGCCGACATGGAGATAACGAAATAGTTTTTAGGATGAGTTAGTCACTACGTTTGATTAAGGCTTAGCGATCAACTCTGCGGCAGTGATGATCAATTTAGGAGCGGCGCGGACACGGAAGTTTGGATTAACGTATTGAAAATGCACCAATCCATCGGCATCAACAATGTAGATCGCCGGTACAGGTAGCACTAAACGCTCGTCGCCTGCCGGGGTTGTCCATAGCTTGTTACCTAGCTGCATTTTTTTACGGTAGCGTTCGGTAGTTTTGGCGCTGGTGTAGTAAGCCAAGCCAAAGGCGCGCATGGCATGTAACTCGCTGTCAGATACTAAGGTGTAATCAAGTTTTTGGTCGGTGAGTGAGGTTTGCAGCATCTGTGGTGAATCAGGTGAAATACCGATGAGCTGAAAACCCATTTTTAAAAGATCTTGTTCAATGGCTTTAAGTTGTCCCATTTGCGCATTACAAAATGGACACCAGCCACCACGGTAGAAAAAGATAACACTGGGCTTGCCGTCGATAAGTTTAGCGATATCGGTGCTGTTGCCATTTAAGCTGCTGACTTGAGCGCTAGGAACAGTTTGGCCATTCATTAATGGGGCAACGCTTAAATCACTGTCAGCAATGGGTTTGGCCACGCTGGGTAGGGTTATGCTGACCAAAGAAAGCAACAACAGCGCTCGGCTAATACGGACAAGAAATGGCATTGGTTCTCCAAAAAACAGTTGAGGATTGTTTGCGATAACAAACAAGACCAAGCCACTGGCAATATCATTTCACCGTGAGTGAAAAAAAATCGAATTGATGAAAAAAGGCACCTATTGGTGCCTTTTTAGTGTAAGAAAAAATCTTATGACCGTACGTCGATTATTTTGTCTTCTTTGCTTTGGCGTTCGCTGAGTTTTTCAATTTAACTCGACGTGAACCCATGTTCTTCTCAGCGACCACTTGGGCGCCCACATTGTCACTACGCTGCTGACGCTTAGCGAAACTACGGCGCTTTTGTAATTGCTTGATAAGCAGGTCGCGACTGCCCACCTCATAACCGGGAATGGTAATGCGGCGGATCTTGTTACCAATGAGCTTTTCAATATCTGCCAGCGTGCGTTCTTCTTCGCGGCTGACGAGTGAAATAGCGACACCACTTCGGCCAGCACGACCAGTTCGGCCAATACGGTGGACATAGTCTTCAGCAAGGAAGGGCAGGTCAAAGTTAACGACGTACTCAAGCTCGGGGATATCTAACCCGCGCGCGGCGACTTCAGTTGCTACTAAGGCGCGGACTTTACCTTCTTTAAATTCGCGCAGTGCACGACGACGGTTACCTTGTGCTTTTTCACTGTGAACCACGGCTGATGGAATACCATCAAGGTTTAACTCTTTCACTAAGCTATCTGCGGCATCACGGGTGGCGGTAAATACCAAGACTTGTTGCCAGTTCTTTTTACCAATTAACTCTGACAGAAGCTCACGTTTACGGCGTTGCTCAACGGGATACACAACCTGGCTAACAGTAACGGCAGTGGTGTTTTGTTTGTCTGCATTAATCAGTTTAGGTTTGACTAGCATGTCGTTAGCAAGCTGTTTTACGGCGCTAGAGAAGGTGGCGCTAAACAGCAAGTTTTGACGGTTACTGTTTACAGCTTGCAAGATTTTTTGAATGTCGCTGACAAAGCCCATATCGAGCATGCGATCGGCTTCATCCAATACCATAAAATCAACGTGAGACAGACTTAAGTTACACGCCTGTAAGTGCTCAAGTAGACGCCCTGGCGTCGCCACAATAATATCTGCGCCACGTTTTAGCTTAGTCGCTTGGGTTTCCATTTTAACGCCACCATAAATGGTGAGCACGGAAATAGGCAAATAGCGGCTGTACTCTTTAATATTGTCGGCGACTTGCGCTGCAAGTTCGCGAGTAGGCGCAAGAATTAATGCACGAGTATTCGAGCGCTGAGTATCGCTGGGGTTATCGATCATTTTTTGCAATATAGGTAATGCAAATGCAGCGGTTTTACCGGTTCCGGTTTGCGCACTGGCGAGCACATCTTGACCACGACGAATAGCGGGGATGGCTTGCTGCTGGATCGGAGTCATTTTCTGATATCCACAATCAGAGATGGCGCGCAAAATCTCGGGAGCAAAACTAAAAGATTCAAATCTCATTGGGATATCCTATTGTTAACCGACTTTAACCACGAGCTAAATCTAGCATTGAATTAATATTAAGCGATTTAGCGGCCGCGGAGTATAGCAAATCTTTTGGGTTTGCACCTGATCTTTATTATTTATCTGTTGGATATTGTTTTTCTATTGGGGGAAGTGGGTTATCGTCTTTGCGGCTGGTATGTGTTTAAAGTTAGGCTATCTCTACATCTGAAAGTGTAGCGATGCCTGCGGCAGGCGAATGTACAAGCACTTCTGTGACACGCTGTGGATATATCCCTATACGCTTGTCCATGACATCCTTGTCATGGACAGTCACAGCCGCGCTTGTACTGGGTTTTATCTCTCTTCGAATTTACCATTGCCTGTGGCATTAAGGTTTGACAAATATTTAGCCTATTTAAAATCAGGTTATGCCGGATGCTACACTGATTTTCTCGTTGCGGGGGGGGGGCGCCTTCCCGGCGGGGTATGTGTTTAAAGTTAGGCTATCGCCATATCTGACAGTGTAGCGATGCCTGCGGCAGGCGAATGTACAAGCACTTCTGTGACACGCTGTGGATATATCCCTATACGCTTGGCCATGACATCCCTGTCATGGACAGTCACAGCCGCGCTTGTACTGGATATAATTTCTCTTCGAATTTACCGTTGTCTGTGGCACTAAGGTTCGACAAATATTTAGCCTATTTAAAATCAGGTTATGGCTGGACGCTACAAGGGTATTTAGTGTGTAGTCTGTGGTTAGTTGAGTTTGAAATATTTTCTGAGTTCAGTCTTGGTCGTCTAATCGAAGAGACAATTGACTCGGTGTGATTGCACGTTGACTCTCGGCGACAGGACGTCGCCGCGAAGCCTACATGGATGTATTTATGGCGAGTCATAAGTGCAATTGCACATGCCCCGCTGGGAAGCGAGATACTGTTAAAAGTGAGATACTGTTAGTAGCAAATCTCTGCGAGAGGCAAACCCTTTGCTAAATCATCAAGGTGGATGATTACCCACTTGCGCGTTAGCAGGCGATACCTCGTCGGAAGAGACAGTATCTACAACCCATAAAAAAGCCATCTTAAATCAGGAGGCTTCTTAAATCGCTTGGGGAGTAGCCGCAATATTTAATGCACTTTTGCATAGGCTTTGAATGCGCTATCGCGAATATTAATTGCTAATATCTATTACTAGTATCGAGCGCTATATTTTTGGTTTGCTTTGAATGCTTCAACTTCCAGAGGGGCATTCTCGTAACCGTACTTTGCCATATCAGAAAAGTGCTGAGTAATAACTGATGTTAAGTCAGATCTTTCGATTTGTAACACATGCACTAATTCGTGAGCTAGCTTGGGGGTATCTAATTGGTAACCCTTTCTGATATAGATTGAATAACCAAAAACTTGTGCATTATTAACTATTCCTTCGCCAATAAAGCCAAGCGTTTCGCCAAGTACTTTTAAAGCAAAGTTTTCATAGGGGAATGGAACTTCATCAACATAGACAATTCTTACTTTTTCCGGTTTTTGAATACCAATGTCAGCTGCCAACAGCAACTCTTGTTCATTTAACGGTGTTCCAATTTTTAAGCCATTTGCATCAGTATCTTGAGCCCAAGCGATATATTGAGGTAATAGAGCATTAGCAATGATTTTTTCATATGAGAGTGCTAGAACGACGAGTATCACGGCAATGGAAAGCGATAGTATTTTGAGTAGTTTCATCAATTTGACATCCTTTTCTAAAGCTTACGACAGCTAGTTTGCAAATAGACATAACAGTTTATTACCTAATAGCTCCGACAAATCCCTGTGTATTAAATAACTTATAGTAAGGTTATCAGCATAACTAATTGATGTGAACTGGGTAAATTGAAGGCTTTATTATTTGGATATCGTCTTCTAGGGGAAAACGCCTTCCCGGCGGGGGGAGTTGCCAAACTGAGTCTGGCGAAAAGTCGCAGGATTCCATCCTGCACCGGGCAAGGAGGATTGCTCGTCCTCGTCCTCCTTGCAACCTCCATAACGCCCGGTAAAAATTTCGCCTTCCCGGCGAGGTATGTAATTAAAGTTAAGCTATCGCTATATCCGAAAGTGTGGCGATGCCTGCGGCAGGCGAATGTACAAGCACTTCCGTGACACGCTGTGGATATATCCCTATACGCTTGGCCATGACATCCCTGTCATGGACAGTCACAGCCGCGCTTGTACTGGATATAATTTCTCTTCGAATTTACCGTTGTCTGTGGCACTAAGGTTCGACAAATATTTAGCCTATTTAAAATCAGGTTATGGCTGGACGCTACAAGGGTATTTAGTGTGTAGTCTGTGGTTAGTTGAGTTTGAAATATTTTCTGAGTTCAGTCTTGGTCGTCTAATCGAAGAGACAATTGACTCGGTGTGATTGCACGTTGACTCTCGGCGACAGGACGTCGCCGCGAAGCCTACATGGATGTATTTATGGCGAGTCATAAGTGCAATTGCACATGCCCCGCTGGGAAGCGAGATACTGTAAAAAGTGAGATACTGTTAGAAGCAAATCTCTGCGAGAGGCAAACCCTTTGCTAAATCATCAAGGTGGATGATTACCCACTTTTCGCCTTACCTGTTAGGTATGTATTTAAAGTTAGGTTATCGGCATATCCGAAAGTGCAGCGATGCCTGCGGCAGACACTAACTGGTCACTATGCGCGTACTGGTTCGGTGTACGGGGGAGCCTAACCTCTGGCTGAGAGGTCAAAAAAAGCCACCTTAAATTAGGTGGCTCATCAAACAAAAGGTGGTCAACCGCAAGGTTAAATCGCTTGAGTCGCTTGGTGTAACCAATCGAGATCTTCACCTTGCATATGTGGGGCGATAGCCTCAAAGACTGTCTGGTGATAGGCATTTAGCCAGTTGACCTCGGCCTCAGTGAGCAGTGACTTATCGAATAAGCGAGTATCCATTGGGATAAGCGTTAATGGATTAAACTCGAACATCTCACGTTCTGCATTGGCAAGGGCTTTGGCTGGGCGAACTTCGACTAGGTTCTCTAAACGAATGCCGTATTCATTGGCTTTGTAATAACCCGGTTCGTTAGATAGCACCATTCCGGGTAGCAAGGCCACATTGTTACTGTTTTTGGCGATGCGCTGCGGCCCTTCATGGACACTGAGGAAATGACCTACGCCATGTCCTGTGCCATGGTCATAGTCGAAACCGTGTTGCCATAGATGTTGACGGGCAAAGGCATCGAGCTGTTGGCCGGTAGTACCACGGGGGAACTTCGCTTGATCTAAAGCAATATGACCTTTGAGTACGAGTGTGGTCATTTTGCGCTGTTCTACGCTGGTGTCACCGATAGCAATGGTACGAGTTACATCTGTGGTGCCATCAAGGTATTGCGCGCCTGAATCTACAAGGTAGATGCTGTTGTTTTGCATCATCGCCGGAGTGCCGTTGAGGTGATTGTAGTGGCACATGGCCGCGTTGCCACCGGCGGCTGAGATGGTGTCAAAGCTCGGTTCGATATACTGGGGATCGTTAAGACGGAACGACTCTAACTTATCTGCCAGTTGGCCTTCATCATAAAAGCGTCCAGCACCGACTTCTCGGTCTAGCCATGCTAAAAACTGACTGACAGCGACACCGTCACGGATATGGCATGCTGTCATACCAGCAAGCTCTGCGGCATTCTTTTGTGCTTTAACCAATGCCACGGGATCGCTGGCTGCAATCAATGTTGCACCATGCTGCTTTGCCGTCAATTGTAGCCAAGCATTGGCATTGTTGGGATCGGCTAACAGTTTTACGCCATCAAGTTTAGCTAGGGCTTCAGGCAATTGTGCTTCGCTACATAAACTGACGCCATCACCGACATGGGCAAGTGTTTCTTTAGGCAGTTTACTGAGGTCGGTAAACACTTGCATATCACCATTGGCGTGCAATAAGGCCGTGGACAAAATGACTGGTAAACGGGGCACATCGTTACCACGTAGGTTTAGCAACCAGCAGCAAGAGTCGAGTGCTGCCACTAATGCCACATCTGCACCTTGCTTGGCAATGGCATGCCCGATCTGCTGACGCTTTTCCAAACTGCTGCGCCCAGCGCTTTGTTGATCAAATAGACGTGCTGCTTGAGTTGATAGAGCCGGTCTATCTTGCCAATGTTGATCGATGGGGTTCTGCTCCACAGCAATCAATTGCATCTGTTGTTTATTCAGTAAGGCTTCGGCGTCTTGCTGCCAACTTAATGGGTGCAGTTTAGGGTCATAGCCAACACGAGCCTGATTTTGTAATTGTCCTGCTAACCAAGGTAGCTGCGGGGTGTCGGTTAGACTTAAGTATTCAAACAACTGGTTATCGACTTGCTGGGCAACTTGTACGGTATAGCGACCATCGATAAAGATGGCAGCCTTATCTTTTAAGATGATGGCCATACCCGCAGAACCGGTAAAGTTGGTAAGCCAATGAAGGCGTTCATTTCGCTCAGGCACATATTCGCCAAGGTATTCATCGGCACGTGGAACGATAAAAGCATCGAGATTAGCTTTGGCCATCTCAGCACGAACGGCACTTAGACGATCAGCAATTGTTTGGGTCATAAACTCTCCAATGACGGCAGCCTATTAGGGCTTAGAGGCTAGATGAAAGTGCTTGATTATGGCAGTTGTCGGAATGCGAAGAAAGCCAAGGGGGAGATTTTATTTAGGTAAATTTTAGCTGAGTGTAAAACTATCGCGCCGATTAATGTTATGGTTTTGTTTTTGATTAACTTCCACAATGACATTAAGCAAGGAGTGATGTTTGCGCCATGGTTAGAAATGTATGGATACTGACGATAGCTCAAGCGTTTGCCATGAGTGCAACGCCGATGATGGTGCTATTAGGGGGGATTATTGGTGCGCAACTGGCGCCTAGTGAAAGCTTGGCCACCTTGCCGATTGCTTCAATGATTATTGGGGTAGCAGTGTCGGTGTTGCCTGTTAGCCGGTTGATGCGTCGCTTTGGTCGCAAAAAGGTATTCATTGCAGGGGCGCTGTGGGCTGCCATCTCAGGTATCGTTGCCGCTTTGGCAACGCAACTGCAATGGTTTAGCTTATTTTGTGCCAGTGGATTTATGTTAGGAACCGCAGGGGCCGTGGTGCAGCAATATCGCTTTGCAGCGATGGAGTCAGTTAGCGCAGACTTGGCCCCCAAAGCCGCATCACGGGTGTTAATCGGTGGCTTAGTGGCTGCTTTTGTTGGGCCGGAGCTCGCGGTACTAGGTAATGAACTCGTTAGCCTACCTTATGTTGGGACATTCTTGTTTTTAACCTTGGTAAGTATCGGTGCTGCAGTGACCTTGATGGGGTTTGATGATAAACATCAACACAGTGAAACGGCAGTCAACGCTGAGGCCAAAGTTAAGGTTAATGCTGATTTGCCCGCTCCACGGCCGCTAAAGCAGTTATTGATGAATCCTGGGATTTGGGTGGCGATATCGGCTTCGACAATCGGTTATGCGCTAATGAGCTTTGTCATGACCGCCACACCACTGCATATGCATCATATTGAACATCACTCGTTGGCTGACACCAAGTGGGTGATTCAGAGTCATATCATTGCCATGTATCTACCTTCTTTGTTTAGTGGCTATTTGATTGCTAAATGGGGCACATCGAAAATGATGCTGCTGGGGTTAGCGGCTTATCTATTTACCATTGTGGTTGCCTTGATGGGGGCTGAGCTACTTAATTATTGGGTGGCGTTAGTGTTATTAGGGCTAGGTTGGAACTTCCTATTTGTGTCGGGCACTGTGCTACTGCCAAAGTTTTATCGGCCAGAAGAGAAATACACCATGCAGTCTTTTAATGACTCGTTTGTATTTGGCTCGCAAGCGGTTGCTTCTTTAAGTGCGGGTTGGGTTATTCATATGCTCGGCTGGAAAGTATTGCTAATTAGTTGTGTGCCGTTTATCGCGTTGCATATGTTGATGATGGCTTGGCAGCGCTATTATTTAAGCCAAAACTATGCTGAGAAAGCCAATTGCATCAAAAAGTGACGTTATCTTAGATAATATCTTAGTTGATGTTACTTAAGCTGCTTATTTTATGCGATTTTAGCCATTTTTCTGCCATAAGTTAGCTGAATAATTCATAGCGAAAAATACGCGGATTTGTGGTAACATCGCCGCAACACAAATAAGATAATAATCACGCTCAAGGATGGCGGTATTTGGGGTAAATTATGCAGAAGATTACCGTTGATATAGGTGGTACCAAAGCTTTATTTCAGTTAAGTTTTGATGGTCGTACCGAGCAATACAAAATCTTAACCGGTGAAGGCTTTGATGTTGCGATTTTAAATCAACAATTAGCCGAATTGGAAAGTGATTATGGCTTGCAAGATTACCAGCTAGGTATCGCATTACCTGGCTTAGTCAAGCACAACACTTTACTTGCGAGCAAATCGTTACCTTGTCTAAATGGTTTAACCGCAGACAAGCTCAATACTAAGGCTCGACAAATTACTCTGTTTAACGACATTGACGCTGGTATGCAAGCGATATGTGACCCTAAACATACCAGTGAACTGTTGGTGATGGCAGGTACCGGTATTGGTATGTCTATCGCCCTAAACGGTCAACCATTTTTTGGTGCTAGTGGGCTTGCGGGTGAGCTTGGACATTGCCGAGTGATGACAGAGTCAGGAGAGTTTAGCTTAGAGCAACTAGCCAGCGGCGACTCGATCCGCACCCGAGGTTTAAAGTCACCCGCTCAGTTGCATCGTGCCGGCAGTTATTTAGGTATGGGTTTAGCTTGGGCAATCAATATGTTTAACCCTAATCGCATTTGGCTAGCGGGCGGCATGATGAATAACCCAGACTATTACAAAGGCTGTATTAACGCGCTTAATGAAATGGCGTTACCGGATCCACTTAGCGAAGCGCAAATTGGCCGGGTGGATGATATGGAAACCTTGGTGTGTAGAGGGCTTAGCGTGTTATTGGACAGCAAAGCATAGCTCCGGTCAGTGGAGTAAAAAACGGCGCTTAGGCGCCGTTTTTTGTTGCTTGAAAGTCAGTTTGAATATTTTTCTACTGCATGAATGTATACTTTATGCTAAAAATGAGCAGCAATAAAAGGTGGGCAGTGTGTGACAGTAGCTTTTGCGCTAGTTTTGGCCTTGGTTCTGACGTAAGTACTGGTGTTAGCTCTTGTGTTAGTTTTGGCGCTGAATAAGTCATATCTCCTTCCTAAAAATAACTCGATATCGCAAATTAGCGAACCATCTCCAGACCCGTGCGAGGCAATGAAATGACCCTAGGTGTAGGCGGCTCAACCGCAGAAATAGAATTAGCAAAACTCACCGATATGACCCAAGGTGTAACGGCGATTACCGAACAAGAATTTCGTCAACGTATTGCTAAAGCGCAAAGTATTATGCAGTCTCAGGGCATTGATGCCGTTTACCTTAATGCAGGTACTAACCTTTACTATTTCACGGGCACACGCTGGTATGCAAGCGAGCGTATGGTAGGCGCAATCTTACCTGCACAGGGTGAGCTAGAGTACATTGCGCCAGCTTTTGAGCTTGATACCTTAGAAGGCTTTATGGTGATCAAAGGTAAAGTCAACACCTGGCAGGAAGACGAAAGCCCCTATGCACTGTGTGGTGAGGTGATTGCCGCTATGGGTATCAGTGCTGGGGTTGTCGGTATCGATGAGTCGGCGGCATTCTTTATTTTTGATGGTCTGCGTCAAGCCCATCAGCAGTACCAGTACGTTAATGCCAAGCCTGTGACTGCTGGCTGCCGCACCATTAAATCAGCTACTGAATTAAGCCTGCTGCAACGTGCTAAAGATATGACGTTAGAGGTGCAAAAAGCGGCTGCGCGTATCTTGCGTGAAGGCATTACCGTTGCTGAAGTAGAAAGCTTTATTAATCAGGCTCATATTGCAGTTGGGGCGCCAGCGGGTTCCTATTTCTGTATCGTGCTATTTGGTGAAGATAGTGCTTATCCCCATGGCGTGAAATCTCCTAAGGCACTAGAGCTTAATGACACGGTATTGATCGACACCGGATGTCAGGTGCAAGGGTATAATTCGGACATCACCCGAACTTATGTGTTTGGCACACCTAGCGCACGCCAACGTGAACTTTGGCAGCATGAGCAAGATGCGCAAATTGCCGCATTTAATGCCGCACAAATTGGTACGCCCTGTGCTGATGTCGATAAAGCGGCAAGAGTGGTGCTGGAAGCTGCAGGTTTTGGTCCAGGATACGATATTCCAGGCTTGCCTCATCGCACTGGCCATGGTGTCGGCCTTGATATTCATGAGTGGCCTTATTTGGTTCTCAATGATCATACTCCGTTGGCGGCGGGCATGTGTTTTAGTAACGAGCCGATGTTGTGTGTCCCCGGTGAATTTGGCGTCCGTCATGAAGATCACTTCTACATGACCGACAACGGCCCTAAATGGTTTACCAAGCCGGCGCACTCGATTGATGATCCTTTTGGTTACCAAGCTTAACTGGTTGGAGTAGTCATGCTACTTTAGGTTAGGTTGTGAAAACTTAACCTGAGCTTTTGCTTATGTATTAAAAGCGACAGGAATTTGATTCTTGTCGCTTTTTTTATGTTTTTCTTACAAGGTAAAGCACGATAAATTTTAGTAGCATTTTATGCTTAAACATGCACTTATGGCGCTTTAATGTGACCATATATTCACGTCAGTACCAATTTTTATAAAATAATCTATTGCATTTTTGTGAATGTCGGGTCTATGCTAATTATCGATGACAGCGTTGTCATCAATTTAAAGTGGAAGGCAACCAATTGAAAAATTGGCATGCAAAGCTATTGGTCTAAGGGGAATATAGTCAATAGGGTCGCACTATTGAGCTATATCGACGTACCTAAGCTGCCACAGAAAGTTTCTTCGTAATTGTTCATGTTTGGTTAAGAACCGCAAAGGTCATCTAAACGTGGGCGTTATGGTCTTAAGAGCAGATTTGTATTCTGTTATCGCTTTGTTTGCCTTATTGCTAATAAAAATTAGAAATAAGGATTATTACCCTATGTTTAACGCTAAACCTATGCTGGCGATGCCAAGCCTTTGTGCTGTGCTCGTCACGTCGGTGCTGTCCAGTGCCGCCTACGCGAACGCCCCCGGTAAGCCCACAATTGGCTGGGGAGAAACCAATTTTGCCATTATTGAAGTCAGCCAATCAGCCACTGCTTATGAGCAACTGGTGACGGTTAAAGATGCTGCCAGTGTTGAAGTAAACTGGAACCTTTGGAGTGGTGATGTCGGCGATACCGCCAATGTCTTGCTCGATGGTGTCACGGTATGGACTGGTCCATCAAATGCCTCTGGCAATGCGGTATTTGATGTTAGCCAAGGCGGTCGTTATCAAATGCAAGTGGAGTTGTGTAACGCCAATGGTTGTACCCAAAGTGACGCTAAAGAAATTGTGGTGGCTGATACCGATGGTAGCCATTTAGCACCACTGCAAACGCCGCTGCAAGAGAACAATAAACCCTATGTGAACAAGTCTGGCAAAGTGGTAGGGGCTTACTTTGTTGAGTGGGGGGTGTATGGCCGTAAATTCCCTGTGGATAAAATTCCCGCACAAAACCTGACCCACCTACTATATGGATTTACTCCAATATGTGGCGGCGATGGCATTAACGATAGCCTTAAAGAAATTGAAGGTAGCTTCCAGGCTTTACAACGCGCTTGTAGTGGCCGAGAAGATTTTAAAGTTGCAATTCATGATCCATGGGCAGCATTGCAAATGCCCCAAAGCGGGGTGAGTGAATACGGCGATCCTTACAAGGGTAACTTCGGCCAGCTAATGGCGCTTAAGCAAGCTTATCCGGATCTGAAGATATTGCCATCAGTTGGCGGTTGGACCCTGTCTGATCCTTTCTACTTTTTGGGTGATAAAGTTAAGCGCGATCGCTTTGTGGCATCGGTGAAAGAGTTTCTACAAACGTGGAAGTTCTTCGACGGTGTCGACATTGACTGGGAGTTCCCTGGTGGTGCGGGTGCCAACCCTGATTTAGGCGATCCGGTCAATGATGGTGAAACCTATGTGTTACTGATGAAAGAGCTACGCGCGATGCTCGATGAGTTATCGGCTGAAACGGGACGAAGCTATGAGCTGTCCTCTGCAATCAGTGCTGGCCGCTCAAAGATTGCCATGGTGGATTACCAAGCCGCTCAGCAGTACATGGATTATATCTTTTTAATGACCTATGACTTTTACGGTGGCTGGTCTAATACCGATTTGAACCATCAAACTGCCTTGTATGCCGCAAGCTGGGATCCTGATACTAAAAATACTGCTGATTTAGGGGTTAATGCGTTGCTGGCTCAAGGTGTCACCCCAGGTAAAATCGTCTTAGGCGCTGCAATGTATGGCCGCGGCTGGACTGGCGTGAGTGGTTACCAAGGTAATAATCCGTTTACCGGCACTGCGACTGGTAAAGTGAAAGGTACTTGGGAAGATGGTGTGGTGGATTACCGCCAAATCGTTAACGAATACTTAGGCGCGGGTTGGGAGTATCAATATGATGAGGTTGCTGAAGCCCCTTATGTGTTTAAAGCATCAACCGGTGACTTGATCACCTATGATGACCCTCGCTCTGTCACTGCTAAAGGCCAATATGTGACTGCCAACCAGTTAGGTGGTCTGTTTGCTTGGGAAATTGATGCAGATAACGGTGATATTCTCAATGCGATGCATGAAGGCTTAGGTCACGGTGAAGGGACTAACCCACCTGTTAATAAAGCACCAATTGCTAATGCTGGCAGTGCCCAAACCGTTACTGGCAGCGTCGATGTTAACTTAGATGGTAGCTTGTCACGTGATCCGGAAAACAAGGCACTAACCTATGCTTGGCAACAAACATCAGGCCCTGCTGTGACCTTAGTTAATGCCGACTTAGCCACTGCAAGTTTTGCATTAACTGCCACTGATGTCGATACCCAATATGGCTTTAGCCTCACAGTGACCGACCCCGAAGGCTTGTCCTCGGTAGCCAGTACTGTGGTTAACCATGTTGCAGAGCAAAGCAATCGCGCACCTGAAGTTGATTTGGCTGCCACAGCGAGTGTTAACTCAGGACAAAGTGTGAGTATTAGCGCTACGGCAACAGATCCTGATGGCGATCCGCTAACCTACAGCTGGTCAGTGCCTGCAGGTTTAGTGGTTAGCGGCGCAAACACGGCTACGCTAAATGTCACTGCACCTAACGTGACCACAGATAGTAACTATACCCTAACGTTATTGGTGTCAGACGGTGCATTAGATACCAGCGCACAAACTGTATTAACCGTTAAGGCGGGCAACACTGGCGGGTGTGATACTAGCGACCCTGATGCGCCGAATCATCCTGCTTGGGATGCCAGTACGGTATATACCGGTGGCGATACAGTAAGTCATAACTGTTTGGTATGGCGGGCTAAGTATTGGACTCAAGGTAATGAGCCTACATTAACTGCTGACGCTTGGGCATTGGTCAGCAGCGTTGAAATGGGCTGGAATGCCAATGTTGTCTATAACGGCGGGGATACCACAACCCATAATGGTCGTAGCTGGCAAGCCAAATGGTGGACAAAAGGTGAAGAGCCTGGTGTCGCGGATGTTTGGACAGATATTGGTCCGGCAAATTAACCCATAGCTTGAGTCAACAGCTGCGCCAATGCCGTTCATTGGCGCAGTTTTCTTATGATTAGTAGAGAGTGTTGATCCTTCGGGTAGGGTTTGTGGCCCCTTTCTAGTATCAAGTAGGGCAAGGAGGTATCAAAGCCTCCACCTTGTATAAAGAGCCCACACTACTTTAAGAACCCGCTCAAAAAGTCAACGCGCTTTAATTGGAGTATTCCATTATGAGATCTTCATTGACAATGCTGTTGTCGAGCTTAGCCGCGCTATCGAGTTCCTCGCTGTTGGCAGCGGAGCCTGTGGTACTGACCCAAGCTGAAGTAACAGCTAAAGAAAATCAGCTGACTGACTTTCCACTAATGAAAGCGGTTAAAGCCTCCATCGCCACCAGAGACAACGCTATTGTGGAGGCTGTGACTCCCCTCAACGCCAATAATCCAGACAACGTTAAACGCCTAGAGTCGATATTAACTGAGGCTCAATTTGAGTTTTTGTTTGCTGTGCGTGCGCCTGAGTATACCTATCAAGGCTTATTGCAAGCGGCGGCAAAGTTTCCTGCGCTTTGTGGTACTTATACCGATGGCCGCGATAGCGATGCAATCTGTCGTAAGTCATTGGCAACTATGTTTGCTCATTTTGCTCAGGAAACCGGTGCTCATGATCAGTATCGTAGTGAGCCCGAATGGCGCCAAGGTTTGTATTGGGTGCGTGAAGTAGGCTGGGATGAAACCAAGCGTGGTGGTTATAACATGGAGTGTAACCCTGATACTTGGCAAGGGCAGCAATGGCCGTGCGGCACCTTTAGTGATGGCAGCTATAAAAGTTACTTTGGTCGAGGCGCTAAGCAGCTGTCTTATAACTACAACTATGGACCGTTTTCAGACGCCATGTTTGGCGATGTGAGCGTGTTACTTAACAACCCAGAAAAGGTGGCCGATACATGGCTTAACCTAGCCAGTGCGGTGTTTTTCTTTACTTATCCGCAGCCTCCTAAAGCATCAATGTTGCATGTTATTGATGGCACATGGCAGCCTAATGACCATGATTTAAGCCTTGGGCTAACGCCGGGCTTTGGTCTCACCACCCACATAATCAATGGTGGTATTGAGTGTGGTGCGGGTAGCGAGAAGCCGCAGTCAGTCAATCGCATTAGCTATTATCAATCCATTGCCCAGTACCTAGGCGTGCCTATTGCAGCTGATGAACAGCTGGGGTGTAAATCAATGAAACCCTTTGATACTCAAGGGGCGGGGGCGATGGCAATCTATTGGGAGCAAGATTGGTCTTATATCCCGGGCAATCCCAATGGCGGCAAAAGCTATGCGTGTAAGTTAGTCGGCTATCAAACTCGTTTTAGTGCCTTTAAGGCGGGTGATTACGGCCAATGTTTACAGCACTTTTTTCCTGAAGTAGTGATTGAGGACAGCGGTGAACCAACCGATCCAACTGATCCAATCAATCAACCGCCAATAGCGAAGATTAGTGGTCCTGTAAGCGGGGAAAGTGGCGCGCTAATTCAATTGTCAGCAGCGCAGTCTAGCGATCCTGAGCAATCAGTGCTGAGCTATTTGTGGCAAATTCCGCAGGGCGCCAGTGCCGATCGTGTTGATGAGGCGAGTTTGAACTTAACCTTGCCGACATTGACGCAAACTGCCGAGGTGTTGGTGAGTGTTACGGTGACTGATGCGGAGGGCTTAACTGACAGCGTCACTCATCGCATTAGCGTTAACGTGGATGTGGTGACCCCGCCAGATGGTATTGCTGCTTACCAAGCTGGGACTGCTTATATTGATGGCGATTTGGTCACAAATGCTGGTGGCGTATATCAATGCAAACCCTTTCCTTACACCGCTTGGTGTGGCGGTGCCGCTTGGGCTTACGAGCCTGGTGTTGGCGTCGCATGGCAAGATGCGTGGATTGCAAAGTAGTGGATATAGATGAAAAAAATGCGCCGTGGTAGGCGCATTTTTTATTTGAGACAACCTTTAGCTTAGTCGTCGATACTAATCAGCTCGACATCAAATATCAGCACTGAACCACCGGCAATTTTACCTGCATTGCGATTGCCGTAGGCAAGGCTGCTAGGAATAAAGAAGCGGGTTTTCTCGCCTTCAACCATTAACTGTACACCTTCGGTCCAACCTTTAATGACGCGATTTAATGGGAAGGCAATGGGTTCGTTACGCTCAACTGAGCTATCGAATACTGTGCCATCAATTAAGGTGCCATGGTAGTGCACTGTCACAGTATCCGTGGCTTTTGGGTGACGCTCGCCATCACCTTTATGAAGGACTTTATATTGCAGTCCAGATAAGGTTTCTACTACGCCTTCTTTGTTTTTGTTTTCTGCAAGAAATGCATTGCCTAGCGCAATATTTTCCTTGGCAACTTTTTGGTTATTCATTGAGTTGAAAAAATAAAAAATGACGCCGGCAAACACGACGACAGCAAGTAATACTTTCATTAATTTAGTCTTATCTTTGAAATAGAAACACTATCATAACCAATCTCTATGGTTAGGCAAATAAAAGCCCCCATGGAGGCAAGTTAATGACATTTAGGCTACAGCCTGACCACGCTTATTTCACCCTCTATCAGCATAGTGACAAATTGAGTTTGTCCGCTAGCCACAAGTGAATTAGTTCAATGACTTAATTTGCGTACCCAGTAATTAGGCTGAGTTAGGCTAAGGCCTGTTTAAGCGGGTAGCGATAAGAGTAACCCCAATAGGATCAGGTTAGTGATGACAACCAGAGCTAGCACCAGCCGAAAGGGGCGCTTTTGCGATTTATGCCGCAATATAGACTGTGCCACTAGTGCGCCTGGCCAGCCGCAAGCAAAAGCCAGTAGATGAAGGTGACGCTCTTTAACCCGCCAATGGCCTTTTCTTGCGACAGACTTATCCCATGCGTAAACCAAGAACGTGACTGCGCTAGCGGCAAGATAAATATAGAGCAGAGTTAGCGGAATTTGCTGATTAATTCCGCCAATGAGTATCAGCACAATGAAAGCTAATACGAGCAATAATTTTAGGGACATATCAGGATTACTTGATGCCAGTGAGTCCTAGGATGCCCCATGGTATATCGTCCAGATCGCCTATGTGAAGTTATCTGTCAAATAAAGTGTTGTTAGTGACTGTTTTGATTATTTACTCGGCTTGGCAGAGATCCATAACTTGATGTGACCAGCTACCACCACAGTATTATTGGTGTCATAAGCGGTCACTTTAACGAGCATGTCTCCCTCTTGCCATTGGTCTGGCGTGACTTCGGCAACGCAACGAATGTCAGTTCCCGCTTTGGCCGTGTAATCGACGCTCATGCCTTTAGGGATCCAGCGTAAATGCGCTGGAATTGATGCTTCAGCCATTACACCCATGGCCATTTCTAAGCCGTTGCATATTGCGATGACATGTACAGTTTTTATATGGTTGTGAACCCGTTTACCTTTGGTGATTTTACATTCACAGTAGTTAGGTTTTAGCTCGGTAATTAACGGCTTAATCGTGGCAAAGTAGGGCGCCATTCTCGACACCATGATAGAGAAAATCTTGTGTCCCCATGGCAGGCGGGTCACTTTATTGTACAGTGCCATGACTTTGGTGGTGTGATTGTTACTTTGGCTCATTGTTTGTCCCATTGTTATTTTTTGTTCTGGTCGGATGAGTTTACACCATTTTAACAACAAGGCGAGTGATATTGTTGTTTGGTCGTGTCCTGATGGTTGCCGATGAAGCAAAGTTCACTTTCCTTTCACGGTGCACAAGGTACAATTTGCGGGATTAACATAACCCTAAGGGCGAAAAGTGAAGTATTTGCTAACCTATTTTAAAGGAATGGCTATGGGAGCTGCTGATGTGGTTCCGGGCGTATCAGGTGGCACTATTGCGTTTATTACTGGTATTTTAGACACCCTAATTGAAAGTATTAAACGAATTAATCCTAGTTTGTTTAAGGTCATTAAGTCGCAAGGGGTCAAAGGGGCCTTTGAGTATATTAATGGTCCATTTCTGGTGGCGGTATTTGGTGGCATATTAACCAGTATTTTTACGCTATCAAAATTGATCTCTTATCTATTGACTCATTATCCGATCCCCGTTTGGTCGTTTTTCTTCGGCTTAATTTTGATTTCTGTGGTGCATATGCTCAGGCAGGTCAAAGGGTTTACTTGGGTTCGGGGGCTGTTGTTTAGTATTGGCGTTGTTTTCGCGTGGGGGATCACGGTGCTGAATCCGATAGCCCTAGAGATGAGCTATATCAACATCTTTTTTGCCGGCTGTATTGCCATTTGCGCCATGCTATTACCGGGGATTTCAGGTAGCTTTATTCTGTTATTACTGGGAATGTATACCTCAGTGATTGGCGCCGTTAAGAGCTTCGATATCATTGTGTTGGCGATATTTTGCCTTGGGTGTATTGTCGGCCTATTGAGTTTTAGTCACTTATTGAGTGCGCTGTTAAAACGTTTCCATGATGAAACCTTAGTGTTTTTGACCGGTTTGATGCTGGGGACTTTAGGTAAAATTTGGCCATGGAAGCAAGTGTTGAGCTGGCGAGAAAACTCATCTGGCGAGCAAGTGCCGCTGCAAGAAGCCAACTTAAGTCCGATGGCTTTTGAGCAATTGACCGGACAAAGTGCTCAGTTAATTGCTGCGATTGTCGCTATGTGTGTCGGCATCGCATTGGTTTGGGGACTAGAGCGTTTTGCTTCTCGCCAGCAAGTCAGTAGCAGCTAACTTATGTAATCAAAAAAGCCTAACAACGTGTTAGGCTTTTTTGATGGTCAACCTGCCTGACGGCTATTGTCGACGGTCTTCTTATCATAGTATTCAAAGGGAAAAATATTGCGAATACGCTGGGTAATGTCGTCACCAATGTTAGCCGAAACATGTAACCTTACTGCACCATTGCGTTTTTCTGCACGGACTAATCCGGTTAACTTTTCTGATTTGGCCAGCGCGCGACAATCACGCTGAAACTTTTCTGGGATCTTGCCTTTATGCCGGTCTAAGCGGCCATCTTTAAAGTGCAGCTCAAAAATGGTTAGGCCTTTTTTGCCTGCAAAAATGAGTTTATACGCCAGAAACAAACCCAGCAGAATAAATAAGACTTTATACACGGTTGGTGACATATGTTATTCCCTTATCAACTAGCTCTTAAGGTAAAGATACTCTGGCTAACGGAAATTGGGTAGTAGCATAGATCATGTTTTTAAGTTTGAATTTTTTGTGAACCCTGACTAGACTGAATTTTGTACGGAACAAAATTGCGGTCTTACATACCAGTTAAGGAAGACATTATGTATTTATCAAATGCACAGAAATGGGCAAAGCTTTGCCATGATCAAGCCGAATTAATTGAAAGCCTTTCCGAAACCTTTCCTGAGCGTAGAGAACAACATGCCAATTTAGGACTCAGTTGGCGCCGACTTGAACAGCAGATCGTCAATGGGGTAAAACCTAAGTTATTTGATATCAAATAAGTGATGACTCACAGATTAAAAACCGCCAATTGGCGGTTTTTTTAGGTTCAATTGATCGCGATTGTGGGTAAGCTAGGTCAATCATGAGTGGATTATATTGGTTAGGGAGCAGACGGTGAGCAGTTGCTTAGTATCAGTGGATTGGTTAGTAAGCCAACTGGGTAAGCCAAACTTGTTGGTGTTGGATGTCAGTATGGATAAGGTTATTGGCAAAGAGCCGATAATTTATGATGAATTTCGCTGTATCCCAGGCGCGTTAAAGCTCAGTCTAGAGACGCAACTGGTTAACCTTGAGAGTGACATGTTGCACGCTATGCCGAGCGCCGCTCAATTTAGTGAAGTTATCGCCGGTTTGGGCATTACAGCAAGCAGCCAAGTGGTGCTATATGATAATCAAGGCATTTACAGTGCGCCGCGAGCTTGGTGGATTTTTAAGGCGATGGGGTTTGAAAAGGTGTATGTTTTAGATGGCGGATTACCCCAGTGGCTAAGTGCTAAACAAGCCTGTGAGACGCAGTATTGCCGCTATGATGATGGTCCCATTAAGTCAGTGCCTCATGAGCAACGTAATAGCTATCAGCTAAATAGCTATCAACTAAATACCTATCAACTAAATACCTATCAACTAAATACCTATCAACTAGCGAGTAACAGTGTGATGAGTGCAGAGCAGCTTAATGCGGCAATAACTAATCACTCAGTACAGGTGATTGACGTTAGAGCCCATGAACGCTTTGCTGGTATCGCTCAGGAGCCGCGCCCAGGTGTGCGCAGTGGCCATATGCCGACCGCTATCAATATTCCCTTTGCGCAGTTTTTATCTGGCCATAGATTGAAAACTTGTGATGAGCTGCAATCGTTGTTTGCGACTGCTAGGGTAACGAGTCATCAACCTGTGGTGTTTAGTTGCGGTTCCGGTATTACGGCTTGTATCGGTTTACTCGCGGCGAAGGTCGCCGGTTTACAACCATTGAGTTTGTATGATGGATCTTGGGCGCAGTGGGGCAGTCGAGAAGACTTACCGGTTGTGACTGACTAAGCTCAAAGCGAGGCACTTTAGTTGGTTAAAGTGCCTCGTTAGGCAAGTTACTTTTTCGCGTCCATATTCCATAGAATACTTTGGTCACTGCCCATCACTGTGGTTGGCATCTGCCCATTCCATTGCTGCGCCCGGACATAATCAACTAAGGTTTGTGACTCGCGCAGTGCTTCGGCTTTTTTCTGAATCGCTTCTGCTTCAGCAAGGCCCTTAAGACGAATGGCTTCAGCTTCTGCAATCGCTTCGGTTTGAATCGCATAGGCTTTACCGTCAGCAGTGGCTTTTGCTGCATCACGTTTTGCGTTTGCGGTATTTACTTCTCGCTGGGCTTCGAGGTTTTGACGCTCTAAACGATGCTTTTCTGCCGCCGCTAAGTTTTTCTCTGTTTGCTTAGTTTCAATCGACTGAATGTATTTCTGTGGTAAACCGAGGTTTTCAAGTTGCGCAGAGTCAAGTTTGACTGGATAGGCTTTCATCTCTTCGATGAGTACATCTTCAATTTGGGCGATCACTTGGCCACGGTTTTGAATGATCTCTTCCGCTTTATAGCGGGCAAGGGCATCTTTGGCGGCTGAGCGTAATTTAGGATCTAAGATACGCGACTCAAACTGGCTGAGACCGCCGTAACTTTTAAATAGGTCAAATGCTTGGTCGCGATTGACTGTCCAGTTAATTGAGACTTCAGCAGTCACGGGCATCTGCTCATGGGTTGAAGCATTGAGCTTTTCGGAGTTTTTACGCGTGCGA
The DNA here is from genome assembly GCF_043643685.1 of Shewanella waksmanii. Taxonomy (GTDB): domain Bacteria; phylum Pseudomonadota; class Gammaproteobacteria; order Enterobacterales; family Shewanellaceae; genus Shewanella; species Shewanella waksmanii_A. The sequence goes on from NZ_JBHZSN010000001.1 coordinate 111,141, forward strand.
ATTTCTAATACTTCAACTTTATCGACAAAAGGTATTTTTACATGTAGGCCAGGATTGACCTGCTCAGTGGCCTCGCCGAAACGCTTGATGATGCCAACATGGCCTTCATCTACCGTGTAGAGAGTTTGAAATAGTACTGTGATGGCTGCTAATGCACCAACGATACCAACAGCGGCTCCTTTGCCTTTTTTACTGATGACTTGTGGCGCATTGTTTTTGTTCAATAAGTCCATTTGATTTCCCTGTAATTATGTTTCCGTTAGCTAAGCGCTTACTGGTAACGGATCCTAACTCATCAAATGGATTAGTCAATATGATTGATTTTTATAGAATATTCAATTTGTGCTGAAGGCAATAGGTTAACGCTTGATATCAGTATTTTACTTGCATCATGTCTGCTTGCGCTTGATATCAAGTTATTTAAGCCAATAGTGAGCCAAAATCCACAGATGAAAAAGCGGCTTAGATTGCGCCAAGCGGCTCATCACCGTTCATTTAAGAAGAAAATTTGCTGGCCCTCCCAGACTCGAACTGTGAGTACATGAGCTGACGATTATGAGTGCTTTACAGACTAGGGCGGAACTAGAACTTCAGACACAAAAAAGCCCGCAGGTTAATGCAGGCTTTTCTGTTTAAATTGGTGGCCCTCCCAGACTCGAACTGTGAGTACATAAGCTGACGATTATGAGTGATATATATGGGAGAACTTGAATTTCAGGCATGAAAAAGCCGCTTAGATTTCTCTAAGCGGCTATTCAAAATTGGTGGCCCCTCCCAGACTCGAACTGGGGACCTGACGATTATGAGTCGTATGCTCTAACCAACTGAGCTAAGGGGCCGACTTAAGGTAGTCGTCACTACCGAAAGCGCAGAGAAGTATACGAGGTTTAAAAGCGCTTGTCACCTGTGTTTTCCCATCAAAAGCCAACTTTGATTTCAACTGCTTATCTGTTGTTCAATCTGTCATTGCTTTTGTGACTGCAAAAATAAAAAAGCCAACCTCAGTGGTTGGCTTTTTTGCTTAAAGCATCATCTTTATCATCAAAAAGTCTTATTCGTCTAGGAACGACTTAAGGATCTCTGAGCGTGATGGATGACGTAATTTACGCAGTGCTTTAGCTTCAATCTGACGAATACGCTCACGGGTCACATCAAACTGTTTGCCCACTTCTTCTAAGGTGTGGTCAGTGTTCATGTCGATACCGAAACGCATACGCAGTACTTTTGCTTCACGGGCAGTTAGGCCTGCAAGTACTTCGTGAGTAGCGTTCTTCAAGCTTTCGCCAGTGGCAGAGTCTAATGGCAACTCGAGGGTAGTATCCTCGATGAAATCACCTAAGTGCGAATCTTCATCATCGCCGATAGGGGTTTCCATTGAGATTGGCTCTTTAGCAATCTTCAAGACTTTGCGGATCTTATCTTCTGGCATTAACATGCGCTCAGCTAGCTCTTCTGGTGAAGGCTCGCGACCCATCTCTTGCAGCATTTGGCGAGAGATACGGTTAAGCTTGTTAATGGTCTCAATCATATGCACCGGAATACGGATAGTACGGGCCTGGTCGGCGATAGAACGCGTAATAGCCTGACGGATCCACCATGTTGCATAGGTCGAGAACTTATAACCACGACGATATTCGAACTTATCAACCGCTTTCATCAAACCAATGTTACCTTCCTGGATGAGATCCAAGAATTGCAGGCCACGGTTGGTGTATTTCTTAGCGATAGAAATTACAAGACGTAAGTTCGCTTCAACCATCTCTTTCTTAGCACGGCGTGCTTTCGCTTCACCGATTGACATACGACGGTTGATATCTTTAATTGCCGCAATGGCTAGGCCAGTTTCTGCTTCAATGGCATCAAGTTTTGCACGGCAACGTTTGACATCTTCTTCCACCATTTCTAAGCCTTCTTTATAAGGCTTGTTGGCGGCAATCTCTTCGTCGAACCAAGCGATAGAGCTTTCGTTAGAAGTATAAACTTTAACGAATACCTTCTTAGGCATCTTAGCTTGCTCAACGCAAAGCTTCATGATCAAGCGCTCTTGTACACGGACTTTGTCCATCATTTCGCGCATGTTCTTAACAAGACGATCAAACTGCTTTGGAACTAAACGGAACTCTTTGAAAATCTCACCGATGACAAATAGTGCACCGGTTGATTCTGGGTGTTCACGGCCTTTAGCTGCAATGGTGCTTAGTGCCTGTTCATGAGCTTCTCGCAATTGAGTGAAACGCTCGCGCGCTTCCTCAGGGTCTGGCCCTTTTGGAGAATCATCATCTTCATCGCCATCTTCATCATCTTCATCATCATCTTCGTCAGCAAGATCTTCATCAGATAATTCAGAACCAACGTGTGTTGCTGTTGGGGCAACATCTTCAGCATTAGGGTCAACAAATCCAGAGATAATATCAGATAGTCTGATTTCTTCAGCTTCGTAACGGTCATACTGCTCAAGGATCATCGCGATCGCTTGTGGATATTCAGCCACAGAGGCTTGAACAGTATTAATGCCTTCTTCAATACGCTTAGCGATGACAATTTCGCCTTCACGAGTAAGAAGTTCAACGGTACCCATTTCACGCATATACATACGTACTGGGTCAGTCGTGCGACCGAGTTCAGCTTCTACCGTGGCAAGGGCTGCCGCGGCTTCTTCTGCAGCATCCTCATCGGTGCTGTCTTCAGACATCATCATGTCATCGGCATCCGGCGCCTGTTCATAGACGCGAATACCCATGTCATTAATCATCTGGATAATATCTTCGATCTGGTCGGAATCGACCATATCTGCAGGTAAGTGATCGTTCACCTCTGCATAGGTTAAATAACCTTGCTCTTTACCTTTGGCTAGCAACAATTTTAGTTGCGACTGCGGAGTATGATCCATAGATATCATCCAAGTTGGGTAACTGTTACAACGACGGGCAATTTTGCCGCGCAAATCGTCAATTATAGCCTTGTGTTGATTGCTGTGCTAGTGCAAGTGTCGAATTTTGAGACAAAAATTGTCTTATTATCGACCTTGCATCACTGCAATTAGCTTTTGAAGCTGAATCCGCTCTTCTTTAGAATGGTTCTGCTTTAAGCTTAGCTCCTGATAGCGTTGTTCAATATATTGATTGTTCAACCATACCAGGGCCTTTTTAAACTCTTGCTCCAAGTTCTCATCCGCCACTTGATGTTCCCATTGGGTTAATTTCTTCAGCATGGCTAATTGGTCATCGCCTCTGAACTGTTCAAGTAGTTGTGCGCTGTTTATCTCGGTGTCGCGAGTTATATCTAATAAGTTGATCAGTAGTGCAATACCGTTCATCTTGAGATGTTGTAGTGCTGGTTGTTGCGGTAATCCTTTACCCAATCTAGGGTGTTGAACAAGTAATGCAATGGCTAGTCGCATTGGTGTTCCACGTCCTTTCAGCGCTTTATTTTTTAAAGGCTTATTTTCATTTTGTCCTTTAAAGCCTAGTTTACGTTTGAGCTCTTCAGCACTATTCATGCCTAACTTATAGGCTAAGTTCTCTAGCAGTAAACTTTGTAAAACTGTATCTTGCACCTTTTCAATTAAGCTCATGGCCTGTTTGGCTAAGGTGCCTTTATCTGTGCCGTATTTGCTGGCCAGTGTTTCAAAGAGAAACTCAGGAAGTAGCTTGGCGTTGCCGACTAATTTCTCAAACTCTGCTTTACCTATCTGTCTGACTAATGAGTCAGGGTCTTCACCTTCAGGTAAGAACATGAACTTGACCTGGTCGCCGGGCTTAATCAGTGGCAAGGCTGTTTCTAGTGCTCGCCACGCCGCTTCACTGCCTGCTCGGTCGCCGTCATAACAGCAAATGACCTCTTTTGCAGTACGCAGCAGCAACTGAAATTGTTCAGCCGTTGTGGATGTGCCGAGTGAAGCCACTGCATAATCCACATCAAATTGCGCCAGCGCAACCACATCCATATACCCCTCAACGATGAGCACATGTTGCGGATCACGGTGTCGCTGTTTTAATTCATAAAGGCCGTATAATTCATGGCCTTTATGAAATATGGGCGTTTCTGGAGAATTCAAGTACTTTGGCGTACCGTCTCCTAAGACGCGCCCGCCAAAACCGATGACTCGACCGCGTCTGTCGCGGATAGGGAACATCAATCTATCGCGAAAACGGTCATAACGTTTACCGTTATCATTTTCTATCACCATGCCGGCGGTGAGTAATTTGTTTTGCGAGTCTTGGTTTTGTCGATATCGGCTCAGTAAACCGTCCCATGCATCAGGGGAGAAACCGATATTGAAGTGCTCGACAACATCACTTGATAGCCCTCGTTGGGCTAAATAGTCGAGTACTTTTTGTTTGTCTGGGTGTTGTTTAAGCTGGTTTTGATAAAACAGGCTCGCTTCTTCCATCAGCTGATAAAGATCTCGACTCAAACCTTCATCACGACGTTTGCCGGTGCCTTGTTCCCGGGGAACTTCTAGCCCTAATTGTCCTGCCAATTCCTCGATAGCGTCGACAAAGTCGAGTCGGTCATACTCCATGACAAAATCAATGGCATTACCGTGGGCGCCGCAACCAAAACAGTGGTAGAACTGCTTGTCTCGACTGACGGTAAATGAGGGTGACTTTTCACTATGAAAGGGGCAACAGGCAGAATGGTTTTTACCTGCTTTTTTGAGCGGTACCTTAGCGTCGATAAGATCGACAATATCGGTTCGAGCAACGAGCTCGTTGATAAAATCACGCGGAATCGCCATTTATCGTCAATATCACCTTAACGCAGCTAAAACATAATCAGTATAAACAAACAAGCCGTGCACAGGCACGGCTTGTTTACGCATAAAACAAAAAGTTATTTCAGTTTCGCTCTGATCATGCCGCCAATGGCGCCCATATCAGCTCGGCCCTGTACTTTAGGTTTCAATGCGCCCATTACTTTGCCCATATCCGCCATGGACGATGCACCTATTTCAGCAATAGTGGCATCAACTAGAGAAGTGATCTCTTCTTGTGTAAGAGCTTGAGGTAGAAAATCTTCAAGTACTTGAATCTCTGCTGCCTCACCTTCTGCTAGTTCGCTACGACCGGCTGCTTCATATTGAGCAATCGAGTCACGGCGTTGTTTGACCATTTTGGTTAAGACCGCTATCGCTTGATCGTCAGACAGAGTTTCGCGGTTATCCACTTCAATCTGTTTAACGGCAGCGAGGGCCATACGAATGGTTCCCAAGCGCACCTTATCTTTGGCGCGCATGGCAACTTTCATCTGCTCTTTTAGCTGATCAACTAGGCTCATAACAGATTAGTATAAACGTACGCGACGCGCGTTTTCGCGAGAAAGCTTTTTAGCTAGACGCTTAACTGCAGCGGCTTTAGCACGCTTACGTGCAGTAGTTGGCTTCTCGTAGAATTCACGAGCACGAACGTCAGCTAAGATACCAGCTTTTTCACAAGAGCGCTTGAAACGACGTAAAGCTACGTCAAATGGTTCATTTTCACGTACTTTAATAATTGGCATACGCCATCACCCCTTAGGTGTAGGTTGTATTGAGTTAAATAAATAACCCAAGTTAATTTAAAAATGGTGCGGAATTCTATACCGACTCACACAAGTTTGTAAAGCCCATATTGCGATCCATTTTCAGATCTTTTCTCCGCGGTTTCGATCGCGGCGATTATAGCCGCAATTGATGACAATATTAAGTGTGGTTTAGTTTATCGAATATTGCATGGCAACTTGATTGGTATATTTGCTCATACATGGGTAAAATTGGCGGCCATTAACGTCCGGTGATTGAAGAGAAGCATGCGAGTAATTGGTATAGAAACATCTTGTGATGAAACAGGTATAGCGGTTTACGATGATAAGTTAGGCTTGTTATCTCATACCTTATACAGTCAGGTAAAACTGCATGCCGACTATGGCGGCGTTGTGCCGGAATTAGCCAGTCGCGATCATGTTCGTAAAATTATTCCGCTGATTCGACAAGCGCTGGCCGATGCCAATTGTGGTCAAGATGATATTGATGGCATTGCTTACACTAAGGGGCCGGGATTGGTTGGTGCATTACTCGTCGGGGCTTGTGTGGGACGTGCTTTAGCGTTTTCATGGGGCAAACCTGCTGTGGGCGTGCATCATATGGAAGGTCACTTGCTTGCGCCCATGCTTGAAGATGACGTGCCAGAGTTTCCCTTCTTAGCCTTACTCGTTTCCGGTGGCCATTCAATGTTAGTCGCAGTGGAGGGCATTGGCCGTTACGAAGTATTGGGCGAGTCGGTTGATGATGCTGCGGGCGAAGCGTTTGATAAAACGGCTAAGTTGATGGGTTTAGATTACCCAGGCGGCCCACGCCTAGCGAAATTAGCCGCCCAAGGCGAGCCAAACTGTTACCGTTTCCCGAGGCCGATGACCGATCGTCCAGGTTTGGATTTTAGTTTTTCTGGTCTAAAAACTTTTGCAGCGAACACGATAGCTAAAGAGCCAGATGATGAGCAGACCCGTGCTAATATCGCCCGCGCCTTTGAAGAAGCGGTCGTGGATACCTTAGCAATCAAATGTAAACGTGCATTGAAGCAAACCGGTTATAAGCGTTTAGTGATTGCCGGTGGTGTTAGTGCTAATCAGCGCTTACGCAGTTCATTGGCAGACATGATGCAAGAACTTAATGGTCAGGTGTATTACCCAAGAGGCGAGTTTTGTACTGATAATGGTGCGATGATCGCCTATGCGGGGATGCAACGTTTAAAAGCTGGACAAATTGAGGATTTAGCAGTGAAAGGCCAGCCGCGCTGGCCGTTAGATACTTTGGATCCAGTTGATTAATCGCTTACAAAGTGAGTGACCGGATTGATAAAAAACGTCAGCCTATTTAGGTTGGCGTTTTTTTCTGGAGATACGTGACTCTTCACCGTTGAGTAGCCGATGAATGTTTTCTCTGTGGCGAATGACTATCAGCACTGACAGCATGGCCACGGGAATGGTAAAGCGATCATCGAAATACCAAGTGTAAAGCGGCGCTAAAAGTGCAGTGACAATGGCTGCGAGTGATGAATAGCGACAGATAAAGACCATTAAAATCCATGTGCCGATTAAACTCAGTGCCAGATCTTCCCCAATTGGCGCCATGGCACCGAAGGCAGTTGCGACCCCTTTGCCACCTTTAAAGTGAAAGAAAATCGGAAATATATGGCCTAAACAGGCTGCTATGGCAATGAGTCCTAACGATACTGCATCGACACCTAGCCTAAATGCAAGGTAGGCTGGTAGCGCCCCTTTGAGCATATCGAAAATAAGTACCATCGCGGCAGCAGAGGCGCCGCCGATGCGCAAGACGTTGGTGGCGCCGGGGTTACCAGAACCATCGGTTCGTGGATCAGGTAGACCTCTTAAGCGGCAGACAAGCACAGCACTAGAAATAGAGCCGGCTAAATAGGCTGCTATTATCATAGAAACTGTTAATACTGCTTCGCTCAAGTTGGTTTCCTTACTTTGGTTAAGGTATTATCGCGCCTCAATAGTTTTACGCTTCTTAATAGCCTAATGCGACTTAATGTTGGCAGGATTAAAATAATCAGCCGCTTAAATCTGTGTGTGGGCTTAGGAGCATCATTTACAGTCGCTTATCCTACTTGTGTTTGCCGCGCTAAGAAAGTATTAATCGCGGTTTATTGCATAGAAGGCAGTTTTGGATATTGTTAGCGTAAAATTCAGCTTCGAGATGGGCATACGCTTTTGGAGAGATCATGGACAAGGTACTTATTTCACAGTTAAAAGTAGAGACTGTAATAGGCATTTATGAATGGGAAAAGCAGATCCATCAAACCTTGCTGATTGATCTGGAAATGGCATGGGATAATCGCCCAGCAGCACAAACGGATGACTATCAACATGCGCTCTGTTATGAGACGGTGTCAAACAAACTGACGGCGTTGATTACTGAGCAGCCTATTGAATTAATCGAGACCGTAGCAGAGCGCTGCGCAGAGTGCGTAATGAATGAGTTTGATGTGCCATGGGTAAAAGTGCGCGTGATGAAGCCAGGCGCTGTTCCTGCTGCACAAGCCGTGGGTGTGGAGATTGAGCGAGGTCATATTTAATCATGGCAACCATCTATATCAGTATCGGTAGCAATATCGAGCCAGAGAAATATGTTAAGGCAGCTTTAAGTGAGCTCACCTATCATTTGGGCGCCATTAAATGTTCATCGGTTTATGAAAGTGAAGCGGTTGGGTTTGAAGGTAGTAACTTTCTTAATATGGTTGTTGGTGCCGAAACCGATCTGTCGATTGCTCAAGTTGTCAGTCTTTTTAAAGAGATTGAGCAGCTGCATGGTCGTCAGCGCGGTGCAAAGAAGTTTAGCCCAAGGACAATTGATTTAGATTTACTGTTGTACGATGACCAAGTTACCGAGACACCGATTGTGTTGCCACGCGGTGAAATCGTATATAACGCATTCGTATTATGGCCATTAGCCGAGCTTGCTCCGACAGAAGTGCACCCTGTTACTCAAAAGAGTTACCAGCAAATGTGGACCGATTTCGATAAATCGAGTCAGCATTTATGGCCGGTAGCGTTCGAGCTGCCGGTGCAATAGTTTGTGACGTTTTTTTCGCGATAAATTAAATCGCAATGACAAAGGAAAACCATGGAAATTTTTCAGGTCATCATTTTAGCTCTTATTCAGGGGCTAACTGAATTTTTACCGATTTCAAGTTCAGCGCATTTGATTTTGCCCTCGCAGGTATTAGGTTGGGAAGATCAAGGTTTAGCATTTGATGTTGCAGTTCATATAGGCTCGCTACTTGCGGTGATGATCTATTTTCGCAATGAAATCATTTCAATGATTAAGGCGTGGTTAGCCAGTCTTTTTAAAGGGCAGCACAGTGATGATAGCAAGCTTGCCTGGTGGATTATTTTAGCGACAATTCCAGCGGTTGTGTTTGGCTTCATGTTAAAAGATGTAGTTGAAACCTATCTACGTGGGCCAGGGGTAATTGCGGTGACTACGGTATTGTTTGGTCTGCTACTTTGGTGGGCAGATAAAATGTCGCGCTGCGAGTTATCTGAATATCAAACTGGCTGGAAAAAAGCGTTACTTATCGGCTTTGCGCAAGCGTTAGCGCTGATACCTGGAACCTCTCGTTCAGGTATCACCATCACAGCGGCATTAATGCTTGGCCTAAATCGAGAAGCGGCTGCTCGCTTTTCTTTTCTGATGTCGATACCGGTGATTTTAGGTGCGGCTATTTTAATGAGTAAAGACTTGTCTGAAGGTGGTCATGTCTTCAATTTTAGCGAATTAGCGATTGGTGTTGGTGTTTCATTTGTTGCTGCTTATGCTTGTATCCACCTATTTTTGAAGATTATCAGCCGCATGGGAATGACGCCCTTTGTGCTTTATCGTTTGGCCTTAGGTGGCCTGCTATGTGCATTTATATTTTTCTGATCTGATGCAGCCTAATCGAGGAATGCTATGAGCTGTTTTTTGTGTCCTAAGTGCCATCAACCATTAATGGTCCATGAAGCATCTGCGGGATTTTATTGCGCTAATAAGCATCACTTTGACAAACAAGAGCAAGGTTATTGGGTATTTAGCCAAGCTAAAAAGCCACAGTTGGATTCGCGTCAAGTGATGCGAGCGAAGCGATTTTTGTTAGAGTCAGGTATTCATCAACCTATGATTGATGCCGTATCTAACATGCTAGCGAAGAGCGCCGAATACTTGCCCGCAGACAAGGTTAGTTTGTTGGATATTGATTGTGGTGATGGCTTCTATTTAAGAGCGGTTAAGCAGCAGCTACATCAACTGGATAAACAAGTGAATGCCGTTGGTTTTGGCGAAGCTGAAAACGCGCTATACGCGGGTGCCAAAATAGACAGTAGCTTGCAGCTAATTGTTAGCCAGCTTAAGCAGTTACCAATGAGTGACAACAGTGTTGATATTGTCAGCTTGATTGATAAGCCACTAAAAGGCAAAGAGCCTATGCGGGTGCTTAAATCGGGTGGTTTGATGTTGTTAGTACAACCTGCCGCTAGGCACTTATGGCAGGTGAAAAGCTACCTTTATGACAAGCTTGAGCCTAAGCAAGTGGATGTTATTGTACCTAAAGGGTTTGAGCTGCTGTCTACCGAAGAGGTGAATTATCAAGCCCAGGTGAGTGGTGAACAGGCGGTTACTTTATTGCAGATGAGTCCGTTTGCTTGGCGAGCCAGTGATAAAGTGTTGAAACAGATCCAGGCCAAGCAATTTGATGAGCTGGAGCTGGGTTATCATGTCAGTCTCGTTAAAAAGGTTACCTCCTAAGGTATTACTGGAAAAAACAGTTAGCTCAAGTTAATCTTTGAGCACTTAACTAAAACCTAATGTGGAAGTCGTAAAATTGATGATGCGTAAATTGTTGTTGCTCATCTTGAGCTTGATGCCTGTGTATAGCTTTGCCAATGTTTATCCTATGCCAGAAAAAGGCAGTCGCTTAATTGGTGAGACGCAAGTTCACGTCGTTCAGCAAGGTGACTTTTTTCAGACGATTTCTAAGCAATATAATATTGGTATATTGGAGTTAATGGCATCCAATCCTGGTGTCGATCCATTTTTACCAACCGTCGGCAGCGAGCTGCTTATTCCCACGCAGATGTTACTGCCAGATGTACCTCGCAAAGGTATTGTGATTAATTTAGCCGAGCTGCGCCTGTACTATTTCCCGAAAAATAAGGCTGAAGTACACGTTTTCCCTGTAGGAATTGGTCGTGTTGGCCGAGAAACTCCTGAAATGGTGACTAAAATTAAGGCGCGTATTCCCAACCCAAGTTGGACACCGCCAGCCAGTATTCGCAAAGAGCACTTAGAGCAACTAGGCGAAGTACTCCCTAGAGTTGTGCCAGCTGGGCCTGATAACCCCTTAGGCAAGTATGCGATGCAGTTGTCCTATGGTGACGGCAGCTATTTGATTCATGGCACTAATAAAGACTTTGGTATCGGCATGCGCGTAAGCGCGGGTTGTATCCGATTAAACCCAGATGATATTGAGTGGTTATTCCATCAAATGAAGTATGGCGATAGCGTGCAGATTATTAATCAGACCGTTAAGGTCTCATCTGAGCCTGATGGAAGACAATTGATAGAAGTACATTCGCCGTTGTCTAAACATGAGAATCAACGTAGTGACGAAGTGTCTGCGTTAAGCGGTGACATCGTTAAGTTTATCAGTAACCCGCAAGTTGATAGCTTTAAGGCCAATGACGCCATATTGTCGCAAAGTGGTTTACCAAGAGATATCAGCGTGACTGAGTTAACCGCCGCAGAGCGTTAAGTTGATACCGATTATCAAAGCTACACTGAATAAGGCGCTCGATAAGGGCGCTTTTTTGTGGCTGTTTTCTGCTAATACTTGGGTATGTTTAGTTGAAGCGATTGCCTCGTGAGTGCGTAAGGCAGCAAAGCATTTCGGCGCGCAAAATAGCTTGGTGAAATTAACTTAAGTTGTGGGGCGGTATTGTTGTTGCTTAAGCGTATGCAACTGGAGTGCTGGGGAGGGGGATATCGGCAACACAAATGTGTTGCCGATATGACACATTACTTCTTGTAAGAAGAAGCGATGTTGTCGATACGATCGTTAGCGCGCTTAGCTTCTGCTTGAGCGTCCATCGCTGCAGACTTAGCATCTTTAACGTCAGAAGCTAGAGCACCTTGCTCAGACTTAAGAGAGCTAACTTCAGCTGATAATTGATCAACCTTGTTACCTAGGTTAGCAACGCTTTCTTCAAGAGCAGTAGTGTTTGCACAGCCACCAAGTAGGGCAGTCATTGCTACACCAGCAATCATCAGTACTTTTTTGTTCATTGGGAAATCCCTTTAAATCAGTTGGATTGAATGGAGCAGATGTGTGGTACAACTGCAACTTGTTAATTATGTCATAGATAGCGTATTTTGCTATTTATTTTCACCCTAAGGTATTAATACATTAACTAATAAATGGTCAATTGCAAGTCGAAAGCGGCATTTTTAAACTAAGTTGACGTTTTCTTCACATAAAAGTCATATTTACACAGTTTATTCGTCTGAATCGGCATCTAAGTGGCTAACTTACCTTTAACTTTTTCGACGCTCATGATTCGAGCATTTTGCAATTGAACTTTGATTTCTGCCCCTTGATAACCCGCCTCAATAATTGCCTTCACTGGAACTTCATTGGCGGCCCTGTATGCGTTTAAAACATACTCTGCCTGTGGATAGCTTTGATCTTCAAAACCGGTTCTGCCTTTGATGTCGGCTTCACAACATAACAGCAATTGTGTGAGGCGTTGGGGTTTGCGCCAAACATCCGCTTTGTCGAGTATTTTTAGCAAAGTTTCTGCGCGCAACTCGAAAGCATTGTGGATGTTTTGATGTTGATCGCTAACCAGCAAGGCAAGATCTCGATACTCGTTTGGCACTTTAACTCGACTGCATAGCTGTTTGATTAACGGTAATCCCTTTTGTCCATGGCCATGGTGTTTTGGCCACATTGCTTCGGGGGTGGCAGCTTTTCCGAGATCATGGACTAGGGCGGCAAATCGCACCGCTTTATCATCACTCAGTTGGCTTGCTTGTGCTAATACCAGCAAAGTGTGGACGCCTGTGTCTATTTCTGGGTGCCACTTTGCTGGCTGCGGCACGCCAAAGAGCTGATCTATCTCGTTAAATAATATTGCTAATGCGCCGCAATCACGCAGCACTTGTAAAAATACCTGTGGCGACTGGGTTGCTAATGCTTTATCAAGCTCTTGAAAGACCCGTTCTGGTGTTAATGCATCTAGTTCGCCATTGTTTGCCATGGTGCGCATTAGCGCCATGGTTTCATCTGCAATGGTAAACCCAAGATGCGCAAATCGCGCAGCAAAGCGGGCAACTCGCAGTACCCTTAGTGGATCTTCAACAAACGCTTCTGACACGTGGCGCAGGGTTTTATTAGCGATATCCTGTTGACCACCGTAAGGGTCATACAAGTTACCTTCATCGTCTTGGGCAATGGCATTAATAGTAAGGTCACGACGAATTAAGTCTTGTTCTAAGGTCACATCAGGCGCGGCGTAACAGCTAAAGCCACTGTATCCTTTCGCTGTTTTACGTTCAGTACGCGCTAATGCATATTCTTGTTGGGTTTTGGGATGCAGAAACACAGGGAAGTCTTTACCCACTTGTTGATAGCCTTGGGCTAGCATTTGCTCTGGTGTTGCGCCCACGACCATATAGTCGCGGTCTTTTATGGGGAGTGAGAGTAATGCATCGCGCACTGCACCACCGACTAGGTAAATTTTCACCTTAAATGACCTCTTAAGCTGCTTCACTTCATCTTATCACGATCGCCGTTAGATTGATGATGAGAATTGTGACTGCGGAGAATTAATTGCGGTGAATTTTTGACAATGTTTGGCCTACAGATTAATTTGGAGCCTCATTTATTGATTTGGACTCTAGGCTGCATGTACAAGGCGTTTTATGGACTAAGCGATAACCCTTTTTCTATCGCACCCAACCCACACTATCTTTTTCTTAGCGACCGTCACCGTGAAGCGTTAGCACACCTGACTTATGGTTTAGGTGAGACTGGTGGTTTTGTATTACTGACGGGTGAGGTGGGTACAGGGAAAACCACCGTATCACGCACACTGTTAAATCAACTGCCGGAAAATACCGATACCGCATTTATCTTAAATCCGTCATTAACCGAGCTGGAGTTACTGGCGACATTATGTGATGAATTGGGCATTGAATCGGGTGAATCTCCCACACTTAAGCAGCTTACTGACCTATTGAGTTCATTTTTATTAGCTAACCATCAAAAAGGCCGTAATACGGTTTTAATCATTGATGAAGCCCAGCATTTACGTGCTGAGGTGCTTGAGCAGTTACGCTTACTAACAAACCTAGAAACCGATACCAAAAAGCTACTTCAAGTTATCTTAATTGGTCAGCCTGAATTACAGCAGCTGTTAAAGCGTCAGGAGTTGCGTCAGTTGGCGCAGCGGATCACAGCGCGTTACCATTTATTGCCATTAACAGAGCAAGAAATTGCCCTTTATGTTCAACATCGACTGCAAGTTGCTGGTCGTCATGAGCCTTTGTTTAACCGCCGGGCCATTAAAGCGTTGCACAAATATAGTGGTGGTATACCCAGATTAATTAACTTGTTGTGTGAACGTGCCTTGATGGCTGGATATGCTCAATCTAAGGTACCGATTGACGGCAAGATGGTTGCAGCGGCATCGAGTGAAGTGTTGGGTGAAGAGATCAAGCAGACTAACTATGTTTGGCCCGTGTTGGCCGGATTGGCGGTAGTGACCACCTTTAGTGGTGCACTTTACTGGTTTAGCCAAGGTCAAAGCCAAAGCCCATCTGAGCCGTCAAAAGTCACCGAGCAAGCGACCAAGGTTGTTGAGAATGTGGCTGCTAAAGCGCCAAAACAAGCAAGCTTGTCAGCCAGCCAACGGGTGTTAAAAAACGCCATTGATGCCAGTCGTGATATTGATAGTGCTTATGCCAGTATTTTAGGTTTGTGGGGCAAAACGCCCTATGTGGGCCTATCGGCTTGTCAGGCTGCGAATCAACAGGGACTCGACTGTTTTCAGCAACAAGGCAATTGGCACACCATTGTTAAGTTAAACTTCCCTGCGGTGGTTTACCTTCAAGATGATAGCGGTGAAGCCTTCTACGGTACCTTAGTTTCGCGCCAAGGCGAGCAGTTGCTTATTCAATTAAATGAACAGCAATTGTGGGTTGATCGTGATTGGTTCAACCGTCACTTTAGCGGTACTTTTGAATTACTGTGGCAGTCGCCTAACTCTACGGTGACGGAAATTGGCCGCAATGCTAGCCAAGCCCAGCTGCAATGGCTAGAAAATAGTTTAGCGACCATTGCCCGCAAGCCACCGAGGTTGGTGAGCTATTTTGATCAGGAACTGGAACAGTCGCTGCGCGAGTTTCAGCGTTTACATGGGCTAAGGGCGGACGCGATTGCAGGCAGTCAAACCTTAGTTCAGCTTAATCTGTATTTAAGTGATAAAGGCCCTCGTCTTGTTGAAAATCGAGGTCGTTACTAATGTCGATTTTACTCGATGCGGTGACCCGCGCTAAACAGCAGCAAAGTGGCCAACTCGATCCAGTTATGGCGCCAAGGGCTCAGACTCATACTGAAGAAAAACGAGTCTGGCCATGGGCAAAACTTGGCTTGTTGCTGTCAGCAATATTGCTAAGTATTGGTGGTGCTTGGTTGTTTAATCAGTTTTTTGAATTAAAGCAAAGCAGCGCATCTAAGCCGCCAATGATGAACACCCAAGCCGATAGTGCGCTAGCGAATGATAAACTCGTTAGTAAGGCGCAGCTTAATCGTGAAACCAACAGTGAAACGGTTAGCGAAATGACTAACGATATGACTTTGGCTGACTCACAATCACCGGCCTCAGTGCGCTTAGCTGGCAAAGTGGCATTACCGGTGGCGAAACCATTTACGCCTACTGCATCGCCTGAGCCGATAACAATCGGTGGGCAGCCTATGGCAACCCTTGACTATGGCGTGCAAGCTCAAACACAAATAGCAACACAAACGAGTCCGGCTGAAGTCCAACCAAGCCGCGTTACCAATGCTGTCAATGAGCCAGAGCCGATTATCTTAGGGGCTAATAGCAATCAACGTGGACAGGATCTGTTAAATTCACTGAAATACCAAGTGGAAGCTGCCGCCAATGATGTTGGCTTTGACGATGCTGTGGCAAGTAGTCAATCTGCCCAGCAACTGGATAATCGTGCCAATAGCGCTGCGAGTGATCCGCAGCCTGCAGCGCCGGACAACAATTTGGTGGCCGCTTTTGAAGCGGCATTATTGGAACTAGAGCGAGAAAACTCGGTTGCAACCCCTGTAACACAACCTGAGTTGGATCCAATTCCTGCTACACCGAGTGATGAACTGCCTCGATATGGTGAGCTACCAGCAGGCATTCAGTTGCAGGTCCCTGAGTTTAATATTTTGGCCCACGTTTACAGCAGCGATCCTAACAATCGTTGGTTGAATGTGGATGGCGCTGAGTTACAGCAGGGCGATAAGATTGGTGGCAAAATGACTATCGTTGAAATTCGCCCGCGCGATGTGGTGCTTGAAGTGTCCGGTACAGAGTTTAAAGTACCGGCCATTTAAACATAGCGATTCATGTTGAAGTGAATCGAAAACGGATGCAAAAGCATCCGTTTTTTTCTTTATTTAATAATTTATTTTTTTCGAAATTAGTATTAAAAAAACATCTAAAAAAAGAAACTAAATTAGCCGTTTAATGAGATGGATTTTGTATACGGTATCGCTAAGTGGTTTTATCGTCTTGATGAACAATATTTTGACTTAGTCAAAATATTGACCGCGCAATAAATAACCAGTAACCTGCGCCTTGATAGTTATTTGGTGCCTATTTTGGGCGCTATGATTTGGGAATGTGCGATGAGTTTTATTTTCAGAAGTGGCCTGTTAATGGGCGCATTGATCTGGCTAATTGTCAGTGCAAAGAGCTTGCTGAACATGGGCGTAATGGATAACCCAAGTGTGGTATTCGAGCATACCTCAATATTAATGCAAGTTGTGGTTGCATTGATCATTTTACGGATGAATATGGGTGGTAAGCGCGATCAGTTTTAGATTTGGCTTCTCACTGCAATAAAAAAGGACGCAATATGCGTCCTTTTTTGTATTGTGGTATGGACTTATTTAGCTATTGACGCCAATACACGATCTGCAGCAGCTAGTGTTGCTGCAAGCTCTTCTTCACCATGAGCCATAGACAGGAAGCCTGCCTCATAAGCACTCGGCGCAAGATAAACGCCTTCGTCTAACATGCCATGGTAGAAAGCACGGAACTGCTCTTCGTTACACTGGGTGACTTGGTCAAAGCGTGTGACTTGGGCTTCATCGGTAAAGAAGAAGCCAAACATGCCGCCAACATAGTTAATTGACATTGGAATGCCATGCTTATCTGCTGCCGCTTTAAAGCCTTCAGCGATGCGCTTGGTTTTTGCTGCCAATTCTTCATAAAGGCCTGGCTCAGATAGTGCTTCCATTTGCGCAAGACCAGCAGTCATCGCGATAGGGTTACCTGAAAGGGTACCAGCTTGATATACCGGGCCGGTAGGTGCAATAAACTGCATCACGTCTTTACGGCCACCGAATGCGCCAACTGGCATACCGCCACCAATGACTTTTCCTAAGGTCGTCAGATCGGGCTTGATACCGTAGTGACCCTGTGCGCCGCTCTTAGATACGCGGAAACCTGTCATCACTTCATCAATGATAAGTAGTGCACCGTATTCATCACACAACGCACGCAGGCCTTCTAGGAAACCTGGGATTGGCGGGATACAGTTCATGTTGCCAGCAACAGGCTCAAGGATGATACAAGAGATATCTTGCGGATATTGCTCAAATAGCGCTTTAACAGACTCAAGCTCGTTATATACGGCTGTTAGTGTGTGCTTGGCAAAATCTTCAGGGATACCTGGAGAGCTTGGCTGGCCTAGTGTTAGTGCGCCAGAGCCTGCTTTTACTAGCAAGCAATCTGCGTGGCCATGGTAGCAACCCTCAAACTTAAGGATTTTGTCACGGTTGGTAAAACCACGTGCTAAACGAATAGCACTCATGGTCGCTTCAGTACCAGAGCTAACCATGCGAACCTGTTCCATTGAAGGCACCATTTCAATGACTTTTTCAGCCATGGTAACTTCAAGTTCAGTCGGTGCACCGAATGACAATCCATTCTCTACCGCAGCTAATACTGCTTCACGAATTTTTGGGTGGTTGTGGCCAAGGATCATTGGGCCCCAAGAGCCAACATAATCGATGTAAGCTTTGCCATCGGCATCATAAATATAGGCACCATCTGCTTTTTCGATAAAGCGTGGGGAGCCACCTACACCGTTAAATGCGCGTACTGGCGAGTTAACGCCACCAGGAATGGTTTTTTTTGCCTGTTCAAATAGCGTTTCAGAACGGGTCATGCTAAATCCTTTAAGTCAGTCGCCAAATTAAAAATCGGCTTTGCGTGAATACCAGTTCACTGGACATTCGTATTGCTCAAGTTGTGAGTCAACACCTAATGTCAGTGCAAATAGTGCCATACGGATCAATAACCCATTATCAGCTTGCCTAAAAATGGCTAGGTTAGGATGACTATTTAAGTCATTGTCCAACTCATTCGCTTGCTCACGAGAGTCCCGTGGCAGTGGGTGCATGATCACAGTGTTCGATTTACAATGTTGAGTATAAATATTGTGATTTAATCTGAATTTACCACGATACTTATTGGCTTCCTCTTGTGATGGGAAGCGTTCTTCTTGAATTCGAGTTAGATAGAGTATATCAGCCTGATCTAAATTTCCTTCAAGTTGGTCTGTTATTGTGATCTTATGCCCAGCATTTTCAATGTCGCTGATCACATAGTCAGGCATTGCTAGCTCTTTGGGTGATACTAATGTGAAGCTGACGTTTTTATACATACACAGCAGACGAGATAGCGAGTGCACAGTTCGACCAAATTTCAAGTCACCCACCATCGCGATATGCATGCCACTAATGTCACGGCCACCTGCAGCTAACTCTTTTTGAATAGTAAACAGATCCAACAGGGCTTGTGTGGGGTGCTCATTTGAGCCGTCACCGCCGTTGATCACTGGCACACGACTACCTTCTGCAAACTCTTTTACTGAGTATGCATCTGGATGGCGCATGGCAATCACATCAGAATAGCTTGATAGCACTCGGGCGGTATCATAGAGTGACTCGCCTTTAGATAGTGAAGATGAACCCATTCCAACCGTTTCGTTGACTTTGCCGCCAAGTAAGTTAAATGCACAACCAAAGCTAATGCGGGTACGCGTGCTTGGTTCGAAGAATAGGCTACCTAAAATGGCGCCATCGAGCACAGTCGTCCGCTTTTGGCGTAGCGCATATGGCGTCATACGGGTAGCAACACTAAAAATTTGTTGAACAGCGTCTAAATTGAGCTGGTTTACCGACAGGATGTGAGAACCTTGAAACTGAGTCATCAGCCTTTATTTCCAATTGCTATGGGGCACACAATCAACTAACTCATGCAGTTTTGTGAGCCCGAATGTTATGTAGGGTGGCTGAGGCGGCATTATACCTGAAACACTATATTAGGGAAATCCTCCCATGATTAAATAGCGATGCAGATAGCATTCTGTTACATGCAGCAGCTAACAGGTAAAAAGCCTAGACTAACAGCGGCAACTGCTAGTCTAGGAAAGGGTGGTAAAACCAAGGTTATGGTTAAAGGGTGGAATAGTAATAAGCAACATCTTTCATTTCTTGCTCTGACAGCATGGTAGCCTGTCCTTGCATTAATGGGTTTTGACGTTGTCCGTGTTTGAAATCAAGCAATTGTTTAAACAAATAAGCGGCTTTTTGACCATCGAGTTTTGGGTATGTCGGCATCATTTTGAGCATGGCGTCACCATGACAAGCCACACAGCGGGTATCAGCCAACTGCTTGCCTTTGTTAACATCAGCTTGGTATTGCATCGTGTCTTGATTGATGGTTATCGCCAACTTTTTAAGGTCTTGATTAAACTGCTCCGGCGTCGCCATAGCTTGGCTGGCAGTTAAACATAAGCCAACCGACACGATGCGCACTAATGCGCACCGCAGTTTTGCGTTTGGTATTAGTGGTCTCATAATGCCTCCTCATTGCTTGATGGCATTGGTGGCATTTGTGACTCAGACAAAGGTTTGCGACGGAAGATACGCATATCGATGCCTGACTCATTGTAGTAAGTCGACAAATAGTTGAGTACCGGATCCCAAGTCTCTGAAAGATCCCATAGACCTTGTGTCTCTATCATCCAATTGATGGTGTCTTTCCACACTGCTTTACTGCCAGGGTTTTGTGGAATGATGTGGCTAGTGTGGCAGGCATTACACTGTTGATTTACCACTTCCCAGCCTGGTGCCATGATCAGCCCAGATTCTGGATCTATTGGATATTGCTCAGCGGATACTTGGCTACTGAGCATGCAGCCTAAGCTTGCTGCTAACAGTAAGTGTAGCGCTTTCATTAGGCCACCCTTACCGCGATGCGATGACAACCATTGAATAAGTAACCTTTAGGGTTCCATTGAGGCTGAACCATAGGTTGACTATCGCCTTTACTGTCGGTAGCACGAGCCCAAATCTCATAGTAGCCCACCTGTGGCAGTTTGAGTTTCAACTTCCATTGCTGCCATGCCATAGGGTTTACTGGTTTTGTCAGTGAGGCTGTTTGCCAAGTTGTGCCATAGTCATAACTGACTTCCACCTTAGCGACATCACGGGTACCAGCCCAAGCATGACCGCGTACTTCAATTTCTTCACCTAGGGCTAACTCTTTGCCTGTTGCAGGTGCTGTTATCAGTGATTTTACAATCATCTCTTCAATGATTTTGAAGTCTTTGTTATCGACTTTCTCACCTGGAGCGACCGGATTTTTAGGTACTTGATAGGCTGGCGCTGCCATTTTTTTACCGTCGTGAACCCGATCTCTTACGCCGATACCCGTGGCACATTTTTGTGATACTGAGCCTGGGCGTCCGCCAAATACGATACGTAATGGGTAGCCGTGCATATACGGAATGTCTTCACCATTCATTCCCCAAGCTATCATGGCATTTTCAGTCATTGCAGCTTCAATAGGCACCCCGCGAGAGATGGCAGCACCTTTGCCACTAATGTGTTTATCAGCGCCATAATGGGCTGTGTAAACCGCATCACTTTTGACGCCGCAGTCAGCAAGTACGTCTTTGACAAGCACCCCTGTCCACTCGGCACAAAATACCGCTGAGTTACTCCACTGGTTACCTTTGGCATTGGGATAGAAGTTTTCGCGACTGTTGCCGCCACATTCTAGTACTAGCTGTTGGGTGTGGGTTTTAAACTTCTTTTTAAGTTCGGCAATCGTATAGGTTTTTGGCGTTTCGATAGACTCGCCATCGACAGTAAACTCCCAAGTATCGGGATCGATATTTTCAAAATCTGGCATCTGACCGTTCCAACGGATAAAGGCGATATCAGATGGTGTCGTGACAGGATCTAACAAATGCTCCGGTGGAAAAGCATTGAGTGGGCTGCTATTGAGTACTTTGAAATGCTCTGGTAGATGCTCTACTTTAGACCACTTTACTGCTGAGATATCTAAAGGCTCCACACCGGCAGGGCGTGCAAATACCCAGTTTACAGGTAGCATTGCAGCAACTGAAGTGGCGGCAGCGCCTTTAAGAAAACTACGTCTGTCTAAACTCATTTTTAATTATCCTTAGTATTTGCAAAATAGTGAGCAATGGCGCTGATCTGTTGTTCGTTGAGTAACTTAGCCACTTTGGTCATGGTGGGATCTTGTCGCTGAGCTGACTTGAACTGCTTCAATTGCTGCACAAGGTACTGCTCGCTTTGACCTTGAAGGTTAGGAATGGTGGCAAATTGACTCTGGCCTTGCTCGCCATGGCAGGCTTTACACATGTTGAGTAACTTAGGATCCGGCTCTGCGTTAGCCTGGCAGACCCCTAAAGGTAACAATAGTAATAGCAACCAAGATTTTCTTGGTGGTATGACGCTGGCACTCCAAGCGGACATAGCGTTTTCCTTTATTGCATCCCAGTAAAGCATCGACCGGGTGTTAGCTAGTGGTAGATTTTTTAATCTATCTGTTATTGATGTAGGTCAAGGTTTTTGTTGTAGCCTTGCGCTAGGTGGCAATTTACGAATAACTGTGAGTAAAGGCATGTAAAAAGTTGTGAAAAGATCTAAAAAATGAGTTTTAGTTAATACTAATCAATTGGTTATGTTTTTATTCTAACTTGGGTGATGTAAAGGTGATGTCACGCAAAAAGGCTAATTACAGGTTAAACAATGGCCGTTACTAAGCTAAAAATACCAGATCGAGCCAATAGTTAATCCGTTGATATTGTTGCAACTCGGCCATTGATGCCGTTAAATAGCTTAATTAACAATCATGGATGAATAATAAGGATATCGCCTATGCAACTGATTAGCCTTTTGGGCGCCGTTTTGATACTTATTTTGATGACAGGGTGTGGTGCCAATGCCAGTTATCATGTGACAGCCAGTTCAGATGAAGATGTGATGTCCCGTGCCAATGGTACTGTGCCTGAGCGGGTTGATGAAAAGATCAGGGAAGCTGAAGAGTTGGAGCGTCAACAGTCAAAATAACGCTCATGCTGGTTAGATTTGGCCTGAGCGGATCTGCTGCTGAATATTCGCCCAACTTATTACGCCGACAATATGTTGGATGTCACCTTGGTATATAAACACTTCGCCTCGACGCTCACGGGATAAAATATCATAGACTTCCATGAGTGTGGCGGTGTCGGGAACCCCTTGGATAGGATGACGGGTTAAGGTACTCACGTCATCGGTGACTTGCAGCTCCAGCTGCAGCATCTGCATATTGCCTTGTTTATCACGGCTCAGAACTGAGCGACCTTCTGCACGCTTGAGCACTTCTAATAATAATGCGTCATCGTGGCCAACGATGACAAATCGTCTGTCCATCAGCGCTCTAACCCCAAGTTTTTGCAGACCTAGTTTGACCGGTGACACTTTGTAATCTAATCCCATTATCTCCATCTGCCGATAGAATATTGATTTTGTCTTTAAGACTTGATGGCTAATCAAAAAAGCGGGGATGACCACAACCATAGAGGGCAAGATTATCGAAGCATTGTTGGTCAGCTCCAGCATACCGACAAGGGCAGCGAGTGGCGCATTGAGGCAAACGCCCATCATGGCGCTCATACCTATGATGGTGTAAAGGCCGATATAAGGGGCTATATCTGGAAACACACTTGCAGCAATAAGTGCTAGTAGGGTGCCGAGTATGGCACCAATACCATAAAGTGGGCCTATGATTCCGCCCGGGACGCCTAATCCTAACGCCGCGATAGTGGCCACAATTTTGCCGACCAACAATCCAAATAGCAGCCAGATTGATGGATGACCACTAATGATGGTCTCGATAGCCAGCTCTCCGCTGCCGAGGGCTTGAGGTAACAGCATGCCGATGATGCAGGTAATGATGCCTGCTAATCCCAAACGATAGATTAATGGCCATTGTTGCCCTGTTTCGGTCACTGCCAATAGTGAGCGATTAAATATAGCTGCGATGACACCGATCGCGATGCCGCATAGCGCCAAGATTGGATATTGTGATAATGGAATGTGTAGTACGCCGATATGGGCGTATTCATGCACATTACCAAAAACCAACTGGCTGGAAAGGGCACCGCATATCGCCGAAATCATAATGGGGAAGAAATAGTGGACCTTGTATTCTCTAAGGATGACTTCAAAGACAAAAATGACTGCGGCTAATGGCGAATTAAAGATGGCAGCTATGCCCGCAGCAATACCACTGGCACACATAATTCGAACACTGTTGTCGGGCAGCTTGAATTTTTCTGCAAGATAGCTGGCACTCACTGCCCCAAGATGAATTGCTGGGCCTTCTTTACCCACAGAGAAATTACCCGCTAGCGCGAACAATGCTTGAAAAAACTGGGCTGGTGCTGAGGGCAGTGGAATTTTGCCATAATGGATTTTCACTCTGTGCATCACATAAGCAATTCCCATGCGTTTATAGCGTGAAGATCCCATTTGTGCCACAAGCCAGATTAAAAATGCACCAAATAGCGGCAGTAATACTCGCCAGTCTTCAATGAAGCCAGTAATATTCAGACTTTGAGTTTGGGTATAATGGGTCATCCATTGCAATAGCAGTTTAAACAGCAAAATCACGCCGGTGGCCACTAAAGCAAATAGCAGTGCGATCAAGCATAACTGACCGCTAATTTTGGCTTGTGACAGTTTGTCCCGGAGTTGATTCCGGACATATTTTGCGCTGTGAATATAAGCTTTTTTAACAAGGTGCTGCGCAGTCACTGTCGACAAATTCCATATTGTAAGTGTGAGACGTTTGACTAAAAAGAGTATAAGGGGCTTTAACTTAATGCCAAATTATCATCGTTGGGCGAGTCGTATGCAAGCCAAAGAGCGAAAAATTCGTCCTTCCAGTGTTTATCTATTGTTACTGGTTATTGTGGCTTTTTCTTTAGGGGCATTAGTGTGGCAAACCTGGTTAGATCACCAAGCGGCTGAGGTTAAGGTCGATAATCGACGTGAACAGCAGCTTAGTGCGCAGCTCAAACAGCAAGCAGAAGTGTTGGCTGCAACAAATTTATCGCTGACTTTAGAGCAAGAAGCCAATAAAAATATGCAGCAAATGTTTGCTCAGCAACACAGTAAGCAACAGGAGCTTGAACGAGAATTGGCGTTCTATCGCAGTATTATGGCGCCGGAGAATATTGCTGAAGGGGTTGCCATCCATGGATTAGAGTTAATTCCGAGTCAATTGGACAATAAATATCGAATCAAGTTAGTACTCACTCAGCTACAAAAGCGCAAGCAATCGATGAAAGGACAGGCAAAACTCACTTTTATCGGCTTGCAACAGGGAGAAGTGGTTAATATTGATTTGTCGACATTGTCTGATGCAAGCTTCGCATTTCAGTTTCGCTATTTTCAGGTGTTAGAAACTGAAGTGGTTTTCCCTGCTGATTTTGAACTCAATCGGGTAGTGGCAAACGTGAATGTGCCTGCAACACGTTGGACCAAACGGGCGCAAACTGAACAAACCTTTGAGCGCGCTGATATCGTGCCGGTTGATTTAGATTCGGTGCAAGTTGATCAGCTTGAAGTTGGCGGTGATGAGCTTGAAAATGATGGGCTTGGTGATAAAACGATACCGGTGACGCAAGCGCCAGACAGTGAATCTCAGCCTGAAGAGGTGGCGCCGCCAAAGCCATAGTGCTTGGCGGGGTTTTAACCGTAATAAGGTTATTTAAGCGAACTTCACTGAGGTTTATTGGCTCATGGAGTTCACAGTTTATTCGATAGCTGCGCATATTACTTGAACAAATTGGTCAGGTATCGGATAATTCCGCTCAGCAAACCGATGTTTAGAGGTAGTAATGACAGAACAAGCTGAAGATACAATGCCAATCAAGTTTACCGATGAAGCGGCTTCAAAGGTTAAAACCTTGCTTGATGAAGAGCAAAATGACGCGCTTAAGTTGCGAGTGTATGTCACTGGTGGAGGCTGCTCTGGTTTTCAGTACGGTTTTACTTTCGATGAAAAAGTCAATGAAGGCGATTTCACGGTAGAAAAGCAAGGGGTACAACTTGTTGTTGACCCTATGAGTCTTCAATATTTAGTTGGCGGTGAAGTGGATTATACTTCGGGCCTTGAAGGTTCACGCTTCTTTGTTAAAAACCCTAATGCGACAACAACCTGTGGTTGTGGAGCGAGCTTTTCAGTTTAATGTTCTACTGCAACAAGGCGAACCACAAATAAAAAAACCAGCTAATGCTGGTTTTTTTGTGGTTGCAGCGATCGTGATGACCGCTATTAGCTCATAATATTCATATTCACTTTGGTGGTGCAATAAGCTTTAACTTTAGGAGTGAATGCTATCCAAACTTGGATGATTGCCAATACAATTAGCACAGAAAACACTAACCAGTCCGGCAGTTTTCCTTGCCACGCGCCTAAATCAAAACTCGAGTCTTTGGCAACAACTAGATTGTCAGGGTCGTAAAGCATCACAGGCAACATACTCACTAATGCTAATTGCAGTGCAGTGTAGATGCGTAACATCAGCAGGCCGGTTTTCTGTTTGCCGGCGACGGCCACAACAATAAACAGGGTTAAGACGCAAAATAGCACGCCTTGATTAGCAATTAAGCCACTAATCGATACTAAGGTTAAAAACAGTAGCAATACGACCAAGCGCTTGGGAATGGCTGCTACTGCTGATTTTGATGCCAACGCCTGGTTATCTTCAGTTGATGAGTTTTGCTGTTTCACAATAACCCCTCGATATTAGTGGCGCTTTTTAGGGGCTAAACGCTGCTCTAATTCATAAGGTGGAATGACCACACCAAGGTCGTCATGTACAGGGAACACGGCGACAAATAGGTCATCATCTTGCATACCTGGTACCCAACGTTCTAGCCATTCTGCGAGTGGAATCGCTAATACGCTGCAATCTTTCCAATCATCGACCGCCCAAGCAGCTGCACTTTCTTCAGTTGGCCACATAGGAATACAGTCTTCCTCTTCTGTGGTTAACATTACGCAGCCATCAAGATCTTGAAGCGTCCACAATACCTCATGGGTTTTGGCTTGCTCGACCAAAAAGTCATAACGGGCTTCAGGGGTCATCTGGCTTGGGTCTTTGGCACTTTTGCTCATGGTGAATACTCATTAAATTGGCGTGATTGCTTGGTGGCAGATAATAACATCAGTATTAAGGCGGACAAAGCGCAAATGGCTATGGCCGCCCTGTATTAAGCCAATTTTGATTTAGCTATTCTTATTCGCGAAGGATTTATATATCAATCCGGCTAATATAGCGCCTGCGATGGGAGCTACCCAGAAAAGCCACAATTGTGCTAACGCCCAGTCACCAACAAATAGTGCCGGCAAGCTTGTCGAGTTAATTGACGACACTCTGTATCCAGTGATGTTGGTCGTGATTGGAGCGAGAAAAGGAAACGCAACGGTTTATCGTATACCTTCAATTTACTCAAATCAGCGAGACCAAGTGAATGAGTCAGCGCTGATATGAGCATAGTCGGTTTTGCGTTAATTGGTATTATTTGGCAATGAAGCTAATAATTTTATTGGCAATTTCAGTATTATCTACGTGGCCATAAAAGTGGTGTTTCCCTGCGCCATAGGCAAACACAGGCACATCAATGCCATCGTGGCCGCTGGTGGTCCAACCGGTGTAAGTGAGCGCATCTATTTTGCGCTTAATCCTGTTCGTCATTAGTCGATGGGCATCTTTTGATTTGCTCGACTCAAGCAGACTTTGCTGCAGCCTAGCTAATGAATCGTCGGCGATGCTTAAGTTGATTTGAGTGTGCCAAACCGCACTAAATTTGCGGTAATCGCTGAGTATTTCG
Organism: Shewanella waksmanii; assembly: GCF_043643685.1. GTDB lineage: Bacteria > Pseudomonadota > Gammaproteobacteria > Enterobacterales > Shewanellaceae > Shewanella > Shewanella waksmanii_A. The sequence continues at coordinate 138,173 of NZ_JBHZSN010000001.1, forward strand.
GGGTTGTCGAGTAATTGTTTTGCAAACACTTTCGGTAGCACCGTTACCTTTTTTAGCTGTTGACCTTCCCATTTGTAATCGCCTTTTCGGCCTAGAGTTAGGCCGCCAGTTGAGTGATCTGCGGTTGCAATAAGTAAAGTGTCTGGGTGCTTATCAACAAACGCTTTTACGGCCATTAATGTATGCGCGAAATCATCCATTTCATGCATAGCACAGACAATATCGTTACTGTGGCCACACCAATCGATTTGGCTGGCTTCGACCATCAACATAAAGGGAGCAGTTTGCCTACTAAGTAACTGTAAGGCTTTATCGGTCATTTTTTGTAGGCGACGGGGCTCGTCTGCGCCCAAAGCTGCTGGCATGCCGCTTTTAGCAAATAAGCCGATGGCTGGTAGTTTTGTCAGTGACTCAAGTTGATTGAGCTTATCGATGTATTGGTAACCATTGTCAGTAAATTCACTAATCAAGTTGCGGTCATCGCGAATAAAATACTGAGTACCACCGCCGAGTATTAGCTCGGCTGTACCTAAACCATTGTGCAAATTGTCGGCATAGCTGTCTGCTATTTGATTGTAATTACGTCGACTTTCATTGTGGGCTAAAAAGCTGGCTGGTGTGGCATGGTTAACCTGAGAGGTCGCGACTATCGCGGTGATGTAGCCTGCTTTAGTCGCTTGCTCCATCATGGTTGATATGGGATTGTGCTGGTGGTCGACTGAAATCGCGCCGTTATAGGTTTTGTATCCGGTGGCTAAGGCGGTGGCAGCGGCAGCTGAGTCGGTCACATAGGTATCGTCATCAGGGTAAGTGCTAGATGCCCCCACAAGGAGATGATCAAAGATGGTTTTTTCAACTTTTTTGGTCGAGCTGTCGTCGTTGAAATAGCGATAGGCGCTGGTATATGCCGGCCCCATACCATCGCCAATTAAAAAGATGATATTGCGCGGAGACTCAGCATGTGCCCATAAAGGAGCAAAACTGCTGACGGCCAAAGCCAAAGCGGCTTTTAGACTGATAGATTTCATGGCGCTTCCTTTAATGTAGCGTGCGAATAGTGGATTGTTCAGGCTGCGATGCAGTGTTATCGTTAGCGACAAATTGCAGTAGCCAGTTTTCTTGCTCCCACCACATATGAGATAGTGACTGCTTAGCGGCGTAGCTGTGGCTTTCATAGGGGAGTGTGACGAGTCTCGCCGTCCCTCCTAATCCGCGGATAGCTTTGAATAGACGTTCAGACTGCATTGGGTAGGTGCCTGAGTTGGCGTCCATCTCACCATGAATGAGCAGTAATGGCTCGTCAATTTTGTCGGCGTGGGTAAAGGGAGACATTTGCTGATATAAGTCTGGCGCCTCCCAGTAGTTACGTTTCTCATACTGGAAACCAAATGGTGTGAGCGAGCGATTATAAGCGCCGCTGCGAGCAATTCCTGCACTAAAGAGGTCGGAATGAGCAAGTAGATTGGCAACCATAAAAGCACCGTAGGAGTGCCCGCCTATAGCAATGCGCTGTTTATCGGCAATGCCCATATCAAATAATACATCAACAGCAGCTTGGGCATTCGCCACCAGTTGCTGTCTAAAGCTATCGTTAGGCCGGGCCTTGCCTTCGCCAATAATCGGCATTGCCACTTTGTCAAATACCGCAAAGCCATTGGCTACCATGGCAACAGGGCCTTTAGCGCTGATTTTTTGATATTGATGCTCAGAGAAGTTGACCTGACTTGCCACTGCGGCATCTTTGTACTCTCTTGGGTAAGCCCACATGAGTACCGGAAGTCGTCCTTGGCTTTTTTGATAGCCTTTGGGCAGATAAAGCACGCCGGATAAGGGCGTTCCATCTTGGCGTTGGTAATGAACAAGCTGGCGGGTCACGCCTTGAAATTGTGCCAGTGGTGCTTGCGCCTGGTGCAGCAAGGTTTGCTGTTTATCATCTAGCAGCCAATATTGTTTTGGCGTGTGAGCATCCTCGCGGCTAATGATCATTTTCAATGGTGAGCGGTTGATAAGGTAGACCATTTTTTCTAGCTTATCTGGTTGGCTTTGCCATAACACTTCACTGGCTAATCCATCCATGGAGGTTTGCTTTACAAACGGCTGATAACCTTGGTTTGATGCGCCTAATCCAGCATGAATGAACTTGCTAGATTGGACATTCACTAGTGGCGCAACGGATCGTTTGTTATAGACTAACTTACCAGGGTCGTTGTAGGTATCGCGTTGCGACTTTTGATACCAAACGGTCGCGCCCTTGCTGCCATTATCTTGAAAAAAGCTCACTCTAATCTGTTTCTTTTTACTGTTTTTTTCGGTGATAAATAGGGTGCTCTCCTCGCCCCAAGCCAGCCTACTGATGCGCCAAGGGGTTTTTAACAATGGCTTAGCTTGACCGGTAAAAGGTGCTGTTAGAGTGCGAATTTCGTCACGATACGGGTGTTTGCTATTACCGTCGCCATTATCAAGTGGCGTCACAAAAGCGATGGTATTGGGTTGGTCTTTGCGCCAGTGGATAATGCGTGGCCCGCGTCTCACTGAATCACTGCCACTGGGTCTAAACTCACCGCTTTCTAGCTGACCAAAGGAAATAACCTGCTGTCCTAGGTGATCGAAAAGGCTAACAGTTTGGGCAAAGTCTCGATATTTGACGATGTGAGAAAAGGGGCTATCTATTTGCTTGACCAAAATGTATTGATTATTGGGTGAAACTTGAAAGCTCACGTTGATGGCGGGTTTACCAATTAATGTTTGCTCACCATTAAGTGCAATTTTGGTCAGTTGCGCAGTGGTGATGTCAGCAAAGCGTTGTTCGTCGTATTGGCTCTTGATTAAATCTTGATAAGTTCTTCGTGGCGCCTTTTGACCTTGGGTTTGGCTGATGTTCGGTGAGATCTGTAATCTAGATTTAGCGGGTTGACTTGAGTGGATAGCAAGGTTGGTGATGATGGCTTGGCTATCGTATTGCCATTGGTAGTAAAACCCTAAGGATGCGTTCAATCTCGCTGTTGATAACTTGGATTTTGCATGGCTTTTAACATGATATAGCTCAATATAAGCGGCTTGTTGATTATTGATGATATAGCTTAAGTATTGGCTATCGGGTGAGAATTTTACGGCGTGGATACTTGTGCCTTGCGGCGCTTCGATAACCTGACGCGTCTTGTCGACAAGATTAATAATTTCGAGTTGTTTGTATTGATATTTACTGCGCGATGGCGTTAATGATTCGGGGTTAATTCTAAGTCCTGCCAATTTGAGTTCAGGACGTGCTAATTGGCTGATGTCGACATGGGAAATCGGCGTTAGTACCACCATATATTGATTATCTGCTGATAATCGGGTGGTGACTGCTTTGGGCTGATTGATGACTTGTTCAATAGCACCACTTGGGTGCTGGTATTCGCTACTCATGACTTGAAGACTGCAAAACCAGATCAGGGCAGTGAACAAGGTAAATAATTGCTGCATGACTTTCTCCTGACAGAGAGTGCGATGGACAAAAATAGGCGCCCCTAAGGGCGCCAAGGGAAGGGCTGCGCTAGCAGTTAGAACTTCTGTGAGTAGCCAACAAAGACACTGCGACCTTTGGCTGAATAGCTACTGTTGTAGTCTTCATAAAATGGCCAGTCATTGTGCTTATCATTGCGAACATCAAACAATGGTGGCATTTCATCGGTTAGGTTTCTCACACCAGCGGTGAACTTACCTTTCCATGGGGCTGAGTAACTTAGCGTTAGGTTAATGGTTTGATACGGGTCCAGGGTATCCGTTTCCATTGATTCAACATCGTCACCGTTGGCATCCGTGTACTCAAATAGGTCAACGCCTTTTGCTTCGCCAGTGTAGTAGTAAGCGATAGTGGCGCGGAAATCTTGATAGCTCCAGCTTAAACTGGCATTACCTTTCCATTTCGGGAAATAATCGGTTTCAGTTTGCTCTTCAACTTCACCGCCTTCTTGCTCAAGATACTCCTTTTTAATCAGGTATGACGCTGCTAGCTTAAGCTTAAAGTCACCCGCTGCTGTTTCAGGGAAGCTGTAGTTGAAGCTGGCATCGATACCTTCAGACGCTTCATAAGCACTGTTGATTGGGCCTTTACGCATACAAGCGATATTTTCGATGCCGTCATCGTCGAACTCATTGAGGTAGCCGACTTCCGCCATCTCGGTACAGTCGTTGTATTGGCCTGTTTTATTATATTTAGGATCGTTAATCACATCATAGCTTGAGATGGTTTTTACTGCGCCTTCTAACTCGATGTTCCACCAATCAATGGTTAAGTCCGCATTGTCAGTAACGTTAGCGACTAAACCGACGTTCCAGAACTCACCTTTTTCTTCTTCAAGGTTAAGGTTTCCTGAGTTATACGACACATAGTCATCTTCATAAATATCGTTTGGATCGTTAGGGTGTGGCACATCAATGCTGCTATAACCGCGGGTTTGACCAGCGTATAGACGGTGCATATCTGGTGCTCGGAAACTGCGTCCCCAGTTAGCGCGAACCATGACTTCATCGATTGGACGGTAGCTTAGACCGACTTGTGGTGTAGTGGCGCCGCCAACATCGGAGTCATCTAGGTAATGGTCATAACGCAGAGCTGCAGACAACTCTAGAGATTTGATGCCTGGCATATTGCTGAGTAGTGGCCATTGAATTTCACCGGCAATAGCGACTCTGTCACGATCACCTTCACCGCCAGTGCCGCCCATGCCAATATATCCGCCGCTCATGGTGATTTCATCTAGGGTATCTTCGTAGCTTTCACGAGCCCATTCCGCTGTGGTTGCAAAACCAACTGTACCCGCTGAGACTTCCATTAAGTCGCCAGAGAAAACAGCTTGTAACTGATGCATACTTGAGTCGGACTCTTTGGTTGAATCACCCATCAGGTAATCGGCTTGTTGCGCTGTTAATGCCTGATGTGGATACCATTTCTCATCACCACCCATTTCAGGGTTCATGGTTACGATATCAAGTAGATGAGCGCCATTGACCATATGGTGGTTTTGTTTCTCATACAGGGCATAACCGCTAGACCATGAGATATCTAATTCGTAGTCACCAATGGTTCCGTTAGCACCAAAAGCAAGTGATGCTTTGGTGTTTTGGGTGTCATAGGTACGAGGTCCAGGAAACTCTTCCATACGACGGGCAAGGTAGTAACGGTTATAGTCTTCAAATTCGTACCTGTCGTAACTGTATGCGCCGGTTACTTCATCTTCATAAAGGTAAGTGCCAAAGCCTTTTTCATCTTTATATTTTGTGCTTTCTTTATATGAAGCGTTGAGCATGGCGTACAGCTGCCAGTCATCATTTAAATCATAGGTGGTATTGACCACCAAATTGAGTCGGTCGTAAGCAGATTGCAGGCCGCGGTCGGCGTATTTATCGTAGTAGCAACCATATTTGTAATCTGGGCGATAGATGCCCTTTTCACCGAAAAGGTCGGTACATTCTTGTTGGCTTAAATTGGCATATTTGTCGTCATGATAAATCTTGCTGTAATCGGTAATTCTTGAAGACCAGCTTGAAGGCGCTGCATCACCAAATGGGCCAGCGCCCCAAGTAAGCTCGCCGTCGCTATTTTCATAATAAGCAGGGTTGTAGAGACTATCGCGGTCAGAGGTTTTGATCTCTTCAACTTTGCGGTATTCAAGCATGACCAAGGTTTGGCTGTTTTCGGTGTTAAAGCCTTGAAGGTAAGATAGGTCTAGTTGCTCGCCACCACCTTGGGTTGTATCCGAGTATTTGGCTTCAACTTTGGCGCCTTCATATTGTTTCTTAAGAATAATATTGACTACACCACCCACGGCATCAGATCCGTAAATAGCCGATGCACCACCGGTTAATATTTCAATACGTTCAACTGCGGCGGTTGGAATATCAGAGACGTCAACAAAGTTAGACGTACCACCGGCAGCTGATGGAAACGCTGCTTGGCGACGGCCATTGACCAATACTAAGGTACGGTTTGCGCCCATACCACGTAAGTTGACTGAGCTAGCGCTATCAGTATATCCATCGCTTTCACCATTGAGTGAACCACCGGTATTAGCAACAGAAGATTGAAGTACTTCAGTAATGGAGCTAAGGCCACTAGTAGCAATATCATCAGCAGTAATTACCGTAACTGGTGCCACACCTTCGAAGTCAGCACGCTTAATACGCGAACCCGTGACTTCAATCTTTTCCATTTTCTTTTCAGCGTTAGGTTGTTCTGCGGCTTGCACATTGGCAGAGCTTATTGAAGCAAGCGTGATGGCAACGGTAAGCGCAGATAATTTCATTGTTGGTCTCATCTCGATACAGTCCTTAGTTTTTATAGTTAATGCCCTGTTTTGTTCCCTAAATCGTGTTTGGGTTACAGGGACTAGTGGCTTGCTCAGCGGGGATGAATGTGGACTCTCCCTGCGAATGTCGCCAAGTTGTTGCTGGATTAAATTTGTAACCACTTTGTTATTTGTGGGCAATTGGGGTGGGGTCGTTTATAGGTTGTTTATTTATCTATTAAACATCTATTGTTATTTTTTACAGTCACTTAAAAGTCTTTTTATGCTCTTTTGTATGCTTGTGAAAAATAGGTTAAGCCCGTATTATTCAGTCAGTGTTAATGCTACTGTTCGGCGATTGGCTTTGGGGGATGGCGAAAATGAAGATATCTAAACATGCCGCTTTTGATTTACTTGACTGTAAAGTATCGCCAACGGATAACTGTTTGTATTTTGCAGACCCTCAATCTGGTATTGAGCAAAGTGTGTCGTTGCAACCTAAGTTCATTGAAGTGCTCAGTTATCTTGCGCGCCACTTTCCTCGGGTAGTGACCCGCGAGGAACTCATCGAGGAAATATGGGAAGGCAACCATTATGTTGGCTCTAAAGCGCTAACTAATGCAGTTTGGCATTTACGTCAGCATATTAAATCGGTAACAGGGCAAGAGAGTGCCATTGAAACCGTAAGAAAAACCGGTTATCGCTTGTTGATCACCCCTGAGTTTGATGCTGCGGATTTAGTTGATGAACCCGATTTATTGGAAAAGGCTGAACTTAAGATAGCGCGGCTAAATCAGTTTAATCGCCAAGTTATTGCCACCTTCGGTACCGTACTGGTGTTGGTGCTGGGGTTTGTATTAACTCACCTTTACTTAGACAGCATCAGATACATACCGCAGTTACAAACTCGGCTTACGTCAGATGCCGGACCTGAGCTTTATCCAGTGGTTTCACCCGATGGACGCTGGCTGGTGTATGGGGCACGTGGCGTTGATGGCTATGCAAGCTTGTATTTAAAAGATCTGCAGACGCCTAGTGATACTCCTAAGCAGCTAACATCAAGCAGCAGTAAAGAGATTCGAGCGGTGTGGAGCCCAGATGGCAGCGCTCTGTATTTTGCCTCCGAAATACGCGCTAATAAGCAGTGTTTTATCACTAAGCTAGTCCTTGATAGCAACCAAACCACCAGTCTTGCCCCCTGTAATACCTACAGTACCGGGCTTGATATTTCACCGGATGGTAAATTTGTTGTTTTTGTTTCTTCAGAGCAGCAAGTGCCAGCTTCAGGCCTGTATCAAATCGATTTAACTGCACAGGCACCCAAGGCAGAAAGGATCTCTTGCGGCACCGATTGTAGCTATCGCGATAGAGATTTAGCGTTTAGCCCTGATGGACGCTGGTTAGCTATCGCAAGGCGGTTTGGCAATATCTCTGAGGATCTATTCATTAGAGATTGGGCCACAGGTGCCGAGCAACGACTAACCCGAGGATTTGAAGATATGCGCGGGTTAAGTTGGCACAGTGATAGCAAGCGTTTGGTGTTTAGTAGTGAAAACTCCGGTGTGCGTAATGGCTTTATAGTGACAATTGCCAGTAAGAAAGTAGAGCCATTGCACGTTGAAGGGTTAAGTTACCCACGTTTTGTGCCACTCAGTAATGACATTGTTTACGCCAATTACATGCGTGATTTTCGTCTAAGTAAATTGGAATTGTCGCAAACCATTGCCACAGCACCGTTTCCTTTGTTACGGGTGGAATATAGTTATCGAAACCCGAGTTACTCGTCTGCTACCAAGCGTTTGGTGTATGTCTCTAACGAAACTGGGTTTAATGAAATCTGGTCATCCAACATTCACGGTGAAGAGCGCAAACAACATACAGCGTTAAAACGCCGCGTGGCGTATCCAAGTTGGTCCCATGATGGCAAGAAAATCGCCTTTCTCGCGCCTGATGATAAAAGTGAAGGTAATAAGATCCATGTGCTTGATGTTGCCTCTGGCAGTATTACGATTCTAGCTACGGCTTATCTCGACCATCAGCGCCCCAGTTGGGGCTGGGACGACAGTTTCATTGTTGCTAATACCTATGATGGTATTACTCAATTTTACTTGGACAATCGCTTACCAACGGTGATTAGTCAAGTTGGCATGCGTTTAGGTAAGATGGTTGATGGCAATACTTTACTGTTTTCTAGGGCCGATAAGCTTGGCTTATGGTCGATGGATATTAGTAAACCTCTACTGCTAAATGAGCTGATTAGTGGTGAGCAGTTTTATGAGCGCTACAATTGGGACGTGTCGGATAAAGGCGTGTATTTTCGCCAAAATGGTGCAGATCATCAATTGATTGCATTTTGGCGATTCAGTACCGAGCTGGTAACTCCCATACTAAAGTTACCCCCATCGAGTTTGCCTAGGCACGGTGCGATAAGCTATGTGCCAGACTCCCATAGCGTGTTGCTAACGGAGTCTGAAAATTACAAGCGTGATGTGATTCGACTTCAGCACCGCCTGTTACAATAGCGGTGCAAAGACATTAGTTAGCAGGGAAAAAACCGCCCAAAATTGCTTCGCGGCTTGCGCCAGTGACGGCGGGTAAGTTACCACTGAGTTTATAGTGATGCCGCATGGCAAGCCAAGAAAATGCGATGCCTTCGACCCACTGCGGGGCAATACCTAATTGCTGAGTTGTGGTTACCTGTTGATTAGGTAATAAAAGGGCTAAGCGTCTTATGAGTTCGTGATTAAAAGCACCACCACCACAAACGTAGACTTCAGCGTTGTTTGATAGCTTAGCGCAGTCATTGGCTATGCTATGACAGGTTAGATCCAACAATGTTGATTGAATATCGGCTTCATTTAAGTAGCCAAAATTAGCAATCTGTTGTTCAAGCCAAGCTTGGTTAAATAATTCTCTACCGGTACTTTTGGGGGCGCTAAGGGCAAAATATGAGTGCGATAGTAGATGTTTGAGTAACTGCTCATCGGTGTTACCACTGGCCGCCCAAGCACCATCTTTATCATATTGTTTATCATGGACATGCTTAATCCAGGCATCCACTAAGGTATTACCAGGTCCAGTATCAAAGCCGATCACTTGGTCAGCAGAGCCAGGTAAATAGGTGATGTTGGAGATCCCACCAATATTGACAATAATTCTTGCTGTATCATCTTTGGCGAACAGTTGTTGGTGGAAGGCTGGGACTAAGGGAGCGCCTTGGCCACCTAAAGCAATATCTTTGCGGCGAAAGTCTGCGATGACATCAATTCCCGTCAGTGCTGCGATGGTGTTTGGATCGCCAATTTGCAAGGTAAAGCCCATCTCTAGGTTAGGCATATGCCTAACGGTTTGTCCGTGGCTACCAATGGCGGTGATTTGTTCTGCAGTGATATTGAACTTATTAAGTAGCTCATCAACCGCTTTGGCAAAAAGCTGGCCTACGGCTCTATCTAAGCTGCCTTGCAGATTGATTTCGTCATTGCCAGGTAAACATAATCGGGTTAAGCCCTTCAATAAGCCATTTGGCATAGGTTCACTATGGGTTCCAATTAAATGGGGCTGCTGATGGGAAAACTCCACCAACACGGCATCGACACCGTCCATGCTGGTGCCTGACATGAGGCCAATGAAATAGTTTTTGTTCATGTCACTTCCATCCTATTGTGCAGCCAATCTTAGCTGTTTGTTTTGTTCTAGTTGTGCCATGAGTTGTTTGCTGAGACTTAAAAATTGCTGCTTTTGGTCTGCCGCAATCGGCAGAGATTGTGGCAATTTTACTGTTCTTGGGTTGCGATGAACGCCATTAACGATAAATTCGTAATGTAGATGTGCGCCCGTGACACGACCGGTTGCTCCTAAGGTGCCGATGATCTGTCCCTGTTTGACAGTTTGTCCTTGCTTCACTTTACGCTTTTTAAGGTGTAGGTATTTAGTGGTGTAGGTATCATTGTGCTTAATGAATACGTAGTTACCATTGTATTTATTGTATGCCGACTTGATAACCCGCCCTTTACCCGCAGCTTTAATTGGCGTACCCACTGCAGCGACATAGTCTACACCGCGATGAGCACGGACTTGGCCAGTGACTGGATGAAGGCGTCGAGGGTTAAAACTTGAACTTACGTACTTAAAGTCTACCGGTGAGCGTAAAAATGCTTTACGCATGCTGCGGCCATCTTCGGAGTAGTAGTTGCCGTCACTGTAACGTACAGCGGTATATCTATCCCCTTGGTTGGTAAACTCCGCGGCGAGAATATTGCCATTTTGTAGGAATTCCCCGTCGGCATATTCTTGTTCAAATAAAATGGCAAAATTATCGCCTTTACGTAGATCTAGAGCGAAATCGATATCCCAGCCGAAAATGGTCGCCAGCTGCATGATTTGATTGGGGGTGAGGCCTGCACCTACACCTGCATTCCAAAAGTTGCTATTGATGGTAGCGTTTGCAAAGTTATTGCGTACTTCCACTTCTTTGACAACAACAGCTTCTTGATAACCGCTATCGCTATGTTCAATCACTAAGGTTGAAATTGCGTCGAGATGATAAGTGACTTTAGCCAGCTCGCCTGCTGCTGTTTTGCTAATAATGATTTCTTCACCAGGCATGATTCGCAGCAAATTTTTCTTGGCTTTTGGTAGCTGAGTAATTTCATGTACATCACGGGGAGTTAATCCGGCTCGTTTAAACAGTGCTGCTAAGGTATCGCCGCGTTTCACCTCAAAGCGTTTATCTGTGAGTAATGGGGCACTGACTGCCTTAGGCGAAGAATTGTCAGTCTCGACCGAACTTGGATTGGTGGCGACATCGAGCGGCATCTCGGTTTCAGCGTTGGCGTTGTGGTCAGTATTTTGGTTTGAGCTAGGCGGTGTAGGTTTACGAAATGCCAGCGGTACCTGACGTTGAGCTTGATTTAGGTCTGTTGCTTGGGTATCGGCTGAATCGTTAAAAACCTCGATTCGCCCGGATAAACTGGAATTGGTACTTTTTGATGCTTGTGCGTTATCTGCTGGCAATAACAAAATAGTAAGAGTGACGATGACCAATACACTCAATAGAACTTGGTGCATTCTAGGCAATAATTTTAATAAGGTGATTAGCTTTCCCATTGACCTCGATACCAATTTTGCATAATCGTGCTGATCCCCTTAGTGTACACCCTTTCATTTGTGCTGGCTAACAAGTAACATTACTGTCCTTAATTTTATACTAGGCTCTTAGGGGTAGTTGCCAAGATGGCTGATTTAGACCAAGCACTTGCAGAAATAAAACGCGGAACCGACGAGATTTTACTTGAGTCAGATCTGCTGGAAAAGTTAAAAGAAGGCCGTCCATTACGGATTAAGCTAGGAGCAGATCCTACCGCGCCAGATATTCACCTTGGTCATACGGTAATTCTCAATAAGTTGAGAACTTTCCAAGAGTTAGGTCATGAAGTGATTTTCTTGATTGGTGACTTTACCGGTATGGTTGGTGACCCAAGTGGTAAAAATAGCACTCGGCCTCCGCTCACAAAAGAGCAAGTACTTGCTAATGCTGAAACCTATAAAGAACAGGTATATAAAATTCTTGACCCTGCCAAAACTCGCATTGAGTTTAACTCCAGTTGGCTAGAGCCATTGGGTGCAGCAGGTATGATTCGCTTAGCGTCACAGCAAACCGTGGCGCGTATGATGGAACGTGACGATTTTAAAAAGCGTTATGGTTCTGGGCAAGCCATTGCTATTCATGAGTTCATGTATCCATTATTGCAAGGCTATGACTCGGTCGCGCTGCAGGCCGATGTTGAGCTTGGTGGTACAGACCAGAAGTTTAATTTGCTAATGGGTCGTGAGTTACAAAAAGCCGAAGGTCAAAAGCCACAAACGGTGATTATGATGCCATTGCTTGAAGGTTTAGACGGCGTTAAAAAGATGTCTAAATCGGCACATAACTACATTGGTGTGAGCGAGCCTGCCGGTGAGATGTTTGGTAAGATCATGTCAATTTCTGATGAGCTAATGTGGCGTTATTTTGAATTGCTATCATTCCGCCCGCTTACAGAGGTTGAGCAGTTCAAAGCAGATGTAGAATCTGGTGCTAATCCACGTGACATTAAAATCGCTTTAGCTAAAGAGATCATTGCGCGTTTCCATGATGAAGCAGCAGCGGATGCAGCGCATCAAGAATTCATCAACCGCTTCCAAAAAGGCGCGATTCCAGATGATATTGCTGAGCTTGAGATTGAAGCCGGTGAAGGTATCGCCATTGCCAATATACTCAAGCAAGCAGGTCTAGTGAACTCTACCTCAGACGCAATGCGTATGATCAAGCAAGGCGCTGCCAAAATTGATGGCGCTAAAATTGAAGATACCAAGCTACAACTAAGTGCTGGTACGACTGGTGTGTTCCAAGTGGGTAAACGTAAGTTTGCTAAAATCACTTTAGTATAGTGATTTGAATTTAGTGACTGGTTGTATTAATAAAAAACCCGCATAAGGCGGGTTTTTTTATGTTTGATTAAAGGCTAACTATTGCGTAGATAGTTGATCGGCCATGGTTTGATAATCCATTAGATCTTCATGTTCTGTGACACGATGATTAGTCATATCCAGTTTTACCGTCGTAACCCCTGGGATCGCGAGTTCAATAATTTTGCCTGGCTTACCAAATTGCGCACCAGGTCCGCGGTAATGGTAGTTACCAATCATTACAACTAGTGAGCCTGAGTTATACATGTGCTCTATATTGAAGTTGTATTCAAGTACCCCCCGGTGGGCACGTTCAAAAAACTGTAAAATATTACGACGACCTGTATAGGTTTTGCTGGCTGTACGGTCGCTAAAAACACTGTCGCGATTGTAAAAGGTACTAAGCAGACCATAGTCGTGATCGGTTAACGCCTTAATATAACGCACGGCCATTTGTTGCTCTTTTGGCATCTGGCCCGTGTTGGCCAATAGCGGAGCGCTTAACATTAGGCTCCAAGCTATTAAAAATGTGCGAAAATATTTAGCAGTCATAAATCAAGAAACTTTCTTTTTCAAATCAAATGCAGGTAACGATAAATGCCATTTTATTGCTGCAAGCCTTATGGCTAGGGCGGTGCCGAGTGCTAACAATAGCGCGACCTTATCAGCTGCACCCCAATAGATAGTTAAGGTGTAACAAATCCCGCCCATAATTGAAGCGGTCGCGTATATCTCAGTTCGCAAAATCATCGGCACTTGGCGACACAGTAAGTCTCGAATAATGCCTCCTCCGACTCCGGTTATCAAGCCCATAATCACTGCAACCATGCCTGTTAGCCCTAAACTCAGTGCTTTTTCTGCGCCGATGACAGTGAACAGGGCTAACCCCAGGGCATCAGCCACTGGTAGCGTATACTGAGGTACTCTTTTGGGTTTTCTGACAAAAATCAGGGTGAGCAATACAGTGGCAAGAATGACAATGATGTAGTTGGGGTCTTTGATCCAAAAAACCGGCGTTGTCCCTAATAAGGCATCACGAATACTGCCGCCACCGACCGCAGTGACCGAGGCTAATACAATGACCCCAAATGGGTCCATTCTGTGTCTGCCTGCTGCTAATGCGCCAGATAATGCAAATACCGCGGTGCCGCAGAGGTCGAAAAAGTAGATCCACTGGCTCATTGGTCGAGTTCTTCTAGGTGTAAGTTGAGGGCATCAACTGAGATGCGGATTTCGATGACAGATAATAGTAGCGAGTACAACAGCAGTAATAGACTACAACCGAAGATGATCGAGCCAGTTTGGTTAAAACCGATATAGATAAAAATCATACACAGCACGCACAGGGCAAAGCTTGACACCCCAGCTTCTTGCATGCGACGAATGATGACTATTCGCTTACGTAGATTAGCCAGCTGGGCACTGTGTACCGGTTTACCCTCACTACTGAGGTTGCGGATCAATGCAGCTAATGAGAAAAACCGGTTGGTATAGGCTAGTAACAGCAACGAGATAGCTGGAAACAATAGTGCAGGGGTGGTCAGTAATACATGTAAATTGTCGAACAATGTGGGCGTCTCATTCTTCCAAGCTGTTTTAGCGCATCATACCAAGCAGTATCTCGATGTCTAGCGTTAAGCGAAATATCTCAGCAATGCCCAGATAGCTGGGATGGTGACTAAGGTGCTTATCCAGATGAGGGTGGTAAATCGGGTTAGCTTAATGGCTTTACCGATATCGTTTGCCGTAGGTAAAGCGCCGTTACCGACTTTTTCTATCGCAACGCGCTTGCCTTCAAGTTTCATCGGGCCTGCCAATTCAATATTGAGGATTTGTGCAAATAACTGACAGGTTTTTAGGTGGTTATTAACCGGGTATTGGCTGGGTTTAACCTGAAAAAGTAACCGTATTGCTTTGGGCCCACCTTGAATCGCTAAGGTGAAATTCCATAATACAGTCGGGATGAAATATAGCAAGTAGCAGAGGTAATAACTGGCTTTTCCAAAATGTTGGTATTGCGGATTAACCTTAGGCCAGCAGTACTCCACTTGTTTGACCATTCGTGCTCCTAGCACGAGGGCGGTGCCTCCCACAGAGAAAAACAAAATCGTTGCCACCGAGCCATAAATGGGGGTGGCCATCATTTTCTCAATGGTGGCTTTGGCTATTCCAACCGAGGATAACTCGTGGGTATCGCGATAAGACCAAGGCGCGAGAATCTTCTTGGCTCTTGAATTATCTTGGTCTTCAAGCGCGTGCTGAACTTCTTCGGCGACACGATTAAAGTGCTCATCGCACAAACAGATGTAGAGTAAAACGATATCAAAAAACCATGGGAAGGCTGAAAGATCGAGCAAAAAACTGATGATCAACCAAAAAGGCACAACGATTAATATTAGTGCTAAGGTGCCGGCAATGGTTTGCTGCTGCGAAGAGCGTTGAACGTGGTTAACCTTTTGTGCAAGTTGCTTGGCTAAATGGCTAAACCACACGAAAGCTTGCGCCTCTCTTGGGAGTGGCGCAGCTTTAGCAAGTATGATGGCTATCAGTAAAACTAATGCGTCTTTGTAAAAGCCGCTATCGTTTAATACCTGTTGCGCAAAGTCGGGGATCATTCAGCGTTAAGCTTCTAATTGACGTAGCAGCGACATCACCATGAGTGCTGAGTGGTGTCCGGCTTTAACAATATAGCTGTCGAAATCTACTGGCGAGTCATTGTTGGCATTATCTGACAGCGAGCGAATGACCACAAAAGGCACATTGAATTGGTGACATACTTGAGCGATTGCTGCACCTTCCATTTCGCAAGCGGCCATCGTTGGGAAGTTTGCTAGCATTTGCTCTGTACGTTTAGGATCGCAAATGAAACTGTCACCGGTACAGATCAAACCTTCAATCGCTTTTACTTCGCCTAAATCAGCAATGGCTTTATTGGCCGCGGCTTTAAGTTTGGCATCTGGCATAAATGCCGCTGGCTGTTGAGCCATTTGGCCAATTTCGTAACCAAAAGCGGTAACATCAACATCATGGTGGCGAACTTCAGAAGAAATTACGATATCACCAATGTTTAAACTATCTACAAACCCGCCTGCGGAGCCGGTATTGATGATGTAGTCAGGTGCAAACTTATCGACAAGTAAAGTTGTGGCAATACTTGCAGTCACTTTACCGATACCTGAGCGGGTCACCACGACCTCTTTGCCTTCTAATTGACCTGAAACCAGCTCAATACCAGCAATGGTAATTGCTTGTGGGTTATCCATTGATTTAATTAGGTGAGCAACTTCTGGCTCCATGGCACCAATAATACCGATTTTCATTCAACGACCTTTCGATGACGACGGGTTATCAATATGTACTAACCCTATGAGTAATGGGCGCTAATATAGCAATAATCACGCGTGCTGGCGAGAACCTGTGTCGCAACATGAGGGATGATTAATAAACCGGTTAAGATTGCTAATGAGTTACTAAGGTTTTATCGCTGTTGTGGAGCCTAATACCAACTTCTTATACAGGTTGGTATAAATGGGAAATTATAAGCAAAGGCTTTCGCGAGTGCTTTGATAAGAGACAGTTATTAGCGGGCCACTGAAGGCGATTGTCTGTGACGAATAATTTCGCAAATGTTGTTAGTGGACAAAGCTTATCTGGGCTGTGCTTGTTGATAAAAAAAGCGCTTCAGCTTATCCAGCATGAAGCGCAAACTCACAAGCAAACTGTATTATTCAGAAAAATAATTTAATATGCCCATTGCGGCGTCGCGGCCTTCTGCAATAGCTGTAACCACCAGATCTGAGCCTCGAACCATGTCTCCGCCAGCAAAGACTTTAGGATTCGAAGTTTGAAATGGGTTGTCTGCGACTTTAGGTGCTTTGACTAAGCCCCATTCATTAAGCTCAATGCCAAAGTCGCCGAGCCATTTCGCTGGACTGGGCTGGAAACCGAAGGCGATAACCAGAGCATCGGTATCGATGAGCTGTTCACTGCCCTCAATTGGTTGTGGGCGACGTCGTCCGCTGTCATCAGGTTCACCAAGTGCTGTTTCAACACACTCAATGGCTGTGACCACACCAGCATCAGTTTTAATTGCGGTCGGCTGACGATTAAATAGGAATTTCACCCCTTCCTCTTTCGCATTTTCAACTTCACGACGAGAGCCTGGCATATTTTCTTCGTCACGGCGGTAGACACAAGTGACTTGCTCGGCACCTTGACGCACTGCGGTGCGAACGCAGTCCATCGCAGTATCACCACCGCCCAGTACTACCACTTTTTTACCGGCTAAATTCAGATACGGCGCGTCAGCACTTTCGGTGCCCATCACGTGGTGGGTATTGCCGATAAGGTATGGAAGTGCTTGGTGAACACCTTGAGCATCTTCGCCGTCAAGTCTTGCTTGCATTGGCGTGTAAGTACCCATGCCTAAAAATACCGCATCGTACTCATCAACTAAGGTTTGAAATTCAATATCTTCACCGATAGTGACGCCTAGTTTAAATTCGATGCCCATGCCTTCCATCACACTGCGGCGGGTAGCCATGACCGACTTATCCAGTTTAAACGATGGAATACCATAAGTGAGCAGGCCACCGATTTGCGGATGCTTATCATAGACAACCGCCTTGATGCCATTTCGGGCCAGAATATCCGCGCAACCAAGGCCTGCAGGACCGGCACCGATGATGGCGACTCTTTCTGTTCGGGCCTTAACCTTGCTCATATCTGGACGCCAACCTTGGGCGATTGCAGTATCGGTAATGTATTTCTCAACATTACCAATGGTGACCGCGCCAAATTCGTCATTAAGGGTACAAGCTCCTTCACAGAGACGATCTTGCGGACATACTCGGCCGCAAATTTCTGGCAGTGTATTGGTTTCGTGGACTAAATCTGCCGCTTCAAGAATACGCCCTTGTTTGGCCAAATTTAACCAATTCGGAATGTAGTTATGTAACGGACACTTCCATTCGCAATAAGGGTTACCACAATCTAAACAACGGTCAGCTTGCTCTTGAACCTGCGGCTGAGCAAAAGGCTGATAAATCTCAATAAACTGAGTTGCACGTTGCTGTACCGAGTGTTTCGTTGGATCTTTACGACCCACTTCAATAAATTGAAAATCATTACTCATTAGAAGTTACCCCGCAACAACTGTCAGTTCTGGCTCTGAACGTTCTAACTTCAATAAGTCAGATACTTCAACACTCTTTGGCTTAACTAATACAAAGCAATCAAGCCAGTTTTCAAAATCTTGCAGTAACATTTTGGCGTGTTCACTGCCGGTCTCTTTAACATGCTCTTCGATTAAGCCTTTCAGATGCTGTTGTAGCACAGGTGAATCAACCTTATGGGTATCAACCAGCTCGGTGTTAACTCGGCGTGAGAAACGTCCTAAACGGTCGAAGACATAAGCAAAACCACCAGTCATACCTGCACCGAAGTTAACGCCTGTTTTACCCAGAACGACAACGATACCGCCGGTCATGTATTCACAACCATTGTCACCTAAGCCTTCAACAACAGCAGTTGCACCTGAGTTACGTACCGCAAAGCGTTCACCTGCTTGGCCAGCGGCGAAGAACTTACCGCCCGATGCGCCATAGAGGCAGGTGTTACCGACAATCGCTGAACGTTCGCTTTGGAAAGTGCTACCTAACGGCGGATGGATAGTTATCTTGCCGCCCGCCATGCCTTTACCAACATAGTCGTTCGCATCACCACAGAGGTTTAGCTCAACACCTGGGCTGTTCCATACCCCGAAGCTTTGTCCAGCGCTGCCGTTAAAGTTGACACTGACTGTTTGCTTGGTGCCATCGCGGCCAACATGAGTAGCGATATAACCTGACAAACTCGCACCCACTGAACGGTCGGTGTTATTGATGGTAAATCGGCCTTGATAGGGCTCACTTGCATCAATGGCAGATTGCGCATCAGCAAGTACCTTTTGATTTAGCTCGCCTTTATCTGAAGGCGGGTTTAGCTCCTGCCATGTATGTGAACAACCTGCTGGTACTGTTGGTTTATACAAAATTGCAGATAGATCCAACTGGCGCTGCTTGTCTGTTTCACCTTCAATGGCGTGCAGCCACTCACTGCGACCCACTAGATCTTCAAATTTGGCTACCCCTAAGGTTGCCATCCATTCGCGGATCTCTTGAGCAACAAACTCGAAGTAGGTCATCACACGCTCGGGTAAGCCGTGGTAATGATTGTCGCGTAGTGCTTTGTTTTGCGTCGCGACACCAGTAGCACAGTTGTTTAGGTGGCAAATTCGTAAGTATTTACAACCTAGCGCAATCATCGGCACGGTACCAAAACCAAAGCTCTCTGCACCAAGTAGTGCCGCTTTAATCACGTCAGTACCGGTTTTTAATCCGCCATCCACTTGTAAGCGAATTTTATGACGTAAACCGTTGGCGACGAGTGACTGGTGAACCTCGGCTAAGCCAAGCTCCCACGGGCTGCCGGCATATTTTACTGAAGTGATCGGGCTGGCACCTGTACCACCATCATAACCTGAAATGGTAATCATATCGGCATAGGCTTTTGCCACACCAGTTGCAATGGTACCCACACCTGGTTCAGAGACTAATTTAACTGAGATCAGAGCTTTAGGGTTAATTTGTTTTAAATCAAAAATCAGCTGAGCTAAATCTTCGATTGAGTAAATATCATGATGTGGCGGCGGTGAAATCAACGTCACACCGGGGCGCGCGTTACGCAGCGCTGCAATCTCGACACTTACTTTGTGGCCTGGAAGTTGGCCACCTTCTCCAGGCTTCGCACCTTGAGCTACCTTAATTTGTAGCAC
Organism: Shewanella waksmanii; assembly: GCF_043643685.1. Taxonomy (GTDB): domain Bacteria; phylum Pseudomonadota; class Gammaproteobacteria; order Enterobacterales; family Shewanellaceae; genus Shewanella; species Shewanella waksmanii_A. The sequence continues at coordinate 157,703 of NZ_JBHZSN010000001.1, forward strand.
TTCAGCGTTGACAAGGTAGTGGGCTGTGACACCAAAGCGTCCCGATGCGATCTGTTTAATCGCTGAGTTACGTTCAGAGTTAAAACGTTTAGGATCTTCTCCACCTTCGCCAGAGTTTGAACGACCACCGAGACGGTTCATCGCAACGGCTAAGGCTTCATGCGCCTCAGGACTCAGTGCACCAATACTCATGGCGGCACTGTCAAAACGCGGATAAAGCGTTTGTGCTGATTCAACTTGCTCAAGCTCGATAGCGTTTTGATCTGCTTCTACCTTGATCAAGTCACGCAACGTGGCAACAGGTCGCTTGTCTACTAGTTGAGTAAACTGTTTGTATTTGGGGTAGTCTTTACCGGCAAGGCTTTGCTGTAAGGTGTTAACCACATCTGGGTTAAAGCAGTGGTATTCGCCACCTTCAACGTACTTTAATAAGCCGCCTTGCGATAAGGGAAGGTGAGCTCTGAAAGCATGTTTATGCAGGATCTGCTGATCTTGTTCTAGCAAGTCAAAATTCGCCCCGGCAATACGGCTAACAACACCTTTGAAGCAAAGCTCTACCACCTCTTGTGCTAAACCGATGGCTTCAAACTGTTGGCTACAACGATAGGAACCCACAGTACTGATGCCCATTTTTGACATAATTTTCCGCAGGCCTTTATCGATACCTTGACGGAAATTAAGCATCAGTTTTTGGGTTTGCTCAATGCCTTGATTCTTTGCCATCGCTGAAATGCTTTCATAGGCAAGATAAGGGTAAATCGCCGTAGCACCAAAGCCGAGTAACACAGCAAAGTGGTGAGGGTCACGGGCTGAGGCGGTTTCGACAATAATGTTGGTATCACAACGTAAGCTCTTGTCGACTAAGGTGCGCTGAACTGCGCCAACAGCCATCGCTGCAGGCACAACTTGCTTGTTCTTGCACGTGGCTCGATCCGATAAGATCAGCAAGGTTGTTCCCGTTCTAGCCAAACGCTCGGCTTCGTCGCACAGACGAACAATCGCAGCTTCTAGTCCTTCTGAAAGATCGTAATTGAGATCTAAGGTGTTAGCGCGGTAGTAGGTTGAGTCAAGACCCAATAGCTGATTGAAATCACTAAACAACAAAATCGGCGAGTTAAACATCACTCGGTAGGCATGACCTGTAGTTTCATTAAACAGGTTTTGCTCTCGGCCTACACAGGTCGCTAAAGACATCACATGCTTTTCACGCAGTGGGTCAATAGGTGGGTTAGTCACTTGGGCAAACTTCTGACGGAAATAGTCGTAGATGGTCCGTGATTTTTTCGATAGCACCGCCATTGGGGTATCATCACCCATGGAGCCTGTGGCTTCTTCGCCTTTTTGTGCTAATACCCATAGCACTTGCTCAAGCTCTTCTCGTGAGTAGCCAAATTGTTTTTGGTACTGCAGCAACGCGTCGGCAGAAAACTCACTGACACCCTGGGCCTCAGCTGGCATATCTTCTGCTGCGGTAAGCTGTTGGCTGTTCTTTTTCATCCACTCTTTGTAGGGGTGGCGGCGTTTTAAGTCGTTGTCGATCTCAAAAGAGGGGTACAGTTTGCCATCAAGGGTATCTAGTACTAGTAGCTCACCTGGGCCCACTCGGCCTTTTTCAACTACTTCATCGGCGGCATAATCCCAAATACCTATCTCAGAGGCGAGGGTTAAAATACGGTCTTTGGTGATAACGTAACGCGATGGACGCAGGCCATTACGGTCTACGGCGCAAGCAACATGGCGACCATTGGTCATTACAATACCTGCAGGTCCATCCCAGGGCTCCATATGCATGGAGTTAAAGTCGTAGAAGGCTTTAAGCTCTTCATCCATCTCTGGGTTACTTTGCCATGCGGGTGGAATAAGCAGGCGCATGGCTCGATAAAGATCCATGCCACCGGCTAACAGCATCTCTAGCATGTTATCGAGTGATGATGAGTCTGAACCAGTTTCATTTACAAATGGCGCAGCCTGTTGTAAATCGGCAAGTAGTGGTGCATTAAATTTATAGGCGCGAGCGCGAGCCCACTGTCGGTTACCGGTAATGGTATTGATTTCACCATTATGAGCTAAGTATCTAAATGGCTGTGCTAAGGGCCACTTTGGTGATGTGTTGGTGGAGAATCGTTGGTGAAATAAGCAGATTGAACTTTGTAGGCGTATATCAGCCAAGTCAGCATAAAAAGCCGGTAAGTCCGCAGGCATCATTAGGCCTTTATAGACAATCACCTGACCCGATAAACTAGCAACATAAAAATCTTTGTCGTGGGTTAACTGCTGTTCTAAACGACGTCTGGCCATATAGAGACGGCGCTCTAGATCTTTTTCTCGCCAACCGATCGGGGAATTAATCAGAACTTGATAGATTTGTGGAAGGCTGTTTTTACCAATAGGCCCAAGTACTTCAGCATCAACAGGAACCTTACGCCAACCCGCAACACTTAAGGTTTCTTTTTCTAGTTCACGTTCTAGCAGTTGCTTGGCTTGTTCTGCTAGCTCATCGTCTTGACTCAGAAATAGCATACCAACTGCGAACTTACGGCTTAAATGCCAATCATTTTCTTCAGCGATAGCTTCAAAGAATTTAATCGGAAGTTGCATAAGCAAACCGCAGCCATCACCCGTACGGCCATCAGCAGCAATTCCGCCGCGATGTTTCATTCGGTCTAAACCATGAATTGCTGTTCTTACAATGCGGTGACTAGGTTCACCGTCCATTTGGGCAATTAAGCCAAAGCCACAGTTGTCTCTCTCGAAACTGGGGTGATACAAGCTCATACACAAACCTCCCTTACACATTCCAAATACTACTCGGGGAAATTTAATAATTTAGTTCTTATAGATATGCACCCGAACCACTCAAATTAACTTTTCATATTACAAAGGTCAAACACAAAAAATGCATAAAACGTGACTAAAAATGTGCGATTCATACGCTTGTTATACGGGGTTTACGTTAACGTTAACTGAAAATTAATACGTATAACCTTATGAATAAAAAGAATTTTGGTTTTGTTGATTTGCTTTGTTTACTAAATTATAACAAAAGGCGGGATTGTTTTTTATTTCAAAAAAATGATTTTTATTGCATGCACAGTGAGTTTGATACAAGTATTTTTTGTGACTAACTATTCAATTTCTGTGTTTTGGTGAGTTGAGTCACCAAAAATCCATTTAATTAATAAGGGCTAATATAAAGATCTTTGATATACCACTAAGTTTTTTCGCCACCGATACGTTAGGATCGCTGCCCTAAAAATAGCAGAGGGTAAGCCGTGGGGCTGGATAGTTTCGTCAATACATTTGGTGCGATATGTAAGCATAAATATGGTGAGCGCTTGCGTAAATTGACCATAGACGCCAAATTTACTTGTCCAAATCGTGATGGCTCATTGGGTAAAGGTGGTTGCACGTTTTGTAATGTTGCCTCGTTTAGCCATGAACATGGCAGTGAGAAGTCGATTGCAGTGCAGCTCAGTGAAGGTCGCGAGCGACTAAAAGGTAAATCCAGTAAGTATTTTGCTTATTTTCAAGCATACACCAGTACCTATGATGAGTATCAGGTGTTGAAAGCGAAATATGATGAGGCGATAGAAGATCCCGATATCGTCGGTTTATTCGTTGGCACACGTCCTGACTGTGTTCCTGACGAGGTGATTGAGCTATTAGCCAGTTATCAGCGCAGAGGGCTAGAAGTTTGGTTGGAGCTTGGTCTGCAAACCGCTAACGAGACCACGCTAAAGCGCATCAATCGTGGTCATGGCTTTGCCGAGTATCAAGATACGGTATTACGTGCACGAGCAGCAGGTTTGAAAGTGTGTACTCATATGATCTTAGGTTTACCTGGAGAAGCACATGCTGATTACCTGTCAACATTAAAGCAAGTGCTTGATGTGGGAGTTGATGGTCTTAAGATCCATCCTTTACACATTGTTGCCGGAAGTACGCTTGCCAAATCCTGGCAGGCGGGCAGAGTGAGTCTAATCAGTAAAGAAGACTACGCAGCCAGTGTGGGTGAATTAATTAGACATACGCCAAAAGAGGTCATATTTCACCGAGTTACGGCATATGCTAAGAAACCGGTTTTACTAGCACCAGATTGGTGTGGTTTTCGCTGGGATGGATTAGTTGCGATAGTTGATGATCTTAAATTGCATGGCGGGCAGGGTCATTATGTCGATTTGAATTGTTGTTTTGAAAGTGTATCAGCAGTTGCAAATCAATAATTTAATTAAATTTTGGTTAATGAAAAGTTAAATATTAAGTGAATTTATCGCCAATCGATGCATTTAGTTGCACATGCAATTATTGCGGGTATGATGTGGTAAATAGTTTTTTATACAGACAGTATTATTTCGAGAGGTGCCTTGATATGGCAACAGCTGAGTTAGAATCAATTTTAGATCTTAACACCTTAGAGCAATATTGCAGTGCCATTGGTGCTGGAACCTTGCTAAAGAGCGTCGTCTTATTCGAGCAGCTTATGCCGGAATACGTAGGTAACCTAGTTAATGCTAAAAACGCTCAAGATAAAGATACCCTGTGTTCAGAAGCGCATAAATTTAAAGGCGCGGCAGGCTCAGTGGGATTAAAGCGCATTCAGCAATTTGCTCAACTATTGCAGCATGGTGAAGAAGCTAACTGGGCAGAGAAGCACAGTGAATGGTTGCAAGTTATTGTTGACCACGCCAATGCAGATTTGGCAGAGCTGAAGCAGTACTTAGAATCTAAAGCATAATCTAATCGGAGCTAATCGGTATGTAGCTTGGCTCTGAATCGCATTTAGAAAAGCCTTTGCACTTTGAGTGTGAAGGCTTTTTTATTGGCTGTTTTACAAGTTATACCGATTGGTATTAGCCAATACAATTCAGATTTTGGTCACAAAATGACAGCACAACATACCCAGCTCTGAGGCAAGCTATGATACAGTTAAATAGAGTTTATAAATAAACATTAAGGCTGGTAATCGATTTTATGAAACATTTACCGAGTTTGAAGAATCTGTTCTATTTGGTGAACCTGCACCATGAGCAGAATTTTAATCGGGCTGCCAAGGTCTGTTTTGTCAGCCAGTCTACGCTATCTAGCGGTATTCAAAATTTAGAAGAGCAATTGGGCCATCAGCTGATTGAGCGGGACCATAAGTCTTTTATTTTCACTGCTATCGGCGAAGAAGTGGTGCAGCGTGCCCGCAAATTATTGACCGACGTTGATGACCTTGTTGAGTTGGTAAAACATCAAGGTGAGCCGATGACTGGTGACATTCGTCTCGGCTGTATTCCGACCATTGCGCCATTTTTGCTTAGTCGCGTGGTAAAACATTGTCATCAAGCTTATCCAGATTTGACCTTGTTCTTGAAGGAAGATACCACAGAACGCTTACTTGATGCGTTGGGTAAAGGCGAGCTAGATCTATTATTGCTGGCATTGCCAGTTGATACCGCTGGTTACCACAGTATGAAAGTCGGTATTGATCCATTTAAATTGGTGGTTCATGAAGAACTGTCTGATGACATCCACGAGCCGCTTGATTATCAGCTATTACCTGATGAAAGTATCTTTTTATTGCAAGCAGAACACTGTATCACTGGTCATGCGATAAGTGCGTGCAGTTTGGGCGATAGTGAGAAGATAAATCCCTTTGCCGCTACGAGTCTACATACCTTAGTACAGATGGTTAACAGTAAATTAGGGACGACATTCTTACCGCAAATGGCCATTGATGCCGGGATTTTAAATGACACCAGTTTGGCAGTTATGAATCCCCCAGGTGAGGCGCCATATCGGGATATAGGCTTAGTTTGGCGACAAACGTCGAGCCGGATTTTGACCTTTAGAACATTAGGTTTAGATATCCAGTCACTTTTGGCTCAAGAATAGTAGCTCAAGAATAAAAATAGGCGGTGTTATTACACCGCCCATTTCGTTTATATCGCTAAAAGAATCGATGGTTACTGAGTATCTTTAGGTTTTACCCCGAACACTTCAATCGAGTGCTGCTTACCTTTTAACTTCATTGGCCCAAGACTTTCCAATTTGTACTGGCTATGAGTATTGTCAAGGCGCGACTCTAACGAGCCAGAAATCAACATGCGCTGGCCTAGGGGGTTACATTGGTCTTGCAAGCGAGCCAAGGTATTGAGCACGTCACTAAAGAAGCTGATTTCTTGTTTTTGCACCCCAACAACAGCCGCAACGACTTGTCCACAATGGGCTGCCGCTTTAAATTTGGGGACAAAACCGTATTGTTCTTCAAAGTACTGGCGTTGCCAATTGAGCTGCTGGCTAAACTCAAAATATATATTGAAGCTACGGTCTTGAATGACGCCTTCTTCTAACGGCCAATGGATTAATACCGCATCACCCATATAGCGGTATATTTCCGCTTCATTGTTCACGACGGTATCTGATAACAAACTAAAACAGTCTTGAATTAAGCGACTGAATCGGTAATCACCTAATGATTCAGCGTGGGTGGTTGATGCCACCATATCAAGATACAGAAATAACCGCTGCTCATATCGAGGTTTGTGGTATTTACCTAATCCAATATTGAACAGAACCCTAGGCCCTACCAGCAAAGCCATTTGCTCGATAAATGCCAGTCCAACGCGGACAACAACTAAGTAGATAATCAGCGCTTGAAATGAAGGGCTATAAAGCACATGCGCGGTGAGCATTTGCCTTAAGGTGGTCATGTGGTTTTCAATGGCCCACATATTTAAAAACTGGGTGATGTAGGCGAGGGTAGTCGCACCTAGCAGGAGGAATAAACCCTTAAAAATAACCGAGAATAGATAAGGTAGCCGGTTGATGGCACTGAAGTCAGCAATCAGGTTTGACATCCAATGTAGGCTGCCAAAAATAATCCCCATGTAGATAGCTAATGTGGCAAGATCTGCACTGCCAACGGCCCATTGCGGAAGCTCTGGCGCCTGAGCATAGCGAAAAAAGACAAAAGCCACCATGGCAATTGTCCAAGCAAAAATCGCAAATATTAGCTTTTTGACTTGTATACGCGCTCTCACGACAGGAATTTTTTACCTAATACATCAAATATTTCAGGATGCGGTAGTTTATAGAAAATACCCCTATGATTACCAGTAGTATTTGTGATCTTGGTCAAATGAACAGCGGATCTTTTGCTGTTAACGGCTAAAATGTCGCGCGAGAATGCCATGGGTGAAGGGGATCTTGAGGTAAAAGCCCCTTGGGTTAGTGAGTTTTATTTGGCCATCACTGGCAATACTGGTGGTCACAGAGCGGCTATTGGCCCCTTTGGGTCGCAATTGTAGTACCTCACCATGCCTTGCTGTGATCTGCTCAACTTTACCAAGCGCAATGAGCTCCATGATCTCTTCCCAGTCTTGCCTTATTTGGGCGAACTCTTGCTCGGATGGGGTCCACAAAATGGGCATACCAATACGGCGCTGTGCTATGGGAATATCTCGTTCCCCTTCAACAGGGATCCATAATACCCGCTGTAATTTGTGGTACACCAAACTATCTTGCCAACGCAGCCCTTGAATATCGACCAGTGGTGCCACGGTGACATAGGTGGTTTCTATGGGTTTGCCATTGCGATCAATAGGAATCGTTTTTAATTCTACGCCAAGGTGAAGAAAATCTTGCTCAGGTTTTGAGCCTGCCGTTGCGCCGAGCTCTAATTCGATTAATTGGCCAACCCATCCTTTATCGCGCTTGAGGTTCTCTGGTACTGGGATACCGTGGATTTGGCTAATTTGTCCAAGTGATAGTCCTGCCATATCAGTGGCGCGTTGCATCAGTTCTTGCAGGTCTTTTGGCGGTATAGGTTTCGTTTTCATAGCGGAATCATAGCGATTTTTACAGCCAAGGCCAATGAGGATAAATTTCGTACAGCAAAATAACCGAGAGTTATTCATTGGGTATTAGCGCGCTAAGCTAATGTTTTTTAAGTGCTTAGTTTTACCTTTAGGGGAAAAGGTGATCATTTGGATCAAGTTACACGCTGATTTCCCCTGCTTTGCCAACATAGTTATCCACAGTTTTGTTGGATAAGTTAGTTGTTCCGCCCCTTAATCACGCTGAAACTGGTTTGTCAACGCAGAAAGGCGGCTTGTTGGCGAATTTTAAAGCGAATGTATTTGCTTGAGTGTGAATAACATTGGCCCAAATAAACAAATAGTTTTTGCTATTGTCACTTGTGTGTTTTTTGTTCAAACAAACCTGTTCATTTTCAGCTTAAGAAAATGATTTTACTTAATGGTTTAAAAAACAATGCTTTATAAGTGCCTCTTGCTGTTTGATTGCGTACGCAAAGTGGTTGAAATACGTGCTTAACCTGAGTTTACTTAAGTTGCGAACAGAGATATCCACAGATTTTGTGGATATGTTGGCGAGTATGTGCGAGCTCTTGTGTATAAATGTAATTATTGCTGTTTTTTATCCAAAGATTATCTGTTATCTGGGAATTGCCTCCGATCCCGCTTTGTGAAACAATCGATGTAATTAAAAAATTTCATATTGGAGTCCATGTGATTGATAGTGACGGCTTTCGTGCAAATGTAGGCATCATTATCTGTAATCGCTTTGGGCAGGTTATGTGGGCTAGAAGATTTGGTCAGCATTCCTGGCAGTTTCCACAAGGTGGTGTTGATGACGGTGAATCACCGGAGCAGGCCATGTTTAGGGAGTTGTATGAAGAAGTGGGGTTAAAGCCTGAACATGTAAAGGTATTAACTTCCACTCGTTCCTGGTTGCGTTATAGATTGCCCAAGCGCTTAATAAGGCAAGATAGTAAGCCTTTATGCATTGGGCAAAAGCAGAAGTGGTTTTTATTACAGCTTAAAAGTGATGAAAATGCGGTTGATTTAAATGCCTGCGGTCATCCTGAGTTTGATGATTGGCGCTGGGTGAGTTATTGGTACCCGGTGCGGCAGGTTGTCTCTTTTAAGCGAGATGTCTATCGTAAGGTGATGAAGGAGTTTGCGCCAGTGACCTTAGCCTTGCAGAGTAAGGATTCGCAAGGAGGGCGCAAGCGCGGCCGACGCAGGTAAACCGATACCAAATAAAAGGGAGCAATACGTGTTAACCATATTGAGAGATATCACCATGGCCGTCGCTACGGCCGATGATTTTGCTTCCGCACTTTCCTTATTGGTAACTCAAACAAAACAGGCGATGAAAACTCAGTGTTGCTCGCTGTATTTATTAGAAGAGCAGCAACTTGTCCTATCAGCTACCGATGGTTTAGCTAGCGAAGCCGTTGGTAAAGTGAAAATGCCCCTAACGCAAGGTCTAGTCGGCCTTGTTGCTCAACGTGAAGAGCCTATCAACCTCGCTGATGCACATCAGCATCCTAGATTTAAGCGTTTTAAAGAAGCCAGCGAAGAGGGATATCGTGCTTTTCTTGCTGTGCCTATTATTTATCAAAAGCAGATTTTAGGGGTGCTGGTGGTTCAGCAAACTAATGAGCGCCAGTTTAGTGAATCCGAAGAAGCCTTTTTGATGACGTTAGCTGCGCAGCTTGCGATGACTGTCCGTGAACAGCGCCATAAGGATGTCGTCAGTCGTACCGATGAGCAGATGTTGTATAGCGGAACTAAGGCTGCAAGTGGCATAGTGATAGGTCATGCGCTGGTGCTTGGCGGTGATATCGATATCATCCAAGCCAAACAACGCTGTGAAGATATCGACAATGAACTAGTCCTGCTCGGTCAGGCCCTTAAAAGCTGCCGCGAAACCATTAGCTCGCTGTCGCAACGTTTTGATTTTGAGCAAGAGGTTGAGGTTCAATCGATTTTTTCCGCGTTATTACTATTGCTTGAAGATAGCAGTTTAGGCGGAGAGTACCGCCAAGAGGTGCTCCAAGGTTGGACTGCTGTATCGGCGGTAAGCCAAGTATCACAAAAGTACATCGATCAATTTTTGCAAATGGATGATGCTTACCTTAAAGAGCGTGCTAGCGACATCCGTGAATTGGGCCAAAGGGTGTTACGGGAGCTCATTGAACCGCAACGCATCAATCTAGAGCTCGATGTTCCAGTGGTACTAGTGACCAAAGAGGCAACAGCGACCATGCTGGCGGAGTTTCCTCGGCATAAACTGGTTGGTATTGTCACCGAAACTGGCGGGGTTAATTCCCACGCAGCCATATTAGCCCGCGCGATGGGGGTGCCAGCGATTATCGGTGTCGAAGGAGTGTTAAAGGCTGGGCTTGATGGCAAGCAGGTCATTGTCAATGCCGATCGCGGTCAACTGCTCGTGACGCCAACTGAGACCATGGTCAATGAATATCGCAGCTTGATATCAGCGCAGCGGGCATTGGCAGATAAATTTGCTAAAGAGTTGCCGCTTCCAGCCCAGACCACAGACGGAAAACGTGTTCACTTATATCTTAATGCGGGTTTGTTAAGCTCATTATCTTCAGAGATCGCCGAGGGCGCTGACGGCATTGGCTTGTACCGCACTGAAATCCCCTTTATGTTGCAGTCACGCTTCCCCAGTGAAGCTGAGCAAGTGGATGTATATCGGCAAGTGCTGCAAGCCGCTGAGCAGCGACCTGTGGTGATGCGTACCTTAGATGTCGGTGGTGATAAGCCGCTACCTTATTTTCCTATCGCTGAGGAAAACCCATTTTTGGGCTGGCGCGGGATCCGCTTATCACTGGATCATCCTGAGCTGTTTTTAGTGCAATTGCGGGCGATGTTGCAAGCAGCCCAATCAGGACATCAGCTACATATACTACTGCCCATGGTCAGTAGCCTTGATGAGATTGATCAAGCCCTCGCTTATTTGGAGCAAGCCTATCAGGAGCTCAGGATTGACTCAGGGCTTAATCTACAACGGCCTAAAGTGGGTATTATGTTGGAAGTGCCTGCTTTGCTTTACCAGATGCGTGAAGTGGCGATGAAAGTTGATTTTGTGTCAGTTGGCTCCAACGACTTAACACAATACTTATTGGCGGTTGATCGCAATAACCCAAGGGTAAGTGCACTCTATGATTGTTATCACCCCGGTATATTGCGAGCGCTGCAACGGGCAAGGAAGGATTGCTATCAATATGACTTGCCTATTAGTATCTGTGGAGAATTGGCCGGAGAACCCATTGGGGTCATTTTATTGATTGCCATGGGATATGAGCAACTGAGTATGAATCAGGGTAGCCTTGCTAAAATTAATTACCTCATACGTCGAGTGTCAGTGGCTGATCTGTCCGAACTGCTTGATGTTGCCTTAAGTCTCAACAATGGTGCCGAAGTGAAGCAGTTGGTGAAGCAGTATTTTACCGACAAGCAACTCGACAGCTATTTAGTGAGTTGATGCGTTGGTATTAGTGGCCATTTGCTTTAAGCTATGGCCACCTAAGTTAATTGTATGATGAGTTTGCTGTTGTGGATGCCCTAGTTGTTGTGTTTTTATCCTGTATCGCTTTGGGGGCATTTATCGGCTTTATGGCCGGCCTTTTAGGAATAGGCGGTGGCATCATTGCTGTGCCCGTTTTACTTTATTTATTGCCAAGTGTCGGGGTAACTGAAGCCCACCTTACCCATGTGGCAATCGCTACTTCATTAGCGGCCATCATATTGACCTCTATTTCATCAGCACGCGCTCACCATCGTCGAGGAAATATTCCATGGCACCTATTTAAGGTCATGTTGCCAGGTCTTGCTTTAGGTGCGGTATCGGCCGGCTTTATTGCTCAGCAAATTGCCTCACAGCAGCTGAAACAAGCGTTTGCGGTATTTGTGATTTTAATGGCCATTCAGATGGTTTTTCCTTTTAAACCCGCTAAGCAAGACAAACCCATGCCAGCGCCGATTGTGATGTTTACGGTGGCGGCAGCAATCGCTATTATTGCTGCCTTAATGGGGATTGGTGGTGGTATCTTATTGGTACCTTTTTTAACCTGGTGTGGTCTGCAGATGCGTCAGTGTATCGGGTTTTCCGCGGCGACCGGATTTTTAGTGGCACTTTTTGGTAGTGTCAGTTATGTCATTGCTGGTTGGCAAATCACTGATTTACCTGCAGGTACTTTGGGTTATGTCTATCTGCCAGCATTAATTGGTATTGTGTCAACATCAATGTTAGTTGCCCCAATAGGTGCAAAAGCGGCGAGCCATTTGCCCACCGCTCATTTAAAGAAAGTATTTGCAGTATTACTGATAGTGACTGGACTGAAGTTGGTATTCAGTTAGGGTCGGTTGGTTTTAAACAATTGCGTTATTCACCACCATGGCATTTAAGCCAATAGCTTGGGTAAACGCACATCATGGTAGGAAAGAGGCATGAGACAATATTTAGACCTGTGTAATCGTATTATCACAGAGGGAGTATGGCAGGAAAATGAGCGTACTAAAAAACGCTGTTTAACTGTGATTAATGCCGATTTGGTATACCGTGTTGATAACAATGAGTTTCCTTTAATCACCACGCGAAAGAGCTTTTGGAAGGGCGCAATCGCAGAAATGCTTGGCTATATCAGAGGTTATGATAATGCTGCGGATTTTCGAAAGCTTGGTGCAAAAACCTGGGACGCCAATGCCAATGACAATGAAGCTTGGCTTAACAACCCACACAGAAAAGGTGTGGATGACATGGGGCGTGTCTATGGGGTGCAAGGGCGTGCATGGAGTAAGCCAGATGGTGGTAGTATCGACCAACTGCGCAAGATTGTTGATAACCTAACTCGAGGAATTGATGATCGTGGTGAGATTTTAAGTTTTTATAACCCCGGTGAGTTTCATATGGGATGCTTGCGTCCCTGTATGCATACCCATAATTTCTCGCTGCTAGGCGATACGCTTTATCTCAATAGCTTCCAGCGTTCTTGTGATGTGCCTTTAGGACTAAACTTTAATCAGGTGCAAGTGTTCACGTTATTAGCCTTAATCGCGCAAATTACCGGTAAGAAAGCAGGTACTGCCTACCATAAGATAGTTAATGCGCACATATATGAAGATCAACTGGAGTTAATGCGTGACGTGCAGTTAACCCGTGATCCGTTTCCCTCTCCAAAGTTAGTGATTAACCCCGATATTAAGTCACTCGAAGACTTAGAGACTTGGGTGACGATGGATGACTTTGAAGTGACGGGGTATCAACACCACGACGCGATTAAGTATCCGTTTTCAGTTTAACCTTAAATTACCTGTAATATGACACAGTCGCTCGCAAGCGACAGTGTCACTCATTGCTCGGCTTTCTTGGCTTGAGACTCTCTTCTTATGCTGATTGGTATAATACCAATCAGCATAAGTTTTGATCTAGCTCGCAGATTTCCAATGGGCTCTTTTTGAAATAATCCCGTCTTTTGTTACTTAAGTTACTAACGTGCTTGATATTTATCTTTTAATTCGGTTTTTTCGAGTTAAATGGCTTAAATGTTCGATTTTTCGGAGTTTTTGGCTTAATGTACACTGCGCCGCATTAAATGTTAATGGAGCGTAATCATGAAACAGGCGATTAGGAACTTTTTAAGCCAAGAGTCTGCTGGCGGCATCATTTTGATGGGCGCAGTATTGTTGGCGATGCTGGTAGCAAATTCGCCGCTATCAGGGCTATATCAAGGATTTTTAGACACCGATATGCAAGTGCGTGTCGGTATGTTAGATATCAATAAGCCACTTATTTATTGGATTAATGATGGTTTAATGGCGTTATTCTTCATGCTGATTGGCTTGGAAGTAAAACGTGAGCTACTTGAAGGGGCATTATCAAGCCGTGCGCAAGCATCATTACCGACATTTGCGGCAATCGGAGGCTTAATTTTTCCAGCTCTGATCTACATACTATTTAATTACTCTGAGCCGATGGCGCAAGCTGGTTGGGCGATTCCGGCAGCCACAGATATTGCGTTTGCCCTTGGTATATTAGCGCTGTTAGGTAGCCGAGTACCTGTTGCCTTAAAAGTCTTCTTACTCGCGCTTGCGATCATTGATGACTTGGCTGTAGTGATTATTATTGCGCTGTTCTACAGCAGTGATCTGTCCACATTGAGCTTAATGATTGCCGCAGCAGCCATCTTGGTATTAGTTGGGCTAAATCGTAAAGGCGTCACTGCATTAGCGCCTTATGGTGTAGTAGGACTTATTTTGTGGGTAGCGGTATTAAAGTCAGGTGTGCATGCAACGCTAGCAGGTGTGGTCATTGCGTTTTGTATTCCTTTGCGCGCCAAAGATGGCAGCTCACCATCTGAAAGCTTAGAGCATAGTTTGCACCCATGGAGTACGTTTGCGATTTTGCCTATATTTGCGTTCGCTAACGCAGGAGTCGACTTTGGCCCGCTGAGCTTTGCAGACATCTTGTCACCAGTGCCAATGGGTATCGCCTTAGGCCTATTAATTGGTAAGCCATTAGGTGTCATGTTGTTTAGCTATATCGCTGTTAAGTTAAAGTTAGCGGTATTGCCTGAAGGCTTAGGGTGGAAGCACTTAGCGCCGGTTGCTTTAATGTGTGGTATTGGCTTTACGATGTCGATGTTTATTTCATCACTCGCGTTTGTCGGTGACGCCGAAATGTATGCTGATGTGTCGAGGCTAGGTATCCTAATCGGTTCATCATTGTCAGCACTAATAGGTTACTTCTGGTTGGCTAAGCTATTTCCGCCAAAGAAAGAACCTGTATATGGATAAGGATTAGTCAAATACAATCTGGCTAAACTGAACTGATAGAAGCCCTGATAATCATGATTATCAGGGCTTTTTTACCAAATCACGACAGTTGCTTTGTACATCATAAAAATAAGCAATCAATTCCAATTATCAATGATTTATTATTGATGCTAATAGTGACCTGGTGTAATCCGTTAATGTCATAAAAGGTGTTGCTTGATGCAGTTAGATGGACTGGCAAAAAGGCAACATTGAGTATTATTGTCTTACTATTTTACTAACGCGACATGTTGGCGCTGCATTTGCTTGTTTGGGCAAATTTTTACTCCAAAAGATCCAGAATAATGTGCTAAAAGGTAGAAAATACTGAGGTGAGCTGCGAATGTAACTTGAGTAATAAATCAGCATTATCTCACCTTATCTGCATAATATTGCAGGCTGATGTGCTGCAATTTGTGTGATCTTGCTCGCAAAGCTTTATCTTATGCGTTATGTAAATCGTTATCGCAAATCTTTGTTGATAACTATCCAGCCTGAGTTTACACTCAATACTTCGGTTTTTTCGATGTTTAATGCTGAAGCTTTCGATTATTCAGTTTGAAAGCATTCCGCTACACTCAAAATCATTGAGATTTATTGGAGCGTTAAAAATGGAACGGGCGATTAGGAATTTCTTAAGCCAAGAGTCGGCGGGTGGCATCTTATTGATGGCAGCTGTTGTGCTGGCTATGCTGATGGCAAACTCGCCGCTATCAGGTATGTATCAAGGATTTTTAGACACGGAAATGCAGATCCGTGTTGGTACATTAGATATTGATAAAACATTAATTCATTGGATTAACGATGGATTGATGGCGTTATTCTTTATGCTAATTGGCCTAGAAGTTAAACGTGAGCTGCTAGAGGGTGCATTGTCTAGCCGTGCACAAGCATCGTTACCGACGTTTGCAGCAATTGGCGGCATGGTCTTCCCTGCTGCTGTATACCTAATATTTAACTATTCAGACCCGCTGACACAAGTTGGTTGGGCGATTCCTGCTGCAACAGATATTGCGTTTGCATTGGGTATCATGGCGCTGCTCGGTAGCCGAGTTCCGGTGGCCTTGAAGGTATTCTTACTCGCGTTAGCAATTATCGATGACTTAGGCGTTGTTGTGATCATCGCGCTGTTTTACAGCAGTGATTTGTCTACTGTTAGCCTGATCGTTGCAGCCATAGCGATTGCTGGATTAGTTGGATTGAACCGTAAAGGTGTGACCGCATTAGGTCCCTATGGCGTGATCGGACTAATTTTGTGGATAGCGGTACTTAAGTCTGGTGTTCACGCGACACTCGCTGGTGTGATCATCGCATTTTGTATTCCACTGCGCGCGAAAGATGGTACTTCGCCGTCGGAAAGCTTGGAGCATAGCTTACACCCATGGAGCACGTTTATCATTCTGCCTATCTTTGCATTTGCCAATGCGGGCGTTGATTTGAGTCCTATGAGTTTTGGTGATTTATTGGCGCCAGTGCCAGTGGGTATTGCTTTAGGTCTATTACTTGGTAAGCCACTTGGTGTCCTACTGTTTAGCTGGATTGCTGTTAAAGCTAAGTTAGCGGTATTGCCTGAAGGTCTTGGATGGCGTCATATTGCACCGGTTTCTATTATGTGTGGTATCGGCTTTACGATGTCGATGTTTATCTCATCACTGGCCTTTATCGGTGAAGGGGATATCTACGGTGACGTTTCGCGCTTAGGTATTTTGACCGGCTCGATAGCTTCAGCACTAATCGGTTATTTCTGGTTGGCGAAAGTGTTCCCAGCTAAGGAAGAAAAGGCATGAGATTAGCACTAGCGATATGTTGGATCGGCGTGACTTTGAGCTGTACGGTTAATGCCTCTGAGGTAGCAACCTGTAACCAAGATATCAATAGTGCAACTTGCCAGCATTATTTAGCTGGAGTGGTTGATGGGGCATTAATGTATAAGCCCAGCGCCACGGGTGCGCGCATTGAGAGCGATAGCTATCAATCGCGCGCACTAAAATACCGCAGTGGTAAGCGGTTTCAACAAGCTAATCGCACTTATTGTGAGAGCCGTATTCCAGACCGAGCAGTGTTGGTCTCCGGTCTTATGGACGCGTTTCAATCAGGCTCAGTTAATACGGTCGATGATTTAAATCACGCGATGTACAGTCTACTTGACTGTCAACGCCTCAAATAGCCTAACCTGCTTATGTCACATTTAAACTATAACCACCTTTATTATTTCTGGATGGTGCATAAAAAAGGCTCGGTTGCGAAAGCTGCTGAAGCGTTATGTTTAACGCCACAGACGGTCACTGGGCAGATAAGGGTATTAGAAAACCGCCTAAAAGGGAGTTTGTTTAAGCGTGTTGGTCGCTCTTTAGAACCAACGGATCTCGGTGAGATAGTGTTTCGTTATGCAGATAAGATGTTTAGCCTCAGCTACGAAATGCTAGACCTACTCAATTATCAAAAAGATGAAAATATCTTGTTTGAGGTGGGCATTGCCGATGCGTTATCCAAAGCGCTGGCTAGCCGAGTGTTGTTGTCGGTGGTTCCCAGCGATGGCTCAATGCACTTAGCCTGCTTTGAGGCCACCCACGAAAGCTTGATGGAACGGCTACGTGAGCATAAATTGGATATGATTTTGTCTGATTGTGCAGGCGAGTCATTGAAGTACCCGGAAATCATGTCCAAAAAGCTTGGTGAGTGCGGGATTGCTTTCTTTTCTGCCGAAACCTATGACCGACCTTTTCCTGAGTGTTTAGAGCAGGGCAAACTACTGATCCCAGGTAAGCGCACATCACTTGGGCAGCAATTACATCACTGGTTCGATGAAAACGGTTTGAATATCACTATTCTTGGCGAGTTCGATGATGCGGCGATGATGAAGGCCTTCGGTTACTTTAAGCAAGGTATCTTTGTTGCACCGTCTGTCTACAAACAAGATATATTGTCCCACGGCATGCATTTAATTGGTGAGACCTCAGATGTGAAAGAGGTTTACCATGTGATGTTTGCCGAAAGAATGATCCAACACCCTGCTGTAAAACGCTTGTTGGCGACCGATTTTGACGATTTGTTCGCAGGCAAGGATGTTCAAGTTCAGCGGCTATAAATGTCACTAACTAACTGATACACTACTGCCAATCGATTTTATGGAGTCTTGCTGTGTCAGAGCCAATGAATATCGCTCGTGTAAAATGGGCATGTCGTCGCGGTATGTTAGAGTTAGATGTGTTGTTTCAACCTTTTGTTGAAACGCGCTACGAAGGGTTAAGCGATCAACAAAAAGCCACGTTTGTGCGCCTGTTAGAGTGTGAAGACCCTGAGTTGTTCGCTTGGTTTATGGGTCATGAAACCTGCCCAGATGCGGCGCTAGCCGATATGATTATTCAAGTTCGTGGCCGTCCAGCGCCATAACTTTAATTTATCTTCCAGCTTCAGCCAGCACTTGTCGTTGGCTGTCCTTGCTGCCGTATGTGGCAGCAGTTTCCTTGCCTGGCCTCCTAGCAGCACCTTGGCGGTAATAGTATTTAAATGGATATGCATCGCCATATGGTTAAGCTTTTTTAGCTATCAGTTTTTCCGTTTACGTCATTGGCGCTTGTGTTTTTGGCTTGATGAAGCCGCTCAACTTAATTGGTACAACAGCGAAGATAAACGACCCGTCAAGTTGTTGGTGGTAGGCAGTTACCTTTGCGCTTTTTACGTGGAGGGGAGATTGATTATTGTTTGGCGGGATATGTGCGATGAAGCTCAGTATCGCAGCCTATGTCGTGTGCTATTAAAAAGCCGTAATTAACCGATTGTGTTTATCAGTTAATCATGGCTTATGTTTCATTTATCCGTTTAAGGCGTGAATGCTAATCGGGAATGAGAATAGTCGGTGATGGCGTCTCTAATCGATGAGGGTGGTCAATATTATAGTGTAACCCTCGACTTTCCTTGCGCTCCATCGCACAACGAATGATCAGCTCCGCGACTTGCACCAAGTTACGTAGCTCCAATAAGTTATTACTCACATGGAAGTTACTGTAGTATTCTTGAATCTCACCTTGTAGTAATTGGCAGCGTCTTAATGCACGTTCCAAACGTTTATCTGAGCGCACAATACCAACATAGTCCCACATAAATAAGCGTAGCTCATGCCAGTTATGGGCAATGACAACTTCTTCATCTGAGTTAGATACTTTACTTTCATCCCATGCAGGTAGATCACCGGGAAAGGGAATCTTTTGCAACTGGCTTTCAATATCTTCTGCAGCCGCCCTTGCAAATACTAAGCACTCTAATAATGAATTGCTGGCAAGGCGGTTAGCACCATGCAGGCCTGTATAGGCAACTTCGCCAATGGCATATAAGCCATTGAGGTCTGTTTGTCCATGCAGGTCAGTCATGACCCCGCCACAGGTATAATGGGCCGCTGGAACCACAGGAATTGGGTTCTTGGTGATATCAATGCCCAATGATAAACAACGTTTATAAATGGTGGGGAAATGCTTAATGATAAAATCGGCGGGTTTGTGGGTAATGTCTAGGTACACACAGTCAGCACCTAAGCGCTTCATCTCAAAGTCGATAGCACGTGCGACAATATCGCGTGGCGCTAGTTCTGCGCGTTCATCGAACTCTGGCATAAAACGGGTGCCATCAGGACGGCGCAAATAGGCACCTTCACCGCGTAGCGCTTCAGTGAGTAAGAAGTTACGCGCATCGGCATGGTATAAACAAGTTGGATGGAACTGATTAAATTCCATGTTAGCCACACGGCAACCCGAGCGCCATGCCATCGCGATGCCATCACCGGAGGCGATATCCGGGTTAGAGGTGTATTGATAAACTTTGGAGCTGCCACCAGTAGCTAAGGCAACAAACCTTGCTTTGATAGTTTCAACTTGCTCCTGGTTGCGATTCCATACATAGGCGCCCAATACCCGGTTGCCTGGTCGGTTCAATTTACGACTGGTGATCAAATCGACCGCGTTGTAACGTTCCAGTACAGTGATATTGGGATGCAGTTTAGCTTGGTCTTCTAATGTGACTTGCACCTCTTTGCCTGTTGCATCTGCGGCATGCAAGATACGTCGATGGCTGTGGCCACCTTCACGTGTTAAATGGTAGGGAGCTGAACTGGCATCACCATCGGTTTCTTCTTTATCAAAAGCAACGCCACATTTGATCAACCACTCCATGGCACTGCGTGCATTTTGGGCGGTGTAGGTAACGACATCTTTATCACAAAGGTCGGCACCGGCGACTAAGGTATCCGATACATGACTTTCAATGGTATCGCCTTCATCAAAAACCGAGGCGATGCCACCCTGTGCATAGTAGGTTGAACCTTCACTTAGAGGACCTTTGGAAAGTAAAATCACTTTAGATTTTTCTGCAAGGTGAAGCGCTAAAGTGAGACCTGCAGCACCGCTGCCAATAACTAAAACGTCAGATTGGTGTTCAACTACTTGTTTCATCGGGTATCATGGTATGTTGTGCAATGACTGGTAATGGTAAACCATGTCGGTATTATTGGATACCAGCGACTTTGATCTTTCTCATGACTATGTGCATTAACTTGTGGGATTTTGATGCTAAAGCCAACTTTTTGCATTTTATTGGCTAAACTTTATTGGTTTAAGCCTAGAAAGAAAAAATTGCCGTAAAAATTAACTAAATTTAATGTCAAACAAGTATTTATGGTTTGATGTTAGATTGAGCATTATCGGGAATAACACCGCTTTGGCGTTAATTCTGTGATGTGCGCAGAAAAAATTTTGTTACTTTTGCAAATATTTCAGAACTTTTTCGACGTAGGCTAGTCTACATATGTGAATATGATTCGAGCGACTGAGAAATCAGCATTTTAGATTTAGGAGTAGTCGGCTCGGATGAGTGGACAAATTAGTGATCAACAGTTAGTTGAACGAGTACAGCAAGGGGACAAAAACGCTTTTAACCTATTGGTACAGAAGTACCAACATAAAGTGGTTAACCTCATCGCTAGATACGTAAAGAATCAAGCTGATGTGGCGGACGTTGCACAAGAGGCCTTTATTAAAGCTTATCGTGCATTACCTAACTTTAGAGGTGAGAGTGCGTTCTATACTTGGTTGTACCGAATAGCGGTCAATACCGCAAAGAATCATCTGGTTGCCCAAGGGCGACGCGCACCAGCGAATGATGTCGATGCCGAAGAGGCGGAGTTTTATGAAGGTAGCGATGCGTTAAAAGAGTTTGCTTCTCCAGAACGTATGATGCTGTCAGATGAGATTCAAAAAGTGGTTTTTGATACCCTCGACACATTGCCAGAAGAATTGAAAATGGCTATTTCATTACGTGAGCTAGATGGTATGAGTTACGAAGAAATAGCAAATGTCATGGATTGCCCTGTCGGCACCGTGAGATCACGAATATTTCGTGCACGAGAAGCCATTGACAAGAAACTTCAGCCCTTGCTGGAAAGATAGAATTTTAGGTTTTCGACCCTTTTAAACATATAGGTGATAAATGGATAAGTTAGGTCAAGAGTGGGTATCTGCTGCCGTTGATGGTGAAACTGACGCGCAGACAATGGCTGAATTAGCCGCAGATACTGATTCACATGAACTGTGGCAGGATTACCATCTTATTGGTGATGCGATGCGCGGTGAATTGCCTCAGCAGATCAATTTAGATTTGACCGCCAACATAGCCGCTGCGATAGAGCAAGAGCCAACGATTATGGTGCCCAAAACCGACAAGGTTGAGGTCGCTGAATCAACACAGCCTGCTGCTAAACTGGCGAATGTGATTCCCATGTTTAAACAGTTTGGTCAATATGCCATCGCTGCAAGCGTTGCATTAGTGGCGGTAGTCGGCGTGCAGAATTACAATCAAGCTCCGGAAGTTGACGCTTCACCGTTACCTGTACTTAATACGCGTCCGCTTGTGGGTAGCGCGACACCCGTTAGTTTACAAACTGGCCCGGTTCAGCAAAGTCGTGCTAACGAGCAAGTCCATGAGCAACGCCACCGCGTTAACACCTATATTCAAGATCATATGTTGCAACAGCGGCTGAATAATGGTGTCAGAATGGAAGAACCTAACGATAGCATTACTATTCCAGTAAATTAGTTGTCATCTGTTTGCCAATTTAGTTGTTGTATGAGACCATTTTTAGTGACTAAAAATGGTCT
Source organism: Shewanella waksmanii (assembly GCF_043643685.1). Lineage (GTDB taxonomy): Bacteria > Pseudomonadota > Gammaproteobacteria > Enterobacterales > Shewanellaceae > Shewanella > Shewanella waksmanii_A. The sequence continues at coordinate 179,478 of NZ_JBHZSN010000001.1, forward strand.
ATTATTTTGTGGGATTGGCAATCCATTAAGGAGTTAGCTTGCGTCTTTTTTTATTGGTGTTGTTAACCATTGCATTTCCTACCTTGGCGCAGGACGATATGACGCCAAAAGCTTGGCTAGAAAACATGAGCCAAGCGCTTCGTCAGCAAGAATTCAAAATTTCTCTTATTCAACTGCAAGCAGATCATATCCGCCCATTGGTGTACATACATGGTCATGTGGATGATCAAGAGGTGGCTTTTTTAGAACACCTAAATGGTCCCCCTAAAAATGCGGTACGAGTGGGAAATACGGTGACTTTTATCGAGCACGATCAACCCGCTTACAGTGTTAAAGCGAATCGCATTCAGGGTGTGGTGCCGCCTGCCTTTGCAGGGGATATCAGCGGTCTAGAAGCGGGATATCAATTTGTATTAGCTGGACGTAGTCGTTTAGCAGGTCGTCCCAGTCAGTCTATTCGCATCATCCCAAAAGATGATATGCGCTATAGCTACCAAGTGTGGTTAGACATGGAGACCTACCTACCACTGCGTTACGACATGTTGAGTCAGGACAAGCAACTATTAGAGCAGATACTGGTGGTTGAGTTACACGTCCTCGATGACGCGCCAGAAATACTTAAAGAAGCCTATAAACAAGATTGGCCGCCAGTGATCAAACAGTCTGAGCGCATTCCTGCTGATAACTGGCAATTTACCTGGTTACCTGTGGGATTTGAAGTGCTGGTTAAAGATAGCCATCGTCTTATTGGTAGTCATGAAGCCGTTGAATATATCTCTTTAAGCGATGGCCTGACCCATATTTCGGTTTATGTAGCTCGCGCTGGCGAAACGGTATTACCTGAAGAGATTGTTGGTCGTAATGGTTTGTCTTTATCGACTATTCGCAAGGGTAATGCTGAAATTGTTGCCGTTGGTAAAGCGCCCGCTGAAACATTAACTCGAATTGCCCAGAGTATTACCATCGAATAGGGGGTTGGCTCATGATGGAAGAAGTGGCCAAAGTTATCTCTCAAGATAACAGTGGCTGGGTTACGGTAGAGGTTAAAGTGAAAAATGCATGTAACCATTGTGATAACAATGAGTCATGTGGCACCTCGGCCGTGGCTAAAGCTTTTTCCCCTAAGGTGCAGACTTTTGCTTTGCCAAGTTCTGAGCGCTACCTCCCAGGTGATTTGCTTAAAGTCGGCTTACCAGAAAGTGTGTTACTTAAAGCGGCTGCGTTAGTCTACCTATTGCCATTATTTGGATTGTTCATTGGTGCCTTACTTGCCCAAAGTATTGCTTCTATTATTACTTTAGGGTCTAGTGATGTGTTGGTGATTCCTATGGCGCTGCTTTGTGGTTTCGCCGCTTGGCGTAAAGCCAAACAAGTGGCTAGTCGAATGGAGCAAGACACCCAGCCTGTTATAATTGCTAAACTAGGTCATGGGATCTAATTTTTAACCTAGTTTGAGCGATTCCAATTGGTATTGCAGTGCTGATCAGGTACAATTCGGCACTTTTAGATAATTTTCAACTTCGAGTTTAGTCATTTCGCATAATGAAGCATATTAGAAACTTTTCAATTATTGCCCATATTGACCACGGCAAATCAACACTGTCTGACCGTCTGATCCAAGATTGCGGTGGCTTGTCTGACCGCGAAATGGCGGCTCAAGTACTTGATTCAATGGACCTTGAGCGTGAGCGTGGTATTACCATCAAAGCGCAAAGTGTCACACTAGAATATAAAGCCAAAGACGGTGAAACTTACCAGCTGAACTTCATTGATACACCAGGCCACGTGGATTTCTCCTATGAAGTCTCCCGTTCGCTTGCAGCGTGTGAAGGTGCGTTGCTTGTCGTTGATGCTGGCCAAGGTGTAGAAGCTCAGACTTTGGCTAACTGCTACACAGCCTTAGAAATGGACTTAGACGTTGTACCTATCCTCAACAAAATCGACTTACCACAAGCCGATCCTGAACGTGTAGCGGAAGAGATTGAGGATATTGTTGGTATCGAAGCCGCTGATGCAGTGCGTTGTTCAGCAAAAACTGGCGTGGGTATTAGCGATGTACTAGAAACTATTGTTGCGCAGATCCCACCCCCAGAAGGCGATCCTGAAGCACCGCTGCAAGCATTGATTATTGATTCTTGGTTTGACAGCTACTTAGGCGTTGTGTCTTTAGTACGTATTAAAAATGGCGTACTGAAAAAAGGCGATAAGTTTAAGGTGATGTCGACCGGTCAAACCCATAATGCTGATCGTGTAGGTATTTTTACCCCGAAACAAACAGACACTACTGAGCTGAAGACCGGTGAGGTTGGCTTTGTTATTGCGGGTATCAAAGAGATCCACGGCGCACCAGTGGGTGATACGCTGACGTTGGCAAAGCATGGTGCAGAGCAGCCACTACCTGGTTTTAAAAAGGTTAAACCGCAGGTTTATGCAGGTGTATTCCCAATCTCTACCGATGATTATGAAAGCTTCCGTGATGCATTGAACAAGCTAAGCTTGAATGATGCGTCATTATTCTTCGAGCCAGAGACGTCATCGGCGCTCGGATTTGGTTTCCGTATTGGTTATCTAGGTCTGCTCCACATGGAGATCATTCAAGAGCGTTTAGAGCGTGAATATAACCTTGATTTGATCACTACGGCACCGACAGTAGTTTATGAAGTGGTGACCACGAAAGGCGAAACCATCTATGTTGATAATCCGTCAGATCTACCGGCGATTAATAACATTGAAGAGATGCGCGAGCCGATTGTTGAAACAAACATCTTAGTACCAAAAGATTACCTCGGTAATGTGATTACCCTGTGTGTTGAGAAACGTGGTGTGCAGACCAATATGGTTTATCACGGCAACCAAGTGGCTATCACCTATGATATGCCAATGGCTGAGGTGGTTATGGACTTCTTCGATAGATTGAAGTCAACCAGTCGTGGTTATGCGTCACTTGAATATAACTTTAAACGTTTTGAAGCCGCGGACATGGTGCGTCTTGATGTACTGATCAACGGTGATAGAGTTGATGCATTGGCGATGATTATTCACCGCAATAATATTCGTTACCAAGGTTTGGCTTTGGTGAATAAGATGAAAGAACTTATTCCACGGCAGATGTTTGATATTGCAATTCAAGCGGCTGTGGGTAGCCAAATTATTGCTCGCTCATCGGTTAAAGCATTACGTAAAGATGTAACCGCCAAATGTTATGGTGGTGACGTATCACGTAAGAAGAAACTGTTACAGAAGCAGAAAGAAGGTAAGAAGCGCATGAAGCAAGTCGGCAACGTTGAAGTGCCGCAAGAAGCGTTCCTTGCTGTATTAAAGCTCAATGAATAATGGTTTGTGTTAACCTTTATTCATAATATGCGCCGCAGTTTGCGGCGCTTTCGTTAGTGCAGTATAAATGAACCTTGGTTCAAATCATCGCTCAAATCGCCTCAGTGAAGGCAGGAGTTAATTAAACTATGGCAGCCTATTTCTCTCTTATCTTGGTGTTAGTTACTCTAGGTAGCGGCCTTATTTGGATGGTCGATGCATTGGTATTTGCGCCAAAGAGACAAGCCAAACTCGCAGCAGCACAAAGTGCTCAGGCTGATATCAGTGAAGAAAGCGCTGAAAAGATCACTCGAGAGCCTGCACTGGTCGAAACCTCTCGTTCTATCTTCCCTGTTATTGCATTTGTATTGATCTTGCGCTCATTTATTTATGAGCCGTTTCAAATTCCTTCTGGTTCAATGATGCCTACTTTGTTGGTTGGTGACTTCATTTTGGTGGAGAAGTTTAGTTACGGCCTTAAAGATCCTGTATGGCGCAGTCAGTTGGTGGAAACTGGCAAGCCAGAGCGTGGTGATGTTGCGGTGTTTAAATACCCTGAAAATACCAAGATTGACTACATTAAACGTGTGATTGGATTACCTGGCGATAAGGTGGTTTATCGAAACAAGCAAGTTTATATTCAACCTGCTTGTGAGAAAGGGGCAAGCAGCTGCCCTGAAATGCAGCTTGTTGCCCGTGAGTCAGTTAATACCGGCGAATTCACTCAAGATAATGTCGCATTGATGCGTTACACCGAGCAGTTGGGTGATGTTAGCCACGATATTTTGATTAACCCTAGTCGCCCTGAGCCTGTCGGTTATTACTACCACAGAAACAACTTACCATTAGGTGAGTTCGTGGTGCCAGAAGGGCAGTATTTTGTAATGGGCGATAACCGTGATAACAGTACCGATTCGCGTTTTTGGGGATTCGTCCCTGAAGAGTTATTGGTGGGTAAGGCCGTTGCTATTTGGATAAGCTTTGAGTTTGAGCGTTCACCTGCAGACTTTTTGCCAACTTGGATCCCAACAGGTGTGCGCTTTAACCGTGTAGGCGGCATTGTTTAATATGGAACCGATTAAGAATATCCCGAGATTATGTCGTGTATTGGGTTATGAGTTTAGTGATGTCAGTTTGCTTGACCAAGCATTGACCCATCGCAGCGCTTCTAGCCGTCATAATGAAAGGCTAGAGTTTTTAGGTGACTCAATCTTATCGATTGTGATTTCTGATGCACTTTATCATCAGTTTCCTAAAGCCACCGAAGGTGATATGAGCCGCATGCGAGCAACACTTGTGTGTGGCAAGATGCTGGCAGAGGTCGCCCTAGAATTTAAGTTGGGCGACTATTTGAAATTAGGTCCAGGTGAATTGAAGAGCGGCGGCTTTCGTCGTGAGTCGATATTAGCCGACACAGTCGAAGCGATTATCGGTGCGATTTATCTGGATTCTGACATCGAAACTTGCCGTCAGCTGGTGCTCAAATGGTATCAGTCGCGCCTAGTATCCATTAAGCCTGTTAATCAAAAAGATCCTAAAACCTTGCTTCAGGAGCACCTGCAGGGCTTTAAAAAACCGCTACCAGTATACAAGGTTGTCAATATTACTGGTGAAGCGCACGCCCAGACGTTTACCGTTGAATGTAAAGTCGAGGAGTTAGATAAGCCTGTCACTGGGGTGGCTAATTCTCGCAGAAAGGCGGAACAGATCGCGGCAGCTGAAGTATTGGAGTTAATTAAACGATGAGCAATAAACCTGAGCACGAGTCAGAGGCTAATGAACCGAGTTTAGACGAGCTGTTAGCGCGTATGAATTCTGGTACTTCGTCTCAATATGATGTGACTTATTGTGGCATGGTCGCGATTGTTGGCCGACCTAATGTGGGTAAATCCACATTGCTAAATAAGCTACTTGGGCAAAAGATCAGTATTACTTCAAAGAAGCCGCAAACAACGCGTCATCGCATTATGGGGATCCATACTGAAGGCCCAAGACAGGTGGTGTTCATTGATACGCCCGGTTTACATATAGAAGAGAAGCGGGCGATTAACCGTTTGATGAACCGTGCTGCATCCAGTTCACTTGCAGAAGTCAGCTTAGTGGTGTTTGTGGTTGATGGTCTTAACTGGACGGCAGACGATGAAATGGTGCTTAAAAAGCTTCAAAGTCGTGACGATGGCCGCAAGACAGTATTGGCAGTCAATAAAGTTGATAACATCAAAGACAAAGAGGCGCTATTCCCTCACTTGGAAGAGCTAGCTAAGAAGTTTGCTTTTGATGAGATATTGCCTATTTCGGCAACTCATGGCACTAACGTAGAGCGCATTATGGACATGGCGATTGAGTCTGTCCCTGAGTCACCACATTATTTCCCTGAGGACTATGTCACTGACCGCTCTCAGAAATTTATGGCGTCGGAAATTGTACGTGAAAAGCTGATGCGCTTTTTGGGTGACGAATTACCCTATGACGCTACGGTTGAAATTGAACAGTTCAAAATGATGGAAAACGGTGTTTACCAAATCAATGCGCTGGTATTGGTTGAGCGTGAGACTCAAAAGCGCATGGTCATAGGTAACAAAGGTGAGCGAATCAAGAAGATTAGTTCAGCTGCCCGAGTGGATATGGAAGTGTTATTTGACAATAAAGTCTTCCTTGAAATGTGGGTGAAGGTCAAATCTGGTTGGGCTGATGACGAACGTGCGCTGCGCAGCTTAGGTTACGGCGAAGAGTAATTTTTAGTCAAACCATCCAGGTAGGCGATTAAAGTATATGAGGCCGAGATGGCAAGGTGCAGCAAGAGTTGCAGTTTGTAGTCTCGGCCTTTAACGTAGATACAACGAAGTTAAGAGAGAACCGAACATGCTGCGGGGCTATGTACTGCATACACGACCATATCGAGAATCTAGCGTATTAGTGAATATGCTAGTGGATGGCCATGGTCGAGTCGACTGTGTAGCGCGTTTAGGCAGCGGAAAACGTTCAATCAAAAGTATTCTTCAACCATTCCAGCCGCTAATATTTCAACTATCAGGCAAAAGTAGTTTAAAGAACCTCTATCAAGTTGAAGCGGCAAGCCCTGCGATTCCATTAGTGGGCGAAGTCAGCTTTGCTGGATTTTATCTTAATGAAATTTTAGTCCGCAGCTTAAGTGTCGAACATGGTGCGGAGCAATTCTTTTATACCTATCACGATACCTTAATGAAAATGGCAGCGGGGTTTGAGCAGGCGCAACTGCGTTATTTTGAAGTTGCCTTGTTGCAAGAGCTCGGCTTGATGCCATCCCTCGATGAAGATATTAGTCAGCAAAGCATTGAAGCAGACTATTACTATCGTCTGTTGCCCGAAGAGGGCTTTGTCAGTGCCTTAGGGCCAAAACAACATCATTATGCGGGGGCTATGCTGAGGAACTTGGCTAACAAACAGTTAAATCAGCAAGATTTAAAAGCAGCAAAACAATTGATGCGACAATTGCTTAGTCCCTGTATCGGCGATAAGCCACTTAAATCTCGTGCGTTATTTAACCGTAACCTAAATAGTGAAACGCAATAGTCTCAGTGGCATTCGAATACACAGGGCACCCCTTGTGCTAATGATGAATGTTTTGCCATTGGTTTTTATAAGTAGGGTCAGTACAATAGCGCAGTCTTATCATCAGCTTTGTTAATAGATTAAGGAATAGCCATGGGCCGTATTCATCTTGGTGTTAATATCGATCACATAGCGACTTTACGTCAGGCTCGAGGCACCACATACCCAGACCCAGTTCATGCTGCGGCAGTCGCAGAACATGCGGGTGCTGAAGGGATCACCGTGCATTTGCGAGAAGATCGCCGCCATATCACCGATCGCGATATTTACCTGCTAGCACAAACGATTAAGACGCGAATGAATTTTGAAATGGCAGTGACCGAAGAGATGGTCAATATCGCCTGCGAAGTGAAACCTGCTTATGCGTGCTTAGTACCAGAAAAGCGTGAAGAACTAACCACTGAAGGCGGTCTAGATGTGGTTGGTCAACAAGATAAAGTGGCAGCCGCAGTAGCGAAGCTGACCGCTCAAGGTATCAAGGTCTCGTTATTTATTGACGCCGATAAGGCGCAGATTGATGCAACTGTTGCAGTAGGCGCGCCGGTTATTGAGTTACATACTGGCTGCTATGCGGACGCCAAAACTGACGAAGAAGCGCAGCAGGAGTTGGCGCGCATTACTGAAATGGCGACGTATGCCCACAGTAAAGGGCTAGTGGTTAATGCCGGTCATGGTTTGCACTACCATAATGTTAAACCGATTGCGGCAATTCCGGAGTTATATGAGCTCAATATTGGCCATGCTATTATCGCCCGCGCAGCGATTGATGGCTTGGAGACCGCAGTTCGAGATATGAAACAGCTGATGGTTGAAGGCCGTAACGGCGAGTAATCAATCCGCTTTGGTTGAGTTAATAGATAGCGTCGGTTGATGGAAAAAAGATGATTGTAGGTTTAGGTACCGATATTGTAGAGATCAATCGCATCGACAAGGTGGTTGCTAAAGCTATTGCCGGTAGCGGCTTAGCTAAATGCCGCCTTGCCTTGCGCATACTGACGCCGTCTGAGCAGGTTATTTTTAACCAGTCGACTCAACCAGCACGTTATTTAGCTAAGCGTTTTGCAGCAAAGGAAGCGGCAGCAAAAGCGTTAGGCACAGGTATTGGTCGCGGTGTGTCATTTCAGCATATTGAAGTTAGCAATAACGAAAACGGCGCGCCGCAATTAACTTTGAGTGCAGGCGCTGCTGAGCGCATGCAGCAGCTTGGCGCTCAACATGTACACATCAGCATTGCTGATGAAGCCCACTATGCCACCGCAACCGTGGTAATTAGTTAACACTCAAGCCCCCAGCTTTGATTGCCTGCTTCACTTAAGTCGAACTGCTAAAAATTTTCAGCCATGGTATAACTTTACTGATTAGACCAGTTATAGGAACCAATATCATGGAAGTTGATTTTAGCTGTATTGCTACCCCTGACTATGCCAACGTATTAGGCCATCAGCAGTTTATCGATTATCGCATCCACCCTTTATGGCCAGATATGCCCAGAATGAGTGGCCCAGCATTCACTGTTCAGCTTAGTGCTGGCGATCATCTAATGATGCACGCAGCAATTTATCAAGCGCCCAGTGGTTCAATCATCGTTGTTGATGGTGTCGATGATAAGTTTGCGGTCGCTGGTGGTAATGTTTGCGCTGTGGCTCAAAGTCGTGGCATCAAGGGCTTTATTATTGATGGTGTTATTCGGGATATTACCGAGATACAGCAGATGCAGTTTCCGGTGTTTGCTAAAGGCGTATTTCCAGTACCAGGTAAAAAACGGGTCTATAGCGAGCTAGAACAAACGATACAGTGCGGTGGAGTTAAGGTTTGCAGTGGCGATATTATCGTTGCGGATACTGAAGGTGTGGCTGTTTTACCAAAAGAGCAAGCTATTGAGGTTTACCATGCCGCGAAAGATAAGGCTGATAAAGAAGCTGCGATGTCACTTGCACAATGGCAAGCCAATCATCAGTCGCGTATTGAAGCTGCATTGGCGGCTGCGAAGAGCAGCTAGTTTTGATGTAGATCACAGTTAGTTAAATGATTTAGTTACTTACACATTACATCCGCTTTACTTATTTACTTTGATAATCAAACAATATAGATTTTATTTAGTTTGATTATCAAGGTATATATTCATGCTTAGTGACGCAGTCGAAAAACATACACATCACCACCAGTTTGAACAACATAATCACCAAGGTGAGCGCCGGACTTTTATCGTGTTAATGATCACCATTATCACAATGATGGTGGAGATTGTAGCTGGAACCCTATATGGCTCAATGGCGCTGCTGGCAGATGGCTGGCACATGGGCACCCATGCTGCCGCTTTTGGCATCACGCAGTTTGCTTACCGCTATGCAAGAAAGCATGCCAACAGTGACAAATTTTCTTTTGGTAGCGGCAAGGTCAGTGTATTAGGCGGTTATACCAGCGCAATCGCTTTAGGTATTGTGGCGTTACTGATGGTGGTAGAGTCGGTGCATCGACTGTTTTCACCTCAAGCTATTCAGTTCAATGAAGCAATTATTGTGGCTATTATTGGTTTGGTGGTGAATGTGGTTTGTATGTGGCTACTGCATGCCGATGGGCACGATCACGGTCACAGCCATGAGCACAGTCACGGTCATGAGCATGGTCACAGTCACAGCCACAGCCATGAGCACAGTAACGGCCATGGACATAGCCACAGTCATGAGCATGGAGGGCATCATAACCATGATCACAATCATAACCATGGACATAGTCACAGCCATGACCATAACTTACGCGCAGCCTATATGCATGTGTTAGCCGATGCATTGACTTCATTGCTGGCCATAAGCGCGCTGATTGTTGGCAAGTTCTTAGGTTGGACATGGCTTGACCCCATTATGGGAATTGTCGGTGCCATTGTGATCACTAAGTGGGCCATAGGGTTAATGCGCCAAACCAGCCCTATTTTGCTTGATGAAAGTATGCCAGAGAAGCTGCGCCAGTCGATAGCTCAAGCATTAGAACAACAAGGTTGCCAAGTGGTCGATTTACATGTGTGGAAGGTGACTGCTAGCCATTACAGTGCTGCGATAGCTGTGGTGGCTGAGCAGCCACAATCTGCAGACTTTTATAAACAGAAGTTGCAAAAATTTGCTAATATCAGTCATCTTACTGTTGAGGTCAATCAAGGTTAGTCGATGCAAAAACTGAAGCAACTCAATCATCTGCTTATCGAATTTTACGATAAGTTGTCGTCATGGGAACAATCTGTCGTCAAAGAGACGGGATATACTTTGGCGCAAGTTCATACGATTGAAGTGCTCGGTAGTCATGGTCCTATGCGCATGAAAGAGTTGGCTGACCGATTAAGTATCACCACAGGTACATTAACGGTGCAGGTTGATAAGCTGGTTAAAGCCGGGTTGATTGTGCGCTTACCACAGGAGCAGGATCGTCGCTCAATTTTAGTTGATTTAACCCCTGAAGGCCGTGCATTGCATCAGCACCACAATGCGTTGCACCTCGCTTTGGTGGAAGACTTAACTCGTCACCTCAGCAGCGAGGAGCAACAAATGTTGATCTCTAGCATGACGAAAATCAATCAAGAGTTTTAGGTTTATTACCTGCGCATGGAACCTAGGGTATTGTTGTCTTGAATATTAGCTCTAGAAACTAAAGCTAAAATGCATTAGGTTAAGTGAGATAAGGATCACGTTTTTAACTCATTTAACCGCAGCAGTAATATTAACCGGTAGCCTGACATTGAGATAAAAGCTGTGGCGATAATAACGATAAGCCAGGAGCGATTAAGCAATGAAATCAGCAGTGGAGCAACTTGCACAGTATAAAAGTGTGCACCTTAACCCCAAGAATATTAAAACCCACTTTATTGGTATTCCCGGGATTATTTGGTCACTGTTCGTGTTATTGAACCTGATTCCAATCAATCTGGTCGCCGTTAATGATTTTAAGATTAACGTTGCTGATGCGTTTACTATTGGTGTACTGATTTACTATACCATACTGCATCTCAAGCTTGCGCTCGGCATGGTGGTGTTTATCATTCCGGTGCTGTACACCTCCGAGATGGTGGCCCAAACTGAATATGGCTTATGGATAGCCATTGTGGTGTTTGTGGTGGCGTGGATATTTCAGCTCATTGGTCATAAGTATGAAAAGGCAAAACCTGCCTTTGTTGAAGACTTAAATCAGCTTTTGATAGGCCCGTTTTTCTTGATGGCAGAAGTGTACTTTATGTTGGGTTGGGCTAAGGACTTGGATAAAGCCATTACGCCACTTGCTATTACCAAACGTCGCGAGTTAGAGGCGGCGCGTAAAGCAGCATCGGCGTAAAGCAGTATTAAGCACTAAAAAGGGGCCTAGCGGCCCCTTTTTAGTCACTATTGCTAATTAGCATCATTAGTCTTGTTTGTTTTTTGGTGCTTGATAATGCTGCGGCATCACTCGTACGGTTTTCACCATGTTATCTGCTACATCAATGACTTCTAGAGGGTAGCCGGAAAGGCGCATAGAGGTGTAGGGCTCAGGAATCTCTTCTAGGTATTCTAAAATAAGGCCGTTAATGGTTTTGGGGCCATCAATGGGGAAGTGCCAATCCATCTCTTTGTTTAGATCGCGAATGTTAATACTCGCTTCAATGAGAAAACTACCGTCTTGTTGCTTATTGATATCTTCACTGGCTGTGGTGATCATCGAGGTGGTAAATTCACCGACAATCTCTTCCAGAATATCTTCTAATGTTACGAGTCCCTGAATATCGCCGTATTCATCGACCACTAAACCGATACGCTCTTTGTTTTGCTGAAAGTTTGCCAGCTGCACATTTAGAGGTGTCGCTTCAGGCACAAAGTACAGTTCTTTTACGGCTCTCAGTAGTGATGATTTGCTAAATTGCCCCTTTGATTGCAGCCTAAGTGCATCGCGAAGGTGCACAAAGCCCACCGCATCATCAATATTATCGCGATAGAGCAGCACGCGGGTATGGGGGCTTTGAATCACCTGTTTGTTAATGCTCTTGAAGTCATCATTGACATTAATGGCATAGAGGTCTGAGCGCGGGATCATGATGTCATCAACGGTGACTTTTTCGAGATCCATAATCGACAGGAGCATCTCTTGGTGACGTTGGGGGATAAGTGCGCCGGCTTCATGGACCACAGTACGCAGCTCTTCTTGACTTAGGGCATCATCGGCTTTTACTGAACGAATGCCAAGTAAACGTAAGAAACTGCCGGTTATAAAATTGACCGCTTTGACTAAGGGAGACAGGACAACCAAGAGACCCTTTAGTAAAAAACTTGAAGGGAAAGCGATACGTTCTGGATGCAGTGCGGCGACGGTTTTTGGAGTGACTTCAGCAAAGACCAAAACCACTAAGGTTAAAATACCGGTGGCAATGGCCACGCCAACGTCACCAAACAAGCGAATACCGATAATGGTTGCAATGGCCGATGCAAGAATATTAACCAGGTTATTCCCAATAAGAATGAGGCCAATAAGCCGGTCGGGACGTTCGAGCATTTTTGTGGCGCGTTTAGCGCCTTTGTGGCCGCTGTTAGCAAGATGCCGTAACCGATAGCGGTTGAGCGACATCATGGCGGTTTCTGAGCCAGAGAAGTAGGCAGAAATAATGATCAGTATGAATAAAATTAAAAAGAGTACGCTAGTGGATATCGCGTCCAAAAAGTGGCCCCGCTATGGCTTGCTTTAATGAATGTCCTTGTCTGCAAACAGTAATTACCGTCATTTTAAGGACGTGTCAAGTGAACCTAGGTTTGCCCTTGCAGCCAAACCTAGGTAATAGAAGGGATTAACGCAGGATAAGTTCTTTGACGATTCGGGCGCCAAAATAGGCTAACGACAATAAGGTTGCGCCAGTTAAGGTATACAGCACCGCGGTGCGGATACGGCAACCAATCCAGTATTGTTGCGCTAACATGGCAATATAGGTAAACCACGCCATGATAGATAAAATGGCTTTGTGACCTTTGCCTTCTTCAAACATATCATCTAAGAAGATAAAGCCGGTTGCTAAAGATAAACTCAGTAATACCACACCCACAATCACCAAATGATATAGCTGCTTTTCAACAGTCATTAGTGGTGGCATTGCCGGGCTCATGATGAGCTTTTTACTTTTTAGCTTGTTTTGAATAATCGCCAGTTGGATAGCATAAAGCGCAGCAATCATTAGCGCACTATAGGCCATTAAAGATAACACCACATGCACGAGTACATCGGGGTGGATCTCGAAATGGGTAATATACTCAGGTGGCACTAACCACAATAGGGCGACCGAAATGACCGAGCAGGCGTAAACCACTGGCACCACTACAATCATTTTTAGCCTAAATAGCAGGATGGTAAAGCTAAAGGCAATGATCCAGTTCACCATAGAGATGACATTGGTCAGACTAAAGTTTTGGCCATTTTCGGTGACGATGGCTTGTGACAATGCCGCAGCGTGCAGTACCACTGCTATCGCAGCAAAGCCTGCGACGACACGTCGATTAGGGCCGTCCGCATGAAACAGGCGGCTGACTACCAGTATTAGCGCAATACAGTAGAAAAACATGGCTGAGGCGGAAAAAATGACCATCGAAAATTAACCTATTGTTTGTTAGTTTTCTGCATATACTCAAAGACATGATCTGAGAATGCATCTTAATCTAATGCTAGAATAACACGACAAAAGTGCTCTTGGGCAGTAGCAAAAGTGACAAATATAAGTGCAATGTGAGCGGTAGCCCTAAGTTTTGAAAAATAGTTGCTCATCCTTTGTGCGTTCATAATGCTAAGATAGCCCGATAACACAAGGATTCTGTGGCGATGCGGTAGCATAATATCTAAGCATCGCTATAATACTGCCCCATTAATGTAAATTTTTACGGTAGAAGAACACGATAATGTTTGAGAACCTCACCGACAGATTGTCACGTACCCTGAAAAACATCAGCGGTCGCGGACGTTTAACAGAAGACAATATTAAAGAGACATTACGTGAAGTGCGCATGGCGCTGCTTGAAGCGGATGTGGCGCTACCCGTTGTACGTGCGTTTGTTAACAGCGTGAAAGAGCGTGCGGTTGGCCAAGAAGTCTCAAAAAGCTTGAGCCCGGGCCAAGCCTTTATCAAGATTGTCCAAAGCGAACTTGAAAACGCCATGGGCGAGGCGAACGAAGCCTTAGACTTAAGTGCTCAGCCTCCAGCCGTGATCATGATGGCTGGTTTGCAAGGTGCGGGTAAAACTACCAGTGTTGCAAAGCTGTCTAAGTTTTTGCGTGAGCGTTCGAAAAAATCGGTATTGGTGGTCAGTGCCGATGTTTATCGTCCGGCCGCGATCAAGCAGCTAGAAACATTAGCTAACGAAGTTGAAGTAGAGTTTTTCCCATCTGATGTAAGCCAGAAGCCGATTGATATTGTTAATGCGGCCATGGCTCACGCAAAGCTTAAATTCATTGATGTTGTTATCGTCGATACCGCAGGTCGTTTGCACGTAGACGAAAGCATGATGGATGAGATTAAAGATCTCCATGCTGCAGTTAAGCCAGTTGAGACCTTGTTTGTGGTTGATGCCATGACAGGTCAAGATGCTGCTAATACTGCTAAAGCCTTTAATGAAGCGCTGCCGCTTACCGGTGTGGTGCTAACTAAAGTCGATGGTGATGCCCGTGGCGGTGCGGCGTTATCTATTCGCCATATTACTGGCAAGCCAATTAAGTTCTTGGGTGTGGGTGAGAAAACTGACGCGCTAGAGCCTTTCCATCCCGATCGTGTTGCTTCACGTATTTTGGGTATGGGTGATGTACTTTCACTGATTGAGGAAGTTGAGCGCGGCGTCGACAAAGACAAGGCAATGAAGCTGGCTTCTAAAGTGAAAAAGGGCGGTAACTTTGACTTAGAAGACTTCCGAGAGCAGCTGCAGCAAATGAAAAACATGGGCGGCATGATGAACATGATTGAAAAACTGCCCGGTGTTGGACAGTTACCACCTGAAGCACTTGCTCAAGTACAAGAGGGTAAAATGACAGGTCAGATGGAAGCCATCATTAATTCGATGACCCCAGCTGAACGTCAACGCCCTGATATTATTAAAGGCTCTCGTAAGCGCCGTATTGCTGCAGGTTCTGGTACACAAATTCAGGACGTCAACCGTCTTCTGAAGCAATTTAACCAGATGCAGAAGATGATGAAAAAGATGTCTTCCAAAGGCGGCATGAAGAAGATGATGCGCGGTATGAGCGGCATGTTACCACCAGGAATGAAAATGCCAGGCCGTTAATTTCGCCGAACGACAGAAAAACCAAGCTTAGGCTTGGTTTTTTTATGTCTGGTTGAAAAGCGTGATGGCGACGGCGATGGCTTATACCAATTGGCATAAGAAAGCGATCTACTCAGAGCTATTTTTGTGGTGAATGTCATTAATGCACGACGATAGGGATATAGGAGGGAGAGTATCGCAGGAGCTGTTACCGAGGAGCATTTAATGACCGTGTCTCTGAAGCGCTAAACTCTCGCTGAGCGATCACATCTTTATGCGATTGGTATTATCTATGTTTTAGCCTACAGCTATCGCTGGCATTTTATGCTTTTTGCTTGCTGTTGTGGTGAATATACGTTTACACTTCGAATACAGAGTTAGATAACACTCTGTTTTTTCTCGGCTGTTTATCCGATTCAGCGGTAAACCCAGGCCTTTCTGCACAATGGATTATTTTGGGGCATATTCATGGTTAGAATGCATTTCCCGCATCAGAAATTATTAGTTGTCATTGCCACTCTGACTGCATTACTTGGCTGTGAAAAAGCCCTGCCGCCCATTACCCCCAAGCTTGTTGTTGTCGAAGAAGTGACTGCTGCAACGGTGCCACTGTATGGTAACTATATTGGTGTTACTCAAGCTTCTTTAGATGTTGAAGTGAGAGCCCGAGTTGATGGCTTTGTTGAAGATAAAAGCTTTATCGAGGGCAGTGCGGTTAAAGCAGGTGCGGTGCTATATCAAATTGACAACCGACCTTATTTGGCAGTGGTTAATCGTTTAAAAGCCAATGTTGAGTCGCAACAGTCTGCGCTTGAGAAAGCACAACGTGATGTTGAACGACTAAAGCCACTTTATGAGCAAGACGCGACCAGCCAGCTCGACTTTGATAACGCGCTGTCAGTACTGTCTCAATCTCGCTCAAGTCTTGCAGCCAGTAAAGCCGAATTAGAAGAGGCGCAGCTGGAACTCAGCTATACCGAAATTAAATCACCGATTTCAGGCTTGGTAAGCCGTTCTGAAGTCGATATTGGTGCCTTGGTTGGCAGCAGCGGCCAGTCGCTATTAACGCGGGTAAAGCAGGTCGATCCCATCTATGTGACTTTCAATATGTCAGCGCTTGATTACCTTAATGCGCGTCGGCGAATGACCAGCTATTCGGAAAAGAAAGAAGCGGAAACAGAAGGTAAAGCGGTAGAAGGGTTTGTGACAATCACCTTACCTGACAATAGTGAATACCCTTATCTCGGCGACGTCCGTTTTACCGACCCTTCAGTCAACCCAGAGACCGGAACTTTCCAAGTCCGCGCTGAATTGCCTAACCCCAATAAAGAGCTATTGCCAGGTCAATACACCAATGTGCGTATCAAACTCAATGAGATTAATGATGCGGTTGTTATTCCACAAAAAGCCACCCAAGTAGAACAGGGCGGGGTGTATGTGATGGTAGTATTGCCAGACAACAAAGTTGAACGGCGCTTCATTGTGATTGAGCACCAAGGCAAGATGGGCGTGGTGGTAAAAAGCGGGCTGCGAGCGGGCGAATTAGTGATTGTTGAGGGCATGCACCGTGTACGCCATGGTCAATTAGCTGAGCCGCTATCCAGAGAAGCTTACCAGAAACGAGAAGATAAAATAGAGAAGGAACAGGCGCTTAAACAGCAAGCGTTAGAACAAGAGCAGGAGCAATAATCATGGCGCAGTTTTTTGTCACGCGACCCGTTTATGCTTGCGTGATCTCTATCGTTATTGTGTTACTCGGTTTGATTGCCATGTTTAAGCTGCCAATCGATCAGTATCCGTACATTACGCCTCCGCAGGTTAAGGTGTCAGCGTCCTATCCCGGTGCAACCTCAACCACCGCAGCAGAGTCGGTGGCGACTCCGCTAGAGCAAGAATTAAATGGCTTGCCTAATATGATTTACATGAGCTCGAAGAGTACTAATTCGGGCAGCGCCAATGTCACCATTACCTTTGATGTCGGAACGAATCCAGACTTAGCAGCGGTTGATGTACAAAACTCGACGCAGCAAGCCACGGGGAGCTTACCGATTGATGTGCAAACAGAAGGGGTTTCAGTTTCCAAAGAGGCTTCGGTTGAGCTACTTAAGTTGGCGTTAACCTCCACCGACGATCGTTATGATGAAATCTACCTTAGTAACTACGGTACCATTAATATTGAAGCGGCACTCAAACGTATTCCTGGTGTTGGCCGAGTGCGAAACACCGGGGCAAGAAGTTACTCGATGCGTGTGTGGCTTAAGCCCGATGTGATGGCGGGTTATGGCTTGACGACGGCAGATGTGATTAATGCCATTAAAGCGCAAAATAAGGAGTCTCCGGCAGGTTCTATTGGCTCGCAGCCTAATACTGAGTCGTTAAGTATGACATTGCCTATCACCGCTGCAGGGCGGATGAGCAGTGTACCGCAATTTAAAGAGATCATTGTCAGGGCAAATACCGATGGCTCTATTGTCAGGTTACGTGATATTGCCCGCGTAGAGCTAGGTTCGTCAGCCTACACATTGCAGTCACAACTCAATGGCGCTAATGCGACCATTCTGCAAGTTTATTTGTTACCGGGAGCCAATGCGCTTGAGGTGACGAAGAACGTTAAAAAAGAGATGGCTAAGCTGGCTGAAAAGTTCCCGCAGGGGATGAATTGGGAAGTGTTTTTCGATGCATCTATCTTTATTGAAAACTCCATTGATGAGGTGGTTAAAACCTTAGTTGAAGCCTTAGTCTTGGTGATTTTGGTGGTGTACCTGTTTCTACAAAATGTGCGCGCAACGTTAATTCCAGCCGTTGCGGTACCTGTGTCGTTAATTGGTACCCTTGCTGCGATGTTAGCGTTTGGGTTTACCATCAATACCGTGAGTTTGCTGGCATTGGTGTTAGCTATTGGTATTGTTGTTGATGACGCCATTGTGGTGGTTGAAAACGTTGAGCGTTTAATGCATGAAAAAGGCCTCAGCCCTATCGATGCCACACGCATGGCCATGAAAGAATTATCGGGGGCGTTAGTCGCGACCAGTTTAGTGTTGGCTGCGGTATTTGTTCCGGTGTCATTCTTGGCAGGGATCACAGGCATTATGTATCGCGAGTTCGCCATTGCCATTACTGTAGCTGTGTTAATTTCTACTGTGGTAGCATTGACTTTATCGCCTGCATTATGTGCTTTGTTATTAAAGGCCGGTGGCAAACCCAGCCGCGGCTTTTTTAAATGGATGAACGACAAGTTAGATAGTTGCACAAATCAATATGTTGCCATTGTCGCTGCCACTACCCGACATGCCAAGCGCAGCTATTTGGTATTTGCGATTATGGTTGCAGGTGTCTATCTCATTATGAGCAACTTGCCAGCCAGCTTCATGCCCGATGAAGATCAAGGGCGCTTTTTCATTGACATGACATTGCCTGATGGCGCAACGGTTAATCGTTCTCAAGCAGTGTTAAAGAAAGCAGAAGCGAAAGTGTTGGCTCACCCTGCTGTGGCGTATTCCTTTACGCTGGCAGGTGAGAATCGTCGTTCAGGTTCGAAT
Organism: Shewanella waksmanii; assembly: GCF_043643685.1. Classification (GTDB taxonomy): domain Bacteria; phylum Pseudomonadota; class Gammaproteobacteria; order Enterobacterales; family Shewanellaceae; genus Shewanella; species Shewanella waksmanii_A. Next base: position 198,163 of record NZ_JBHZSN010000001.1, read on the forward strand.
CAAGCCAATGGCCAATTTGAGATTATTCTCAAGCCTTGGTCAGAGCGTGCCGATTCCGGCGCAACCGTACAGCAAGTGATGAAAGAGATACATCATGCTTTACAAGATGTTTTAGAAGCCCAGTTTAATCTTTATTTGCCATCTGCAGTGCCGGGGCTTGGTAACGGCTCAGGGGTGGAGATGGAGCTGCAAGATACCTCCGGTACCAATTTTAAAGGCTTGATGGAAACCGCGGATGAGCTAGTTGAAAAGCTCAAGCTACAGCCGGAGATTGCTACCGCAAGTTTGTCATTGCAAAGTGCTATTCCTCAGCTGCACTTAAGTGTCGATGAAGCTAAAGCGATGGCTATTGGTGTTAATGTGGCAGATATATACAGCACCATTAAAACCTTCACTGATTCATCAACCGTGAACGACTTTAACTTGTTTGGTCGAGTATATCGGGTGAAGGTGCAGGCTGAGGAAAACTATCGTCAGTTCCCCGAGCAAATCAAAGACTATTATGTGCGCTCATCAAGCGGCGCTATGGTACCGATTGGCGTGTTAGCTAAATATGACTACTCTGTTGGGCCAGCAGCCGTTACCCACTATAACTTGTTTAGCAGTGCCTCAGTTAATGCGTCGCCGGCAGCGGGGTATGCATCAGGCGATGTGATACGGGCCATTGAACGTGTCGCTAAGCCAATGTTACCTAATGAGTTTAGCTATGAGTGGACCGGGATTACTTTCCAAGAAGTGCAATCGGCAAATCAAACCAGTATTGCTGTGATGCTAGCTATGCTATTCGTGTTTTTATTCTTGGCTGCACTTTATGAAAGTTGGACGATTCCAATTGCGGTGTTGCTTATTGCGCCTATTGCTATGTTAGGCGCGGCAATGGGGACTTGGGTCAGTGGGATGGAAAGTAACCTGTTTTTCCAAGTTGCCTTTATTGCGCTCATTGGCATGGCTGCTAAGAACTCTATTTTAATTGTTGAGTTTGCCAATCAGTTACATAAAGAGGGTAAAGACCGCGTAGAGGCAGCCCTAGAGGCCGCTAATATGCGCTTTAGGCCGATTTTGATGACGTCGATGGCGTTTATTTTAGGGGTGTTGCCTTTGGTGTTATCGGTTGGCCCAGGTGCGGTCAGCCGCCAAAGTATCTCTATTCCTATTTTATGCGGAATGGTATTTGCCACCACAATCGGTATTGTGTTGGTGCCGCTGTTTTTTGTGACGACGGCAGGCTGGCTCAAATCCAAAGTTAAATCAAAAGTGGCGAGCGATTCACAATCTGAGCCGGTTAAGGTTGAGGGAGAGTCGGCATGATTAAGCGTCCAATATCCCCGAGCGATTTATTACGCAACCTAAAGCGTGCTGTAATCACGACCAGTGTGATTGGTTTATTTGGCTGTGCCATGGGCCCTGATTATCAGCGACCTGAGTTAGCCGTTCCTTCGCAATATCATCAAGAACTGACTCAGGATGCGACGGATAATGCAGGGTTGATAGCATGGCAAACATTTTATCTTGATCCTAATGTTCGCCAGTTAATTGAGCATGCACTAAAACAGAATTTAGATTTAGCGGCTGTTCGCTCGCGTCTCATTGCCGCAAGATCTCAAGTGACAGTGACAGACGCTGCGCTATATCCAGAATTAGGGCTTGCTGCTAATGCTGAGCGTTCAATTGATAGTGGCATTACTAGTGACGACCCAACCCATGGTAATGAGTTCGATATTGCCGGCACCGTTTCTTGGGAGCTGGATATTTGGGGCGCCAATCGTCGTCGCAGTGAAGTGGAATATGCCAACTTTTTGTCTGCACAGGAGTCATTGGATTTAGCCGTTATCAGCCTAATTAGTGATGTTGCCAGCCGCTATTATGAGTGGCTCGACATTGAACAGCGCTATCGCATTTCCGCTAATACGGTTGCATTACGTAAGAAAGAGCGTGATTTAGCCCGATTACGAAAGCAAAACGGGGTGATTTCTGGATTACAAGTAAAGCAAGCGGAAGTGGAGTATCAAAGTGCCAAGGTAACGTTACCGGATCTGGATTTTGAACGTCAACAAAAAGCCAACCAACTAAAGATATTGCTAGGTGAATATCAATACGCATTACAGGTGCCAGACAATATTGATAGTTTGACCTCTGCAGATATTTTTCCAACAACATTTAAGGTGGGGATCCCGTCGCAAATGTTGTCGCAACGGCCTGATGTCAAAGCCGCTGAGCAAGCTCTGATTGCAGCTAATGCCAATGTGGGGGTCGCAAAAACTGCATTTTTCCCCAAATTTAGTATCACTGGCAGTTACGGAACAGAAACCGATGACTTAGACAAGATTTTCGACAGCCAAGGGGTGACCTGGTCTTTGCTGGGGGGCATTACTGCACCGATTTTCAATTCGGGCCGCATCTCTGCCCAGTATGATATTGCACAAGAGTCTGCGAAACAGGCGTTACTGACTTATCGCAGTACTGTGTTAGCTGCTTATTTCGAAGTTAATGACGCCATGAATAGTTTTCGCCGATCTGAGTTGGCCATTGAAGCCCAAAAGGAGCTGGTTGAGGCTTCTCGAGGCTATACCCATTTGGCGATGCTGCGTTATCGAAATGGGGTGTCTAGTTCATTAGATTTGATGGATGCACAAAGAAATCTATTTAATGCAGAATTGTCGTTGAGTGAAGTGCGCCGAGATAAATTATTAGCCATGATTAAGTTGTACCGCTCATTAGGAGGCGGGGTATTGAGTGATGAGGAGATGGCGCAGGTATTAGCTCCCAGTGAGGATTAATATTAAGCACTAATTTTAAACCTACCAATATCAACAACAGGCTCACTGTTACAAGTGAGCCTGTTTTCAGTTTAGTTAGAGTTCAAATTCAGCATTAAGTTTTCGATATAGCCAGGCTTTCAGGCCTTAGTCGGCATGTAAATGCCTTTACAAAGCTTATTACTGTGTTGTTAGGGTTTGGCAGGCTATTTTATAGACAAAAAACATTGCATTCGCTGGTCAGTCAGGTAAAATCGTCCGGCTTTCTATCTGGGACTCTTCGCGAACACGGGGTTCCAGTTTTTATTTTTGCTTCATGAAGAAGCAAATCATTAGAGGATAAAAGACGCATGGTTACCATTCGTTTAGCTCGTGGCGGCGCAAAAAAGCGTCCATTTTATAACATCGTTGTTGCAGATAGCCGTAAGTCTCGTGACGGTCGTTTCATCGAACGTGTTGGTTTCTTCAACCCATTGGCTCGCGGCCAAGAAGAGACTCTACGTTTAGATCTTGATCGTGTTGAGCACTGGGTATCTCACGGTGCTGCTACATCTGAGCGTGTAGCTAAGTTGATCAAAGACGCTAAAGCTGCTGCTTAATAGCGTTAAGGTATAGATTAATGACTAGTCAGCAAGCACCTGTCGTGTTAGGCAAATTAGGTTCTAGCCACGGCATTAAGGGTTGGTTGAAAATCACTAGCTATACCAATTCTGTAGAAGATATTTTTGACTATTCACCTTGGTTGGTTAAAGAGCAAGGCGAATGGCGCGAGGTAAAGGTGTTGCAGTGGCGCGTTCAGGGTAAAGCACTGATTGCTGAACTTGAAGGTGTAACTACGCGAGACCGCGCGCAAATGCTCACTAACTGTGAGATTGCGATCGCTGCGGAGCAGATGAAAGATCTACCAGAAGATGAGTTCTACTGGCGTGATTTAATCGGTTGTGAAGTAGTGAATACCAAAGGCTATAACATGGGCAAAGTTGAGCAGATCGTGGAAACAGGATCGAACGACGTGCTGCTTGTTAAAGCTAACGCGAAAGATGGCTTTGGCAAAACGGAACGAATGATTCCTTTTGTTACCGAGCAGTTCATCCAATCGGTGGACTTAACGGCTAAACAGATTTTAGTGGATTGGGATCCGGACTTCTAAGTCGAGGAACAACAGATGTGGTTAGGGGTAGTAACCCTGTTTCCAGAGATGTTTCGTGCCGTGACAGACTTTGGGGTAACGGGTCGGGCTGTTAAAAACGGCCTGCTTGAGTTGCAAACGTGGAATCCTCGTGATTTCACCCATGATAAACATCGTACTGTTGATGATCGTCCATATGGCGGTGGTCCAGGAATGTTGATGATGGTGCAACCGTTACGCGACGCTATCCATGCAGCGAAAAATGCTGCGGGACAAGACACAAAGGTGATTTACCTTTCACCTCAAGGGCGCAAGCTGACACAGCAAGGCGTCGAGGAATTGGCTAAATCAGAACGCATGATTTTAGTGTGTGGTCGTTACGAGGGTATCGACGAGCGCATTATTCAAGCGGAAGTGGATGAGGAGTGGTCGATAGGAGATTACGTGCTTTCGGGCGGTGAACTTCCTGCGATGACTTTGATTGATTCAGTTTCACGTTTGGTGCCAGGAGTACTTGGCAAGCAAGCATCAGCAGAGCAGGATTCCTTCTCTGATGGGTTATTGGATTGTCCTCATTACACACGACCTGAGAGTTTAGATGGTGTTGATGTTCCAGCAGTGTTGTTAAGTGGCAACCACGAACATATTAGACGCTGGCGTTTGCAACAAAGTCTCGGTAGAACTTTGTTACGACGACCAGAATTATTTGAAAATCTAGCTCTGACTGACGAACAAACAAAGCTATTGGCGGAGTTTGTTAAATCCACCCAAGATGGTGAGAAAGACTGATCAGTTATTACTAGTATGGAGTTTATTTCATGAATAACATCATTAAAATGCTCAACGATGAGCAAATGAAGCAAGATGTACCAGAGTTTGGTGCAGGTGATACAGTTGTAGTTAAAGTACGTGTTGTAGAAGGCGGTAAAGAGCGTCTACAGGCGTTTGAAGGCGTAGTAATCGCTAAGCGTAACCGTGGTTTGCACTCTGCATTCACAGTACGTAAGATCTCTAATGGTGAAGGTGTTGAGCGTGCGTTCCAAACTCACAGCCCACTAATTTCAAGCATCGAAGTTAAGCGTCGCGGCCGTGTTCGTCGTGCTAAGCTTTACTATCTACGTGAGCGTTCAGGTAAGTCTGCACGTATCCGTGAGAAGCTTGCTAAGTAAGCAACCGCTTATTAGTAAAACTAGATGCAGTGTTCGCACAATAACCCGCCGTAAGGCGGGTTTTTGTTTTTAAAGCCCCCACGCTTAATCGCTTTTGGTTTTCTTTTTTGATCGATAAAGTTTTCTGTGTAATACCCATGCTGGTTTGTAACAAACAGAATTTAACCGCAAAAAACCGACATTTCCTTGCAACATTTGAATCATTTTTGATGAATATTACTTAAATTGCCAAATATCGCTTGATCTACTTGCCGGTCACAGGCATAGTTAGCGCCAAATGTAATGGTGTAGCGTTACACCATTTCAAGATGAATTAAGCGTAATGACGCGTAGAGTCGTAATAGAGTAGGTGGCAAAGATGCAGCAAGACACAATTAATAACGTTCATATTAGTTCGGAAAAAGTACTGGTAACCCCCAGTGAGCTAAAACAACAACTCCCTCTATCTACCTCTGCATATCACTACGTATTAAATGCGCGTAAAACAGTGGCCGACATTGTCCATAAGCGTGATAACCGAGTACTGATTGTTACCGGCCCTTGCTCGATTCACGATATTGAGTCAGCTAAAGAGTACGCACTGAAATTAAAAACCTTGCATGACGAGTTACAAGATCAGTTTTACATCTTGATGCGGGTTTACTTTGAAAAGCCACGTACAACTGTCGGTTGGAAAGGCATGATCAATGATCCTGATATGGATGAGTCTTTTGATGTCGAGAAAGGCTTGCGTCAAGCAAGAGAGCTGATGATATGGCTTGCTGAACTTGGGTTGCCAGTGGCAACCGAAGCACTAGATCCAATTAGCCCTCAGTACTTGTCAGAGTTAGTGACGTGGTCTGCCATTGGCGCGCGGACAACAGAGTCACAAACTCATCGTGAAATGGCTTCGGGCTTATCCATGCCTGTTGGTTTTAAAAATGGCACCGATGGCAAACTAGGCGTGGCCATTAATGCATTAGAGTCTGCCGCAAGTGGTCACCGTTTTATGGGGATTAATCAACAAGGTCAAGTGGCATTGCTACAAACCGCGGGTAACCCAGATGGTCATGTGATTTTACGTGGCGGTAAACAACCTAATTATGACGCTCAAAGCGTTGCTGAATGTGAACGCCAACTGCATGGAGCTAAGCTTAATGCACGTCTAGTTGTTGACTGCAGTCACGGCAATTCCAATAAAGATCACACCCGCCAACCACTTGTTTGTCGTGATGTGTTTTCACAGATTGAGCAGGGTAATAAGTCGATTATTGGTGTCATGTTAGAAAGCCATCTAAATGCAGGTAATCAAAGCAGTAGCAAGCCAATGAGCGAACTGGCCTACGGTGTCTCTGTTACCGATGCTTGTATTAATTGGCAAGATACCGAGAGCTTGTTACGTGAAGGGGCTCAACAATTGGCATCGGTTTTACCCCATAGATTTGATATGCTCAAAGCAGTTAATGAGTGAAGGACAGTCTTTAGATGAATGAGAAAACCACAGCTGAACTTGAGAAGTTACGTGGCCATATAGACAATGTTGATCAACAGCTTTTGCACTTGTTGAGAAAAAGATTAGATTTAGTCGCGCAAGTCGGTGCGGTCAAACATGGTGCAGGGTTACCGATTTACGCACCTCAACGAGAAGCTGCGATGTTAGCTAAGCGCCGCGAAGAAGCGGCGAATATGGATGTGTCACCACAATTAATTGAAGATATCTTACGTCGTTTGATGCGCGAATCTTATTTGAATGAAAAAGATGTAGGCTTCAAGCAGGTCAAAGCAGATCTTGGCCCCGTGGTGATTGTCGGTGGTGCTGGTAAGCTCGGCGGCTTGTTTGCGCAGATGCTGACATTATCTGGCTACGAGGTGCGCAGCTTAGATAAAGACGATTGGCAGCAAGCTGATAGTATTTTTGAGGGGGCAGGTTTAGTGATTGTCACTGTGCCTATCTCTATTACTTGTGATGTCATATTGAACCAGCTTAATCACTTACCTGATGACTGTATTTTGGCTGATTTAACGTCGATTAAATCTGCGCCGCTAGATGCAATGCTAACTGCCCATCAAGGGCCCGTGTTAGGGCTGCACCCTATGTTTGGTCCTGATGTTGGTAGTTTAGCTAAGCAGGTTGTGGTTGTGTGCCATGGCCGAGGCAGTGAGCACTACACTTGGCTATTAGAGCAGATTAAAATTTGGGGCGCGAGATTGGTTGAAGCCGAAGCGGATAAGCATGATAAAGCCATGCAGCTGGTTCAGGCCATGCGTCACTTCTCGTCGTTTGTTTATGGTCTAAACCTTTATCGCGAAGAAGCCGATATCGATGCGCTATTGCAGTTTAGCTCACCGATTTACCGACTTGAGCTAGCAATGGTTGGACGGCTGTTTGCGCAAAGTCCGGAGCTCTATGCCGATATTATTTTCGCTCAACAGGAGAGCATGGTAGCGATTGGTGACTATTTAGATAATTACAGTCAGGCGTTGAGCATGCTAAGACAGGGTGACAGACAAGGTTTTATTGACCAGTTTAAACAAGTGGCTGAGTGGTTTGGTGACTTTGCACCGCAATTCCAGCGAGAGAGTCGCGCGATGCTGCAGTCAGTTAATGACATGAAAACCAACTAAACTAACTTGTTATTGAAAAGGGAGCCTAAGGCTCCCTTTTTTATTTCTATTATTACTAACTATCTGATAAGTATCTTTTACTTTATATTTTTCTGCTTTGAATTCGACATTGCTAATTTGATCTAACTCATAGTTTTGTCGATAAATTCAAGAAAGTGCTTAGCACTGACGGTGTTGCAAAGTACACTCTCCTTAAAACATGCAAATAAAAAGCATGATTAAAAATAGGAGCCGTAAAATGTTTTGTATTCAGTGTGAGCAGACAATTCGAACCCCAGCTGGAAATGGCTGTAGCTACTCTCAAGGTATGTGTGGCAAGTTGGCCGATACCTCAGACCTGCAAGATTTACTTATCTATCAACTTCAAGGTGTGTCAGCGTATGCAGAAAAAGCGCGTGAGTTTGGCATTATTGACCCAGACGTTGATACCTTTGTTCCAAAAGCATTTTTCTCTACGTTAACCAACGTTAACTTCGATGATGACCGCTTAATTGAGTATGCGCAGCAGGCTCATGAATATCGAAACAGCCTTAAAGCCCAATATGAAGCAGCTTGTGTGGAAGCGGGCAAAACCCCAGAAACCATGATTGCAGCAGCTAATCTTGTACTAGCAACGGCTAAGCCAGAAATGCTAACCCAAGCGGTTGACGCAGCTCCGAATCGTGGTCATCAAGATGTACATGAAGATATTATTGGATTGCGCTTACTATGCCTTTATGGCTTGAAAGGTGCAGCAGCTTATATGGAGCATGCACGAGTTCTGGATCAAACTGACGCAGAAGTAGCGGGTGAATTCCATAAAATTATGGCATTTTTAGGCTCTGACTCAGTTGATGGCGACAAGCTTTTCGCTACGGCGATGGAAATTGGCCAATTAAATTATCGTGTGATGGCGATGCTTGATACCGGTGAAACCCGTGCATTTGGCCACCCTGAGCCAACACAAGTCAACACGGTGGCAGTGAAAGGTAAGGCTATCTTGGTATCTGGCCATGATATGAAAGACCTTGAACTGATCCTTGAGCAAACAGCCGGTAAAGGCGTTAACGTATTTACTCATGGGGAAATGTTACCTGCGCTAGCTTACCCTGCGTTTAAGAAGTACCCGCATTTAGTGGGTAACTATGGTAGTGCTTGGCAAAACCAGCAAAAAGAGTTTGCTAATTTCCCAGGTGCAATTGTGATGACTTCTAACTGTATTATTGACCCGAACGTCGGTAATTACGGTGACAGAATCTTTACTCGTAGTATTGTTGGTTGGCCTGGTGTGACACACATTGAAGGTGATGATTTCTCTGCTGTTGTAGAAAAAGCCTTAGCATTAGATGGTTTTGCTTACGATGAAATCCCACATATGATCACCATTGGTTTTGCACGTAATGCGCTAATGGAAGCCGCACCTGCTGTTGTTGAAAACGTCAAGAATGGTGCTATTAAGCATTTCTTCTTGGTTGGTGGTTGTGATGGTGATAAGAATGAGCGTAGCTACTTTACCGATATTGCCAAGTCTGCGCCGAAAGACTCCATTATTATGACCTTAGGTTGTGGTAAGTATAAGTTCAATAAACTGGCATTTGGTGATATCAACGGCATCCCACGCTTGCTTGATATTGGCCAATGTAACGATGCGTATAGTGCTATTCAGTTGGCTATCGCATTGTCTGAAGTCTTTGAATGTGAAATCAATGAATTGCCACTAAGTCTTGTACTGTCTTGGTTCGAGCAAAAGGCGATTGTTATTTTACTTACGTTGTTGTCACTTGGGGTGAAGAACATCCGTACAGGTCCAACACCACCGGCTTTCTTAACGCCTAATCTTGTTAAGGCGCTAGAAGATAAGTTTGGCCTAAAAACGACTACCACTGTCGATGCCGATCTTAATGACATTTTGAACGTCGCTTAGTGTGTCAGCGCCCACTGTTCTGGTGGGCGTTTTTTTCTTTTACCTGAAGGGCATAGGTTATGAATAGCCAGTTGTTGAATTCTGCTACATGGCAGCATGGTGAGGTAAGGCTTGTCTGTGTTGAGCGTTGGCATGAAACCCATGATGTGATTAGTTACCGTTTTCAAGCTGAACAACCGGTAAAATTTCAGTTTAAGCCAGGTCAATTTATTACCTTGTTGCTTGACATTAATGGTGAGCGTGTTGGCAGAAGCTATACTATTTCTTCTTCACCGTCTCGACCCTATTCTATTGTATTAACGATTAAAACTATCTCAGACGGTTTAGTGTCTAACTATTTGGCTGATCACTTACAGGTAGGCCATCGGATACTGGCAACCGGACCTGATGGTGTATTCAATTTGGTTGACATTGAGACTGAAAAATACCTGTTTTTGAGTGCTGGTAGCGGTATTACGCCTATGTATTCCATGTGCCGTTGGCTTGAAGATACTCAAAAAGGCAGTGATATAGCCTTTCTTCACAGTGCTAAATCACCAAGAGATTTGATTTTTCATGCTGATCTAAAGCAGTTTGATAACGTTAATGAACATTTTAATTTAGCTTATTCACTGGAAGAGGGTGAGCTGCAAGATGGTACCGCTGTCGTTGAAGGTCGATTTAGTGTTGAATGGTTAGCGAATCAAGTCGCTGATTATCAATCTAGAACCATTTTTGTATGTGGGCCTGCGCCGTATATGCAAGCGGTAAAAAGTGCACTTATTGAAGCGGGTTTCGATATGGAGCGCTATTACCAAGAGAGCTTTGGTGGTGAACCCACTTCGACGGTTAACCAAGCAGCCGAGCAGGAAGCTAAACCGTTTATGCTACACATTAGCGATAAAAAGGTGGATCTAAGTGCGGAACAAAGCTTGTTAGAGGGCATTGAAAAGTTGGGGCTACCTATCATTGCTGCTTGCCGCGCTGGGGTTTGCGGTGCGTGCAAGTGTAAAGTTGTTAAAGGGGAGGTTGAGTCCAGCAGTCAAATGGCATTAACCCCCGAAGAAATTGAGCAAGGTTTTGTTTTAGCATGCTCAACACAACTACGCTCTGATGCATTAGTTGAACTTTAATATTTGCGCATTGCCAAGGTTGGCAGTATGGTTAAAGTAGAGATTAACCTCTTTTCTTTAATGGAGCGCTGCAATGCTTACGACTTCTTCAGGTAATGCGGTAATAAATGATTTAAGCCTTGGCCATTTGCTCTATGGCTTAATGGCGGCGTTTCCGGTGCTGTTTTTACCGCCGTTAGTCAGTTTGATGATTAACTATTGTCAAAAGCCTAGCTTAGTTGGTGAAATTTTATATAGTCATATCCGCTGGCAGCGTTGGTCTATCGTCGCAACTCTGGCGATGTTAGCCGTGAGCTATATCTTGCCTTTAGTGTGGTTGAGTTATGGATTGGCAAGTTTGGCATTGCTTTGGTACTGTCACCGCCTTGTCAAAGGCTGGTTAGTGCTGATTGAAGGTAAGCGGATATAACGCTACCAAAGAGCGTTGCTGACATGGCCGTATAACCATATAGCCCTATGACTAAAAAACATACCGCAAAATAACGCGTATGAAGTTTGTAAAAAAGGAGCCGAAATGGCTCCTTTTTTATGGGGTGTTATACCGATTGGTATTAATCTTTGCTATATAGCGAAGTTAACGTTTGTGCACTTTGATGTAGGCATTGCTCTAGTGTGCCGTCTGTTTCTGTCAGGTTTAACATGATGCCGTCAGCTTGCAGCTGTTTGGCAGCCTTGGCCACAGCAGGCACCTGTTCTTGATTGGTGGCGTAGCATGGATTGACAATAACCGGTAAATGACTGAGCGCTTTAATACTCACCAGTGCTGAAAGATCCAATGCGGGCATCGCATCGTCGTTAAAGGTACGTACCCCAGATTCACACAGAATTAATTGCTGATTTCCTTGGGACAAAATGAGATCTGCAGCATTGAGGAATGCGTCGCTGCTGGCCATGGTGTTGCGCTCTAGGATAATGGGCATATGCAGTGAACCGACTTGCTTGAGTAATGATTTATTACCCATTAATTTACCTGTCAGCATGACGATGGCAGCAAACTCAGTAGCAAGCTTTAACTCACTTTCATGTTCAATTGCGATGATTGTTTCCAGCCCGAACTGGTCTAGTCCACGCTTTAAACTGGCGAGATTCCGTGTGACATCACTTTGGCGGCTAATACCTTCAACAACGACGGCTTGAAAGCCCGCTTCTTTAATCTGTTTAGCTTGTTGACTATATAGCTCTGGTGATTGCGGCAAGGTTAAGTGGGCAATAGCACCAAATTGCTGTTCCCCAATTTGTAATTGACCACTGACGATTTGGGTCGCCGTTTGTTTGTACGCTTTACTATAACGCGCTTGCTCTGAAACCTTAGAGACTGTTTTAACCTGCTGCTCTCGGCTGGTATTAGGCTCTATCATTAATTGGCTATTACTTAACTGGGTTGGGTCTACCGTCTCACATGGGTAGCAGCCAAGCACTTTAATAAAGCGAGTAATGCGCTCTAACTCTTTTAATGCTGATTGCATCGCTTCACTGGCTAAATTGGCTTCAAGATCCAGATAAAACATCTCTTCCCATGGCGTACCAGGGATTGGACGCGATTCCAGTTTACTCATATTTAGATCATGGGCTTTAAGTACCAGCAGCGCTTCTACCAAGGCGCCCGGTTTTTGTCCCGTAGCCATAATCAGAGTGGTTTTTGCCAATAGCTGTTCGGGTACTGCAATAGATTTACGCGCCACAACAATAAAGCGGCTTTGGTTGATTTTTTGATTGGCAAGCTCTTTGGCTACCGCCTCTAGCTGGTACAGTGCGCCGCCTTCTGCGCTGCCAATTGCGGCTACGTTACCACTGTCAGCCTGCATCACTTTATCCATAGCCTCAGCACTACTAGAGCAATACTCGAGTTTGAGGTTAGGGTATTGAGTTAAGAAGCGCGAACATTGACTTATAGGTTGGGGGTGAGCGTAGACCGTGGTGATGTCAGCCAGGCGTGCGCCAGGTTTAGCGAGTAGGCAATGGCCCACTTCGATGGTGGTCTCGCCAATAATGGCTAAACTAGTGTGCTGTAGTACATCGTAAACCTCGTTGATAGAACCTGACGAGGTGTTCTCAATCGGTAAGAATCCATAATCAGCATGTCCAGACTCAACCGCATGGACAATTTCATCAAAGCTGCTGCAACCTAGGTCTTGCATGTTGATTTGACGGCGGTCGCAGTAGCGGTTGGCGGCTAAATAAGAATAAGAACCTCTAGCGCCTAGGTAAGCGATGCAATATTGCTGTTTCTTATGATCTGGATTGGCTCGGCTTTGTAGGTAGGCTTGCTGATTGAGAACAGAATCTTCAATGATGCTTTGATACAGTGAAAGGACATAGTGGGCATCAAGTCCTTGTTCACGGCCTTGTTTAACTAGGCGAGCAAGTAGTTCTTTTTCACGTTGTGTGTCACGAATCGGTCGAACATCGACTTCTTTACTTTTTGCGACGTGAATACTTAGGTCTCGCCTTTTTGCTAGCAGCGCAAGCAGCTCATTATCTAATGCGGTGATCTGGTCCCGAGTGTGGCTCAAGGGTTGTGCTTTGCTCATACTGGCCTCTACTACAATTCTTTAATGGTTCGCTAAATACTAAAAAGCCTCCCGTAGGGGAGGCTTGGAATTTTCACTTTCGTTTTTACACCGAAAATCCGCCTCCCTAAAAGGGGGGAATAAAAAAGAAAGTAAAAAGAAATGAAATTAACATTTTCATCCATTCAAATTAAATTGCTGGCTGCTGGGTGTCAATGAAAAATTATGCAGATGAAGAATAATTCCTGTTTCATTATGTATTCTGGCGTTGAGAAGACAATTTTTGCCGATATCATAGAAAAAGCGCACCAAGTTGGTGCGCTTATGGATGTTGTGACAAGCTAATAAGCATTAACTTGTGAATCAGACTTTATCCCTCAACTGAATGGCTGGCACTGCTCGCGGCAGGTATTAGCCTCTCTAAATAAGGGTAGGTGATTAAGCTAGTTCACTAGCGGTTATCCCTTTAGCACTGTTTGTGTTGGGCGTGATGTTTCACCTACCACGTAAACCGAACAAGTAACATGGATAATAAATCGTAAATACCTCGCAAAATCTATGGCTTGATTGTAATGAGCAGTATTGACCGTTCGCAATCGAAGCAAAGTGGCTAGGTGGTGATGGGCTACTTAGTAGCAAATATCCCTATGTGTTGGTATCTACACTCTTTAGGGCTTTAAAAATCACCATACGATACAAGCTGATACTAGTAAAACCTCTGTGTATTGCGCCTCTGTTGTTATGGTGCTTGCGGACTGTTTGGGCTTTTAAGCGGCCTAACCGTTGCTTGCACGCTGTTTTAAGTATAGAACAGATTGTTAAAAGTGGCTGCGGTAATCCAAGCTGATATTGCGGTTTACGCGGTGTCTAAGCAAGTTTGCTTTTAGACCAGATGGTTCAACTTGGTACCGCAGTCGCATTAAAGCGTATTAGGCCGCGTACTCCTCTTCTTCAAGGTCAGTGTCGATGCGCTCTTCTTGAAGCACTGGTGTTATATGGCGTTGTGCTTCGGGTTTGTGGACAACTCGATTTAATTGCTTTTCGAGTTTTTGTCCCATTGAATTGATTGCCGCATAAAGATCTTTATCTCTTGCTTGAGCAAACAGCTTATTACTTGGAATACCAACTGAAGCTTCAATCATGAACTGCTGCTTCTCTTGTACAATAATCACATGTGGATTTATCAGTTGAACGTCGCGACGGCTTAGTTTACGAAGGCGGCTCTCGATACGTTCACGAATAGGAGTGGTGACTTCAAGATCTTTACTGGTAATCTTTATCATATGTCGTACCTTTTGTTGTTTCCTTGAGTTCAGACTACCAATTCCCCAATGTTATTTTGTGATCTAGATCATGATTTAGTTGTCCATAATAAACGACAGCAATTTATTTGATCATCTAGACAATTTTGGCAAAAGACACTGTAAAAAGTCTTGAATTGAGCAGGTAATAGCTTCATATTTGAATGAATAACTGCAGTATCACTTCCGTACAAACCAAGTTAAATTCCCTTTACATTGTAAGTTAGCGTGTTATTCAAACCCTAAGTCTCAGGTTTACATTGCACCTGTGATTTGCTTGAAATATCATCGAAGACCGTAGCCCATATTCGATGTGAGAAATAGCGTGCAACCATCATCTAAGTCAACTCAACTTCCAATCAAAACTAAAGTGTGGGATATCCCAACCCGCGTGTTCCATTGGGGCATGTTATGTTTACTTGCCGCGCTTTATTGGACTGCGTCAGAGGGAGAAATGGAGTGGCACCAGATCTGTGCTTACGGCTTGATGGTGTTGTTAGCTTTTCGCATTATTTGGGGAATTATTGGTAGCGAAACTGCGCAGTTTAAACACTTTGTCCATTCTCCCAAAGTTGTTTTCAATTATGCCAAGCAAGTTAAAAATAAACAGGCGCCTATTGCCGTAGGACATAATCCACTTGGTGGATATATGGTGGTGGCGTTAATCACATTAGTGTGTTTGCAGCTGATCAGCGGCTTGTTTGCTACCGATGATATTTTTACCGAAGGGCCACTATATGCCTCGGTATCGTCAGAAGTTAGTAGCTGGTTGACATGGCTACATAAAAAGAATTTTGACCTAATATTGGTATTAAGCGCTGTCCATGTATTAGCGGTCATCGTGCATCGGTTTAAAGGGGAGAAGTTGGTAGCAGCGATGGTTACCGGTTACAAGCAACTTGATCGCCATGTGGAGTTATCGTTTAGAAGTCTTGTTATTGCAATTATTGTGTTTGTGACTTTGGCAATACCGATTACAACTTGGCTTATTCTACCGGTTTGGCAGCAATTAATTTAATTAAAAAGGGCGTTCATTATGAACGCCCTTTTTATTGCTACCGAGACCGATTAAGGTTAATAGGCTTAGTCTTTTTTGTAGGCGTCATGACAGCCTTTACAGCTTTTGCCAGTATTGCCAAATGCTTGTTTGATCGCTCTTTTATCATCAGATTGTGCTACTACAGCAAGCTTTGCAGCATTTTCTTGGAAGGTTTTCATTTTTTCGTCAAAATCGGCTTTGTTAGACCAAATTTTTGCAAGTGCTTCGGTGTTGCCTTTATCTGAACCCGCGATGAAGCCTTCGGCAGGAATCACACTTAATGCAGCGACGTTGGTTGCACGGCTAGCAAACACTTCAGCATCAAAAGGTTTTTTACCTTTGAGCATAGCTCCCATATCGCCAAAGTTATAGGCAATAAGGCTGAAAGCAGATTGACGGTAGTCGATAGCGTCTTCAGGCTCTTTAAAGTTGTGGGCTTGAACGGCTGCGGCAAATATCGACGCACCTGCTGCTGTGATAAGGGCTAGTTTCATCTGCTTTTTCATCTGATTACTCTCACGATTTTTATGGTTATGTGATGTTGCTCCGATATTCTATGCGCAAATATCTGATCGACTCCATAGCTTTTTTACGATTTACTTGGTAAATCCCTATCGATTTCGTAGATATATCTTTCTAGGTAGGGTGTAAGCCGCGAAAACATAGGCTTTTGATAAAATGTTTTGGCGCTAAGCCTAGCTAAATACTTGGTAACAAATTGCGTCTGAGGGACAAAAAGCGATAGTGGTGGTGGCAATTTGTTATCTGCGGCATATTAAAGTCCCATTAAACTTGGTAGACTCGCTGTCATGATGTAATAGTACGAGAATATATATGCGAGCAGAGTGGGAGCAAGTGGTTGAAAAAGTTGAACAGCAGCAACAGCGTGAATCGCTGCAAGAGCTATTCGAACTACTACTTACCGAAGATGAGCGCAGTGCAGTAGCTGGACGACTGAAAGTATTTCAGCTTTTATTGCAAGGCGAATTAAGCCAGCGACAAATTGCCGCACAATATCAAGTGAGTATTGCTACTATTACCCGCTGCTCAAACTATCTCAAGCATATGACGCCTGAGCAGCGTCAGAGTATTCAAGCTTTAATTTTGTAATGCCCAGTTGCTACATGATGTTATTTTCTGCCGGTATTTTATGTTGTCGATAACTGATCCGACGTAACAAGATATAAAAAGAGTAGGTCAGTAGACAGATCCCTAAAATGGGGCCCGCACCTTGTGGGTAGAACCTAAATAGCAAAAAAGCAGTACACAGATAAATAAACGGCAGTAAATCGTAGAGAGACTCAGGCAAGCCACGGGATTTACGTTTGCGAACAGGGTCAGTACGGCGGTTTTTGGAGCGCAAATTATATACACGTGCACCCATCATAAAAATCACCAAAGCCGCGATAACGGCAAAGGTATTTTCTAACACTAACATGCTGGAGCCGCCTAGGGTTAGGTAGCTGTATGGCAGCACTTCATAAATTGATTTAGCGATCATCCCTGTATCCTTCAATTCCTTTTACTGCATTTGGTCGATCTTCTAAGTATAAAACAAAAAAACCGATAAGCTGGATTAATGGGCTTATCGGTTTAGACGGATATCTTATAATGGCTGGCTAATTTTTATACAGCGAGCATTAAGACGTGTTGGTATTAGTGCTTACAACCACAGCCGCCGTTGCCATCACAACCCTCTTTAGCGGGCTGGTCACTGTTATCGCTGCAACATCCACCTTCGTGATCGTGACCTTCGCCACCACAGCAGCCGCCTTCATGACTGTGTTCATGGCCACCACAGCTACCATGGGCATGAATATGACCATGTGCAATCTCTTCTTCCGTAGCAGCTCTTACTTCTAACACCTCAACGTTAAAGGTTAATGCTTGACCTGCTAATGGGTGATTACCATCAACGGTGACAGTATCGTCGTTTACTTGAGTTACTTGAACTGGACGTTGGCCCATTTCAGTTTCTGCAATAAAACGCATGCCAGGAACGATATCTTCGATATCACCAAAAGCACTTAATGGCACTTCTTGCTTTAAGCCATCATGGTATGGACCATATGCCTGCTCTGAATCGACATTAACTTCTAATTTATCACCAGCGACTTTACCTTCTAGTGCAGCCTCAAGACCTGGAATCATGTTCTCAGCGCCATGAAGATATAGCATAGGTTCAGCGTCAAACGAGCTTTCAATAAGCTCACCTTGAGCGTTTGTTAAGCGATAATGAATGCTAACTGCAGTATGTTGAGTGATTTTCATAATGACTCCAAATCTGAATGTGGCGGCATTCTAGCCTGCTTTTATCTGCTTGGCGATGATTTGCTACCGCATTTGCGAGCAAAATAGCACTATTTGTCGGTTTTATTTGATATCGATTTAATAGATTCGCTGCAGAGAACACTGTTTCCTGAATATATTTTCATATTTTTTGATTGTTTATTTATCTTGCGAATGTGGTCATAGCTGATGAAAACTCGTGGTTTTAAGCCATTAGCATCATAACGCCGCTGAGCAATGCTTCTGCTTCGTTTTTGATGGGTAATTGTGTTGGTGTGAATTTATTGTTAGTTAAAACAGCAGCTAATAAAGCTTTTCTCTTTTTACGTTAACGTAACTTTGTAGTTATACAAGTCTGAAGGTAGGCTTTTTGTTATGGTAACTTGTGTCCACTGCTGCACAGTTGATGATTTTGATGTTAACCAAGCAAAACCTTATATTTTTAAAATCAGGGGGTTGACAGTCGGGTATAAAAAAAGCAATTCTGTAGTCAGATTAGCAACCCAAAGTTGGATGTCGAAGAATTTATATGTTTAGCCTTAATCTTGTAATTACCACCATTATTACAACCACCACGATTACACACGTGGGGGCGGGCTAGGCATACTCAAAATTATTTTGAATTAAACAGCCCGCTCCCTTACCAAGGAGCGGGCTTTTTCGTTTCTAAGGGCGTGTGGTACAAGGAGAAATTATGAAAGTCATGAAGTTTGGTGGTACCTCGTTAGCCAATTGGGAGCGTTTTAGCTCCGCCGCGGATATCGTGGCTAACAGTGCGCAGAATGAACAGGTCGCGGTGGTATTATCTGCGCCTGCCACAGTCACTAATGGACTACTTGAGATGGTTGATACCGCAACCCAAGGTGGTGACTTTCTTGCCGTGTTAAACCGCGTTGAGCAAGTATTTCAACAGTTGTTTAGCGACGCCATTGAGGCCAAGTTAACCAATGACCAAGCACAGGCGTTAAAACAAGCGCTTAGCGAACAACTGGCGTTTTGGGGCAGTAAGCTTCAAGGCATCGCGCTGCTTGGGGAGTGTCCCGATTATGTGCGCGCTGAAATTGTCGTTGGTGGTGAACGTTTGTCAGCGGCCTTAATGGTGGAACTGATGCGCGCAGGCTCAATTGCTAGCGACAAATGGACGCCACAGGAATTATTTGTTGCCCACGGTGATGTGTTAGAGGCGATGGTGGACATTGAACTTAGCCGTCAGCGTTTTGCAAATCAAGATTTAAGTAAGCAGCAAGTTTGGGTTATGCCTGGTTTTACCGCCGGTGATGCAGATGGCCGCACCGTGATTTTAGGTCGTAATGGTTCTGACTATTCAGCAGCTGTGCTATCTGCATGTGTGGATGCTGATTGCTGTGAGATATGGACCGACGTCGATGGTGTTTATAACACAGATCCTCGTGTTGTGAATGATGCAAAACTATTATCTCAGTTAAGTTATCAAGAGGCGATGGAGTTATCTTACTTTGGCGCTAAAGTTCTTCATCCGAAAACCATTGCTCCTATCGCGCAGTACCATATACCTTGTTATATCCGCAACAGCTTTAATCCCAGTGCTGTGGGGACTTTGGTTTCAAATCAAGATGATAAAACTGGCCTAAACGTTAAAGCGATATCCAATTTAGACGATCAAACCATGTTCGACATCGCCGGTCCCGGTATGAAAGGGATGGTTGGTATGGCGAGCAGAACATTGGGCGCCATTTCCCGTGCAGGTGTCTCAGTGAGCCTTATTACGCAAAGCTCGTCCGAGTACAGCATTAGTTTCTGTGTTGCCACAGCTGATGCGGCAAAAGTGCGGCAAGCATTGGAGTTTGAGTTTGAGCTAGAGCTTAAAAGTGACGTGCTAGAAGCCATAGAGATGCGCCACAACCTTGCAATTGTATCGCTCATTGGTGACGGCATGCGCACTCATAAAGGTGTTGCCGGGAAATTCTTCCAAGCGCTGGCTCAAGCTAGTGTCAACATTGTTGCCATCGCGCAGGGATCTTCAGAGCGCTCAATTTCTGCAGTGATAGAGCTACCTAAGACAAAGCATGCGATTGCTGCTTGCCACCAACAGTTTTTTGATGTGCAGCATTACCTCGATGTGTTTTTAGTGGGCAGCGGCAATGTAGGCGCTGGCTTGCTGGCACAAATCAAACAGCAGGAGGAGATGCTCAAGGAGCAACATATCACTATGCGAGTTTGTGGTATCGCCAACTCTCGTCACATGTTGCTTGATGCCCAAGGTATCGATTTAAGCCAATGGTCTGTTTTACTGGCAGATTGTCAAACCCCCTGTGATTTACCTAAGATGCTTGAGTGGGCAAAAGAACAGCAGCTACTCAATCCAGTGTTAGTGGACTGTACTTCGAGTGAATACGTCTCGGATCAGTACGTGGCGGTGATGAAAGCTGGCCTGCACGTCGTTACGCCGAACAAAAAAGCCAATACTCGCGATTTGGAATACTACCAGTCATTACGTCAAACCGCGCTTGCACAGCGCAGACAGTTCTTATATGAAACCACTGTTGGTGCAGGGTTACCGGTTATTGATAACTTGAAAAAACTGTTGTTTGCCGGTGATAAACTGATCAAATTTAATGGCATTTTATCAGGTTCGCTATCTTATATTTTTGGTATGCTCGATGAAGGCATGACTTTGTCACAAGCGACTGCCATAGCCAGAGAAAAATGCTTTACTGAACCGGATCCACGTGATGATTTAAGTGGTATGGATGTGGCGCGAAAAGTGCTTATCCTTGCCCGTGAAGTGGGCATCAATATCGAACTTGAAGATGTTGAAGTCGAGTCAGTTTTGCCTGACGCGTTTGATGCCAGTGGCGATGTTGAGCAGTTTATGACCAATTTATCTCAGGTTGATGGTCAAATTGCCGATTGGGTGCAAAGTGCCCGAGAGAAAGGCAAAGTATTACGTTATGTTGGTCAAATTGATGAGCAAGGCTGCCGAGTAAAAATTGCTGAAGTAGACAGCAATGATCCGCTTTATAGTGTTAAGGGCGGCGAAAATGCGTTGGCTTTTTATAGCCGTTATTACCAGCCGATTCCATTTGTATTACGTGGCTACGGGGCGGGTACAGAAGTGACTGCCGCCGGTGCATTTGCAGATATATTAAGAACATTAAATTGGACAAGGGAGATGGGCGCATGAGTGTGACGGTATATGCACCAGCGTCAATGGGTAATGTCGGTGTTGGCTTCGATTTATTAGGGGCTGCATTGGCGCCAATTGATGGTCAATTGCTGGGTGATAAAGTTACCGTGTCGGCAGCAGAGCAGGGGATTGAGTTAACTGCATCTGGTCGCTGGGCGGATAAGCTTCCACAAGCGGCGCAGGACAATATTGTTTATCAATGTGCGGAGTTCTTTTTATCGGCGCTATCAAGTCAGCAAGGTTTAACATTACATTTAGAGAAAAACCTGCCGGTAGGTAGTGGCCTGGGCTCGAGTGCTAGTTCTGTTGTTGCTGCGCTGTACGCATTAAATGAATTCTTTGATAGACCTTATGATCAACAAGCCTTGTTGAAGTTAATGGGGGATTTTGAAGGCAAAATTAGCGGCTCTATTCATTATGACAACGTTGCCCCTTGCTATCTAGGTGGCATGCAGCTGATGTTGGATGCGCCAGGGCAAATATGTGATGCGATTCCTCACTTCAAACAGTGGTATTGGGTAGTGGCTTATCCGGGGATATCTTTATCAACTGCAAAAATGCGTGCTTTATTGCCGGCGCAATATGACAAAGCGGTGACCATTGATTTTGGTCGTTATTTAAGTGCGTTTGTTCATGCCGCTTATCAAGGCAATAGTGAGTTGGCTTTGAACGTGCTTAAAGATGTACTCGCTGAACCCTATCGCGCTGATGGTATTCCCGGCTATGGCGATGCGCGGGCGGCATTAAAAGAGTTGGGGATGTTAACCACAGGAATTTCGGGTAGTGGACCGACGCTGTTTTCGGTAACGGATAACCTAGAAATTGCCCAGCAAGCGCAAGCTTGGTTAGCGCAACATTATTTAGTTAATGAGCAAGGCTTCTCTCACATTTGTAAGTTAGATGAGCAGGGAACTCGCCGCTGTTAACCGGCGGTTTCAATTAAAGATTTTTAAGGCACTATGATGGAACTATATAACCTAAAACACCCCGAGCAAGTGGTCAGTTTTTCTCAAGCAGTTAGACTGGGTCTTGGTAAAGATCGCGGCTTATTCTTCCCCAAAAATATCCCTCAACTTGAGCATGTTGAGGAATTACTGGCTTTACCTTTTGTTGCTAGAAGTAAGAAGATTCTAGGAGCTTGGCTCGCTGATGAGTTAGGTCAAGACGTGGTTGATTCGCTCGTGGACAACGCATTTAACTTCGAACTGCCACTGGTGGAGGCCGATGACAACCGCAGCTGTTTAGAGCTGTTTCATGGCCCGACGTTGGCGTTTAAAGACTTTGGTGCCCGATTTATGGCGCAATGCCTAAACCAATTGGCTACTAATAGCAAAATTACTATTTTAACTGCTACCTCTGGTGATACTGGTGCTGCCGTCGCTGATGCATTCTATGGGCTAGATAAAGTTCAAGTTGTCGTTTTATATCCCCACGGCAAAATTAGCCTGTTACAGGAGAAGATGTTTACTACGTTGGGAGATAATATTCATACCGTGGCAGTAAGCGCTGATTTCGACGCCTGCCAAGATATGGTTAAACAAGCTTTTGAAGATAGCGACATTAGGGATGGCCTGCATTTAAACTCAGCGAACTCAATCAACATTAGTCGCTTGCTCGCGCAAGTATGCTATTACTTTGAAGCGGTTGCGCAGTTTAAAGCAAAACATCAGCAGGATCCGATTATCTCGGTGCCGAGCGGCAATTTTGGTAACTTAACAGCTGGACTGTTCGCCAAGGCGATGGGACTGCCAGTTAAGCGATTTGTTGCAGCTACCAACAGTAATGATACGGTGCCGCGTTATTTAGATAATGGAGATTGGTTACCTCATGCGACTGTCGCGACCATGTCGAATGCGATGGATGTTTCAGAGCCGAGCAATTGGCCTCGAGTTGAAGCAATCGTGCAGCACATGGGTTGGTCTTTAAGTGATATCAGTGGGGTAGCTCTCAATGAAGATGATACTAGCGCTGCCTTGCAGCAGTTAGACCAATTGGGCTACCTCAGTGAGCCGCATGCGGCGATTGCGGCTCAGGCATTATCTTTTGTTATGGAAAGTGACGATAAAGGTATCTTCTTAGGTACGGCGCATCCGGCTAAGTTCAAAGATGTCGTTGATGTACAGCTGAAAAAAGATATCCCATTACCACCGGAACTTGAGGCAGTGAAAGATAAGCCAATATTATCAGTGCAATTGCCCGCTGATTTTACTCAGTTAAAAGCGCATTTATTTACTACACTGAGCTAATTAGCATTGGTTTAAAAAGAGTCCTTAGGGGCTCTTTTTTGTTTGTATCGACAATGTTAATTGCGGTAAATGCATGTCTGTTTTTTATTGTACTTGTTACTTGATGTGCTGCTATGGTGAACAATAACCCCTAATGCAATGCCATGTTCATTATTGTTACCATCTGTATCGTCACCTGTCTATTTAGTGTGATCAAGATCACCTAAATTTGAAGCGATTTCTATTATCTTTCGCAGCGGTCTTTTTCTGGAGTAATGTTTGCTGTGTTAAAAGTGTTTTGGCTAGTCGCAATTGCGATACTGATGACGGCTTGCAGTAGTGTTGAAGAGCAGCAATTTTATCATCGTATCAATGATGCCTATGACTTTGAAGTCACCCACTGTGATAGTTTCGCAATGGCTTCAGGTGTTGGTAGCGGTGAGCATGCCCTACAGGAAGCACAAGAAAAAGCTCGCCGCTACGGTGAAGAAATAGGTGGTACGCATATTGTTTGGCTGCAAACCGACGAGCTAGAAGACAGTGTTAAAGTGATTGCTGTTGTGTATAAATGTCTGCAGTAAATCTATGATTTATTGGCAATAGAACGCAGCCAGTTTATCTCTTGTGGCCAGATTTCTGGTTCAATTGTCTCAAGGATAAGCGGAATACCTCTCACCTGAGGTAAGCTCATAATGAATTCAAAGCCATCTTTACCGATATGCCCAGCGCCTAACGAGTGATGGCGGTCCACACGGGAACCTAGCGGTGTTTTACTGTCGTTGAGGTGCATGGCTTTTAAATATTGATAGCCTACTACGGTTTCGAACTCTGCAAAGCTGGCTTTGGCTGCCTCAAAACTGGTTAGATCATACCCGGCAGCGAACATATGGCAGGTATCGATGCAAACCCCAACGCGAGACTTATCTTCAACTTTATCGATAATCTGCGCTAGCTGCTCAAAACTATGTCCAAGATTCGAGCCTTGCCCTGCGGTGTTTTCTATCACTGCACACACATTACTGGTGCTATCGAGGGCCATGTTGATAGACTCGCTTATCTTGCCAAGGCATTCATCGACACTGATCTTTCTAAGGTGGCTACCTGGGTGAAAGTTCAATAGCGTCAGCCCTAGTTGTTCACACCTTTGCATTTCATCGATAAACGCACCTCTTGAACGCTGCAGTTGTTCAGTATCTGGGTGACCGAGGTTAATCAGGTAGCTATCGTGAGGCAATATACTATTTGCTGCAAACCCGGCTTGTTGACAGTTTAATTTAAAGGCATCGATTTGCTCCCTGCTAAGCGGAGCTGCCTGCCAGCGGCGTTGATTCTTGGTAAATAGCGCAAAAGCACTGGCGTTGATCTTTTTTGCATTGAGCGGGGCGTTGGCGACACCGCCAGCAGCACTGACATGCGCCCCAACGAGTAGTGGCAAGGCCATAGGTTTCCTAATTATTATTGAGGCTCAGCAGAGCAAGTAAGCGGCATTTTGCCTTAAAGGGGTTATAGCATCAAGTGGGCACTAGTAGTGAGTTTCTCGCGTCCTAGTTTGTTTCAAATTTGTGATAAACAGCTATTTTAATTTGACTTATTATTGATCTTAGTCAGGAATCAGCAGGCTTCGCTTAAGCTAGTATTGGGTAATAATTCAGCAACAACCTATAATTATGCTTATAGGCTGCTGTACCAAATGGAGACGCTCATGCTTACTCGATTGAAAAAAGACCATCAGCATATAGCAATACTATTGCAGATTTTGGCCGATAAACATCAGAGGTTAATGACTGGGGAGGTAGTTAACTTCAATTTAATCCGTGACATTATTGAATACATGCAAAGTTATGCGGAGCACAGTCATCACCCTTTAGAGGATGTGATCTATAAGTATCATGCGCAAGCTTACCCAGATGAAGTGCAGACCGAAGCCTTGTTACAGGAGCATGAGAAACTCAATGACTCTTCAGCGGCAATTATGTCTACTCTAAATTTAATCCTCGCTGACGTCCCGGTCCAAAAAGAGCAGCTATGTGATGATCTCGCAGCCTACTTTAGTTTACAAGGCGCCCATCTGCGGTTTGAAGAGAAGCATGTGTTTCCGTTGTGGAAAAAGAATATGCAACAGGAAGACTGGGACAATATAGAAGCACAATGTGCTGCAAAATTAATGATAGATCCCTTGTTCAGTGATGATGACAATCAGGTTTTTGAAGAGTTAAGGGAGTATATTTCAAAAGCTAGTGACTAGCTTGAAGATAGGTTTTAATTGTAGGTAAAATAAAAATAGCGCCACAGGGCGCTATTTGTTTATCTTGTATTACATCAATAGATTATCGAGTTCACAATCAAAGCTATTATCGATATCTTGCAGTTCCTTTAGCAAGCGGTGCTTTTCTTTCAGAGCTTCAATTTCACGCCATTTGCGCTTCTTGTTGGAGCTTCTGGTTCGACTTGGTCTTTCAACGACGGTGTCTTCTAACGCACTACCATAATCTAGACGATTCATGGCAACCTCCTATTGTTGTATTTTTTGTCATCAATTAAATACCACACTTTCATTTTATGGTGCAAGAAAAATGTTTCAAACATGTTAAATATGGGTGAAATATTTATGATGGGATAGTCTGATAATACCCCCGAATGCATGGGATGATTTACCATCAACTAAGTTATGTGTGCTGTAAAAATAAAAAAAGCCAGAATAAACTGGCTTTTTTAAATCGAATTTAGTGACTAAATCTTTTGCTGACGAAACTTGTTGATGAGTCCATTACTCG
Organism: Shewanella waksmanii; assembly: GCF_043643685.1. Classification (GTDB taxonomy): domain Bacteria; phylum Pseudomonadota; class Gammaproteobacteria; order Enterobacterales; family Shewanellaceae; genus Shewanella; species Shewanella waksmanii_A. Next base: position 224,140 of record NZ_JBHZSN010000001.1, read on the forward strand.
ATGAATCAAGTGCTTCGCTGTCGGTATCGGCCTGTAAACGTGCTAACACATCGTTTCCTAAGGTTTTACCTAGCTCAACGCCCCATTGATCAAATGAGTTGATATCCCATATTGCACCTTGTACAAAAGTGCGGTGTTCATAAAGGGCAATCAACGAGCCTAATGTCGCAGGCGTGAGTTTATCCATCAGCAAGGTGTTGCTTGGTTTGTTGCCTTCCATCACCTTATGTTTAGCAATGAGGGCTTTTTGAGTGTCATCTAAGTCACTATTGGCCAGTTCAGCCATGGCTTCATCAAAGGTTCTGCCTTGCATCAAAGCTTGGGTTTGTCCAAAACAGTTAGATGCAAGTTGCACATGGTGCTCACCTAACGGATTGTGACTTTGAAGCGGCATGATGAAATCTGCTGGGATCAAAGCAGTACCTTGGTGCAATAGCTGGTGGTAAGCATGCTGACCATTGGTGCCTTCACCGCCCCAAATAACTGGGCCTGTATTGTGGTCTACTTGGTCTCCATCTAAGGTAACTGACTTACCATTACTTTCCATATCAAGCTGCTGGAAGTAAGCTGGCAACCCTCTAAGATAATGATCATAGGTAAGCACGACATGGGATTGTGCGTTATGGAAATTACCGTAGAGCACAGAGAGTAATCCCATAATCACTGGCATATTATCTTCTAGGGCGGCAGTTTCAAAATGGTCATCCATGGCTTTAGCGCCGTCTAAAAGGGCACTAAAGTTGTCCATACCGACAAGTAATGCGATGGGCAGGCCAATCGCAGACCATAATGAATAACGGCCACCAACCCAATCCCACATTGGGAAGATGTTGTCTGCATCCATACCAAAATCAGTGGCTTTGGTGACATTAGACGTTACTGCTACAAAATGCTTGGCGATGTCACTTTGTGTTGCACCACTTTGCAAAAACCAATCTTTTGCGCTCAAGGTGTTGGTCAATGTTTCTTGAGTCCCAAAAGACTTAGAAGACATGACAAACAAGGTGGTTTCAGGATCAACCAATTTGAGCTTCTCGGTGATAGAAGTGGCATCGACATTAGCAACAAAGTGGCAGGTTAAATTAGGGTTCCAGTATGGGCGCAATGCTTGGGTAACAATTTTAGGGCCAAGAAAGGAGCCACCTATCCCGATACTGACAATATCGGTAATGGGTTTGCCGGTATAACCCTTCCACTCACCGCTGGTGACTGAATCAACAAACTTGGCAATTTTTTGCTGGGTGCGTTTAACCTCTGGCACGATATCAACACCATCAACAAAAACTTGCTGATCAGCTGTTGCTCGCAGAGCGGTATGAAGTACGGCGCGTTGCTCAGTATTGTTAATGATTTTGCCACTGAACATTGCTGCAATCTTGTCGCTTAAATGGGTTTGCTTAGCGAGTGAGAACAGTAGATCAAGTGTGGTTTTATCAGCTCTATTCTTTGAGTAGTCAAGAAACAGCTCACAAGCACTTAGTGACATTTTGTCAAAACGAGCTGGATCATCAGCAAACAGCTGCCGCATATGCGGTAACTGACTTGTTTGCTGTTTTAATTGCTGCCAAACATCCATTTCAGTTAATCGTGTCATTTCCTGCGACTCCTAGCCTTCAAGTTGTGCTTTTAACATGTCTTCTAGTTTGCCTTGGTCTATCGCAAAGTTACGAATACCTTCAGCTAATTTCTCTACTGCCATCGCGTCTTGGTTAAACTCCCAACGGAAAGCTTGTTCTGTTAAAGGGGCTTCAGCTGCAATCGTTTCGTTAGCTGCAACAAGCTTTTGCACTACAGGTGCAGAGGAGTTAGCCATCTCTTCAAGTAAAGCTGGGCCGATGGTTAGACGGTCACAACCTGCAAGTTCAATGATCTCTCCGGTATTGCGGAAACTTGCCCCCATAACAACGGTATTAAAACCATGTTGCTTGTAGTAGTTGTAGATGTTTGTCACTGACACAACGCCAGGATCTTCACTTGCGCTGTAGTCTTTACCGGTATCTTTTTTATACCAATCTAAGATACGGCCAACAAAGGGTGAAATTAAGTAAACCCCAGCTTCTGCACAGGCGCGAGCTTGGGCGAATGAAAATAGTAAAGTAAGGTTACAGTTGATACCTTGTTGCTCAAGCTCTTTTGCAGCGCAAATGCCTTCCCATGTCGAGGCGAGTTTAATTAAAATGCGCGACTTATCGATTCCGGCTTCTTGGTAAAGCTTGATGAGCTTGTGGGCTTTTTCAATTGAGCCTGCTTTATCAAAAGATAAACGTGCATCGACTTCAGTCGAGATGCGACCTGGAACAATTTTTAAGATCTCTAAACCAATATTCACCGCCAACTTATCACCGGCATCTTCAATTTGCTGTGCAATATCGTCACTTTGAGATTTTGCCCAGGCAATGGCATTGTCGATCAGGTGTGAATATTCAGGAATTTGAGCTGCTTTAAGGATTAATGACGGGTTAGTTGTTGCGTCTTCTGGTTGATAACGCTTGATGGCTTCAATGTCTCCGGTATCGGCGACAATCGTAGTGAGGGTTTTAAGTTGCTCGAGAGTATTAGCCATGAAAATTACATCCTTCTTAAGAAGCAGCTGAAGTTGTGTTGTTTACTAACGGGTATTAGAAGCGATTTTGCCGATATTTCCAACCATATTTGAAAAAAAATTACAGTAAAGTTGTAAAATATCAGTAAAAGAGGCTTTTTTTCCTGAAAACAACGCTTGATTGCATCAATTTTGTACCAAGAGTATAGCGCTCACTTATCATTGGTAAAGTGAAAAAAAACGCTGCCGAAGGCAGCGTTTTGATTTTTGTGTGTTAAGCATAGATTATTTAATCAAAGCCTCTTTGCGAACGCCGGTCACATGAGCTTCAATTCGGCGGTTAGCCTTGTTAGCTTCAGCACTGCGGCCTTTAATCACTGGCTTAGTGATGCCATATCCTTTGGCGGTAACACGACTAGCGTCAACTCCATAAGTATCAATTAAGATCGCCGCAACAGCTTTGGCTCTGCGCTCTGACAATGCCATATTGTAATCTGGCTTACCGACATCAGATGCATGACCTGAAATCAATACCGTCGCACGGGGATGTTTTTCCATATAATTAGCCAATTTCTTAATACGCTCGTAAGAAACTTGTTTGACTGTGGCGGAGTCATTATCGAATAAGATTGAACCTACATCTCGTTGTTCAGTGACTTCTTTATAGATGGTGCAACCGTTTGAATCGACTTTATGATTGGCTGGCGTATCAGGGCATTTATCGAGACTGTCTTCAACACCATCATTATCAGAATCTACTGGTGCTGCAGCAGCCACTACTTCTGGCGCTGAACTACCAAAGCGATAACTAAGTTCTAACCCCCAGTAGTTACTTTGCATCTCTAAGGTATTCCACTTGTTTTCATCGAGGTTTTCATAGCGGCGGTATTTGGCGGCAAGCTTGATATTGTCAGTAATATTGTAACCAACGCCAGCACCAATATAAGGAGCTACTCCACTGTCGCTGTAATATTCGCTGCCCCATTGACGGTTATTTGAGATGGTATAATTCATTGCGCCGGCTTCCGCTGAAATACTCCAACGATCTCTAAACGGCCAGATACCAACCACACCAAGGGTCATACCTTTGGCACCCACATCATTAAGTTTGTTGCCGTAATCGACCCATTCAGCTCGGCCTAGATCCCGATAACCTAATTCAATACCAAAGTTTTCACTAAACAGATAGCCACCAAACAGATCCCAAGCATAAGGATCATCTGTGCCACAACTTTTCATGGTTTTTTGGTCACAGTTTGGCTCGTAGTTATTAATACCTACGCCGCCACCGACGTACCATGGGCTAAGTTCTTGAGTTGCATTCGCAGCTAGTGGGAGCATTGAAGTTAACAAAATTGCTTTCAATGTTGTGTTCATCATTTCCAAATCCTTTATATGTTTGTCTTCCCCGATGCTGTTTTTCCAACTTAGATAAAACATGCCAGCTCTTTGAGGGGGATCCTTTGTTTTTGTCGCCAGCTCTAATATTATCTACTCTAAATGTTAAATTTGCCAAACAATTTGATGACATATTGTTGAGAGTTTTAGTTTTTATATAAAAAAAGAGGATGCCGGGGCATCCTCTTTACACGATTGAAATGGCGCTATTTTTAGCGCGTCCAGACCCAGTCTTCAATGCTGCTAGGATCCACACCATGAGCTTTGATGTAATTTCTATGGTCAACTAAGCGTTGTAACATGTCAGTGGTAATCGACACATGTTGTGTTTCGTCGATAACACCTTGCTGGAACAACTTGTATGCCATATCAATCACTAGGTGATAGCGTGAAGTACCATTGCGAACGCCCATATCAAATGGGGTCGTGGTAGAACCTTCCTCTTCATAACCTTTGATACGGAAACGATGGCTGCCTTTATAGTCAAATACTAACTTCTTAATGGTATTTGGGTAGCCATGGTAGTTAAATACCACGCCTTTATCTTCGGTGAAGACTTCGTCCATTAGCCAAGGTTTAGACTGGAACTTGCGACTGCCAAGGCCGCTGCTATTAAGTTCAGTTACGCTAACAAAGCGCACTCTTACTCTAGGTAATAACTCGCGAAGCAATACCAGTGAAGCTAAGCACTCTTGGGTGACGTAATCACCACAACCTGCTAACACGACATCAGGATTTTCATCAGAGGCGAAATCCCACACCATGACACCATCTTTAGCTTGTTTACGCGCTTCCTCTAGGGTTAGCCATTGTGGAAGTGATTTCTTACCTGCAACTAAGATGTTCAGCTTGTCTCTGTCTTCATAGGCACGCTCAGTGTAAACCAAGGTACTGTTGCCATCTGCAGGTAAGTAAGCGGAAATGATTTTTGGATGCTTCTCAAGCATCGCACCTAAGAAAGAGGGGTTTTGGTGTGAATAGCCATTGTGGTCCTGACGTTCTAATAATGACGAAAGTACCACGTTACAAGCAGGAACAGGCTTACGGAAGTGAACCCCTTGGCTAGCATAGACGTACTTACAGTATTGGTCAGCCATCGATGACACCACTTGCGAGAAAGCTTCATAAGTGGGGAACATAGCGTGACGGCCAGTTACTGTATAACCGTGCAGCATACCAAATAAAAGGTTTTCCGATAGTAACTCTATGACTCGGCCATCGCGAGACATATCCTCATCCCAGCTTTCAATCGGCCATTGCCAAGCGCGCTCAGTTTCTTCAAAAACAGCTTGTAATTGGTTGGAATAGGTTTCATCTGGGCAGAAGATACGTAAGTTACGCTGATCACGGTTGAGCTTGAATGCATCACGCATCCATTCACCCATCTTGTACATAGATAAGCCACGTTGACCTCTTGGGGTCTCTGCGCCATATGCCAGTTTTTCTAAGTCAGGCTTAGTCAGTGAGCGCACGACCTCTCCACCATAGCTTAGATGTTGGCGACCACAACTGAGCTCTTTAGGTGGTAACAAGGATTGAATATCTTCATCGAAAACCAACTCGCCTTGTTCATTGATTTGGTATAGCTCATCGAACTTGTAGCTTGCTAGCCAGTCATTTAGCGCTGCAAGGTGACCTGCATCAGTGGCACATTTGTTGACAATCACTTGGTGAGAGTCGCAGTTGCCTTCTAGCTTTTTACCATCATAGTTTGCGGTACCAGTCCAACCTTTAGCTGTACGCATTAGGATCACTGGCCAACGGGGCTTGACGATGTCTTCGCCCGCACGAGCGCGGGTTTGGATATCATTTATCATCTCGTAAGAGAGATCCATTGCCGCGGTCATTTGCTCATAAACATCTTGCTCTAGTTGATCGTCAACAATAATCGGGTGATAGCCTAAACCACGAAATTCAAGGTCTAACTCTTCATGGCTCATACGGCCCATACGGGTCGGGCCAGAAATTTTATAACCATTGATATGCACAATCGGTAACACGGCACCGTTGTTTTTCGGAGAAACTAATCTATTGGCATACCAAGAAGCGGCAAGAGGGCCGGTTTCTGACTCACCATCACCAATTAAACAGGCTGCAATGAGATCTGGGTTATCTAATACCGCTCCCCATGCGACCGATAAAGAGTAACCTAACTCACCACCTTCAAGAATCTGCCCTGGTGCTTCAGGGTTAGCATGTGACGGGTAGCCATAGGCAGCTGAAAATTTCTTACAGATATCTTCAATGCCTGACTCGTTGTAAGGAATCGTATCTGGGTAGTAATGGCTGAGTGAACCCTCCATAAAAAGGTTCGCTTGTACCGCTGGAAAGCCGTGACCTGGGCCAACCAAATACAAGAAAGGTCTTTGAGTTTTAGTGATGAGACGATTGACGTTTGCGTAGACGAAGTTGATACCTGGACAGGTTCCCCAGTGCCCTAGCAGTCTAGGTTTGATGTCGCTGTGTTGCAGTGGACGTTTATGTAGAACGTTTTGTTTAAGATAGATTTGTGAGGTAGCGAGAAAGTTGCTAGCTCTCACAAACTTCTTCAGTGCGCTGATCTCTTGCTGTTGTGACATAAATAACCCCATTTATAGTAAGCAAAAAGTTAATCAAAGCTCTTGGTCGGTACTATATTTGTAATTTTATTACAAAAGTGTGTTCTATATCTTACTTTTTGAAAGTAATTTAATTGGTCAAATGTTAACTTTATGGTGGTAAATGCTAAGTTGCTAGTGTTAATGCAGTGATTTACATTTGTGAACGCCTGTTTAGCCAGTGTCACGCAAAAGAAGATCTGTGATCGGGATCACGCGAGGTAATTTTAATGCTATGCTATTTTGGTTTATCGAATACGGCACACTGCATTTAACTCAATGTAGTGATAAGGACAAGTTTACAAGATAAATCGCCGTTATTCTTTGAACAATTTGGGAAGGAAAATCAATCAAACAGATCCGGCCATGGGGATGCACCTGCTTGGCCGGTTTTGTTATGGGAACTGAGAATATTATGTTGGAATCATTAGTTACACTCATAGAGTCTGCTGTTAACGCTATCAATGGCATGCTGTGGGGAAGTGTACTTATTTATGTGCTCGTTGCGGCGGGTGTGTTGTTTACTTTAAAACTTGGTTTTATACAGTTTAGGATGTTTGGTCACGGCGCAAAATTGGTTGTGCAAGGACGTGAAAAGGTTAACGGCATCTCGTCATTCCAAGTGTTTTGTACATCAATGGCCGCTCGTGTCGGTACCGGTAATATGGCTGGTGTTGCCGTTGCGATTACCGTTGGTGGTGCCGGCGCGATCTTCTGGATGTGGTTAATTGCCTTACTCGGTATGGCCACGGCATTTATTGAGTCGACCTTAGCGCAAGTATACAAAGTTAAAGATGATGAAGGGCAGTTCCGTGGTGGTCCAGCCTATTATATGGAGCGTGGTCTAGGTAAGCGCTGGATGGGAACAGTATTCTCGATCCTATTAATTATCGCGTTTGGCTTTGCTTTCAACGCAGCGCAAGCTAACACGATGACAGATGCGCTCAATAATGCCTTTGGTTTCGACAAAACCATCATCGGCTTAGTTATTGTTGCTTTCTCGGCTTACATTATTTGTGGTGGTTTAAAGAAAGTTGCTAAGACTTCTGAAATCATTGTGCCAATAATGGCAGTAGCTTACTTAGCGATTGCATTAGTTGTGCTGGTTATGAACATCGATCAAGTTCCTGCCGCGCTAAGCTTAATTGTGAAAAGTGCCTTTGGTTGGGAAGAAGCTGCTGGTGGCGCGATGGGCGCCATGATGGCGGGTATTGCTCGTGGTTTGTTCTCGAACGAAGCGGGTATGGGTAGTGCGGCTAATATTGCAGCATCTGCATCGCCAAACCCTAACCACCCAGCGTCTCAGGGCTTTGTACAGATGATTGGTGTATTTGTTGATACCTTAGTTATTTGTACTGCTTCTGCAGCGATTATTTTACTTTCTGGTGTGTTAGATAACCCTGGTGAACAGCAAGGTATTGGTCTACTACAGCTAGCATTGACCAATGAAATGGGTGGCTGGGCTGCATACTTTATTGCTTTTGCAATTATTTTGTTCTGCTTCTCCTCTATCATTGCCAACTACAGCTACGCAGAAAGCAATGTCATGTTCTTAACCAAGAGCAAGAAAGCGCTTTATAGCTTCCGTGTATTGGTACTGGGCATGGTAATGGCTGGTTCGGTCGCTTCTTTAAGTTTGGTGTGGAACTTTGCTGATGTCTCGATGGGGCTTATGGCACTGGTCAATATTGCAGCGATTGTGATGCTGTCAAAAGTTGCCTATGCCGTTATTAAGGATTATGAACAACAGATCAAAACAGGCGTAAACCCTACTTTTGATGCTGCTAAGTTCCCAGAGATTGAAGGTCTAGAGGGCGGTATCTGGAAAGGTAAATCAGCGCCAACCGGACAGTCAAATAGTGAAACGGTTGCCTCAGAGGCATCTAAAATCTAAGGTTAGCTAACTCATTGACAAAATGAATTAGAACTATCTAAAAAACCACGTTAAATCAGCGTGGTTTTTTTGTATGCCGCAGATTATGATAGAGCCAATGAAGCCGATTTTGAAGGACAGACAATGCTGATATTAGTATCACCAGCAAAAACGCTCGATTATGAAAATCCCGCACCAACAAAAGATTATACGGTGCCGACCTTACTTGAATATAGCAGTGAGCTAATTGATGTATGTCGCCAATTAACCCCAGCCGATATCGCTTCTTTGATGAAAGTGAGTGATAAAATTGCAGGCTTGAATGCTGCGAGATTCGAGTCTTGGGATGCGGCATTTACGCCAGACAACGCCAAACAAGCGCTATTTGCTTTTAAAGGCGATGTATACACAGGACTGGATGCTGAAACATTATCTGTTGATGCATTGCACCGGGCTCAGAAACATTTGCGTATGCTATCTGGATTATACGGCTTACTAAGGCCGTTGGACTTGATGCAAGCTTACCGATTGGAAATGGGCACCAAATTAGCTAATCCCAAAGGGACTAACCTGTATCAGTTTTGGGGCGAGACCATCACCCAAAGTGTCAATGAAGCATTGGCAGAGCAGGGAGACAACATCTTAGTTAATTTAGCCTCTAATGAGTACTTTAAAGCGGTTAAACCTAAATTGGTTGATGGCACCATCATTACGCCAGTCTTTAAGGACAAGAAGGCTGGGCAATATAAAGTCATTAGCTTTTACGCTAAAAAGGCGCGCGGTATGATGGTTAGATATATTCTGGACAACAATATCGATACTATCGAAGGCTTAACTCAATTTGATACAGCCGGTTACTACTACAGTGAAGCAGAATCGACTGACATATCACCGGTGTTCTTACGCGAAGAGCAATAACAGTGAGTGACAAAAAAGCAGCCAAATTAGGCTGCTTTTTTATTTTATTCCACATATCATTACTGCTTTTTGGCAATAGGGCGAAGCTGCAACTCTGACTGGGCCATTAAGTAAGCAAATTGCGCATAGGCTGCGACATTTTGCGCAAGGGCTGCTGGTTCAATCTTATCTAAGGTATCGTTAGGTGTATGGTGATAGTCAAAGTAATCTGTACCATCTTGACGAAGAGACGCTACCGGTACTCCTAAGTTAGGTAGCATTGATACATCAGGACCACCAGAAGCGGTATTATTGCCTTTTGCAACGCCGTTATTCGCCATAACAGCAGTTAAGTTTTGTAGTGCCGGTAGGACTTGCTCATTCACTCTAAAGTCGAGCTGATAGATTCGACCAGCACCAAAATCTGACTCTGCAGCAATATAGTGTTTATCTAACTCATCTGCATGATCTTTTGCATAGGTTTTACCGCCAACTAGACCTACCTCTTCAGCAGCATAAAGCACTACTCGCACTGTTCTAGCCGGTTTTTGCGGCAAATCTTGAATCAATTTGCCGGCTGCAGTGACAATACCAACCCCTGCGCCGTCATCGATGGCACCAGTACCTTCATCCCACGAGTCTAAGTGAGCGCCAATTAGCACGATCTCATCAGGTTTTGTTGCACCAGTTACTTCAGCGATGACGTTGTATGAGGTGGCAACACCATGGCTTTGTGGCGACATGGAAAGATTAATCGTAACCGAGTCACTCCGTTTTAGCATTAAGTTGAGTTGGTCTGCATCTGGGCTAGAAAGGGCTGCTGCTGGAATTCTTGCGACGCCTTCTTTATAGCGCATCATACCTGTGTGAGCCATGCGGTCATGGTCAGTACCGATAGAGCGTATCACAATCCCTACTGCGCCTTTTTCAGCCGCTGCAACAGCGCCGCGAGAGCGACCGCCGACGGTAATGCCATAGCCTTTACCTGTTTTATGTCGCTCGGTTTTGTGATCGATAAAGACAATTTTGCCTTTTACATCTTCACTGTTGGCTTCCTTAAGTGCAGCAAGAGTGTCAAAGCGGATGATATCAGCTTGTAATCCTGCTTTTGGGGTTGCAACAGAGCCTCCTAGTGCAGTGATAACCAAAGGTTGTGGATATGGGTGGGTGACACTGGCACTGGCATGTCCGCGTTCCCATACAGGCACTTGAACGGCTTCTTGGTAAACCTTATCAAACCCTAGGCCTTTGAGCTTGTTTACTGCCCATTCGACAGCAACCAGATCTTTGTCGCTACCTGCAAGACGAGGGCCTACTTCTACGGTCAATGATTCGACCAGCTCATAGGCTAAATTCGAATTTAGAGCTTGCTGCTGAAGGGAGATGGCTACGGCGTCATCACCGGTATATTGTGTGGCTTGTTCGTTGGTTTGTTGGCAGCCAATTAAGCTGACAAAAATTAGGCCGAACAGAACGGTTATAGGGCTTCTTTTCATGAGTTTCCTTTATTTTTACTACGTATGTCCCATTTTTGAAAACAATCTAGCAAAAAGTGTGCTTTATGTCCCGACTATATTTCTGCTGCAACGTTATATTAGGGACGGGGTTTGTTTTAGGAGAAAATGCTCGTAATGAATATCGAATTAATGCAGCAACGAGCGGACCATGCCGTTGTATTGCTGAAGGCTTTGGCTAACGAACGTCGATTGTTTATCTTATGCTATTTGCTAAGTGAAGGAGAGATGTGTGTCGGTGAGATGAATAAGAAATTGGGCTTAAGTCAATCTGCACTGTCACAGCACTTAGCATGGTTAAGAAAGGATAATTTGGTTGAGACCCGTAAAGAGGCTCAAACAGTTTATTATTCTTTGAAGAGTCAAGAAGTCTCTGAAATTATCAAGCTATTAAACAATATCTATTGCCACTAATCCTGCAATAGCTCGGTGCTGGCGGAACGTCATAGTTCGGTCAGCGTTTTGCTATTTGTGTATATCGTGATGTGGTCACTGATAGTGTTGCTGACGGGGGGAGGCGGCTTATCAGAAGGTTAAGACAAGTTCGATACAAAGTTGTAGATATAAAAAAACCGGCTTAAGCCGGTTTTTTTAATTCGTTAAACGAAAAATTAAGCAGCAAGTGCTTTAATTTTTGCGTTTAGACGAGCCTTATGACGTGCAGCTTTATTCTTGTGAATAAGGCCTTTAGTCGCCATACGGTCAACGATTGGTTGTGCAGCATTAAATGCTTCAGTAGCCGCTTTGTGATCGCCAGCTTGAATAGCTGCGATTACTTTTTTCACGTAAGAACGTAACATTGAACGACGGCTAGCATTGTGCTGACGACGTTTTTCAGATTGAAGCGCGCGCTTCTTTGCAGACTTGCTATTAGCCAAGGTGCAACTCCTAAAAGGGTTAGATATTTTTAAAGGTCGAGGAATATGCCCTTTTTTTGTCACTTTGTCAATGACAATGATCGAAAGTTTATCCTAAAGATAAATTAATCGCTCATACTTGGCGTTTCTCAACCCAACTCGTGTAATATGGGCGCAATTCTAGCAGTATTTGTGGCTAGGCAACAGGGGGAATTCGAGATTTCTGGATGTTTGCCCGTACATAATCTGCACTGGTTCGGGGGCATTTTGAGCAACAAACTTTTCAAGTCAGGGATGATTGTCAGTGCTATGACACTGATTTCTCGTGTATTAGGTTTGGTTAGGGATGTAGTTATCGCTAATCTAATGGGCGCCGGAAGTAGCGCTGATGTGTTCTTTTTTGCTAATAAAATTCCTAATTTTCTGCGCCGATTATTTGCCGAAGGTGCTTTTGCCCAAGCATTTGTGCCGGTACTGACTGAATACCAACAGAAACAAACCGATGAAGCAGTACAGCAGCTACTAAGCAAAGTCGCTGGTACTTTAGGGCTAGTGATAACAGTGGTCACTTTGTTAGGGGTCATTGGCTCGCCGTTGTTAACGGCGTTGTTTGGTGGTGGTTGGTTTTTAGCTTGGTTGAACGATGAGCCTAATGGTGAGAAGTTTGAATTAGCCGCGTTAATGTTGAAAATCACTTTTCCCTATTTGTGGTTCATTACCTTCACAGCGCTGGCGGGTTCTATTTTAAACACTCGGGGTCGATTTGCTGTTTCAGCGTTTACGCCGGTGTTTTTAAATGTGGCCATTATCGGGGCGGCATTATATATCGCACCTAACATGGCTAAGCCTGAAATTGGCCTTGCTATTGGGGTCTTTTTAGGTGGTTTGATTCAATTTTTGTTTCAGATCCCTTTTCTTTACCGCGAGCGTGCTCTGGTTAAACCCAGTTGGGGATGGCATCACCCTGGGGTGGTTAAGATTAGAACCTTGATGATTCCAGCCTTGTTTGGTGTTTCAGTGTCGCAGATTAACTTGTTGCTCGATACGTTTATCGCCAGTTTTCTAGTGACAGGCTCGATTAGTTGGCTGTATTACTCAGATAGATTACTTGAGTTCCCACTTGGGCTTTTTGGTATTGCCATTGCCACAGTTATTTTACCCGCATTATCAAAAAAGCATGTCAATGAAGAGGGGGCCGGTTTCGCACAAACCATGGATTGGGGGGTAAAGGCGATATTGCTGCTAGGACTGCCTGCCATGTGTGGATTGATTGTGTTGGCGAAGCCCATGTTAATGGTGCTGTTTATGCGTGGTGCTTTTGGGCTCGATGATGTTGAAATGGCATCATACAGCTTGATGGCCTATGGTAGCGGTTTGTTGAGCTTTATGATGATTAAAGTTCTGGCGCCAGGATTTTACTCGCGCCAAGATACCAAAACACCGGTGAAATATGGCATTATCGCGATGGTGAGCAATATGGTGTTTAACCTCATTTTTGCGATTCCATTTGGATATGTAGGACTTGCAATTGCAACTTCACTTTCTGCACTACTAAATGCAACTTTATTATATCGTGGTCTACACCGAGCAGGTGTTTATCGAGTCACGGGGCAAACAGTGATGTTTTTTATTAAAACGCTTATAGCTTCTGCTGTGATGGTTTTGTTTATATATCAGTTTCTTCCAACGGTTAATCAATGGGTAGAATTTGCGTTTATTAGTCGAGTCTACTGGCTGTTCGGACTCATATTTTCTGCCGCTTTTGTCTATCTAATTGCGATGATTTTGATGGGAATTCGACCTTGGCGACTGAAAGCTGGCTTTTGAGTGCTGATAATCGTGTCTAGCTGGTATATAATCCGCCAACTTATGCTTGCTAGTTATTGAATGTAATGGAACTGATCCGCGGTATACATAATATTTTGCCCTCCCACCATGGTTGCGTGCTAACTATCGGAAATTTCGATGGTGTGCATCGTGGTCATGCTGAAGTGATCGGTAAACTAGTCAAAAAAGCTGAACAATTTCAGGTCTCATCGTGTGTGATGACTTTTGAACCCCAACCGCAAGAGCTGTTTCGCGGTGAAAATGCGCCTGCTCGTTTAAGCTTATTGCGAGACAAGATTAGCTTGTTGGACGAGCTAGGGGTTGAGCGATTATTGTGTGTAAGCTTCAATCAGAAGTTTGCCAATATGCCAGCTCAAGCATTTATTGAGCAGTTGTTGGTGAAAAAGCTTGGCGTACGCTATTTAGTGGTCGGCGATGATTTTTGTTTCGGCCATGGACGTCAAGGTGATTTTGACATGCTTAAACGCGCCGGAGAGCAGTTTGGTTTTGCTGTGGTTAGCACACAGAGCTTCTTGCTTGGTGATAAACGGGTGAGCTCTACTGAGGTTCGCCAGTTGTTGGCCAAAGGTAACTTGGAGCAAGCTAGGCGGCTACTTGGGCACCCGATGACGTTATCTGGCCGTGTTGCCCATGGACAGAAAATCGGGCGCACCATTGGCTTCCCTACGGCAAACATTGCCCTAAAACGCAAAGTAACCCCTGTTCGTGGGGTGTTTGCTGTGAAGCTTTATTGGCAGGGAAGTGATATATATGAAGGGGTGGCGAATGTCGGCTTTAGGCCCACAGTTAATGGCCAAACCTGTCAGTTAGAAGTCCATTTATTTGATTTCGATGGCGACCTTTATGGGAAAACTGTTGAAGTTGAGTTAGTGGCAAAAATTAGAGATGAACAGCCATTTAAGTCTTTAGATGCGCTGAAGCGACAGATTAAAAATGATGCTGACAGAGCCAAAGCTCTGCTTGGCTTTGACGCAGGCTAAGCTCTGTTAGTTAAATAAATGGTATAGGATCAATGAGCGACTATAAATCTACATTAAATTTGCCGGAAACAGATTTTCCGATGCGCGGAAACCTGGCTAAACGTGAGCCAGAAATGCTGAAATCATGGACTAAAGATGGTTTATACCAGAAGATTCGTGAAAGCCGCAGCGGCGCAAAACCATTTATTCTCCATGATGGCCCGCCATACGCCAATGGCAGCATTCATATTGGTCACTCAGTCAATAAGATCCTTAAAGACATTATTATTAAGTCAAAAACCTTATCTGGTTTTGACGCCCCTTATATTCCTGGTTGGGACTGCCATGGTTTGCCAATTGAACTAAAAGTTGAGCAAAAAGTGGGTAAGCCAGGTCACAAAATCAGCGCTGGTGAGTTTCGTCAAAAATGTCGCGAATATGCGGCTAAGCAAGTTGATGGCCAACGTGACGACTTCATCCGTTTGGGCGTGTTAGGCGACTGGCAAAACCCTTACTTAACGATGAACTTCGACACCGAAGCTAATATCGTTCGCTCATTAGCTAAAGTGATTGATAGCGGTCACCTGCATAAAGGCGTTAAACCTGTGCACTGGTGTACCGATTGCGGCTCTGCTTTAGCAGAGGCAGAAGTTGAATACGAAGATAAAACATCTCCTGCTATCGATGTTGCATTTAGTGCAGTCGATAAAGACGCCGTATTAGCTAAATTTGGTGTAGATGCGTTAGACCTTGATGTGTCGATGGTTATTTGGACGACTACACCGTGGACATTGCCAGCTAACCGAGCACTATCCATTGCAGGCGATATCGATTACGCCTTGGTTGAATATGTTAAAGAAGGCCAGCGCACAGCGATTGTTGTTGCCCAAGCGCTGGTTGAGTCTTGCGTTGAACGTTTTGGTGCTGACAGCCATCAAGTTTTGGGGACCGTACAAGGCCAAGCGTTAGAGTTAATGCGTTTTAACCACCCATTTTATAGTTTCGATGTCCCCGTGATTATTGGTGATCACGTTACTATCGATTCAGGTACTGGTGTGGTGCATACCGCACCAGGTCATGGTCAAGATGACTTTGTTATCGGCCAAAAATATGGTTTAGAAGTTGCTAACCCAGTTGGCGACAATGGTGTTTACAAATCTGACACCGAGTTCTTTGCTGGCCAGCATGTCTTTAAAGCTAATGACAATGTCGTTGCATTACTTAAAGAGAAAGGTGCGCTACTTAACCATGTAGCATATCGCCATAGCTACCCACATTGCTGGCGCCATAAAACGCCAATCATTTTCCGTGCCACACCTCAGTGGTTTATTTCTATGGATAACAAAGGCTTGAGAACTCAATCACTCAGTGAAATTGAGCAAACTCAGTGGATCCCTGACTGGGGCCAAAGCCGAATTGAAAAGATGGTCGAAAACCGTCCTGATTGGTGTATTTCGCGTCAACGTACATGGGGCGTACCGATCACTTTATTTGTTCATCGTGAAACAGAAGAGTTACACCCAGATAGTGTTTCTTTAATGGAGCGAGTGGCGCATCGTATAGAGCAAGAAGGTATTCAAGCTTGGTGGGATCTTGATGCAAAAGAGCTATTAGGCGATGAAGCTGAACAGTATCGTAAAGTGACCGATACCTTAGATGTTTGGTACGACTCAGGGTCAACCTTCTCATCCGTTGTGGCTGCGCGACCTGAGTATCATGGTCATGGTGTGGATCTCTACCTAGAAGGTAGCGATCAGCATCGCGGCTGGTTCATGTCCTCATTAATGATTTCTACTGCAATGAGCGGCAAAGCACCTTATAAGCAAGTATTGACCCATGGCTTTACCGTCGATGGTCAGGGGCGCAAGATGTCTAAATCTGTGGGCAATGTTATTGCGCCGCAGCAAGTCACCAATAAATTAGGTGCAGATATTCTGCGTTTATGGGTAGCTGCAACCGATTACAGCGGTGAGATGACTGTTTCTGATGAGATTCTAAAGCGCAGCGCTGATGCTTATCGTCGTATTCGTAATACCGCGCGTTTCTTATTGGCTAACCTCAACGGCTTTAACCCTGAGACGGATATGATCGCTGTTGAAGATATGGTGGCGTTAGACCGTTGGGTTGTGCGCCGTGCGACCGCGTTGCAAGCCGAGATCCTTGAAGCGTATGAGCAGTACAACTTCCACTTAGTCACGCAAAAGTTAATGCAGTTCTGTTCAGTGGAGTTAGGTAGTTTCTATCTCGATATTATTAAAGACCGTCAGTACACAGCTAAGAGTGACAGTGTTGCTCGTCGCTCGTGCCAAAGTGCACTTTATCTGATTGCAGAGGCGATGGTTCGTTGGATAGCGCCAATCTTAAGCTTCACTGCGGATGAGATTTGGCAGCTATTACCTGGGGAGCGCGAGCAATACGTGTTTACCCAGCATTGGTATGACGGCCTGCAATCTATCACCCTAGATAGCGACCTAAGCGATGAATATTGGGCGAGTTTGATCACCGTGCGTGATGAAGTGAATAAAACCATTGAACAGGCTCGTCGTGAGCAACGTGTTGGTGGTTCACTAGAAGCGGAAGTGACCTTATTTGCCGATGAAAAATTAGCTGAGTCTTTGGCAGTGTTAGGCGATGAGTTACGTTTTGTATTGCTGACTTCAAACACTAAAGTACTTCCGTTAGCTGATGCTAGCGATGGTGCTCTAAGCACTGAGCTTGAAGGCTTGAAGCTGTTGGTTGAAAAGACTGCTGCGCAGAAATGTGATCGTTGCTGGCACCACCGTGAAGATGTTGGTGAAGTCGCTGAGCACCCACTGTTGTGTACGCGTTGTGTCACTAACATTGAAGGTGACGGCGAAGTTCGTCAGTTTGCCTAAGGAACCCGTCTCGATGCCATCAAGTTGGAAAGAAAGTGGCTTACGTTGGTATTGGATAGTTGTGTTAGTGTTTGTCGCTGACCAACTGTCCAAGCAATGGGTACTGGCAAGTTTTGACTTATATGAGTCAATTCAGTTGTTGCCATTTTTTAACTTCACCTACGTAAGAAATTATGGCGCTGCATTTAGCTTTTTGAGCGATGCTGGAGGCTGGCAACGATGGTTATTTACTTTTGTTGCTGTCGGCTTTAGTACCTTATTGACTATTTGGCTGCGCAAACAACCAAGCGATATGTGGCGGCTAAACTTAGCTTATACCTTGGTTATTGGTGGCGCGCTTGGCAACTTAGTTGATCGTTTGCAACATGGCTTTGTTGTCGATTTTCTCGATTTCTACTGGAACACGAGCCATTTCCCTGCATTTAATATCGCAGATTCAGCGATTTGTGTTGGTGCGGCATTGATAATTATCGATTCATTTATTAGCGATCGTGATGAGAAAAATGCAGCTCAAAAAGATAAGCCCGCGGCATAGGAGTACAAGATGACAGACCCTCGTTCGATAGTATGTCATATGAATATCGTGTTAGAAGACGGCTCAACGGCCGATAGCACCAAAGCATCGGGCAAACCTGCTAGATTAAATATCGGTGATGAAAGTTTAAGCCCAGCATTTGAAGCACAAATCGCCGGTTTGAAGTCAGGGGATAAACATACGTTTACCTTAGACCCATCAGATGCATTTGGTGAGTCTAATCCTGATGCCATTCATCATTTAGATCGCACTAAGTTTCCTGCGGATATGACCTTAGAAGAAGGCGTCATAGTCAGTTTCGCAGGACCTGGTGGTAGTGAGATCCCTGGGATTGTGAGAGCGGTTGCCGGCGACTCCGTGACTGTTGATCTGAATCATCCGCTAGCAGGGCGTAAGGTAACCTTTGAACTGGAAGTTGTAGAGGTATTATAACCATGAGCCAACAGCAGGGCAGTTTACAAATACAATTGGCTAACCCGCGAGGGTTTTGTGCCGGTGTTGATCGTGCTATCAGTATTGTTGAAAGGGCGTTGGAGTTATTTTCGCCACCAATCTATGTCAGGCATGAAGTTGTACATAACCGTTATGTTGTGCAAAACCTAAAAGATCGCGGCGCAGTATTTGTTGATGAGTTAGACCAAGTACCCGATGATAGTATCGTTATCTTTAGTGCACATGGCGTATCGCAAGCGGTTCGCAGTGAGGCTAAACGGCGTGGACTTAAAGTGTTTGATGCAACTTGTCCATTGGTGACTAAAGTACACTTACAAGTGACTCGCGCGAGTCGCAAAGGCATAGAATGTATTTTGATTGGTCATGCTGGTCACCCTGAGGTTGAAGGTACCATGGGACAATACGACAACCCAGAAGGGGGAGTCTTATTGGTGGAGTCACCTGAAGATGTGGCCAACCTTAAGGTTAAAGACCCTGAAAACCTCTGCTTTGTTACTCAAACCACATTGTCAATGGATGATACTGCCGATGTGATTGCGTCATTGCAAAAACGCTTCCCTTCAATTAAAGGGCCGCGAAAGGACGATATTTGCTACGCGACGCAAAATCGTCAGGACGCCGTGAGAAACGTTGCCAATAATGTCGACCTGTTTATTGTGGTTGGATCGAAAAATAGTTCTAACTCAAACCGCCTTAAAGAGCTCGCCATTAAGAAAGGCACTCAATCATACCTAGTGGATAATGCCGACGATATCGATGCGGCATGGTTTACTGGTATTTCAAAAGTTGCTGTAACGGCTGGCGCATCAGCACCAGAAGTACTGGTTAAGCAAGTTATTGATGCTATTGCTAAACTAGCTCCTAGTACTATTGTTGAAGTTGAAGGTCGCAAAGAAGATACCGTTTTTGAGGTCCCAGCTGAACTTAGGTAACTAAATCGTAGTTTGTAATTAAAGGAGCCTTATGGCTCCTTTTTTATTGCTTAAAATTTAGTCTGGCTATAATGAAATAGATTTTTAGACGCTAATATTACTAGCGTGTAACATCTGACTCATCTATGATTAACCAATGCAGTATAAATATATCTAAGATTAAGATTTTTAAAGAGTAAATCACTTTTTTGTAGTCAAAATTGTGACGATTTCAGAGGGTTTGACACTAATGCGAAAAAATGACAGAGGCTTTTCGTTGATCGAGGTCATGGTAGCGTTAGTGATCTTAGTTATTGGTTTAGTCGGTGTTTTTAATCTTCATGTGGTGGCAAAACGGGGCAGTTTTGAGTCGTTCCAGCAAACTCAAGCTTCATATTATGCCAATGACATTGTTAATCGTATGAAGCTTAATCGTAGTCAATTGGCTAACTATGCAGGTACGTTTTCGGGCAATTTATCCGAGCCCGCCAAATCCTGTGATGTTGCCATTGCGGCCAATGCCATTTGCACTACAGCAGAGACTCGACAGTGGGATCTTTACCAATGGGAGCAACTGTTCTCAGGTGCGGCTGAGCAAGTTGGTGGGCGAAATGTCGGTGGTTTAGATACACCAACAGCCTGCGTGCAAGTTCAAGGTAATGGCACAGTCACTGTAGTTATGGCCTGGCGTGGCATTCGTGAGGTGTCAGATGGTGCGGCTAATAATAGCAATAGTTTTGTAAAAGGGTGTGGTACAGCAAGTGATAGACGACGCATTTATGTGCTTAATACGGTGATTATTTAGATGAGAATTAACCGGGTAATAGCAGCTAGTAAACAATTTGGCATGTCACTTGTTGAGTTGATGGTAGCTATGGTCACTAGTTTGTTTTTAGCGGCTGGTGTTTTTGCGATGTTTAATATGTCGGCAACCAATGTGACAACAACTAGTCAGTTTAGCCAGCTACAGGAAAGCGGTCGTATTGCCTTGGCGCTGATTGAGCGAGATGTAACCCAATTGGGTTTTATGGCTGATATGACCGGTACTGATTTTGTTGTTGGTAATAATACTGATGTTTTAGCTGGCGCAGTTGCAAATGACTGTGTTGGTGGTGGATTGAATAATGCGACTTTACCTAATAACCAGCCTGCACATTTTCGTCGGCTTTGGGGTTATGAGTCAGGCGTTAGCGCTCAGTCATTTGCTTGTTTAAACGGGGTTGAAACCGGAACCGATGTTTTACAAATTAAGCGGCTAGTTGGTCCGTCTACGTTAGCGCCCAATAACCCAGCACGTTATTACGTGGCAACAACCGCTAATCAAGCAACATTCTTCACCGGCGCACAAGCAGCGCCAGTGATTACTAATGCGCGGTTTTGGGAATATCAGCATCATATCTATTTTATACGTAGTGATGGAGATATCCCTGTTTTACGTCGCAGAACCTTATCTGTGAATAACGGCATGAATAACGAGGAGCAGCTTGTAGAGGGCATCGAAAATATTCGGATCCTTTATGGTTTTGATAATGATGGTGATGATACCGCAGACACCTACATGCCGGTACAGAACGTGACCAATTTGATGTGGGACAACGAGTTGTTTCAGCGTTTAGTCTCGATGCGAGTGTTTTTGTTGGTCCGGGCGACAGAGGCGGATAGAAGTTATACCAATAATACCCAGTACACTCTAGGCGATAAAACCATAGCGGCACCGGGTGATAACTTTAGGCGCAAGGTTGTTTCAAGCACCATAGTGCTAGAGAACCCTGTGATGATTCGAAATTAGATGGGTCGAATAATGAAAAAACAACAAGGGTTAGTGTTATTTTTCTCGCTTATCGGTTTGCTGATAATGACTGTTATCGGCGTAGCCCTCGCGGTCAACTCAAGCCAATCGATGCGAATGGCTGGCGCCGGCTCTGAGCGTATAGAGGCGATGTCTGCGGCTCATGGTGCGCAAGAGCGGGTTATTGATAACTCAGAAGGTGCAACTATGGCTAATATGAATGCGACGATGACCACCACTGATAATAGCCTAGGGGCATCAGTAACCAATACGCTAACTCCTTTAAGCTTGGATGATGTGAGTTGCCAAAGGAGTACTAGAGCGAATTCTGCAAATCTGATCAGTTGCCGACGAGTTGAAGTGTCCAGTGCTGCGACGTTTGGACGTAGCAATTTAGGGCAGTTAACTGTGGTGGCAGGTGTAGAGCAAGAGGTTCTCACTGGGAGTTAATTATGTTTAACAAGTGTTTTATTGCGATTATTTTCGCAGCCGTTGCAGCGACTGGCGTGACTTTTGCTGATGATACTGAACTTTATGTATTTGAGTCCTCCACCAGAACGGGTTCTCGCCCCAAGGTGTTAATTATTTTTGATAACTCGGGAAGTATGGCAACCATTGAAGAAGATGAAGCCAGTGGTTATAACCCTGATTATGTCCAGCCAGATGGCACTCCCGGGTATCCCGCAGTAGGTAGTTCTAATTCCTATCAAGGTCGAATGCTGTATTTCACTAAAGGTGGCATAGATAATACCAGCTTACCGACGCCAGATAGCCCGTCTGAGTCAAGGCGGTTTCTCGATGCCATTAATGGTTGTAATCAAAGTAAAGAGGCTTTAGATAAGTATGGTCGTTTTACCGGCTATCTTCGAGAGTATAGTGTTAAAGGTAAAACCGGGACTTGGGAGGAGGTACCCGATAACAATGGTGCCAATATCGAGTTTATTGACTGTTGGGAAGATATTGAGCAGCTCGACCCTGTTAATGCCAATAGCATTGCTCAAGGCTTTCCGGTAGATGCATTAAGAGTGAATAATAAAGCCTATCCCTATAACCATGACAGTAGCGGTAACCCTACGTGGTCAGATGCGGCAGAGCTTGCAAAGGCCACAGGTTTTGGTACCGGTGAGCCTATTACTTTATATACCGATAACTATTTACGCTGGTATACACTAGTGCAAAGAGGCGAGTTACCAACGGTTCCAAAGTCACGTTTAGAGATTGCTAAAGAAGCTATGAAAAATATTGTCATATCTACACCATCAGTGGATTTTGGCTTAGCGGTTTTTAATCTCAATTACCCCTATGAGGGAGATCGCGATGGCGGACGTATTGTGTCCGGTATTCGCAAGATGTCCTCCTCAGCAAAAGAGTCTTTACTATCAACAATTGATATGCTACCAGCAGATACTAACACTCCTTTGTGTGAAACCTTGTTTGAAGCTTACCGATACTTTTCTGGTGGCGGTATTAAATATGGTCACAAAGACAGTGATTATAACTTTGGGGGGGGTAACAAATATCATTCGAATAACCCACCTTATGATACCAGCATTGAAAGCAGTGGCAGTTATATCTCACCAATGAAGGTGTGCCCTGATATCGCTTATGTGGTCTATATAACCGATGGTTCCCCAACTGTTGATACTTTTGCTAACAGTGATATCACCGCGCTTACGTCAGCTTCTGGAGTCAGTAGTGAAGGGGATTACTCCTCATTTAGTGAAGGTCTAAGTACTGCTAGCTATCTGCCAGCATTAGCAAGTTACATGTTTAATAACGACATGATTAATGAATTAGATGCTAATGGCGAAGATCAATTTCAAAATGTTCGAACCTTTACGATTGGTTTTAGTGAAGGTGCAAATGATGCAGCGCCACTATTGAAAGAAACCGCTAAGCGAGGCGGTGGTAAATACCTTCCAGCTAAAAATAGTCTCGAGTTGGAAAGTGCGTTAAGTGACGCCTTAACATCGATTTTAGCGATTGACTCCAGCTTTACCTCACCCAGTATTGCCAGCAATAATTTTGACCGTACACAGACCTTTGACGCCGCATATTATGCCATGTTCTTGCCTGGCAAGGGGCCTAGATGGAGCGGTAACCTGAAGAAATTAAAAGTGACTTCGGGGGGGACTTTAGTGGATTCAAATAATGTTGCAGCGATTGGCGATAATGGCAACATTAAAGACACAGCGTGTACTTATTGGAGTGATTGTAGCGCAGGTAAAGATGGTAACAAGGTTGAAAGTGGAGGCGTGGCCGCTATGTTACGTGGGGCTACATCGCGCCGTATGCTTAGTAATACAGGTTCTGGTGGCGCATTAGAGTCGCTGACTGTTGCCAATGCTGCCAATGGCAGTACAGCAGATCTTGCGGCGTACATGAACACTACAGAAGATCAACTTGATAATACCTTTAAATGGTTAGCAGGTAAGGACGTCGACGATGATAATAACGACCAAAGTACATCTGATATGCGGGTCGATATCATGGGCGACCCTCTGCATTCTAAACCGTTAGCCATTAATTTCGGTTCTGCTGGTTCTCCAGATGTTCGGATTTTACTAGGGACTAACCAAGGCTTTATGCACATGTTCAAGGATGGCGGCTCGTCTGTCACTGAGTCTTGGGCGTTTATGCCGTATGAGCTACTCCCTAACGTAAGTAAGCTACGTGACAATGTCGCATCCGGTGGGCACTCAGTTTATGGTATGGATTTGTCGCCAGTTGCCTATGTTAAAACTGGTGCTGGCGGGGTTGAAAAGGTATGGGTTTATGCAGGAATGAGGCGAGGAGGATCGTCTTATTATGCCGTAGATGTTACCAGCCCTGATAGCCCAAGATACATGTGGCGTATTTCACCCGATAGCGCCGGTTTTTCTGAGTTAGGCCAAACTTGGTCTGAGCCCGTTGTGACATCTATTCCTGGTTACGATAAACCGGTTCTTATCTTTGGTGGTGGTTATGATCGCACCTATGACACGACACCGAGTGCCACGCCTCTTGGAAGAAATGTTTATATTGTTGATGCCGAGCTTGGTACTTTATTGCACACTTTTGGGGCTAGTAGCGGCAGCGGTGTTACACAGCTGCCGGGAATTAGTGATAGTATTCCAAATTCAGTGGCGGTGTTAGATAGTGACAATGACGGTGCTACAGATAGAATCTATGCTACCGATACTGGTGGTAATGTCTGGCGTATGGACTTGCCAAGTAGTGATAAGAGTACCTGGACGGCGTTTAAATTTGCGACACTAGGTGGTAGCACGTTGATGAACGATAGACGCTTCTTTGCTGAGCCTGTTGTTGCCCAAACTGTATTTAGTAACATATCTGAAGTGACAGTATCAGAAACGACGCCTGAGGGGGAAACTTCAACCACCACTAAAACCTATCAAAATGTCCCTTATGATGCTATTGCCATTGGTAGTGGTAATAGGCCTAGTCCGTCTTCGACTGATACCGATGATATGTACTACATCATCCAAGATCGTAATGTGATAACACGTAGTTTTGATGGTAGTGAAAATGCTATTCCTGCGACGATAAGTCTCGCCGATCTATATAATGTCACTAGTAAGGCGCCAGAAACTGACAGTGAAAATATCGCTTTTGGTAAGAAATTAGGCTGGTATTACGATTTCACCGAACTTGGTGAGAAGAGCCTAACTGCGGGGTTAATTGTCGATGGTAAAGTGTATTTTACTTCTTATGTTCCGCCAGCTCAGGGGGTATCAGAAACCGTTTGTACAGCATCTGGTGAGGGAAGACTATATGTGTTCGATTTACATAAAGGGACGCGAACCCATGATTTCCTATATTACGAGTTAGGCGAACGAGTGCCTGATACACCGCAAATAGTTATCCCAGCGCCAGATTCTGGTGAAGACCCTTATATCTATATTATTGGTGTGAGTAAGGGGGAGAAAAATGAAGCAGGGGAATACACAGGAACCATCAATGTCGGCTCCGGCCTTGGCGTTAATAAAATTTATTATCACATCGACGAGTGACGTTAAATGATAGGATTGATTGAAAATAATATGGTTAAGTTAAAGCGAGGGTTTTCATTGGTGGAGCTAATGGTAGCGGTTGCCATTATAGGCATTATCTCTGCCATAGTTTACCCCGCTTATACCGAGTATGTGGCGGTAAGTGGCCGTGCTGAAGGCCATGCTGCAGTGATGCGGGTTGCCAACTTGCAGGAGCAGTTTTACTTAGATAACCGGGTTTATACAGAAGATATGACCGACTTAGGCTTAGCAGCAGATCCATTGAAAACTGAACATGAACATTACAGCGTTGACTCTGCAGGCACCGCTGATTTTACTGTTACGGCTACTGCATTAGGAAAGCAAGCTGCGCGTGATTCGGCTTGCGCCACAATGACGATAACAAGTGCTGGAGTTAAGTCTCCACAGGAGTGTTGGCAATGAGAGTTTGGTTAATTCTATTGTTGGCTTTAAGTTCGGCGGTAGCCCCTGTTAAGGCGGAACAAAAGGCTGAATATAAGTGTTTTGTTAATAGTCGCTTAGGTGAGCAAATTGTGTTCTATCGATGGAAAGTGGCTGAATATCAACTAAAGGTGAAGTCTTTACCTGGTCGTTCAAATGTAAGCAGTCGTGGTGATAAATTCCTCATAACAGATGTAGTCGAGTGCAAGTTAGAGAGTGAAGACTTTGATAATGCCAGCGCTAAAAAGCTTGATGCTATTACCCTGCGTTAACTGCAAGTGACACTGTTGATTGCAAACTGAATACGTCCTGAAGCTGATACCGTTACGCCTCGGGACTCATCGCTTGTTTTGCTACCTGGACAATAAACGAAGGTTCCAGAGGTTGAGTTGGTGGCAACGAGGCCGTCGGGACTAAAGCTGATGGATGATCCATCAAAGGTAACAAAATCACTGGAATTAAAGGCATCAAATTGTTGTAGCACTTGGTCTGTACCATCAATGCTATTTGCTGCGCCGCCATCAATAAAAATATGGAACCCATCTTTCCAGTCGGTGCCGCAACCAGAGCTTGCAGTGGGGCACATGGTGACTCGCGTACCATAACTCACTGCATAATTACGAGTCAGCAATAGCGACTGTTGAATACGGCGAATTTCGCCTTCGCTTCGGTAGGCTTCATACATGGTTTTCATCGAGGGAACACCTACGGTGATCAAAATGACCGCAATAACCATAGTGACCATTAGCTCAACAAGGGTAAACCCCTTTACTTGGCGTTTTACGTTGTGTCGCTCGATACCTGTATGCATATACTTCCCCTGACTACCCTTGTTAAGTATATGTGAGAAAGCCGTTTTTTACAGCACTTATTAGAGGCTTTTTGGAGCCAATATTTTGGCAAAAGCGGCCTTGTTGACGGGGTTAATCCAAGCAATTGATATTCGATTTATTGGAAAAACGTATTCTGCCAGCTTGGTTAATCACAAGGGATTTTGATAGTGGACTTGCCTTGTCTTTGGGACAATAGCTTAGAGTACCATTGGTACCAGAAGCTAGGCCATCTCTTTGAAAGCGGATTGCAGCACGGTTGTAGCGGACAAAATCATCTTGATGAAAACTACCGGTAGTTAGCAAAACTTGGTCTTGGCCATCAAGTGTATTGGGCTCACCTAAATCAATGAAGATAGTGATGCCTTGTCGCCAATCATTGTGACAACTGCCATCGACAATCGGGCAGGCACTGACTCTCGCACCGTAGTTTATGGCAGAATTGCGAGCTAATTGAAGCGTGCTTTGAATTGAGCGTATCGCCATTTCTGTTCGAAAGGCGAGATACAGCTCAGTTAAAGACGGCAAAGCTACGCTGGTTAAGGTGATAGCGATTACCAAGGTCGTCATCATCTCAACCAGGTTAAATCCTGTTGACTGTTTCATTTTCAATCCCTGAAAAATATGCGTGCATCCTGCACTAGCGTGGCTGTTTGCGCCACAAGAAGTTAGTATAGAAGAATAAATTGGACTTGCTGTAATAAATCACTATTTGTAATTTCTCGGTGTTCATTATCGATAAGTGACTGTATTTATGTCTTTAGGCTAGCCTTTGCCCGTGATAAGCTAGCGGCTAATAATTCCGTTATGCGAACAATTTAGGAGCTGTAAATGAAAAAGGTAGAGGCCATCATTAAGCCGTTTAAATTAGATGATGTGAGAGAGTCATTGGCTGAAATTGGTATCACAGGCATGACGGTATTGGAAGTTAAAGGCTTTGGTCGCCAAAAGGGGCACACTGAGTTATATCGCGGTGCAGAATATATGGTTGACTTCCTACCTAAGGTTAAAATTGAATTAGTGGTTCAAGATGAACAAGTTGAGCAAGCTATAGAAGTGATTGTAGACACCGCACGTACCGGGAAGATTGGTGATGGTAAAATTTTTGTTACTGATATTGAGCGAGTAATTCGTATCCGCACAGGCGAAGAAAACGAAGAAGCAGTATAACGATTTCTAATTACGAGATTTTTATAAAAAGGCCGTTAATAAAAATTAACGGCCTTTTTATTTATTTAGGTTGCAAAGTGGAATCTCTTATTACTGGCTCAGGAACAAAAACGCGACCAGATTCTGATTTACTATTTGATTTTTTTGCTATTAATAATTCAGTGGCTACTTGTGCAATACGTTGGTTTGGCTGATGAACTGTTGTGAGTTTGGGCCATGTTTGACGTGAAAATGGGCTATCCTCAAAACCAACAATAGACAATTGACCAGGGATATCAACGCCTTCAAGTCTCGCTGCAAATAGAGCTCCTGCAGCGATTTCATCGTTACACGCAACAATAGCGGTGGGTTTTTCGTTCTGCTCTAATAAGCCTCTTGCACCCTCAACACCGGACTCAAATGAATATTGCCCAGAAACAATAAATTGCTCATTAACTGCAATGCCGTTATCTCCAAGTGCCTGCTTGAATCCAGCAAGGCGTTCTTTGGTTGATTCGTGATGTTGATCACCGCTGAGGAACGCAATAGATTTATGACCAAGGTCAATTAAGTGTTGGGTAATGGATATTGCCCCATGTCTATCATTGACTAATACTGCCATTCCCTGATTTTCGGGCACCTTTTCACCTGCGATAATCCGCACATAATTGGTATTAGCCTCATCCAAGGCTTTGAGCACTTTGGGGTCTTCAGAAAGTGGTGGGGTAAGAACTAAACCTGATAATCTAGCTTGTTTTACAAGTGTGGTTAGTTCATCACAAATATTAGCAGACTTGGCATCGCATGGATGAATCAGCAGTTCATAACCTGCTGCTTTACAGGATGACAAAATGCCATTTTGCATATCAATAACATAGTAGGCATTAGGGTTGTCATATACAAAACCGATTACGTACGATTTTGTGCCTGCTAAGTTTCGAGCGGCGACATTAGGTTGATAATTAAGTGCCTCAATAGATTTGTTTACTTTGTCAATTGTCGCTTGCTTTACCGAGGGTTCATTATTGGTCACCCTTGATACGGTTTTGATAGAGACTCCGGCATGTTTGGCGACGTCATTAATTGTTACTTTCATTAAACCTATACTCGCTTGTTTGGCTGTGTGCTTTTGGCAACAGGCAATGGCAACAAGTTACTTGCTTACCCAAGAAGCAATATTATCACCAAAAACCAACCAACATTTCCTTGTTTTGAAAGACTATAGTGCGAAGTTTTGCATTATTTAGCAATCACCAAATTTAATTTGATTATTACTTATATTCTAAAGTTTGGCGGGATGTTTTTCTGTTTTTGCTTTCTTTACAACAATTTAACATTCGGTGTTTCTTAAGAAATCTGTAAAAAAAATGTTCATTTGGATAGAAAAGTATCACTGATGGTTATTTTCTTGTGGCGCAACTGTTAATTCTTGTGTAATGTTTGTACTGCGACATGACAGCGTTGTCATTTTGTTAAGATGTTACTGGCGGCGCTAAAAAATAAAATAATAGAAAGTTATGAAAGGGAAACGAGATGCGACCATCTAATTTTAAGAAGACTCTACTAGCGACAAATATTGCGCTCTTGATGAGTGGCGCAATGTCGGTATCAGTAACCGCCGCCGAAACGGGTGCTGACGATATTGAGAAGATCGAAGTACGCGGTATTCGGGCTTCTCAGCAGGCTAACTTAAACACCAAACGTTTTTCAGAAGGAACTGTTGACGCCATCAGCGCTGAAGATATCGGTAAGTTTCCTGATAAAAACGTCGCTGAAACCTTAGCCCGTATTCCAGGTGTTACTATTGACCGTACATTTGGTGAAGGACAGGGTGTTACTATTCGTGGTGTTCAACCTGATCAAAACTTAACCCTACTAAATGGTCAAGCTGTTGGTACCAGTCAGTGGTTTGTTTTATCTGACGCAACCCGTAACTTTAACTTTGAGCTACTTGCTTCAGAAATGATTGCTGGTCTTGAAGTGTATAAAACAGCTCAAGCTGATATTGATGAAGGCGCTTTAGGTGGTACAGTTATCTTACGTACACGTAAGCCGCTAGATTTAGAAGCTAACACTTTCCATGGCTCAGTAGAAGGTCAGTATGGCGACCTTTCTGAAGAAGTTGATCCAGGTTTATCAGGACTTTATAGCTGGAAGAACGAAGAAGAGTCTTTCGGTATTTTAGTTTCTGCTTCACTACAAAACCGTTCAGTTCGTCGTGAAACTACTGAAGATTTTGGTTGGTTTGGTCCATCTATCGAACGTATTGATCCATTAATTGAAGCGCCAGCTGGTGCTGATGAAAAAGGTGCAACACCTTGGGGTATTGGTTCTGCTTTATTTGAACAAGACCGTGAACGTATTGGTTATGACATCACTGCGCAATGGGCGCCAACCGATGATCTCGATATGGCCCTTCATTACATGAGCTCAACAATGAAGGCTGATAACGTCAACTCTAACCTTATCGGTATTCCTTTCCGTGGCGTTGCTTTCTTAGGTGAAGATACTAACCCAGGCACAGTAAATAATAACATCGTCGAATCATTGGATGTAACAGGTGTAGATCATCGTCCAGGTTGGGCACGTCACATGGCTTACGATAATATTTTCCGTGACGGCTCTGAAATGTCGACTTACGTGGCTGACTTTGAAGGTAACTGGTCGCTAGAAAGCGGCAAACTACATTGGCAGATTGGTACTACAGAAGGTAAAGGTACCAACCGCGATTTCTTCACTGAGTTTTGGGTAGATGCTACAGATCCTCGTGCTTCGTTCGACTTTACCAACCCAGGTGGAACTGCTCCTGCAATTGACTTCACTTCTGCCAGCCCATGGTTAGCAAATCCAGGTGATGAAATGTGGCTAGGTGGTATTTTTGATCAGCTAAACGAAACCACAGACAAAGAAACTTATGCTCAGTTAGACTATTCATGGTTCGTAGACTTTGGTGGCGTAAATGAGATTAAAGTTGGTGGTAAGTACCGTGACCGTTCTATGGAGCAAAACCGTTGGAAAACTGACCTTCAAGGTCTAGATCCAATTGGGGCAGGTAGCTTAGGTGCAGCTAGTGAGTTTTGGAAAGGTGACATGGTTAACGTATCTCACGCTAACACCAGTAACCCTAGTCAAAGTTACTTTATGCCAGATCGCGACCTAATGTATCAAGCGCTATACGATGTAGCGGAGTGCACAGATACCAGTACTGGTATGTGCCGTAATACTAACGTGTTTGAAGGTGCATCATCGTTTGATGTTTCAGAGAAGATCTCTGCACTTTATGCTATGGCTAAGTTTGATGTAGAAGGTGTACGCGGTAACGTTGGCCTCCGTTATGTCACGACTGATTCAACATCTTCAGGTACTGATGTTAATAGTGGTGAAGCGGTTTCTTTTGATAATGAATACAGCGAGTGGTTGCCAAGCATTAACGTGGCGTATGACTTAGCTGATGATGTGATTTTACGTGCTGCTGCTAGCCGCGCACTGACTCGTCCTGCGCCGTTCCAGTTGGCACCTGCTGTAAACTTAACACCTGAAACTAGCTCTGGTTCAGCGGGTAACCCATTCCTAGAGCCACTAACAGCAGCGCAATATGAGCTAGGTGGTGAGTGGTACTTTACACCTGAATCAATTCTTGGTGTGACAGCATTTAAGAAAGACATTAATAACTTCATTTACACAACTACCGTCTCTAAAGAAATTAATGGTCAGCAAATTGATCAGCTAAGTACTCCAGTTAATGGTGGTAACACGTCAATTGACGGTGTTGAGCTCCAAATTCAGCACGCATTTGATAATGGTTTTGGTGGTTATGCTAACTATACCTACACAGATGTAGCCGATGCTAAAGTCACTGAAGCAGCTACTGTGACAGATGCAGATGGCAACATTGTTGGGGCAACGACAGTTGATCGTTATGTTGAACTGCCAAACACTTCTAAGAACTCGTATAACGTTGGTGGTTACTACGAGAATGATTTCTTTAGTGCACGTATTAACTATAACTACCGTAGTGAGTATTTCCTTGCGCAAACTGAAATTGGTAATCGTTACCGTGATGCTCAGCAGCAATGGGATGCACAGGTTAGCTGGAATGCAACGGACTGGTTAACGATTAAGTTCGAAGCCCTAAACATCACTGATGAAATTTGGGAAAACTACTATATTCGTGAGTCAGACGGTGCACGCTTAGGCGGTACTCAAAGTGCAAACGGTCGTCGTTTCTACTTAGGTGCAAGCTTCCGCCTGTAATTAATCGACATGTGTAGTATTAAAGCCAGTCAATAGACTGGCTTTTTTTATCTGTATCGTTAATCTGGGGCTGAACTTATTTTGTTAAACCAGCCGTTTGAGTTAAATGAATAGGAACAATAATAATGAATAATATTCCTAAAAAAATCGTGATATTAGGTGGTGGTACAGCCGGGTGGATGACCGCAAATCTAATACAGAAAAAGTGGCAGTCCTTGGGTGTTGAGGTGACTTTAATTGAGTCAACAGTAGAAGGCACTGTCGGAGTGGGGGAAGGCACGACTCCATTTATACAAAGTTTTTTTGATTCCATTGATATCAGTGAATCACAATGGATGCCAGCAGCAAACGCTACCTATAAATGTGGCATCAGTTTCCCTGATTGGTCGACGAAAGAAGGTTATCGAAGCTATTTTCATCCGTTTTATTCTTTTGTTGATAGTGATCAAGTTGAACACTTTTTTAATAACGCAAACTTTCGCCGTGAAGGCATGGATACCCATGCACACCCAGATGATTACTTTGTTACATCAGCCCTAGCAAGAATGCGTAAAGCGCCAATAAGTCAAACTCAAAATGGCAAGCGACTTGATTATGGCTATCATTTTGACGCTGAACTACTCGGACGCTTTTTAAAGCAAGTTGCGATTCAACGTGGTGTAAATCATATTGACGATAAGGTCATTGAGGTTGCTTGCCATACCAGCGGAGAGATAGCCAAGTTGAAGCTGACATCGGGGCAAATGGTAGAGGGTGACTTTTTTATCGATTGTTCAGGGTTTAAAGGATTGCTAATACAGCAGACTTTAGGAGAAAAATTAACAGATTACAGTGGTTATTTGTTTAACAACCGTGCTGTCGCTATTCAAACTCCCTTATCGCAAGACAGTCTATTACTATCTGAAACCGTATCGCAGGCATTGACTGCAGGCTGGGTGTGGAAAATCCCATTAGCAAATCGTTATGGTAATGGCTACGTATATAGTTCAGAACATTTATCAGCAGAGCAAGCTGAAGTTGAACTTAGACAACATTTGGGTGTAGCAAGTGATGGCGCTAAAGCTTTGCATTTAGCTTGGCAAGTAGGGCGAATAAACCAACATTGGAAAGCAAATTGTGTTGCGATAGGGCTCTCCCAAGGTTTTTTAGAGCCTTTAGAAGCACCGATGCTTAACGTTATTCAGCAAACCTTAGAGCAGTTTGTTAAGTACTTTGAGGCTGGGGAGTTTACCAATAAACATCAAACGGTGTTTAACAATGAGATTAACCACCTTATCGATGGCACGAGAGATTACTTACAAGCGCACTATTTGTTGAACAGTCGAGATGATACTGAGTATTGGCGCGCGTGCAGACAAAATAAGCAGCTGTCGCCCTCGCTGGGAAATATTATTAATGGCTGGCTAACTGGTGGCTCTTTTGATGCGGTTTTACGTGATAATATTCAGACTCAAGCTTATTTTAAAACTTCCTGGTATTGCATTTTAGCTGGAATGGGGCACTTCCCTGATATATCTAAACGACCCTCTAAGATCGCAGCAAGAAACCATCAAAAAGCCAAATTAGCCTGTGAAGGCGAGGCTAGTGGCTACATTGATCATCAGTCTTTAATCGATAAATTTCGATCTTTAAACTAGCTCTAGGCAAATACGCCCAAACTTAGGCGTGTATTGTCGAAAGCTGTGAGTGATGGCTAACAAAATACTGTTTAGCCATTTTTTCACAGTACGCGATTGCTTGTTGAGTTGGCCCGGCTTGGTTGTTTGTTTTCGCTGAACCGGGAAAGCGTCCCATCCCAGATAAAATACAATACCAAGAAGGTCTAAGGTAGACTAACTCTTGCTTATATTTGGTCAATACACGTTCAAAATCTTCACCGTTATCCCAGGTTTCAATTAACTCTGCGAGTGTATTGGAGATGATGATATCTTCTCTACAAGCATGCCAATACTGGCTATCCGTGCGAGTGTTGAGTTTATAGTGGGCAACAATATAGTCTTTAACACCATCAAAAGTCGCGTTGATCTCTTGATTGTAATGCTGTTGTTCATTGAGTGTATCAGCACCGCTATTTACGCGTTTGATAAACTTCTCTAGGGTGAATTGAATTAGCATTAAGGCCGTTGCTTCTAGAGGCTCGATAAAGCCTTGAGATAGGCCAACGCCAAGGCAGTTTTTGTACCAGTGGTGTTCAACTCTACCTACTTTCATCTTTAAATGCCTAGCCTCGACATCGGCATCGACAAGGTTGAGTTTTTGCCTAAGCTCTAGCTCTGCGTTGTCTGCACTTTGAAAATCATTACTATAAACATAGCCATTGCCAACTCGTGACGTTAGTGGGATTTCCCAAGCCCAGCCGTTACTAAGCGCTGTTGACACTGTATGAGGCGCAATAGCATCAGGAGCTAATGCTGGAGAGGGAATCGCAATGGCGGCATTGTTAAACAGGCTTTTATTAAAGCTCTGAAATGGTACCTTTAACGCTTTATCGAGAATTAAACTACTAAACCCAGTGCAATCGATATAAAGGTCAGCATTAAGTATTCCAGAGTTGCGACTCACAATATGGTCGACTTCACCATGGGCTGTGGTAACAATGCTCTGAACATGATCGACAACATGCTTTAGGCCTAAGTTTTTTGCACGTGTTTTTAAAAAGTGACCTAATTTTCCTGAGTCAAAATGGTAGCCATAATCGACATCAAACGGGATTGAACTATCTGGTATCGGTGCAAGCTTTTGCTGGACTAGTTGTGAAGAAACAAAGTAGTTTTCTGGGTGAACATCAGCTTGATAACCTCTGCGCCTTAAACCGCTATTATGGAAAAACATTTCCGCTGGTTTTAAGTCGAATTGAGAAAAAAATGGATGAAAATAGCTCTCATAGCCTTTTATTGTTGACCAGCGTGGGAAGGTAATTCCCGCTTTATAGGTTGCATCGCAGGCCGCCATCCACTCTTTTTCTTCAATATTTAAGTTAGAAAAATATTGTTTTAGATAAGGGGTTGAGCCTTCACCAACCCCTATGATGCCAATATCATCAGATTCTATTAATGTTATTTGGGTGTTTTCCCCCCAAGCTGCCAGGAAGCTAGTTGCAGCCATCCAGCCGGCGGTACCGCCACCTACAATCAGAATTGACTTTGGTTGTTCAAGTTTAATCGACATCATCTATCCTCATACAACACTATCAAAGGTGATAGTCAGAGAAATCTAACCTAATTATTTGCTGTTTGCATCAAACGCATTTTGCTTAGCAATTAACCGTGGTATTTGGTGAATTGATGCGCGATGGGCATAAATCACCGACAGTAGGCCCTTTTCTTTTAGTTCAATTAACAGCTCGTTTGATAGGTTGTTAATTGTTTCATCATTGACCATGTATATGCCGCCAATGTTGATATTGTTTTCCGCACTGTCTAACTTTACCGTTAACTGTTGAGGGGATAGAAGGTCTTTTTCGGCTAGGTATTGACAAATAACGCTAGTTTGCTGCGTCCAAGCTGCCATGTCTAATAATGCATTTGCTCGCTGTTTTAAGTAGTCTGATTGTTCACCACTAATCGTAAACAGTGGTTGACCTTCAGAGCTACTGACTAAATCACTGTCTTCATCAATACAGATCATTACATCATCACTGCTTGGGTCTGACTTCATCAATGACAAAGGTGCGTTGTTGAAGCCTAGTGGTTTAATTGGTGCTGTCCACAGCTCTGATTGACAATAAAGGTTAATGCCATTTTTTAACCCCATCATTGCTACGGGCATAAACTCTTCTGTTTTAGCATTTTTGATAAATACGATGGGAAACTCTGAAGCCAGTGTGATGATTTCACGTATTACGACTGGAATAATGTGCTCTTTCGTAAAACGATGGTAGTTACTTGAATCTTTAACATTGATATTTGAGTGTTTCGTTGAAGTAAGTGGAACAATATTTGTCATTGGGGGAGACCTAGTTTGGGCTATTTGGGATAGCTTATTGTTGTAAGCACTGCTGGTGAATTATCGGCTGCTTTATCCAACAATGCAGGTTAATAATTATCGAGCTACAAGTTTATCTTATGTTAACTAACTTTTGCTAGGTATACGCACAATTGACAACGCTGTCAATTGTAGCTGTTTGTTACCTATTTAAACCTTGTTGTTTTATATGCTAGCTAACTATTTATAGCTGCGCTGATTTACCTATAGTTGAATGAAATGTAACAAATTTAATCAAGGGTTTAAGATTATATTCGCATAAATTGATACTTTACTATCACAAATGTAAAGTATTGAAGTATGGTGCATGACCGAGTGTAGCAGTGTTATTTTTTTTGCTAATGAATTTGCTTATATTTTTTGTCATTTAAAATGATGGGGTTAGCAAGATTTTGTTGTGTTACTTTGTTGGTTTTGTGGCGATTTTTCCGTTTTTGTTAATTAATCTTCTCTAATGAACCCTTGTTGCGGCTTGGTTAAAAACTTGTAGCGACATCAGTCTTAGTTGTGTAGTATTTGAACTGTACATGACAGCGTTGTCATTTCCAGCGGAAGTGGTCATGAGCATAAAAAAGATAAAAAAGCTTAATAAGGGATTTTTGAGATGCGACGATTTAACTTTAAGAAAAGTGTTCTAGCAACCAGTATCGCGGTTGTTATGACAAGTGGCGCGGCACCACTTGCAACAGCTGCTGATGAGACAACGGCTTCAGATGAAAATATCGAAGTGATTGCGGTTAGAGGTATTCGAGCAAGTAGTAAAGCCAGTATTAATACTAAACGATTTGCAGATTCACAGGTTGACGGCATTACAGCTGAAGACATTGGTAAATTACCCGATGTCACTATTGCTGACTCTCTGCAACGTATTACCGGTGTGCAAGTGACTCGCTCTGCAGGTGAAGGTGGTCAGATTGCAATCCGTGGTCTACCTCAAGTTGCCACGACATTAAACGGCGAAGTATTTTTAAGTGCTACAACAATTGATACTTCTGGCGCTAACTATGGTGATCTTCCTGCGCAGCTATTCTCAGGTATTGAAGTATTTAAATCAGCAGAATCAAGCCGCAGTGCTAAAGGTATTTCTGGTTCAGTTGATCTTAAAACTCGCCGCCCATTTGATATGGAGTCGGGTTGGACGTTTAACGCAGCAGCTGATGTAACCCAAGGTTCTATCACTGAAGAGACAGATCCAAATTTCAACGGCCTAATTAGCTACAATGATGATAAATTCGGTTTTCTCTTCTCTGCCGCTAAGCAGCAAGCAACGCTAGCGACTGACTATAACGGGTATTTTGATACTTCGGAAGATGGTGGTATTGGTGCAGCTCGTAATAGCCATACTTGGGGTGCCGGACCAAACAGTACAGATATTCGTCATATAGTTCCTCAAGGTTTCTCAGCATTTAACAAAGTCGAAGAGCGCGACCGTGATGCCTTCCAGCTATCGGTACAAGCCGACCTTGGTGAAGGTTTTACATTAACTGCTGACGCTTTCTACACCAAACAAGATCGTTTTAATAACCGCAGTGGTTTTTCGCAAAACAACCGTTGGCAGTCTTTTAACGATTACGCCTTCCCAAGTGATGGATTTACCAACAGCGCACCGTTTTATGACGATGATGGCAATGAGTGGCGTGGTGTAAATGCCTTTGACATGCGTTCATTCCGTATGCAGTCATTCACTCAAGTTAACGTCAATGAAGAAGAGTCTGAGAACTATAACTTTGAATTGAACTATGACAATGGTGGCGCACTGACTGGTGGTGTGCGTATGACACGTGCGACAGCAACTGCATCAATGCGTCATGGTTATGGTGAAGGCGATATTTTAAGTATTGATGAAGGTACTTTGGTTCCAGGTCCTGGTGGTCTGACTCCGTCTCAATATTGTAATAACGGCGAAGAGATTGTTGGCGACCAAGGTGGCTGTTTCGGTCTTTATTCCTTGGGTATTCAAGATCAGTTTATGCTGAATTATGATGCACGTGGTGAGCATCCGCATTTTAGTGGTTTTGATCAAATGGTCAATGGCGCTAAAGGCATGAGATCGGTTGCTGATTACATGGCAGACATAGACTCATACCATGTTGGTGCATTCTCATCAGAGGGTAACACCGATGATAAGGGTGAAATTAACACCTTTAGTACAGCGTGGAACTATGCGTTTGATGATGTGCCATTTATCACCAGCGTTGATTTTGGTGCGCGCTATGAAGAGCGCAAGGTTGACCATGACCAGTTTACTTATACCTCTGAATTTGGTGGTGGATGCGATATTGCTCAGTGGAAAGCGGTTGACCAATTCTATGGTGAAGATTGTGTTGGTGTAGAGGGCACGGGTGAATATGTTGATGGTGAATGGACGCCATACACGCTATTAGCGCCAACCCGTCTTGATGAGCACACAACGGTTTCTTATCAAACTAACTTTGGTAATGTTACTGGTATTCCAGGTGTTTGGGTGATTGATCCAAATAACTTCCGCGACCCACGTGCATTCCATGAGAAAACGTTTGGCAATGTTCAGCGCATCGAAAATGCTGGTGCATCGTATGATGTTAATCTCGATGAGTTTAGCTACTTCTTACAAGCAAATTTCGAAGAGGGCATCTTTAGCGGTAATCTTGGTATAAAAGTGGTTGAGACTAACCAGTATGTGAAGCAGAACCTTGTTGGTCCTAGCCTACCTCACTCGGGCTTAAACCCAGATATCGGTGATGTAGTCACTGAACGCAGTTATACCGATTACCTACCTTCATTTAACTTAGCCGCAGCTGTTCATGAAGACGTTGTACTTCGTGCAGCCTACTCTAAGAACATGATGCCACTAAACCTAGGTGCGTTAGGTGGTGGTAAAACAGTTGGTAAGGTATTTAATGAAGAATGTGATTGTTTACGTGTTGTTAATGGTTCATTAGATGGTAACCCTGACTTAGACCCATGGCGCTCAGAGAACATCTCGTTATCTGCTGAGTGGTATGCAGGTGATGCGTCTATGTTCTTCTTATCTGGTTTCCAGATTGATATTGAGAGCTTCGTTGCTTCAGGTACAGTTTATATTGATGAGCCAGATGATGATGGTGTATCTCGTGGTCCATGGCCTTTCTCAACATCTGTTCAAGGTGAAGGTGGTAAGGTTCAAGGTATCGAAGTGGGTGCGCGTATCGCATTGGACGACTACTTAGATGTTGCCATTTTAAATAACTTTGGTCTTGACGCTAACTACACTTATACGGACAGTAAGCAAGAAAGTGAAGCGGCGAAAGATGTTTATGGTGACGATTTACCATTCCCTGGTATGTCAAAAGATACCTATAACTTTGTTCTATGGTACGAGCAAGATGCATTCTCAGCACGTTTTGCTTGGAACTCAGTTAGCCCACGTCTGATCACTACGGGCTCTGCTGATATCGGCAGACAATCTTTGTATCAAGATACCTACTCGCAGCTTGATTTTAGTGCGACATATAACCTAAATGAGATGTTGAGCTTC
Organism: Shewanella waksmanii; assembly: GCF_043643685.1. GTDB lineage: Bacteria > Pseudomonadota > Gammaproteobacteria > Enterobacterales > Shewanellaceae > Shewanella > Shewanella waksmanii_A. The sequence goes on from NZ_JBHZSN010000001.1 coordinate 263,356, forward strand.
TACGTATATGGCTCAAATATTCTTGAAGAGTATCAACAGACTTATGTTGAAAACTCTGACCAGAAAGCGTTCCAGAATGTTTATGAAGCGCGCTGGACATTAGGTGCTCGTGTTACCTTCTAAACTGCTAGTAAGGCATTGAAGCAACTATGAGGCACCACTTTTAGTGGTGCCTCTTTATTTTGCTAACTAACTAAAAAGCGAGCAAAACTTGATTATTGTAATAAAGCAATTAACTTGGGAGCAGAGTACTAACAACTTGAATTTAAAGTAGAACAAATTAACTAATCACTGCTATAGCGGTTAATGCCGAGTGGCAGATAATATGCGGTAAAGAGTTATGAAAAATAAAACGACAATCAACTCAATCGTTATTGTGGGGGGCGGCACGTCAGGGTGGATGACAGCAGCTGCACTTTCTCAACACTTTAAACAGCAACAGGTGGCTATTACTCTAGTTGAGTCATCTGAAATAGGCACCATTGGTGTTGGTGAAGCTACCATACCGACCTTACGAAGGTTTTATCAGAAGCTGGGCCTAACAGATACTGATGTGCTTAAAGCGACCTGCGCCACCTGTAAATTGGGCATAGAATTTAAAGACTGGGCAACCAAAGGCAGTTCCTTTATTCATCCTTTTGGTATTTTTGGTCAAGGTACTAAAGAGACTGGATTTCATCATTACTGGTTGCGTGCAGCGCAAGCAGGCAAGGAAGTGCCGCTAGCCAATTATTCTTTAGGTGTTCAACTAGCAGCTGAAAATAAGTTTGCCTTTCCGTCATCGAAGCCGGCAAGCCAATTAGAGATTTATGATTGGGCATTGCATTTCGATGCTGCATTATTTGCCAAATTAATGAAGCAGGTCGCGCTCGCAAATGGGGTAAAGTTGATTGATGCTAAAATCAACGCAGTAGATACCAATAGTGTTACTGGCGACATTGCTACATTAACATTAGATAGTGGTAATAGCCTTGGTGGTGATTTGTTTATAGATTGCTCTGGCTTTCGTTCTTTGTTGTTACAACAAACATTGAATACGGGTTATCAAGATTGGAGTCAGTGGTTGCTTTGCGATAGTGCATTAGCGGTACAAACCCAGGTCAGCGATGATCCTATCGCTAGGACAATATCTCATGCCCAGCAAGCTGGGTGGATTTGGAAAATCCCTTTGCAGCATCGCTGTGGAAATGGTCATGTATATGCCAGTCAGTTTATCGATGATGACCAAGCAAAATCATGCTTATTAAAAAATATTGACGGGCAAGTTTTACATGAACCGCGTAGTTTTAAATTTACTCCAGGGCGAGCCAATAAAGCTTGGAATAAAAACTGTATTGCGGTGGGGTTGTCATCTGGTTTTTTGGAACCGCTAGAAAGCACCAGTATTGCATTGGTTGAAACTGCTATTGAAAAGATATGTCTATCCTTTCCTAAAAATCACTTCACTTCACAAATTGTTACTAGGTTTAACGATGTAACGGCTGCAGAGTATGAGCGAGTAAGAGACTTTATTATTTTACACTATAAGTTGACGAGTAGAGATGACTCGCCTTTGTGGCGTTATTGCCAACAAATGTCGATACCCGAATCGCTTAGTCGTAAACTAGAAGCTTATAGGCATGATGGCACAATGTTGACGTATCCATGGGAAATATTCGGTAAAGATAGTTGGCTGGCCATTTATCATGGATTTGGTGTCATTCCTGATAAGTATGCGTCTAAAGCTGAGAATATGGAGTTGTCCTATTTGCTTAAGCATATGGCTTACATGCAATCACGAGTTGCAGAGCAGGTGGCTCAAGCACCTAGCCACAAAGTCTTTTTAAATCAAACTTGTCAATTTTCATCACAATAGGCCGCTAGCCTAGAGGTATACAATGGAAGTCACTAAAAAACCGATTAGAAAGTTTGCCATTATTGGCGGTGGCACCGCAGGTTGGATAGCAGCTGCAACCTTAGGAAATATATTTAGGCACACCGAAGTTGAAATTGAGCTTATTGAATCTGAGGAGATTGGTGTTATCGGTGTCGGTGAAGCGACCATTCCGCCTTTGTTAATGATCCTTGAAAGCTTAGGTATAGATTTGGTGGATTTTATCAAACATACCCAAGCGAGCTTTAAGTTGGGCATTCAGTTTGAAGACTGGCATACCATAGGGGAGAGCTATTTCCATCCATTTGGTAATTTGGGTAGGCCAATAGATGGTCACGATTTTTTTCAGTGTTGGATGAAAATGCAAGCAGAAGGGGATAATACCCCCTTGATGGCGCATTCACCCGAGTCAGTGCTGGCTGCCCGTGATAAGTTTTTTGTGCCATTTGAAGCTAAAGGAACACCGTTAGCGTCCACCCAATATGCGCTGCATTTAGATGCCGGACTTGCGGGACAGTACTTAAGAAAGTTTGCTGAGCAAGCAGGTGTTAATCGAACCGAAGGTTTGGTTGAAGCGGTAAACAATGCTGAAAATGGTGATATTAAAAGTGTCACCCTAAAAAGTGGTGAACAAATTGAGGCGGATTTTTTCATCGACTGTACTGGGTTTAGAGGCTTGCTGATTGAGCAGAACCTTAATACTGGTTATCAGGATTGGTCTGAGTATTTACCATGCAATCGAGCTGTAACGGTATTGACTGAAAGCAGTGGCACAACCAAGCCTTACACCGTTGCTAAAGCACGAGAGGCCGGTTGGACATGGCGTATTCCTTTGCAGCATCGCACTGGAAATGGTTATGTTTTTTGTGACAAATACTGTAGTGATGAGCAAGCGATTAATACGCTATTGCAGGCAGTTGATGGCAAGATTATTGGCGAACCTAGGGTGATTCCCTTTACTACCGGCATTCGTAATAAGGCTTGGAATCGTAATTGTCTTGCATTGGGGTTGGCCCAAGGCTTTTTGGAACCTTTGGAGTCGACTGCAATTCATTTGGTGTCTAAAACGCTGGCGTTGTTTGTTCGCATGTTTCCGACACGTGAATATAACGATACCTTGACTGATGAATTTAATCGCCGAGTGTTTGCTGATTATGCCGAAATACGGGATTTTCTTGTGCTACATTATTGCACTACTGCAAGAGAAGACACGCCGTTTTGGCGCTGGTGTAAAGAGATGAATATTCCAGATTCATTGGCCCAAAAGCTGCAGTTTTTTAAAGCGCAAGGAGGGTTGATTCCGGGAGCAGAGGAGTTATTTCAACCGACAAGTTGGTACGCAGTATTAAATGGTATGCAAGTCTATCCAACAAGCTATAACGCAACGGTTGATGCGCTTGATGTTGAGAAGCTAAAACATAGCTTAGATAGCGGCCGTCAAGCCATTGAAGCTTGCGCCCAAAAGCAGCCAAGCCATGATGAATTTATTCAACGTTTCTGCGCAGCATCACCTATGTAGCACCTCAATAAGGGGGGACATTGAATTGTCCCCTTTGTTAACTGTTAATTATCAGCTTTACAATGGGCAAAGATAAAGTCTTGGTGACTGGATGCTTGGCTCGCGGCTTGGCGTATCGAACGTTGCATTTGTTTAAGGTTTTGCAATAACACCTCATTATCTATCGCATCAGCTCTAGGGTCATAACGCTTAGGTTGGACACCGAAGCCATTGTACATGGTAAGCCAGCTTGCTGCTTCAAATGATTCTTTCTCGTGTAAAACGATGTGGCCACGACTTTCAAATAGCGCAATTTTATGGGCTAGCGTTTCAGGTATTGCCATTGATTGACAGTAGCGCCAAAACTCACTGTCTTGGCGATTACTTAATTTGTAATGCAATATGATGAAGTCTCTAATATGCTCAAGTTCAGCATTGTGCAGGCGATTAACCTCACTGATGTCATGCTGATTAAAATCGCTATCGGGGAAAAACTCCAGTAATTTGGTAATCGCACTTTGAATAAGCGATATGCTTGTTGATTCAATGGGCTCTAGAAACCCACTGGATAAGCCGATAGCAAAACAGTTTTTATTCCAAATCTGCTTGCGTCGGCCAGGCTTGAATTGGAAATGCTTTGGTTGATTACTTGGGTCGCCGGTTATATTTGTCAGCATGTTGTCCATTGCGACGTCATCTTGCTCAAATTGGCTGGCATAAATGTATCCATTGCCCATTCGGTGTTGCAATGGAATGCGCCATTGCCAGCCATTAGCATGTGCGATAGCGCGAGTATAGGGGGCAGGACTGTCAACGAGTTGGCTTTGTACGGCGATGGCCTTGTCACATAACAACCATTCGCTCCAATCTTCATATCCGGTGTTAAGCGTTTCTTCAATTAATATGCCTTTAAATCCTGTGCAATCGACAAATAAATCAGCTTTTATCTGGCTTCCATCCGTCAGGGTCACGGATTCGATAAACCCAGTTACGGTTGAGCAGTTTACTTGTTCGATCTTGGCGTCGATATGATGTACACCTTGGCTAGTGGCATGCTGTTTTAATAGATTTGCGTATAGTCCTGCGTCGAAATGGTAGGCATAGGAGTAGTCGGCTAAAGGGGTGTTCGGGTTAGCATGTGGCTGAGCAAATCGGTTTTCTTGGGCTAATACAGTTGAAAAGCTGTAGTCGCTGAGCTCTGTTTCTATATTCGCATGGCGAAGTTTGTTGAGATAGTGATGAAAAGGGATGTTGTTAACTGCCAAACCATAATCGCTAAAAGGGTGAAAGAAGGCGTCTTTGTGCGTGGTCCATTGTTCGAACTGAATGCCCAGCTTAAATGTCGCTTGAGTAGCTTTGATGAAGTTAAGCTCATCAAGGCCAATCTGATGGTTGAATTGGACAATACTCGGAATAGTCGCTTCGCCAACGCCTACAGTACCAATGTCTGTGGATTCAATTAGCGTAATATTAAGATTCTTTCCTTGTGCATATTTGATTAAGCTAGCAGCTGACATCCATCCTGCTGTGCCACCGCCAACGATCACGACTTGTTTAATTGGAGTTGCCATCCTTTTTACCTCAATGCTTAGACTACGAACTAAACGCTCAATGACGCCTATTCAGTTTATGGAAACATGTGGATACCTGAAATGATGATCCAGAAAGCAAAAAACAGCTTTAAGGATCGAACCGGTAAATACAGGGCGAGCTTTTTAGCGAGAAAACCACCCACAATTGCGCCAGGGCCTGCAAAAAGCACGATATTAAAATAAGCGTCGCTGTGGGGCATTAAATGCATTGGACTGACTGACCAAACCGTTATCGCGGTAACAATAACCCCAACCGCCACAGCAAGCGTCGGTGGGAAGCGTTTTAAGATTAGGTAAATGACCAAAATTTCCCCAACACCGACAGACAACCAAGCGGTAATGAGTCCACCAAAGAAGCTTAAGATTAATAAGTGAGTGATTTCTAGCGCCGTCAATGTGCGAGTTGAATGCGGCTGTTGTGGGCGTAGCCCGCTATAGATGATCGCAAAGCCCAGCACAATTGAAAATAGGCTGAAACTGAGTTCTAGCGAGGCGGGTGCTGGGATTGAAAACAGTTCAGCGCACCAAATTCCAAGTACAGATAATGGCGCACATAACCCCAGTAAAATAGGCAGAAGGCCAGCAGATTCTTGTAGCTGAGGTTGTTTATAGTGACGCCACCAAGCAATAGAGCCAGCAGTCATGCCAAAACATTGAATGGCGAAGGAAGTGGAGATACTTTGTTGATGGCTAAGTTCTAATGAATTAAAGACAGGGATAAATATGACGCCACCACCGGCACCGGTAGAGTTTGCAAAAATGGCACCGGTAACGCCTAACATCAAAAATTGAATGTAATCCTTAATTACACCCCAAGTGTCAGTAAATTGCATTGCCCAAATCAGCCAGATTAAAGCTAAACCAGCAATGAAAATAAAGTGTCGCTGATGTTCTTTTATTATATTGAATTTTCTTATCATTATTCCCACTGTATTGGTTATTTTAGCTTTTAGTGGTGATTAAATCTACGTCGATGTTAGCAGTAATTGACAGCGTTGTCATTTTTTTGTTAATTCAGTGCTGGCGCTGAAAGCCGCATGGTTAAAGGCTTTCATTGAACTGCTTAAATGAAAAAACAAAAAACTCGCTACTTTTTGTCAAAAAGATGTAGAAATTCTGTTCAGGCTTGTGTATGTTTGTAAATGACAGCGTTGTCATTTGCTTGTGTGACTCGCTTGTCTTGTAAGGTCTGCATGGTTTAGGAAGAGGTCTCCTAATTCATGTGTTTGGCAACTGTATAGATAGATTTCTATATATTTGTGTTTGTTATTTCCGATAGTCTCTCCCCAGAAACTAGAGTTGGCTAGGTGATTTATTAGTTAAGAATTCGATAAACCACCTAGCTATTTTTTCTTGGAAATAGCGAGATCTTCAATTTGGTATGTTTAGTTACTGGCGGCAAAACAATTACTATAACTCTAGCTTTTGTCAAAAAGCGTTTTAAAGAGGTGCTGCAAATGAAAAAACAAACCTTGTCTTGTCATCAATTCATGGATTGTTGTTGGCAATTTACCTTTCATCTGTATCATGTTTTCACCTCAGCTTTTATTAGTAACTTTTTGTTTTCCAATCTAATACCAATCGGCATAAGAAAATGATCTACTCAGAGCTATTTTTGGCAAACTAGTTCGAGACGAATAACTTAAGTAATAGTGGTTCTATTGGGAAGTTATTCAACGAAGAAATAGGCAGCCAAAAAAGCGCCCAAAGGGCGAGTTTTAGCGCTTCTGATACTGTGTAAACGAACTTGAACGTAGAGTAACTATGTCCTTCATTCGTTGCCTTGTCTCAAAAGCGCTAAACTCTCGCTGAGCGATCACATCTTTATGTTGATTGGTATAAGAACATACAAGGCTAGCAGCGCTGGGTGATAGTCGCTGCGGCTAAGCAATGATAATGTTGAGTAAAATGTCGTGCGCAAGCGCAGCTAAATTAAACAATAAAATTAAACAGTAAATAATTCAGCCACTGGCATAGATAGGACTGCCTTCCATTAACGCTTTAGATTGTTGATGGAGAGGTCACGGGGAAACCAAGGGCTCTAGTGAAGTACACCGTGTTAGCGGTGACTTATTCATCACGTTGAGAGGGTAAACATGAAAAAGAAGTTAGTAGCGGTCGCTATCGGTTTGATGATGACTGCAGCAGGATGCGCAGAACGTACCAATCAAGCGGCTCAGGTTGTTGAAACACAGCCCACATTAACCCAGAATCAGCTAGATCAACTGGGTGCGACATTGGATGTCAAATACCGTTTACTTTCAAACTTTCCTGAACAATGTGGTGACACGGGTGCCAGTGAGCGTTGTTTTACCGCTCAAATCGAGCTAACACCAGCCATCGATTTTAATGACGATACATGGTCAATATACTACAGCCAAATGAGACCTGTTAAGCAGGTCTTGTCGGATAAGTTCAGCATTGAAAGGGTAAAAGGCGATCTGCATAAGATCACCCCTACCGATAAGTTTACTGGTTTCAAAGCCGGTGAAAAAGTGACGATCGATTTAGTTGGAGAGCTTTGGCAGTTATCAGAAATTGATGCCATGCCTAATTATTATATTACGGCGGGTGAATTAACACCGGCTGTGATTAAAAGCACTCAACTTGGTATTGATGCAGAAACCGGCATGGAAGTGCGTCCATATGTGATTGCCTATGACGATGAAGTGCATCACTATAAGCGCAGCAAAGATGATTTAATCAAATGGGCTAAGCCAGATGTCCTATTTGAGTCTAATAGCACCATAGAGCACGATAGTGCTCAAGTCATCAATACTATTATTCCAACCCCTGTTAGCCAGCAAGTGACTTCGACCGATCAACCTGTTGATCTCTCTCAAGGCGTAAAAGTCATTCTCAACGGTGTGCAAGCTGAAAATGTTCAGGCAGCATTAGATAGACTCGCCAGAGTGGGCGTTAATCAAAGTAATAGCGGTTTGCCGACATTGTTAGAGCAAGATAAGACAATAAAAGGAGATGGGGCTTATCAACTCAACATTGCCAAAGATAAAATCGTGATAAATGCCAGTACGGATGCTGGATTCTCTTATGCACTGGCCTCGCTAACTAGCTTGATTGATGTTAACTCAAAAAAAGTTAATTCGATGAAAGTTTCAGATGCACCGCGTTATGATTTTCGTGGTATGCACGTCGATGTCTCGCGTAACTTTCATAGTAAAGCTTTTATCTTAGATCTTATCGATCAAATGGCCGCTTATAAGCTCAATAAGTTACATTTGCATATGGCGGATGATGAAGGTTGGCGATTAGAAATTGATGGCTTACCGGAATTAACCGATATTGGCGGCCAGCGTTGTCATGATCTAAGTGAAGACACTTGCCTGTTACCACAACTCGGTAGCGGTCCAAGCGCTGATACCAAAGTGAATGGTTACTACAGCAAAGCCGACTATATCGAAATCTTACAATATGCTGGTGCAAGACAAGTTGAAGTGATTCCATCAATGGATATGCCTGGGCACTCGCGTGCAGCAATTATATCTATGGAAGCGCGTTACCGTAAGTTGATGGCGCAAGGGCTTGAGGCGCAAGCCAATGAATATCGCTTGATGGATCCTTTGGATACGACGGTGTACTCATCAGTACAGTATTACGATGACAACACCATTAATGTTTGTATGGAATCCAGTTTTCATTTTGTTGATAAAGTGATCAACGAAATTATCGCGTTGCATGAACAAGCAGGGCAACCTTTAAAAACTTATCATATCGGTGCAGATGAAACTGCGGGTGCTTGGTTAGAGTCACCAGTATGTAAGAATTTTATTGCCAATAATGACAAAGGGGTCACTTCAGTTGACGAGCTTGGAGCTTACTTTATTGAGCGCTTATCTCACTTAATTGCCAGTAAAGGTATCTTAGCTGCTGGCTGGAGTGATGGCATGAGCCATACCCGCCCAGAGAAAATGGCGCCGCATAATCAAAGTAATATTTGGGATGTTGTTTCCCATGGTGGTCACAAGCGTGCTCACCAACAAGCCAATCTTGGTTGGGATGCGGTACTAGGTAACCCAGAAGTGCTGTATTTTGACTTCCCTTATGTTAATGACCCTAAAGAGCATGGCTACTATTGGGCGAGTCGTGGTACCGATGAAAGAACGCTACACAGCTTTATGCCAGACAATTTACCGGCAAATGCTGAACAGTGGACTGATATCGAAGGTAAACCATTTGAAGCTGACGATAGAGTAACTAAAGACGATAGCGGTAAACTAGTATCTGGCCCACTAAAAAAGGGGGTTAACTTTAAAGGTCTGCAAGGTCAGATTTGGAGTGAAACATTACGTAGTGATGAGTTAGTGGAATATATGATTTATCCGCGTTTGTTAGTGTTAGCTGAAAGAGCATGGCACAAAGCCAGTTGGGAAGTTCCTTATGATTACCAAGGTGCCGTTTATAATCAGCAAAGTGGTAAATTCACTCCTGAAATGCGCGCGCAACAAAGCCAACAGTGGGGCATATTAGCCAACACTCTAGGTCAAAAAGAGCTCGTTAAGCTTGATATGGCCGGTATTGAGTACCGAGTGCCAACAGTTGGTGCCAAAATTGAAGACGGTGTGTTGTATACCAACCTAATCTATCCAGGCTTGACGATTGAGTACCGTGTTAACGGTGGAGCTTGGCAGGTATTTGCTTCGCCAGTGGCTGTTAATGGCAAAGTTGAAGTTCGTGCAGTTGCTGCAAATAATCAACGTAAAGGTAGAACACTTGTTGTGAATTAACAGGGTGTTAACTAGCGTAACCACAAGTTGTTTTTACTGTGGTTGCGCTACAAGCCGCATTCTCCCTGGGATTGAACTTAATATTGCTTTCTAATAAAGAGTTTAAAAAAATAAATGACAACGCTGTCATTTGTGTTGTAACATAGGGTTAACTTAGTCAGTGGGCAGAGCAAAAGTGACATTTATCTCTTTGCTTTGAATAAAAAAACTGTTGAAGAGGTCTGTCATGAGTGTGAACCAGACAAAGGAGAAACCGTTGTTTATAGGTATTGATGGTGGCGGCAGTAAGTGCCGAGCAACGATCTATTCAAATGAAGATGGCGTAATAGGTACTGGTGTTGCTGGACGTGCTAACCCTTTGCATGGCTTATCACAAACTTTTGAGTCGATTCAATTATCGACTGAGCTCGCTTTAAAAGATGCAGGCATGAGCATTAGCGATAGTAAAGGGCTTGTTGCGGGCTTAGGTTTAGCGGGGGTAAATGTCCCTCGACTATATCAAGACATCGTTAACTGGTCGCATCCTTTTGCGGAAATGTATGTCACCACTGATTTGCATACGGCTTGCATCGGTGCTCACCGTGGTGGTGAAGGTGCGGTGATTATTACCGGTACTGGATCTTGCGGATATGCACACGTGGGTGATAAACAAGTCTGTTTGGGCGGACACGGCTTTGCTTTAGGAGACAAAGGCAGTGGTGCTTGGCTTGGTCTAAAAGCAGCAGAGCAAGTGCTATTACACCTTGACGGTTTTGCCCAATCAACTGCGTTAACAGAACACCTGCTTGGGCACTTTAAAGTGAATGATGCAATGGGCATTGTTGAGCATCTTGCGGGTAAGTCATCCAGTTGCTACGCCAAGTTGGCGCGAACCGTACTTAGCTGTGCTCATGAAAAAGATGAAGTTGCACAGAATATTGTTAAAGAAGGTGCTGGTTATATCAGTGAACTCGCACGCAAACTATTTGAAGTGAATCCGCCGAGGTTTTCAATGATAGGTGGCTTGGCAGAGCCTTTAGCGCCTTGGTTAGACAAAGACGTCGTGGCTAAGCTGTCACCGACATTGGCACCACCGGAGCTAGGTGCCACCTATTTTGCTAGGCAAAGCTTCGATAAAAAAATCAACTAATTGGCTAGCGGCTTGATAGATAATATCAGGCCGTTTTGCTAATGCAGTGACAGGAATTTAGTCATAATGACAGAGACATTGATGGAAGCTGATGCAAGAAGTGCTACGCATTTTATCGACAAGCAACTTGCACATCACCAACCGTTAATGGCAGTCATTGGCAATAAGATTCGTCAGTTCGACCCCAAGTTTGTCATGTTAGTTGGTAGGGGCTCATCGGATAATGCTGCATTATTTGCCAAGTACTTGATTGAGATAGAGCTTGGTGTGGCAACTTTCTCAGCTGCACCATCAGTTGCTAGTGTATATGGCCAATCTTTGGCATTAAAAGGTGCGCTAGTGATTGTTGTTTCCCAGTCAGGGCAGAGCCCCGATATTATTGCTCAAGCTCAAATGGCAAAAGATGCAGGTGCTTACTGTATTGCTATAACAGGTGACGAAACTGGGCCGCTCATCGATATAGTGGCAGATGTGATCACCATCAATGTGGGGGATGAGAAAGGAGTCACTGCGACCAAAAGTTTATTGGCAACACTTGCAGCTTTAATGCAGCTAGTCAGTCATTGGGGGCAAAATACTGAACTCAAACAGGCGCTGATGTCATTGCCTAACGTTCTCAGCGAAGCCGCAAGAGCACAACCGCAGTTGCAGGTCGACCAGTTAAAAGGGGTGAGTAACCTAGTGGTTTTAGGCAGGGGGCTGGGCTTTGCTGTCGCAAGAGAAGTTGCACTGAAGCTCAAGGAAGTCTGTGCCATTCATGCTGAAGCAGTAAGTAGTGCAGAATTTCGTCACGGTTGTGCGGCGTTGATGGCTCAAGATATAAAAGTCATAGATGTATGTATTAGTGATGAGTCTTATTTTAATCACTTGGAACAACTAGAACATTTAATGCAGTGTAACACGGGACTTTTGCATCTTAATCAAGTGCTGACAGATGTACACCCTCGCATTGCACCTCTTGCATTGCTGCAGCGGTTCTATTTAGATATCGCCAACATAGCCATGCAGTTAGGCACAAACCCGGACGAGCCGGAAGGGTTACATAAGATAATGAGAACATGTTAATTAATGTCAATTTATCTCTGTTGATACAAGTTTAGGTTTAGGAATCAAGATATGAAGCAAACGTTCATTGCAGAGCAGATTTTTGATGGTGAACAATTTCATCAACAGTTGCCAATTAGTGTTGAAGATGGCCAGATTGTCGCGTTTGACAGTGTAAAAGGCGCGGTTGAAAGCAAGTTGGCAGGTACATTAGTCCCCGGTTTTATTGACGTTCAAGTCAACGGTGGTGGCGGTGTGTTACTTAATACTGACTGTTCTGTGGCCGGCATTGAGGCAATCGGACAAGCTCACGCTCAATTTGGTACCACAGGGTATTTACCAACATTAATCACCGATGACGTTAATGTGATGGCTCAAGCTGCCGATGCTGTTGCCGCTGCGGTGGCCAAAGGCAGCGCAGGCGTGCTAGGCGTGCATTTTGAAGGGCCACATTTATCTGTGCCTAAAAAAGGCGTGCATCCGCAATCGCATATTCGTCGAATTTCCGATGCTGAGCTAGCCATCTTTAGTCGTGATGATCTTGGGACTAAAGTGGTGACCTTAGCGCCAGAGAATGTATCGGTTGAGGTGATTAAAGCCTTAGTTGAAGCAGATGTACGCGTTTGCTTGGGGCATTCAAATGCCGATTACGATACAGTCGTTGCTGCTATTGAAGCTGGTGCGAGCGGTTTTACTCACTTATACAATGCGATGTCACCGTTGAATTCTCGCGATCCGGGTATGGTTGGTGCGGCAATTGAGAGTCAAGATACTTGGTGTGGATTAATCGTTGATGGTCATCATGTTCATCCTGCTGCTGCAAAAATTGCCATTGCGGCTAAGCCTCGCGGTAAGATGATGCTTGTCACAGATGCGATGCCACCAGTAGGTATGCCTGAAAATGCTACGTTTGAACTGTTTGGTATCGAAGTGGTTCGTCAAGGTGACAAGCTCAATGCGGTCACTGGTGAGCTAGCAGGTTGTGTATTAGATATGATAGGAGCTGTCAATAATACCGTGTCTATGCTCGGGTTGCCGTTTGATGAAGCGCTGCGGATGGCAGCACTCTATCCAGCACAATTTATTGGTCACCAACAGCGAGGCCAATTTAGTATAGGTAGCCAAGCCGATATGGTACTGCTTAACTCACAGCGCCAGGTTGAGCAGACAATCATTGCTGGCCAGGTTGCGTTTAAAAGCTAGTTATTTACCTAAAGCCTGAAGCGATGTCTTTGGGCTTTTTTATACCCAAAAATCATAATAATAGAGGTTGGAATATGGAAGTTAGCCAAGCTAAAAAGCCCAAAGTTCGCTTAATGTCGTTAGATGCATTACGGGGCTTTGATATGTTTTGGATATTGGGCGGCGAAGCCCTCTTTATTGGATTGTTGGCGTGGACTGGTTGGCAAGGTTGGAAAATTGCAGATGCCCAGATGCATCACAGTGCTTGGCATGGTTTCACTTTTTATGACCTCATTTTTCCATTATTTATTTTCCTGTCAGGAGTGGCGTTAGGTCTATCACCTAAACGTCTTGATAAACTCCCTATCTCCCAACGTATGCCGTTATATAAACACGCGGTTAAACGACTAGCTTTATTATTATTTTTTGGGGTTTTATATAACCATGGTTGGGGCGGCGGCATGCCAGCTGCAGCAGATGAAGTACGCTATGCCAGCGTATTGGGACGTATCGCTTTTGCTTGGTTTTTCGCTGCAATGTTGGTTTGGCATACTAGTTTACGTACTCAACTTATTGTTGCTGTAGGTGTGCTGTTGGGCTATGCCGCTTTACAACTCTGGGTGCCGGTACCTGGTGGTGTAGCCGGAGATCTGACATTGGCAGGCTCTATCAACGCCTATGTGGATACTCATCTTTTACCTGGCGTGAGCTATCAAAATCGTCCTATGGATCCTGAAGGCATTTTATCAACCGTCCCAGCGGTAGTTAATGCCTTAGCTGGGGTATTTACCGGGCACTTTATTGTAAAGCAACACCCGAAAGGGGAGTGGGCTAAGGTTGCTATTTTGGGGGGGGCTGGGTTGATTGTTCTGGCCCTAGGGTGGTTAGCAGACTGGGTTATTCCGGTTAACAAAGAGCTGTGGACCAGTAGCTTCGTATTGGTGACGACGGGTTGGAGTTTGATTTTACTTGCTATTTTCTATGCGCTTGTGGACGTACTGAAATTGGCTAAGTTAGCGTTCCCCTTTGTGGTCATCGGCTGCAATGCCATTATTATCTATCTAGCCTCTAGCTTAGTGGATTGGAGTTACACAGCGACCAGTTTATTTGGTGGCTTGATAAGCGCGATGCCAGCCTCTATTCAAGCGTTAGCGGCGACAATTGCATTATTAACTGTGCAGTGGTTACTGTTGTATTGGATGTATAAACGCGCTATTTTCATTAAGGTTTAAGCCTTTGATGGTCCAATTGAATTTAAATTTTTTGACCATTAATTAAGTTGTTTTTTGTTTAAAACCCAAAATGACAGCGTTGTCTTTTTGGGTTTTATGTTTTAACATCAGTGAAACAATCAGCAATATCAACAATAAATTTTGCTTGTCCTCCCTACGGATTTTGGCAAATAAAATAGAGCCGATATCAGAGCCAATGGTATCAACATATTAATTACTATAAGAAAGTAGGCTTATGGAAATGACATTAAATAGTGAAAATAAACGCAGCAGTCTGATCCCCATGGCGATCGTTGCTGGCCTGTTTTTTATTCTCGGTTTTGCTACCTGGTTAAATGGCTCTTTGATGCCATACCTCAAGCAAATTCTACAACTCACCCCGTTCCAAGCCTCGCTAATCTTATTCTCTTTTTATATCGCAGTGACCTTTACCGCGTTGCCTTCAGCTTGGGTGATTCGCAAAGTCGGCTATAAAACCGGTATGGCTTTGGGGATGGCGGTGATGATGATAGCTGGCTTGCTGTTTATCCCAGCTGCTAAAACGCAAATTTTTGCGCTGTTTTTGTTTGCACAGTTGGTCATGGGAGCAGGGCAAACGCTACTGCAAACCGCGGTTAACCCTTATGTGGTTCGTCTAGGGCCTGAAGAGTCGGCTGCTGCGCGTGTTAGTGTGATGGGGATCCTCAATAAAGGGGCTGGTGTTATTGCACCTTTGGTGTTTACTGCGCTTATTCTAGATTCATTTAAAGACCGCGTAGGTACAGAACTTACTGCAGTGCAAATCGATGAAATGGCAAACAGCCTAGTGGTTCCTTATCTTGGCATGGCACTGTTTATTGGTCTGTTGGCGATATTAGTGAAAAAGTCGCCCCTTCCAGAGCTAGAAGGTGAAGAAGAAACGGTCAGCGCTGATAAAGGTCATACTCGTGAAGCGCTGTCTCACCCGAATCTAGCTTTGGGTGTTGTAGCCTTGTTTTTCTATGTTGCAGTAGAAGTGATTGCCGGCGATACCATTGGCACTTTTGCACTGTCGCTTGGTGTTGAAAACTACGGGGTGATGACCTCCTATACCATGGTATGTATGGTGGTTGGCTACACTTTGGGTATTTTAACTATCCCAAGATTTATCTCTCAGCCTAAAGCATTGATGATTTCGGCTATCCTAGGCGTTGTATTAACGATAGGTATTTTGGTTGGTGACAACGACTCTTATGCTATTGCTAACGCTGTACTTGTTCCACTCGGTGGTGCCATGTTACCAGACACCTTATTAATGATTGCTTTACTTGGTCTAGCAAATGCGATTGTTTGGCCAGCAGTCTGGCCTCTAGCACTATCTGGCTTAGGTAAATTAACCAGTACAGGTTCTGCGTTGCTGGTCATGGGTATTGCTGGTGGTGCGTTCGGTCCACTGTTTTGGGGATTAAGTTCCGGCACTTCTTTAGGTATGCAGGGCGGTTACGCTGTGATGTTGCCATGCTATCTATTTATTTTGTTCTATGCGGTAAAAGGCTACAAAATGAAAAGCTGGAAATAGCTGCTAGTCATTGTTGTATAAAAGGGAGCCTCGAGCTCCCTTTTTTAATCACTAATATCTTACGCCACAGCCAGCAATTAGTAAGTAATGACAGTCTATAAAAGCCTGAAGCTTTATTTAAGTTGCAGAGCTTTGCAGCTGTGCGGCGAAGTTCACGGTGGTTTTATCTCTCTTTACTTAGCTACTTCACTAATTAACTACTTCACCAATTAACCACTTCACTATTTTATGGGCGCACTAATGGCCGCTCAGCGTCAATTGATACCAATCGGCTTAAGAAAGTGATCTACTCAGAGCTATTTTAGGCAAACTAGTTCGAGACGAATAACTTAAGTAATAGTGGTTCTATTGGGAAGTTATTCAACGAAGAAGTAGGCAGTCCCAAAAAGCGCCCAAAGGGCGAGTTTTAGCACTTCTGATACTGTGTAAACGAACTTGAACGTAGAGTCACTATGCCCTTCATTCGTTGCAAGCCACATGGATGTGGTGAATGTCATTAATGCACGACTATAGGGATATAGGAGGTAGAGTAACGCAGGAGCAGTTACCGAGGAGCATTTAATGACCTTGTCTCAGAACCGCTAAACTCTCGCTGAGTGAGCACATCTTTATGCTGATTGGTATGATCGCTTTATGAGCCTCTGGGTTATAAGGTAAACAATAACAGCACTATTGCTGTGCTAGCACTGCAACGATTAGTCAGAATTCGGTCGTTGGTATTAGTTGGGCTGGAACAGCTTGTTAGTCACCCTTGGCGATATACATTTAACCTGATTTCGATTTGTTGCGAGGCCCATGGTTGACCGACTTTAGCAATCAAAAAAACTGGGGATGAAAAAAAGCCACTCGATTGAGTGGCTTTTCTTATATGGTGCCGGCACCAAGAGTCGAACTCGGGACCTACTGATTACAAGTCAGTTGCTCTACCAACTGAGCTATGCCGGCAAATTGTGGTGCCCGAACCCGGAATCGAACCAGGGACACGAGGATTTTCAATCCTCTGCTCTACCAACTGAGCTATTCGGGCAACTAAACTAAGCGTTAGTTAACTACTTCAAACTGGGTGTTTGTGACCCGTCTCGTTTGGAGTGCGCGTATAATATAGCGATGATATTTTTCCTGCAAGTGCTTTTTTTAATAATTTTCACTGCTTGCTCAGGAAATGCGCAAACTGCTGTAATTTTGTTTCATCAAGGCTGTCAGTTGCTGTGTATTGTCGGTTTTATCGCCTTTTAGTCGCTCAATAACCTATGGGTTTCGAATAAACAGCTTGCTAAGAAGAGTACACCTTTCTAAAAAATCGAAAGGTTTACCCAATTAATAACAGTTTTTAATTTTTTAAGCTCTGTATATGCTTTTTGGTAAGTTTTTTAGGGAAAAATATTATGTTTAGGAATAATAAACAGGGCTACGGCATTATTTCCATTTCACTTCATTGGATCAGTGCTATCACGATTTTAGGCTTATTTGGCTTAGGCTTCTGGATGGTGGAGCTAACCTACTATAGTCGCTGGTATCAAAGAGCACCTGAAATCCATAAATCGATAGGGTTATTATTGCTGCTGGTTACTGTCGTGCGGTTGATCTGGCGTCAATCAAACCCTAAGCCTGTTGAGCTTTCCCACAAGCGATGGGAGCAGACTGTTGCTAGTTGGACTCACAGAGCACTTTATTTACTGCTTTTGCTTATTCTGGTTTCGGGGTATCTCATCTCGACAGCAGATGGGCGACCTATTTTAGTATTCGATTGGTTTTCAGTTCCTAGCATGGGGGAGCTCTTCGATGAGCAGGCCGATTTAGCTGGGCTTGCTCACCAATATTTAGCATATACCTTGATTGGATTGGTGGTGTTGCATGTTTTAGGTGCACTTAAACATCAGTTCATTGATAAAGACAATACGCTTTTAAAGATCATCAAACCTAAGGAAAACAGATGAAAAAATCATTGTATGGCATGGTTGCTGCCGCAACACTTATGACGTCTCCGGCTTTATTGGCTGCAGATTATGTTATCGACACTCAAGGTGCACATGCTTCAATTCAATTCAAAGTGAATCATTTAGGCTATAGCTTTGTAGTAGGGCGCTTTAATGAGTTTGAAGGCAAATTTAGTTATGATGCCAAAGCTATCGACGCATCGACTTTTGATGTGAGCATTAACACCGCAAGTGTTGATTCAAATCATGCTGAACGCGACAAGCATTTACGTGGTGCAGATTTCCTTAATACCAATAAATTCCCCAAAGCAACTTTTAAGTCTACATCTGCTGTAGATAAAGGTGATGGTCAGTTTATTTTAAATGGTGAGCTGACCTTAAATGGAGTGACGAAACCTATCGCTATCGATGCTAAAGTAGTTGGTGAAGGGCAAGACCCGTGGGGAGGCTATCGTGCCGGCTTTGTGGGTGAAACTGAATTCGCTCTTAAAGATTACGATGTCAAAATGGACTTAGGTCCCGCTTCAAGTCATGTGCAGCTTTCACTGGTTGTTGAAGGTATAAAGCAATAAAGAAAAAGGCGCCTTAATGGCGCCTTTTTATTATTCATCATCTTTTTGCGGTACATAACCTTCGATTTCGACATCTTTACCTTCGAATAAGAAGCTAATCATCTGCTCTTCTAGGAATTTTCTGTCGTCAACATTCATCATGTTTAGCTTATTTTCATTGATAAGCATGGTTTGCTTAGCCTGCCATAATGTCCAAGCTTCTTGACTGATATTATCAAATATACGTTTGCCAAGCTCACCGGGATATAGTTGGAATGCTAGGCCGTCTGCCTCTTTTTTTAAATACTGGCAATTTACTGTGCGAGCCATGATTACTCCTTAATTGATACGGTTCCTAAACTGGCTAAAATGCGCTCAGTAGCAGCAGCAAGGCCAACTTTAGGTGGTGTGGCTATGTTATACCAGACAGTGCGATTAGGTTCCATAATCTGATTACTTGTTGGCGTGGTAAACGCCACATAAGCAGTAATATCCAGATGAAAATGACTAAATGTATGTCTAAATGCGGTCAGCTCGACGTTATCCAGCATTAACTGATTTAATTCAACATAGCGTGTTAACTCATCGAGGTTATCAAACTGCGGAAAGCACCATAATCCCCCCCAAATACCCGCAGCAGGGCGTTTAATCATCATGGTTTGTTCGCTATCAATAACAGCCAACATATAAGCTGATTTTGCTGGGATCTGTTTTTTGGGCTTTTTACCTGGATATTCGCTTTGCTTGCCGGCGCGTTGAGCTTGGCAATCTACGGCTATTGGACATGCACTACATTGCGGTTTGCTGCGCGTACAGATGCTGGCACCCAAATCCATCATTGCCTGGTTGTACTTTTGTATCTCAGCTTGGGGCGTATATTGCTCAGTAAGCTGCCATAATGCATTTTCAACCGCTTTGGTCCCAGGCCAACCTTCAATGGCTGCGTGACGGGCTAAGACTCTTTTGACATTGCCATCTAAGATAGGGTGATGTTGACCTAAAGATAGCGATAAAATCGCTCCGGCGGTCGAGCGGCCAATCCCCGGCAGTGCAATAACCTGATCAAATTGTTCAGGAAACTTCCCCTCATAATCGTCACGAATAAGTTGCGCCGCTTTATGTAGGTTTCTGGCTCTCGCGTAATAACCGAGCCCTGTCCAATAATGTAATACCTCATCTTGCTCGGCATCTGCAAGGTCAGTAATGGTCGCGAAACGAGAGATAAATCGCTCATAGTAAGGGATAACGGTAGCCACTTGCGTTTGTTGCAGCATAATTTCCGAAATCCAAACTTTATAAGGTGTTTTTTGTTGTTGCCAAGGAAGGTGTTTGCGTCCGTGGTTGTCGTACCACGTCACGACACGCTGGCTGAAGCTTTTTATTGTCATGGCGCCAGTGTAACCATGGCCAGTTGTTGAGACAACAAATATTAACCTTTGGTGATGTGCTAATTCGCACCTTTTTGTATTCTTGGTATACTTTGGCAACGATAAGGGTTGCACTGTTCAGTTAACTTTGGATAATGCCTGCTCTTTGACATATTAACATTGCCAAGTGTTGCCCACGATATTGTGGTTGTATCACCGGCCAAATGAGCTAAGTAAGATAGAGGCGTAAAGCAAATGAGCGAAGTAACCACTGCTGAATTTAACGAAGAAGGTAAGTACCTTCGCAAAGTGAGAAGCTTTGTTTTACGTGAAGGGCGGTTGACTAAGGGCCAAGCACAAGCATTCGAACAGCAATGGCCAACAATGGGGTTAGATTATTCTCCTGAGCCATTAGATTTAACGGCCGTGTTTGGCCGAGAAGCTGATACCGTCCTTGAAATTGGTTTTGGTATGGGTGCTTCGCTGGTTGAAATGGCAAAAGCAGCGCCTGAGCTTAACTTTATTGGTATTGAAGTGCACAAGCCTGGTGTAGGGGCTTGTTTAGCGGAAGCTGCAGAAGCTGGCGTGACTAATTTACGTGTATTTCATCATGATGCAGTTGAAGTGCTTGAAAACTCCATTAAGCCGGCGTCATTAGCTCGTGTACAGCTGTTTTTCCCCGATCCTTGGCATAAAAAGCGTCATCATAAACGCCGTATTGTACAGCCTGAGTTTGTACAAACCATTCGCCAAGCGCTTAAGCTCGGTGGTGTTTTTCATCTTGCGACCGATTGGGAAAATTACTCAGAACATATGCTAGAAGTGATGAGTGCAGCCCCAGGGTATAAAAATCAATCTGAAACGGGTGATGTAGTTCCCCGTCCAGACCATCGACCATTAACTAAGTTTGAAGCGCGTGGCCATCGTTTGGGACACGGCGTTTGGGACTTGATGTTTGAACGAGATCAGTAAGTTACTACAACAATATCTAAATCATTAGGGGAATGTGATTATGGCAACACGTAGTCGTCGTTTACGCAAGAAGTTACGTATTGATGAGTTTCAAGAGCTAGGTTTTGATGTCAACTGGACTTTTAATGAATCAGTGACCGAAGCACAAATAGATAGTCTAGTAGACGCGTTTATTGATACGGTTATCGAGCCTAGAAACCTAGGGTTCCATGGCGGTGGGCACAAGGAGTGGGAAGGCATTATCGCAACCCAAACCATTGGTAAGTGTACCGAAGACGATCGTCAGGCAGTAAAAGCATTTTGGGATGCGCAAGATGTCAAAGATGTCGAAATAAGCGAGCTGTATGATATTTGGTGGAGTTAATGCCAGATAAGCAAATGCTCGAGCAGGTGCTCGAGCAAGTGCGACCACTGCTTGGGCAAGGAAAGGTCGCAGACTATATTCCCGCCTTGGCAAACGTCAATGCCAATAAGCTCGCCATAGCAATCACCACGCTAGATGGAACCACAATTGGTGCTGGAGATTATCTCGAGCCATTTTCCATTCAAAGTATTTCCAAAGTATTTAGCCTTACTTTGGCACTTACACTTTATGAAGAGCATGAGATTTGGTCACGGGTAGGTAAAGAGCCTTCAGGACAATCATTTAATTCTCTTGTTCAAGTTGAGTTAGAAAGAGGCTTACCTAGAAACCCATTCATTAACGCTGGCGCGTTAGTGATTGCTGACTTGCTTCAAGGACGCTTAGGAGCGCCTAAGCAAAGAATGTTGGAAGTCGTCCGTAAACTAAGTAATAACCCCCACCTTTGTTATGACAAAGTCGTAGCGGCATCAGAATATGAGCATAGTGCACGAAACGCAGCGATTGCTTATTTAATGAAATCGTTCGGCAATTTCAACAATGATGTCGATACCGTGCTACAAAGCTATTTTCATTATTGTGCTTTACGGATGAGTTGTGTCGACCTTTCTCGTGCAATGCTGTATTTAGCTAATGCCGGAACCACAATTCGTGGCGATAGATTAGTGTCACCGGTTCAAACAAGGCAACTCAATGCTTTGCTGGCCACGTCGGGCCTGTATGATGGCGCCGGTGAATTTGCTTATCGGGTTGGAATGCCGGGCAAAAGTGGCGTTGGTGGCGGCATTATTGCGGTGATACCTGGTGATATGTCTGTGTGCGTCTGGTCACCAGAGTTAGATAAAAATGGTAATTCGTTAGCGGGAACTGCTGCATTGGAATTACTTTGCCAATCTCTAGGTCGGTCGATATTTTAAAACTTAGTCAATGTCACTAAAAGTTAGTGGAATTGTTAATTTACTGCTCGTTTATTTTTTACTCTCAGCACCCTTTTCCCTATAAAACAGCGTCTTACAATGTTGGCACGATGCCTGCTTTAACTTCATTATAATCAGTTTTAGGCTTCGGCTTTAACCGAGCAATCAGTTTTCAGACATAAAGGACAATGAATGATGAACAAATTAGCGGCTTCAATTGGCATGACAGCAATGGTATTAGCAACAACGGCTTCTGCTTGGGCTCATGATGGAAATGGAAACCACGTTAGTTTTGGTGAAGGCAAGCAGTGTGATGTGGCATTAAACTATGATGTTGCAGTCGAGCCGAAAAAACTCACCGTGAGCGATGCTGGTAAAGAAGTTTACCGAGTGGAGCTGGGTAAGTTGTTTGTAGAAGGCAAGGAGATCGACCTTAATAGCAGTCAACAAGCGCTTGTGAATGAATATAGCGAGCAAGTTTCTCAACAAGTGCCTGAAGTGATTGAGTTGGTCAATGATGCAGTACAGATAGCGACGACAGCAGTGAGTATGGCGTTAACTCCATTACTAGGAGACGCTACTGGCGCAAAAATTGATCAAATGATGGACAGCTTAAGTCAACGTATTGATTCGGTTGCTTATCAAAACGGCGATAAATTTTATATTGGTGCCACTGAGTCTTCATTAGAGCAAACATTTGGTGAAGATTTTGAAAAAGAACTTGATCAGCTAGTGCAAAGTTCAATTGGTAGCCTAATGATGACATTAGGTAGCGAAATGATGTCCGGAGATGGCAATACTTTCGAAGAGAAAATGAATTCATTTAGTCAGAAAATGGAACGTATTGGCGAAGATATTGAACGAGAAATGGAGTTGCAAGCACAAGAGCTAGAGCATAGAGCGGAGCGAGTTTGTGACAATTTTGAACAGTTGCTTATTACTGAAAATAAACTGCGTGCCCAAGTGCCTAGCTTAAAAAATTATGCGCTTATTGATACAAGTAATAAAACACTTCGTGAGTAAGCTAAGCATTTAACATCTTTTCTCCTTGTTGCGCCCAACCGCAATTGCAACGGCCCTAAATTCATTCCCATTTAGGGCTTTTTTCGTTCATCACGCTAAAGTCTGATGTGCTTATACTTTTGGATTATCTTTATTGAAAAATACATATTAGAAATAATTGGCAAATCTTTGGTATACTTAAAAAAATAATAACAATATCGATCAGGTTTTTTGATAAAACACTGATTGCATAACTGACCCTACTTACGCATATTCTAAATTTATTTAAACATGTTGGATTGAGATTTCAATCTGTAATTGTTTGAATTTTATTGAATATTATTGGTGTCGCAAATACCTGAAGGCGATTTACATGTTAGAACTTTTGGAACCTATTGCAATTTTTACCCATGTTGCTCGGGCTGGCAGCTTTAGCTCCGCGGCACGTAAATTAGGCATATCTAAATCTAAGGTAAGTACTCAAGTTGCTGACTTGGAGCATAAATTAGGTGTGCAGCTAATTCAAAGAACGACGCGCAGTTTAAGTTTGACCGAAGCTGGTCAATTACTTTATACCCAAGGTGAAGAGTTACTTAGGGATGCCGATCAAGCTGTAGCGAGCGTACATAATCTTAATGACGCCACTCGCGGTGTCTTGAAAGTAGGGATCTCTCAGTCATTCGGTACCATGCATATTATTCCTGCACTACCTGAGTTTATGGCAAAACATCCTGAACTTGAGCTGCAAGTGAGCTTGCTTGACCACAAAGTGGATGTTGTCAGTGAGGGCTTGGATTTGCTACTGACAATGTCGGAGCAGTTGCCATTAGGTATGGTGGCTCGACCGCTGATGAAATGTCAGTTCTTGTTAACGGCTTCGCCTGAGTACATTGCTAAACATGGTCAACCAGAGCGACCTGAACAGTTAGTTGATCACAATTGCTTGGTTTATCATGGTGAGTGGCATGAACACAGTGTATGGCAGTTCAAGCGCGGTGAAGACTATTGCGAAATAGGTGTTTCAGGTAACTTCCGGGTTGATAATGCCCCTGCGTTGAAGTCAGCAGCGGTTAGTGGTTTAGGGGTGGTGTATTTAGCGAGCTATCTGCTAGAAGATGAAATTGCCAAAGGTACACTGGTGCCATTATTGCCTGAGTGGCAACTGACTAACCACCTACCATTGCAAGCGGTTTATCCACGCAGAAAGCACTTGGCTCCCAAAGTCAGCGCATTTATTGATTTTATTAAAGAGCACATTGGTACGCCGCCATATTGGGATGCGCCTTATGCTGAGTTGTATGCGAAGCGAAAATCTTAAATAAAATTAAGGTAAAGCTATCGATTTGAATGCTTTTTGTTCAGTAAATTTATAAGCTTACTGGAAACATTGTTTCATAGTTAGAACAAAAAAGCTCTCTAGGTAAGGCTTGAGGGCTTTTTTATTTTTAAAACAGTATTTTAGACTACTTTTATCGTGGCGATTTTTAGATGCTTTGTTTAGCTCTTGCTAATGATTGCAAGGGGTTTATGTTGCCATTTGTTCTGTAAATAATACAATGGAATAAATTGAATTAAGGAGTCTGAGACCCTTAAAAAAACTAAAGAATGACCCCTCTTGGTTTTTTTCTGCAGACAGCCGTTAAGCAACTTTAATTCAATGCTGGCAGTGGTTTAATAACTAAAACAATGTCGGCTTTAAACCATCATCCTAGTTTTTGGTTTACCCCAGCTTTTAGCTGGGGTGATTTTTCTTTGTACTTCCTGCTTTTACACACTTTTCCAATTAAGTCATTTGCTATTACTGTCGCAGTTATGGCTGGTGCTCGACTATTTTCCTTGGTGAAACCATTGATACTGGTTGCTATTATTTCGCCGCAATAAAAAGCCACCGTGAAGGTGGCTTAATGTTTGCGAGCTTAGTCTTAACTCAATGGGTTAAGCTTGTTGTGCTTTAATCCAAAGATCGACTTGTTGCTCTAAATAATCTAACGGTAGCGGGCCATTTTCCAATATCAGTGTATGGAAAGCGGCAATATCGAATTTGTCACCCAGCGCAGTTTTCGCTTTCTCGCGCAATGCTAATATTTTAATCATACCCACCTTATAAGCGGTTGCTTGAGCTGGCATGACGATATGTCTTTCAACCATTTTCACAGCATCTGACTTAGCATTAGGGGTATTGTTGACGTAATACTCAATGCCTTGTTCACGACTCCACTTTTTCGCATGGATCCCTGTGTCTACTACTAGGCGGCATGAGCGCCAAAGCTCCATCGCTAAGCGGCCAAAGTCTGAATAAGGGTCGCTATATAAGCCCATCTCTTTCGGGAAGTACTCACTGTATAATCCCCATCCCTCAATATAGGCTTGATAACCACCAAAGCGTCTAAATTTGGGAACCCCTTGCAGCTCTTGAGCAATGGCAATTTGCATGTGATGGCCGGGTGTTCCTTCATGGTAAGCTAGGGCTTCCATCTGATATTTTGGCATGGCCTCCATGTCATACAAGTTTGCGTAATACACCCCTGGACGTGAACCATCTGGTGAAGGCTGATTGTAGAAAGCTTTGCCGGCAGACTTTTCTCTGAAAGCTTCAACGCGTTTTACCACCATAGGGGCTTTAGGTTTAACGTTAAAGACTTCATCGAGACGTGATGTCATATTATCAATTAATGCCGTTGCTTCAGTTAGGTAAGCTTGACGGCCTTCCTCTGTTGCAGGGTAATAAAACTGCTTGTCTTCGCGCATGAATTTAAAGAAAGCGGCTAAATCGCCTTTAAAGTCGACTTTCTTCATAATGGCGCGCATTTCATCGTGAATACGAGCAACTTCACTAAGACCAAGCTGGTGGATTTCATCTGCGGTCATATCGGTCGTTGTCGTTCTTGCCAACGCCATATTGTAAAACTGTTCACCATTTTCAAAGCGCCATACACCATCACGGGTATCAGCACGTTTTTCCAGCTGACTGACATAGCTAATTAGCGCTTTATAGGCTGGTTCAACTTGCTTGATAAGCGCTGATTTAGCTTGCTTTAACAGGGCTTCTTGTTGGGACTGACTAATATCAAGTTTAGCGACTTTACGTTTGAAGTCCGCCCAAATGGCACTGTCTTCGCCATCTTGAAATGGCGCACCTATGATGATGTTTTCACTGTCCGATAGCACATAAGGAAATACAAATTTGGGTGCAATAATGCCTTTTTCAGCGCGGACCTCTAATGCTTGAGTGAGTTGATGTAGATTGCTGGGCACCGCTTTAAGGCGAGCGATGTACGCCTCTGCGTCACTGAGTTCATTAATCTGGTGCTGATTGATGAGGAATGAAGCGATAAATGAGTGGCCACCGTACATCTGGTTTACTGGGTAGCTGTAATGGCGCCATTGATGTTGTTCAACCGCTTGAGATAGGCGAGCATTAAGCAGATCAAAACTCAGTTTTGTTTGCTTATCCAGTTTGCTTGTATCTAAGGCATTTAGCTGAGCTAGGTGTTTCTTGGCTAACGCTAGATCTTTCTCATCGGCCTGTTCACCGCGTTCATCCCATTTATCATAATCTGTTTTGATCCCTAGCTGAGTTTGGGTTGTTGGGCTAGACATCACGTTATCCATGAAAATCTGCTCAAATAGTTCATTTGCTTTTTGGGATTCACTGTTAAGTGTTTGCACAACGGGTTGACTGGGGCTAGCTAGGCCGTTGCCATTATTAGCTAAAGCGTGAGGGGTAGTGATTAATGTACTCAGGGTTAAAGCGATAAGTGTCGTTGTTGTTTTTATTTGCATAGCGATGTTCCTATTATTATTGCTAGCTATCCTAATATAAGGCAGAGGTTAACTTTCGAATATAATTGTTAGCAGATGTGTATAGTGTGGAAATAAAGGACGGGCGCACAGATAGTTTGGGGGATAAGTGCTATAAGCTGCAGTTTTCATGCCACTTAATAGACTAAAAGAGGTGTTTAGTTTGGGCGTATCAAATGTTCTCAATTAATCTCTGTTCGAAGCGAGACCTTCCGCCAAAAGCGCTTTAACCCTGGTGAGCGTTAAGTTATTTTCCGCCTAGCATACGAAGCAAAATAGCGCTTAATAAAGCGTAAACCGCTTGTAGCCCAACCCTTCAGGCAGCGTTTGTCGCTGCTTTCTGCGTTGTTATCGGCTTATCAAATAGCTGCCAACTATTAAAGCCTCTGCCTTGTATCAATAAGCGACAAACTGCAGTAAAAATCAACGCGAAAGATTAATGCGTTCTAGTCACAAAATAGACTTAATAGTTCGTTAACGAACATGCTGCCCTTGGCCGTTAATTGCCAATGGTTTGGGCTTATTTCAACTAAACCTTTAGTTGCCGCGTGTTGCATTTGGGTTTCAATGGTCGATGCGGGCAATCCGGTGCGCTGCTCAAACTCATCCTTTGGGATTGCAGCCATTAACCGGAAACGGTTCATCAAATACTCTAATGCTCGCTCATCTGGCTCGATAGTATTTTTATCAAATAGATAATCTTTACCGGATAAATAGCCTTTAGGGTGTTTTATCTTAACGGTTCTGAATATTTGCTGATGTCCAATATCGGTAATTTTCCCATGTGCTCCGCAGCCGATGCCAATATAGTCACCAAATTGCCAATAGTTAATATTGTGCTGACATTGAAAACCTGGTTTGGCGTAGGCAGATATTTCGTATTGCTGATAGCCCAGTTGCGCCAGCTTTTTCTGCCCCTGCTCATATATATGCCATAGGGCTTCATCATCAGGCAGAGTTGGCGGCTTAGAGTGAAACAGGGTATTGGGTTCAATCGTCAGTTGATACCAAGACAGGTGAGGCGGTTGTAACTTAGCCGCTTGTTCAATATCAGCCATTGCTTGGTCAAAGCTTTGGTTAGGTAGCCCATGCATTAAATCGAGATTGAAGCTATTAAAGCCAGCTTTTTGCGCCTCTTTTGCTGCCGCTTGCGCTTCATTTTTATCATGAATTCGCCCGAGTAAATTCAACTTGTCACTAGCAAAACTCTGCACACCTATAGACAATCTGTTGATACCGGCTTCACGGTAGGCATGCAATGCATCGTGCTCAAGCGTACCGGGGTTCGCTTCCATGGTAATTTCAATGCCATCTTTAAATGCAATGGCGTTTTGAACACCATTTAAGAGCCGTTTTATTTGGGCTGCATCAAACAACGATGGCGTGCCGCCGCCAATGAAAATCGAGTGTAGCTTACGTCCCTGCACGTAAGGCAAATCGATAGCTAAGTCAGCAAGCAAGGCGTCAACATATGCTTGCTGGGGCAGCTCTCCGTGCTGTCCATGGGAGTTAAAGTCGCAATAGGGGCATTTTTGCACACACCAGGGTATATGGATGTACAGACTCAGAGGAGGAAGCTGCAACATTAGGCAAGCACACCTTTTTCACGCATTTGTGCTAGCAGCAGTTGCATTGCTTTACCGCGGTGGCTAAGGCTATTTTTTTGCTCGCTGCTAAGTTCTGCCGCCGTGCGCTGATAACCCTCTGGAATAAAAATCGGATCATATCCATGACCGTTGGTGCCAACAACCTCGAAACCAATGGTTCCTTCCCAAGATGCTTGGCAAATTATCGGCGTTGGATCGTCGGCATGGCGCATATATACCAAGACACATTGGAATCGTGCGGAGCGGTTTTCCTGCTCTGTTGCGAGTGCATCAAGCAGCTTTAGGTAGTTATCTTTTGCAGAGGCATTTTCGCCACCATAGCGAGCGGAGTATATACCGGGCTGACCATTGAGAAGATCAACTTCTAACCCTGAGTCATCTGCAATTGCAGGTATCCCGGTGACCTTTGCCGCGTGGCGCGCTTTAATGATGGCGTTTTCTACGAAGGTGGTGCCTGTTTCGGGGACTTCCACTACGTCGAAATGACTTTGTGGTAAGACTTCAATATCGAACTCAGACAAGATTTCAGAAAATTCTTTCAATTTTCCTTTGTTACCACTAGCCAATACTATTTGTTTCATCGGGTCACCTCTGGGGCTATATTTTTGCGCGCCATGATACCCAAGGACGACCCAAAACGATAGTTAAACAAAGCAAAAACCATTAAAGCATTTGCCGCGTTAGTGGTTTATTCAACATAGAATTTTTGTTTGAACTTCAGCTGCGTATTGAGTTCATTGTCATGCTTGATTGCGATTTGAAAATTAATTTCCTGATCATCGCGGTAGGGGACTTCAGCAATATAGTATATTGCACTGCCTTCACGGATCTCTCTGAAATCGAGGTTGATTCGAGCGTCTAGCAAATTGTTGGCTATGCCAGATATTTCCACAGGCACTGCAGGGTGGCCTGGTTTACTATTTTCCAGAACCGAAATATTAATGATGCCAGTGTAGCTACTTCGTTTGATGCCATATGTCTTGGCAATCGACGGCGTTAAAAAGGTGCTGCCTAAGGCAACATAGTGAATATCAAAGTTACCCACCACTTGCTTTTGCTCTGCTTGCACTGGTTGAGTTAGGGCAAAAAACACAATCATTGTACTTATTAGTAAACGTACCATAGTGATACTCCTTGGTTGACGTTTCTATCTATTATAGGGGATGGCGTGGGCTTGAGCTTGGTTTACTGTATTTTGTTACGATTTTAACCCGTATTGCCATTTGTATGGATGCTCAAAGCCATGGAGCTATGATCTCCGGTAGTTGCTTGGGCTTTAGCACTTTCACTTGTTTGTGTCTGCCCAGTTCACCTTTGGTAATCACAATATCGCTTTTAGGGACTTTAAAGGCTTTGGCAAGCCATTTTGTTAAATGGGCATTTGCTTTGCCATCTATAGGTGGCGCTGTAATGGCAACTTTAAGCTCATCGCCATGTAATCCGACCCATTTATCGCGGCTTGCTTTAGGTTGTATGTACAAATTAAGCAGCAAGTTGTCTTGCTGCTTAATCACCGCTGCCATTATACGTTAGCCCAGAACGGTACGTATTGGCTTAGAAGAATATTAAGGAAATTGAGAATTATCATCATAACAAGCAATGATAAATCTAAGCCTCCCATAGGAGGAAGAATACGGCGAATGGGCGCGAGTAGTGGCTCAGTTAATTGGCCCATGACCATTTCGATAGGATTATGGCCTTGGCTTACCCAGCTTAAAATTGCGCGGATGATGAGCATCCAGAATAAAAGTACGCCAGCCTCTTTAATTACCGACACCACAGAAACGATAAATATGGTTACTATATCGATATTTGCACCGGCCATTAAGCTCAAAATAACAAACTTGGCAATGACGACCAGCAGAGCCAGTACGACCGAGGCTGTATCGAGGTTGCCCATTGAGGGGAGCACGCGACGCATTGGAGCGACGATTGGGTGCGTGGCTTTGACGACAAACTGGCTAAACGGGTTATAAAAATCGGCACGGGCTAGCTGTAGCCAAATGCGCAGAATCACCACCATTAGATATAGGTCAAAGATAGTGCTAACTAAAAAACTAAATGCGTTCATTGTTGCTCTCTATTTAAGGTCAATAATCAATTAATATTGTTTAGCCATTTCTTCAGCTCTGGCGATACAATCATGCATTGCACTGCGAACAATACCACGCAAATCAGCTTGTTCAAATGCAGCAATCGCTTGTGCTGTTGTACCGCCCTTAGAAGTCACGTTTTCACGTAGCTGCGCCGCGCTAAGTTGTGGGTTTTGCTTTACCATGGCTGCAGCGCCCATGGCGGCCTGCTGAACTAATGCTCTTGCGGCCTTTTCATCAACCCCATCTTGTTTGGCGCTGTCGATCATCGCTTCCATCATCAAGAAAAAATAGGCCGGTGAACTTCCCGCTAGGGCGATCACTTGGTTGAGTTCGTCTTCTTGCTCGACCCAAACGACTTCGCCTCCGCTAGCCATTAGCTGCTCAACATAGTGCTTGTCAGCGGCAGAAATACTGTCATCGGCGTATAAACCTGTCATACCAACACCAATCTGTGTTGGCGTGTTAGGCATAGTACGCACTAGCTTAATGGGTTGAGCAAAATAGTCTTGATAACGCTTTGCAGTAACGCCAGCAGCGATAGTGATGACTAACTTATTGCTCATGTCTAATTGGCTTAGCTGTTGGCAAACCTGTTCCATTAAGTGAGGTTTTACGCATAACACCACCACGTCAGATTGTTCCGCGGCAGCTAGGTTGTCATTTGAAATGTTAATCTGCAATTGCTGCGCAAGTTCATCAAGCTTTGGCTGGCTGGGGTTTGTCGCGTGAATAAGCTGCGGGTTGTATCCACTTTTTACCAAACCACTGGTAATGCTGCGAGTCATATTTCCTGCGCCAATAAAGCATATTGTTTTTTCTATCATTACAGCTCTCTAAGCTCCTGCTTTTGAGACGTTTACGGGTGTTAAGTTGTTTTAGTTCAAAACCCGATAACACGTTATCTTATCAAGTGGTTGTAGAGTCTACCCTATTTGTTGTTACGCAGCACCTGAGGAATAATCCCTTGCACCAAAAATTGCCGTGCCAATTCGAACCATCGTAGAGCCATGGGCAACAGCCTGTTCAAGGTCATTGCTCATGCCCATCGACAGCGTATCAATACTCGAATATTGCTGCTTTAGCTCGCTATAGAGTGTTTGCATGGCACTGAGCTCTTGGTGTTGCTGCTCAGTTGAGCACTCGGCACTGGGTATTGCCATAATGCCTCTAAGGCATAAGTTGCCAAGTTGGCTAATCTCTTGAGCCAGAGTATAGGCTTGATCGACACTGCAGCCCGACTTACTGGCCTCACCACTAATATTGATTTGAATACAGACATTGAGTGGCGCTTGGTTATCTGGCCGTTGTTCATTTAGGCGCTGGGCAATTTTTGGCCGTGATACGGTATGCATCCAGTCAAAGTTTTCGGCAACAATTTTGCTTTTGTTTGATTGTAATGGGCCAATGAAGTGCCAAACAATATCAGGGCATTGTTGTGCTAAAGCCTGAACCTTTTGTTCGCCTTCTTGCACGTAGTTTTCGCCGAAATGACGTTGGCCGGCCTCGTAAGCGGCAACAATTTGCGATATCGGTTTGGTTTTGCTCACAGCAAGTAAATGAATATCTGCTGGATCTCGTGTCGATTTTTGCGCCGCTTGGCTAATTCTTAGGTGGGCGTTAGCCAGTCTGTCTGCTATTGTTGTCATGATGTAAGTTTTTGGTTGAATGGATGTCCCGAACTATGGAAATCACAGAGTTACTTGCCTTTAGTGTAAAACACAATGCTTCAGATCTACACCTTAGTGCTGGCGTTTCGCCAATGATACGGGTAGATGGTGAAGTCAGAAAGATCAATCTGCCGGCTTTAGATCATCAAGGCGTGCATAGTTTAGTCTATGACATAATGAATGATAAGCAGCGCAAAGATTTCGAAGAGCATTTAGAGATAGATTTCTCCTTTGAAGTCCCCAATTTAGCGCGTTTTCGTGTCAATGCTTACAACCAGTCACGCGGTGCGGCGGCAGTATTTCGTACCATTCCCAGCGATATTTTAAGTCTAGAGCAACTCGGCGCTCCAGAGATTTTTAAGAAAATCTCAAGTTATCCACGTGGGTTAGTTTTGGTGACGGGACCCACTGGTTCGGGTAAGAGTACGACCTTAGCGGCGATGATTGATTACATTAATGAAAATCGCCATGACCATATTCTGACCATTGAAGATCCTATCGAATTTGTTCATCAAAATAAGCAATGCTTGATTAACCAACGTGAAGTGCATAAGCACACTCACAGCTTTAACGCAGCACTAAGAAGTGCCTTGCGTGAGGATCCTGATGTGATTCTTGTTGGTGAGATGCGTGACCTTGAAACGATTCGCTTAGCGATGACAGCGGCAGAAACCGGCCATTTAGTTTTCGGTACTTTGCATACCACCTCTGCGGCTAAGACCATTGACCGTGTGGTTGATGTCTTCCCTGAAGGTGAAAAGGGCATGGTGCGAACCATGTTATCAGAATCTTTGCAGGCGGTAATTTCACAAACTTTGATCAAGAAAGTCGGTGGCGGTCGTGTTGCGGCCCATGAAATTATGATGGGAACACCGGCTATTCGTAACCTGATCCGCGAAGATAAAGTCGCGCAAATGTACTCGGCGATTCAGACCGGTATGGCCCATGGTATGCAAACCTTGGATCAGTGCTTACAGAACTTAGTCAATCGCGGTCAAATTACCCGTGAAGATGCCATGTCGAAAAGTGCGAATAAACAAACGACCTTTTAATTAGGAAGCTTAATATGGATGTCCTACCGTTTTTAAAGGTAATGATTGAGCGTCAAGCATCTGATTTATTCATTACCGCTGGGTTTCCACCTAGTGCAAAAATTGATGGTGAATTACGGCCACTTGCAGAAAATGCGTTCACACCCGAGCAATCGTTGGCGTTTGTTGAAGCGGTAATGAATGATGCTCAAAAGCAAGAGTTTCATGAATCTCGCGAATGTAACTTTGCATTTGCGGCAAAAGGACTAGGCCGCTTTCGTGTGAGTGCTTTTTGGCAGCGTGAGGCACCTGGCTGCGTTATGCGGCGTATTGAAACGAAAATTCCATTGGTTGATGACTTAAAGTTACCGCCAATTTTAAAAGATTTGGTAATGAGTAAGCGTGGCCTAATCATCATGGTTGGTGGTACCGGTACGGGTAAGTCTACATCGTTAGCGGCGTTAGTGGGTTACCGCAACGCTAATGCTAGGGGGCATATTTTAACCATTGAAGATCCGGTTGAATTTGTCCACGACCATCGCAAGAGTATTATTACTCAGCGTGAAGTAGGCATTGATACTGAATCATTTGATGCTGCGTTGAAAAGCTCGTTACGTCAGGCTCCTGATGTGATTTTGATTGGTGAGATCCGCACCCAAGAAACCATGGAGTTTGCGTTATCGTTTGCTGAAACCGGCCACCTTTGTATGGCTACCCTGCACGCCAACAACGCCAACCAGGCTTTAGATCGTATTATGCACTTGGTGCCAGAGAACAAGCATCAACAGTTGCTATTCGATTTATCGCTAAACCTTCGAGGAATTGTTGCTCAGCAATTGATCCCGAAAAGCGATGGTACCGGTCGCCGCGCGGCCATTGAGGTGTTAATCAATACACCGCGTGTTGCTAGCCTTATCGCTAAAAATGAGCTTCATGTGTTGAAAGAAACCATGGCCAAATCTAATGAGCAAGGAATGCAGACATTTGACCAAGCTCTACTACAGTTATATAGCGAAGGTGAAATCTCTTATGCAGATGCGCTTCACCATGCTGACTCCCCTAATGATTTACGTCTGATGATAAAACTACAAAATTCAGATTCACCAAGCTCAGGCTTTATGGAAGGGGTGACCTTAGACCTCGACTAATTGCAATGATAGTCGTATTAAGTAAAACAGGTGAATGCCTGTTTTACTTTTTTATTTGCAAATTGATGGAAAGTAACTCCCTTACAAGGATGAGTGAATGATGAATACAAGCAACAAACCTACGCCTAAGTTACACCATGTTTGGCGAGCATGTTTGCTAGCAATGGCCTGCTCAGCGACTCAAGCCAATGCGATTCCTATAAACGATGAGTGGGATGTTGGTGGCGCGCTGCGGGTCAATTATGGTTGGAAGGATTATGACAGTGATGACTCTATTGAGTTTGAGCTGTTTCGTGTCGATGTGAATTACCAATCTGATGTCCTATACGGGTCGGCTCAGTACCGTTGGTACAAAGATATCGATGTCATTCACCATGCTTATATTGGCTACCACATAAATGAGCAAAACAAGATTCAGATGGGAGTTACCCAAGTTCCCTTTGGCATCTTACCTTATAACTCTCACTCATTTTGGTTTAGTGCTAATTATTACCTTGGCTTTGAAGACGATTATGATACCGGTTTCCATTGGATAAACGAAACTGGCAGTTGGCGCTGGGATCTGGCTTACTTTATCAGTGATGAATATGCCGACGGTACTGAGTTTGACCGCTATTCATTCGATATTGCCACTACTGCAGATTCTGCTTATGAAGAAGCGGGACAAGTTAATTTGCGCGGTGAAAATACCATTAAATCTGGCGAGTTCAGTCATAAAGTTGGCGCGTCATTACAGTGGCAGCAGCTTGAGTATCAGGGTGATACCGCAGGTGCCGGCCCTGGCGATGATATCGAAGGTTATGCTGGTGCTGTTCACTGGCAAATGGACTGGCAGCAATGGCAAACGCAGCTGCAGTATATGCACTATTACTACGATACACCGTCAGATAAACGAGTCGCATTATCGGCATTTGCTTTCCCATTTGAGATTGCTAATGAAGCCGATGTGATCACCGCAAATATCGCTAAAGGCTTTGATGTTGATTGGGGACCCATTACCCACCTTAATTGCTACAACGACTATAGTCAGATTTTTGCGTCAGGCCAGGGACGAGCGGATTCGATTCAGAATGTGACAGGCTGTGCCATTACTGCTGGAAAGTTCTATTCCTATGTAGATTGGATTGCCGGTAACAATATGTGGTTTATCAATGGACCCGGTATCGGTATTGATGAAGGAGAGCAACGCTGGAGTTCTCGTTTAAATGTTAACATCGGCTTTTATTTTTAATTTCTGCCATTTACATGTTAGAAATGGACTTAAGTTGATCCAATTTGTTCGGTTTGACGTATCGGCAAATAACCCAACAAAGGAGTCGTTATGAAATACCGAATGATTAGCTTAAGTCTAGCCGCCATGTTTACTATTCCTAGCGCTTATGCTGAAACGCAATGCGCTGACTTTTTAGATGTAACCGCAAGAAAGCTACATTCTGAAAAGCAAGTTGATATCTGTGAGTTAACCCAAGGAAAGCCTGTATTGATTGTCAATACGGCCAGCAATTGTGGTTACACCTCGCAGTTTAAAGGCTTGGAAGCATTACATAAAAATTATAAAGATAAAGGTCTGGTGGTATTGGGTTTCCCATCCAATGATTTTAATCAAGAAGAAGCCGAAGAGGTGAAGACCGCCGATGTGTGCTACATCAATTATGGCGTCACTTTCACTATGCTAGCACCGGGCAAAGTCAAGGGAGCTGGCGCGCAAAGTATTTTTAGTCACTTATCAGCACAAACCAGTGAACCGAGCTGGAACTTCAATAAGTATCTTGTCAGCGCAGATGGCGAGGTGGTACAAAAGTTCAGCTCCAGTGTAAAACCGGATTCAACGACATTAGTGACAGCCATTGAGCTGCAGCTTTAACACTGCTTAAAACAAACCTAAGGAGACACATTGAGTAAGTTTGTCGGAATAACAAAGGAGCAAGGGCATCAGCAGCGCGGCAAGGTCGGGGTGCTTTTGATGAACCTTGGGACACCTGATGCACCAACTGCGGCATCTGTTAGAACCTATTTGGCGGAGTTTTTGTCGGATCCGCGCGTGGTTGAAATTCCTAAGTTGCTGTGGATGCTGATTTTACATGGCATTATTTTGCGTGTAAGACCTGCCAAATCGGCGGCACTGTACAAAGAAATTTGGCAACAAGATGGCTCGCCGTTAATGAGCATTACCCAAGCTCAAACCGATAAGCTACGCAATCGCCTAGCAAACGATAATGTTGTGGTGGACTTTTGCATGCGTTATGGGAATCCTTCAGTGGATACTGTGCTAAATAAGATGCATCAGCAAGGGGTTGATAAAATTGTCGCCCTGCCATTGTATCCTCAGTATGCAGCGCCCACCACAGGTTCGGCGTTTGATGCCCTAAGTAAGACGCTGACCAAATGGCGCTTTCTACCATCTGTGCATTTTATCAATACTTATCATGATAATAGTGAGTACATTGATGCACTAGTATCATCAATTAAAGCGGATTTTGATAAGCATGGAAAACCACAGAAACTGGTCTTGTCTTATCATGGTATGCCTGAACGCAATTTGCATTTAGGCGACCCTTATTATTGTTACTGTAAAATCACCACGCGGCTGGTGGTTGAAAAACTGGGTTTGACTGATGATGAGTATATTACGACATTTCAATCTCGCTTTGGTAAAGCAAAGTGGTTGGGGCCATATACCGATGCCACACTTGAGGCACTGGCAAAAGATGGCGTAAAGGACGTGGCGATTGTATGTCCAGCTTTTAGTAGTGACTGTCTCGAAACGCTTGAAGAAATTGAATCGGAAAACCGAGAAGTTTTCGAACAAGCTGGTGGCGAAAAATATCGCTACATTGCGGCACTAAATGATCGTGACGACCACATAGAGATGATGGTGAATTTAGTCAAACCGCATATTTAGCCAATAAAAAAGCAGCCATCAGGCTGCTTTTTTGATTGATCTGAATGATGTTCAAAATTGATTCTCAAAGTAGCTTTCGATGATCAGCACCGCAGACATCGAATCCACTTGCCCTTTTGTTAATGCTTTATAGCCACCAAACTCAAATAACCTTGCTTTGGCATCAGCGGTGGTGAGACGTTCGTCTTGCGTTGCTATTTTTATCCCAAAGCGGCCGTTAATGCGGTTGGCAAATTTACGTGCGCGTTGGGTCATTTCTTGCTCTGTGCCATCCATGTTAAGCGGTAGGCCAACAACCACAAGATCCGGCTGCCATTCATCGATCAAGGCGCCAATTTCTTCCCATTTTGGAATACCGTCATTGGCTTTGATAGAAGTCAGTGGTCTTGCACTAGCGGTAATGGCTTGCCCTATTGCGACGCCAATACTCTTAGTGCCAAAGTCAAAGCCTAAAACTGATTGGCTGCTCATGTCGATTTCCTAAAGTAGATTGTCATCTGTGGGTTTTAGTTTGCTTACGCTCTGCCAGTTTGATGAGACAATTGCCAGATATCAAACCCTAATGATTGAGTTGCTTGTAGCCAACGTTGGTCATGGTCGGTATTAAACAGAATTTCGGCAGTGGCAGGGATAGAAAGCCAACTGTTTTCGGCAATCTCTTGCTCGAGTTGATCACGTCCCCAGCCTGCATAACCTAAAGCAACAATGTAATCTTTTGGTGAACTCTCTTTCCCGATAGCGGCGAGTACATCGCGTGAAGTGGTAAGCATTACCTCATCGCTAATCTGCTCGCTGTTGGCCCAATGGGATTGAGGCGTGTGTAATACAAAGCCTCGCTCAGGGTTAACAGGGCCTCCGACTAACACTTTGGTGGCAAGTGATGGCATCAACTCAAGATTATCGTCTAACTCCATCTGTTTCAGCAACTCTTCGACTTCTACACCAATAGGCCTATTGATCATTATGCCCATTGCGCCTTTTTCATCATGCTCACAAATATAGATAACTGAACGTTCAAAAAAAGTGTCCTGAAGCGATGGCATCGCTAAAAGAAGGTGATTTTGTAGACTTGTCATTTTAGGCTCAGCCACAGGATTAGCCTCCAGCAAGTTTAACCGTATAGTTCAGCTTTTCGAGTAGTGTTTTAAGTTGTTCGCGGTTATCTGTTTGAACTTCAATATTGAAATCTTTGACCGTGCCGCCGCAACCACATTGTTTTTTAAGCTTTTGAGCCAAGGCTTTTAATTCCTTTTCATCTAGCTCAAGACCTTTAATTACCGACACACCTTTACCTTTACGGCCTTTACTGTCTTTGTGGATACGAATTATACCGTCGCCTTTAGGGGCGCTTTTCTGCGGTTTTTCAGGGGCAATTTTCCCGCCATCTGTGCTATAAACAAGTGAAATGTTCGGATCAATTCTCATGATTTATGTACTGGTGATATTGAGTTATTTTAAGTTTAACAAACTCGTTGTCACTATGGGAGAAAGGCAAAAAAAAAGACCACGAAAAGTGGTCTTAGAGCGTATCGATCAATTTGCAGGGAGATCGCTGAGCATAAATACCGTGTTGCTACAGATTGCCAATTATCGCAATGATGAGGGCAACACTGGTGAGTCCGGCGCAAGGCAGGATAAAGCGACGCAGCACTGGGAGCGCAATACTGCAAGCCGATAAAACAAAACCTAAAGCAACAATGTCAAACATTGAGGTTTGACTATTTAGTTGCGTTACCGCGAACCAGCCTAATACCACTATGGGGAGTACCAGTAGTGACCATTGCTTAGGCAGTTCACTGTTTTTATGAGTTTGTTGTTCGCTCACTTGTTTGGGGCCGAAGATAAAAATTGCCGTAGCGATAGTAAAAGCAGCGATGAACCAAGTCATAATTTATCTCTGTTAAATTTATTAAGTGATAATCATTATCATTTACATGTTTGCTGAAGTCAAGCTGAATAAAAGTGATTTAGATCTAAAATAGAGTTGTGGAACACCCAATAGCTATGTAAGCTCTTTGCTAATGAATTAGGTATATAACCTAAGCTTGGGATTTATAGGAGTGAAAGTTATGAAGAAGTTTATCGTATTGGCAGCGGCGTTAGCCTTGTCCGCTTGTAGTTCATTGAAAACTAGCTCGGATTATGATCCTCAAGCCAATTTTGCTGATATCAAAACTTATGCTTGGGTTGAGCAAAAGAACAAAGATGCTACTTACCACCTTGATGGTCTTATGGACCAGCGTGTCCGCAGCGCGGTTGATAACAACTTACAATTAAAAGGTATCAGTAAAACTGATCCGCAAAGCGCTGATATTTTAGTTAACTACTTAACTAAGGTGGATAAGAAAATTAACGTAGATACCTTTAACACCAGTTTTGGCTATAACCCATACTATGGCCCAGGTTGGGGCTATGGTGGCAACATGCATACTCAAACAACTGTGCGTGAATATGAAGTTGGCACATTGATTGTTGATATGGTTAATCGCGAAACCGGTAAGTTGATTTGGCGCGGTTCAGTTGCTGATACCATTCGTGATAAAAACACCCCTGAAGAGCGCGTTGAAGTGATCAATAAAGCTATTGGTGAAATGATGTTGAATTACCCACCAATGCCTTCGGCAAAGTAAGAAAGTTCATCATTTTTAAAGAGCGGCAATAGCCGCTCTTTTTGATCCTGGCTTCTGTAGAAGTGTGATCTAACAACCAGTTAGACCAAAGTCCAACATATCTGTTTTGAGTGCAGGTGGTATGCTG
This sequence comes from Shewanella waksmanii, assembly GCF_043643685.1. Lineage (GTDB taxonomy): Bacteria > Pseudomonadota > Gammaproteobacteria > Enterobacterales > Shewanellaceae > Shewanella > Shewanella waksmanii_A. The sequence goes on from NZ_JBHZSN010000001.1 coordinate 303,304, forward strand.
CCTGTCTAATCATTCAAGTTGTAGGTTGAGGCGAAACGTGGAAGGTTTTTTACAGCAGTGGTTTCATCATTATCAAAAGGGTGATGGTGTTGAAGTTAACGAGCTCAGTGAAGCGACTCAAGTTCACTGGAAAACGCTGTTATGTCAGCTAAAAGCTGGCGAGCTTGATAGTTGGCAAAACTCACCACCAGGCCGATTATCATTGATTTTGCTGATGGGACCAGTGGCACACATTTTTGAAGATGAGCACTCAATCAGTTTTCAGCGACGAGCTCATGAGCTATGTGTCAGTGGCGTCGACAAAGGTTTTGACACTCAACTCAATCCTATTCAGCGTCGTTGCTTTTATGACCCCTTGTTTTACTCTACTCGCGCTGAAGATCGTGCACTATTAATTAAACTACTTGATGGCATGCAGTTTCAAGTAGAGCAGGCTGTGCGCCCGGCTTGGTCTAATTGGTATCAACAAGCACAAGTCAGTTAGCCACGGCTAGATTGCATCATCAGCCGCAACTGGCGACGTAGCTCTTGGCTAGCGGCGTTGCCAGTACCTAAATGCTGAATAATGTCGATGTTTGCTAGCCAATCCAGTTGCTGAAAGTTGGCTGGTAAGCTGCAAACCTGTTTCGCCATGAGCGCATCTTGCATAATGTGTTTAGGGACAATTCCCCAACCAAACCCACCTTTAATCAATTCGGCAATCATGTAGTAGTTATCTGCAAACCAAACATCTGGAGAATGCTGCAGATTATATAGGCTAGGCGAGCGATCACGGGCACCAATGACAACTTGTCGATGCAACTTAAGCATATCTAGGTGGGTCAGCTCTGTTTTCGCTAAAGGGTGGTTTGTCGATACCATCAAATCAAACTCAATACTGCCGATAGTTTCGAACTCAACCAGATCTGGGTAGGTTATTTCACTAACCACTAAACCAATATCAGCGCGCCTATGCTGGATTAGTTGAATAATATCGTGGCTAGAGGCATTTAAGAATTCAAGTTCAATATTAGGCCAAGCTGTTGAAAAAGCGCTGAGGTGTTGTGCTAACTCCCCATAGGGAACACCTTCATCTAATGCCAGTGTTAAGGTTTGTGGCTCCGATTCATCTAGGCTTTTTAACTGCTGGCTAAGGCGTCGGTGTTGTGCAATGACCGCTTTGGCTTGAGGTAATAATCTCTTGCCTGCTTTAGTGAGTTGCGGGTATCGGCCGCTTCGGTCAAACAGTTGCTGATTGGTATCTATCTCCAGCGTCATTATATGCTGGCTAATTGCTGATTGAACCTTTCCCAGCTTGCGTGCCGCTGCTGAAAATGAGCCAGTTTCTACGGTTTCAACAAATGCACTCAATTGTTCAATGGTAAACATATCAGTAAAGGTGATGGTATCTAGTTTTTAAGTATCTTATTAATGAATGATAATAAGTGCAACAACAAACCGGACTAGGTCATCAACATGAATACTAAACAAAGAATTACTCACGCATTACTTTTTGAATTTTTCGCTTTAATCATTGTTGTGCCACTCGCTACCTTGTTTGCACAAAAAGATGCTGCTGACATGATGGTGGTGGCCGTCGGTCTTAGTATTTATGCCGTAGTATGGAACTACTTCTATAACATTGCATTTGATCGCTACTTTGGGGCTGAGCGCAGCAGTAGAACTGTAATGATGCGAATTGTTCATACACTAGGCTTTGAAGCCGGAATTATCGTCGTTACGCTACCTGTAGTTGCTTGGTTCTTAGGGATTAGCTTGTTATCTGCACTGGTTTTAGAAGCGGCGTTTTTAGTGTTTTTCTTTTTCTATGCAATGATTTTTAATGCGATATATGACCGTTTTACCGAATCAAATATGAAAGAAATGGCTAATGCGGGGTAGTTAATCGATGTATTTGACTGACTTATCTTGGCTAGACGCAATAAATTGCTGATTAAGCTTTGTGGTTACTTAGGAATAACGATAGAATGCCGCCAATGTTAATGATGTTGGCGGTTTGTTGTTTTTTGTTCTAGATGAATTAACTGTGTCATTGGCTTTGGTCATTTTTAGTTTGTGCATCTATTGTTTAATTCTGGCAGTTAGTCTATATAAGTCTTAGGTATTAAGATCTTAAGTGGCAATAATAGAGCGGATAATATGCGTAGACATTTTCTGATTGCAATATTGCTTTGCTACATTCCCGTTACATTGGCTTGGCAAGACAGTGATGGTGATGGCGTACCGGATATCAAGGATGCATGCCCAGACACTCCTAGGGGAGCCGTAGTTGACGCGGCAGGCTGTCAGCGACCACAAGTTACTGAGAAGCTGTGTTTAAAAACTACCCAGGGAGGTTTGTTTCCAAAAAGCTGCACACAAGCAACGCCATTATTTGTTCAGTTTGCTTTCGCTGAAGCGGAAATCGCCATGTCACAATGGGCTAAAATTGGACAGATAAATGAGTTTTTGTCGGAACATAACAAGCATTTAAGTTTGCTTGGGTTCACCGATAGCATTGGTGAATCAGGCTTTAACCTAAAGCTCTCTGAGCAACGCGCCAACAACATAAAAGATGTATTTATCACTGATTTTGGCTATGACCCAAGTGTGTTTACAGTGAAGGCGATGGGGAGCAACGACCCTATTGCCAGTAATGACACTGAATTGGGTCGTAGTTTGAATCGACGCGTGGAATTTGTAGTAAATAGTAACTAAATTTTATTCGAATCGTTAAGGGAGTAATAAATGGATAGTATTGAAAATTTGTTAGAGCAGGCGCCTAACTTGATCATGAGTTATGGACTCAATATCTTGTTTGCACTTGTGATATTTCTGGTGGGTAAGTATTTAGCAAACGTGGCTAAAAAAGTATCTACTAAGCTAATGGATAAGCGCAAACTAGAGCCAACTGTGGTGTCTTTTGTCGCTAACATGGCCTGGGCAGTTGTGTTTGTGTTTACCGTTATCGCAACGTTAGGGCAAATTGGTATCCAAACAGCTTCGTTAGTTGCTGTATTGGGTGCTGCCGGTTTGGCTGTAGGTTTAGCACTGCAAGGGAGCTTATCTAATTTCGCTGCAGGTGTGTTGATGGTTATCTTCCGCCCATGCCGAGTCGGGGATTATGTGGAAGCGGCAGGCGTAGCCGGCACCGTAGATGAAATCACTATTTTTTCGACCAAATTACTGACGCCAGACAATAAAGTGGTTATCGCGCCCAATTCTGCAGTGATGGATGGCACCATTGTGAATTACTCAACCATGGATAAACGCCGAGTTGATTTCGTCATAGGAGTTGCCTATGACGCTGATCTGGCTAAAACTAAGCAAGTGCTCACATCGGTTATCGAAAATAACGCCTATGTATTAAAAGATCCTGCTTATACTGTGGCAGTGTCTGAATTGGCGGATTCATCGGTAAACTTTGTAGTTCGCCCTTGGGTTAAAGGCAGTGATTATTGGCCAGCATATTTTGAAATTTTAGAGCAAATTAAGCTGGCGCTTGATGAGGCTGACATTGGTATTCCATTCCCGCAGTTGGACCTGCATGTTAAGGAAACACCGCCCGCAGCATAATGATATAACATAAAAAAGGTCGACATGATGTCGACCTTTTTTATGTGCTAGCGGCTAAAGTTAATGGTTAACTCGAATCGTTAAAGCTAATGGCTGTGCTGATCTTCTTGTTGGTAATTAAACTGTGGTATCGACCAGCGATAGTGTAGCGCCACCATTCTAAAACCAAATCCAAAGCTTAAACTAGCTGCTAGATTTATCCACTCAGGAACACCGAAAAATTTCATCGTCACATAGAGTGAGGCAGTGCTTAAGGCCACAACAGCGTAGAGTTCTTTTTTAAATACCAAAGGGACTTGATTGCATAAAATATCACGAATAACCCCACCAAAAACGCCGGTTACTAACCCCATTACAATCGCGACGACAGGACCAAAGCCTAGCATCAGGGTTTTTTGTGCGCCTACAATTGAAAATACTGCTAGCCCGAGTGCGTCAATAGTCAGAAATAACTTCGATAAGTAACGCATTACAGGGGCAATCACCACCGTCAGTAACGATGCAAAAGCAATGGCAAGTAGGTAGTGGGGATTTTCTATCCAAATAATAGGGTAATGCCCCAACAGCATATCGCGTAAAGTTCCACCACCTATGGCCGTAGCGCAGCCAATGATCACCACACCAAACAGATCCATTTGGCGTTTGCCGGCGCTTAAGGCACCAGTCATTGCTTCAGCAATGATGCCAATAAGCCAAAGTAAACTGATAAATTTAATTTCCATGGTGTTACTGCTCAAAAAAATAGGCAGCAGATTTTGCCTCACATTGGCTATTTTTGACTAGTGTTTTTATTCTATTTTGCATTATATTTTCTAATCTTTAGTGGTAACACCTTAACCTAGCTAATAATGCTTTTGGCTTAAGCTGATTATCATGAGCCTTAGGAATACTGATAGCTGAGTTATGGCGAAAACTGAACTGCAAAATTTGGCTTAGATCGCACACTAAGTGAAAACTTGTTGCTCGTGACTAGAGAGTTTTCAGTTGTCGGAGTACTATGCGATTTTGTACTTGCAGTACCCAGAGGGTGACATGATTGATTTTAGAAGTGACACGGTCACGCAACCTACACAAGCGATGCGTGATGCAATGAGCACAGCGTTAGTTGGCGATGATGTGTATGGCGATGACCCAACGGTTAACCGTTTGGAAGCGATGGCTGCCGAACGCTTTGGCTTTGATCGAGCGTTATTCACCTCCTCTGGCACTCAGGCTAATTTATTAGCATTGATGGCACATTGTGAACGCGGTGATGAATATATCTGTGGTCAAGATGCTCATAATTATAAATTTGAAGGCGGTGGCGCTGCGGTGCTTGGCAGTATTCAACCTCAGCCTTTGCTTAATCAAGTTGATGGCACAATTGCATTGTCTGATATTAAAGCCGCCATTAAGCCTGATGATGCCCACTTTGCCCGCACGCGGTTATTAAGTTTAGAAAACACGATTGGTGGCAAAATTTTGCCTATGGACTATCTCGCTCAAGCTCAGGGATTGGCTTTTAATCACGGCTTGAAGATACATCTTGATGGTGCTCGTGTTGCCAATGCCGCGGTAGCTCAAGGTATCGCGATTAGCGATATAACTCAGCACTTCGACTCGGTTTCTATTTGCTTATCTAAAGGCCTTAGGGCTCCCGTTGGTTCTTTGTTGTTAGGTGATGAGCGGTTAATCACCAAAGCGCGTCGCTGGCGTAAAGTTCTGGGTGGTGGTATGCGCCAAGCAGGTATATTGGCTGCGGCTGCACAGTTGGCGATTAATGATGAAGTCGCGCGTTTAGCTGAAGATCACCAAAACGCATTATTTTTAGCCCAGAAACTTGCAGAAATCGACGAGTTTGAGCTGGATGTGAGTGCGGTACAAACTAACATGCTATTTGCCAAAGTTGCCCAAGGTGTGGATATTCATCAATTGGCTGCAAAGCTTAAAAAAGACGGTATTCTTATCAGCCCGGGCAGCACGCTAAGACTGGTTACCCATGCAGACATTAACCGCAGTGATATTGAAACCTTTATTACTAAGTTAAAATCGCATTTAGTGTAAATGATAAAGGTAGCTCGGGCATAGCGAGCTACCTTTAACTGCTGCACAGCAGTTAATGGCTATAAGTCAGCTAATGGCTATAGTTCAGCTAATGGCTATAGTTCAGCTAATGGCTATGGGAATGGCCGCTACCACCCATACTGTGGCCATCACTGTGATAAAACCCCGAGCTGCCATGTTCTATAAATCCTTGGTTTATCATTTTAGCGATAAACGGATCTGATTCACTGTCACCAATATCTGCAAAGTCGATATCGCTAAATTTACTCACTTTGGCATTGAATGCTTCAGCAGAAATCGAACTAATTTGCTGCAGTGAAAATTGCACTTGTTGCTGACCACTTTGATAGCTAAATGTGTGGGGAAGTTGCAGTGCTTCCATCCAAGTTACCGCTAGCTGATGTGTTTGAGTGCTGTTGTATTGCGTGAGCTCGAAGCAGGGGTGGGCAGACGCACTTTGTTGCTGAAGCTGTTCTAGCGAAGCGGGAGCGATCAAATGGAATTTTTGTTCAATATTAGGCACCCGGTGCAACGAGCGCAGATCGCCGACGGTATAAGTCACTGAGCGCTGCTCTTTAACAAAGAAGCGGCTAAACTCGCCTTGTTGTGTCCACTGCTCAAAGATATTGTCACTATTTTGATAACGTATGGTATTACCTAATCGAGTCAAAACCAGTTGGTGAGTTTCACCATTGGCACGTTTTACATGGTAAGTGGCTTGATAAGCAGTCGGTTTCAGGTTTTTGGGGCAGGTGTCTGCTGCTAACACTGGCCCTGCTAAAGTAACTGGGCTGAGCAGCATGGTTGCCATTAATACATTGCGCATGGCTTAATCCTATAAAGCGCCGAGTAACCAAGGTTACTCGGCTAGTATGATGTTATTGCGCTGCTTGGGCTTGATTAACAAGACCGGCTGCATGGTTCATAACATGGAAGATATGGTTTTGTTCTACAGTACCTTGTAGAAGGTGAGATCCTGGACCGCTAGCAAAAATTGCCACGTCTTCACCCGCGTGGGTTTCACTTGATAGCGGAATCAGTGCCTCTTGATGGAAGCCTGCACTTTGGGTGTCAACGTAATTAAGATCAACCCGTCCAGCCTGTATATCGTAACCATAACGTTCATCTCCGCCCATGGCTAAGTTGGCAAAACCACGACCGTTGGTGTAGCCAACTGTGGTATATGGCAGACCATTGTTGTCAGTTGAGTTGAGTACTGATGGAGCGCCATTAGCGTCATTACCTTTGACTAAACCAAGAATTGGGTTACCACGAGTTGGATAGCCTGCAATAGTAAATACATGACTATGATCGGCTGTCACCATTAACAAGGTATCGCTGGCAGAGGTTTTTTCCATCGCGACACGAACTGCTTCCGACAGGGCGATGGTATCGTGCAGCGCTCTAGCAGCATTACCAGCGTGGTGAGCATGGTCAATACGGCCAGCTTCTACAATGAGGACAAAGCCTTTGTCATTCTTTTTAAGAATATCAATACTTTTGGCCGTCATTTCAGCCAGTGATGGCTCACCGGTAACACCATCTTCAGTGCGGTCATAGTCGTAATCCATATGAGATGAATTAAACAGCCCAAGTAGATGGTCGGTCGCTGCAGCATCAATAGCTAAAAGCTGATCGCGGTCTTGAGCATAAGCTGAGTTAACATACTTAGTGGTCCACTCCGAGGTTAAGTCGCGTCCGTCGCTACGTCGCCCAGACTTGCCTTCAGGGTCGGTCATGGTTGACGGGATAAAGTTACGGCGTCCGCCGCCCATCACCACATTAATGCCGGCACCATATTGGTAGTCTAAAAGTTGTGCGGCAATATCTTTACAACCGTAGGTGACAGCTTCATCGGGTAGGTCACTGTCATTTTCCCAGTTCCTCTCAGGTACATGAGCATAGGTCGCTGCTGGCGTTGCGTGGGTGACTCGGGCGGTAGAGACCACACCGGTTGATAGCCCCGCAATAGACGCAAGTTCAACTGCCGTCATTAGGTTCTGACCCGAGGTTGATTCACAGTTGCCACGCGTAACACCTTGGGCTTGTGAAATGACACCGACATCAGTTTTTACACCTGTGACCATTGCAGTCATAGTGCCTGCAGAGTCTGGAGTTTGTCCGTCGACATTGTATGTCTTGGCTAAACCTGCATAAGGTAGCGTTTCAAAGGACAGTGAGTTTTCTTCACCCAATTGTCCCTTTAGCTGGCCATCTAAAATGCGAGCGGCAGTTACTGTAGATACACCCATGCCATCGCCAACAAATAGAATCACGTTTTTAGCTTTACCTGCTTCATTGTTAATTGTCAGTGATTGCGCATTGGCAACGCGGTTTTGCCCATCGACAAACCAGGCGTTGACATTAGTCCAATCTGTGCCGTTACTACCGTCGCTGCCATCAACCCCGTCAGTGCCGTTACTGCCATTTGAGCCAGCTGCACCAGTGTCACCATCACTACCACACGCGGTAAGTCCAAGTCCTAATGCTGCAGCAAGAGACAATACAAGTAGATGCTTTTTCATGTTGATTACTCCAATTAGTACTTAGTGCCGCCAAGCATTTGGGCTTGATTAATGATGTGGAAAATGACGTTTTGCTCAATAACGCCTTGAGCTAAATGGGCACCAGGGCCACTGGCGTGCAGGCTAATATCCTCACCAGCATGGGTTTCACTGCTAGTGGCAATGAGAGCTTGCTGCTGAAAGTCAACATTTTGGGTATCAACACTGCTCAGATCTTCTCGACTGCCTACTACAGCACCTGGACCGTTGGTGTAACCTAAGGTGGTATAAGGCATGCCGTCAGCAGCGGTAGATAGTGAACCATCGACGCCATGAACCAGACCTAAAATAGGGTTACCACGCTTTGGGTAGCCTGCGATGGTAAATACATGGCTATGATCTGCGGTAACCATAATGAGCGTGTCATCATTGCTGGTTGCGGCAACGGCAGATTGCACTGCATTGGAAAACTCGACTGTGTCGACAAGTGCACGTTTAGCATTACCGCCATGGTGGGCATGATCGATGCGTCCTGACTCAACGATCAATAAATAACCTTGGTCATTTTTACTCAACATTTCGATCGCTTTTGCTGTCATTTCTGTCAGTGAAGGTTCACCGCCAATGTCATCTAAACGGTCTGCTTCATATTCCATATGTGAAGAGTTAAATAGACCGAGCAAGTGATCCGTTGTATTGACATCAATAGCATCAAAACCTGCTTTGTCCCAAACATACGCTGCATTTTCAAAGTTATCTAACCAAGCTTGGGTGAGATCGAGTCCATCACTTCTTCGACCTGACTTATTCTCGCCATCAACCGTTTCACTAGGAATAAAGTTACGACGTCCACCACCTAAGGCAACGGTGAGGGCATTGTCAGCGTCACGCATCACTAGCTGTTTTGCTATGTCGCTACAGCCATTGCTGAGTGCTTCTTCTGTTAAGTTACTATCGGCTTCCCAGTTACGCTCAGGGCTGCGGGCATAACTTGCCGCTGGCGTGGCATGGGTAATTCGTGCAGTGGAAACTACCCCGGTAGATAAGCCTTTAGCATTGGCTAAATCGATAAGCGTTGTCAGCTCATTTCCCTGTGAAGATAAACAGTTTCCTCTGAGGCTAGTGTCAGATACTGAAAGTACGCCAGCTTTTGATTTGACCCCAGTGACCATAGCAGTCATGGTACCGGCACTGTCAGGAGTTTGTTGGTTGGTATTATAAGTTTTAACGAGTGCGGTATTATCAAAGTGCTCAAAACTAAGGTAGTGTTCTTCACCGCCTTGGTTGCCTTCGATTTGTTGTCCTGCGTATATACGAGCAGCAGTCAGGGTCGAAATACCCATACCATCGCCGACAAATAAGATGACATTTTTAGCCTGTTGCTTAGGGGCTTGCTGGGTTTTTTCTACAACGCGTTGAGCGCCATTTTTATACCAGTCACTTTCTGTTTGTACATTGGGGAGTACTGCAGCGTTTACCCCAGCACTTACTATGCTGGCCGCGAATAGCGCAGCTATTTTGTTATGGTTTATCACTATCATCACCCTTAGGTCTATTGAGGAATATTTAGAGTTAACTCACTAGGGGCTGCTAACCTTTTAACGGTTAAATTCTATCTGACACAAAAGCATTGTTATCTTGGTTTAAGATTTGATGCTGAGCAAAACGCTAGCAATAGCGAAAAATGCTTTCAGTCGAATGCTTTTGGCAACGTCTGTGGTCTATTTTTGAGGTGTTATGACTTATTTGTGTCACGAGCTGTACCGTACAAGCTCCACTCAAAATAAAGACTCCACAAGTTGTTGTTAATATCATTTAATCAGAACAACAGTCCCTAAAACCGCTGTGATTGTCGGTAATATTTGTGACAAATGCGTGTTATCGATGTGTCTGTTTTATGACTTATTTAATATGTGTTTCAATATGTTATGTTGTAACATCATGAAGTACTTGTGGGAAAATCGGTGGTGCTGCTGATGTTAGCTTTGCACTATATTGGGTCTTGGTTGGCTATTATTAGTGCATAAACTCTTTAATGAGCCTTTGTTGCTAACTGGTAACCCCCTAGTTTTCTGAGGAAATCCGTTTTTAAAAGTGGCCACTCTTTTGCATACCTATAAAGAGGTATTCTTATTGGAGTGATTTAAGATGAAGTATTACAGCCGACGTTTTATTAAACCTGAGCACCTTAACCCTGCAAACGCCTTATTTGGTGGGCAGTTGCTGAGTTGGATTGATGAGGAAGCTGCGATATTTGCGGCATGCCAAACACGCAGTAACAGTATTGTGACTAAACTAATATCAGAGATTAACTTTATGACACCGGCAAGACAGGGGGATGTCTTAGAGTTTGGATTGGAGTTAGTGAGCGCAGGTAGTTCATCGATCACTGTCAGGTGCGAAGTACGTAATAAGGTTAATCATCTCCCTGTCGTGGTGATTGATAAAATGGTCTTTGTTTGTGTTGATGAACTTGGACGACCGCAATCCCATGGGCTACGTGCTAATGTGGCATAAATAAAGGGCTTCATTTGAAGCCCTTTATTTTTTACGTTAATGCAGTTTCAAGTGTGGATGGATGATGCGGCTAATTCCTTTGGCAAACATCAGTAGTGTCCCTTTGAACACACCATGTAGCTCTATCAGATGGCGACGATATAACGAGGTATAAACAAATCGTGCAATTTTACCTTCAACCAGAACGCCACCGCCCATAAATGACATCAGGTTACCGACAGTATGGAACTTAGACAGATTAACCAAGGAGCCAAGATCTTTATAAACATAGTTATGTTTGGGTTCTTGGCCGTCTATCATTAAGCGAATATTGTCAGCTGTCATTAACGCCATTTGACGTGCAGACTGACCACGTGGTGGCACCCAAGAGCCATCTTCCTGCGGGCATGCGGCACAGTCGCCAATCGCGAAGATGTGACTATCGCGAGTGGTTTGCATATTCTGTTGTACCATCACTTGATTGATATGATTGCTTTCTAAGCCGCCAATGCCATTAAGGAAGTCGGGAGCCTTAACACCAGTAGACCAAATCACCATGTCAGCGGGAATAAACTCATCGCTGGTGGTATGCAGCCCTTCAGGCGTGACTTCATTAATACGCGTGCTGGTTCTCACATTCACACCAATGGCGGTGAGCTCCTTGGCGACAGAGTCAGAAATTTCTGTTTTTTCCACTTTGGGTAGGATACGTTCATCAGCTTCAATCAGTGTGACTTCCAGTAAACTGGTATCAATTTTGTAGCCAAATCCACGTAACTGATCAACTGCGTGGTGCATTTCTGCCGACATTTCCACGCCTGTGGCACCGGCGCCCACTACGGCAATTTTGATTTTTTCATCAAGCTGATGGTGGCTAGCGTAACGCATGAATTTATTGAGCAGCATGCTACGAATTTCCATCGCCTGCTCAGTACTATCTAAAAATACGCAATGATCACGTACACCCTTAATATTGAAATCATTGGCAATACTGCCAATTGCAATAACAAGATACGTATAATCGATACGCCTTGCCGGTAGCAGTTCTTCTCCGTCTTCATCTAGAATAGGCGCAAGAATAACTTGTTTATTTTCACGGTCGATATCGGTCATCGCCCCTTGTTGAAAATGATAGCCGTGTGCCGCTGCATGGCCGCGATAACTCAATGCATCGATGCCAACATCAAGGGCGCCAGTGGCAACTTCATGCAATAAGGGTTTCCATACATGACTTTCTGCGCAATCGATAAGGGTAACTCGAGCTTTATTCTTTTTGCCGAGCTTGTGTCCCAATTTAGTGGCAATTTCCATTCCACCTGCGCCACCACCAACGATGACGACATTGATCATTTCTTGCATGGATTGCGTTTTCCTATCAATAGAGTAACGACGATTATTAAGTTTAGAGGCTAACAGTGATTTTTGTGCAGCGATTGTGATAACTAAGCTGTATCTCTAGCGCTACGGCACTGTATTGGATTGCTTAAAATTGTATCAATGATAGGGAAATTCAACAATTACACTTAAATTAAAGGTGTAAACAAGTAAATAGTATATATCTTGACTTAAGTTTTTGTTTTAATTGTTTTTTGTAAATAAGTTTTTCAACTTTTAGAATAGATTTGGGCGTCGAGTGTAGATAGAGAACTGTGATCTATGAACAAAGTAAATAACGAAATTGTGAGCTACCTCAATATCGACGTAGCTCACGAGTGTCTATTTTAGCTATCAATTTTTGCGATACGCTCATCAAGATCAGCAATCAAGTGCTGCATAATTTCTTGGACTGACGTGTCTTTGGTCGCGTCATCCATAAAAATTTTAAATGTGACAAGCACATGGCCATCATTCTTAATTCGTACATTGTTCATACTGAAGTAAGCGCTCTCGGTATCAGCTTCTCGTACTACAAAGCCATCAATGTCAAATACCCGGTGGCCAGAGCGGCCATGCCACTTAGTAACGCGACTTAAGCCTATTTCACATGATTGATTAAATTCTATGTGGTTTTGCCATGTTGTTGGGTGGGCGGGATCCTTAATATGCGGGCATCGAACTGTATAGTTGTAGACATGTGAGATTGCTGTCATAAATTACCTACCTGTATGTTGATACTCATGCCATCTTAGGCACTGAACTTTGATTCGGTCAACTTTTATTCGTATTTACTAAATTGAACACTTTATTCTGCTTGTTACTGTATATACACCGGCTCGTTACAATTGGTTTTAACATGCTTACTGGTTGCTATCTTTGGGCTAGTTCTCATTTAATATAATTGGAGTGCTTAGTTTTGTTGTTTGATTAAATTTGCTTCAGCTAATAAAGGTATTGAGTATTATTTAAGGTTTTTTTCTTTAGTCAGTAGAAAGTTGATATCTCTTAAACAAAAAAGGGCCCACTATGTGAGCCCTTTTAAAACATAACTATTAGATTATAGCTTGTAGTTCGCGCCTAAGAAGAACGAACGACCTTGCGTATCATAATAACCATCACCATCATAAACATATGGGTTACGTGGTGGAGTTAAATCGAACGCATTTTTCACACCGAAACGAAGTGAGAAGGCATCAGTGAAGTCATACGAACCAGTGAAATCCCAAACAGTGTGTGAAGGAATATCATTGTAGTTGTTGTTCTCTGGCTGCCAGTCGTTGCTAGCGACACTTGCGTGGCGGTAGTTAGAACGAGCTTCTAGAGACAATGCATCATAGGTCCAACCTAAGCTAAACATCGCTTTCCAGCGAGGATCTGTGTATTCGCCAACATCAACTTGAAGATCTTCTTCAAATCCTGTTGGGTTGGTTTCCCATTGCTCAAGGTAAGTCGCGATGATGTGAATTCTGAAGTCACCAAAGCTATCTGTTGGGATATTGTACTGAGTTTCAATATCCACACCTTTAACATCGAAAGATGCAGAGTTTACTGGAGATTGAACAAAGTCAACAATGTCACCGGTAGTAGCATCACGGGTGAAACGATTACAGTATACATTATCTAATGATTCTGAGTCATAGCAGTATTTAACCGCTGTGGCGACGTCAATATATTGAATTGCATCACTGATCTCAAATGCCCAGTAGTCCACAGTTAAAGAGAAGCCTTCAAGGTATTCAGGGGTATAGACAAGCCCCACAGTGTAATCGTTTGAGGTTTCAGCTTTCAGATCTGGGTTACCGGCATTAGAACCAGGGTGGTTACTTTGATACCACTCATCACTTGGATTCCAGCCTGCTGGGAGACCAATTGCGCGACAGTTATTTTTACGGTTGTCGTTTGGACCTAGTTCAATGTTGATAGCGTCACAAACGTCGGTGAAACTTTCAAATGTTTGACCAGGAGGTGAAAATAGCTCACCAATGTTAGGGGCACGCACTGATTTCGATTTAGTTGCACGGAAACGAAGATCTTCGATTGGCGCCCAGTTTAAACCAATTTTCCAAGCATCGTCTTGCCCTGCAGTGCTATAGTCCATCCAACGATAAGCTAGATCTAGGCCTAAATCGTGTGCCAGGAACATATCTGAAAGAAGTGGAATACTAAATTCAGCTGCAAGCTCAGTCACATCGTATTCACCCTGCATTGGTAGTGCAGTATTACCGAAGATAGTACCATCGATTAGCTCTTGGTCAGGATTTGTTTCTGACTCTTCTTTACGGTAATCGGCACTGAATGCTGCTGCAACATAGCCAGCTGGTAAATCAAACAGAGCACCATTAACAACTAAACCAACACTTGTTTGGGTTGTTTTCGCTGTTTGACCAGCACTTGTGCTAACCCAATCAATCGCTTCTTGACTCGCTTGGTCTACACCTAATAGGTTCAGCGGAATACAGCCATTGGCACGAGCGTCGGCATCACGACATACTATGCTACCGTCATCTGCAAATACTGCATCTTTAGCTTGATCATAACGATCAGCCCAAATCTCACCGCGCCAGATAGATGTTTCTTCGAGTTGGCCACGTTGAGCATGGATAGAATATTCCCACTCATCAGTAATTGCACCTTCAACGCCAACTAAGAAACGGAATGTTTCACGGTCTTGGTTGTAAGTACGGTTGCCAAATTCAGTATCGATACGGTAAAGGTTAAAGTACTCCATACCTGTATCTTGCATTAACTGTCTTGTTTCATCAGGTAGGAATGCGTTGTCTGCTTCAATAAAGTTACGAGTATGGAAAACAGGCGTACTTTCACCATTTGATTGATAATCAACGTAAGTAATTTCAGTAAATAACTTATGGTTATCATTGATTTGGTAATCAGTATTTAAGGTAAAGACCATACGCTCAAGTGGCGTTCTGATGAAACCATAGTTAACTGGATCGTAACCTTCACAGCTAGGGCCACAGTAGTTACCGTTGTTACCTGGCCCTTCAATCAAGCCTTCACCGTAATCAAATAGCTTCATTGCGCCATTACTATCGAAGGTGTACTGACCATTAGGGCTAAAGAAGGTACCCGCTTCATTAATCCATGATAGAGGCTTACGGCCTTCGTACATGATACGAGCTGGAGCGCCTTCAGAAGTATCAGGATTATAGATACTGCCCATTGGGTTATCTAAGAAGTCTCTTTCTGATGGACGTAACTCTTTTTGTTCAGCATAGGTAAAGTTAAAAACAGTTGACAGTTTATCGTCCAAGAAAGTGCCGCCCGTAGTCAACGAGAATTGCCCTTCTTCACCGCCACTTTGCTCTGGCTGTTCATAAGATACGTCCAATTCAACGCCGTCAACATCCTTACGAGTAATAATGTTAATTACCCCAGCGATCGCATCAGAGCCATATACAGCAGAAGCACCACCGGTAATAACTTCAATACGCGATACCATAGCTGTTGGGATTGTGTTCAAATCCACGGCTGAATCGCCGTTTGAACCGGCAACAAAGCGTCTACCATTTACAAGAACCAAAGTACGGTCACTGCCTAAACCACGTAAGTTAGTGCGGTTTAGACCGTTTGCAAAGATTGTATTGTTTGATGTTTCAGGCGAGATTCCGACAGTTGATGATGGCAGCTTATTTAGGATATCGGCTACGTTTGTGATACCCATGTCCATCATATCTGCACCAGTAATTACAGTTACTGGTGTAGGCGATAGTTCCCCAATACGCTTAATTTTAGAACCGGTAACTTCGATTCTTTCAATTGCTGCTTCCTCTTCTGCTGCATAAACACTAGTACCAGCTAGCATAGCTGTGCTTGACGCGGCATAAATAGCAACTTTCACGGCATTTGATAGCCGATTCAAAGTTTTCATATTGTCATTCCCTTTGTTTGAGTGCTGCTCAACATTTTTGTTAAGTTTTAATTGTTATTTACTGCAATGATTTGCAGTTGCGTCACAAAATTTACATATTGGAAACATCTAGTCAATATTTGTAATCATTTACTGTGACTAACTGAGTGGAAAGTAAGCGCTACAGACCCGGGTTAGGCTTTTCTAATTTAGTTTTTTATGGGTTATTTGTTGGTAAATCAGCATGCTAAAGTCCTGAAAAAAGTTACCATCAGATGCAAAGAGGCTGTTAAAGCTCAGGCTGAGTAGAAAGTTTTTGGTTTGAACTCTAGAGGGTTTAAATAGCTGGGTGAGTAATAAATAGCATAGTATACAATCTGTTATCGCCTTATTCTGCAGTTTTTTATTGTTGTTTTTTAGTCGTCAGTGTTTAAATGCAGAGCCAAGGCTAATAAAAGGCTATTTTGTAGCTACTAAGTACCTATGTGATTTTCGGTATGAATCATTGTGTCTACTAATTTTAGTTTTTGTTGATTCGGCTCAGCTGTTGGGTCAATGAAAAAAAATTGTAAAAAAGTTTTAATGGCACAGCGATGGTCTTATACTCAATATCACTCAAGTTATTAATTTTATTAATTGTTACCGGAGGCCGTAATGGTTGTTCGCACTGTTTCAACATTTAAGTGGTGTTCTGCAGTATTGGCACTGCTTATTTTAACCGCATGTGGTGACGCGCCCGCGCCAGCACAAGCGATGTTACCAAGTGTTGTGGTCAATACAGCCCAGACCAAGGAAGTCACACCTAGTAGTGAAATAGTCGGTCGAACCGAAGCGTCTGAAGATGTGGTTATTCGCTCACAAATTCAAGGTCAGTTGTTAAAGCGTAATTTTGTTGAAGGCGATGATGTTACCGCAGGGGATCTGTTGTTTGAAATTGACCCATCGACCTATAAGGCTGAGCTTGCACAGCAACACGCAGTCCTAGAGCAGGCCATTGCTTCCCGCGATGTGGCGGTAATGAACTGGGAACGTGGCCGACGTTTGCTGCCAGACGGAATGATTAGTGCCCAAGATATGGATGAGCTAACCAGTCGTAAGCTCACTACAGCTGCAGGAGTTGTGCAGGCAGAGTCAGCAGTAAAAGCGGCAGAGCTGCAGTTGAGCTATACCAACATTTATGCGCCAATTTCTGGACGTATTAGTAACGCCATGGTGAGTACCGGTGACATTATTACGCCGCAATCAGATATGGCTAACTTAGTACAGTTACAGCCGATGTGGGTATCGTTTCAGGTTCCTGAAAAAGGCCTGATTACCGCGCAGCAAAACTTTTCTAAAGCTGCAAAGCGGGAAATCAAGATAAGTGATATTGTCATCAATCTACGTTTACCTAATGGCACTATGTTTGATGAAACGGGTTATATCGACTTTGTTGGTAACCGTGTTGATGCTGCTACCGGAACGCTTCCTGTGAGAGCAACATTTGAAAATAATACCAAATTGATGCTGCCAGGTTTATTTGTCACCTTAATCATCGAATCCCCTATCACTGAAAAAGCGCTGCTTATTCCTCAAGCTGCGGTGCAGGAAGATCAACAGGGGCGCTTTGTGATGGTAGTGAATGAAAACAATGAAGTACAAAAGCGAGTGGTTGAATTGGGCGATCGTTTTGGCATCGACTGGCGCGTGTTAAGTGGCCTAGAAGATGGTGAGCGTATCGTAGTTGATGGACTGCAGAAAATCCGCCCGGGTATTAAGGTCGAGGCAGTTGAGCAACAAGCTGTGCCATTTCAAGAAAATAGTGATTCATAGCCGGAGCGCATCATGATCAGTGATTTTTTTATTAACAGACCTAAGTTTGCGTTTGTCATCTCTACTGTGCTCACGCTGGTAGGGTTGATCTCCATTCCCATTTTGTCTGTCGCAGAGTTTCCCGAAATTGCGCCACCTCAAGTTAATGTTTCAACCAGTTATTCTGGTGCCAGTGCTGATATTGTTAAAGATACTATCGCACAGCCATTGGAGGCGGAGGTCAACGGTGTAGAAGGCATGCTCTACATGGAATCAAAGAGTGCCAACGACGGAAGTTATTCGTTGAATGTGACCTTTGAAGTAGGCACCGATGCCGACATGGCGCAGGTAAAAGTGCAAAACCGTGTGCAGCAAGCTATGCCTAGGTTGCCAGAAGAGGTGAAACGCCAAGGGGTTAAAGTTGAAAAACAAAGCCCGAATATGTTGATGGTGGTAAACCTGGTTTCGCCAAAAGAAACCTTCGATTCGCTGTTTATTACTAACTATGCTGGCTTAAATGTAAAAGATGCCCTCGCTCGACAAAATGGCGTTTCTAAGGTGCAAGTGATTGGTGCCTTAGATTATGCCATGCGTATTTGGCTCGACCCCTTTAAAATGGCCAGTTTAAGCGTAACAGCAAGCGATGTGATTGCTGCGCTGCAAGAGCAGAATATTCAAGTGGCAGCAGGGCGGATCGGTGCAGCACCGGTGGACCCTGATCAGCAGTTTCAATATACCTTGCAAACCAAAGGGCGTTTAAAAGACCCTGATGAGTTTCGCAATGTCATGATTCGCGCAAATAACGATGGCTCCAAAGTGGTGGTGGGTGACGTTGCTCGGGTCGAGTTAGGTTCACAAACCTATGATGCGCAAGGTAAACTCAATAACAAACCTTCGGCAATTATCTCGATTTATCAGTCACCAGATGCCAATGCATTAGAGGTTGCTAAGGGCATTAAAGCGGAAATGGAGCGCTTAGCGGAGCGTTTTCCTACTGATTTAGAATATGAAGTCTTATATGACACTACCGAGTTTGTGGAAACTTCGATTAAAGAAGTGGTGCAAACGCTGTTCGTATCTATTGCCTTGGTGGTGTTCGTTGTATACATCTTTTTGCAAGATGCTCGTTCAACCTTAGTTCCTGGGATTGCGATTCCGGTATCATTAATCGGTACGTTTGCGTTTTTACTCGCCTTTGGCATGAGCATCAATACGGTGTCTTTGTTCGCACTTATCTTAGCCATTGGTATCGTGGTTGATGATGCCATTGTGGTAGTCGAGAACGTAACGCGCTTAATGCAGGACGAAGGTCTATCCCCCAAAGAAGCCACATCCAAAGCCATGAAAGAGGTGACAGGGCCGATTATTGCCACCACCTTAGTATTGTTGGCTGTGTTTGCTCCGACAGCTGTGATGCCGGGTATTACTGGTCAGATGTACGCACAGTTCTCGGTAACCATTTGTATTTCTGTACTTATCTCTTCTATTAATGCATTAACATTGTCGCCAGCGTTATGTGCATCAGTATTACGACCACCAAAGCAGCACACTAAAGGGTTCCACGCGGCGTTTAACCGAGTATTTGAAAAGTTTACCGGCAAGTACATGACGCTAGTGAAGTCGTTAACGCGTAAGTTGACGTTAGTGGGAATTGTTTATGTGTGTTTGATTGGTCTAACTGGAGGCATCGCCAAGATATTGCCGTCGGGTTTTGTCCCCATGGAAGATAAAAAGGCCTTCATGGTGGACATTCAACTGCCTGATG
The DNA here is from genome assembly GCF_043643685.1 of Shewanella waksmanii. GTDB lineage: Bacteria > Pseudomonadota > Gammaproteobacteria > Enterobacterales > Shewanellaceae > Shewanella > Shewanella waksmanii_A. Next base: position 322,703 of record NZ_JBHZSN010000001.1, read on the forward strand.
GCGCTTCACTGAATCGTACTGAAGAGGTGATGCGGGAACTCGTTGAGTTAACCTTACAAGAGCCAGGTGTTGAGAATGTCATTCATGCTAGCGGTTTTAGTATCTTAACGGGTTCTGTTTCTTCAAATGGCGGCTTGATGATTGTCACTCTGTCAACATGGGAAGAGCGTTCGTCGCCGGATATGTTTGAAGCGGCAATTGTGGCCAAGTTACAAGCTAAGTATGCTGCAAACCCTTCTGTTAAAGCTATGGCTTTCTCATTGCCGCCTATTCCAGGTGTAGGTAGTGTGGGTGGCTTTGAGTTTGTCCTGCAAGATACCCAAGGCCGCTCTCCCCAAGAGCTTGCTTCGGTGATGCGAGCCTTGATTATGAAGGCCAACGAGCAGCCAGAAATTGCCATGGCATTTAGTAATTTTAGAGCTGATGTTCCGCAGATGTATGTGGATGTTGATCGCGATAAAGCCAAGGCGTTAGGCATATCATTGAATGAAATCTTTAGTACCATGCAGACTATGCTTGGCTCAATGTACGTCAATGATTTTAACCGTTTCGGTAAAGTGTTTAGGGTTATTTTGCAAGCAGAAGGGGATTATCGTAATTCGGATAAAGACATTGCCAGCTTCTATGTACGCTCAAATACTGGCGAGATGGTACCGTTAAGTACCCTGGTTAAGGTGACCCCAATTCTTGGGCCGGACGTGATGAACGCATACAACATGTTTAGTTCAACCACGATCAATGGCTTCCCTGCACCAGGTTTCAGTTCCGGCGACTCGATTGCAGCGATGGAGCGTGCTGCTAATGAAAGTCTTCCTGCTGGTTATACCTTCGAGTGGACAGGGCAGACCTATCAAGAAATCAAAGCAGGTAATCTAGCGCCACTGATTTTTGCGTTAGCGTTAGTATTTACTTACCTGTTTTTAGTCGCGCAATATGAAAGCTGGACCATTCCATTTGCCGTTATGCTTGCGGTGCCCATTGCGATATTGGGGGCGTTCCTCAATATCTTATTGGTGGGGGCCGATCTTAACCTTTACGCGCAAATCGGTTTAGTGTTGCTGATTGGCCTTGCTTGTAAAAATGCGATTCTCATTGTCGAGTTTGCTAAGCAGTTACGTGAGGAAGGTAAGAGCATTTTGGATGCGGGTGAAACCGCGGCAAGATTGCGTTTTCGCGCGGTGTTAATGACGGCCTTCTCGTTCCTACTTGGCGTATTACCATTAGTTGTTGCTACTGGTGCAGGCTCTGGAAGTCGCCGTGCATTAGGGTATTCGGTATTTGGTGGTATGATGGCTGCGACAATTGTCGGGACATTATTGGTGCCAGTATTTTACGTGATCATGCAAAAACTGCGTGAGCGGGTAAAAGGTCAACCGAAACAAGAGGCAGCATAATATCGGTGAGCGTCAACAGTAATGGCGCTCCAATATTTCCGTGCTTGTTAAAGTGATTAGCTAAGTCATTGGTTGCTAAATTTGACCGCTAAGGTGACTTTCGCCAAAGGGTTGCATTATAATTTGCAACCCTTTTTTGATTTTGGTTTTAAGCTTGGCAAATTTTGCGATAAATAGACGTGCTACCTCCATCGGCCTCATTATTGTGATGCTGGTGCTAGGGTTCTTGTCTGCGCAACATAGCCTTGCCCATGTTGTTGATGAGCCACAACATCAAGCCGAAACCTGTACCTTCTGTACTTTCAAACAGCTACAGCAGTTTGCACTACCTGTAACTAGTCCATCTAACGTGGCGACGGGGTTGCAACCTCAAAGGTGTGTAGCGCCACTACGAGCTTCCCATAACGGTACTGACAAACAAAAGGTTCACTGTCGAGCGCCGCCAGCATCTGACGTTTAATGTACGCCATCGTGACAAGTGAGTCAGCAACAAGTCACTCGACCTTATTTCACCTCACTGCGTGTATTGTTGCCCAGCTTGTCACCGTATTTATTGATGTTTTTTGAAGGTAGTAGATGCAAACTGTAAATTCATCGGTGCTGAAAAAGCGCATCGACAGTATTGATGCTATGCGCGGCATTGTCATGTTGATAATGCTGCTGGATCATGTTCGAGAGCGATTCTTTTTTCATGAGCAAGTTACCGACCCTATGACGCTGGACTCCACCGGCACGCTGTTGTTTTTTAGTCGCTTTGCCGCGCATTTTTGTGCCCCCACTTTTGTGTTTTTAACAGGCATTTCAGCCTGGCTGTACAGTCATCCACAAGTCGGTCCGCAGCGCTGTGCGAGATCATTTTTGATTAAGCGTGGTTTATTTCTTATCGCGCTTGAATGTACCGTTATCACTTTCCAATGGATGGGCAATTACGACATGATATGGCTGCAGGTCATATGGGCTATTGGGATTAGTATGTTAGCGTTGGCCCTGTTGATTAACTTGCCACGAGTGTGGCTTGCGGTCATTGGTTTAGTGATAGTGTTTGGTCATAACTTGTTGACACCAATTACTTTTGAACCTAATGAACTCGGTTACACCCTTTGGGCTATTTTGCATGATCGCGGCAATATCTTTAGCAGCGATTTTGTTGGGATTCGAGCTAGCTACCCGGTGCTGCCTTGGATTGGGGTGATTTTACTTGGTTATGTGGTTGCGCCAATTTATGCGGCAAGCTTTGATGATAAGCGTCGTCACTCTTGGTTAATTGGTTTGGGTATAGCCTGTTTGTTGATGTTTGCATTGTTACGTGGCTTTAATATTTATGGTGAGACATTACCTTGGCAACAGGGCGATACTTGGCTGATGACGCTAAAGTCTATGCTTAACCTGACTAAGTACCCACCCTCTTTAGGTTTCCTATTGGTGACCGTGGGAGGCACGCTATTAGGTTTGCGTGCGCTGGAGCAGTTAACGCCCAAGCTCAGTAAAGTGCTGACTATTTTTGGCTCTGCACCGATGTTTTTCTATATTGTTCACCTGTATTTACTGTTAATCATGTATCAACTAGCGCTACATATTTTGGGACCTAACCAAGGTGAGCTTTATGGCTTTAGCAGCATGTATACGGTTTGGCTTGTTACGGTGATACTGGCGGTCTTGCTGTATTTCCCAACCAAGTGGTTTAGTCGTTACAAGCATCAAAGTCGTCAAGCTTGGCTAAAATACTTTTAGCATCGATAGAGGTTGAAAGAACTTAAATAACAAGCAGCCATTTCAAGTGGCTGCTTTTTTAACGCCAAGCACTGCCAAATTGAATGTAAAAGGTCCATTCTTCGGGTCCTTTAGCAACATCAATACCGCTACGAAGACCAAGCTGTCTAGCGATCAAATAACGAAACCCAGTCCCTTGGGTTGCTTGCCAGTCAGCGTCGGTAAAGCTTTGATTGTCTTGTACTGCTTTCCCCACTCCACCGAAACCAAGTAGTGTCCAGCGGTTATTGATATCGTAATCAATTTGAAGCTCTGCGAGTGATACTTGGTCGCCCTGATAGCGCATAGCCGCGATACCACGCATATTGATAAACGGGCGAGCATAAAATGGCGCGCCTTGGGTCATGTAATCGTACTCTCCCCGTAACCTTAATCCCCATTGGGTATTTAGACGCTGAAAGTGGTGTACATGGGCGGAATATTGCTGATAGCTAAAATCTCCGCCTAAGTTCGGATGGTGTATAGCTGCTTCAAAGCCGGCTTTAAGGCCGTTACGGGGCGAAAACTGGTTGTCACGACTGTCATAGGAAAGTTTGGCGCTAAGCGCGGCATCTTGGCTATCTAGGGTGAGGGGATCGATGCCCGGTAAGTTATCGGCAATATCAAATACCGTTTTTGATGCTACGTAGGTATAACTCAGTCCAGCAAAAAAGTTGCTATCGGCTAATCTGAAATCGATATCTTGCAGGAAATACAGTCCTTCAATATTGAATTGGGCGGCCATGTCGGTAATCGGCGTATAATAATCTAGGTTAATCGACCCCGCCATTATGCCGCCAAGGTATCGTATATTGTCTTTGGCCCAGTTACCGGAATGAAACAGACCCGCAAATTTACTGCCGTTACTGGTGGCACCGCCAACCAGTCCGGTGACACTTGGCGGAATAGCGGATACTTGATTTGGATTTTGTTGTCTAACTTGTTTTTGTTCTGCAGTTTCGTGAAAAAACAGCAGCGCTGCACCGCCACCTGTGCCGACAGCGGGTTCGGTAATGATAAATGGCACAGGCATAAAACCGTGGGCATTATCTAAAATCCATTGGCTGGCATCAAATTGACCGTCATTTGGGTCGCTAAGTTGTTGCCAAAAGTCGGCTTGCACCGGCGTCGTCGCCAGCAAGCCTAAACCGATAGCAATGGTATTCATTGGTGTGTTGAAGGTGGTTCGTTTTAGCATTCCTTGGCACCCACATTTTTATATATGCACAATATCAATGTGTCTCATTTGGTTTTATATTGGACTTTTTTCAGGGGGTTAACAAATGATTAATCAAGGTTTGGTTGGCATTTGCTTTTAGTATTTGAACAGTTTGTTTCATATTTGCTGCCTATGTCCCTTTTCCTTTGCGCATCATCCTGTAGAATCCGCCGCCAACATAAGGTTGTGTTGCTTTGTATTGATACAAAGCAATGGTTGATGCTGCGGCATTAACTAGCAGATCATAGAGCCGTTTGTGCTTTATGGATCTCTCACCCGCAATGCGGGGCTCTCATCTGCGACACCCTTAACCAAATGACACAAGAGATCAAAAATAAGGTAATGCTATGACCTCGCCCCAAGCGACATCAACTTCGGCCGATAGTGCGCCAACATCTAAACTTGACCAGTTTTTTTCAATTAGCCTTCGTGGCAGTAATGTAAAGCGGGAAACCATCGCCGGTTTAACCACTTTTTTAGCCATGGTTTATTCAGTGATAGTGGTGCCAAATATGCTTGGTACCGCAGGGTTTGATCCTGGCGCTGTTTTCATTGCCACCTGTTTAATTGCCGCTTTTGGCTCTTTGCTAATGGGGTTTTGGGCAAATTTACCTATGGCGATAGGTTGTGCGATTTCATTGACCGCATTTACCGCTTTTAGCATGGTATTGGGACAGGGGATTTCAATACCCGTGACCTTAGGTGCCATTTTCCTGATGGGTATCGTGTTTACCTTGGTGAGTGTGACTGGGTTGAGGCAATGGATTTTAACTAACCTGCCTAAAGGCATTGCCCATGGTACAGGCATAGGTATTGGTCTATTTTTGTTACTTATCGCCACTAATAGTGTGTCACTGATTGTGGCCAATGATGCTGGTCTACCTGTGAAGTTAGGTGATATTCATAGCTTACCGGTACTGGCGACCATTATTGGACTAGCAGCTACCATTGGACTTGAGCGCCGCGGTGTACCTGGTGGCATTTTGTTGGTCATTATCGCGTTATCATTGTTTGGTCTGGCATTTGATCCCAACGTTAAATATCAGGGCTTTTTTGCATGGCCAAACTTGTTCTCTGAGTCTTCTCTTATTGGTCAGATGGATATCTTAGGCGCACTGAATCCGGTCGTGCTGCCGATTGTACTGGCATTGGTTATGACGGCGATATTTGATGCGACCGGTACGATTCGTGCAGTAGCAGGTCAAGCAGAACTACTTGATAAAAAAGATAATATTATTGATGGTGGTAAGGCGCTGACTTCTGACTCGGTGAGCAGCATATTTGCTGGTGCGGTGGGTGGCTCACCTGCAGCGGTATATATTGAATCAGCGGCAGGTACAGCGGCAGGCGGTAAAACAGGGCTCACAGCAGTGATTGTTGGCGTGCTGTTTTTGTTGATGATGTTCTTAGCGCCGCTCAGTTATTTGGTACCAGCCTATGCCACAGCACCTGCACTGATGTATGTTGGGTTGTTGATGTTAAGTAATGTCACTAAGCTCAACTTCGATGATAAAGTCGACGCCATGGCGGGGCTAACCTGTGCCGTGTTTATTATTTTAAGCTGCAATATCGTTACCGGCATTATGTTAGGGTTTGTGACGTTAGTGATAGGTCGTATTTGCAGTGGTGAGTGGCGTCAGCTTAAACCTGGCGTTTTGGCTATCACCTTAGGTTTAGTTATATTTTACATGGGTGGTTGGGCAATCTAGTCGCTAGACCGAAAGCGTCGCCATACCGAAAGCATTTTGGGCGGCAAATTCTTCAAAGCGTTTCATCATAATTGATAAACGCTTTGAGGAGATCTTTCCAGGTGATAATGCCAACCAATTGACCATTGTTAAGTACCGGTAGCGAACCAATGCCATGTTCAAGCATCTTTTCACTTGCTTGTTCAATACTACTCTCGGGTGAGATGGTCACAGGTTTACGGCTCATTACTTGGTGAGCCCTTTTTTGTAAGGTTTCTGCGTCACGTTCGGTTTCGCAGATTTGTCCAAGATGAGGGCTTAAGGCCCGTAAAAAATCGCGTTCTGATAATACTCCTTGAAGTTGATTATTCTCGGTCACCAACAAATGGTGAAAGGGGGCATTATCAAAAATCTCTTTTGCTACCGTTAAGCGGTCGTCCATGTCGATGGTGACCACACGGCTGCTCATAATCGTTTCTACCTTGATAGTCATACGCATCTCCTTGTTATACTAGTTATAACAGACAAAACATCGTTCAACAAATAGCCATGATAAAGTCACAATAATGTCATTGTTCTTGGGTCTAATAGCTGATGATTAGGCCTAACCTCAGGACGTAAATTATGATTGGCGTTCCAGCGTATTCACACTCACTTCCGTCCCCAAAACAGCTCACTCATAAAGCGATTCGTTATACCGAAACACTCATCAGTAAAGCATCAGTTACTCCCTATGATGCTGGGTGCCAAGCTTGGGTTGCGCAAAAATTACAGCAATTGGGTTTTCATATTGAACAATATGATGACCATGGGGTTACCAATACCATTGCCAGTTTATCCAATAGTAAGCCGGTATTGGCATTAGCAGGCCATACCGATGTCGTCCCGCCTGGCGATCTTGAGCGGTGGCAAACAGACCCGTTTAGCCCTGTTATCAACAATGGCATGTTAATCGGCCGAGGTGCCGTTGATATGAAATCTGGGGTTGCAGTAATGCTGGCGGCACTAGAGGACCATATTCAAACCCATGGTCGCCCCCAACAGAATTGGCTATTTTTGCTCACCAGTGATGAAGAGGGTGAGGCAGAATATGGTACGCAGTCGATAGTTCAAAAGTTACAGCAGCGCGATCAACTTCCTCAGTATTGTCTTATCGCTGAACCGACAGCTGATAACCAAGCTGGCGATGTGATTAAAATTGGCCGCCGTGGCGCAATTTCTGGTCATTTAGTGATAACCGGTAAACAGGGCCATGTTGCCTACCCTGATAAAGCGATTAATGCGGTGCACCTAAGTGGACAAATCAGCTTTGCACTATCTCAGTTAACTTGGGATACAGGTAGTGAAGACTTCCCAGGAACGAGTTTACAGGTGACCTATGTGAACTCCGGTGAGTTTAGCGATAACCTTGTGCCGGCTCGCTGTGAGATATGGTTCAATTTGCGTTACAGTCACCGCTATGATGTTGATATGATTAATACGCGTATTCGATTGGCCGTTGAGCAAGTGCTGGCAAATAGCGGCGCAAGTTATCAGCTTAGTTGGCAACGTGATTGTCAGCCTTACCACATTGCCGATATCGAGGATAAAAGTGCCAGTTTAATCACCAAAGTGGAGCAGGCGATTGTTGATGTGACCCAACGCTTTCCGCGCTTATCAACATCTGGTGGTACATCTGATGGCCGTTTTTTGAGCTCGGCGCAAACTCAAGTCATTGAGCTTGGACTGCCTAATAAGACCATTCATCAAGTTAATGAGCGTGTGAGTTTAGCCCAAGTGGTGCGATTGTATGATATCTACCGTAAGCTGTTACAGCAGTTTTAGCAGCTCAATTCATTTTATTGATTTTGTAATAATTAAACCGGAATAATCGAGGCGCTAGCGATGATGCCTATTTGGTAAGATGATACCTGTTCGGTAAGGTGTTGCTTGTTTGGTAGGGTGTTGCTTGTTTGATAGGATATTGTCTATTTAGTAAAAAGTCAGCGCCACAAGTCAGCTACACAAATCATTTAAACAGGCTCGCAAGCAACTCAAGCTCGCAAGTAAATTTAAGCAAAGTAGTTTTAACTAATCTGTGCAAAGTGACTAATCTGTGCAAAGTGGTTTTTAATCAACCGCTCTGGCAGCTCTTGTCGTCATTTTACTATGTTAGCGACTTATTGTGTGCAATAACCACACAATAAGTCGCTGCCTGGTATCAATGTTCAACATCTTGCCCCAGTGCTTGGGTGAACAATCACGCCTAAGAGACTTGATTGAGCTCTGCTAAATGGCAATCTATGTAACGGCTGCGTTTTTTCGGCTTGAGCTTGTGGGTATCAACCAAGACCAGGCCGTCGATGCAATCACCGAATTCTGCATCGACACCAAAGTCTAAAAACTCCACCCCGCCAGTTTGGCAAAGCTCGCCATATTGTTTGTACAAAGCTGGTACAGCACTGTTCATGCTAGATAGTGCCTGTTTGAGCTGTTTAAATTCTGTTTGATAATCCAGCCCAGGGTACTGGGAGGCTAAGCTTTGCTGGCGTGTGGGCTCTATGGTGTATTGGCTGTTCGCTTCTGCCATGGCTTGTGTCGGCGCAAAGTGAGTGCGATAAAAATGCACTAGGCTCTCTTTGGCATGTTCAGGTAGATTGTCGCTGATTGAAACTGGGCCAAATAAATAGCGACACTCAGGATGTTTTGCAAGATAGGCACCGATACCGAACCAAAGATAATCTAAGCTGCGTTTGCCCCAATATTTAGGTTGTACGAAGCTACGTCCAAGTTCTAACCCTTTTTCAAAATATGGCGTAAATGCTTGGCTATATTGAAATAACGATTGGCTGTATAGCCCAGTTTCATTAGTAGCAGCATGTAATTTGGCTGCATGTCCAAAACGGTACGCGCCAACAATTTCTAATGCTTGAGGATCCCAAAGTACCAAGTGCAAGTAGTGAGCATCATACTTATCGGTATCGCGGCGTTTGCCACTGCCTTCACCCACAGCGCGAAATGCAATTTCTCGCAAGCGGCCTATCTCACGCATGATCGGCGAGCTATCGCTGTGTTGGTATAAGAAGATCTGTTTATCGTCGTGGGTTTGCCCAAGCAGTTCACATTGCATTAATGCCTCATTGAGATCGCTGCGAGATTCTGGGTGAGCAATGGCATTTTGGGTAGTAAATAGAGGGCTGCGATTTTTACCAATACGGTAGAGGTGGTTCTTGAGCAGCTTCACTTGGGTTTTAAGTGGGAAATCGTGCCCCATTACCACTTCTTTCGGAATAAGCTGCCCGATTCTAATCGGCATGGTTTTTTCAGCTTGTTTGAACATCTCTTTGACTAACATCAAGCTGGCTAAGGGTTTGTAAATCATCGAAGCCCCATAAAATGCGGCTGAGTTTTTTGCATCGGCAAACATAGGTAATAGCGGTGCATGGCAAGCCTTGGCTATTTTTACGAAACCACTATGCCAATGTAAGTCACGTACACCATTTGGACGCAAACGAGACACCTCTCCAGATGGAAAGATTAACACCGCACCTTCACTTTTTAAGTGTTGATGGATGTTATTTAAATGCTGTTTAGGCGTGCCGCCAGTCATGTTTCTTACTGGCAGTAAAATATTGTGTAGTGGGGCTAAAGCCATTAATAGCTCATTGGCGACGACTTTAATATCTGGGCGGATTTCGCTAATCAGTTTTATCATCGCGAGTGCATCAAGGGAGCCAATAGGATGATTGGCGTAAATGATGACACGGCCTTCGCTGGGAATATTCTCGACTTCGCTATTAGGAACACTGTAGTTAAAGTTGAATTTCGCAAGTACCTGCTCAATAAAATCGATACCACTAAGGTAATCAAACTCTTGGGTGATTTGCTGGCACTGCTTTTCCATAAGAAAATAGCGTAAAAGCGCTTTTGTTGGCGTTGCCAGCCAAGGTGACTGATTGATCTTAGGTAGGTTATTGGCAACAACATCATCAACACTAAAAATGGTCTTTTCCATAATGGTCACTCGTAGTCTGTTCCATTCAATTAGGGAGCGAGCTAAATACTGATACACAGCTTTAGCGAGCTTAAGGGCAGAGTACGGTGGCCGTTTGACCAGTTGATGACTAATTTATTGCAAGTAAATGAACGAGGACGAGGCACTTAACTCTGATAAAAGCTTAACCCTCATCTAGTAAGCTAAGTGGTAATTTTATGGTAAATAGGCTGCCATTATTGGGGCTCGATTGTAGTTCGATATTGCCCCCTAGAACCTGGCTCACCAAGTTGTAAACAATATTCATGCCTAAACCACTGCCGCCTTTTCCGCGCTTAGTGGTATAGAAGGGGGAAAAAATATTGTTTTTAACTTCTTCACTCATACCACAACCATCATCCTGATAAGTCATGATCAGTGCATCGTCACCGCGAGTGATGGTTAGGCTTAGCTGGCCGCTTCTGCCATCAGGGTATGCGTGGATCACAGAGTTATTAAACAAGTTACTGATAATTTGATAAAACGCACCGGGGTTACTGGTTACCTGCAGGTTTTTAGGACAGCTGTATTGATATTGATGTGGGGTGCGAGAAAGTAAAGGATTGAGAGAAACAAAAATTTCATCTAAATAGTTGTGTAGATCGAATTGGCGAACGTCTTCGTGGGATTGGTCAACAGACACTTGTTTAAAACTCTTAATCAGCTTAGAGGCGCGCTCAAGGTTGGTTAGCATCAGTTGTGAGCATTCGGCAACCTCTTTTTGATATTGCTCGAAGTCATCATGGGAGACATCTTCATTGGCATAAGCCTGATTAAATTGTTTGACGCTTTCTTGTAGGTGCGATGCAGCTGTGACACTGATACCTATGGGAGTATTGATCTCATGGGTGATAGAGGCGACCAAGCCACCCAGTGCGGCCATTTTCTCTTTATCAAGCAATTCTGTTTGCGCATGCTCTAAACTTGCTAAGGTATCTGTCAGCTCCTGATTACTGGCCTCGAGTGCTTGAGTACGAGCTTTAACGCGGTCTTCGAGCTCTGTATTTAACTGCTTTAAGGCGAACTCGCTTTGTTTGAGTTGTTGAATGTTCTTTATGGTGCCAGCAATTCGAGTGGGTTTATTATGGCTGTCGCGATTGACAACCTGGCCTCGGTTGAGTACCCAAACCCATTGATCATTTTCACCGCGGCCGCGATACGCGACAGAGAATTTGTCAGCGCGGTTTTGTAAACATGCTTCGAGTTGCTGGCGTATTTCAGCAATATCATCTTGATGAACACATTGAGCTAATACCTGCTCTAGACTAACAGTATCTTTGGGGTAGTCTAGAAACGAGTTGGTTCGGACTGTGCGTTTAGCCACCAGGTCCCAGTCCCAAAACTCATCACCGCTGCCCCACAATGCCAACAGTAAACGTTGCTCGCTATTTTCAATGCGGCTGAGCACCTGAGATTGTTGCTTAAACTGGCGGTGTTTAAAGTAAAACAACCAAGTGATGAGCATTAAAATAATGACGATGTAGCTCGCATAAGCCCAGGAGGAGCGCCAAGGTGCTGGTGGAATGATAATTTTCAGTTGTTTATTGGGACTCAAGTTGCCATTTAGATCTCTAGCTCTTACTTGAAATAGGTAAGCACCAGGCTTTAGCCCAGTAAAATAGATAAAGCGTCCTTCTGGCGAGGGGAGCCAAGTGTCACTCACGCCAATCATGCGATACTCATAGCTAAGCTCATCAGCTGCATGTAGGCTAGGGCTATGAAAGTGCAAAGAAAACACTTGGTCATTGTAGTGTAGTTTTAGGGTGGCGGCGCGGCTGCCTTTTTGCAAGTTGCTGGTTGTGGTGGTGGGAAGCGCAACTTGTTTATCTAAGATGTATAAAGCATCAATAATGGGGCGCTTGGGGGCTGATGCTGGGCGAATATCCGCTGGTTGGAAATGGTTAAAACCATTAATACCGCCGAGATAGAGCCTGCCAGAATCTGCTAGGTAGCTAGCGCCAAAATTAAACTCATTGTCTTGAATGCCATCGTTACGGGTAAAACTGGTAACCTGTTCGTTGCTGGGGTTGAAACGGCTTAAGCCGTTAGCAGTGCCAAGCCATAATTGGCCACTGACATCTTTGGTTAGCAAGTAAACAGTATCACCTATCAAGCCCGATTGTTTGCTGTAGAATTGATGCTGTTTAGTCACAGTATCGAACTTTACTAAGCCATCGCTGCTGGCAATCCACAGTAGATTATTGTCACCGAGCACAATATTAAACAGGTGATTAGAAGGAAGTGCAGCATCAACGTAATGGTGGAATTGACCATTGAGATCTAACTCGACTAACCCATCTTGATAAGAGGTAAACCAATAATGTCCTCTGGGATCTTGAATGACATCGGTCAGTGCATTGGTCGGTAAGTGATTGATCTCATTTTCATCATAATGAAAGTGCGTTAACGAGCCCTTTGAGTCGATTTTAATGAGGCCGTCATCCTTAGTGGTTATCCATCCTTGAGCTGCATTGTCAAAAAATACCGAGTACAGCTGATTGCTAGGTAGATAATTTGGGCTGTTGGGGTTGTCGCCTTGGAATAAGTGTTGATACTGGCCTTGTTCATCATAAAGATACAAGCCATTGCCACGGGTACCAAACCAAAGCTGGCCATTGGGTGCTTGTTGGATAAAGCTAATAAAGCTATTACTTAGGCGGCTATTGTTTGGGGCAAACTTTTTAAAGCCGCTGGTTGGTTGATTGTCCGTTAATTTTGCCACGTAAACACCTTTGGCTGTGCCAACATACAGGTTGTCTTTATGGGGAAATATTGCCCTAACATCTTTGTTTCTTAAATTGTTTTTACTGAAGCTATAAGGGTGAATATGGCCAAATAGTTGACTGTTCAGATTGACCTTATTCAGCCCACCACCTTGGGTGCCTATCCACATTTGCCGCTCATCATCTAGCCATAGCGTATTGACCAGTGGACTGGATAAAGAAAAAGAATGTGAGCCATTGTGTTTCAGTGGCTGCGCAGTTTGCAGCTTAGTGTCGTAAAGGGTGACCCCCTGATTTTTGTAGCCAATCCATAAAGTGTTTACCCCATCATATTGCAGGCTACTGATAGCGGTATTGAGCTGACGGTCATGTAGTGATATGGCAGAAGTCATGCGTTTTTTTGGGTTAAATAACCACAACTCGCCCGTTTCAGTACCTAGCCAAAAGTTGTTATTGGGTGCTTGCTCTATGCTAGTAAACTTGCTGTTTCCTGCGGTAATTTTTGCACTAACAAATAGGTTTCTAGTGCTATCGAGTACCATCAGTTGATGCTCGAACAGTACCCATAAGCGTTTAAACTGATCTTGAAATAGCGCAATAATTTGGTCACTGGCAATGGCCTGCTCAGAGCCATCGGCGCGATATTGTGCCCGTACCTTGTTGTTGCTCGGGTCAAAGTAAACTAGGCCTTGATCGGCAGTCGCTATCCATAAGTGGCCAGTGCTGTCCTCTGCAACGTCAGTAATGTGATTGTTGGGTATGCCACTATTGGCGAAGTTAAAGTACTCAAAGGAATCAGATTCTGGGTGATATAAGTTAAGTCCGTCACTTCGGGTAATGAGCCATAATCGATTACTGTCACTGAGGTACAGCTGGCTGATGTGTTTTTTAGATGGGCCTTGGGATTGTGGATTGGGTAGGTATACTCGAAACTGTTTGCCATCAAATCGATTTAGTCCAGCTTGGGTTGCAACCCATAAGTAACCTTGATTGTCACTAATTACGTCATTAACTGTATTCATCGATAAGCCTTCATCAACACCGAAGCTATCAAACCTTGGTGAAAAATGGGCTGCGCAACTGTAATAGCTGAAGCAATAGAGGATGACTAGCAACAGTTGTCTCATGACACTTCGCCGATTAATTTTTAATAAAGTTAGGGTGTTAAGCTATAAGTGTAGAAGGGATTAATGAAAGTGCGAGATAAGTAATAAAAAGGGAGCCTAGTTAGTGGCTCCCTTGGTTTTAATTGTGACCGTTAGCGTTAAAAAATGATATGCGCTACACCAGCGATAACAGGCAGAGTCACCAATGTACGTAGAATGAATACCACGAACAGTTCAGCGATATTGACTGGGATTTTACTACCAATTAATAGTGCGCCGACTTCACTCATATAGATAAGCTGCGTAACAGACATAGCCGCAATCACAAATCGGGTCATGTCAGATTCAATCGATGCAGCTAGAATTGACGGAATAAACATATCCGCAAATCCGACAACGATGGTCTTTGATGCCGCGGTAGCTTCAGGAATCTGCAACAATTCTAGTAGCGGAATAAATGGCATACCTAAGTAATCAAATATTGGCGTGTATTCAGCGATAATCAGCGCCACAGTACCAATGGCCATAACCACAGGAATTACACCAAAAATCATGTCGATGACGTTCTTAACGCCATCTTTAAGTGTATGGCCAACACCGCCGGCTTTTGAGGCTTTATTTAACGCCTGATCTAGACCCCAAGACATCACGCCGTGCCCATGGGGAATCACTTCATCATCAGGATGACGTGGCGTGTTGTCGATATAGTGATCTTTTTTCCAGCTGAGCGGCGGCAGTTTAGGCACAATAATCGCTGCTACAATACCGGCTAAACAAACCGTTAGGTAAAATGGTACGAATAGATGTTCCAGTTTTACCTGCGAGATCACCACTAACGAGAACGTGATTGAAACTGCAGAGAAGGTGGTACCGATGACAGCCGCTTCACGTTGGGTATAAAACCGAGCTTCATATTGCTTGCTGGTCATCAAAATACCGACGCTACCGTCGCCCAACCAAGATGCCATACAATCAATAGCACTGCGACCTGGCAAGTTGAAAACGGGACGCATAATTTTGGTCAGCAGCGTACCAAAGAGCTCTAATAGGCCAAAATTCAATAGTAGCGGTAACAGCATGCCGGCAAAGATAAACACACAAAATAATACCGGTAGTAGATCATTTAATACTAATGCACCAGTATCACCTGAGCGGATGGCTTCAGGACCTACTCCCATAAAGGTTAATACGATAAACACCGCACCAAGCAGTCGCACCACAGTCCAAGCTGGTGACACATCCAGCAGAGAAGTGAAAAAGCGACTATTGCTAACTATTGCAGGTTTAAAGGCTTTAGTTGCCAACGTAGCAAGCGCAGTGGCAACGACGATTGCGGTGACAATACCGATAATGGCATCACCGATATAGGCTTGTAAGCCTTTAGAGATGATCGCGATGGGGATAGTGATCGCGTCGTTATAGCTTATCGGTGTCATGAACAGCAATAAGCCGATAAGTGAAGGAACGATAAAGGTCAATATCGTTCTCATGTTATGGGTTTGTTTTTCTGCCACTTTTTTACCCTAAATATCTACTTAGTTGATTCGAGTCGTTTACGTTACAACTCATTGCTAAAGTTTTTTTGATGCTGAATATCCATTCAAGCGTAGCGACGAAGGTTACTCCCTTCATCTAGCCATGTAAAACGATTCCAGCAATAGGTGAGAATAATCACTGATGAAGAATAGTTATTAGCTGATTTTGACTAAATATATTGTAGCGGAAAAATAGCAGAATGCACCATGTAATTTTTGGTTAAAATCCTTTTAAAACAATGTGGTAGTTATGTTTGTAGATGTTATTGTTTGCCGCCATCTAGACAGCGGCAAACAATAATTGATGATTAACCAAAGGTTTGCCTTAATCCTTTGGCTTTATCTGCATTGTATTTTAGTTCGAGAATGGAGTTTTCAACCTCGGTCAATGCCGACAAGTTAGAGTTTGCAGCATGGTTTATTTCATAAATGCCGTGATTAATTTCGCTGACAACCTGTTTTTGTTGGTCGGCAGCGACCGCATTTTGCTGTGCGAGTGACTGAATATGACTAACCGATTGGTAGATGTTTTCCAAATGATTGGCGGATTCTTGGGTTTCATTAGCACAATCTTGAGCTTGCTCTTTGCTTTGTTCCATCTGCTTTGCCCAATCGCTGAGCATATTAAACATCTTATCCACGCTGGTGGAAATGCTGTTGGTTGATACTTGAGTGCGAGAAGATAGGGCTCGAACTTCATCTGCCACAACGGCAAAGCCTCGACCTTGCTCACCGGCTCGTGCTGCTTCGATGGCGGCATTTAGGGCTAACAAGTTAGTTTGCTCTGCGATGGCATCGATTTCGCTCATGGCATTGGCGACTTGTTCGGCTTCTTTATTGAGTTGTTGAGCGTTTTCTGCCGCCACTGTGACCGAATGGGTGAGGGTGGCAATACTGTTGGCATTAGTTTGCATCTTATCGCGACTGTCAGCGCAAAGCTGGTAGGTTTGTTCAATATGATCGGAAGTGGATTGGGTGTTGGTCGCAACCTCGCCGATAGTGGCGCCCATCTCTTCCATTGCACTGGCTATTTGCTCTATTTGCTGGTTTTCTTTGTCGATGCCCGCATGGGTTTGGTTAGCAGCCACGATTAATTGGCTGGCAATATCATTGATGGTATTGGCGCTATCTTGGTTGCGTCCCAGCACGCCTTGAAGCTTGGCTTCTTTCATTAGCATCTGAAAATCAAGTAGTGATGAGGTATCACGGCCACAATAGATAAAACGGCTGACCGAATCATAGTTATCTTTTAATGCCATCAGTTTGGCAGGGACGCGAAATGCTTCGTCATAGAATATGGCGAGATTAATAGCCATCAATATGCAGCCTGCGACGATCACTTGCCACCCAAACAAGTACCCGGCTATCGCTAAGCCAGTGGTAGCACTTATGGCGGAGATGATGCGCTTGTTGTTTAGGCTAAGCGGGTCATTTACCGATTTACCTAGGTTTAAGCGTTTGTAGATTTTCTCTGCAGCTGTAATGTAGGCCTGTTTAGGTTTAACACGCACAGATTGGTAGCCGATGACTTTACCATTTTCATATAGTGGTGACACAAAAGCATCAACCCAATAAAAGCGGCCATCTTTGCAACGATTTTTGACTACGCCTCGCCAAGACTGTCCTGCTTGTAATTTTTGCCACAGATCAGCAAATGCCGCTTTGGGCATGTCGGGGTGGCGAATAATGTTGTGATTTTGACCAATCAGTTCTTGTTCAGAATACCCAGAGATATCGATGAATGTTTGGTTGATATAGGTGATTTTTCCAGATAAGTCGGTACTCGAGATCAGTTCATCATCAGCGGCGAGCTTAACTTCCCGCATCGCTTGGCTTACTTGCTGTCGGGTCATAAATTACTACTCAGAGGTTAATTTTAAATTGAACACTTATATTTTTTATGTTGTGGATTTTATCACTTAACCATTTGTTTTGTTAGCCATATCACATAAAAACCACAATTGTGATGTGGATTAGTTTTTCCTGTGTTTTTGCCATGGATATCCGCTATTTTCCAATATGCTGTGCTGTTATATTTCGCTTTATTAGCGAATGCTGCTTTGTACTGATTTCAGAACAATGGCAAAAAAGGGTAAGAGAAAAATAGTGGTTAAAAATTGAACGTAGCCAACAATCGATTTGTTAGTGATTGACCACATTGTAAATATTTCAGGCTAGACCTTAGTAATAAAATCTGTTTCCATAGGGGTTTGTGGCATTTTATGTGTAGTGAATGTAATAACTATGATCTCAAGGCAACAAAAACTTTCTAAGCTCGCATTTCGGTTTGGCATGCTTGGTTTGCTGGGTTTAGTGCTAGGTGTGGTTGCCGCTACATTGAGCTTTTCTGATGTTGATGGCCACAAATTTAGCTTTTTGAATTTTTCCGTTAGCGAACTTGGGCATTACGGCCACTCCCAAGGTGCGGTGCTGTTAAATGGTGGGTTGTTTTTTGGCAGTTTAAGTCTGGTGCTTTTTTGTTTGTTCGCTATGCAAATCAGTGACAGCCCCTGGTTATTACCTTGCTTTGTGCTTTTAGGTGCTAGCTTCTTGTCGCTTGCTGTGGTTGGACTGTTTCCTATCAACGTGTACCATTTACACAATAAGGCCATGCATTGCTTTTACTACTTTGGCTTTAGTAGTAGCTTGATGTATCTGTTTTATATTGCGTTTGCTAAACGCCGATTTGCCGCTTTAGGCAGTGTATTTTGGGCGTTTATTACTTGGCTTAGCTTCACTTTATCGCTGTTATTAGCGCATTTAGATATCGGTATCGCAGTTAATGGTAAGCCGTTTTATCAGGAAATGGTGATGGCGCAACCAAGGCCTGAGCTTTGGTGGCCAGCATTAATCGAATGGGTGAGTTTAGGCTTATTTATGATCTGGGTATTCTCGCTGGTTTGGAGCCAGCGAGAATCACAGGTGGAGTGAGCTAAACCGCCGCGCCTAGGGTAAACCCAGGCTTTCCATGCCAGTATCCATCGCAATGTGTTTGATTATCGCTTCGTTCAATAACCGTTTCAGCGTTGATGAGCCGTTGTGCTAGCTCAATACAGCGCAATGATGATGGTGATACCCGAAAGTAATCAACCCCCATTGTTTGCATTGATTGCAACTGATCCGTTAAATCAATCGCTTGTGCAGATTGAGTCTGAATACCGTTAATACGCAATAGTGGTTGGTTTTCTTGGGTTTGTGCAAGTAAGCCTTTACTATGTTTTATGCAGGCTATTTGACAGCCATCCTTTTGCCGACCAAGTTGTCGTGCGGTGAAGCAGCGAGCGGAATGAGCCAGTGGCAGATAGCCATGACCAAAAACTTCGGCTTCAAAGTGCTGTTGTTGTCGATTTGCCAAAATATGTGCTAGCCAATGTTTTGATAGTTCAACGGGCATGACAAACCGCTGCATTCCCCAAGTTGCCAGCTTGTTTAACGTGGCAAGATTATAGTTATTGATAGTTGGACCACAAATAAACGGCAACCCCAGTGATTTAGCCACTGATACCGCTCCCATATCGTTAGCCTCAATAGCAAATTCACCATTATCAATATGCTTACTTAGTTCAGTAAACTCGGACGGTGCTTCAATTAAAGCCAATGTAGACAGTACGACCTGCTTGCCACTGTCCCTTAGCTGTTGTGCAATAGCAAAGTAATCTGCAAACTTCATTTCACGGCGACGACTGCAAACCGCTTCACCTAAGTACACAAGCGGGATGTTGCTTTCGGCAACGTGTTGGTAAAACTCGGTGACCTTCTCTTTCGACCAGCAATAAAGCAAGGGGCCCAGAGAGATTTTTAAGGTGTTTTGCATATTTACTGCCATGCTCGCTCGTAGGCGCCTAATGTCGTTGTTTGACCTTCAGAGACTTTGGCTAATGCCAGATCCCATTGTTGTTTGGTTTGATAAGCTTGTGGATCATTTAAATAAGTATCAATGGCTTGGCGCCAGACTTTAGTCACTTGCTCAACGTAGGCTGGACTGCGTTGGCGGCCTTCAATTTTCAGTGAAACCACGTTAGCTTTGGCGAGTTCAGGCAATAGACTTAAAGTATTAAGACTGGTTGGTGACTCTAATAAATGACTAGGGTGACTGTTTTCCTCGGTGGTGTAACGGCCTTTACACACCACGGGATAACCCATTTGCTCATCAATACTGGACTCGTCGATGAGCACGTTATTGAGCCGGGTTTGACGACTGCCGTTAACCTCCTGCCAGCGGACATGTTGAGCCGGTGAGCAAGAGCCACCGGTATTAGGAGATTGTCCCGTTACATAAGAGGATAGATGGCAACGGCCTTCGGCCATGATGCATAAGCTACCAAAGGCAAAGACTTCTAAATCAACAGGGCTAACCTTAGACAGGTCGCGGACCTGTTTCATCGAAAGCACTCTTGGCAGTACTGCACGCTCAATGTTGAACTCTTTTTTGTACAGGCTGAGTGCGCCCAGGTTGGTGGCGCTAGCCTGAACCGATAGATGTAAAGGCAGTTTAGGATAGCGGCTATGGGCATAATCAAGCAGGGACAAATCGGCCATGATCAGTGCATTTACGCCGGTATTCGCCGCTAGGTCAATGGCGTCATACCAGCGCTGTTCTTCGCCCGGTTTAGGAAAGGTATTGATCGTTAGGAATATTTTTTTACCTAATGCTTGGGTGTATTGCGCTGCTTGCTGTAGCTTTTTTGGGGTAAAGTTTAATCCTGCAAAAGAGCGGGCATTGGTGTCATCTTTTAAACCTAAATAAACAGCATCAGCCCCCGCATTTAAAGCGGTTTTTAGTGAAGCCAGATTCCCTGCTGGACATAACAGCTCCATATTGTGTTCTCCCACAAAAAGATTGGAGTGTAAAACCGATTCCAGTTTGAATTGTTGATGTAAAACAGGTTTGTGATCATAAAATCTGGTTAAACTTGGTTTCTTTTTCGTAGCAGCAGCTAAGTTGCTGTATTAATCGCCAAATGTTTCATTCATTTTGGTGACCTTATCATGTTGATGTGTATGGAGAGACCTTTGATGCAATCGCGTTTTTTTGCCAATGCGGCTAAACAGCTTATTAATCATGGACCACAGGTGATTGCTAAGCCATTGCATTTAGTTCCATTTGCAGTGAAAAGCCAAGTGCTACAGCGACTATTGAGTTTGGTTCTAAAGCAGCAAATCGCAGATGAGGAACTGGATTTTCTTAATCAGCGCTGGGTGGGTATCGAAGTGAGTGACATGGATCTTCGTTTTGAAGTGAGCTTTGATAAGCAAATCGTTATTGTACCTAATGGTAACGCTGAGGTGGTTTTTAGTGGTAATTCTAAAGATCTGCTGTTGATAGCCGCTGGCAAAGAAGACCCTGATACGCTATTTTTCCAGCGAAAGCTCACTATTGAGGGCGACACTGAGTTAGGGCTAGAAGTAAAAAATCTGCTTTTAGGTGTGGAGTTTGACACTATGCCTGCGCCACTGCGTGACAGTGTTGAAAAGTTGGCTGAGCTACTACAATTTTTGCAACGCCAAAATCCGGCATCCGTTTAAGCTAATACCAATCGGCATAAAGATGTGACCGCTCAGCGAGAGTTTAGCGCTTTTGAGATAAGGTCATAAAATGCTCTTGCCGACTGGTATAAGTTGTAGATGCACCTTCATCAGAAGTGAAGGTGCTGCTAGATGGCTAAGTGTTTAAGTGACTAGTTGCTTAAGTACCTATGAGTAGTTAAGCCTTAAGCGCGGTTACTTTTTTTTGCTGAGCCACTGGGTCAGCAATGAGATACTTAAATGTCCAATGGCGGCTGCGAGTCCTGCATAGAAAAACGTCGGCATAAACCAGCTAGTAAAAGTAGCAAGCACGTTATCCCATTGTGTGGTTCCCCCCGCATAAAATACGCCTCCGGGGTTTTGTAGCCATTCCCATAATGTCACTAGACTACTTATTACCGATGCGGTAATCAGTCCAAATGCGATTCCAAATGACCAAAAGTGCTGTCCAAGTTGTGCCCATTGCATAGCGAGGTTGGATCCTTACTTATTCATTTTACTCAGTGTAAACCAGCTAGCTTAAGGTGACATGAAGTTAACATTTAGCTGTTTGTCTACCCATAAAATTAAGGCCCAAGAAATCAACTTTCTTGGGCCTTTAGCTTGCTGATTCTTTGCAGGGAAAAAGCGAACTGTTAACAGTCTATAACACTTGTATCTCTTTGTGCTAGCGGTTTTGCTAGAAAATTTGCGCTGTGACCGGGTGAATATTTTACTCGCTGATTTGCGGTAGATTTTACAGACAGTTATTTAGTAGGGGGGACCTTTTGAGCTGGTTTTGCAGCGGTTTATGGGGTTTTTAGGTAGAGGCTTTGATATGTAGCTGCGCTACTAGATAAGCCTAAAACATAAGCCTAAAGCGCAGTTAAAAGGAGTAATAAGCACTGTCAGAAGCGGGCGGCTACAAGCGTTTTCTGTTTGTTGAGGGTGTTTTACTTAGTATGCTTTATAAAAAGGCCTAACGATGAGTTAGGCCTTTTGCGCTTTAAGTTTGCAGGGAAAAGCGCGAGAGGGGACGGCCGTAGACTGACCGCAATTTCTTACGCTTATAGTGCGTTAGTGAAGATTTGACAGATCTCTTCATGGGTTGCTTGCTTAGGATTGGTTAAGCCACAGGCATCTTTTAATGCGTTGTCTGCAAGCGTTGGAATATCCTCAGCTTTCACCCCAAGTTTGGTGAGGTTTTCAGGAATATGCACCGCAACTGAAAGTGCTTTAATTGCATCAATAGCTGCTGTTGCGCCTTGCTCGTCAGACATACCTGTAACATCGACGCCCATTGCTTTGGCGACATCTTTCAGGCGAGGTGCAGCCACTTGCGCGTTATATTCTTGAACATGTGGCAACAATAACGCATTACATACCCCATGCGGTAAGTCGTAAAAACCACCAAGCTGGTGAGCCATTGCATGAACATAACCTAAGCTGGCATTATTAAAGGCCATGCCTGCTAAGAATTGTGCATAGGCCATTTGGTCACGTGCATCAATGTTTTGACCATTCTCTACCGCTTCCACCAAGTTGCCCTTGATAAGCTCAATCGCTTTGATGGCGCATGCGTCAGTGATAGGGTTTGCCGCAATAGAAACATAAGCTTCAATGGCGTGGGTTAATGCATCCATACCGGTAGCAGCAGTAAGTCCAGCAGGTTTAGCTAGCATTAACTCTGGGTCATTTACCGATAAAATAGGCGTGGTGTGTTTATCAACAATCGCCATTTTGATATGACGCTCTTCATCGGTAATGATGCAGAAGCGGGTCATTTCACTTGCAGTACCTGCAGTGGTGTTGATTGCCACTAATGGCAGCTGGGGTTTGCTTGAAACATCAAGTCCTTCATAGTCTTTGATGCTACCGCCATTGGTTGCGACCAAAGCGATACCTTTGGCACAGTCATGGGGTGAGCCACCACCTAATGAGATGACAAAATCACAATCATTTGCGGTTAGCAATGCTAGGCCCGCTTCGACATTGCCGACGGTTGGGTTGGGTTGAACACCAGCGAAGATAACAGAGCTGATATCTGCCTGGCCTAGCTTTTCAGTAACTTGGGCAACCAGTCCAATATCAACTAATGGTTGGTCTGTGACAATAAGCGCACGTTTAAAGCCAAGGGTTTTAATATCACCAATCGCATCATCGACGGCATTTTGACCAAGTACGTTAACAGATGGGATAAAAAATTTAGCAGCCATAAAATCACCTTTATGCTCAAAATTAAAAGTTGTTATCTTTTCTGGTAACTAAAGTACCAACCCAAGTTGCTAAAAGGTGTGATCTGGTTCTAATAAGCGGCCTGATTAGCCATAGGGATGGTGAAAAAGTCGATCTGTACGACTTATTTTGTAATTTTATGACAAAAGTGTAAAAACTGGCCTCTTTCTCGCTAGCGAGCAGGCTGGTTTAAGTACGGTAGGTGGAGGCCAATCCCCGCTTATAGGCTGTGGCGTGTGCTTATCTGTTAGTGAAGGGCATAAGCCTGCGGGGAAAAGCGTTGTCGGTAAAGCTGCACTTATTGCTGTGCAGTGGATTTGAGTAAATCAGGTAAATGACGGTAGTTTAGATAGTGATGAATATATCCCACATCTACCTCGGCTTCATTGGCCATTTGGGCAAAATGTACGTTCATTCGTTTCAATAGCGCGGTTTTAACCTCTTCAGGAGGTAGTGACTGATTGCTAACATAGCCCATGTAATCTTGCATTTCATCTAGGGTATGAAGAGCGGGTAGCTGGCTCTCTGATGGGTGTTTAAATAATCTATTAATACGTTCGATACCGGCTTTAAAATCGGAAGTTGATAGACCAATATTTGCGGCAATAACTTGATAACACAGCTCTACGGGGGTGATAAGGCACTGTTTCGGCGTAATTAGCTTGATGTTGCTACCCGGCAGAGGCTGCGCTGTCACGATGGAAGGGATGAGAAATAGCGAAAATAAACCACTTAGTTTAAGTGAAGATGAAATCATACAAATACTCCATTATTTATGCTGATTTAATCGAGCTGAAGTTCATACCTTAACATGGTTTTTTTAGCTGTAACTAAATTAATACTATATTTGATTCAAGCTTTTGCTGAAGGCTAGACCTTGAAGAATTATTAGCCAAGAGAATGGCATGTATATAAAGCATATTTTTGTATTTTGACCTTCAGTTCGATCTCTTTATTTATTCTGAATCAAACAAATCTCAGATGGCACTGGCATGCTTCTGCACTTTGGCTATGGTTTACATTAGGTAAACTAACAGGCAGTGTGTGATGGACGATATAACTAAGTTTTTAGATTTTCTCGCTGACGCCATTATTATTGTAAATCGTCACTCACAAATCGAGTTTGCCAATCGCGCCTGTGAACGATTATTTGGTTATGCGCAGGATAGAATGCTAGGGTTATCGATAACCGATTTAATGACGCCAGAAAAAGTGAAGGGACATCATAATAAAGTGGCTAACTTTATTGACAACCAGTCCCACTCTCGGCCAATGATGTCTCGCAGTATTATGCCGTGTATTAATGCTAAAGGAGAGTGCTTTAATGCTCGCATCTCCATTTCTAATATTCAATTTCACGGGCAGGCGTGTGGTATTGCCACGATTCAAGATTACTCAACCGTTCAAGAGCTCATTAATGAGTTACGCAGTGAGGCCAGTACCGATCCGTTAACAGGGCTGTTTAATAAGCGTCATTTAGACAATGTGATGAGTAAGCCCTATTTGGGGATTTATGACTCTGGATGTCTGGGTGTTGCCTATATTGATCTTAACGGATTTAAGCAAATAAACGATAGTCTAGGTCATGATGTTGGTGATAGTTTGTTAGTCGCGATGTCACAGCGCATGCAGGCGCAGTGTCGTAGTGATGATGTATGTTTTCGACTTGGTGGAGACGAATTCCTTATTCTTTTTAAAATTAATTATCACAAGACCTTTCTCGATGAAGCTAATGGAATAGGTAAAAAGTTACATCGATTGCTGACCCAACCTGTGGTAGTAGACAAACTCCGCCAACCTATTACCGTTGGCGCTAGCATTGGTATCGGCGTAGTCCCGTTTGATGACAAAGATCTTGCTCGAGTTATTGAGTTGGCAGACAAGGCAATGTATTTAAGTAAAACGCAGCAGCAACCTTATGTGTTAGTTAAAGAGGCTAGTGAACAAACAACCTCTATTTAAGTCATTAAATATCCGTTATTTTTCTTGGGTACTCATATTGAACTTCACTTCGAAGATGACCTCAATTTAATACAATCGAACTAGGGATCGTAAGTCTTTTTTGTTACTGGTCACAAGTGTTTCATGATTGTTAATCTTTGGCGGTTGTAATATCTTGTTGCCCGAGCGGACGGCTGAAAGTCATTCTTCATTAGTCAATAACATACTTGAGTAGATTGTAATTATGGACCCTAACAAGCATTTTCTATCTTCTCATAAAAACAATGTACTTATTAAAGTAAGTGAACTTAATCAAGCTGTTGTGGACTTTTGTAGATACGTTTTAAGTCAAGATAAGAATCTAGTTATTGTGGACGCAAACGCTCACCATATCGATATACAAAAGACCGCATTAGAGTTAGATGACACTGACATCTTGACAGATACTGAATTGAGCAAACTTTGTGGCCCATTCAACGTTGATAGTGCTTTGGTCTTAGCTTGTAAGAAGCACGTTATGCTATTTACTTCAGGCTCTACAGGCCGAGCCAAATGTATCAAGCTTGTTCCCGGTAAAGTGATGCAGTCGGCGCTAGATTTTTGTGATTGGTTTAATATCGACTCGACTTCGAAAGTACTTTGCATTGCACCTTTATCAACGATGACAGGATTGCGGACTCACCTATTCATGCCTATGGTAAGTCAATGCCAAGTAATGCTGTCAGGTGTTGGTGATATCGGAATTTTTAAGTATCTTGAAATAGTCGAAAAACAGGCGGTGACTCACCTTATCGTTGGACCGCCTTTTATAAGAATGTTGGCGGTTATCGCCAAGAGAATCGCGCCATCACAAATTACCTCACTACGGTATATATTATGTACCGGAGCAAGCTTATCTCAAAAAGATGTGGCGACTATTCAGCAATATTTGTCGCTGAAAGTGTTGAATTACTATGGGTTGACGGAAACCTATGGATTTTGTATTGCGCAAAGAGCAGATGATAACAATTTAGAAAGTGGCAGTATTGGCATAGCAATCAATGGTGTTGATGCGCAATTACGTCAACCAAACAGTGATGGAGTGGGGCGCCTTATTATCAAAAGTGACCGACTATTTTCGGGTTACCTTGGCGCCGAGGGAGCCAAGGTGACTGAACTGGATACTGGCGATTTGGCGAGCAAAAGTGGATCTGGTGCGATAATTTTGCATGGTCGAGCCGATGAGGCCATCAAGCTATCTAGCACCGAGCTTGTTTACCCTCATGACATTGAATCTGTGTTGAAAGCCTGCAGTTATATTGATGATGTGGTTGTTGGTAGGCATGAACAAGGTTGGCAAGCAACGATAGCCTCTGGACTTGCTAAATCTGAGCTGCTGCAAAAGTTGAAAGCCGATCTTGATGGAAAATATATTCCGCCATATTTCTCGGTTTCAAAGACATTACCGCGAACCCCATTAGGTAAACTTCCGCAACGATTAATCAAGGATTGAACATCATGACTACAAAGAGTTTGTCTAGGCTACTTTGGGATAGCTTGCAAAATCAAGCCAGTTCAAAACGCAAATTTGGCTATGTTGCTAATCAAGAACTGTCATATT
The DNA here is from genome assembly GCF_043643685.1 of Shewanella waksmanii. Taxonomy (GTDB): domain Bacteria; phylum Pseudomonadota; class Gammaproteobacteria; order Enterobacterales; family Shewanellaceae; genus Shewanella; species Shewanella waksmanii_A. The sequence continues at coordinate 349,410 of NZ_JBHZSN010000001.1, forward strand.
CACAGCTTATTAAAACAATTAAAAAGCTCTCTAACTTTTTTGTACAGCATCAAATTAAGCGTATTGCTATCGCCAGTAATGACGAATGTTGTACCGCCGAAATTGTGTTGGCTGCGCTAATAAATGGGGTGCTGTTTACGGTTCTAGATAGTGATATTAAACAGCCTAGGTTTGACGGTATCATGCAGCGCTTCAAGCCGGATCACAGCTTTATAGATGAAGCCACAAATTTAACCGTCAATGGTGAAGTCACGCTCATTTCCAAAGCAACGTCGAGCTCGATTTTTTCAAACCTGTTTGGAAAGCCTCAGAATACCCAAAGTTATCCAGGCATCTTAAAACATTATTCAGACAACTTACCTAATCTTGATCATGGCAATAACCAGGCTTATGTCTTGTTTACTTCAGGTACAACATCCAAGCCCAAGGGCGTGATGATATCGGAAAGGGCATTGGCCAGTCACCTAGATACACTTAAGCTTGTTTATCAATACAATCAATTTAGTCATATACTCAATGCGTTACAGTTGTCCCATGCCGACGGCTTAGTTCAAGGGCCTATTTTGGCGGCTTATCTAGGTATCACCTGGTCTCACCTTGGTCAGTTTGATATCGCTAATGCTGACAGTATTTTTGACCATATCGTCGCTAAAGAGGTGACTCACTTCATCACGGTGCCAGTTGTACTGGCATTACTCAATAAATACGCAGCTACAGACGATGCGCTAAGTAGTGAAAAGTTTCATTGTGTAGTGTCTACCGGAGGAGCGTTATCGTCGCAACTATGGCAGAGCTTTGAGGGTAAATATCGGACGACAGTTAGTAATTTATATGGTTTGACCGAAACTTGTGTTGGCGGTGTTTTTACTGACGTCGGTGATTCTGAAAATTGCTACGGAAGGATAGGTCGCCCCGTTAATATGAAGTATGCGTTAGGCTCACCGTTTGAAAAACAAGAGCTTCAAGAAGGCGTGCTATGGTTGAGTGGTGACAATCTCATGGATGGTTATCTTGATGCCCCTGAAGAAACACGTGAGGTGCTAATAGATGGCTGGTTGAATACTGGAGATATCGCTAAACGACATCAAGATGGCAGCCTAACTATCATCGGCCGGCAAAAAGAACTGATCAATGCCGGTGGTTATGCAGTTTATCCTCAAGAAATTAATGAATCTTTATGTACTCATGCCGATGTAGACAATGCTTATACAACGTCGCGAATTGATGACCTGTATGGCGAATATATCGTCTCATTGGTTGCCACCAGGCTGAGCAGTAGTGAAGCAATTATTGCCCATGTTAGAAATGTGCTTGAAGCTCATAAAGTGCCACGAACTGTGTATTTGATAGACGCGCTTCCTATTGGGCCTTCAGGTAAAGTAATAAAAGCGGATGCTGAAGCTATTATTGATAGAATGCAGCCTCAGCAACAAAGCGTAGTTAGTAAAGATGAAGGGAAGCTTTTAGCCATTGCTGCAAGAATTTTTAATTTGCAACAAACTGAGCTCTCTATCGCCTCAAACAGCCAAAATACACCTGGCTGGGATTCTCTTGGACATTTGATGTTAGTAACAGAAGCTGAAGAACAGTTTGATGTGCAGCTATCGCCAATAGAGATTATGCAAGCAACATCGTTAGAGCAACTACTGGCTTTGATAACTAACAAATGAAGTCTTATTCCCTGGTGGTGGTTTGGTTTACTGTATTGTTGCTAGTGCTACTGGGACTATATTTCAGTTGGCAATCGGCATTTACGCTAAGCGAACGTAAAGCTTCTTTGATAAGCAAGTGGGTGACAGATGCAAAACCACTACAAAGTCAAAACTTGCGACAGGCTGAGTTTAACGTTGTAATTATTGGTACTAGTTTAACCCAGGCTGGATTTGATACTGGTCAAGCAATTAATAATCAAAATGTTGCTGTTTCAAAGGTAACGGTTGGCGCAGCCGCAGCAACAGAGCTTGAGGCAGTACTTATTCATGTTCTGCGTCAGCAACCAGACTTGATTTTGATAGAGATTAACCCTTGGACTCTGAGCTTTGGGGCTGGTCATCACTTCTCGTTACACCGCTTATGGATGGCTTCCATTGTGCAACAAGGCTGGGGTGGTGTACCTCAAAGGTATCATCAAAGTGGGCCAAGTTCTCGTAGTGATGTCTACCGATTGCCCAATTCTACCAGCATGCAAAAATTTGTTGGGTTCCAGCCAATCTATCGCCCTTTTTCAGCGCTTACAATACAAGCGCTCATTAATCGAAACACTCAAATCGCGGTTAAATTCTTTTATCCTGGTATGGCATTAGAGGTGGCATCAACCAAAAGCAAGGCGTGGCATGAGGCGTTGGATAAAATGCATCAAAAAATTAGTCTGCAAACCGGTGTGGACTTAGTACCTGCAATTGATAATCTTAACTATCAGAACTACACGGATTTAGTCCATGTTAATCGTCAAGGAGCTAAGGCCTATATGGCATGGCTTGAAGCGGTGATAAACGAGTACCGTGACGATGACTGAGCAAATTATCTACCTAAATGCCGGTATTTTCATTTCTGTATGGCTAAGCTTAATGCTCAAGTCAAGCTGGCAAATGAATGGGTTTCTTTTTAGCACCTTGCTGCTATTGGTTTTTATCTCACAAACGACTGCTGCAGCATTGTTGGCGTTCAGTAGTTTGACATATGCCTGCAGCTATCTTTTTGTTCGATCACATAGAAAGATGGCGATATTTGTTGGCGTGAGCCTGTGTGTTTTGATCTTTGTAGCGGCGAAAATACTTCATGCACAGGCAGCGCAAGTTGTGTTTATTGGTGTTATATATGTTGTGTGTCGTCAGATACACTTTTTAGTCGATACCATGAAAAGCAACACATTACCTTGTGGTTTTCTACCTTACCTTCGTTATCAGTGTTTTCTGCCGTGTCTTATTGCTGGCCCTATTCACCGTGTGGATGATTTTGAACGACAGTTACGTCGTAGGAAAGTGTCTATACAAGCAGTATCAAATGGTTTAGAGCGGGTTGTGTGGGGGCATTTTAAGGTGATTGTGATTGCCGCTGCGTTGATCAATTATATCGAATTACAATGTATGCCATTTATCCAGCACGCTATGCTCACAACGATGGTTTCAAGTTTGTTTGATTGGATCAAATTGTACATAGTATTCAGTGGCTTTTCGGATATAGCGATTGGTTTTTCCCTCATGTTAGGGATCACAATTAAAGAGAATTTTAACTTTCCCTTTATTAGTCAAAATATTAATGAATTTTGGCAACGGTGGCATATTAGTCTATCCCAGTGGTGTAAAAGTTATGTCTTTACACCAGCCTTAGCCATCAGTCGTTCGGTATTTATTGCATCCGTTTTGTCCATGGTAGTCATCGGATTATGGCATGAATTCTCTTTGCGGTATGTGCTCTGGGGGATTTATCACGCCACCGGCTTAATTGTTTATCAATGGTATAGTCGGCAAGCTTGGCGGCCTCGCTTACCTAAGAGCGTGGCAGTGATACTGACATTACTGTTTGTTGTTTCTAGTTATCCAATCACTTTATATATCAACCAACAACTGATGTTTTTGCTAGGAAGCTAAATGAGTAAAATATATCAAAGTCTGCAGAAGAAAATTCCGTCTTGGTTAGCAGGGGGGGTAACCGTAGTCATTTTGGTGTTGGCGATTTTACTGATTTACGCCTACTCAATATTAAACGCGGAAGGGATAGGGTATATCAACATATGATGAGTATTTTCTCCTGCCCACTTTGTGGAAGTGAACTTAAGCAAACTACTAAGGTTTTGGAGTGCCCGCGAGGTCATCAATATCCTCATATTAGTGGGCAGTTTTATTTTTTACCATTATTTCAGAATGATAGTTGGTCTTTTGAGCAAATCGATGGGTTGCAAGATAAATTGAATAATAGTCAATTCTTACAGTATATGCAGCTCAAAAAACGTAGAGGTATTATTGAACCTTACGCCGCGTTTCAGCCATTCAATGAATCATTTCAAGCGTTGTTAAATTGTATTGATGTACTAAAAAATCATTTAAAACCCGGTGATGTAATTTTGGATACTTGGTGTCGAACTGGTTGGAGTGGTGATTTTTTAGCGAACTTATTTCCTGAGCAGTCTGTAATATCAATATGGGAAGGAGATAATTCTGTATTGGGTTATAAAGGTTATCAAGCGTTGTTTACTCCTGAAACTCGAGCGGCTAATCATACCATTATTTTTCATGATCCTAATAAGCGCTTACCACTGAAAGATCACACCATAGCGTTTTGTTTTGCTTACGACAGTTTGCATCGTTACCAAGGAATTATTGATGAAGTTTATCGTGTCACCAAACGAGATGGCATCATCAATTTCGCCCATGTGCATCTTGCCAATTCGGAGCCTGAACCGTTTTTTGAACGAGGTGGCATATATCGTTTAGGTCTTGAATATCAGCAGTTACTTGAGTCTCATCAGTATAATTATGGCAGAAAGGTTAATGTACTAAGTGAGCTGGATGTTTATTCAACAAGCCAATATACAGAGATGAGAACCAGTCCACAGACTGAGCATTACAATGGATATATTTGGGTTGCCCCGCGAGAGTATAGTTATTTGACATCCTCATATATCGATATTAAGCCGAGTAATTATGTATTTTTTAACCCGTTGATGATGGTAAGTTCTTCGGGACGGTTAAGTATTAATCGTGACAGTGACAATAATCGTCATATTTTAACACGTCACCCTTTTTTAAATCAGGCTTATGAGGCTATATCAGCGATTTCTGAGTCCATCATTGCTAATTTGCCCCCTTTAAACCAGTTTACGACTATTAAGCAATTACAACAGGCACAGTTGACTGATGGTCAAATTGAGTTGTTGATCAAGCAAAAAGTGTTGTTTGCAGCATCGCTGTCAAGTGCAATGCTAGAGGCTCAAGCAATGCATATGAATGCCGAAAATGTCACGTTAACATCGACTTAATCTCAAACGGTAAACTTGTTTAACAGCTGCTGCTGTTGGTTAATTTGCTCGACGAGTTCACGGTTGCTGCTGAGCTGGCTTTCTGAAAACTCACCCACGCTGGTACTGATATCGTTGATATTGTTGGTATTGAGGTTAATCTCTTCAGCAACGACGCTCTGTTGCTCAATGGCGGCAGCAATTTGGATATTGCGGTCCATTATGTCTTTGACTGACTCAGAGATCTCTTGCAATGCGGTACTGGCGGTATAAGCGTGGTCGACACAGGTTTGGGCTTTCTCTTTACTGTCTTGCATCGCTTGCTGTACCTGTGCTGATGCTGATTGAATTTGCTCGATTGTACTTTTGATTTCAGTGGTGGACTCCTGGGTTCTTGAGGCTAAGGTCCTGACCTCATCGGCAACAACTGCAAATCCACGCCCTTGCTCGCCCGCACGAGCCGCCTCAATTGCTGCGTTGAGTGCGAGTAGATTGGTTTGTTCAGCAATACCATTGATCACCGATAGCACTTGCTCGATATTGGTGCTGTATTGCGCAAGTTGGTCGCTGACCCCTTGTGACACAGTAATGGTGTCCGACAGTTGATTAATGTAGTCCGAGGTTTCAGTGAAGGTGATTTGGCTTTGGTCGGTGCGATCATTGACCGCGGTAATTGAACTGGCGGCTTCTTGAGCACTACTGGCAATATCCGCTGATGTGGCCGTCATTTCATTCATTGCGGTCGCCAACCCTTCGATTAGCGCTTTTTGTTCAATAAGCTGCTCGCCAGATTGGGTGGCTAAGTCGGTTGAGTCACTACTGTGCCTCACTACAGAAACGGCTTTGTGCTTAATGTCGATAACTAAGGTTTGCATTGATTCAAGAAACTGGTTGAAGTTTTTGGCGACAGCGCCACATTCATCTTGGTTTTTAATGGTTAACCTTTGGGTGAGATCCCCCTCTCCAGAAGCAATATTCTCGATCGCTTTTTCCAAGTCATTTAATGGCATAAGCAAATGTTTGGCTAGCTGTTTAAGCAGAAAGAAACAGATAACAATACTGAAAAATGCAAAGATACCCGTGCGCCAAGTTAAATCCGTTAACGCTTGATAGACTTTGTCTTTTTCTAATAACACCGCTAAATGCCAGTCGATACCATTGGTTTTAGGTAGCGGGTAAAAGTACAGCAGTTTGTCTACGCCTTGATGTTCGATATTGATGATTTGCTGACTTGTTGATGGTGAGTGCTGATAAACTGAGCTGGTGTTCTTGCCGTTAAAGTCGGCTTGAGGATGGGTAATAATGTTGCCCTGTTGATCGGCGATAAATGCGATACCTGTGCCGTCAAAGTTAATGGTGTTGACCGTTTTAGCGATGGTATCAAGGCTTAGGTCGCCGCCAATAACTCCTTGAAATCCATTTTGGGTCTCAATTTTACTGACAATAGATAGCAGCACTTCTTTTGTTGCTGCATCTTGATAGGGGGCTGTGAAAACCGAGCTACTATTGGAGCGAGCTAATGCATACCAAGGCTTTTCTCTAAAATCCACACCGGCTGGATTTTGTCGATTAGGGTTGTTTGAACGCAGTCCCGTTTCGGTTTTTAAGGTGCCAAATACCAATAAAAAGTCATCTTTAGCCGCAGGTAAATTTAACGTGTCTTGAAATGATTGTGCTGAGAAATCCTGCTCAACCACACTCTTTAGCAGGTCTATCTGCCGGCTTCGATTAGCTAGCCAATTACCTATGCTGGTCGTTAATAAAGAAGCGTTATCCTGAATGTAGGCCTGTGTTTTCTCTTCCAAGGTGGTTTTTATAGCCAAATCGGTTGATATCGCCAGTACAGATACCACCAGGAAAATAACGATGCCTGAGGCGACTGAGAATTTGGTTCTTATTTTCATGGCGGCATTCCTAATTTGTGCAAATCAACTGCTGCTATGCAAGGCCCTGATAGCGTTCTCTCCTGCTTATGGTACAAAAGTATAGTCTATACTTTTGTCATTGCTCGCCAGTTTTGGAATGAAATGATGCGTAATTTAACTAAGATACTGCTGATGTTGGTTGCTAGCTTTATACTTTGTTTCAATGTGTTGGCAGAAGACGCTCAGCTAACAATCGAAATGCTAAAACAGCAAATAGACAAGTTGCAGCAACAGGTTTTAGCGTTAGAGCAAGCGCAAAAAGCACAAATGGCCCAACAAGCAGAAGCCAAGCAAGCGCAACTTACTGAGTATTCTCGTCAGCCTGCTCAATCAGCAGTAGCTCCCGTTCCCGCAACGAATAATAGTGAAGCAACTTCGTCACAACCGCAAATAGCCAATACAGTTAAAGTTTACGCTACCATGCGGCCGACTTATGGGTATATTGATGAGCAAGGCGAGCAATTTTGGGATGTAAGGGATGCGCTCTCCCACGCGGGTATCAAGGCCACCAACGATTTTATGCCAGGCTGGCAGGCCATTCTTCATGGTGAATGGGGCATCGATTTATCAAATAATGGTGATTTTGGTAATGCCCGCCGTGCCTACGCCGGCGTTGATAGTCCTTTTGGTCGAGTCGCCGTTGGTAAACAGCGACCTCCACAATATTTACTCATTGCCGAGTATGTCGATATTTTCAATCACAGTAATAGCCCTTTTTCTTACGATCCAGAAGGGTTGTTTTTCGTTAACAATATGGTGACCTATCGTCTAGATATTGCCGGCTTAAGTTGGTTAGCCGCTGGTCAATTTGATGGTGATAGCGGCAACAATAATGCTGATATGGTCAATGTCGGGGTCGGCTACGATATCGGTGCATTTCATGCCGCAGTCACCTATCTGCAGCAAGATAGCACCGAAGATGGACTCAGTATTGGTGAAGATATCGTATGGGCGGCTGCGTTAGCCCATGAGTTTGATATTGGGCTATATTTAGCAGCGGCCTATCAAGATAAAACCTATCAACGTGATGCCCAGCCGCAAGATAGGCAGGGGCATACTATAGATTTCTCCGCAGCCTATCAGCTCACGCCAATATTTAAGTTAAAGGCTGGCTACTTTGAGTTTGATGATGGTTACCATGCTGGATTAAGCCAAAACTTTACCGGTTATAACACCACCTTTGAATGGTTGCCCGATGACAATTTACGCTTTCACTTAGAATATTTGGTGCGAGATTACGATTACCTCGACGATTTTAATTCATGGTCTGTCGGTTTTAGGTATGATTTTGCCAAAGATTGGCAGTTTTAACCGTTCTGCGCTTCGCAACGCTTTTATGTGCAATGCTTGGTTAGCGCGCACCGTTGCGGAGCGATTGCCTTAATATTGTGCATACCTCTTATTGGGTATTGCTCTGCTGAGCGAATTGTTACCCTATGCTTGTTTGTTCTCTGTTTTTAGTTATTACTCTAAATTGTTGTAAATAAAGCAATAACTCCTGTCACGCTTTTGCAATCAAACTGTCTTTAAGCTGTTATGTCTGCTTGGCATGCTTAGTGCAATTTTACCATGGTGTGCTAAGGAATAGGGCGAATTCAATGGGGCTTGATAAGCTGCTTTACTTGCGAGGAGTCGGTGCTGAGTTCGTTGATTGTAGCGGTCAGTTAACCTCAATAAGTTGCCAAGATCGGCAAGCTATGCTGCAGGCTATGTTGAACGTTGAGGTGATTGATGATGCTTTGATAGCCGCGCAAATAGATCAACTGGATGTCCAACCATGGCGTGACATGTTACCCGTGTTCCAACACTGTTACGTTGACCAATTATCTCTGGAGTTTCACCTTGCAGACAATGAAACTCGCCATATTACGCTTGAATTTGAATCACGCCAAACTCTGCAAAACCTCAAGATCGACATTGACCACAGTTTGTTGCAACAAGTCGGTGACTACTATACCGAAACTCAGCGCTTTGTTCGTTATCGCTACCCTTTACCTCAACGGGTGGGATATTTGTGCCGAGACAATATTGGGTACCTTGTTTGCCACCTAGCGTTAGCAGGGGAGGAGATGGCCCAAGGTGAGTTACTGATCGCGCCAAACAGCACTTATCAATTGACGGCAAACTTAGCCAAACCCAACGTGCAGCGCAAACCTTGGGGCGTGAGCGTACATGTTCCTAGTTTACGCAGTGATACGCAGTGGGGAGTGGGGGATCTGGCCGACTTACAGGCTATTGTGAATGTGGTTGCTAGCCAAGGTGGCGACTTTGTTATTCTCAACCCTTTACATGCTTTGTCACTGGCGAGCAGCAACAAACTGAGTCCCTACAGTCCCATCGATAGGCGGTTTATTCATCCACTGTATATCAGTATTGAACATACGCCAGAGTATAAACACCACAAGGCAAAGCTTGCACTGCGCGTGCTCGAGCCAAAAAGGCAGCAAATCAACGCGTCTACGCAGCTAGATGGTGAGCAGGTGACGAGCTTGAAACTTGCGGCCTTATATCAACTCTATTTGGTGTTTGTTAGCCACGAGCTTAATACCAATAGTGAACGGGCCCTCGCATTTAAAGCATTTGTCGACCAAGGTGAGTCGGCGCTTGCGGCCTACCTTGAACATCAATCCACTGCTGTTCCACACCTTTTAGGTGATGAACATAGCGACAATGACAGCCGTCAGTTTTTAGCTTATTTACAATTTGAGGCGAGCCAGCAACTGATAAAAACTCAGCAACTAGCGACAGCCCAAGGAATGAGCATTGGACTGGTGGGGGATTTAGCCGTTGGCACTTTGGCCGATGGCACTGAAGTCAGCGAGCAACCTCAACAATTTTGCGTTAATGCAAGTATCGGTGCCCCAGCAGATAGCTTTGCTGTTGATGGCCAAAATTGGGGCCTAACACCCTTAGACCCCTGTACATTGAAGCAGACTGGTTTTGCGCATTTCAGGCAGCTTCTACGCGCTAATATGGGTTACTTCGGCGCGCTTAGAATTGATCACATTATGAGTTTGTTTAGGTTGTGGTGGTGGGTTAATGAGTCCACAGAACAACCAGCCCCCGGCGCCTATATTTATTACGATGTTGACAATTTATTCGCGATTTTGGCCTATGAAAGTCATCAAGCAAAATGCGTGGTTATTGGTGAAGATCTTGGTTTAGTGCCGGAGGAAGTCAGACAAAAACTCGCTCAGTTTGATATTTACTCCAATGCGCTATTTTATTTTAGCTATCAACAACAGCATCTTGCTCCTCCCACAGCGCATCCACCACGCAGTCTAATGATGCTCGCAAATCATGATGTTGCTCCGTTTGCCGCGTGGTGGGAAGAGCAAGATTTGCAACAAAAGCTAAGCCTTGGCTTGCTTAATGAGTCACAGTTTCAGCAAGCCAAGACCCAGCGCGCTATAGATAAAAGCCATTTATTAGGGCGCTGGCAAGAGTTGGGCTTGCTAGCAAATAGCGATAATTATGCGGCCATTTTACGTGCTTGGTTAACCGATAACGCCCAAAGCAGTGCAGCTTTGCTTAGTGTGCAGTTATGTGACTTATTGGCTGAAAAGGTCTGCATAAATATCCCGGGTACAGACACCCAATACCCAAACTGGCGTCAGCGCTACCCTAAAACTATCACCGAGATTGCTAATTGCCGCCAAGTCCATGGCTTGTTGCAAACCATCGCCAATGGGCGGGGGCTGAGCCCCATGTCAGCGCAAATGACCATCAATCAGTCAGCATGAATTTAACTATTTGGGAGAACCCGTTATGACACAAAATGCCCCCCACTTTAATGATGGTGCTGATACTGCTTTGCTCCAAGGTGAATATATCGATGTTTTTTCACTGCTGGGGATGCATCAGGTTGTCGTGCCGCAAAAAGGTAAGCCTGATAGCAAACGTCTACTTGTGCGTTGTTTCTTGCGAGGCGCGACAGCCGTTGAGGTGATAGCGCTTAAAGATAAACGTAAAGTGGCGACGTTGAACAAGGAAAGTGATGAAGGCCTGTTTGCAGGTTTTATCCCGAGGAGGGTAAACCGGTTTGCTTATGCACTGCGCGTGACCTATCAACACTGTATTGAGGACATTGTCGACCCTTATCAGTTCCCGTCATTACTGAGTGAGCAAGATGTGTATTTGTTTGCTGAAGGTAAGTTACGTCACGCCTATCAGTTTCTCGGTGCCAATCGTAGGGTGGTTGATGGGATTGAAGGGGTATGGTTTTGCGTGTGGGCGCCTAACGCAAAACGGGTTTCTCTGGTGGGGGATTTTAACTATTGGGATGGCGCCCGTCATGTGATGCGTCAGCATCTGGCTAATGGTATTTGGGAGATCTTTATTCCCGATGTTGCCGCGAGTAGTTTGTACAAATTTGAAGTGATTGGCATGGACGGCAATCGGCAACTAAAAGCCGATCCGTTTGCTAAAGCGATGGACCCGGCGCCAAGCAATGCCTCTAAAGTGGTGCCAGCTTATGAGCATGATTGGCAAGATAGCAACTGGATGCAACAGCGCAATCAACAGCAATGGCATCAGCAACCCGTGGCAATTTACGAAGTGCATTTAGGCTCGTGGCGTCGACAAGGCGACGATGGCCAGCAATATTTAGATTACAGTGCGCTTATTGACACATTGCTGCCTTATGTCAAGCAACTGGGCTTCACCCATTTACAACTTATGCCCATTAGTGAATACCCTTTTGATGGTTCTTGGGGGTATCAACCCGTGGGAATGTTTGCGCCCAGTCAGCGATTTGGTCAACCACAGGGGCTAAAAGCCTTTATTGATGCGGCTCATCAGTTAGGCATAGCCGTGATTTTAGATTGGGTAGCAGCGCATTTTCCTAAAGACCCCCATGGCTTGCAGCGATTTGATGGCAGTTGTTTATATGAACATGACGACCCCAAGCAAGGCGAGCATCCAGATTGGGATACTTTAATCTACAACTATGGCCGCGGCGAGGTACAAAGCTATTTACTCAGTAATGCCTGCTATTACCTCGAAGAGTTTCATTTTGATGGTCTTCGTTTGGACGCGGTATCGTCAATGCTCTACCTCGATTACAGCCGAGAAGCTGGCCAATGGCGACCCAATGAGCTTGGCGGACGAGAAAACCTACAAGCCATTAGTTTGCTTAAGCGATTAAATACTGAGCTATACCAAGCCTATCCTGGCATTATGATGATTGCTGAAGAGTCCACGGCTTGGCCCGGCGTGACACAAAGTGTAGACAATGATGGCTTAGGCTTTGGCTTTAAATGGAACATGGGATGGATGAACGATACCCTGCGCTACATTCAGCGTGATCCCCTCTATCGAAACCATCATCATAGTGAGATGACTTTCAGCTTAATGTACTGTTTTAGCGAGCAGTTTATCCTGTCGCTGAGCCATGATGAAGTGGTGCATGGCAAAGGTTCATTGCTACATAAAATCCCTGGTGATGACTGGCAAAAATTCGCCACCCTACGGGCCTACTATGGCTTTATGTGGGGACATCCAGGTAAAAAGCTGCTGTTTATGGGCAATGAGTTTGCTCAGCGTGATGAATGGAATCACCAACAAAGTCTCGACTGGCACCTCTTAGACTATGCACCTCACCAAGGGGTTCAAAGATGGGTCACCGATCTCAACCAGTTATACCAATCCGCAGATGCTTTGTTTGCTAAAGACCATGTGGCTGAATCATTCCAGTGGCTAGATTGTGACAATGCCACCAGCAGCGTGTTTTGTTTTATTCGTGCTAGTGACTCGCAGCAACTTATTTTTGTGGTCAACATGACGCCACAAGTGCACCACGGCTATCGCATAGGGCTACCAAGTGGTGATAGCTATGCTGAGCTTCTCAATAGTGATAGCGAAATCTACGGTGGAAGTAACGTGGGCAACCAAGGGCTGATTGTTGCTGAGATGCAAGCATATCAAGGCATGGACTACAGTGCGCAAATTACTGTGCCTCCACTAGCTTGCCTAGTGATTGGTCAACCGCTTAAGGCCAATTAACATGCAGATCACCCGAGGCCAACCTTATCCATTGGGCGCGACAGTTGATGATACTGGGGTTAACTTTGCGTTGTTTTCTGCCCATGCCAGTGCGGTTTATCTGTGCTTGTATGATGCCAGTGGCCGCAATGAGATTGCCCAAGTAGCCTTACCGAGGCAAAGCGACCATATTTGGCACGGTCACATTGAGGGGCTATCGACACAGTATACTTATGGCTATCGGGTCGATGGGCCTTATCAGCCGCAATTAGGGCACCGATTTAACCGCCATAAACTGCTGCTCGATCCCTATGCTAAGTTGCTACAAGGTGAGTTTACCGATCATATTAGCCATTATGGTTATCAGCAGGAGCACGAGCAGCAGGACTTGAGTTTTTGCACGCTCGACAGTGGCGACTATATGCCAAAGTGCAAGATTGTTGATTGTCGTGATCTGCCGCCAATTGCGGCCGTTGCTAAAGCTTATGATCAAAGTCAGCCGTCACTGTCGCTGCGGCGCAGTATTATCTATGAATTACATGTCAAAGGTTTCACCCAACGTTTCCCAGACCTTCCGCAAACTGAGCGCGGGCGGTTTTGTGGATTGGCCAATGCCGAGGTTATTGACTACATCAAGGCATTGGGGGTAACCGCTGTTGAGTTGTTGCCTGTACAGCAATTTGCCAGCGAACCCTTTTTACAGCACAAGCAATTAAGCAATTACTGGGGCTATAACAGTATTGGTTTTTTCGCTCCTCATCAGGCTTATCTGCAGCAAGCTGATATCAATGAGTTTCGCCAGATGGTCAGCGCGCTACATAAAGCGGGTATCGAAGTGATATTAGATGTGGTCTATAACCACACCGCTGAAGGAGACTGTCTCGGGCCCACTTACAGTTTTCGGGGAATCGATAACCTCAGTTATTACCGGTTGCACCCGCAACAGCCCCGTTACTACATCAATGATACCGGCTGCGGTAATAGTGTTGATTTAAGTAATCCCCATGTACTGCGTTTAGTGATGGATTCGCTGCGTTACTGGGTTGAGGTGATGGGCGTTGATGGGTTCCGCTTTGATTTGGCGGCCACCTTAGGCAGAGAACCTCAGGGGTTCAACGCTAATTCGAGCTTCTTTGATGCCATTAAGCAAGATCCTGTATTGAGCCGAGTGCGCTTGATTGCTGAGCCTTGGGATATCGGTCCAGGCGGCTATCAGCTGGGGCAATTCCCCATGGGGTGGAGTGAGTGGAATGACCGATATCGCGACACGGTAAGACGCTTTTGGCGAGGTGATTTGGGCATGTTACCTGAGTTTGCGAGGCGTTTTCATGGCTCAGGCGATCTGTTTGAGCATGCAGGGCGTAAACCCAGTGCCAGTATCAACTTCATCAGTAGCCATGATGGGTTTACATTAGCTGATTTGGTCAGTTATCAGCAACGGCATAATCAAGCCAATGGCGAGCAAAATCGCGATGGCAATCAGGAAAACTTTAGTGAAAATTATGGTGTTGAAGGCCCAAGTTTTGATTTACAAATCCAAGCACTAAGAACTCGCCAATCGCGCAATATGCTGACCACATTATTGCTGTCGCAAGGGGTGCCGATGTTGCTCGCTGGAGACGAGCTAGGTCACAGCCAGCAAGGCAATAATAATGCCTATTGCCAAGATAATCCTATCACTTGGTTATCTTGGCAGCATGATATCCATAGTGACGAGCAATTGGCATTTACCCGCCGATTGATTCAACTTCGCCAGCGCTTTCCCATCTTGTGTAATCGAGATTATATCCATCAGTCATGTACCAATGGTGCGCCAGCATTGGACTGGTTTTGTCGTCAAGGCGACCCCATGACTAAAGCCCTTTGGAGCGAAGCCCATACCCGCACATTAAGTGTCGTAATCAGCGGCGAGCTTGAAGCACAAAGCGGCTGTAAACAGGCCTTGTTATTGATGCTCAATGCCGATGAGACGCCACTGAACTTTAGCTTACCTTCGATTACCGGGATCAGTCATTGGGATTGCTTAATTCATACCCAAGATTTTGTGGGTCAAGGTGAGGGTAGTTTTGCTGGTGGTATCGGTAAGCAGCAACAGTTTTTATTGCAAGACAAAAGCTTAATGGTGTTCTACGCCCAATTTGAAGGAGCAAGCTAATGAGCGAATCCCAGGCTAGTAAAGCTAAACGCAAACCTAACAGCACCACTAAGGCTAAATCGGCCGCGAAAACTAACGGCACATCTAAGGCCAAAGCCGTGCCCAAAAAGGCGGCTACAACGTCTAGGCAGCAACAGCTAGCGGACAGTTTGTCACGACAAATTATGCATGGCTTGAATGGCGACCAGCATGATAACCAGGAACTGTTTAATGCGCTGGCACAGAGTGTTAAAGAGCTGATGTTAGATGACTGGCGTCAAACTCGACTCAAAGATGGCCGTTATCAGCGTAAGCAAGTTGCTTATCTGTCGTTGGAGTTTTTAATGGGCCGCGCTTTAGGCAATGCCTTGTTAAATTTGGATTTAGATACCGATGTGCGCCAAGCCTTGTTGCCCTATTCACAGCTGTTAGAGACCATTGCAGAGCAAGAGCACGATGCAGGTCTAGGTAATGGCGGCTTAGGCCGACTAGCGGCATGCTTTCTTGATAGTTGTGCCAGTATGGATTTGGCTGTTGTGGGCTATGGCATTCGCTATGAATACGGCATGTTCAGTCAAAAGATCCAAGATGGCTATCAAATAGAGTGTCCTGACAGGTGGCTCAGAGATGGTAATCCATGGGAAGTGCGAGTACCGAATCACAATGTAACGGTGCCGTTTTTTGGTCATACCGAGTCCTATGTTGATCATCAAGGTCGCCGTCATATGACCTGGGTTGATACTCAAGATGTGTTAGCGGTTGCCTATGATATGCCAGTCCCTGGTTACCGCAATAAACGCATTAATACCCTGAGGCTTTGGAAGGCAGAGGCGACCGATGATTTTGATTTAGCGGAGTTTAACCAAGGTGATTACGCCGAAGCCGTTGCGCGTAAAAACTTGGCAGAGCAGATCACTATGGTGCTTTACCCCAATGATGCCAGCGTCAACGGCAAAGAATTGCGTTTAAGGCAGCAGTATTTTTTATCTTCTGCAAGTCTACAAGACCTGCTAAAACAATATGTTGCAGTTCATGGTGATGACTTCAGCCAGTTTGCTGATTTGCACGCTATTCAGTTAAACGACACCCATCCAAGCATCGCTATTCCAGAGTTAATGCGTCTGTTGATTGATATTTATGCTTTGGAGTGGGATGAAGCATGGCAAATCACAAGCCAAACCATGGCTTACACCAATCACACTCTGTTGCCAGAAGCGTTAGAGCGATGGCCTGTGCGTTTGTTTGAGCACATGCTGCCGCGCTTGCTAGAGATCATTTATGAGATTAATGCGCGCTACTTGGATTTAGTGGCTCACGAATGGCCGGGGCAAGGCGACAAGTTGGCACAAATGTCGATTATTGAAGAGGGAGATGATCCCCATATTCGCATGGCTTATCTAGCCATTGTCGCCAGTTTCTCAGTCAATGGTGTGGCGGCTTTGCATACCCAGCTGTTGACCTCGGGCCTTTTTAAAGACTTCTATCGTCTTTGGCCAGAGAAATTTAACAATCGTACCAATGGCGTGACGCCACGCCGCTGGTTAGCCCATGCCAACCCAAGACTGAGCCAGTTACTTAGCAAGCGCTTGGGGGAGGCTTGGATCACTGACTTGACTCATTTAAGCAGTCTGAGCGCCTATACCGATGATGACAAACTGATTAGCGATTGGCAGCGGGTTAAATTACAAAACAAAACGGAATTGGCGTTGATGATTAAGCAGCAATGTCAGGTCGATTTTGATGCCAATATGCTGTTTGATGTGCAGGTCAAACGGATCCATGAATATAAGCGTCAGCTGCTGAATATTTTGCATGTGATCCACCTTTATCAGCAGATTTTAGCAGGCAACACTGAAGATTTAGTCCCGCGCTGTGTGTTGATAGGAGGTAAGGCTGCGCCTGGCTATGCCATGGCGAAAAAGCTGATTAAGCTGGCAAATAATGTTGCCCACATGGTCAACTCCGACCCGCAAGTACGCCCCTACTTACGCTTTGCCTTTTTACCCAATTATAACGTCAGCGCCATGGAAAAAATATGCAGTGCCACTGATGTGTCAGAGCAGATCTCAACAGCAGGAAAGGAGGCGTCTGGCACGGGCAACATGAAATTCATGATGAATGGCGCATTGACCATTGGCACCTTAGATGGCGCCAATGTCGAAATGCTCGAAGAAGTGGGTGCTGACAACTTCTTTCTATTTGGTTTAGATGCCCAGCAAGTTGAACAGCAAAAACGCGATTATTGTCCGCAAGCGTTTATTGACCAATCTCCGGCATTGGCTGCGGTGATCGAGTTGATCCGCAGTGGTCATTTTAATCTGTTAGAGCCTGGCGAGTTTGATGATGTGTTAGCTGGCATGTTATCGCCAACGGATCCTTGGATGACCGCAGCGGATTTTGAAGACTACCGCTTAACTCAAATTAAAGTCGCTAGCGCCTATCGCGATTCCCATAGCTGGACACAAATGAGCATTCGAAACACCGCAGCGAGTGGACGTTTCTCTAGTGATAACACCATTGCTGGCTACCGAGATGAGATTTGGGGGGTAACACCATGAAGCTGCTACACATTTTAGATATGAGTCGCTTATCAGATGGATTTAATGATTTTTTGACGCAAGGAGCGCGCCGTTATGCATAACCCAAGCCCACGTTATATCAGTAACTTAACCCGAGAAACCTACGCATTGATTTTGGCTGGTGGTCGTGGCTCTCGCCTGCATGAACTGACCGATTGGCGCGCTAAACCCTCGCTGTATTTCGGTGGTAAATTTCGCATTATTGATTTTCCGTTGTCCAACTGCGTTAACTCGGGGATCCGGCGTATTGGGGTCGTGACCCAGTATAAGTCGCACTCACTGATCCGCCATGTGATGCGCGGTTGGGGGCACTTTAAGAAGGAGTTAGGTGAGTCGGTTGAAATATTGCCTGCATCACAACGTTATTCCGACAACTGGTATCAAGGGACTGCCGATGCAGTGTTTCAAAATATCGATATTATCCGCAACGAGCTACCTAAGTATGTGATGATTTTATCTGGCGACCATGTTTATCGAATGGACTACGCAGGTTTACTGGCCGCTCATGCGGAATCGGGCGCCGATATGACCGTGTCATGCCAACAAGTACCAGTGGCTGAAGCAGCAGGGGCCTTTGGGGTAGTAGAAGTGGATGACAAAAATAAGATTCTTGGTTTTGAAGAGAAACCTGAGTTGCCTAAACACCTGCCCCATGATCCAGAGCGTTGTTTAGCGTCGATGGGCAATTATGTGTTTAACACCGATTTCTTGTTCGAGCAGCTTAAACGTGATGCGCAAAATGAAGGTTCAGATCGGGATTTTGGTAAAGATATCATTCCGTCGATTATTGAAGACCATCAAGTTTATGCTCATCCGTTTTGCAGTGGCTTTACAGACGATGAGTCCTATTGGCGCGATGTGGGCACCTTGGACTCATTTTGGCAGGCAAATATGGAGTTACTCAGTCCAACGCCGGCGCTGAATTTGTATGATGCCAAATGGCCGATTTGGACATTCCAAGAACAGCTTCCCCCTGCAAAATTTGTATTTGACGATGATGACCGCCGCGGCATGGCGCTTGACTCGATTGTCAGTGGTGGCTGCATTATATCTGGCGCGACGGTAAGGCGCTCGGTGCTGTTTAATGAAGTGCGGGTGTGCAGTTACTCCACTTTGGAAGATGCGGTGGTACTGCCTGATGTGGTGATCCAGCGTCATTGCAAGATCAAAAATGCCATTTTAGATCGTGGCTGCATTATTCCTGAGGGCACTGTGATTGGTTATGACCACCGTCATGATCGCGCCCGTGGCTTTAGGGTGTCTGAAAAAGGTATCACCTTAGTGACCCGTGACATGTTAGGGCTACCTGTGGGTTACGAATAAAGAAAGCTTGTTGTTAAACCAGAATAAATTGAATAGATAATGAAAAGAGTATTGATGTTGGCGGCGGAAAATGCCGCCTTAGCTGGGGCAAAAGTCGGTGGTATGGCAGATGTGATTGGCGATCTGCCAGCTGCGCTTTGCAATGAGCATGTGGTGGTTGATGTGATGATGCCAAGTTATGGTTTTTTAGTATCACAGCTAAATGCCCGCTTTATTGCTGATGTTTCAGTGCCGTTTCGTGGTCAAAACTGGTGGGTTAAACTTTATATTGCGCCTCACCCGCAAGTGACTGGTAGCGCGATCTATTTGCTAGACCACCCCAGCTTTGATGCACGAGGAGCAATCTATACTAGCAATAACGATGGTCGCCCCTTTGCCGATGATGCCGATAAGTTTGCCTTGATGGCAGCCGCTGCAGCGGAAATGATTTGCCAAGCTATGGTCGATAAACCGGAAGTGTTGCATCTGCATGACTGGCATTGTGGGGTGTTGGCCATACTGCGGGCCTATGATGCGCGATATCAGCAGCTGAAAGCTATCCATAGCGTTTACAGCGTGCATAATTTATCGATTCAAGGCCAGCGGCCTTTGTCCAATGAACACTCATCGTTACAGGCTTGGTTTCCGAAGCTATATCAACAGCTCACCGCTGAGCAGTTGGCTGTCATTAATGACCCGCATCATCCCCAATGTGTTAACCCTATGCGAGCAGCGATTAATCTAACCGATGCGATTCATTTTGTGTCTCCCAGTTATGCTGAGGAGGTACTGCGACCAAGCGATGCTGCCATTGGACAATTTGGCGGCGAGGGCTTAGAGCGAGATATTGCTCGCCGAGCCGAAGCTGGTCAGGTACACGGTATACTTAATGGCTGTTTTTATGACGACGCTAAAGTCGATAGTGCCAAGCTGACAGCAGCAACAAGCAGTGAGGCGTTGCTGCAGGTGTTAGATGCTACTGAGCTATGTGTGCTAACCAATATGGGTAAAAGCCAATGGGTTGCCAGCCAAGATCAAATTGCTTTGCAGCGAATAAACCATCTGCGCCGAATTGCGCAGCTGCATCAAGGTGATGAGTCTGTGCCAATTAGCATGCTGACTTCTGTTGGGCGGCTGACCAATCAAAAAGTCGCGCTGTTGCTCGCACTGATGCCAGATGGTCGCTATGCCATTGAACATCTGTTGCAAGCAGCTCAAGCGGCAGAGCCACAGCAACGTGAGGTGGTGCTTATTGTGCTTGGCAGTGGTGATGCTGATATTGAGCGGCAACTGCGACTGATAGCAGGCCGATGTCCGCAGTTATTGTTTATCAACGGCTTTGATTTACCTTTGTCTCAGCTGTTATATCAACATGGCGACCTGTTTGTGATGCCCAGTTCGTTCGAGCCCTGTGGTATCAGTCAAATGTTAGCGATGAAAGCGGGGCAGCCTTGCATTGTTCATGGCGTGGGCGGCTTAAAAGATACCGTCAGCCATCAACGAGATGGCTGGGTATTTAACGGTGAAACCATCGATGTGCAGATACAAGCCATGTTAGCCACAGTGTCAGAAGCCGTAGCGTTAACTTCGCAACCGCAATTTCAATCGATGCGTCAACATGCTGTGGCTAAGCGTTTTACTTGGCAAAAGGTGGCTAAAGCTTATTGTGAAAAGCTGTACGGGTTTTGATCGATTGATAGTGAACATACTTCAATACAATGATATGTGACTATTGTGTCGATTGCTTTGAAAGAGATATTTGATTGCGATGGTAAAATATCTCTTTCACAGGTGGTGTGTATTATGATGCTTTTAATGCAAGGTTAGCCATTTTAGTTAAAGTGCTCAGCATTAGGCTTAATGTATTGCGAACGAATCTGTAAGACAGCTCTATTGCCTTAAATGGCGCTCCGCAGAATGCCAAAATGTGTCCGAGAATCCCCTTAACGTCGGCGGCATGACTCGTCGATATATCAATGCTATCGGCGAGTACCCGCGCAATTTTATCGTACACAGTGAGGGTGTTAGATATATCAGCTTGAATAGCATGTAGCTTACCTGATTGGTGCAGGTGCGTGATGATGGCTTCACCGATAATTCGTGCCCATCGGGTCGTTGGCGTGGCTTGCAAACGTTTGTCGTAATCAAGTTTTACCTGTTTATTTAACCGACTCTCTTTACCTTTATTGATGGCTTTATAGTTGCTGAAACCTGATGCTGTATGCAAATAGCCAGGAGTAAATGCGGTCATGCTGTGGGCTTTGGCTGTAATACTAGGGGCTCCATGTAAAATATATTCATTCTCGGTATGAACAAATGGCCACACTGGCACCAGAGGTACCGGATCTCCTGCGTGAATACAGCGATAGATTTCATTGTTGGTTGATGTGACAGTTTTTAAGGCAAAGCTGGGGTAGCCAACACGTGGTGCGCCAAAGGTATAGAGTTTAACCTTAGCTTTAAAGCGGTTTTTGAGCCAGTTTGCAGCAAGATTCGCAAGCGCGCCGCCAAGACTGTGACCAACAATATGAACTTTTAGTCCGCTAGTAGTTTGTTTTGCATTTTGCAAAAAATAGTACTCAAGCTGCTGTTTTATGGAGTTAAAAGTATGGTTGAAGCCAGCGTGTACAGGTTGGCCATTGCTACAGGTGCTGACGCCACAATGCAAGTCAGTAACCACATCTCGTTTTCTATCGGTGCCCCGAAATGCAATGACAAAATCACCTTTAAATGGACCCGTTTTGCCTTTGGCGATACAACCGAATGTCGTTTTATGTTTAAAAAGCCGTTCTAAAATGCTACCGCTAACACCTGATATAGCATTGCTTTCGAAAGAAAAGCCAGATTTTAGCTCGGTGTAGTAATCAGTTAGCTGTAAGTTATTTATGTTATTTGCCTCGTAAGCTATTGACGCAAAATTTGCAGCAATTGCTGGTGTAAGTGTTCGCATTCCATTGCTCATATTAACTCCCTCTTATTCCTCTAAAGCACCTTTGGCCATTTTTGAAAACTCTGCCTCAGGGTCGATAATATAAAAGTCATCTTCCCAACGACAAATACTCAAAGATTTAAATGGGCTGGTGTGCTCTTTGTTATTAAACCCAAAGTAAACTTCATCGTCTTTAATATCTCCATGGAGAGATTGAAGCTTTATAGCAAACTCTTTTATGGGCTTTATTCCGCTATTTCGGCTAGCCCATAATAGATACTGGTTGTTGTTATGGTGCGCAAATATTCTTTGTGAGGTAAATTGCTCAGCGATTAATAAAGCAGGCTGGCTTGAACGTAGGCTCATTTCTGGCATAGTAAAATTGCCATCGCTATCGGTATAACACTCATCTTCGGTGTATTTACCATCCGAGTAATACAGACCCCTAGCGATCCTGATATTGGCTAAAGGTTGGCCATTATTAACTAATCGACCTTTGACCTGTGGACACAAGTGCACTTTGTGAGTGCCGATATGATTACTGAGTTTTCTAAATATGTCTTTTAAAGCCATAATCTAGCCTTCGAGATTTCGTTAGCAGGTTTTCTTTGGTGGGAAAATCCATCGTAATGCTAACATCCATGTTTAAGCTTATTCTAAACTTAAACTTCGTAAAATCAATAAATGATTAACATTTAAATTCAACCGCTTATCCATAAGTATGCTCTTGCGCTAAACCTATGCTAATTGGTTGCAGCTGATGATATAGGAGCTATATAGTCGGTGCTTTTTAGCTTAGATGAGCGTATTCGGCTATTAGTTTGGTTTTGCTTTTTTCGGGAGATACTCGCTTTAATCAAACAGGATATTATGGCGTGATAGCTAATTTTGAGTTTTGGTGCTAGCCACATTCCCTTACTGCAACAAACTTTGCTCTATTTCATGAAATTTTGTGGCGGCATCCATTAAGGCTTTAGCGGTGAGTTGTGGTACGCCGTACACTTGGGTTTCGATGCCATATTTGTGGGCGATATGGCCAAGCAATAGTGCAAAATCGCCGTCTCCAGACAGTAAAATGATGCTGTCTACTTGGTTGGCGTAAATGACAACCTCCTACTATGCTAGATTTGCGCATACAACAAAGCAAGGAGGTTGCATTAACTAAACGGCAATTAAACAGAACCTGTTACCCCACAATTACACTCCGCACTTCTGTTATTCTTTCTTGTATTTTTCAGTTAATTCTACTGCCAGTGAACGTTCTGTTCGTGTATAAAGTGTTTCTGATAGATAGCTTCCATCCTTCTGACTGAGTTCTGAGAGTTTAGCCGATATACTCTCTATTTCTGTTTGTACGTCACCAGTACTGGCCTCTAGTGTTGCTAGTGTTGCTAGTGTTGCTAGTGTTGTTGCTTCTAGTGCTTCTAGTGCTTCTAGTGCTTCTAGTTCTCCCGGTGCTTCTAGTGTTCCCGGTGCTTCTAGTGTTCCCGGTGTTTTTAGTCCTGGTTCTGGTTTATATTTTTGGAGTACTTGAGCATTTGGCTTATCTAGATTGGTATGTTCTAAGGCAAGTGTATACATTTCTTTATCTTTTAACATTATAAAGCCTTTGTGTACTTGACTATTTAGATTGGTATGTTTTAAGGCAAGTGTATACATTTCTTTATCTTTTAACATCATAAAGCCTTTGTGTACTTGATTATTTAGATTTTTAATATTTATAGGTATATCAGATGATCTCTTCACTTTTAATACAGAAGCTGAGAAGTCCTCTGTAACTGTTTTAGGAGTAGTTGTAGTAGTTGTAGTAGTTGTAGTAGTTGTAGTAGTTGTAGCTACATTATTAAGCATAAGTACTCTTCCTTAATCGTGTTTTGTGAAAAGTGAAAAGTGAAAAGTGAAAAATCAATGAAAATAACGAGTAAACGTAAATTGCTCGTTCTCTACCAAATAAATCAACTATTGCTCGTTCTCTACCAAATAAATCAACTGGTGTGATCAAGTTATAAACGGTTACCGATTTTCAGTATATGCTTTAGACTTCGTAGCCTCATTAGAATTTAATGGAAGTTTAATGGAAATTTAAATTCAACTTTTTTTCACCAGAATTCAATTGCCATCCATAGTTAATGGCATAAATATTAATCTCCTATTATGCTTGTTTTACGCATATAACAAGAGGTTGTATCTCTAGGCCAAGAAGAACTCTCATTAGTCTTGAAGACACCGCTTATTATCACTGTTTCAGTCTGGTAAGCCCCTAATTTATTATCCATACAAGAAGGTTAAGAGTGATTTACAACGCTTGCGCTCTCACTTCTAGCTAATTTAGTGTTTATGGCACAATGGTTTAGGCTAGATATTAGCGTTGTTCAAACCTTAATTTGGTGTTAGTTGCTTTATTAATATTGCATGTACATGTAGATTAATGAAGACTGCACTTGTTCCATAAACTGTACATATGGAGGTTCTTATGAGAATCGTATCTTTTACGGAAGCTAGAAATGGTCTAAAAGCTGTTTTGGATGGTGCAGTTAATGATGCTGATACAACAGTTATTACACGGCGAGATTCTGAAGATGCTGTGGTTATGTCTTTAGACTACTACAATAGCCTTATGGAAACAGTTAACTTACTGCGCTCTCCTCAAAACGCTGAACACCTAAACCGTTCGATAGCTCAGTATCGTGCAGGTAAGACAACAGCATGAGAGTTAATTGATGAGTAGTCGTCAACGTATACTGTCGTGGACTGATGACGCTTTGGATGATTACCTATATTGGCAAACTCAAGACAAGAAAACACTAAAGCGTATCAACAAACTTATCAACGATGTTAAGCGGTCTCCATTTGAGGGCGTCGGCAAACCAGAATCGTTAAAAGAGAACTTGTCTGGTTTTTGGTCTCGTCGTATTGATGATACTAACTGGCTTGTTTACGCCGTCGATGATCAAGCGATAACGATAATTTCGTGTCGTTATCATTACTAAATCAGGTTCAGTCATCTGGCGTCTAACAAACGACGATGGCTTCAATAGCTAATTTTGAGCTTTGGTGCTAGCCACATTCCCTTACTGCAACAAACTCTGCTCTATTTCATGAAATTTTGTGGCGGCATCCATTAAGGCTTTAGCGGTGAGTTGTGGTACGCCGTACACTTGGGTTTCGATGCCATATTTGTGGGCGATGTGGCCAAGCAACAGTGCAAAATCGCCGTCTCCAGACAGTAAAATGATGCTGTCTACTTGGTTGGCGGCTTCCATAATATCGATGGTGATGCCGACATCCCAGTCGCCTTTGGCGCTGCCGTCACTGCGCTGAATAAAAGGTTTGAGTTTGACATCAAAGCCGATGTGTTTAAGTGCATCTTGAAACTTGAGTTGGCCATCGTCACCACGATGGATGGCGTAGGCGTTGGCTATCTCTATGTCGCCTTCATAGCTTAAATGTTGCCACAGTTTGCGGTAGTTAAATTGCTGACCATAGGCTTCTTTGCAGGTGTAATAGATATTTTGCACATCAACAAATAACGCAAGCTTTTTCACTTCGAGCTCCAAGAGGGTAGGTGTGCTGCTCACCATACCGCAGCACTGGTCAACATTGAAGGTGTGCCTGCTAAATATCTGTGTTACTGGGCTGATAGCGCATGGCGGTGAGCTGAGGTTCACGTTGTTGGTAGCGCTGCAATAATTGGCCAATATCATTGTGTAGCTTGGTGGTTTGTTGAAACTGCTGTTGGCGATAGAAGTCGACTAAGCTCGGTAAACAAAATAGGTAAGTTGGCTTTGCTGCAAGTTGTGGCGTAATGGCCCTAAGTAGCTGTTTTCCATAGCCTTGATTTTGGTGTGTAGGGCTGACTAACATGCCGGTAAGTAACAGGTTCTCGCCTATTGGCCGTAGCCTTAACGCGGCAATAATATCGTTGACGTTAAGGAGATTTATTGGCGAGGCCTGCCCGTCAATCATTACTGCAATATGTTCCCGGGCATTAGGTTTGGCCGCGGGCATAAATTGGCGGTAGAACTGCTTAATTTGTTGGCGATCTTGTGGTGAGTCAATCCAGTGAATTTGCATCAAGGCAGCATGGCTGATGTGGTGGATTTTTGCAAGCTAAAGTGGTTGCTTAAATGTCTGGTTTTGGTGATCTTTGTTGCACGTTTGTGGTGAAGGTTTTTACGGCTTGTTATGTAAGATTTTTTGTTACAAGTTTTTGTTACTATTAGATAAGTTATTTGCCTAGCTTTACATTCATTTACTCTAATTCTTCGGCATTTTTCTTTAAAATAACTACCAATATCGGTCTTGTTTGTTGGCAGTAGTTATCATGAAAAAAAGCCTTGTTTTAATCCCTCTTATAGTGGCAGTGATTGCCGTGATTGGCTATAGCAATTTAAGTGAAGCCAATAAGGGCCAACCTAAAGGAAAATCGGTTCGTGTCGTTCCTGTAAAGACGGGGATAGTCGATGAGCACGAACTGTCACAGCAGATCACCTTGATTGGCAAGTTAGAGGCGAATCAATCAGTTTATATCGCCCCCGAAGTGCAGGGTAAGATTAAGGCCATTAACGTAAATGCCAATGAAACCATTAGTGTCGGACAAGTGCTCATTGAGCTTGAAGATGCGCGCGCCAAATCAAACCTTGCCGAAGCCAACGCCTACCTTTTAGATGAGAAACGTAAACTCGCCGAGTTCAACCGCCTAATCGATAGTAACGCCATTACCCAAACCGAAATAGATGGTCAACGTGCCAGCGTGGAAATGGCTGCGGCGCGTTTAAGCGCGGCGCAAGCTGAACTTGACTATCATTACATTCGTGCGCCGTTTTCCGGTACTGCAGGTTTGGTCGATTTTAGTTTAGGCAAAATGGTGTCGGTGGGTAGCGAGCTCCTTAGTCTGGATGACTTGTCTTCAATGCGCTTGGACATTCAAGTCCCTGAAACCTATTTATCGATGTTGAGTGTTGGCATGCAAGTCAGTGCCACTAACCGTGCTTGGCCTGCAGAACGCTTTACCGGGCATATTGTCGCCATTGATCCTCGCATCAACCAAGACACGCTTAATATGAAAGTGCGAGTTAACTTTGACAACCTGAACAACAAGCTCAAACCTGGGATGTTGATGTCGGCAAATTTAACTTTTCCTGCGGTGCTAGAACCGGTGATTCCGGTACAAGCGCTTGAATATTCGGGAACTAAACGTTTTGTGTATGTGGTGGACGAAAACCAGATGGCTAAACGTACCCAAGTGACACTTGGTGCGCGAATTCAAGATGAAGTACTGATCAGTGAAGGGGTTAATGTGGGTGACCGAATCGTGGTACAAGGCTTAGTGAATATGCGTGATGGTCTAAAAGTCGACGATTTGAGTCGCGCCGCAGATACCCAAATTGCCGATATTGACGAAGCGCAAGCTCAAGGGAGTCGTGGTTAATGTTACTTTCTGATGTGTCAGTAAAGCGGCCGGTCGTTGCGATAGTATTAAGTTTGCTGTTATGTGTATTTGGTATTGTCTCCTTTTCTAAACTGGCGGTTCGTGAAATGCCAGATGTGGAAAGCCCAGTCGTCACTGTGATGACCACCTATGAAGGTGCGTCGGCCACCATCATGGAGAGCCAGATCACTACAGCCATCGAAGATGAGTTAACTGGTATTAGCGGCGTTGATGAAATTACTTCAGTGACGCGCAACGGGATGTCTCGTATCACAATTGTGTTTGATCTCGACTGGGATTTAACCGAAGGGGTCAGTGATGTACGTGATGCGGTTGCCCGCGCGCAGCGTAGGTTACCTGATGAAGCTAACGATCCTATTGTGTCGAAAGATAATGGTTCCGGTCAGCCGTCGGTTTATATCAATCTAAGCTCATCGGTGATGGATCGTACTCAACTTACAGATTATGCCCAGCGAGTGTTAGAAGACAGGTTTAACCTGATCACCGGTGTTAGCTCTATCAATATCTCAGGTGGCTTGTACAAGGTGATGTATGTGCAGCTTAACCCAGAGTTAATGGCGGGTCGTAATGTCACTACCTCAGATATTATTGCCGCATTAAGAACTGAAAACGTTGAAACTCCCGGTGGTGAAGTACGTAACGACACCACAGTGATGACAGTTCGAACCGCACGCCTTTATCATCATCCAGAAGACTTTGATTACTTAGTCGTGCGCACTGCCGACGATGGCACGCCTATCTACCTGAAAGATGTGGCCTCGGTATTTATTGGTGCCGAAAATGAGAACTCAACCTTTAAAAGTGATGGTGTACCTAACCTAAGTCTGGGCATTATTGCGCAATCTGACGCTAACCCACTTGAGGTTGCTAAAGATGTGCGTAAAGAAGTGGAACGTATTCAAAAGTTCTTGCCACCAGGCACTCAGCTCACTATCGACTATGACTCAACGGTATTTATCGACCGCTCAATCAGTGAAGTCTATAACACCTTATTTATCACCGGCGGCTTAGTGGTGCTGGTGCTGTATATCTTTATTGGCCAAGCTCGGGCGACATTGATTCCAGCGGTGACTGTGCCTGTCTCGCTTATCTCAGCGTGTATTGCGGCTAATTTCTTTGGTTTTTCCATTAACCTACTAACTTTGATGGCACTGATTTTAGCCATTGGCTTAGTGGTCGATGACGCCATCGTGGTGGTTGAAAATATGTTCCACCATATTGAACGGGGTGAGCCACCTCTACTTGCCGCATATAAAGGTGCTCGTGAAGTCGGTTTTGCGGTAATGGCGACCACGGCGGTGTTGGTGATGGTGTTTTTACCTATCTCGTTTATGGATGGCATGGTGGGGCGTTTGTTTACCGAGTTTTCGGTGATGTTAGCCATGGCTGTAATTTTTTCATCGGTGGTGGCACTCACCTTAACCCCTGTGCTGGGTAGTAAGATTTTAAAATCTAACGTCAAACCAAACCGTTTTAACTTGTGGGTAGATAAGGTATTTGTGGCGCTGGAGCGCAACTACCGCCGCGCAGTGACCTGGGCCGTCAGTTGGCGTTTTGCTGCGCCAGTAGTGATTGTATTGTGTATTGCTGGTAGTGGCTGGTTGCTCAATCAAGTGCCTGCACAATTGGCACCGCAAGAAGACCGCGGAGTGATTTTTGCTTTTGTTAAAGGGGCTGAAGGCACCAGTTACAATCGTATGACCGCCAACATGGATATTGTTGAAGAGCGTTTAATGCCCTTGCTTGGTCAAGGGGTGATTAAATCCTTTAGTGTGCAAGCGCCTGCATTTGGTGGCCGTGCGGGTGATCAAACGGGCTTTGTGATCATGCAGCTTGAAGACTGGCAGGACCGCGACATCAATGCTCAGCAAGCTTTAGGGGTTGTGGCGCAAGCACTAAAAGGTATTCCCGATGTCATGGTGCGCCCTATGCTTCCGGGCTTTAGGGGTCAGTCCAGTGAGCCGGTGCAATTTGTACTTGGCGGCTCGGATTACAAAGAGCTATTTAAATGGGCACAAGAGCTACAGGAGGCCGCTTTTGCGTCTCCTATGCTGGAAGGGGCTGATTTAGATTATGCAGAAACCACACCAGAGCTGGTTGTTAGTGTCGATAGACAGCGGGCAGCCGAGCTTGGTATTAGTGTGGCGTCGGTTTCAGAAACTTTAGAGGTAATGTTAGGTGGCCGCACTGAAACCACCTTTATCGACCGTGGTGAAGAGTACGATGTCTATCTGCGCGGTGATGAAGATAGCTTTAATAACATGGCTGACTTAAGTCAAATCTATATGCGCAGTGCCTCAGGTGAGCTAATTACCCTTGATGCGATCACTAAGATAGAAGAGGTGGCATCGGCCCATAAACTGAGCCACACCAACAAGCAAAAATCGATCACCTTAAAAGCCAATTTGGGCGCGGGTTATACCTTAGGGGAAGCACTGGACTTTCTTGATGCTAAAGCCATTGAGATACTACCTAGTGATATTTCCGTTAGCTACACCGGCGAGTCAAAAGACTTTAAAGAGAACCAAAGCAGTGTCATGGTGGTATTTGCTTTAGCATTGTTAGTCGCCTATTTAGTCCTTGCGGCGCAATTTGAAAGCTTTATCAACCCGCTTGTGGTGATGTTTACGGTTCCCATGGGCGTGTTTGGTGGTTTTATGGGATTGTATCTTACCGGGCAAGGTCTCAACATTTATAGCCAAATTGGTATGATCATGCTCATTGGTATGGTGACTAAGAACGGTATTTTGATTGTGGAATTTGCTAACCAATTACGTGATAAGGGCGAAGCGATTGAGCAAGCGATTATCAATGCATCAGCCAGACGATTACGTCCGATTTTGATGACAGCCTTCACCACTTTGATTGGTGCAATACCGTTAATTATGTCAACGGGGGCAGGCTCTGAGAGTCGTATTGCCGTGGGTACCGTGGTGTTCTTTGGTATGGCGTTTGCCACCTTTGTCACCTTGTTAGTGATCCCTGCGATGTATCGCCTTATATCGGGCGCAACACATTCACCCGGATATGTTGAGGCGCAACTCAATGATGCCATTGCCGCACAAGAGGCCATCACGGTACAGCAAGGGATGCAGGCTAAAAGCAGCTAACAAGTGTGGTGTAATAAATAAGGCTACTTTAGGGTAGCCTTTTTTATTGGGTAATTGATTGTGCATGCAAGCGTATTGTTTTACGCTAAAGTGCTATTATTTGCACTAATTGTTTAGAATCATGAGTTGCAGCTAGGCTAAAGCTGACTGATTTTTAGTGCTAGTTTAGAGCTGGCGTGGGTATATTGGGCTTATAGACTAAATTTGAAAGTATTCTCAAGGAGAGAGTATGTGGCGGCGAATTCGTCTGCTAATTAATATTGTTGCTTTGTCATCGCTATTAAGCCATTTCAGTGTGATGGCTCAAGGATACCGCGAGCAGCTGCAAGTGATTGAAACTACAGCCAGTCAAAACTTACCTGATGCGGTAGCTAAGTTAGCTGAGCTGGGTGAGCAGCTCGATGCAATGGATGAGACCGAGTTAGGCATCTATTTTATGGTGGCCTCGGATTTGGCGGTTGTTCATCACGATGAAACCTTAGTGCTGGGTTTGCTTGCTGAAGCCGAAAAGGTATTACCAAACCCGTCAGCCGCTCGCCAATATTGGCTGCAACTATTAGAGTTTAAATATCGGCTGTTGATGGATAATGTTCGTGAACATATCAAGTCACTGCAATCTCTTGAAAGTGCAATAAAACAGCAAGATTCAACTTACCTTCAAGCCTACTATTATACCAGCTTGCAAGTGGGCTTATTTGAAAGCAATGTGCTTGATTTGGCGTTAGATGCTGCAATTAAAGCGCAGCATTTGTGGACTGAGCTGGGCAATGACTACCGTGCATTAACAGCGCAATATCAGGTTGCATCATTAAAGATGTATTTAGGCGATTTGACGTCGGCCTCGCAAGAGCTAGATCAAGCGTTAGCTAAGGCGCAGTTACTGCAAGCCAAATACAGTCAAATCGGCATTGAGCTCAAAATGGCTACCTTGCTGGATATGCAAGGAGAGCCTCAGTTGGCGCTAGCCAAACTGAGTGAAATTCGAGAGCAATACGATATTGCGATAGGCCATCCATATTATTGGGCGTTAATGTCGCAGAAGGTACAAATCAATGCTCGGCTTGGACGCAATGAGCAAGTATTGGCGACAACTGAGCTGATGCTGAGTCATGATGCACAGAGTTATTTTGCCGACCGAAATTTAATGCAGCTGCTTAGGGCTGCTGCCATGGTACGTTTGGGCCAAACAACTGATGTGGCGGCTAATCTCAATAGCATTTTAGCGGAGTATCAACGTGTTGGTGACAATTTAGGGCGTTTTGAGACTTTGCTGGTGCAAGCTGAACTTGATTATGCCAACCAAGATATTGTGAGCTTGTTTAACCGTTTACAAGCGCTGGTGACCTTAATTCGCAATTACAGTGATCAGCAAGGTGCGAAACGTACCGACAGAGTAGAGCAGGCCGTCGAGTCCGAGCAATATGCCCAGCAAGCCGCTGAGCTGTCAGAAACTAATGTTGAAAACCTCATCACCCTCAACAATCAGAAGCAATCAATTGATCATAAGAACAGCCAACTATTTTTACTCACTGTGTTGTTATGCGCACTTATCATAGTATTTATTTGGCTGGCCTATGCGTTACGGCGTATTCGGGTGTTAGCTAATACCGACAGTTTGACCGGAATAGCCAATCGGCGTAATGGCATAGAAACAGCGCAGCAGCTGTTAAAGCGGGCTCGAAAGCAGCAGCAAAGCATTGCTATTGCGATTATGGATTTGGATAAGTTTAAAACCATTAATGACACCTTTGGCCACGCCAGTGGCGATGAAGTGTTACGTCAATCAACCCAAACAACTTTACGAGTTTTAGCCGGTGATGGTCTGTTTTGCCGCATGGGCGGTGAGGAGTTTATGCTGGTATTGGTTAATCAGTCTGAGCAGGCAAGTTTGGCGGTGTTTGAACGGATACGCACACAGCTTAAAGATATTGATTTTTCCGCGTCTAATATGCAGCAATATCGCGTCAGTGCCAGTATTGGTGTCTGTTATAGCGTTAAGCACAATGATGCTGGTTGTGATAGCTGCGCCCGTGACCAAAGCGTTGACGATAACTATGAGCAACATGATGAAAAACACCAAGTTAGTTTAGATCAAATGATTGCTATAGCCGATCAGGCCTTGTACCGCGCCAAGGAAGCTGGACGCGATACGGTGTGTTTGTTGCCTGTGACTGAAACGGGTAGCTGAAACCCGCTAACTGCTAGTTAATTGCAAAAGTTTGATTTATAGGGGCAGCTTTTTACCGTTATAAGTGCCGCGCCACAATTGGTTGTCGATAAACAGTAGTTCACCTGACTTACCTTTTTTAATGCTGGAATCGATAGCAATCACTTTGTTGTCAAAACGACCTAACACTCGATCTTGAGAGGTGTGGCCAACGGCAATGCGCTTAACATCAAAATAAGCCAAAATAGTATCGAGCTCTGTTTGGGAATAGTTATCGTCAAAATAACCACGGAACCAAGTGGGGCCATTGCCAAAGAACAGATAGCTTAATAATGGGTCTTGTTTTAATTCTGCCTTGGTTTTATCAACATTAGTTCGATAAAGCTGGTTAACTTTATCGAGCGCCAGTTTTCTATTTACCCATTCGATATCTACCCCCCCATGCAGGAATAAGGTATCGTTGATCTTCACTAAAGTGTTTTTCGATCTTAACCATTGACCGATTTCACTGTCTTTGCCGTAAAGCTCATCATAGGGTCTATCGAGTAATTCGCTGCTGAGTTCATACCTTGGGTGGACGTAGCGTAAATCACCGCGAAATACCATCTGTTCGTGGTTGCCCATAAGTAGATGCAGCTTACCACCAGCTTGACTGGCTTGCGCATCTAACTTGTACATAAACCACAGTACTTCATTAATCTGGTGGCCGCGATCAAACATATCGCCAGTCATCACCATGTGACCATTACCAAACGCCCAATTGAGTTCACTGTCAATAATCTTATGGCGTTGTAATAATTGAATTAACACATCGTATTGGCCGTGTACATCACTTAGCGCTACGATGCGCTTTACCCCTTGATAGCTATCAGCTGATAGTTTGGTTGCATCAGGATTAAGTGTTGGTTGCGGTAATTGGCCGCAGTCACTTGGGCGAGACAGTTTCATCTCGGTGACATTGTGCTGTTTGAGTTTGCCTTGGCAAATCCAGTTCACTTGCTTGGACTGATCAGACTTTTGCTGGAACACGTACGGACCATCATAAAAATCATCTGCTGATGTTGGTGAGTTAGCCATTAAGCTATTGGGCAAAATCGCACAGCAAAGCAGTGCCAAGTTGCGGCATAGACGCGAGTAAATAAACATCAAAGAAACATCCTTTATTATTGTTGTCGGTTACCAGCCAATTAAATAGCGGCTGCGTTTATCGAGCAGGCGCTTGATGAGCACGGCAATAACATAAGAAACTGCAATCACCCCTAAGGTCACTAACAGGGTGGTGAAGATGTTGCCGTGATCTTGAAGATTAAACAGATCAGGGCTGTTATAAATCATCCACCAGGGCGTTGTGATCCATGGATGAATGAAATAGATGGCAAAGCTCACATCGGCAAGTTTTTGTAATGGCTTTATGCTGATATGTTCAAACTTATTTAATATGGCCAATATCACTAAAGTTAATAAGATTTTTTGCGGTAGCATTAGATCCGGCACGCTCATTTCAAAGGCCGGTTTATTCAACACTCCAGCGCCAAAGAAGTGGGCTTGTCCGACAGCTAAGGCAATGGCCGTTAGCAACATCAGCAGCCAGTAGTTATCAATGAACTTAAATAAGCTATCGCGGTGTTCTGAACTCCAAACGCCAAACAGGTACACGGGCAAGAAATAGAACAGCGATTGAATGGCATTTAAATTAGATTCTGGACGATGGATCATCATCGCAATGACAAACAAAGGCAGTGCAAAGTGCATTAATCGCTGTTTTTTAAGTAAATGCATCACCCAAGGTGATAGCGCAAATAACATCATCCCCATCGGGATATACCAATAAGCTGTTAATGTACGTCCAGTAATCACATACCAACTAGCGACTTCTGCAGGTCCAGTTAAGTTGGTGTAATTAAGGTGCATTAAGGGGTCCGTGCCTGCAGTGATATGCCAGACAATCCAAGGGAGGGACAATAGCAGGTAGGGCAAGAAAACAAATTTGGTTTTGTTTTTCATGTATTTTTTGTAATCCCAACGATGGGAGAACACATGGTGGAATAGAAACCCCGAAATAAACACAAAAAACACCGTGCCATTCATCATCAAATTGAACCAAGCTTTATCGGCTAAGGTTTCTACTTGCCAGCCAGCGGGTCGATAACAATGCGCCATAACGATAAAAATAATGGCGATGCCGCGAAAGTGATTAATGCTATTGAGAAAAGCTTTCTTTGCTTTGGGTTTGACGGTTTCAGCATCGGTGACGCTATCTTTGCTGTTATTGTTATTAGCAACGTCTTGATTCACTTTTTATTCCTTGTCGAATTTACCTTGCCGCAACATCTTATCACTAACTTTAACCGAGCAGCTATAAGGTGATGATCGACTGAGTTGAAATAGAGATAAAAACGATATGAATAGATTTTATAGTGTTATTTTAAGTTATTTATTTTATTAGTTTTTATTTCGGTGGGCTTGGTGGTGATAAAATGCTGAGGTAGGGGGTAAAGGTGGATTAGCTGCTTGGTTTTAGCTAGTCCACCTGATGTGTTATCGATTAAGTTGATGTTGATTAATCAGCCTAGTTACCCGCATTCATGGCATCAATCTTGTCGCCGATGGGGCCTGAGAAATTAAACCCATCATGTTTATCCCAGTTAATTGACCAAGTCATGACTCCTGCAAAGTCACTAAATTTTTGACTTGGTACCACTGATGAGCAGGCTACTCTTTTAGTAATGCAATCTAGAGCATCGATAATATTTTGTGTCGGCGCCTGACCTGAGTTGGCCGATGAAGGGCCGGACGGTAAACCAATGGCGACTTGATCAGCGCGCAATGGCAAGAATCGACTACCATCGGCGAGATCAAAGCCCTCGACCAACATTTTCACCGATGCCACCATCATATCCACGCTGCCTTCTGGCGCAGCCCCATTGGTGTAGGGGTTTGATAAGCCGCCATTGTTATATAGTTGGACGTGCAGTAAATCTAAGGTGTCGCGCAGTGAATCAATCAGCGGAATGTAAGCCCCCCAGATACCTGAATAAGCAATCATGCCTCCTTGTACATATGGGTGCTCAGGGGCCATGGTTAAGTACATGTCGCCGCCCATGTTTGCTTCGATTTGCTTTAAAGCAACGGGCAGACGCGCTTGTATTTGCGAGCCATGGAGAAGGTTGGAGCCACTTTCTAAATCAACGTCTAAACCATCAAAACCCCAATCATTGATGATTTGAGTCAAGCTGGCGACAAAGTTAGTTTGATCAGTATCGGTATTTAGCGTGATGGTGCCTTCAGCGCCACCTAAAGACAGTACGATGATTTTTCCTTGTGCCTGTAAGTTAGCGATATCTTGTTTAAACTGCGCAGCATCAAGTGCCGGGCAAGTAGAATGGATATCACCACTATAGAGGTTAAAATGAACGGTTCCATTTGAGT
Organism: Shewanella waksmanii; assembly: GCF_043643685.1. GTDB lineage: Bacteria > Pseudomonadota > Gammaproteobacteria > Enterobacterales > Shewanellaceae > Shewanella > Shewanella waksmanii_A. Next base: position 385,376 of record NZ_JBHZSN010000001.1, read on the forward strand.
TGCGATCATTGTCCGCAAAGGCAATATCGATGACATCCCATTTCGATGATATCTCGCTCAGGGGCATAGGGCAGCCTGCGCCATTAACAAAGTTATGCCAGTAGCCAATCAACTTGTGAGTCTCTCCTGCAGGTGCATTGATCACATTAACCGGCTTGGCGGGGCTAGTGACTGTATTACCTAAACTGTCAGTTGCACTTGCGGTCACAGAATAATTACCAACAGAGCCAGCCGTCCAGGATGCTTGATAGGGGGCACTGGTGTCGGTGGCAACAACACTGCCGTTGACATTAAAATCGACATTAACAATCTCGCCATTAACCGATGCTGCGTTAGCACTTAAAGTGACTGTGCGGCCCAAGGTAATGGTATCACTGCTGGTGGTGACACTTGCGACAATGGGCTGGTCACTGATGCTGACTAAAACCGTGTCCTCACTTTGGTTACCCTCATCATCAGTCGCCACCACTTTTAACTGGGTGTCGCCTAAGCCAGTTGCTGACCAGTTGAGTTGATAAGGAGCACTGGCGTCACTACCTAGACTTTGACCATTAACGAAAAACTCAACTAGCGTAATACTGCCATCGCTGTCACTTGCGCTGGCTGCAAAGGTGATGTCGCTGCCAGCCAATATCACCGTGTTGTCTGTTGGCGATGTTATTGCCACATTAGGGACAATGGCACAGATACCTAAATCACTCCATGCATCTTGCCAGTGGGCGCCGACTCCAGGCTCATAGGCCCATGCCGCATTTGATGAACACCATCCGCCGATGTCGCAGCGATATCGATGGTTCACATTTTCGACGACATCGCCACTTTGGTAGCTACTGCCCGCAGTGTATGGTGGCACGCCACTACATCCACCACCAGTTTGCCCATCGCTAACATTAACTTGTACCACAGAACTAAAGGCGCTAGCGCCTTCATTATCGGTGGCTTTGGCCTTTAAGTTGTGTAGGCCTTGTATTGCAGTCCACGAATATTCATATGGAGGTGTTGTGATTGTTGCTAGCAACGCATCGTCAAGATAGAGCTCGACTTGTTCAACGACGCCGTCAGTATCATTGGCATCAACCGTGATAGTTACCGCATCCCCAGTAGTGATTTGAGCATCACTGCTTGGTTGTGTCAGCGCGACGGTAGGTGGCGTGTTGCCAGAGGCTTGGGTTACGGTAATGGTGACACTGGCACTGGAACTAGCACCCAAATCGTCGGTGGCTTGAGCACTAATTTGGTGGTTGCCGGGTAGTGCTTGCCAAGCTTGGCTATAGGGCGCCTGGGTACTGCTGCCGAGCAACTGACCATTGACAAAGTATTCAACTAAACTCACCACGCCATCACTATCGCTAGCATCTACCGATATGACAACGCTGTCATTTTCAGCGAAACTGCTGTTGTCTATCGGCGATGTTAATGACACCTGAGGCGCAAGGTTATCAGCCGTGCCATCGCAACTGCCGATGATGCTCCATTCTTGGTAGGGTGATGAGTGAGAAGCTGGATCATCGCCTCGGGTCCACCAATTAGCGCGATAGGCAACCGTTAAGTGTTGCACTTGTGCGCCGCCGTTATAGGTCGCGGTGCTGCTCCACGTGGCTAAGTTACTGCAATCTACTGCTTGGGCAATAGTGGGGATGAGCAAAGCTGAGCTAATTATGCTTGGGTAAAGCAAAGCTTTTAAGCGACTGTTTTTTAAATAACTGCTTTTAAAGCGACCATCTTTTAAGTGAGTATGTGGGGGAATTAATAGATTTTTCATTTTGCATTCCTGATGTCATTATTATTTTCATCACGAAATGTAGCCGAAGGCTAACTGCCAAGTCGTAAACGTTACTCTTGTGTGCAATCCATTGATTTGTTTTTGATAGCCAGAGGGTAAGCTGGCTTGGTTGATGAGTTTGTCCTTAACTCAGTAACCAAGTTAAGGTGTTTTACCCTAAAAAGTAAAGGTTTTACGGCTGACTAATATGCAATAGTTAGCATAATAAGTGAATAAGTTTGCAAAGGTAAGCTTGGCTTGATGGCCAGTTAGCATGACCTGTTCGCTATGACCTTTTGACTATGACCTTTTGAGTATGATCTTTTTAACTATGACTATTTAACTAGGACGGGCGAAAAAAAACGGAGGCGATAGCCTCCGTTTTTAAATTCGATGGTCGTTGTTAATCAACTGACCAGCCAAGAATTGACCGCTTATTTGGTCATTTTCTTGTACTTTAAGCGATGTGGTTCAATCACTTCAGTACCCAATGTTTCTTTTAGCCAGCTTGAGTATTCAGTGTAGTTACCTTCGTAGAAATTCACTTGACCTTCATCACGATAATCTAAGATGTGAGTCGCAATTCGATCTAAGAACCAACGGTCGTGCGAGATAACCATGGCGCAACCTGGGAATTCTAGCAGCGCTTCTTCAAGTGCACGTAAGGTTTCTACGTCAAGATCGTTGGTTGGTTCATCGAGAAGTAACACGTTACCGCCAGCTTGCAGCAGTTTGGCAAGGTGAACACGGTTGCGCTCACCACCAGAAAGTGTGCCGATGATTTTTTGCTGATCACCACCGCGGAAATTAAAGCGGCCAACGTATGCACGGCTTGGAATTTCTGTGCCATTGATACGCATGATATCCTGACCACCAGAAATCTCTTGCCAAACCGTATTCTTATCATCCATTGAATCGCGGAACTGCTCAACAGAAGCAATTTGTACAGATTCACCGACTTCAATTGAACCGCTGTCAGGCTGTTCAGCACCTGAAATCATTTTAAATAGGGTTGATTTACCCGCACCGTTAGCACCGATAATACCGACAATTGCGCCTTTAGGTACGCTAAAGCTCAAATCATCAATTAAGATACGGTCGCCATAAGACTTAGTCAGGTTGTTCACCTCAATAACTTTGTCCCCTAGGCGTGGTCCAGGTGGAATAAATAGCTCGTTGGTCTCGTTACGTTTTTGGTAATCGTTGGTATTAAGCTCTTCAAATCGAGCCATACGCGCCTTACCTTTAGATTGACGGCCTTTACTACCTTGGCGAACCCATTCAAGTTCTTTGGCAATCGTTTTTTGACGGGCACTTTCAGCAGCAGACTCTTGTTGCAGACGGGCATCTTTTTGCTCAAGCCAAGATGAGTAGTTACCTTCCCAAGGAATACCTTCACCACGGTCAAGCTCAAGAATCCAGCCTGCAGCATTATCCAAGAAGTATCTATCGTGGGTAATCGCCACAACAGTTCCAGTGTAATCTTGTAAGAAGCGCTCTAACCATGCCACAGATTCAGCATCCAAGTGGTTGGTTGGCTCATCAAGTAGCAACATATCTGGCTTTTCTAGTAGCAAGCGACAAATTGCTACACGGCGACGCTCACCACCCGATAATACTTCAATTTTTTCATCCCAGTCAGGTAGACGCAATGCATTGGCAGCACGCTCAAGGATGTTGTCTAGATTGTGGGCATCTTGCGCTTGAATGATAGCTTCAAGCTCACCTTGCTCTTTGGCTAGGGCATCGAAATCTGCATCGGGCTCAGCGTACAAGGCGTAAACTTCATCAAGGCGGGTGAGGGCGTTTTTAGCTTCAGCAACCGCTTCTTCAATGGCTTCGCGCACGGTTTGTTGCTCGTCCAGTTTCGGCTCTTGAGGTAAGTAACCGATTTTAAGATCTTGCATCGGACGTGCTTCACCTTCGATTTCAGTATCAAGGCCAGCCATAATGCGCAGTAGGGTTGATTTACCAGAGCCGTTTAGGCCTAAAACACCAATTTTGGCGCCAGGGAAGAAACTTAACGAAATGTCTTTAAGGATCTGCTTTTTCGGTGGAACAATCTTGCCCACTCTAAGCATGCTATATACAAACTGAGCCATGTTAGATTCGCTTATTTTACCAATAATGCTGGCAATTCTACTGTAATCATCGCCGAACTTAAATCTAACTTTGATGAATTTATACTAGAGTTTTAGTCTTTATTTACAATTGGGTGATGAAGCTTGTCAGTGGGAGAACTTACAACGCGTTGTCATGGCGACATGGCAAACAGTGTTTTCATAAAAATCAGTCTTAATTGGTTGGTGGCTAGGGTTTCAGTAACGGATTCATCTGCTTATCAATATTGCTCACTGGCTAAGATGAAATTTACATGGGGTTTAAATGCAAGTAATTTCATGTTGTAAGGTCTGGGATTGTGATCGATTGCACTGTAGAATACGCGCAACCCTACTTATAAGACTGTACAGCTGGAGTAACCAATGCTGAAAAAAGATATGAACATTGCGGACTATGATCCACAACTTTTTCAAGCGATTGAAGATGAAACTCGCCGTCAAGAAGAGCACATCGAACTTATCGCTTCAGAAAATTACACGAGTCCTCGTGTTCTAGAAGCCCAAGGTTCTCAGTTAACCAATAAATATGCGGAAGGTTATCCAGGTAAGCGTTATTACGGTGGTTGTGAGCATGTTGATATTGCCGAAGAGCTTGCAATTTCACGTGCTAAAGAGTTGTTTGGTGCCACGTATGCTAACGTGCAACCACACTCTGGTTCTCAAGCTAACTCAGCAGTATTTATGGCGCTACTACAAGGTGGCGATACTGTGCTAGGTATGAGCCTAGCTCACGGTGGTCACTTAACTCACGGCTCACACGTAAGCTTCTCTGGCAAGCTGTATAACGCCGTACAATATGGTATTGATGAAACTACCGGTAAGATTGATTACGCTGAAGTTGAGCGTTTAGCTGTAGAGCATAAGCCAAAAATGATCATCGCGGGTTTCAGTGCTTATTCTGGCATCATTGACTGGGGCAAGTTCCGTGAAATCGCCGATAAAGTCGGTGCATACTTATTTGTTGATATGGCACACGTTGCAGGTCTTGTTGCTGCGGGTATCTATCCAAACCCACTACCTCATGCGCATGTCGTGACGACTACAACCCACAAGACTTTAGCGGGTCCTCGTGGTGGTTTGATTCTATCTGCATCAAACGATGAAGATATCTACAAGAAGCTAAACTCTGCAGTATTCCCTGGCGGCCAAGGTGGTCCATTGATGCACGTTATCGCAGCTAAAGCGGTAGCCTTTAAAGAAGCTCTTGATCCAGAGTTCACAGCATACCAAGAGCAAGTGGTTGTCAATGCACAAGCAATGGCGAAAACCTTTATTGAACGTGGTTACGATGTCGTTTCTGGCGGTACCGACAACCACCTTTTCTTGCTAGATCTAATTAGCAAAGATATTACTGGTAAAGATGCAGATGCTGCGCTTGGTTTAGCGAATATCACAGTTAACAAGAACTCAGTACCTAATGACCCACGTTCTCCATTTGTGACGTCAGGTCTACGTATTGGTTCTCCTGCGATTACTCGTCGTGGCTTTAAAGAAGAGCAAGCGGTAGAGCTAACTCACTGGATGTGTGATGTGCTAGACGATATCAGCAACGAAGCCACTATCGAGCGCGTAAAGCAGCAGGTGCTTGAATTGTGTGCTAAGTTCCCTGTTTATGGTTAACCTTAAAGGTTAAATCAGGTAAACTCCGATGGCCGCTACTATAGCGGCCATTTTTGATCTTAATGATCTATCATTTAGCAGGAGGCGCTATGCATTGTCCATTTTGCAGTGCTACAGATACTAAAGTCATTGACTCTCGTTTAGTTGCTGACGGTCATCAAGTCCGTCGCCGTCGTGAATGTGCAGAATGTCATGAACGTTTTACCACTTTTGAAGGGGCTGAGCTGGTCATGCCTAGAGTGGTGAAACAAGATGGCAGTCGTCAGCCGTTTGATGAAGAAAAATTACGCGGTGGTATGTTGCGAGCTGTAGAGAAGCGCCCAGTATCGATGGATCAGATAGAACAAGCACTGACAAAAATTAAATCGACCTTGCGTGCCACCGGCGAGCGCGAAGTGCGCTCAGAAATGATCGGTAACTTAATGATGGACCAGTTGGTGAGTTTAGATAAAGTTGCTTATATCCGCTTTGCGTCGGTTTATCGTGCCTTTGAAGATGTTTCGGAGTTTGGCGAGGCGATTGCTAAGCTACAAAAATAGTGAAACATCACTATTAACCCAATAGTCATAAAGGTAAAGGTGTGAACGGTTCTACATTCGACAGTGAAATGATGGCGCGGGCTATCAAACTTGCCTATAAAGGGCGCTATACCACGGCGCCAAATCCAAGTGTTGGTTGCGTGATCACTCAAGGTGAAACTATCGTTGGTGAGGGTTACCATATACAAGCTGGTGGCCCCCATGCTGAAGTTCATGCGCTTCGTGCTGCACAAGGTCAAACTCAAGGTGCGACGGCATATGTTACGTTGGAGCCCTGCAGTCATTATGGTCGAACACCGCCCTGTGCGCAGGGATTGATTGATGCCCAAGTTGGCCGTGTTGTTGTTGCAGTAACCGATCCTAACCCGCAAGTGTGCGGCCGTGGCATTGCCATGTTAGAGCAAGCGGGTATCAAGGTGGAAGTCGGCTTAATGTCGCAAGCCGCTGCAGCAATCAATCCAGGGTTTATGCAGCGCATGGCAACTGGTTTGCCTAGAGTCACAGTAAAGTTAGCCGCTAGTTTAGATGGTAAAACTGCGCTAAAAAATGGTGAGTCAAAATGGATAACAGGTCCCCAAGCTCGCCAAGATGTACAGCGTTTGCGAGCCCGCCATAGCGCCTTGGTTACGGGGATCGACACTGTATTAATTGATAATCCATCACTCAACGTCCGCCCACAAGAACTGGGTTTTGTTACTCAGCAACTGGACGTATCGCTGATTTCTCAGCCCCTAAGGGTGGTGCTTGATAGTCGCGCTCGGGCGAGATTATCACTGAAGTTATTTACTATCGACAGCCCCATATTGCTGGTGTCTTGTTGTGATTACCCTCAGTCTGAGGTTGATAACTGGCCTGCTCATGTGAGTCATCTCAAATTAGATGCAATAGAGGGTAGAGTGCCGTTAGCATCATTGTTAGGCTACTTGGCTAAATCGCACAATGATGTATTAGTTGAGGCTGGGGCGACGCTGGCAGGCGCATTTGTCGAGCAAGAGTTAGTTGATGAGTTAGTGCTATATCAAGCTCCTAAAATTATTGGCGCAAGTGGTCGGGACATGCTTAACCTCAGCGTTTTTACCCAAATGTCGCAAATACCCAATATACAACTTATTGACCAAACTAAGGTCGGTAACGATACGCGTTTTACATTTCAATTTGCTAAGCAGCGTTAACAAGTAGGTCATATGTTTACTGGCATCATAGAATCCATTGGTACATTAAAGAAAATCGAGCGACGCGGTGAAGATATTCGCTTAACAGTGTCCAGTGGCAAATTAGATTTATCTGACGTCAAACTGGGCGACAGCATTGCGACAAATGGCGTTTGCTTAACAGTTGTTGAGTGCCTGTCTGATGGTTATGTGGCAGATATTTCAGCGGAAACGGTTAATTTAACCGGCTTTGGTCGTTATCAAGTTGGCCAAGCGGTTAACCTTGAAAAAGCGGTTACGCCGACCACACGTTTAGGTGGTCATATGGTCAGTGGCCATGTTGATGGTATTGCCAGTGTCGATGAACGGCTGCAGCGGGGCAAAGCTATCGAGTTTTGGTTGACGCCTCCTGCCGAGTTGGCGCGCTATATTGCCCATAAAGGCTCAATTACCATTGATGGGGTTAGCCTGACGGTCAATGAAGTTGACGGTATCCGTTTTCGCTTAACGATTGTGCCGCACACAGCCTCTGAAACCACCTTGCTGAATCTTAAGGCGGGTGACAGCGTCAACATTGAAGTTGATCTAATTGCCAGACACCTTGAGCGTTTAATGGGGCTTGGCGCACAGGAAAGTGACGATAACCATGGCAAAGTATCAAATGTAACGATGGATTTACTGGCGCGGTCAGGATTTATCAAATAATAAACAAGCGTAAAAACATCGCTAGAAAGTGGCGAAACTGCCATTTAGCGGATTTAATAGATTAATACAAAAAACGAAAGGTCTTACCATGGCGCTACACAGCATAGAAGAGATCATTGAAGATATCCGTTTAGGTAAAATGGTTATCTTGATGGACGACGAAGATAGAGAAAATGAAGGCGATCTAATCATGGCGGCGGACCTAGTGACGCCGGAAGCGATTAACTTCATGGCGACATTTGGCCGGGGGCTGATTTGCCAAACCATGACAAAAGCACGTTGCCAACAGCTTAACTTGCCTTTGATGGTTACCAATAATAACGCCCAGTTTTCGACTAACTTCACCGTATCAATCGAAGCTGCAGAAGGTGTAACCACAGGTATTTCTGCGCAAGACCGTGCTGTTACTGTGCAAGCGGCTGTAGCTAAAGACGCTAAGCCTGCTGATATCGTTCAACCGGGTCACATTTTCCCGCTAATGGCGCAAGAAGGCGGGGTATTAATCCGCGCCGGCCATACCGAAGCCGGTTGCGATCTTGCCCGTTTAGCTGGACGTGAACCTTCAGCGGTGATTGTCGAGATCCTCAATGAAGATGGCACAATGGCAAGACGCCCAGATTTAGAAGTGTTTGCTGAAAAGCACGGTTTAAAGATGGGCACCATTGCGGATCTGATTGAATATCGCAACACCAAAGAAACCACCGTTATATGCGAAGCTAAATGCAAGCTGCCTACTCGCTTCGGTCAGTTTGAAATGATGACTTATCGCGACACTATCGATAATCAACTGCATTATGTGTTGGTTAACGGTGAAGTGAAACCAGACGTACTGGTACGTGTACATCTGCAAAACACCTTTAATGATTTATTGCACTCCGAGCGCGATCAGCAGCGTAGCTGGCCGCTAGAAAAAGCTATGGAGCGTATTGGTCAAGAAGGTGGTGTATTGGTTTTACTGGGTCATCAAGAACATAGCAGTGACATTTTGGCGAAAGTAAAAGCCTTTGAGCAAGAGGATATGGGGCAAGCCCCAGTACCGGCACCTTGGAAAGGTACGTCTCGCCAAGTTGGTGTTGGCTCGCAAATCTTGGCAGATCTTGGTGTTAGCACGATGCGTTTGCTGAGTTCACCTAAGCGTTATCATTCGCTATCAGGCTTTGGTTTAGAAGTCACCGAGTATATTCCTGAGTAAACTTGGCCAAAGTAGAAAATTAAGAAATTCTTATAAATTGCATGGGGATCACAAGCAGGCGTTGTGTTATCATACCGCCTCTTTTTTGCCCGTGCTGGGTTTAACGCTAACCTTGGCAGTGGTTTAGTCACGCTAGCTCAAGTTAGCATCAGTAACAGTTAGGTAAGATAAATGAACGTAGTTCAAGGTAATATCGAATCGAAAGACGCCAAAATTGCTATCGTAGTATCACGCTTTAATAGCTTTGTGGTGGAAAGTTTACTTGAAGGCGCGATTGATACACTGAAGCGTTTTGGTCAAGTTGCAGACGAAAACATCACCGTTGTTCGCGTGCCTGGCGCGGTAGAACTACCATTAGCTGCACGTCGTGTTGCTGCTAGTGGTAAATTTGATGGCATTATTGCACTAGGTGCAGTGATCCGAGGTGGTACACCTCACTTTGATTTTGTTGCAGGCGAGTGTAATAAAGGGTTAGCGCAAATTGCGCTTGAGTATGATCTACCCGTTTCATTCGGTGTGTTAACTACAGATACCATTGAACAAGCTATTGAGCGTTCAGGTACTAAAGCAGGCAATAAGGGTGGCGAAGCCGCGCTTGGTCTGCTTGAAATGGTTAATGTTCTGCAAGAACTAGAACAGCAGTTGTAAGATTAGGATATATAATGAAGCCTTCTGAGCGCCGCAAGGCCCGTCGTTTAGCTGTACAAGCTATTTATTCATGGCAGTTAAGCGGCAACAATGTGGCCGATGTTGAGCACGAGTTTTTGACTGAACAGAAAACTGACGGTGTCGACATCGCGTATTTTCGTGAGTTGCTGTCTGGTACAGCGACAAAGCAATCGCAACTTGATGAGTTGATTATCCCGCATATTGAGCGCGCTTTTGATGAAGTTTCGCCCATTGAAAAGGCGGTACTGCGCATTGCAACTTATGAGCTGACATTCCGCAAGGATGTGCCTTATAAAGTAGCGATTAACGAAGCCATTGAGCTCGCCAAAGCGTTCGGCGCAGAAGATGGTCATAAGTTTGTGAACGGCATACTCGATAAGATAGTCGCTCGCAACTAATCAAAAAACGGTATCTTAGGATGCCGTTTTTTATGGGTTAAGATTAACTTTTATTTAGATTTCTTGTGCGCGCCAGCATAAGAGGTCGCAACACTGGTACCAAGAACTGTGAAAGAGTTTAAAGTCATAGAGCGATTTTTTACTGGGCGTGGCCAAAACCGCCGAGATGTTGTGGTCAATATTGGCGATGACTGTGCATTGGTGGCACCAGCAGAAAACAAATCTCTCGCCATTTCATGTGACACATTAGTTGAGAACACCCATTTTTACCCTGACATCCCGCCTAAAGCACTTGGCTACAAATGCCTCGCGGTTAACTTATCTGACTTAGCCTCAATGGGCGCAGAACCGGCTTGGATGACATTAGCGCTTACATTACCGGATGTTGATGAAGCTTGGTTGGCCGAGTTTAGTCAGGGACTGTCAGATATTGCTGAATATTATGGTGTCAGCCTGATTGGTGGCGACACCACCCGCGGCCCTCGCAGCATTACTATTACTGTTCATGGTCAAGTACCTGAGCAAAAAGCCATGACACGTGATGGCGCCCGCAATGGTGACTGGATTTATGTTACAGGGACGCTAGGTGACTCTGCGGTGGGCTTAAAGCTGATTGCAGGAGAGCTAGATTGTGATATCAGCGCTGAAGCGAAGCACTATTTAATCAATCGACACTACTATCCAAGCCCTAGAGTGTTAGCGGGTCAGTCGTTAAGAAACTTAGCTTCCAGTGCCATTGATATTTCTGACGGCATTTTAGGTGACATCAAGCATGTGTTGAAGCGCTCCGAGGTGGGGGCGGTGATCAATGTAGAACAGCTGCCACTGTCTGATGAGCTGGTCAATGCTGTGGGTCAAGAGCAAGCAATCAATTACGCCTTAAGTGGCGGTGAAGATTATGAGTTATTGTTTACCGTTCCAGAATCACAGCGCGGCGCCCTAGAAACGACATTAGCCCACGCGGGCGTTTCGTTTACTCAAATTGGCCAAATATGTACGGGTGATAAACTCAAGTTATTGCGTAACGGTGACAGCTTCGCCCCGACTAACTTAGCATTTGAGCATTTCTCTTAATGAATTTACTGACCAAAGACCCAAACGTAGATAAGTTATCGCTGAGTAATCCAGTGCACTTTTTAGCCCTAGGGTTTGGCTCAGGGTTGGCCGCTAAAGCACCAGGTACCTTTGGTACTTTGGCTGCTGTTCCTGTGTATTTGCTAATGATGTCTTTATCATTGCATTGGTATTTAGCAATCACGTTAGTTAGCGTCATTGCTGGCTTCTATATTTGTGATAGAGCATCTAAAGATATGGGAGTTCACGATCACGGTGCCATTGTCTGGGATGAAGTCGCCGGGTTTATGATCACTATGATTGCGGCACCTATTGGTGTTGTATGGCTGGTTATTGGTTTTGCGCTATTTCGTTTCTTCGATATTTTAAAGCCTTGGCCGATTAAGTGGTTAGATGCCAAAGTCCATGGTGGTTTTGGCATCATGATTGATGATGTGCTGGCCGGCGTTTTTGCATTTTTGTGTCTGCAAGGCATCGTTTACTTGGTGGGTTAATCGCTATCTTTTAAATAAAACGCCAGCTTAATGCTGGCGTTTTTTATGAGTGCGGTTTTATGTTGCCTTTGCCCTTACTCATCGGGCTCAGTCTGTACAAACAAGCCCTAGCTTTGTAATAACTCTTTGGCATTGGCTAAGGTATTGTCTGTGATGGTATCACCGCCGAGTAACCTTGCCAGCTCCTGTAACCGCTGATCTTTATCTAGCGGTGTCATTGAGGTTTCAGTTTGTCCCGCCTTACTTTGTTTATTCACAAACATATGTTGATGACCATTGCCGGCGACTTGCGGCAGGTGGGTAACACAGAAGACTTGGGTTGACTCACCTAAACTACGTAGCATTCGCCCGACGACCGCCGCTGTAGGGCCAGATATCCCCACATCAACCTCATCAAATATCAGTGTTGGCGTTGACACTTTTTTAGCTGTGATCACTTGAATACCCAGGCCTATACGAGATAACTCGCCGCCTGAGGCAACTTTGCCAATGGGCTGCAGAGGTTGGCCCGGGTTGGTGGTGACCAAAAATTCCACATGGTCGCATCCGGTGGGAGACAGTGCTTGTTCATTGAAGTTAATGGCAATGACAAACTTACCTTTGGGCATACTGAGTTCATGAATAGACTGAGTAACCTGCTTATCCAACTCTTTAGCATAACGAACCCGGCTTTTATGTAATTTTTGGGCTTGGGTTAAATAACTGGCTTTACAGCTGGCAAGCTGCTCAGTGATGTCATTGAGTTTTTCTTCATCTGAATCTAGCGACTGCAACTCTTCGCTGAGTTGTTGGTGGTGCTGATAAAGATCTTCTGGTTTGACATGATGCTTACGGGCTAGTTGCATGGTTTTAGATAACCGCTGCTCTAAAAATGCAAAGTGCTCGGGGTCAAGCTCTAAACTGTCTAAGTACCTTTGTATTTCGTTACTGCTTTCCTGTACTTGGATTAACGCTTCATTGAGCATATTACCAATACTCGACAGGCTGTCATCATACTCCGCTAATTCTTGAGCTTGGCCAATGGCACTATTAAGTTGTGACTCAACATCACCTTGCTCATTTTCTTGTAAAATGAATAAGGTATTTTGGCAGGTTTGAATTAATGCGGTTCCGTTGGCAAGTCTTTTGTGTTCGGCTTCAATTTCAGTAAACTCAGTTTCCCCTAAGGCGAATTCATCGAGCTCTTCAACTTGGTATTGCAACAGTTGTTTACGTGCGATGCGTTCATGTTGGGATTGCTCGAGTGCTTGAAGCTCTTTCTCAACGGTTTTACAGCGTTGGTAACTGGCTGCTACGCCATCGAGTAGCAGTTTGTGGTTAGCATAGCTATCAAGGAGGGTTAGCTGGTGCTCACTTTTTAGCATCGCATGGTGGGCGTGTTGGCCATGTATACCAACCAATAGTTGGCCGACGAGGCGCATTTGTGTCAGTGGTACTGGATTACCATTAATATAGGCACGTGAGCGACCGTCACTACTAATAGTCCGGCGTAAAATGCATTCATCATCTTGCTCAAGATCGTTGTCTTCTAACCAACGCTTTGCCAGTGGAATATCGTTAACTGAAAAACGTGCGCTGACCTCAGCTTTATTGGCGCGGGGTCGAACGCTGTTAGCGTCTGCTCGATTACCTAAACATAAACCGAGTGCATCGATTGCTATCGATTTACCTGCACCGGTTTCGCCTGTGATACTGGTCATGCCCGCTTTAAATTCAAGTTCAAGAAAACGGACAATCGCAAAATTATTGATGCTGAGCTGACAAAGCATAATGACATCCTTTCACATAGTACTGTATTAATGCACAGTATATACTGATTTTTTATACAGTAAATAGCTTGGTCAAAATTGTTTGATTTTTATTCGCCTATCCCATCAATAACAGATGGTTGATTATAGGTAGCGTGATAAAACTTAGTAGTACACCTAAGGTAATTGCAATAGCACTGATACCTGCTTGAACATCATAGCGTTGAGCCAGTAAATAAACGCTTGCTGCGGTCGGTAGTGCCGCTAATAACACGCCCATGACCAACATTTGCGGTTCAACACCTAAGTAAACAAAGAAAAGATAAACCAGTAGCGGTTGCATAATGAGCTTAGCAAAATTAATTAAGCTCAGCTCAATAGTGGCGGATTTGGTGCTGACAGGTTTTTCTTTGCTGCCACCGCGCATGGCACCACTGAGTACCATACCAATAGCAAATAGGGCGCAGGGACTCGACGTCATGCCTATTTGCGTCAGAATTTGGCTTATGGCAACTGGTAAGGTGATATTCAATGCTGAAATTGCAGCGCCAATTGCACTACCGATAATAATTGGATTTTTAAACAAAGCTTCTAGGGCTGTGATCGTTGGGCGCTGGGTTTGGCCTTGGTGCAATGCAATAGAAACCAACACGATGGCGAACATGATCACAGATAATAAGCTGGCAATGGCTGCAGCAGTAAGTGCATTTTGTTGATCTGGGTAAAGCATCATCATTAGCGGAATACCAATGAACGAGGTATTGCCGAAGGTAGTGTTGAGCCCGCGTATTGCCGCCATGTCACCGCGCTTTGGGTGGGTGCGATAGGAGATAAAAATACTTAGCAAGTAGACACAGCCCATAGCCGCACTATATCCGAGTATAAAGCGCCATTGCATAATGTCTTTAAACTCGGTTTCTGCGAGCACAATTAACATAATCGCAGGGAAAGCAATATAGTAAACGTACTGATTAAGCACATCGGCAGTTTGTGCCGGTAATACTTTGATTCGGTCAGTAATAAAGCCCCACAACATCATGCCAAAGACCACGAACAGCGGTGTGAAAATTGGACTCATTACAAATCACCTTATTTTTTATCGAACAACTTATGAAGATTATCAGCTTGTTTTATTCAAGCCCATTAGGCCTAAGTTTAACGACGTTGAGATGATATTTTCGTGCGCTGAGGCTGACTTTGGCCACTTGCATTGGTGGCAACTTTGTCGGTTAATAGGCTTGTGCGTAGCTCAGGTAAAACACCAAGTTGCTGATAAAACTCAATTTGCCTTCTAAGTTCAAACAAGGAGCCGATCCTTTGTTGCTCACCAATGGTGAGCTTCCAAGAATCGGTGTTACCTTGGCTGTTGGTCAGGATATACCCTTGGTAAATCAATTTTTTCATGGTGGGCTAAAATCGTGGACTAATGATCCAAGTTAATTGGCGCTGACTTCAATACCAATGTTAGAAACGCCCGCTTGAACAATCTCTTTACGCAGCGCTTTGATAAACTCAGGCGCCATTTTTGGGTTGTCTTCGACAATATCCAGTAATGATGATTGTAGGGTTTTCTCCTCTACCATCACCGGATGATTGAAAATCAAATCATCCAAAGCTGCTTCGTTCAACTCATCTTCCAAAGTTGCTTCGATATAGTTCGCGACGGTTGCTGATGACAACTTACTGATGTTGATAATGTCATCTTCGACCTTGCTTTGCAGGGCGCTGAGCAAAGAGGTCAGCGCGACGGCAGCATCCATTGCAGGGTAAACACCGTAGACATCAAAGTCGCTTGGCTCTGGAGTATTGAGATCAAGGCGTTCAAGGTATACATCAATATTGAGTTTTAGCTTGCGGTCATACATCGACTGCCATAATAAATTTAGCGTGGTATCCAGCACTTGTGGGTCACCAAACTCACACACTTCAGCAAAGAGTTGGTAGTTGGGGTACATGCGTTGACACAGGGCGATGGCAAACAGTTTTTTCTGTTCGGGAGATAATGCTTTTAATCTTTTGAAAAAACCGGGCTTATTACTCATTAAGGATACCTGTTGAGAACTGGGATATAACTTGATTAGCTGCAGATTCTACCTTAGAAAGCTCATCAAGTAACTCTAGTATTTCAGGTTCAATACTTTCTATTGCATCACCACGTTTTAATGCTGACTCTATTTCCTGACACAAGCGTTGTAGCGTTGGTACACCGCTGTAGCAACAGGCGCCATGAAGTTTATGCACATGGGTAACCATTTGCTGGCTATCTAACTCATCAAGGGCGTGCTGCAGCAGTTGAGTTGTTGCCGGTATGGAGTCAGCCAGCATTTGCAACATTTCTAAGGCGAGATCTGATTTACCGTTTGCTTGGGTCAAACACAGTTCCCAGTTTAAGGTATTTTGATCATAGTGAGTGAACGTCGGGCGACTCTTCCAGCGACTGATAACACTGCGCAGTGCTGCTTCATCGATGGGTTTGGGTAAATAGCCATCCATGCCACTTTGGGTAATGCGTTCACGTTCTTCAGCAATCGCATGGGCGGTCACGGCAATAATGGGGGTATTGCGGTTGCGCGATTGCTCTCTTATCTGTTTTGTGGCGCTAATACCATCTGTGCCGGGCATTTGAATATCCATGAAAATAAGGTCAAATACATGTTCACTGGCTAGATTGACCGCACCTTGGCCGCTATCGATAACGGTGACATGGGCAACAATCTCTTTTAACAAGGTATCGATTAGTTTCAAGTTAGCGGGATTATCGTCGACGGCCAATACACTTAGGGGTTCTCGACTTGTTGATTCGTTAACTGCTTCACTAAGCTGCGCTGGCGCCAGAGGTTCTTTATGGGGATTAACCAGCGCGCGGGCAAGGCTACGCTCAGTAACTGGCGCCTGAACGATGATATCAACATAGCGTTGAATTTGTCTGATTTGTTCATCAGCATTGAAGTTGCTGGACAGGTATATTAGGTTGTCTGTATGGGCGCGTATATTACGCAGTGGCACAGAAACATCTTTTATCTCGTTAAAACTATTGCAACCAACGATAGCGTAATCGAATGTTAAAGCTCGCTGAGTAAGGTAATTATCAAGCTGTTGTTGTGAAGTTACATTGGTTATCTGCATATCCCAGTAGGTCATTAACCCCGTCAGCATGGTATTGGTGAGAATTCTAGGCTCAAATAACAGTACCTGTTTGCCGGCGATAGCTTCAATATCAATCGGCTGACTTATTGGATATTGGCTTAACTCCAGAGGTAGCGTAAACCAGAATGTTGAACCGTGATTAATTTTTGAATTACAACCAATGTGACCGCCCATCCTATTAATTAGGCGTTTAGTGATTATCAGTCCCAGGCCTGTGCCGCCAAAACGGCGTGATATTGATGAATCCGCTTGGCCGAATGCTTGGAATAGTAGCTCTTGTTGCTGCTCTTCAATACCAATGCCAGTGTCGGTCACCTCACAGCGGATGTTGAGTTTTTCAGCGTCGAGATCCAGTAAGCGCATTTTTATTTGCACCGAGCCTTGGTCGGTAAACTTAATGGCGTTGCCAACAAGGTTAGTGAGCACCTGACTGACCCGTAGCGCATCGCCATTAAGGTTGTCGACAATCTCAGGGTCGATATCAATAACCAACTCCAGATCTTTTTCTCTGGCACTGTTAGTTAGCAGTGATAGGGTGTCATCGACCACTTCGCGAAGCGAGAATGGCATGTTTTCTAAAACCATCTTGCCAGCTTCTAATTTGGAGAAATCTAGAATGTCGTTAATGATACCCAGTAGGTTCGTCGCGCTTTTTTCGATGGTTTTAATGTAGTCTTGCTGACTGGCGTGTAATGGGGTTTTAAGTAACTGTTTCGCGAAACCAATCACACCGTTTAGCGGCGTTCGAAGCTCATGGGACATATTGGCTAAGAACTCTGATTTAATACGGCTCGCTTCCTGAGCACGTTTTTTAGCTAAATCTAACTCGACGTTCTGAATCTCAATTTGCTCAAGCGTTTCTCTTAAATCCGATGTGGCTTGGTCAATATTTTGCTGCATTTCATCGTGATATTCCGACAAGGAACCTGCCATGGCGTTAATACCACGTTTGAGCAAATCAAGCTCACCAATGAGGTTGCCATGTACTCGGGTGTCCAGCTTACCCTCGCGGATTTTCGCCACCACTCGCACCATTTCGGTAATTGGGTGGGTAACGTTTTTAACCAGCCTGAAGGTAAACAGTAGGTTTAATTGCACCCCAATTAACACAATAATAAAGGCGGCCACTGCGGCGCGATGTTGTTGCAGTAGTGCGTTTTCTTTATTGATTAATACCGCGATATAGCCAAGGCGTTGTTGGTTAAGATCTTGATTGTCAGGAGCGGCGATAAGTTGGCGTTGGCTTGAGAAAATCGGGCTGCGCATAATTAAACTGTCACCCACTTGCTCAAGCTCGGTACGTAATAGTGACTCCATTGGCTGGCTATAACGCATAAACTCATGGCTTTTATAATGATGTGACGTCACCATGACGCGATTATTGGTGTCAAAAATGGCAATAAATTGCACTAGATCCGATTTATTGAGTTGTGCTGAGGTGATTAATCGCTTTGTGGTTTCAAAGTCTTTACTCTCTAGGCCGATTTCAGCGGCAATCGCCAGCGGCTCGATGATATTGCCACCTTGTTCAATCAGTGTTTCTTCGAGCTCATAAAAGCGATTTATGGTAAAGTAGCTGCCGAGTAAAATGCCTACCAGAATGGTTGGGGCTAAAGCTAACACCAGTACCCAAGATCGCAGGCTATATTTGGTCATGTGTTCGGCATTATTCATTGCATTCGGTGGCTTAAATCGATAGATCACATTTAGGTTACATTAGAATGGCAGATATAGGGCTGTCTTGGCCAGTATTTTTATCGTTTTAGAGGCCACAATGGCACAATTTTTTAAAGCAAAACCAAATAGCTCCAAGCAGTTATCCACTAAGCTCACATTAGATGTCACCGATTTAGATCATTTAGGTCAAGGTATCGCACATCATCAAGGCAAGGTGGTTTTCATTGCCGGTGCTTTGCCAGGCGAGCAAGTATTAGTGCAGCTAGTTGAACAAAAAAAGCGTTATAGTCGCGGCAAATTATTAAGGGTACTAACGCCAGCTAAGCAGCGCATCAAGCCGGCTTGTCGTCATTATCAGCAATGTGGTGGCTGCGATCTGCAACACTTCGAATTGGATGGCCAGCGTCAATATAAAGCCAAAGCGCTCTCTGCGCTGATTGAGAAAATGGGACAAACCCAAGTTGCCAACCAAGCCGAGCCGCTAGTTGGTGAGGAGTTTGGCTATCGCCGCCGAGCTCGCTTAGCCAGTCATTATCAAAAAGACACAGGTAAGTTGACCTTAGGCTTCAGAGCTAAATCGAGTGATAAAGTGGTTAGTATTGAGCAGTGTCCTGTGCTTGATGAGCGTTTGTCGCAATTGATCACCCCTCTAAGCGAGCAACTTAATCGCCTTAATTTAAAGAAGCACCTAGGTCATGTTGAGCTTTTTGCGGTGGAAAGTGGTTTATATGTGGTGCTTCGCGTCACCAAAACGGTGAAGGATAAAGAACTTAGCTTGTTAACCGAATTTGCTCAACGCCATGATGTTAGCTTGATATTGTTGGGTGACACTGGAGTCGTTGCGCGTATTAATGATGATGGCAATGCGCCCCATTATCGATTGGGTGAGCTTAATCTGGCGTTTTCACCTGGCAACTTTATTCAGGTCAACCGCGAGGTAAACCAAGCGATGGTTGCTAAAGCCGTTGATTGGCTGGCACCTCAGCCTGGCGAGCGTATTTTAGATCTGTTTTGTGGCGTTGGAAACTTTAGCCTTCCCCTTGCGCAAACCGGTGCAGAGGTGATTGCGGTTGAAGGTGTGCCAGCAATGGTGGAACAAGGGCGTATCAATGCCCAGCGTAATGGCATCGATAATGTGACTTTTCATCATGCTGATTTAAGTGCCGACATTTCCCAAGAAACTTGGCTTGGTAAAGTAGATAAAATGCTGCTTGATCCAGCCAGAGCCGGCGCTTTTGAATCATTACAATGGCTTAAGAAAATGATGCCACAGCGGGTGGTTTATGTTTCTTGCAATCCAGCTAGCCTTGCGAGAGATAGTCAACCGTTAACGCAGCAGGGGTATAAACTTACTCAGTTAGCGTTAATCGATATGTTTCCGCAAACACACCATATTGAAGCGATTGCCATGTTCGAATTGAATTAATTTATCCAATTCTGCCTAAATGAACATTTTGTCAGCTTTTGTTAATTGACAATGGTCGGGGAATGCTGAATATAGAACATTCTCAATCGTGGCGTTGAGTTTTAGCGGTGGCGAGTAACGTCACCTTAGGTGCAAATTTGCAATTAAAAGGACATTGAATAGATGGTATCTGTTAGAGAAGCACATTTTAGTGATGCCGATTTTCAGTTAAGTGAATGGGTCGATCGTTACATCAACGATACGGACGATGCCAAGACCTTGCTGGAATTGATTAAACAGATCGAAGCTATTGCAACTAAAGCGGGTCAGTCGAGTCCGATCTTGAGTCAACGCGCTCGAGAAATGATTGAAATTTTGGCACCGCTGAATATGGATATCGAAACGCTGCAAGCTGCGGTGATCTTCGTGATTTTTGATGCAGAAATTATCGACGCAGAGCAGCTAGAAACCTTATTCGGAAAGAAACTGGCAACCTTAGTGAATAGTGTTGTCACCATGGATGCCATTGGGGCATTGAAGGTCAATCAAAACTCCCGTAGCGCTGAGCCACAAATTGATAATATCCGAAAGATGTTGTTGGCGATGGTTGAGGATGTCAGAGCGGTTGTGATTAAGCTTGCTGAGCGTATTTGCCTGCTGCGCGAAGTGAAAAATGCCGATGAAGAAACACGGGTATTATTGGCTCGTGAAATTGCAGAAATTTATGCACCTTTGGCTAACCGTCTCGGGATCGGTCAATTAAAGTGGGAACTGGAAGATATCTCGTTTCGTTACTTACACCCGCAAACCTATAAAGATATTGCCAAACAACTTGATGGTAAGCGTTTAGACCGCGAAACCTACATTGATGACTTCGTTAACCAGCTGCAAACACGATTAGACAACGATCATATTCGTGCCAAAGTCTATGGCCGCCCAAAGCACATATATAGCATTTGGAAAAAAATGCAGGGTAAACAGTTAAAGTTTGATGAACTGTTTGATGTTCGTGCGGTGCGGATTGTGACAGACCGTCTACAAGACTGTTATGGCGCGTTGGGGGTTGTCCATACCCTATGGCATCATATTCCCAAAGAGTTTGACGATTACGTTGCTAACCCTAAGCCCAATGGTTATCAGTCAATTCATACCATTGTTGTTGGCCCAGAAGGCAAGACGGTTGAGATTCAAATTCGTACCGAACAGATGCATGAAGATGCCGAGCTCGGCGTGGCTGCGCACTGGAAATACAAAGAAGGGAGCAGCGGCAAGCAGAGCGGCTACGAAGAGAAAATTAATTGGCTACGTAAGATTCTGCAATGGCAGGAAGATGTGGCCGAAAGTGGCAACCTAGTTGAAGAGGTTCGCAGTCAGGTATTTGAAGACCGAGTTTATGTATTTACCCCAAGCGGTGAGGTGATTGATTTACCGCTAGGTTCCACTGTGTTGGATTTTGCTTATTACATTCACTCTCATGTAGGGCATAAGTGTATTGGCGCCAAGGTAGATGGCCGCATCGTACCGTTTACTTATCAGGTGGAAACCGGAGAGCGGGTTGAAATTATTACCTCCAAACAGCCTAACCCGAAACGTGATTGGCTAAACCCTAACTTAGGCTACATTCGCTCATCACGGGCTCGTTCAAAGATTCAGCATTGGTTTAAACAGCAAGATAGAGACAAAAATATTGTTGCTGGCCGTGAAATGTTAGAGAACGAATTGGCTCGCGGCGGTTTTAAGCTTAAAGATGCACAATCGGCTGTTGAACGATTCAATATGGTCACAATGGATGACCTATTGGCTGGCATTGGTGGTGGTGATGTTCGCCTCAATCAAGTGGTTAACCATGTGCAGTCGCGGATGCGTGCAAACGAAATTAGCGACGAAGATGTGGTTGAGGATCTTGTTAAGAAAAGCACCTCGAAACCGGTTAAGAAAGGTAAAGGCCAGGTAGAAGTGAACGGTGTGGGTAATTTAATGAGCCACATTGCTAAATGTTGCCAGCCTGTGCCGGGGGATGAAATTTTTGGCTTTATTACTAAGGGAAGGGGGATCTCGGTTCATCGAGCCGATTGTGAGCAAGTCAAAGAGCTGATGCGTGTCCACCCTGAGCGTGCTGTTGACGTGGTTTGGGGCGAGAATTATTCCGGTGGTTATAAGATTAAAATCCGTATTCTTGCCAATGACCGTAGCGGTTTATTAAGGGACTTAACCTCAGTATTAGCGGCCGAGAAGTCCAACGTGTTGGCGATGAGTTCATCTTCCGATGTGAAAACACAAACGGCGATTATTGAGATTGAGCTGGAGTTATATAACTTAGATGGCTTATCCCGTGTTATCACTAAATTGGCGCAAGTCGAAGGTGTCAGTGAAGCGCGTCGATTGTAATAAACCTGCTTGAATTAAGGGAAGCCACTATGGCACATAACGTTGAACAGTTATTGTCTATCATGGAAAAGCTGCGAGATCCTGATACGGGTTGTCCTTGGGATAAAGCGCAATCATTTTCCAGCATTGTGCCATTTACTATCGAAGAAGCTTATGAAGTGGCCGATGCGATAGAGCGCATGGATATGGCTGAGTTACCCAGTGAGTTGGGTGACTTGTTATTTCAGGTAGTGTTCTACTGTCAGCTTGGTAAAGAAGCGGGGCTATTTGATTTTAGTGATGTAGTGGCGCAAATAAGCGATAAGTTAATCCGCCGTCATCCCCATGTATTTGCCGGTATTGCTGCAGCTGACAGTGACCAAGTTAAAGCAAGCTGGGAAACGATAAAGTCTGGGGAGCGCAGGCAGCGTCAGTTGCATTCAGTATTAGATGATGTGCCAAATGCATTACCCGCGTTAAAACGAGCCGCAAAAATTCAAAAACGTGTTGCGCGAGTCGGCTTTGACTGGGATGAACTCGACCCAGTGGTTGCGAAAATTCATGAAGAAGTGGATGAAGTGCTTGTTGAAGTTAATGCAACACATCGTGACCAAGATAAAGTGGTAGATGAAATGGGCGATCTGCTGTTTGCTGTGGTCAATCTTGCCCGTCACTTGAAGGTTGATCCAGAGCAGGCGCTGCGCTTAGCCAATAGTAAGTTCGAACGTCGCTTTCGGGGCGTTGAGCAGTTGGCTTCACAAAGTAATAAGCCTATGGAGCAGCATAGTCTTGAAGAGCTAGATCGATACTGGCAACAAGTCAAGCAACAAGAAGCAGTAAAAAGCTAAAAATTATCGCTTAACCTATTTGTCGAAGTGAACTGGCTTTGTTATAATATTGCCCCGTCCTAGTGCTTTCATACAAGCACATATTTCAACTCATTTTCTCAGGTTCAGCATGACTACAAGGTATATCTTCGTTACTGGTGGCGTGGTTTCATCACTAGGTAAAGGCATTGCAGCAGCATCATTAGCGGCAATTTTAGAGGCTAGAGGCCTTAACGTAACCATTATGAAGCTGGATCCGTATATTAACTTGGATCCAGGTACCATGAGCCCAACTCAGCACGGTGAAGTATTCGTGACTGAAGATGGCGCTGAAACTGATTTAGACTTAGGTCACTACGAGCGTTTCATCCGTACTAAAATGAATCGTCGTAATAACTTCACCACTGGTCGTATTTACGAAGAAGTGCTTCGTAAAGAGCGTCGTGGTGATTACCTAGGTGCAACGATTCAGGTTATTCCTCACATCACCAATGCAATCAAAGAAAAAGTGATTGAAGGTGGTGAAGGCCATGATGTCGCTATCGTTGAGATTGGTGGCACCGTAGGTGATATTGAATCATTGCCATTCCTAGAGTCAATTCGTCAATTAGGTGTTGAACTGGGACGTGACCGCACCTTATTTATGCATTTGACCTTAGTGCCATTCTTGGGCGCTGCAGGTGAAGTGAAAACCAAACCTACTCAACACTCAGTTAAAGAACTGCGTTCAATTGGTATTGCGCCAGATGTACTGGTTTGTCGTGGTGACCGTGCTATTCCTGCGAATGAAAAGGCGAAAATCTCGCTATTTTGTAACGTAGAAGAACGTGCCGTTATTTCACTAAAAGATGTTGATAGTATTTATAAGATTCCTGCTCTGCTTAAAGCACAAGGTCTAGATGAACTAGTAACTCAGCGTTTCGGCCTAACTTGTAAAGATGCTGATCTGCACGAGTGGGAGCAAGTTATTTACCAAGAAGCCAATCCAACAGGTGAAATTACCATTGGTATGGTAGGTAAGTACATTGAACTACCTGATGCTTATAAGTCAGTAAACGAAGCGTTAAAGCACGCAGGCCTATTTAACCGCGTATCAGTCAATATTAAATATATTGATTCTCAAACCGTGGAAGCCAAAGGCGATGAAGTGCTTGAAGGACTTGACGGTATATTAGTTCCTGGTGGCTTTGGTGAGCGTGGTGTTGAGGGTAAGATTTATGCGGCTAAGTATGCTCGTGAGAACAACTTACCTTACTTCGGTATCTGCTTAGGTATGCAAGTTGCCTTGATTGAGTTTGCTCGTCATGTGGCAGGCCTTGAAGGCGCGCATTCAACAGAATTTAATAAAGAAACGCCACACCCAGTTGTTGGTTTGATCACTGAGTGGATTGATGGCGAAGGCAATGTAGAGCAGCGCCATGAAGCGTCTGACTTAGGTGGAACAATGCGTCTAGGTGCGCAGTTATGTCACCTAAAAGAAGGCACTAAAGCTGCTGAAGCTTATAAGGGTGCAACCTGTGTTGAGCGTCACCGTCACCGTTATGAAGTGAACAATGGCTATAGAGAAAGATTAGAAAAAGCTGGCTTAGTATTTAGTGGTCTATCATCAGATCGCCAGCTAGTTGAAATGATCGAGCTGCCAAATCACCCATGGTTTGTTGCTGGTCAATTCCACCCTGAATTTACATCGACCCCACGTGATGGTCAGCCGCTATTTGAAGGCTTTGTTGCCGCGGCTGTAGCCTATCAAAAACGTGACCTAGGGTAACGATACTGACCAAACCGCTTCCGTGATACGGAGGCGGTTTTTTTGTTCTTGTCAGGTAAATTCAGCTGCACCTATTTTAGTTTTATTTTATTTTTCAATTTATTTTTTAAACTTAAAGTCGAGGAAATTATGGCTAAAATTATTAACGTTATCGGTCGCGAAATCATGGATTCTCGTGGTAATCCAACCGTTGAAGCTGAAGTTCACTTAGAAGGTGGTCTTATCGGTATGGCGGCTGCGCCATCGGGAGCATCTACTGGTTCGCGCGAAGCGTTAGAGTTACGCGATGGTGATAAAGCGCGTTACTTAGGTAAAGGTGTATTAAAAGCGGTAGAAGCGGTTAATGGCCCTATTGCTGAAGCGCTAAAAGGTAAAGACGCTACTGCTCAAGCTGAACTTGATCAAATCATGATTGATTTAGACGGTACAGAGAATAAAGCAAAGTTCGGTGCTAACGCGATTCTAGCGGTATCACTAGCAGCAGCTAAAGCGGCAGCAGCTTATAAGCAAGTACCACTTTATGCACATATTGCTGACCTAAACGGCACGCCAGGTGTTTACTCTATGCCACTACCAATGATGAACATCATCAATGGCGGTGAGCATGCTGATAACTCTGTCGACATTCAAGAGTTCATGATCCAGCCTGTTGGCGCGGCTAATTTCCGTGAAGGTCTACGCATGGGCGCTGAAGTATTCCACAGCCTAGCAAAAGTACTTAAAGCGGGTGGTCATTCAACTGCAGTGGGTGATGAGGGTGGTTTCGCGCCTAACCTTGAATCAAATGAAGCTGCGCTTGTTGCGATCAAAGAAGCTGTTGCCAATGCAGGTTATGAGCTAGGTAAAGATATTACTTTAGCGATGGACTGTGCAGCATCTGAGTTCTACGACAAAGAAGCCAATATTTACGACTTGAAAGGTGAAGGTAAGAAGTTTACCTCTGAAGAGTTTAACTTCTTCTTAAAAGATCTGACTGAGCAATATCCTATTGTTTCAATCGAAGATGGTCTTGATGAGTCTGATTGGGACGGTTTTGCTCACCAAACTAAACTGCTAGGTGACAAGATTCAATTAGTCGGTGACGATCTGTTTGTCACTAACACTAAGATTTTAAAGCGCGGCATCGACAACGGTATTGCTAACTCTATCTTGATTAAGTTCAACCAGATCGGTTCGCTTACTGAAACTTTAGCTGCAATTAAGATGGCTAAAGATGCTGGCTTTACAGCGGTTATCTCTCATCGTAGCGGCGAAACCGAAGATGCAACCATTGCTGATTTAGCAGTAGGTACTGCAGCGGGTCAAATCAAAACGGGTTCATTGAGCCGTAGTGACCGTGTTGCTAAGTACAACCAGCTTCTTCGTATTGAAGAGCAGTTAGGTGAAAAAGCACCTTACCGCGGCCTTAAAGAAGTGAAAGGTCAAGCTTAAAAAATTGCAGTTTTGCAGATAAAATTAAAAAGGCCGCCACTTGGTGGCCTTTTTTGTTGTAATATCAGAGCAATGAACTTTTCACCTTCGGAATCGTCTATCTATCCATGAAACGCGTGCTAGTGTTACTGCTGTTGTTACTTAGTCTATTACAATATCGGCTATGGTTCGGTAGCAATAGCTTGCCAGAAACTTTTCATCTGCAAGAGCAGATAACCTTGCAACAACAAAGCAATGCCAAGTTAGTTGAGCGCAATCAGATTTTGAAAGAAGAGATTAATGATCTGCGTAGCGGCACTGAGGCTTTGGAAGAGCGAGCTCGCAACGAGCTTGGGATGGTCAAACAAGGCGAGACATTTTTCAGGGTCGTGGGTGGCCAGCAGCGTAATTTATCTGATGCCAAATAACCTAGGGCATCTCGTTAACTAAGAGCACAATAGATGAAGTTAATTGACACCAACGTGGTGGCGATTGTCCCTGCCGCAGGTATTGGCAGCCGAATGGGGGCGGAAATTCCCAAGCAATATTTGCAATTAAACGGCCAAAGTATTTTGGCACATACGTTAGATTGCCTGCTGTCACATCCCAAAGTTACTCAGGTGATTGTCGCGCTGCACCCTGATGATAAATTTTTCCCACAATTAAGCCAAGCAAGCCACCCTAAGTTACAGATCACCCAAGGCGGTAAAGAGCGCGCAGACTCTGTGCTTGCTGCATTGTCGCTTTGTCAAAGCGATGTGTGGGCATTAGTCCATGACGCCGCAAGGCCCTGTTTAACTCATGGCGATATTGATAAGCTTATTGACGCTAGGCAAGAATTTCCCCAGGGCGCGATATTAGGCGCGCCAGTGCGAGACACCATGAAACGGACAACCGATGATGGCACTATTTGCCAGACGGTTGATCGACAATTGTTATGGCATGCTTTGACACCGCAGTTATTTCCGGCCGGCCAGCTTGCGCAAAATCTACGCAGCGGCTTAGCAAGTGGCGCGTTGATAACCGATGAAGCATCAGCGATGGAGCTTGCCGGAGTGAGTCCCGGTATTGTGACCGGACGAACTGATAATATTAAGGTGACGCATCCTGATGATCTCGGCTTAGCTGGCTTGTTTCTTAACGCCATTGAACAGCAATCCTCATAATAGAGAATAGATAAAGATGAATATTAGAATCGGCCATGGTTTTGATGTACATAAGTTTGGTGGCGAGTTGCCACTAATACTGGGTGGCGTTGAAGTGCCCTATGATACTGGCTTAGTCGCCCACTCCGATGGTGACGTTGTATTACACGCTATTAGTGATGCTGTCCTTGGGGCAATGGCATTGGGTGATATTGGCAAGCATTTTCCTGATACGGATCCAGATTTTAAAGGGGCTGACAGTCGTGTTTTATTACGTCACTGTTATCAGCTCGCTCAGCAGCAAGGATTTGTGATTGGAAACCTTGATGTCACTATCATCGCCCAAGCGCCAAAAATGCTACCTCATATTGAGGCAATCCGCACGGTACTTGCGCAAGACCTACAAGCGGATGTCGGCCAAATCAATGTTAAAGCCACCACGACAGAAAAGTTAGGTTTTACTGGACGAAAAGAGGGCATTGCAGTCGAAGCCGTGGTGCTGATGGTTGCAAAAGGATAGTTTGATGTCTGATCTCGCTTATTTACACGGCCAGCCCACGGCTACCGCTGACATTCGTACCTGTAACGCTGATTTTATCGTGCAGGAAATTTTACCATTTTTGCCTTGTGGAGAAGGTGAGCACCATCTGCTTCATATTCGCAAAGATGGATTAAATAGTGCTGATGTCGCCAAAAAAATCTCAAGCTTTGCCGGTGTTCATCCTAAAGAGGTGACCCTTGCAGGTCAAAAGGATAAACACGCAATTACTGAGCAATGGTTTGGGGTAAGAATTCCAGGTAAGGAAACGCCGGATTGGCAAGGGCTTAACAGTGACCAAATTACCGTATTGGAAAGCGGTCGCCATTTGAAAAAGCTCCGTACCGGTGCGCTTTCGGGAAACCGCTTTAGCATCACTTTACGTCAGGTCAGTGATATTGATGCGGTTATCAAACGCTTTGAGCTGGTTAAGCAACAAGGGGTGCCTAACTACTTTGGTGAGCAGCGTTTTGGCAATAACGGTAAAAACCTGGTGATGGGCCGTCAAATGTTGGCGGGCAAAAAAGTAAAGGATAGGAATAAACGTAGTTTCTATTTGTCCGCGGTTCGTTCCAATTTGTTTAATCAGCATGTTTCCCAGCGGATAGGTCGCCATGGGTTGACGAGATTGGCGGGAGACTGCGTAATGCTGGCGGGCAGTCGCAGTTATTTTGTCGCACAGCAATGGGACCAAGAGCTTACTAACCGTTTGGAAACCGAAGATATTTTATTATCTTGTCCGTTATGGGGGCGTGGCAGTGCTTTAGCGCAAGATCAAGCAGCTGAATTTGAACTAAATGTTGCACAGCAGTATGAGGAAGATTGTCTTGGGCTTGAGAAAGCGGGTTTAAATCAAGAGCGCCGAATGATGATCTTAAAACCCGAGCAACTCGCCTATCAAGTGACTGACGATACTGTGGTATTAAAGTTTGCCTTACCTGCTGGTTGTTTTGCCACATCAGTATTACGCGAGCTTGTTGATTATCAAGATGTGACTAGTCGCGAACGTCAACAGAAGCTGCAAGATGGTACAGCATCATGATTAAGATATTAGTAAGCAATGATGATGGTGTTACGGCCCCAGGTATTATCGCGCTCACTGAATCTTTGTCGGCCGATTTTGAGGTAATGACCGTTGGGCCTGATCGCAATTGCTCTGGCGCGAGTAATTCGTTAACCTTGACCAACCCTTTAAGAATTAATAGGTTAGAAAGTGGGTCCATTGCTGTAAATGGCACTCCCACAGATTGTGTTCATTTAGCTATTCGCGAACTTTATGATACTGAACCCAACATGGTAGTTTCAGGGATTAATGCGGGAGCGAATATGGGCGATGATACCTTGTATTCAGGTACAGTTGCGGCCGCAATGGAAGGGCGTTTTCTAGGTTTACCCGCAATGGCAATCTCACTGGTGGGTAAAAATTTGCAGCATTATGCGACTGCGGCATATTACGCCAATAAACTCGTCAAGCGGCTGATAACGCATCCGATTGCCCAGGACCAAATTCTGAATGTTAATGTGCCTGATTTGCCTTTGAGTGAAATCAAAGGTGTGCAGGTGACAAGGCTTGGCGCCAGACATAGAGCTGAAGGGATGGTGCGTACTACAGATCCGGCTGGTAAAGAGATTTTTTGGCTTGGGCCACCTGGAGAAGAGCAGGACGCTAGCGAAGGAACCGACTTTTACGCGGTGGCTAATGGTTATGTATCGATTACACCATTAACTGTCGATTTAACCGCGTTTGAACAGATCAAAAAAATGCAGCAATGGATAGATAAACTATGAATGGGGTAGCAACAGCATCGGCACTTAATTTGGCCAAACGACTTGCTGAGGCCGGTATTGTGAACCAATCGGTATTGACCGCTGTGTCTCGTACGCCCAGAGAACTATTTTTAGATCCGGCATTGGGGCATAAGGCCTATGAAAATACCGCATTGCCCATTGGCCAAGGGCAAACGATATCGCAGCCCTATATTGTGGCGAGAATGACGGAGCTGTTGTTAGAGAAGCAACCCAGCAAGGTGCTTGAGATTGGTACAGGGTCTGGTTACCAAGCCGCCATTTTGGCCCAGCTGGTTGACCAGCTTTGCACGGTTGAGCGAATTAAGGCGTTACAGATCCAAGCGCGCCAACGCTTAAAGCGTCTGGACTTGCATAATGTGTCGTTTAAGTATGGTGATGGTTGGAAAGGTTGGGCTAATAAAGGTCCTTTTGATGCGATTATGGTGACGGCTGCTGCTAGTCAGATACCGCAAGCGTTATTAGCGCAACTGGCTGAAGGCGGGGTATTGATTATCCCAGTAGGTGAACAAACACAACAATTATTAAAAGTAACGCGACAGCAAGGGCAGTTTTTATCTGAGATCATTGAAATGGTAAATTTTGTCCCCTTAGTTAATGGCGAATTAGCTTAAGTTTGATAGTGATTTAATTATTGGATTGGTACGGGAGTAAACGTGTTGCGCTTTAGCCTGTTGCATTACAGCATCATGTTGACAATTTTTGTTGTGGCTTTCCTATCGGGTTGTAGCTTTCAATCAGATCGGCCAGCACCTGTAGAATCTGTGACAACACCAGTTAAAAAGTCCTACGCTCGAGGTGGTTTAACCTCTAGCCAATATAAAGTGCGCCGCGGTGATACTCTGTATTCGATTGCTTGGGCGGCTAATAAAGACTTTATCGATATCGCTCGCAAAAATAATCTCAAAAAGCCTTATACCATCTATCCTGGACAGGTATTGAGCCTGCATACGACATCTTCAGTTACAAATACACCAAAGACTAAAACGGCGAGTAAAAGTCATACTAAAGTTGCAAGCAAGCCAAGTAATAGTAATCAAAAACAACAAGTTGCATCAAATTCGCCATCACAAACCACTGCAGCAGAAAAAACTAAAAAATCGCTTGATTCAAACAAAAACTCTGCGTACTCTGTAACAACTGGTCAACAAAATATTAACCAGGTTGTCCACAAGCCAAAGTCGACATTACCCAACAAGGTGTATAAATGGCATTGGCCTGTAAATGGCAAGTTGATCGGGCGTTTCTCTGCGACAGAGCAAGGCAATAAAGGAATTAAAATCGCTGGCTCTCGCGGTGATGTAATTAAAGCAGCAGCAGACGGTAGAGTGGTATATGCCGGTAATGCATTAAGAGGTTATGGTAACTTAGTTATTATCAAGCACAGTGATGACTACTTAAGTGCCTACGCCCATGCTGATCAGATTTTAGTTAAAGAGAAGCAAAACGTTACGGTGGGACAAACCGTGGCTAAAATGGGGCAAACAGGGGCTAATCGAGTCATGTTACATTTCGAGATTCGATATCATGGCAAATCTGTCGACCCACTTAAATATTTACCTAAACGCTAATTAGTTTAGGTGCCAAGTTGGCAATTGGAGGATAAGAAAGTGCAGTAATTTAGCGTGTTAAAAATTTGGGAGATCATATTATGGGTCGTAAAACTTCAGCCGCAATAGCGGAGCCCTTAGTCGACTTGTCGAAGAACGAGTCGGAAATTGAATCTAAAACCAAGGAGGCAGCACAAGAAACAGAGTTAGACGCACAAGTACAAGATGATATGCAAAAAAACTTAGATGCCACCCAGCTGTATCTAAGTGAAATCGGTTTTTCCCCTCTTCTTAGCGCAGAAGAAGAAGTTTATTTTTCGCGTAAGTCCCTAAAAGGCTGTGAAAAATCTCGCAATCGTATGATTGAAAGTAACCTCAGACTCGTTGTCAAAATAGCCCGTCGCTACAATAATCGTGGTTTAGCTTTATTGGATTTGATTGAAGAAGGTAACCTTGGATTAATTCGAGCGGTAGAAAAGTTTGATCCCGAACGAGGCTTCCGTTTTTCAACCTACGCAACCTGGTGGATTCGCCAAACGATTGAGCGGGCGATCATGAACCAAACGCGCACTATTCGTTTACCTATTCACGTGGTTAAAGAGCTAAATGTGTACTTGCGAACAGCAAGGGAGCTTGCACATAAACTTGATCATGAGCCAACGGCAGAAGAGATCGCAGAGAAACTCGACTTACCTAGTGGTGATGTCAGTCGCATGTTAAAGCTTAATGAGCGAATCACGTCGGTGGATACACCACTTGGTGGTGATAGTGATAAAGCGCTGCTTGATGTACTTGCCGATGACGATAGTGTTGGACCAGACTATAAAGTGCAAGACGATGATATGTCTAAATCTGTGGTTCGTTGGTTAGATGAACTTAATAGTAAACAAAGAGAAGTGCTAGCGCGCCGATTTGGTTTACTAGGCTATGAGCCTTCAACATTAGAAAATGTGGGTAAAGAGATAGGGTTAACACGTGAGCGTGTAAGACAGATTCAAGTTGAAGCATTGAAACGTTTGAAAGATCTGTTAGGAGCTCAAGGTCTTTCTGTTGAAGCGATATTTAAAATGTAGCCGTAATAATTTGATCTAAAATGATGTCTATTAGTGAAGGTTTGTAGCCCGTATTCGAGTATTTGGCAGTGAATTAATAGACAACACCAATAAGCGCACCAGAGGGTGCGCTTTTTTATTGATTATCTTAACTTTTTGAGTTGATAAACTAGATCAAGCGCATCGCGGGGTGACAAGTCGTCAGGGTTAATGCTGTCGAGTTTATCCAGTGCCGCCGAGGTTTCTGGAGCTTGAAAGTCAAGCACTGGTTGAATATGTGCATCGAGTGCTTGGTGGTCACGGCTTTCTAGATGAGCCAATTTTTGCTTAGCGGCCTTGACGACTTTACTCGGTACACCTGCTAATGCAGCGACTTGCAGACCATAGCTTTTACTGGCTGCGCCTGATTGAACCGCATGCATGAACACAATGGAGTCACCATGCTCCATTGCATCTAAATGGACATTTGCAATGCTATTTATCTGCTCTGGTAGTTGCGTTAACTCGAAATAGTGGGTGGCAAACAAGGTTAGCGATTTTAATTTAGTCGCTAGATGCTCTGCTGCTGACCAAGCCAATGATAAGCCATCATAAGTTGACGTGCCGCGACCAATTTCATCCATCAATACCAGGCTTTCAGGTGTGGCATTGTGGAGAATGTTTGCCGTTTCTGTCATCTCAACCATAAAGGTGGAGCGCCCTGAAGCAAGATCGTCCGCCGCACCAATACGGGTGAAGATACGATCAACAGGGCCGATAACGGCTTTTTGTGCTGGAACAAAGCAGCCTATATGGGTCATTAAAGTAATCAATGCCACTTGACGCATGTATGTCGACTTACCGCCCATATTCGGGCCAGTTACCACCAACATGCTCTTGGCGGGAGACAATGAGACTGGGTTGGCAATAAAAGGCGTTTGGCTGACGTGTTCAACCACTGGGTGTCGACCCGCTTCAATCTCTATACCGACATTAGCAACAAGCTCTGGGCGATGATAATCCAAAGTTTCAGCACGTTCTGCAAAGTTAGCAATCACATCTAATTCAGCGGCAGCTCGGGCGAACTGTTGCAACTCAGCAAGTCTTGGCAGAATTTGATCGAACAAGGCTTCCCAAAGTTGCTTTTCTAATGCCAGCGCTTTGCCTTGGCTAGATAAGACTTTTTCTTCATGCTCTTTTAATTCGGCAACGATATAGCGCTCAGTATTTTTGAGTGTTTGCCTGCGTTGATAGCTAAGTGGCACCAGATCTGATTCACGACGGCTCACTTCAATGTAGTAGCCGTGCACTCGGTTGTAGCCCACTTTCAGGGTGGTCGCACCGGTAGCGGCTTTTTCTCTGGCTTCTAACTCCTCTAAATAATCGGTCGCACCTTGGCTTAAGTCACGCCATTGGTCTAGCTGTGCGTTATAACCCGGTTTTAATACGCCACCGTCACGGATAAGCATAGGAGGATTATCCACTATGGCGCGACACAGCAGTTCATGTTCTTGCGGGAACTCGCCCATTAATTGCGATAGTGCTTGTAGATGAGGACTTTTGCATTGGCCCAGAGTCGCTTGCAGTTCGGGTAAGGCGCCTAAGGCTTGGCGTAGGCGGGCGAAATCTCGCGGCCGGGCACTTCGTAGCGCAAGTCGCGCGGTAATACGCTCAACGTCGCCAAGCGACTTTAATTGCTCAGCCAAATCGTGAAACAGTGCGGTTGACAATAATTCATCGACAGCATCGTGGCGTGCTCGCAATACATTATGATCTCGCAGCGGTTCATGGATCCAGCGCTGCAACATACGGCTACCCATTGGGGTCGTTGTATTGTCTATCACGGCTGATAAGGTATTGGTGGTGCCACCTTGTAAGTTAGTGGTGAGCTCCAAGTTCTTGCGAGTTGCGGCATCAAGAATAATACTGTCGCACTGATTAAAGCGGCTAATCGCATTAATATGGGGGAGTGCGGTGCGTTGGGTATCTTTGACATATTGCACTAAGCAACCGGCAGCTTGAATTGATAACCTAACTTCACCTAGGCCATAGCCATAGAGATCTTTTGTGCCAAATTGGTCTAACAGCAGTTGCTGGCAAGTATCGAAATCAAACTCCCATTCAGGTCGACGACGTTTACCCGTAAAGCGGTTAATTAACTGCATATGGCTAAAGTCTTCACTGTATAGCAGTTCTGCGGGATTGGTTCTTTGTAGCTCGGCTTCCAAGGCTTCACTATCTGCTAACTCAGTGACAATAAACCGTCCCGATGAAATATCTAGTGTGGCATAGCCAAAGCCTACTTTGCCGTGAT
The DNA here is from genome assembly GCF_043643685.1 of Shewanella waksmanii. Lineage (GTDB taxonomy): Bacteria > Pseudomonadota > Gammaproteobacteria > Enterobacterales > Shewanellaceae > Shewanella > Shewanella waksmanii_A. The sequence continues at coordinate 419,833 of NZ_JBHZSN010000001.1, forward strand.
AAACCGCTGCAAGTAGATTATCTTGGCGTTCTTGTAGTAGGGCTTCATCGGTAAGCGTTCCCGGTGTCACTATACGAACGACTTTACGTTCGACTGGGCCTTTTGAGGTGGCCGGATCGCCAATTTGTTCACAAATGGCCACAGAGACACGTAGTTGTACCAATTTTGCTAAGTAGCCCTCTACCGCATGATAAGGTATACCCGCCATCGGTATAGGGTCGCCACCGCTTTTTCCTCTAGCGGTCAAGGAGATACCTAAAAGCTCAGACGCAAGTTTCGCATCATCATAAAACAGTTCATAAAAGTCGCCCATACGGTAAAACAGCAACATATCGGGTGTTTCTGCTTTCAACGTCAGGTATTGACGCATCATTGGGGTATGTTTTTCTAAATTCTGAGTTGCTGCGGTATTCACTCTTAAGCATTCCTACTGGGTATTGCACATTGCCACATTACGACAAGAAGATGCCGCAATATTAACAAAGTATTTTGCGATGATGGTGGCTAATTCGAAAAAATTGCGCCAAGGGGAAGTAATAAACTAACCCTTGGGTGTGTTCGGCCAAGATTTAATCGGCCATTGATAAGCTGCCAACGCGTTTTTGACGCGATAAATATACGGCACAGTAAAAAATATCATCAACAGTACTTGATACTGTATGATTGTACAGTATACTAGTTTGCATATTGAGGCTGCTCGCGACAAAGGCGTCTGGTCAGCACCACACAGTTTGCACAGCAAGGGCTGTGATTAAGAGGAAAACCTATGAGTATTGATGCGAATAAAGAGAAAGCACTGACAGCGGTACTAGGCCAGATTGAGAAGCAGTTCGGTAAAGGCTCTATCATGAAGCTAGGCGAAAACCGCTCGATGGATGTTGAAACCATTTCTACTGGGTCACTTTCTCTTGACGTTGCTTTGGGCGCTGGCGGTTTACCAATGGGACGTATTGTTGAAATTTACGGTCCAGAGTCATCGGGTAAAACGACACTAACATTAGAAGTTATTGCGGCAGCTCAGCGTGAAGGTAAGGTGTGTGCATTTATCGATGCTGAACATGCGCTAGACCCTATTTATGCACAGAAACTAGGTGTTGATATTGATAATCTGCTTTGCTCTCAACCAGATACTGGTGAGCAGGCACTGGAAATTTGTGATGCACTAACTCGTTCTGGCGCCGTCGATGTCATCATTGTTGACTCAGTAGCCGCGCTAACACCAAAAGCTGAAATTGAAGGCGAGATTGGTGATTCTCACATGGGTCTTGCTGCACGTATGATGAGCCAAGCAATGCGTAAGCTTGCAGGTAATCTTAAGCAGTCAAATACGCTACTTATTTTCATTAACCAAATTCGTATGAAAATTGGTGTCATGTTTGGTAACCCAGAAACCACCACGGGCGGTAATGCATTAAAATTCTACGCGTCAGTTCGTTTAGATATTCGTCGTACAGGTGCTATTAAAGATCGTGATGAAGTTATTGGTAACGAAACTCGAGTTAAAGTCGTTAAGAATAAAATTGCTGCACCATTCAAACAAGCTGAATTCCAGATCCTTTACGGAGAAGGGATTAACCGCACAGGTGAGCTTGTTGACTTAGGTGTTGCCCATAAACTGGTTGAGAAAGCCGGTGCTTGGTATAGCTATAAAGGCAATAAGATTGGTCAGGGCCGTGCTAATGCTGGTAAATACCTGATTGAAAACCCAGAAGTTTCAGCAGAAATCGAAGCGGCTTTACGCGCGATGTTGCTTAATAGTGGTGAAGTAATTGCAGACTCTGCATCGGGTGATGAAAACATTGATATGGAAACTGGCGAGGTTTTTTAATCTAGCCTGTGTTGATTAATGTTATGCATGGTGTTGGATGTTAGCTGACAATGGAAGATAAAAAGCCACAAAAGCCCAAACATTCAGCCATGCACGTTGCGGTGGGCCTACTTGCCCGCCGTGATTATTCCCGTCATCAAATCCAACTCAAATTACAGCAAAAACAATACAGCGAACAAGAAGTGGATGCCACATTAGCGCAATGTGAACAAAGTGGTTATCTTGATGACGCTAGATTTGCTGCATTGTTGCTTAAATCCCATATCGCCAAAGGCCATGGCACGAATAAAATTCGTCAGTCTATGCAGCAAAAGGGGCTTAGCAGATCACTCATCGAACAAGTTCTGTTAGATTCCGAATGCGACTGGTTTGAAGTTGCCAAGCTAAAAGCGCAAAAGAAATATGGTGAGGCTGTGCCGCTAGACCACCCAACTCGCGCAAAACGCATACGTTATCTTCTGGGCCAGGGCTTCGATTACGAGCAAGCCAATTATGCTTTAGCCGTTGAGGCTGATTAGCCTAAAACTCCCTTTCTATCGTTTATTTTTCTCACCGACATCCTGCGTTGTTGTCCATGTGTTGTTTTATCTGTATCGGCTGAATCAGTAGACCTAAAACGGTTTGGTTTTATTTTGGTATAACAACACTAAAACTCTGGTCGTTCATCAAGACTGTGCTTATAATGCTCGGTTAAAATAGTGCAGGCTAAAAGTCTAAAAATGGGACTTTTATAAAAAGAGTAGCGTCCGGCCACATCAAGTGTTCAAGTTGGCACCTTTAATAGGGTCATTACTCATTAAGCCTATCGAATCTAAAGTGCTTGGCTAAGGCTCGGCATTTGTAAGCAGTTTATTGTGAGCATAATCTAAATCAGGGTGATTTCATGTATCAAACCACCGCAGCGCTAAGAAGTGCGTTCTTGGAGTTTTTCCGTAATAACGGTCATCAGGTCGTCGACAGCAGTTCATTGGTACCTGGAAACGATCCAACGTTGCTATTTACTAATGCTGGTATGAACCAGTTTAAAGAACTTTTTCTTGGTGAAGATAAGCGCGACTACAGTCGCGCGACAACTTCACAGCGTTGTGTGCGTGCCGGCGGTAAACACAATGACTTAGACAATGTGGGTTACACGGCTAGACATCACACCTTCTTTGAAATGTTGGGTAACTTCAGTTTTGGCGATTACTTCAAGCAAGATGCCATTCAGTTTGCATGGCGTTTTCTAACTGAAGAGTTGAAACTGCCTAAAGAACGTTTATGTGTGACTATCTATGAAACTGATGACGAAGCTTACGATATTTGGACCAAAGAAATTGGTGTTCCAGCAGAAAATTTAATCCGCATTGGCGACAATAAAGGCGCGCCTTATGCGTCAGATAACTTCTGGCAAATGGGTGACACTGGCCCTTGTGGACCATGTACAGAAATCTTCTATGACCATGGCGATCATATCTGGGGTGGTCGCCCTGGCACGCCAGAAGAAGACGGTGACCGATTTATTGAAATTTGGAACATCGTTTTCATGCAGTATAACCGTCATGCTGATGGCACCATGGAGCCACTTCCAAAACCCTCTGTCGATACCGGAATGGGTATTGAGCGTATTGCGGCAATCATGCAAGGCGTGCATTCAAACTACGAGATTGATATTTTCCAAGCCTTGATTAAGAAAACCGCAGAAATCTTGTCGGTTAGCGACTTAGAGAACAAATCACTGCGTGTGATTGCAGATCATATTCGCTCTTGTGCGTTTTTGATTGCCGATGGCGTTATGCCGTCGAATGAAGGCCGCGGCTATGTGTTACGCCGTATTATTCGCCGAGCTGTACGTCATGGTAATAAACTTGGTGCGACCGAGTCTTTCTTCTATAAGTTGGTGCCAACCTTGATTGAAGTGATGGGTGATGCAGCAAAAGGCTTAGTGGCGACACAAGCCATTGTAGAGAAGTCATTAAAAGCCGAAGAAGAGCAATTTGCTCGTACCTTGGAGCGTGGTCTAGGGATATTAGATGCAGCACTGACAGAGCTGAAAGGTGATGTGTTAGATGGTGAGACCGCCTTTAAACTTTATGATACCTATGGTTTCCCAGTCGATTTAACTGCGGATGTTTGCCGTGAACGAGACATTACCGTTGATGAAGCGGGTTTTGAAGCGGCGATGGCAGAGCAACGCAGCCGAGCGCAAGCTGCAGGGCAATTTGAAACCGACTATAACGACAGCTTGAAAATCGATGGTGATACCGAGTTTTGTGGTTATACAGGTTTAACCGGCGAAAGTGTTGTTAGTGCGATCTATGTTGATGGCAACGCGGTTGACAGTATTAATGCTGGTGACAAAGCCGTTATCGTACTTGAAGCAACACCTTTTTATGGTGAATCTGGTGGCCAATGTGGCGATAAGGGTAGCTTAACTGCTGAGTCTGTGGCGTTCAACGTTACCGATACCCAAAAGTATGGTGCAGCGGTTGGTCATATTGGTGAATTAACACAAGGGCAGGTGACTGTTGGTCAGCGCCTTCAGGCGCAAGTCGATAAAAAGCTACGTCATCGCACTGAGCTAAACCACTCGGTTACTCACCTTTTACATGCAGCGCTTCGTCAAGTATTAGGCAGTCATGTTACTCAAAAAGGTTCATTAGTTGAACCTGAGCGCTTACGTTTCGATTTTTCTCATTTTGAAGCGGTAAAACCAGAAGAGCTTAAGGCGGTTGAGGATTTAGTTAATACGCAAATTCGACGTAACCATGAGCTGAAAGCTGAAGTGATGGATATTGAAGCCGCTAAAGAAAAGGGCGCAATGGCACTGTTTGGTGAGAAGTATGACTCACAAGTGCGCGTGGTTACTATGGGTGACTTCTCTATTGAGCTGTGTGGTGGTACTCACGTAGGCCGTACTGGCGATATTGGCGTGTTTAAAATCACCTCTGAAGGTGGGATTGCAGCTGGGGTTCGCCGTATTGAAGCGGTCACGGGTGCAGCTGCAATGGCTTATATAGCCGACCAACAAGCTGATTTAGCCAAAGCAGCTTCATTGCTTAAGTCTGACAGTGCATCGGTTGTATCTAAACTTAAAGCCCAGCTTGATAAAACCAAGCAATTGGAAAAAGAGCTTGCGCAACTTAAAGATAAATTAGCTGCAGCGACCAGTGCTGATTTGGCTGGCGAAGCGCAAGACGTCGCTGGTGTTAAAGTGCTAGTGAAAAAACTTGAAGGTGTTGAACCAGGCGCACTACGTGGTTTGCAAGATGAGCTTAAGCAGAAACTGCAATCAGGTATTGTTGTATTGGGTATTGCAGGTGAGGCGAAAGTTAACTTGATTGTCGGGGTGACCAAAGATCTGACTGGCAAGGTTAAAGCAGGCGAATTAGTTGCTAATGTTGCCGCGCAAGTTGGCGGTAAAGGTGGTGGACGTCCTGACATGGCCCAAGCTGGCGGCAGCCAGCCTGAGAATCTTGATGCTGCCTTGGCAAGTGTCCTCCCTTGGCTGACTGAAAAGCTTGGCTAAGTTGAAATAGAAAAAGCGCCTTAGGCGCTTTTTTTGTACCGATGAACAGAATACTTGCCTCATACGGTCTCATTTAATGAGCGACACTTTGATTGGCATGTTGGTTTTTACCCAGACTTTGGTCAGGAATTCATTTTTGTCGTTGTTAAGCCGACGTCGAAATAATGATCAATGACCAATAAAAGTCTAAAGAAGTGTAATTAATGCTGGATTAATCTCGTAAAGTGATAATATAAACTAACAAAAGAGTGAAAATAACTCGTTTTGGTTAGATGTTAGGCTGAGATTTCACACTTTTGATGCTTAAAGGTGCAATTAAATCACGCTTTTTGAATAGACTACTGTTAATTTGTACTATGCTGACCTTATAATAAGCATATTAACGGAATAGTGCCGTAGAGAGCAGACTAGGAACTAAGGAGCAAAAGAATGCTGATATTGACTCGTCGTGTTGGTGAAACACTGATGATTGGTGACGAAGTAACAGTCACTGTGTTAGGCGTAAAAGGTAATCAGGTACGCATCGGTGTTAATGCACCTAAAGAAGTATCTGTTCACCGTGAAGAAATTTATCAACGTATCCAGTCTGAAAAGGCCGGTAATGCTCCAGAAGGTGGCAACTTTTAAGTCATACTCTTGGACCGGAGTGAGACTTATAGAGAGTCAGCGATTTCGCTGGCTTTTTTGTTTTTAGGGTTTTTAAATTGCAGCCTTATACCAATCGGCATAAGAAAGTGAGCTACGCAGAGCTATTTTTGGCAAACTAGTTCGAGACGAATAACTTAAGTCATAGTGGTTCTATTGGGAAGTTATTCAACGAAGAAGTAGGCAGCCAGAAAAGCGCCCAAAGGGTGAGTTTTAGCACTTCTTATACTGTGTAAACGAACTTGAACGTAGAGTCACTATGCCCTTCATTCGTTGCCTTGTCTCAAATTCGCTAAACTCTCGCTGAGCGATCACAGCTTTATTTCGATTGGTATAACTACCTATTTGGCGCTTTAGAGAACAATCTGCTTAAAAACGACACAAACAGTAATTGTTTGTCAGAAATGGTTTGACTTATTTTCATCAAACAGTAATATGTGCGCCAAGAAAACGGAGAGGTGGCCGAGTGGCCGAAGGCGCTCCCCTGCTAAGGGAGTATGGGCTTTATCTCCCATCGAGGGTTCGAAT
>NZ_JBHZSN010000001.1:426441-660437 GCF_043643685.1 Shewanella waksmanii
GCCGAAGGCGCTCCCCTGCTAAGGGAGTATGGGCTTTATCTCCCATCGAGGGTTCGAATCCCTCCTTCTCCGCCATTATTAAAGCCCGTTGAGTGATCAGCGGGCTTTTTTATTGCCTGTATTTCCACGACTTCTGCATTGATATCTTATACCGATTGGTATGAGCCCAGCGCTGCTTTATCTTAGATTGTTGCCGTTATTTAGGGCATTTCTATCTTGCTTATATTAGCCATGCTCATTGCTATCAGACTGGTTAAAGCCCTGATTGTTTTAGCCTAGCTTATTTGTGCCCAGCTCAATTAAATCTGAGCAAGGGTGCTTGATATCTATTTGTCTCATCATTGTTCGCTTACTGTTATGTGGGGCCACTAGCTTTTTATTAGGGCTATGAGCCATTTACTGTGGCGGTATTGTCGATAACTCATCGCGCCTAACTTGTTTAGTCTCAGTACTACCCTGAGTTTTTTATTGGCCGTTATTGCCTGCTTTCTCGTTAGCAGACTCATTTTTAATTAGATGAGCCGAGGCTATTTTGTGAAGCAGTTTTTTGCCCTAGTGCTTATTGTGTTGCCAGCGTCAGGATGCACCAAACTGGTGAGCTGACAAAATGACGCTTGCAGAGGACTTTATGTCACGTTCGGTATCTGGCACAGAACAACTGCCTTAGAACACAAAGCATACAATGGCGTTATTGTTGTGACCTCTAGCTTGGTATAGTGATTTGTTTTGTGAATTTTTAGGTGGGTAAAGTGCATAAAATTGTTTTTCATGCCTAATGTTCTGTTTAAAGGAATCAATTTTTACACCGAAGTGTCTCAGTTTGCGAAAAAATTAATTGTGGAGGCTAAATTATTATCATATCTGCATTTTTGGTGCTAAAAAAATGAGAAATCACTGCTTGGCTGAGTTTGGTTATCGTAATTTTGGTAAGACCAATTTACAAAAGGCTCGCGTTTTTGTTATAGATTAGTTATGGTTTTCAATCTTGGAAGCGAATATTTGCCCAATATGGTGCAAATAGCCTCGCAGCAATAGCAGTTTGATACTGCCTAAAAATGCATTAAGTTAACCACTGGCATGAAGCAGTTATTAAACATGAAGAGGGAAGTATGAACGCAATTACACAACAGATAGTAGATGCCTTTGGCATCATGCTACTTGGTATGGGCTTGGTTTTCCTATTCCTGTCAATGTTGATCATCGCGGTTAAAGTGGTGGCGTGGAAATTTGCGCCTACACCTTCGAGCCATGAGAGCAGTGAGCCTGAGCAAGCACCTGCGAATAACCTCAATAATAATATCGATCCAAAGATTGTCGCAGCCATTACTGCAGCGATTCATCAGTATCGAGCAAAAGCATAAAATTAGGGAGTTTATATGAGCAAGCCTTTAGCATTAACTGATGTTGCATTAAGAGACGCCCATCAGTCCATTCTTGCCACTCGTCTTCGCATTGAGGATATGCTTCCTATCGCGGCGAAACTCGATCAAGTGGGTTATTGGTCGCTTGAATCTTGGGGCGGTGCCACGTTTGATGCGTGTATTCGCTATTTAGGCGAAGATCCATGGGAGCGTATTCGCGAACTTAAAAAAGCCATGCCCAATACACCGCAGCAAATGTTATTACGTGGTCAAAACTTGCTAGGTTATCGTCATTATGCCGATGATCTGGTTCACCGATTTGTGGAACGTGCCCACGATAATGGCGTCGATGTGTTTCGGGTATTTGATGCCATGAACGATGTGCGCAATTTAGAAAAAGCGGTTAAATCAGTTGTTGAAGTGGGTGGGCATGCCCAAGGAACGATCTCTTATACTACAAGCCCTGTTCATACTTTAGCGACGTGGGTCGATATGGCTAAACGCCTAGAAGATATGGGCTGCGACTCTTTATGTATTAAAGATATGGCAGGTCTGCTGAAACCTTTTGAAGCCTATGACCTAATCAGCCAACTTAAAAGTCAAACTGACTTAACGGTAGCACTGCATTGCCATGCCACTACAGGGTTAAGTACAGCGACTTACCAAAAAGCCATTGAAGCGGGTATTGATGTCCTTGATACCGCCATCTCCTCTATGAGCCAAACCTATGGTCACAGTGCCACTGAAACTTTAGTCGCGATGGTTGAAGGTACTGACCGTGCAACTAACTATGATATGGCGCTGCTTGAAGAAATCGCCGCCTATTTCAGAGAAGTGCGTAAAAAATATGCCAGCTTTGAAGGTGAACTCAAAGGTATCGATTCTCGTATTTTGCGTGCACAAGTGCCTGGTGGCATGCTCACTAATATGGAAAATCAACTGCGAGAGCAGGGTGCGTCAGACAAACTCGATCTGGTATTAGAAGAGATCCCTAAAGTTCGTGAAGACCTAGGTTATTTACCTTTGGTGACGCCAACGTCACAAATTGTCGGTACCCAAGCGGTGATTAACGTGTTAACCGGCGAGCGTTATAAGTCGATGACCAAAGAGACCGAAGGTGTATTAAAAGGCGAGTACGGTGCGACTCCTGCGCCAGTCAATAAAGCGCTTCAAGATAAAGTGCTTGATGGGGCTGAGGCCATTACTTGCCGACCTGCGGATCATCTTAACGCTGAGCTTGATAGTTTACGCACAGAGTTAAAACAAAAAGCAACTGAGGATGGGGTGCGTCTTGCTACTGAGTTTGATGATGATGTGCTGACTTATGCCTTATTCCCACAGATTGGTTATAAGTTTTTGCAAAACCGTGATAATGCCGATGCATTTGAACCTAAGCCAGAAGTAGCTGTTGCAAACGCTACGGCAACAGCCTCGGCATCTGGTGAGCCAGAGACCTATACCGTTAATGTTGAAGGCCAAAACTTTGTGGTTGAGGTGTCACCTGGTGGCGATATCAATCAAATAGTTGCCACAGATAATGTGGTGTCATTTACTCCGCCAGCGAGTTCACCCGCAGCGGCTGCACCAGCCAATGCCGCGACGAAGGTGGAGATGAATGCGCCGTTATCGGGCAATATCTTTAAGATCAATGTTGCGCCGGGTGATGCCGTAAAACAAGGCGATGTGGTTATTATCCTTGAAGCGATGAAAATGGAAACTGAAGTGCGTGCTGAAGCCGATGGTGTGGTCAGTAAAATTTGGGTGAAAGAGGGAGACTCTGTCGCCGTTGGTAACCAATTACTGGGCATAGCATAGGAGTTATCATGGAAGGATTATTGTCGTTTTGGGCCGAGTCAGGGATTGCCAACTTTACTGGTGGTCAGCTGTTAATGATGGCCGTGGGCATAACGCTACTTTACTTAGCTATCGCCAAGGGGTTTGAACCACTACTGCTACTGCCGATTGGCTTTGGTGCCATTTTGGCTAATATCCCCAACGGTGGCTTTACCGATGAAGGTGGACTGTTATATTTCGCCTATTATGTTGGTATTGAGACTGGGATATTTCCGCTGTTAATTTTCATGGGGGTCGGAGCACTGACCGACTTTGGCGCGTTGATTGCTAATCCCCGCATGTTGCTACTCGGAGCGGCAGCGCAGTTTGGTATTTTCGCAACCTTAATTGGTGCGATTGCCTTGAACGCAGTTCCTGGGTTTGAATTTACCATGGCCGATGCTGGTGCGATCGCCATTATTGGTGGTGCAGATGGGCCTACCGCGATTTTCTTGGCCTCCAAGTTAGCACCTGAATTACTTGGGGCAATTGCTGTTGCAGCTTATTCCTACATGGCACTAGTGCCGATTATTCAACCGCCAATTATGAAGGCGCTCACCACAGAGTCGGAGCGTCAAATCAAGATGGAGCAGCTGCGTGAGGTGAGTAAGAAGGAAAAAATTATTTTCCCACTGATGGTGTTAGGACTCACTATCTTGTTCTTACCTGCTGCAACTCCGCTTGTTGGCATGTTTTGTCTAGGTAACTTAATGCGCGAGTCTGGCGTGGTTGATAGGCTTTCAAGTACCGCGCAAAATGAGCTGATTAATATTGTCACCATTTTCCTCGGACTTGCGGTCGGCTCTAAGCTTTCAGCGGATCAATTCCTGCAGATTGAAACCTTAGGTATTTTGGTCTTAGGTGCAGTAGCTTTTGCAATTGGTACGGCCTCAGGCGTGCTCATGGCCAAACTGATGTCTAAGCTCTCTGGCGGTAAGATTAACCCGTTGATTGGGGCGGCGGGAGTGTCTGCGGTACCAATGGCAGCTCGGGTAGTTAACCGTGTTGGACTTGAAGCCAACCAGCAAAACTTCCTATTGATGCATGCAATGGGGCCTAACGTTGCCGGTGTATTGGGATCTGCGGTTGCAGCTGGTGTGTTAATTGCTGTGTTAGGTTAACGCATTAGCCTTTAACTGGCTAAACCCGAACTGACAAAATGCCATGATGATATCATGGCATTTTTTTATGCCTTTAAAACGATAATTTCAGCGCTTTATGCTGTTATCGACACAGTTATATTTGAAAAATACTGTGGTAATTGACACAGATCATGGTTCCCCTACGACATTTAGGTTTTTATAAAGGTGACCTATATCCCATATTGCAACTCTAAGTTAACAAAAAGTTGCTAAAAATCGTTGCTATAAAGAGGTGCGAACATGGAATTACTACCCAACTGCTATACCGATCTGTGTATTAATGGTAAATGGTTTCACTATGACCATGGTGAACTGTCAGTATTCATGCTCAATGGTGGTGATCCATTAACCTTTAAACTAGACAGTGTACCGAAAACAGAAGATGAGCTTGAAGCGCACCTTCACACCTTTGCAAAGCGCGTCCTGTAATTACCGGCCATTAACCGCAGCAGCGTTTGTATTTTAGACCGCTGCCGCAACTGCACGGCTCGTTACGCCCAGGTTTGCTAACAACTTTTGCTGTAGTGGGTTTGTTTAAGTAAGCCGTAAGCTCAGCCGTGTTTTCGCTGCCATCTGCAACTAATTCAATATTGCCAAATAGCTGATGCTCAGCGAGCAGTGCTTGGATTTCTGCTTGACGTTCGGCGGTGGTCACCGTGAGGTTGAAAGGGTGCTCCTCGGTTCCAGGTTTTGCCGTGCGTTTAGTATTGTAGCCGTAGCTTTCATGCTTAGGCTTAGGCGTTTTTCGGCCTTTAAAAAAGAATTTGTCTGACATATTGATTCCTGAAAATAGTCGCGCCGTTTTTGCGGGGGCGCAATGTTATACCAATCGGCATAAGAAAGTGAACTACTCAGAGCTATTTTTGGCAAACTAGTTCGAGACGAATAACTAAAGTCATAGTGGTTCTATTGGGAAGTTATTCAACGAAGAAATAGGCAGCCAAAAAGCGCCCAAAGGGCGAGTTTTAGCACTTCTGATACTGTGTAAATGAACTTGAACGTAAGTAACTATACCCTTCATTCGTTGCAAGCCACATGGTCTTGACTGTTCCTGACAGTCATAAGACATTTCCTCCATCCCTGGAGGTCAGATGTGGTAAATGTCATTAATGCACGACTATAGAGATATAGGAGGTAGAGTAACGCAGGAGCAGTTACCGAGGAGCAATTAATGACCTTGTCTCAGAAGCGCTAAACTCTCGCTGAGCGATCACATCTTTGTGCGGATTGGTGTTAACAGAACCATCAGCAGCCTAGCAATTAACTGCGTAAATTTTGCCCGGCGGTTAACCAAAGTAAGAATAATAGCGATAAGATCAGTGTCATGCTAATGGCGATAATATAGATAAAACCTTTCTTCCCTTGTTTTAGTGGCACGCCATTGAGGTGCAAAAAGAGTGTCCAGAATAGGCAGAGTATAATCGGTAGGAAGAAGAGTTTGGTCATAAATGGCCTTAATTATCTTGCAATAAACTTTGCTATGTAATCAGTATAACGTGTTTGTTTTCAAAGCCCAATCTGGATATTAAAAAGGCCACATCAAGTGGCCTTTTTTAGATTTAGGTTGGCTTTTTAAGTGTTAGCCGCAGGCTTTAATGGTTCGTCATTGGTATAAAACTGGTCGACGTCAACCTGTCCCTCAGATTTCCCTACTACGACGGCAGTCATCATATCTCCGGTCACATTGGTACTAGTACGGATCATATCAATAACTCGATCAATAGCAGCGATAAAGGCAATCCCTTCTAAAGGCAAACCAACCACACCTAAGGTGACAGATAACATCACCATGGCACTACCTGGAACGCCAGCTGTGCCAACTGAAGCTACCGTAGCAGTTACTGCGATAAGCAGATAATCGCTCATCTCTAAAGGGATACCATAAATCTGGGCAATAAAGATGGCCGCAATAGCTGGGTAGATACCGCCACAGCCATCCATGTTCATCGTCGCCCCCATTGGCAATACGAACGCACCATACTTTTTCGATACACCCATTGACTCAGTACAGCGAGTACTGGCGGGTAATGTGCCAAAACTAGATGCAGTCGTAAACGCAACCAATTGTGCTGGCATCGCTTTACGGAAGAATTGTACAGGGCTCAATTTGGCTGCAAATTTAATTAAGCCACCGTAAACAAAAATAATATGGATTAGCGCAGCGATATAAATTGCACCAATGAACTTGCCTAGTGGCAGCAATGTGCTTAAACCGTACTCGCCCACAACCCAGGCCATTAAACCAAATACGCCGATTGGGGTCAGTTGCAGTACCATGCGAGTAAGTTGGAACATCACTTCTGCACCGGCTTCAATGGTGTTTTTGAGAGCTTGGGCTTTTTCACCCACCTTATTAATCGCGATACCCACTAAGGCTGCGAATACGATGATTTGTAACACTTTGCCTTCGGCTAAAGAGGCAAATGGATTAACGGGAATCATGTCCAGTAACACTTGGGCAAATCCCGGTACATGGCGCTCACGTACTTCTGATGTTGCCAGCTCCATGGTGCCGCCCATATCAATCATCGAACCAACAGTTAAGCCAATAATTGAGGCTATGGTGCCGGTGAACATGAACATGGCGAGGGTCTTAAAGCTCAAACGCTTGAGGCTAACATCGTTACCGAGAGCGGTAATACTGACGACGATGGCACAGAAAATCAGCGGCGCAACCAGCATTTTGATTGCGGAGATAAACAAGTCTCCGAGTGGTTTTAATACTGTTGCTTGTTCACCAAATATCACACCCACGGTAGCCCCTAAAATGAAGCCTGCTACCACCTTCTGCCAGAAAGGGATTTGTTTGATTGTCTGCCACATGTTTACTATTCCAAATAAATGATTAAGGCACATTCGCCGGGGTGATTAAGTGTTGTGGTTATTAATTTTGGTTATTAAAAAACACCTTAATCGATACCTCAGTGCTGTTGCGATATATTTTTGTGCGAAACGTCATAGTTTGCCTGCTCTGCTGTTGCATAGCAAAAATAAATAATTTCGCGTTAATTGAGCCATTTTATAGATAGACCGTGTTGCGCAACAAACCATTTTTGTTATAACTTATTGTGATAATAAAGCTTGTTTTAATATCTTTAAATTTTAACGGTTGTGCAACACTGTGATGGCACAGTACAGCCATTAACAAAACATTACGAAATATCATTAGGTAAGAGAATATGACAACGTTATGGTTGATGTTTAGTGCTGCATTTCTTGCTGCAACATTGTTACCAGGTGGATCGGAAGTTTTACTTGCCGCTTTGCTCAATGATGATGCGTCAATTTGGGTGTCACTGGTGGTTGTTGCCACCATAGGTAATACGCTTGGGTCGATTACCAGTTACTACCTTGGGTCGTTGGGACGATTTGCAAAGTCACCAGAAGATATGGCAACAGGCAAATATCAGCGCAGTTTGCGCTTAATCCAGCGCTACGGCTCTTGGTCGCTATTACTTGCTTGGGCCCCGGTAATTGGCGATTTGCTGTGTTTGTTAGCGGGCTGGATGAAGTTACCGCTAATTCGATCAACCATCATGATTTTTATCGGTAAAGGCATTCGTTATCTGTTAGTTGCTGCGGCAGCAATGCATTGGTTATAGTGACGACTAACTCGCGTTGTTTTATTTGATGTTTTAAGGAATAGGCGCTAAGCCTAAAGGAGTTTACATTGAAAAAATGGATATTGGCGGCGGCAGTTTCTGCGGCGTTACTTGGATGTGCCAATCAACAATCATCAACCAACTTACCTGCCGGTGTGTCTTTTGTAGAGTCCGTGAGCTTCAATGAGTCTGAAGTTGGCATTCCTTATAAAAAATATCAATTAGCTAATGGCTTAACCGTCATTTTGCATCAAGATAACTCCGATCCTTTAGTGCATGTCGATGTGACTTACCATGTGGGTTCAGCCAGAGAAATGTCTGGGCGCTCAGGGTTTGCGCATCTATTTGAACATATGATGTTTCAAGGCTCTGAAAATGTAGGCGATGAGCAGCATTTTAAAACCGTGACTGAAGCAGGTGGCACACTCAATGGCACCACCAATAGTGACCGCACCAATTATTTTGAAACCGTGCCGAGCAATCAGCTAGAAAAAATGCTGTGGCTCGAGTCCGATAGAATGGGCTTTTTCTTGCCAGCGTTGACGTCAGAAAAGTTTGAGGTTCAGCGCGAAACAGTAAAAAATGAACGAGCGCAGCGTATTGATAATCAGCCATACGGTCGCATGAGTGAGCGTTTTAATCAGGCATTCTACCCTCAAGGGCATCAATACTCTTGGCCTGTTATTGGTTGGCCAGCAGATTTAGAGCGTGCAGATCTTAATGATGTTAAACATTTTTTCCAGCGCTGGTATGGACCAAACAACGCCACCTTAACTATCGGTGGCGATATTGATGAATTACAAACCTTGGCCTGGGTTAATAAATACTTTGGTGAAATTCCTACCGGCCCCGAGGTTAAAGCCGATGACAAAGTTTTAGTTACCTTACCGGAAACGCGCTATATCTCCATGGAAGATCGAGTGCATCTGCCGCTGCTGCGAATTGCCTTTCCAACGGTATATGGTCGCCACCAAGATGAAGCAGCACTGGATTTGTTGTCTAACATCCTCGGCGGTGGACAGACGTCGATTTTCTACAAGAACTTAGTCAAAGATGGTTTAGCTGTGCAAGCGGGCGTGAGTCATCCATGCCAAGAGCTAGCCTGTCAGTTCTCCATGTATGCATTAGCCAATCCTGCTGCTGGCATTGGTTTAGCTGAAATAGAGCAGACCATGATGGACTCTATCGCTGAATTTGAGCAGCGCGGTGTGACGGATGATGACTTACAAAAAGTAAAAGTGCAGTTTGAGGCCAATACTATATTTGGCTTACAAAGTGTTAAAGGTAAAGTCTCGACACTGGCTTACAACCAAACCTTTTCTGAAAACCCTAATATGATTGGTTACGATCTTAATCGTTACGCCAACGTCACCAAAGCCGATGTCATGCGCGTCTTTAATACCTATATAAAAGACAAGCCTATGGTAGTGATGAGTGTTGTGCCGGAAGGCCAGCGCCAGCTAATCGCCCATGAAGATACTTTTGTTGCACCAGCGCCTTTAGTGGCCGCAGAGGCAGTGACCGGTTTAGAGAGTTATGTTGCCGCCACTTCATCATTTGATCGCAGCATCATGCCTACAGCAGGGCCTGCTCCAGTGTTAAAGGTGCCAAGTTTGTGGACCAGTAAGCTGGGTAATGGCATTGAGGTCATGGGAACGGAATCTGAAGAGACGCCTACAGTCGAGCTGGTGATCTACCTTAATGGTGGTCACCGTATGGTGGCGCGTGAGCAAGCCGGGCTTGCCAGCTTGACCGCTTCAATGCTGAACGAATCAAGTACTAGTCGCAGCACCGAAGAGTTAGCCCAAGCATTAGAGATGATTGGTAGTACTATCAGCTTTGGCTCTAATGTTTATCAAAGCTACGTCAAAGTGTCAGCGCTTACTTCTAAGTTGGATGAAACTTTAGCGATTGTGCAAGAGCGTTTATTTAGCCCTGCGTTTAAACCGGCTGATTTTGACCGAGTTAAACAGCAACAGCTGCAAGGTTTGCAGCACATGATGTCCGATCCTAATTTCTTAGCCTCTACCGGTTTTGATGCGCTGTTATATGGTAAAGACTCTCCGCTTGGGGTGAGTAGTCGAGGGACACTTGAGAGCGTCGCGGCACTGACACTGGATGATGTAAAACAGTTTTATGATAAGCAGTACCGCGCCGGTAATGCGCAAATGGTGGCGGTGAGCAATCTAAACCAGAAGCAACTGATGGCTAAATTGCAGCCTTTCAGTCAATGGCAGGGTGAAGCGGTTAACTTACCTGCGTTGTCTGATTTGCCCAATGTCAAAGGTGGCAAGATCTACATTCTTGATAAGCCAGGTGCGGCGCAGTCAGTAATTAAACTGGGTAAGCGCGCCATGCCTTATGACGCAACCGGTGAATATTTTAAAGCTTATTTGATGAACTACCCGTTAGGTGGTGCATTCAATAGCCGCATCAACTTAAACTTGCGTGAAGATAAAGGTTATACCTACGGCGCGCGAAGCTATTTTGCTGGCGGCAAAGAGCTGGGGATTTTTGAGGCGTCAGCCAGTGTTCGCAGTGATGTCACAGCCCCGGCTTTGGTTGAGTTTGCCAAGGAAATTAACCAGTATCGTAAGCAGGGGATGACAGAAAAAGAGCTGGCGTTTATGCGTAGCTCAATTACGCAATCTCAAGCATTAGACTATGAAACGCCATACCAAAAAGCGGGCTTTATGCGACGCATTCAACGCTTTGGTTTACCTTATGATTATACCGAGCAACAAACAGAGCTCATCAACAGTGTAAGCCGTGAAACCTTGAATCAGGTGGCGAGGGAGCAGCTTGATTTGCATAAAATGGTGGTGTTGATTGTGGGTGATAAAGCGGCTATCGAGGCGGATATTAAGGCGCTTGGGTATCCAGTTAGAGATTTTGAGTTGTAATCTGGTTATTTGACCCTATATTAGACACCATAAGCGGTATTCACTGTGTGAGTGCCGCTTTAGCGTTAATAGGCGCAAATAAAACTGACGTAAATGCACTATGATTAGGGCATTGCATGAAATATCTGTTTCGATTGGCAGGTCTGATAAGCTAACCGTGACAATGACAAATGAGAGACAAAGAGATTGAAATCTTTCAATGAAGTGATCGAGCAACTCTCCGATAAAAATAGCCAAGGTGCCCTAAGGGATCTTCACCGTGGTATCGAGCGCGAAGCCTTGCGAATTGATGATGCTGGGCATTTATCAATGCAGCCGCATCCGCAAGCACTAGGCTCTGCGTTAACCCATTCTCGGATCACCACTGATTATAGTGAGTCTCTATTGGAGTTTATAACTCCGGTTCACGGTGACATCGACTCGTTGTTTACCGATCTGACTTATACCCATGCCTACACAGTGCAAAACTTGGGTGGTGAGCAGTTATGGCCAGTCAGCATGCCTTGTTATGTGGGTAATGTGGAAGACATCCCCATTGCTGATTATGGCAGTTCAAATAGCGGCCAAATGAAACGTTTGTACCGTAAAGGCCTGACATACCGTTATGGGGCACAAATGCAGATCATTTCAGGTGTGCATTTTAACTTCTCGGTATCGAAGTCATTGTGGCAACGCTTGTATGAAGTGCAAGGTGCTGAAGGTGGACGCTGTCAGTTTATTTCTGAGTCTTATTTCGGATTGATTCGAAATTATCGCCGCATGGTGTGGGTATTGCCTTATCTGTTCGGTGCCTCTCCCGCTTTATGTGGCTCATTTATTAAAGATCAACAAACCGATATCGCTTTTGAGAAAATGGGTAAGGGCACGTTATATTTACCTTACGCGACCTCATTGCGGATGAGTGATTTGGGCTACACCAATAAAGAGCAAGAGCGCCTGAGTATTAGCTACAACTCGCTGGATGAGTACCTTAAAGGTGTTGATGCCGCGATCAATATGTCCTCTGACAAATTTGCCCAAATTGGCGTGAAAGTTGATGGTGAGTACCGCCAGCTCAATGCCAATGTGTTGCAGATTGAAAATGAGTTTTACTCGCCGATTCGTGCTAAACGTGTCAGTTTACCCGGTGAAAAGCCTTCTGAAGCGCTCGCCAGAGCCGGGGTCGAGTATATTGAGGTGAGAGCGCTGGATGTCAATCCATTTAGCAGTGTTGGGATCACGCCTTCACAAGTGCGTTTTCTTGATATGTTTATTCTATATTGTTTGCTTAAGCCGTCGTCAAGCAGCGATGCCGTTGAAGAGCAAGCCATTTCTGACAACCTCAACAAAGTGATTTTGCAGGGGCGTGATCCACAGTTAACCTTAAATCGCGATGGCCAGCAGGTGAGCAAAGTGGCTTGGTTACATGAGATTTTTACTGATCTTAACAAGATTGCCCAGCAGCTTGATGGTGATGAGGGTAGCGACTACCAGCAAGAGTTAGCTAAGTGGCACCAAGCGGTAGATAATCCAGATCTGACGTTGTCGGGTCAATTGATGCAACAGTTGTTTGAACAACAACTTGATCATGGACAATGGGTGATGGGCTTGGCGAAACAGTACCATCAAGAGCTACAAGATTATGTGCTGCCCGATGATGTTCAAGCCAGTTATCAATATGCCGCACAGCAATCGATACAACAACAAGCTGAAATTGAGCAGGCCGATAGCCTGACATTTGAGCAGTTCTTATCGGACTATTTTGCGCCGAAAGTGGATGACGCTAAGGTGAGTTAATGCGTAAGCTTGTATGGGTTGCAATTATACTGGGGTTGCAGGGATGTGCGTCAGCGCCCGACGATGAAAATGTTTGTGGTACCGTGTCTGGTTATCTAGAGCCACCACAAGCAGACAGCTTGTATCGTGTTGTTGTGACTCATCTCGATGGTAAGCCTGTTATTTCAAAGCCTAATTACCAGTTAAGCCCCGGACGCTATGAATTTACCGTGGCAGAGTTGATCAGTGACCCCGCAGTAAAAGTTAAGCTTGCTGCACGTACACCTAAAGTGTTGACTATCAATGTGGATGCTGATGAGCGCTATCACATTGGCGCCCAATTCAATGACGGTAAGATTTACCGTGGTATGGATAGCAGCTATTGGCAACCGGTTGTTTGGCAACAAGAGTCATATGATTGTGAACGTGCCAGCCTGAGTACAACAACGCGGTAACCTGACAATTGCCTTTACGGTTTTATCATCATCGTTTAGGCAATAATCCCACCAGAATCAATTGCCTAAAACGATAAACAATGTGACACTAACGGTTTATTGAGCCCACATTGGTTATGGAGATTATGAAGCATTTATCTTGGTTGTGGATCGTCATTGCCACGCAATTGCTGATCGGGTGTGCCACTCCTCCTCCCAAAGATCCTGAAAACTTATGTGCCATTTACCAAGAAAATCGCTCTTGGTATAAAGCGGCAAAAAATACCCGTGAAAAAT
Source organism: Shewanella waksmanii (assembly GCF_043643685.1). Classification (GTDB taxonomy): domain Bacteria; phylum Pseudomonadota; class Gammaproteobacteria; order Enterobacterales; family Shewanellaceae; genus Shewanella; species Shewanella waksmanii_A. The sequence continues at coordinate 439,769 of NZ_JBHZSN010000001.1, forward strand.
GGGGCGTACCCGTTCATGTGCCGCTTGCCATGATGTACCAAGAAAGCTCTTTTAAACACAACGCGGCACCGCCAATGGAGTACTTTTTGGGCTTCATTCCCATTGGACGTGCCAGTGACGCCTATGGTTATGCGCAGGCTAAAACCATGACATGGGACGACTATGTCCGCGAAACGGGTAACTCTTGGTCTAGCCGCAGTAACTTTGATGATGCGATGGATTTTATGGGCTGGTTCATATACAAGACTCATAAAATTAATGGCGTGTCTAAATGGGATGCCCGTAATCAATATTTGAACTACCACGAAGGGTGGGGAGGGTATAAGCGTAAAACCTACAACCAAAAAGCCTGGTTGATTAAAGTGGCTGATCGCGTTGATGCTCGTTCTAAGCGATATGCAGCCCAATATCGAACTTGCCAAGAGGATTTGGACTCGTCGTGGTTATGGCGGTTGTTCTTTGGGTAATGGTGCTTAATAACCTGCGGTAGGCTGAGTAGGTTTTCGCCTCCAGCGGGGAATGGTACATAATCACCTGCGGTGGGCTGATGTGTGAATGCCCTTATGACACGCCATAAATACATCCATGTAGGCTTCGCGGCGACGTCCTGTCGCCGAGAGTCAACGTGCATTCACACTAGGTTAGGTGTCTCTTCGAATTGGGTTCGCTTGTTGTGGAATGGTTTCAGGACAAAACCAAGTTAGAGTATTGAGTCTAATCAACCAAACGTTGATTAGAAAAGTATCTTGGTTTACCCAACGGCCGTAATTTGCTGTTTACCAGCATAAAGCGGATATGCAACCAGACAATCAGCATCATCAAAACCTTGTTGAACAAATGCCGTTGGTAAAAATTTATAACTTAGGATTTTTACTTCACATTGAAATCTAATTTGTAACAGGGCGAATTTTTTATCATCCCCTGCTCGCATCAATTTATAGAGCAACTCTCAAAGGATTACATGTTAACAGAGCCGTGGGTGAGCCAGTACACTGCCGATTCGTTAAGTAACCACATGATTATGTGACAAACTCAGTTATTTAGGTAATATCCTATTTAGTAACTGATTTGATGGTTTTTAAAATGGTAACAGAGTTATTTTCATCAAATTTATTGGAATTTGATGTGGCATCTAAGTATGCCAATATAATTAGTGACACCTTCACCTTGATTGTTGGGTTTGTAGCTATTGGAATTCCATTGGCTATCCAAATCGCTAGCCAAGTGACTGAAAAGTACGATAGCTCACGACTAGCTAAGCGGCTCACCCAAGGAGTCTTGGTTAATCCAGTGTCACTAATAATAACTTCAATTATTTACATACTCCTAAGCATCCTCTTTAAAGCTAATCAATCTAAAGGGAATAGCTTACTGCCATCAGTAATTGAAACTGTTTTAGTTATAGTGTTAATTATAACCTTTTGTTTAACCATAGTTGCAGCTGCGTGGTTTTTTATCCGACTGTACTTTCGTGTAATGGATCCGACTGAAGATTACATTCGAGACTTCCTTATGTTGAACGATTCACTGAAGCTCAAGTTGTTGATGAAATTCGATGCCTTATCCAATAAAAGCTCATATTTTTATTGGATTAAAAAACTAAAAATTGAAGACCGCTTTTATTATTCAAATTTTACAGCATCTAAACTAAGTTATGTGAGTGCTGGATTAGAAGTTCTTATTGAGCAGTTGAAAAGCAAAAGTTGGGACAGTAGTTTTGTTGAGATTTTGTTTCAGTTCCATAAGAAGGTAGTAAAAACATATTTTGGACCTAAGAAACATTATATCTCATTGTCAAAATCTGACGTCAAGTTTATCAAGCTATACTGGGATGCTTTAGTTCGAATCATTAGGGTCTCTAGGGAGGCTGAAGATGCAAAGCTTTCATTTCACTCCCAAAGACTATTTGCAACAATGATTTCTCACATTATTCATGACCCTCGATACGTTCAGATCGTTGCAGAAGATTATGTTTTGACTTCAGATGAAAAAATAAACCTTTCATCTGACTTATACGAAATTGCCCGATGGCAAGGAAATCAATCAGGCAAGGGGATTGATCTAGTTATTGAGTGTGAGTGGTTCAGGGAGCTTTTCGGTCTCTTGAGACACGTCAATTTTAGAGCCGATTTAACTGGAATTGTTACTGCTAATCGTTCAATCGTAGATGTTTTTCAAATAGTTACTAAAGATCATCCCCACAAAGTCCTCAAGTTTTATAAAAATATTTCAGAAAATTTGTCTGGAGATCTACATTCTGATTGGATTAATTCCAAACCTACTGAAAGAAGCAAGAACTGGATAAACCAGTTTTGGAGAGACTTTAACAAAGTCGAATACACCATAAATAATTTGGACGTTTTAGAAGATAAAGTTAAATCTCTTTCTGATGGAAGAGCTTTTGTAAAGTACGGGGAGTTTGGGAAATCAGTTCCTCTTAATGAGGATGACGTTAACCAAGCTATCAAAGCTATTGAAAGTAATGATTTTAGTGACAATATTCTTCTTAGATATATGAAAAGTACAGGCTGTAGCATGTTGGGTGAACTTGCGTTTCAAGGTCGGTGGCAAGAAATCTATGACTGCCTAGAGTGGAAGCATCCTCGTGAATCAAATATTTGTCACCTAGGGGAGTCCCTGTTTGCCAGTAGTGTCAATGAACTTTTAGATTTGATATTCAGAGAGCTGAGTTCTATAGAAAATGATTTTAGATTTCACGACAGATATGAGCTTTCCCCTTTTGTATTTAGAGGTGTTTTATATCAGCTTTGTTATTTTTGTGAAAGGAGTAATGGAATAGGTTCACTATACGGTGGTGGGGCGTATGAGGATTGTACAAAGAAAAAGAAGATACTTAATAGGATACTTGAACAGCAAGGCAATGTGCCTTTAGTAGGTTTCAATCAAGAAACGTTAGACTCAGTACTTGAGGCGCTAAATAACTCAATAAAAGCTATTGATAAGCGAATGTCGAATGATATATGTAATAAGGTGGTAAGACCTTCCAACTGGATGTCACTAAAGAGTAATATTGTAAAAGGTTGGCAAGAAAATAATTTACTTTTTGAACAGCTTAATGTGGGGTATAAACCAAAAGTATTGAATATAGATACTTGTGTATTGAAACATTCAATAGGTAGAGAAATACTCATCACAACGACTAATGAGGCCGAAATAGCTAATCAATGGGGCTATAGAGCTGCTTGGAACCTCCTAATTCAACTTTACAATCGACTATCTGATTCGTCAAAGAAAGGAGTGCTATCAGATATAGTCATTGATAATATCGCTGTTTTTGCTTCAAAAGAATCGCTGCAAAATCTCGGCTTTAAGCTAGTTAAAAAGCAAACTTGGATACATGAAGAGTGTGCAAAATCCTTTGGGTATATGGCTGAGTCTGAAAATATTTTAGTTGTTGATAAAAATAATGTTCAAATAAATATGACATTGAATCCATTACGGGCCGGTGATAAGAGTCCAATCTTCTCTTATTTTATTGATAGTAATGAACTTCAAATAGAGCTGAATATTGAAGTTTTTTATGAGATATGTCTGAACAATGACAACGGGATAATTCTTATTTAGCCTTTAGTTGGCTTATCCGCTCACAAGTGATTCCTAACAACCCAAGCCTACTTAACCGTGGGCTTGTTTGATCTTCCGCCAAGCATTCTATACGTTACCGGAAAAGTATGGCGTTATCGGATATACGATAACGCTCAAAGCATCAATGCGCTGCATCAGTTGCCTTTGCTTGTTATGTTTTAGTCGTTCAGTAAATCATCAAGAATGTCATCAATTCCTGATGCCTGCTCTCTAGCAGTATTAAATAGGTCAAATAGCGCAGGCGACTGTTCTGTCGACTCCCAGACTACTCTTCCAAGCTTATCGACAATGCAAAATCCGATGCTTTCAGACCACGAATACTCATCTACATCTGTATAATACTTTGCACGAAGATCATAGATCCCTAGTATTTTCCCCTTGTATTCAGTTTGCAAGTAAAGGGGAACTGACTGCTCTGTTTCACTATTGAGCGACCTAGGAGCATCTTTTACCTCCCAAGTCACATTACCCTTGGATGTCTCACGAATCAATTTTGTAATCAATTGTGCTGTTTTGCTTTCAGTGTTCATAATTAGTCCCACTTAGAATCTTTTGCTAACTGCTGAAGAGTAGTAACTAGGCCGCTCAATTCGGTATATCTATCCCATGCTTCGTCTTCAGTGAGCTTAGAAAGAGAGTTATTCATAAAAAAATACTTTTTTGGGTGAAGCTTCATCAGGTATTCACCGACCTTCTTCTTTTCTTCTGGAGGCAACTTTGACTTGATGTTTTCAAGTAACGCCTTGATCGTAGAAAATGTTTCTATAGAAGGTGTTTTATCATCACTCCATCTCTTTAAGTGCTCAGACAATTGTGACGTTGATTTACTTAATTCTCTATTCACTTCAGGTAGTCTTGCTCTTCGTAGGAACGAGTTTCTAATTTTTCTTGCTTCAAGAAACAAAAATACCGTCACTATAAGCCCTATGATTGAACTTATAGATCCAATTTTATTTAAATCAGTTAGCCAATCTGGCATCTAGTTGATTCCTCGGTATTCTGGTTTAAACATAACGTCTTATTCAATAGCAGCATGATAACGTTCTTGGCTGCTCAATCATCTAGGTTAACTTACACCTACAACTCATTGCTGCAAAGGGGTTATTTTTCATTTTGCAGAGGAGAACACTCAAAACTGCATGATAAAATGATGCGTGGGTGTTTATGAGGTCTGCATAACACTTTTTAGGAAAACTCAACCTATTGATATTGTGAGAGGTAAATAAAACCTTTGAGCTATCGATGCGTCAACAGCACTTCTTTTGCATCTTTTTTATACGATAAACTTCAAGCTTGATTATAACTGTCCATAAACACAGTTAAATTTCATTCAGTCTGAGCAGCTTTGTTACTGAAAGGAAGTGTTATAACGTAGATCGTAGAGTCGTGAATTCACATAAGCTTTAGTATCGAAACTCTTAACTAGAAGCTTTTGGAATCATAATCGCTCTAACACGAAAAGGGGCAAAATGTGTTAGCTCTAATTCTCTCATGCTTACCCATTACTGTTAAATCGAAGAGATAATTAACCTAGTGCAGATGCGGCTGCGAGCTTCGATGACATGGCCGCTCTAAGACATCCATGTCATCGCGACATTTGTGAATCCTTTCACATCAGATGTCATCGCAGAGCCCACATGGAGGTGCTTGCGGCGTCTCGCAGTAGTAGCTGCACATTCCTCGCCGGACAGGCGTTAGATTAGTTTGAAGGTTCGACCTTCAATGACATGGCTGCTCTTTGACACTCTTGCCACGGAGCGATCTGTGAATCCTCTCATTCTCAGCCATCGCGGTTAAATCGAAGAGATAATTAACCTAGTGTAGATGCGGCTGCGAGCTTCGGTTTCACGGAAGAAACCGTAAAGCGGCCATGGACGGTTTTACAGCGTCTCGCAGCAGTAACTACACATTCCTCGCCGGACAGGCGTTAGGTTACTTTGAAGGTGCGACTTTCGATGACATGGCTACTCTATGACACCCTTGCAACTGAGGGATTTGTTAATACTCTCATGCTCAGCCATCGCGGTTAAATCGAAGAGATAATTAACTTAGTGCAGATGCGGCTGCGAGCTTCGATGACATGGCCGCTCTATGACATCCATGTCATCGCGGCATTTGTGAATCCTTTCACATCAGATGTCATCGCAGAGCCCATATGGAGGTGCTGGTGGCGTCTCGCAGAAGTAGCTGCACATTCCTCGCCGGACAGGCGTTAGATTAGTTTTAAGGTTCGGCCTTCAATGTCATCGCGGCATTTGTGAATCCTTTCACATCAGATGCCACCGTAAGCGGCCATGGATGGTTTTACAGCGTCTCGCAGCAGTAACTGCACATTCCTCGTCGGACAGGCGTTAGATTAGTTTGAAGGTTCGGCCTTCAATGCTATAGAGCGGCATTTGTGAATCCTTTCACATCAGATGCCACCGTAAAACGGCCATGGATGACTTCACTGCGCCTCGTTAGTTATATCCAGCTATTTACTTTTAGTGAATACGAATTATCAGGTTAAAACTTAAGTGTTAAATACTGCGCTCTCGATTGTATTAGCAGCAACTATGGGCATAATCAGCACTTTAAGTTTTTGTGATGGTACATAGATACTTAAATGCATTCGTTACATATTAGTCATTAACTAGAAAATGACTCAAGACTGGAATAGTTGATGTAGTTCTTAGTCTGATTAGCAATTGATGAGAAGTGCTATGTTACTTTTTACCTCAGCTGTCATTTAAGCTGTCAAATTCAATGTTTATGACCGATTAAGTGATTTTAAGTCTATGGACTGTATGAGTTTGCTATACGTTGTGGACAACATCACACCCGTGAAACGATTGAAAATTAGCCCTTTAGTGAGCCCTATACAAGGAAGTAGGTATGAAAGACATATTGCTCCCAATAGTTTTCCCCGATTATAAAATTATTGTGGATACACCGAGAACGGATGTTGATATTTTTCCATGGGTAAATTTCGACAACTTTACGATAAGAAAGTCGAGTCAGCAAATTTCTAACTTAGGACATGCAGGCATTCTTTTAATTAATGGAGTGTCAGGTTTAACGAAATACTACGAATACGGTCGATATGATTATCCAGAGAAAATAGGGGTAGTAAGGCGAGTGCCAGTGCCCAATGTGAAAACTGGTATCGATGGCGTAGATTTGAACTCATTGGTTCCCGTGTTAAAGAAAGTGAGCAACAAAGCAGGCAAGGGGTCAAGAGTTGAAGGCGTATTTTTAGAGGCTGCAGGTGTTTTTGAGAAACTCAACCAGCGTGTAGTGGCCCAAAAGTCGCAAAACAGTAATCCGGCTAGAAAGAAGTATGACTTAACAAAAAATAGCTGCATTCACTTTGTTAAGAGGTTAGTTGAAGCTGCGGGTAAAGAGACACCATGGATGATAGACCCGCGCCCAAACTCTTATATTGGAGAGTTCCGCGATGAATATCGAGATCTAGACTTTTTCCCAATTATGAACCGGCTGGTTATTGAGAATATAGGGGAGTTTTCTGCATGAAATTGCTAGCAGTTCTACTTCTGATGGTAATAATCAATGGGTGTGAACCTGTATCAAGCTACGAACCTGAAACTAGACCGATTACTGTTCCTATAACTGCATTGTGGGTTGGCGGCCCTGACGGTGGAGTATATGTTGCAATGAATAATACTGATAAAGGGTATGTTGGCACTGTTTATTTCGATGGTGACGGTGAGGTTTGGTATCAGGGGAGTTTTAACTATACTGGCACTGCGCCATTTGATGTAAATAGTCTTTCAGTATATGCAGCCTGGGATGGGGATACGTTATATTTAACTGACGGTTCTCAACTTGTTTCAACACCAACTCCAGTGGAAGTACACTAGCAACGGAGCTAACGACTGCCCATATCGGTTTATTCAATCGGCAAGATTTAAAAGGCGGTGATGCGAACTGGTTAAACATTGGAGACCAAGTATGGTTTTGGGAATTAAAGCAATAACTAAACTCGCAGGCTTTGTTTCTTTTTTGCTTATTACATCATGTGTAAATGCAGAAGTAAAAATTAGCTCCAATTCAACTAGATGTATTGCTGAACTAAACGAGCAGAGCATAGCTCTGGAGTTACAGCCACCATGCTCGGTTGTTAAAGTTAACCAGCAAGGGGAAAGCTTTCATCAATATAAAGGTGTGAAAGTTTACATTGTAGCAGGTGCCCCTACGTCGTTAGAAATGCTTGAAAAATGGTCTGTAACAACTGAAGACAACTGCTCGTTAAAATCCCAAGCAGTGTTTGTTGAAAGTGGTCTACTGAGTACTTCTAAAGTCAGAGATAAGAGTTTAGCGTGCCCAGATATAGGATTGGATGAAAAAGTATATAGAGATTTTTTACTCCATAAAATCTGAGTGACACTAACTATGCCTTTCTATGTTTATTATTAGCTAAAAAAGCGCTGTGATGTTATGGAGCGGCCCATCGACTTACTATCTGCTTCACCAAGGGTATAGATTCAACAGTTTAAATAAACTTGAGTGGGTCCGCTTAGAAGTTCACAGCTGTTATTGCCGAGATATCACCATCTGATTGATGAGTAACTGGCTCCTTAGGATGTATGTTCAATCAGTGTGATCACTGATGACCCTACGGTGACTCCTGCAGCTAAGCTGAAAGGCGTGTCTTTGAGACATTAACAATGGCTGTCCAATTGTTTCACATGTTCTATAGCTCTCGTGCAATTTACGTTATTGGAGCTGATTTATTCAAGGATAATGGCATCAATGTTGGACAGATTGTGAGCTAGGTAAGAGCATGAACTGAAGTTTGTTGTAATCAGGTTGATGGTTGGTTAGGGTTGCTATCAATAGAACAATACGGATGTTTATTTATGAATAACGGAATATTTTTAGCTTTAACACTTTTCGCGTCATGTGTAGCTCAAAACGCTTGGTCATGCGATGAGGTACCGCCGAAAATTACCCGCATTATAGCCAATACTGATGAAGTGATTTTAGTTGGTGAATATCACGGTACACAAGAGTCTCCAAAGCTTTTCTTTGATATTGTTTGTAATTCAATAAAAGTTTCTTCCCAAAAATTAACCGTAGCAATCGAGCTTATTGATGGTGATATAACACTCAATGGCGACAATAAATCCTTGGCCGAAGATATAGAAAACTCGACGATATGGATGGAGCAGCATGATGGTAAAACGAGTGTTGCAATGTTCGAGCTGCTGTTAAAACTCAATCAATTGGTCAGAGAAGATAAAGTAAACGTTATTTTCTTCGATTCAGATAAACAAGAAAGAGACTTAGAGATGGCTAAAAATATTAAAGAAAGTCTTTTAAGTAACACTCTTGTGATTGCTTTAACAGGCAATAGGCATAACAAGATTAAACATGGTAATTCTTGGGATCTCGAATCAAAAAATATGGGGGCTTATTTAGCTGAAATGGGGGTCAATCTGTCTAGCATTAATTTACTGGTTAATGGTGGAAGTGCTTGGGTTTGCAAGCCTAATTGTACAAACCATGATTTAAAACCAATTAATTTAGATGATAAGCAGGAAGTTTTTCAAGCTGGTAGCGAAAGCCGCTATCAATACCATTGGAAAATTGGCGCTGTAAGCTCTTCAGAACCTGCGATATACAGTAGGTAGCCAAGTTTAAGTTGTTAGTATCTGCTTTAGCTTACTTAGTGTCGGCAGCTGTAAGTAAGCAGATTTTCGCAACAAACAATCAGATAAAAAAGCCGAGCGATATCATGGAACGGATCCATAGTTAAGCTCAATGATATCGTTACGACAGTTCACTGAAAATAGGATGGGTCATTAAGGGTTCCTGCGGTTAATTCAGAGCTATCAAATTCTGTTTTGTATTTAGCAGGCTTTAGGATGTATGTTCAATCAGTGTGATCACTGATGATCCTATAGTGACTTCAGCAGCTAAGCTGAAAGGCGTGTCTTTGAGACGGTGAATGCCAGTCATTTCACCCGGCTCGATGATGACTTCATCTAAGGGGCCCTTTTTATCGTTTTGGAAAATTTTCACTAGCATCGATGGGTTATCGCTTGAGCCAACACTGACTAAGTGCATCCGTATTTGTAACGTGTAAAGAATTTCGCCGTCTCGAGACGAGAGTTCGATCCATTGAAAAGCGGTGGCGCTTTTTTTCGAATCAAGCAGGCCTTTTTCGTAAATCGCATCTACTGTGGTATTTTTATTGATTAATACTGGCAGTGGAGCGACGACATTGACATTCGCTTCGTTGTCTTCAGGCTGGGATTTAAAAGCGAGTGCGCCCATGTAGTAGTCAGTAACATTGGTTACTTGTAGCAAATTGATATTGTACTTTTTAAAATTCTCATATGCTGCATTGAGTCCTTCTAACACCTTATTGCCAACGTAGCCAATAACATCTGATACGACGCCACCTTCTAGTGCTGTTTGAGTGGGTAAATGAGTGGCTAGCGATTTTCTAGCTTCGTGGCGTTCGCGACTTTTTTCCATTAAATTTGTGATATTGTCCATTTTATCAACGATTCCCTTTGTTAGATAAGCAGAGCTTACTGTGACAGCTTGTATAGAAGTAAGCTCTGATATTATTGATTAATCTAACTAACACCTTGTACGGTTGCACTAAGGGTTAGATTGAGTATCAGGTCGTTAGTTTAAGCAACTTCGGCTTCGGCCTCAGTTTGCTTGAGTGCTTCTTTGACCGGTTGTAATTCCACACGTAAAGCTCTAAACCCACCGGCGTTCCATACCGCTACGTCTTTACCGATGGCCGGGTCACCTTTACAACTAATTGGTCTGCCAGATTTATCTTCCCAAATCGCGTCAGATTCGAAGTAAAAAGGTCTCGCTAACCAAAACTCACTGGTTACTAACCATGCGTTAGGCGTCGTTGATAGCCAATAGCCTCTTGATACACCGCTTTCGACTTTCCAGTATTCTCGGCGTCCGTCGGCCATAATAGAGAAGTCGTCACCTTTGGCCTCAATCGTTGCATAGTGGTTATAGGTAGATTTGTCATTAAACTTTATATAGCCAATGTGTTTATTGTTTTCATCAAACACACTGATTTTAAATTTCTCTCCCTGAGCAAGTTGATCTAAATGACTAAGTTCAAAAGAGTAAGGTGAATTACCTGGTACGAGCATTTGTGTATTCTTTTTCATTTAAATATTCCTTTTGGAAAAAGTTTAATTGGTTTTGGATGGAGTCATCCAGTTTGTACTAATTCATACTGCTCTGTTGTAGGAACAGTGTGAGTTAATTCTGTTGCTTGTTGTTTTATTAGCTGTCTTATATTTGTTTTATTGTTCTGTGAATGTCAGTGGTGACTGAGATTAAATATGTCACTAATATTCTTTGTTTGTTTTTTAATTTGTCGCTTGGTTAGTAACTATAGATAATGGCTGTTAAAAAAATATCCTCATAAATGAGGATATTTTTGTTATTTACTTTTATCTTGTTTTAATTTTTAACAGTGTGAATTTTCAAGTATTTTCTTGATGAGTAGTTGTCGACTATTGACTTCAAGTTTGTAGAATATGTGTTTTATGTGCGTCCTTAGTGTTGAAAAGGCAATATAAAGCTTCGATGCTATTTGCTCATCTTTATAGCCTTCCAAAATTTCTAAGGTGATCTGTGCTTCTCTTTTAGTTAGTGAGTATTGATTTTTTAATCCCTCTATAGTGACAGCGGGGCAGGAGCTGGCGTGTATCAGATGGCTGTTTTTAATCGCCTCGTACTCAGCTATGTTAGACATCGCATTGCAAAAATAGGGTTTGATTAAATCTAAAATATAAGCAGACTTTTCATCAAAGTTGGCTCTACGCTTTGAGCGCCATACCCTTATATCCCCGACGTTTTTTTCTCCCTGATGTGCATGCAGGTTGACTCCGTAATGGAGCCCATCAATCGCTAAGAAGTCATTATAAAATTCGGTTTTGATGAGCTGTTGCTGCGGCATGATTTGATTCACTAAAGTCGCAGCTCTTTTCTTAGCAAGCTTTTCGGTTATTGGATCCTTTTGATAATAATACTTCTGATAGTTATCGACATTTTGTGGTGAGATGTTGATTAAAACTCCTCTATCAAAGCACTGGTTATGCTCGTTCCATACAAATGACGCAAACTGATCAGATTGAAGTAAATCAAGTAAAGCAAACCCAGCTCGCTCTCTCATTTTTGAGGAGTCTAAGGTTTGGCCTAAGGTTTCAATCAACTTTAATACTTTCTGTCTCTCTTTGGCACTTAGATACATGTTGTTATCCATACTTTTAAGAGTTAAAACAGCAGGCTTAAATTTATAACGCGATCACAGGTCGTTTGTTGCTAATCACGGTCTGTTTGTGTGTTTTCCTATGTCAATGTTAGCGTGGGCCTTTGGGCGGAATATCGTATTTATACATGTGTGAAGCAATTTCAGTTAATGGCGAGTTATCCGCGACGGTTGCACCAACATAAGCGGCTGCAGCACAAGCTGAATTAATTGCTGTGGACATGGCGCCTTCTAACCAGCCACCGGCCCAAGAGACACTGTCACCCGCAAGGAAAACGCCTTGTTCTTTGGCTTGATATTGAAAAAATGCCGCATGATTATCCTGTTCTTGACCCGGATAATTGAGCTTAAAGGCACCATGATAATGTGGTTCACTTTCCCAATCGATTACATCAATTTTTTCAGTTTGATTTTCAAGCAAGTTGGCAAATGTTGAGTCAACTTCTTTAATAGCGAGCAAAAACTGTTGATATCGTTCTGCATTAGATAGCCCTAGTATTTTAGTCGAGTCATCTCCCCAGACATAGCTTATTAGCACTACACCTTTGCCTTCAGTATTTGGCCTACCGTCATCAAGATCTTTGTCATAATTTAGACAATATAAACCGCGCATTAACTCATCTGTTTGAATATTAAATGGTAAATCTAACCCTGTTGGGTTATTTGCGGCGTACCAAAATTTTGAAGCCGTTGTCACAAAGAACTTTGAAGAGTTCATTAAATGTAAATTTCGAATTGATGTTTTAGCGCTTTGGTGCAAAATCGGGTACTCGTCATAAACATCAGCTTTTAGTGTTAAGCCCATTAATTCCATTGCTCGAGTCGTCGTTGCAACAATCACTGCATCATAGTACTCAACGGTGTTATCACCACACTCCTGGCTTATGGTTATTCGATATTTTCCGTCCTGTTTAGCGATTTCAGTTACCTTGCTATTTAGCTGTACTTCGACACCGTGTTCATTTAGTGAGTCAGAAAGTGCATCGACTAGCGCGCCAATACCCGATAGCACTAGTTCTTGGTTATCCTCCCAACCATTTGCAAATAACCTCAACACTTCAACGAAATTGACATTATAAATAGGATCGAACCCGCCAGAACCGACACCCAAAGCGCCAAACTTATTCATGTCTTCTTGTGTCCACGGCTTTGAAACTATCTCCGAATTCTGAGCCAGTGAATAGACGGCATCAAAGTATGATGTGGTGCCATATTGATTGATTAAAGTTTGCCAAGCGCTTACAACCTGCTTTTTATTATTCTCCGTTGGACTTGTTTGGTAGATGTGCCAATAGTCAAATAACTTACTCGGTGCAGTTATATTGGGGTTATTAACATCTCCAAGGAGATAAACCACCATATTGCTAAAGTCATGTCCAATACGTTCAAAATCAGCATTTATTGGGGTTGCGCTATTTGCAGGCCAGTCAATGACCTTGTTCTGGTAGAGCAATTTTGTATTAACAATACCTGGATCGGGAAAGTTTGGTGTTGTGGGTAAGTCAAACTTATTTAAGTAGTAGTACAATGTGTGCGAGGTGGGGGGAAATCGCATACATCCCATTTCAAATACTTTATCATTTAGATCCCCATCTGCAATATAAATTGAATCCATGCGGCCACCAAGCCTGTCACTCGCTTCTATTAGTGAAACGTTGATGTTAGCGATTTTAGATAATTCATAGGCTGCGATTAAACCTCCCGCACCCGCACCAATAATGGCAATACGTTTTAGACTTTCAGGACCTGATTGCGCAATGGTGCCATTATGCTTTTCATTCGTTGATAAAAAATGTTGATAGTCATATAAAACATCAATCATGCTGGCAGGCGTAAAACTAGTACTTTTTGCTTTTGTTTTATTTCTAATAAATCCGTGGGGCATAGTTATAAAGGACATTATCAGGTTCCTTGTTGATTAATGTTGATGATGCTTGTGATTTACTCAGGTTAAATATTTGATGTTTTATTTTGCTATGTTTAAAAATAGCATGCTTTCTCATTAATAATAGTCGGTTGTTTTTGATTGGTAATGCTGTGTTGTATAGTTTTGTGGTTAAGGGTAGAGTACTATTGTTTTTATTGGTTTTTATTGGTTTTGATACTTTTAAATAAAACAGTTGTTTAGGTGGTTTTTATTTCTGCTGGATAAATTTGTGGATTTTTTATGAATTATTTTATTTGGATTGAATTTTTAATTCATAAGGTATTCTAGTTTTATCTATTTATGAAGTTGGTAGGAATATGGCCGCTGGCAATAAGTCGCATGGGGTCTTTAACATGCACTCATAAGTGTATAAGACTGCAACCCAATAGTTTAAATCATACAAGTAAAGTTAAAGACAAGGTTTATAGATTTGTGATCTAGTCCGTGTGTCCAGCAATGGGTCTTAAATAGTTTTGTGGGGTTGTTATACCAATCGGCATAAGAAAGTGATCTACTCAGAGCTATTTTTAGGCAAACTATCCGCTATAAAAAAAGCCGAGTGATACCTAGTGTATCGACTCGGCTTTTTAGTTTACCGTTAGGCAATTGAGTTAACTCGCGTTAGCTAGTTAACAGCCGCTGTGCGGTTGCTGCAACACCGGGATAATCTTGCTCAGGCAAGATCTCAGCTAGTTGCTGTAGCTTCTCTCCAAGCTCAACCTGGTTTGCCGCCGACACATTGATGTGGCCCATTTTGCGACCAGCGCGTTGCGACTTGCCATACCAATGGCTTTTTACATCTGCAATGCTAAGCACTTTGGTTGGAATATTGCCTTGGCCAAGTACATTAATCATCGCCGTAGGCTTTTGGGCTTGGGTGTCACCTAAAGGTAAGCCCGCCACTGCGCGCAGATGATTCTCAAACTGACTGCAGGCTGTGCCTTGCTGGGTCCAGTGACCTGAGTTGTGCACTCGTGGGGCAATTTCGTTGACCATTAGCGTGCCATTGACATCGAAAAACTCGATGGCCAATACACCAACATAATCCATAGCGAGGGCCAGCTTATCAAAGGCTTCCAGCGCTTGCTGTTGGATGTTGTTGTCCATTTCAATCGCCAATGACAGAGTGAGCACGCCGTTGGTGTGCTGGTTTTCAGTCACTGGATAGACTTTGACATTACCTTGGCTATCGCGGGCACCAATAACCGACACTTCACGGTCAAACGGTATCATTTTCTCGGCAATAATAGTGTGCGGAAAATCTGCGCTACCACTGGCAATAAAGCCTGCCATTTCTGCCCATATGCCATCAAGTTGGTCTCGCGAGGTTAAGCGCCACTGGCCTTTACCATCGTAGCCTGCTTGGCAGGTTTTAATCACAAGTGGCAGCTCAAGTAGCGACACGGCCTCGACCAAGTGCTGCTTTTCAGTGATTAGTTTGTAAGGCGCAGAAGGGACACCAGTTTTATCAAGTAAGGCTTTTTCAATGCTGCGATCACCACCGGTTTTGATGGCGGCTTTGCCAGGGTAAAACTTGCCACTTTGGCAGCATAAAGCGAGTACATCGTCAGGGATATGTTCAAACTCTGAAGTGATCACATCAACCATGGCAATGGCTTGCTCAAGGGTTTGGCCAAAATCTTGCTGGGTTAGCGGGTGGATGATTTTCTTCGAGCCAACATCATAGGCGCGCACGTTTAAATCAAGCGGCGCGCCTTCTAAGCTCATCATGCGTGCTAGTTGCCCAGCACCTAAAACCAATATGTTCATATTAAACTGCAGGATCTGGGTTAGCTAATACTGAGTCAGTTTGTTGCTGACGGAAGGCTTCAATCTTGGCAAAAATTTCTGGCTGCTGACAACCGAGAATTTGCGCAGCTAATAAACCTGCGTTTGCGGCACCAGGATCGCCAATGGCCAAGGTACCAACGGCAACGCCTTTTGGCATTTGGCAAATCGACAATAATGAGTCGATACCATTTAATGCTTTAGACTTTACTGGCACACCGAGAACAGGAAGGCTGGTATGTGCTGCCACCATGCCTGGTAGGTGCGCTGCACCGCCAGCACCGGCGATAATAACGTTAATACCGCGCTCTGCAGCAGTTGAAGCGTATTCAGCTAGTAATTGTGGGGTTCTGTGAGCAGAAACGACGCGTGTTTCATAGGCGATGCCAAACGTGTCCAACATGTTAGCCGCATGTTCCATGGTAGGCCAGTCAGATTTGGAACCCATAATGATACCAACTTTCATACATATTCCTTCTAGGGTGAACTTCAATAAATGCGATGGAGTCGAAATTTGCGCCCGATTATACACATACAAACGTGTGATTCGAAGCTTTGCGACCGAATTCATCGTTTGATTAACTGAACCTTTACCTCTGGGTGATGTTTGAGTGATTTTGCTATGACAAATAAGGCGGCAGGCCAAGGCTGACTTGGTTTGATTTTGGCGGTGATAGGCTTGTGTGCGAGTCAGTGTTTTTCAGTGTGGACAATAAACCCCTACTTTTCGTGGCTAAGCGATGATTAAACCGATAAGCCTAAAGCCGCTAGAGTATTTACTGATGTTTTAAGGCGCGCAATGGTGGCAGGCTGATTGCGTAGATAAGCATTTAACGCCTTAAAAGTTTCTGCTATGTTGATTCATTGTGCTAATACTAAAGTGAGCAGCAGAGGAACGATAGCAAGGATGATTAACTAAGGAAGGACTTTTACAACAACGTTACCCGACAACAATAATGATAATTAAGGGGAAGAGTCAGTTGAAGTTAGTTATAAAGATGAAAGTCATAGCGGCTATATTGCTGCTATTGATATTGCCGCAGCTCAATGCCGCTGAGCAGAAACCGATACCTATGGTTATCCTGCTTGAGGCGGGTGAGTTTGATAATATTGATGAGCAAACACCGCACCTGCTAAGTAATGTTTGGCAAACTATTCGTGAATATACGCCAACACCACTGCAACCTAAGCAGCTTCAGGTGAGTATGAGCCGCTCTTGGAAAGAGTTACCGAAACAACAAAATGCTTGCATTATGAATGCGCTGAAATCAGACGACAGAGAACAAGTCGCCTACTTTAGTCGTTATCCGTTGTCAGTTTATCCGCCAATTCGCTTATTTCATCGTCGCGATACGCAAATTAGCTTTAGCCGTCCCTTCGATTTTGCTCAGCTAGAGCAACACCCAGAAATTACCCTTGGGGTTGTAAAAGGGCGCAGCTATGGGGCCGATTTAGATAAGCAATTAGCTGCGCACCAACTGAATGTATATCAACGCAGTAGTATTGAGTCATCCACTAAATTGATAGAGATGTTATTGGCCAATCGTGTGGATGCGATTTTAGATTATAGCTTGTCTATCGACCATTATTTTAACGTGCTGCAACTAGAAAACCCGTTAGTAGCCGAGCCTATTGCTGACGTAACTCAACCTATGTTTGGCTATATTGCTTGTTCAAAAACGGCACAAGGAAAGGCTATTATCGACAATATCGATGCCAGCCTCACCGTTGAACACGTACAACAGCAATATATCGACTATCATCGACAGTTTTTCGGTGAGATGGAATTTGCGTTGTTGCAACCGCTACTTGAGCAACTTTTCCAGTCACAATGATAACTAGGGTGTGTTGATCTTTCACGGTTAAATTTTGTTCGAGATACAAGCGTTTTGGTCGCGGCGAGCAGTTTGCCGCCTAGCATGCTAAGCAAAATACTGCTCAACAAAGCGTAAAACGCTTGCAGCCGAACCCGCAGACTGCTGCAAAGATCATCTTGAAAGATCAACACGTCCTAGCACCTGTTCTGCAACAGCGCTTTGGGTTAGGATAACTATAAGTGCGCGCCAGGATTTATAGTCCATCGCGTGCGCTTTTAAATCGTTTATTTAACCCTTGGAGATGATATAGGTGCAAAAGCTGTCGAGTGACAACCAGCCTATCGATACCGATCAAGCATTGATGCTGCAATATGTTGATGGTGATATGTCAGCGTTTGAGACGTTGTACCAACAGCACAAAGGGCCTTTGTTTCGCTATTTTGTTCGCCAACTTGATGATCCCCAATTGGCTGAGGATCTTTATCAAGAGGTATGGAGTAAAGTGATTCGGGCTGCTGATAATTATCAGCCCAGCGCAAAGTTTACCACTTGGTTATATAAGATTGCCCACAATTTGATTATTGACCATGTTAGAGCGGTGAAACCGGTCGATTTATTTTGTGATGCTAACCAAGATGACGAACCTTTCGAGTCGCAGTTAGCCTCAGACGTTCATCAGCCTGATGATGATTTAGCCCGGCAACAAAAAGCCTCGATTCTTAAACGCTGTATGTCACTGCTACCACCCGTGCAAAAAGAAGCCTTGCTACTTAATATTGAGATGGGGTTTACTGCTGCGGCAATTGGCGAGATAGCCGGGGTGAGTATCGAAGCGACCAAGAGTCGCATTCGCTATGCTAACCAAGGGCTAAAATCATGCGTCAATCAACATTGGCAGCAGGTGTGATATGAACAAAGATGATCAGCAACAACAAGTGCAGCTAGATGCCGAACTCGTCGAACTGTATCGAAGTCAAGCCAATGAGCAACCCACAGCAGAGGTAGATGCAGCCATACTTGCTCAAGCTGCTCAGCGCTGTCAAACATCAAGCAGCCCACAAGTTATCTCACCACCGGTAAGCTTTTGGCGACGTCATCGCTGGCCTTTGTCTTCGGCCGCTTCAGTGGTGATGGTCGTAGGCTTGGTATGGTTAAATGATGGCAGTGATCCGATGAATATGCCGCCAGAGTTAGCCGAGCCTGCCATCGCGCCAATGGCGACCAGTCCAGCAGCATTCAGCGCCGATATGCCTGCCAGTGCTGACATGGGGGAGAGTGTTGGCATGGGTGAAAGTGCAGCGCCGGCGCAATTAATGCAAAAGCGCAGTCAAGGGGTAAATGTCACCGAACTTGAACAGCTGCTATCTCAGGTAGAGCTGCTGGTTGATGCGCAACAAAACCAACAAGCCCAAGCGTTATTGAGTGAAGTGGTGACGCAGTATCCTCAAATTACTGAGCCACAACATCCGCAATATCAGCGTTACCAAGCGCTACAATCAAGCTTGCAGTGAGACTAGAACAGCGATTTAAACCAGTCCCAAATACCGGTCGATGAGTCAGCAAATAGGTCAACACCCATTGCTGACTTGATTAAATACAGTACCAGTAGACCTATCATGACGCTGATAAGTAAGAAACCACCGACCATGGCGATGAACATCAGCATCGACAGGTTTTTTTCACGTCTTGTGTAAGCCCGGCGGTTACGGCCAAGTAAAAATACATAGTAAAAGCGCCAACGTACAAATGGAAAAGCGAAGGTGCCGCGCTTGTCCACACTATGTTTTCCCCAACTTTGCCCCCTAACGGCAAGGCTTAATGCTCGTTTTTGTTGGTGACTAAAACTAGCAACTATTTGCTTATCCATATTTTCAAATAAGCTGGTTAACACAGGGTCATCGTTAGCTTTCGTCGTTGTATTAGTTGTTTGTGTTGGCATATCGACGTTAGGTGGTTGTTGCTCCATAACAGCCCTCATGTTGCCTTAGAGATGTAGTTAGTATAGTTGGACACATTTGCTAATACTTAATTGGCAGCAAAATACTGTTAATTTGATAAATATTTGCTAACGTGTCGTGCGAATTATTGTAACGTTTAGCTCCCTGTCTATTTTAATAAGAGTGTAAAATGAAACTCCGAACCTCATTAATTAGCTGTTTAGTTGCTTTTGGTGCACTTTCTAGCAGCAGTTTATCCGCTGCATCCCTGAATCAAGGTTATTACCGCGCGCCAGCCTTACACGGTGAGACGTTGTTGTTTACCGCCGAAGGCGATTTATGGAAGCAAGCTATAGGTGACAAACAAGCGTCGAGGTTAACAAGTTTACCGGCACTAGAAATGGGCGCGAGTGTATCTCACGATGGCAAGCAGGTTGCCTTTGTCGCTAATTATGAAGGTAATGATGAAGTTTATGTCATGCCATTAACCGGTGACGTAGCTAAACGTGTCAGTTTTGAAAACAGCCGCGTACGTTTGCAAGGCTGGACCGCTGATGGTCAAGTGCTGTACGCTACCGACAATGCGTTTGGCCCAGCAAATTACTGGGTGCTACGTATCGTTAACCCAGAGACATTACAAAGCCAAGATTTACCGCTTGCCGATGCCATTGAAGGGGTGATTGATGATGCTGGCGAGTACCTATACTTTACCCGCTTTGGCCTGCAAACCACAGGTGATAATGCCAAAGTGTATCGTGGTGGTGCCAAAGGTGAATTATGGCGCTATCGCCTCGGAAGCCAACAAGAAGCACAAGCGCTGACCCAAAGCCATGAAGGCTCGGTGCGTCAGCCAATGTTATGGCAACAAAGACTCTATTTTGTCAGTGATGCTAGTGGTAATGACAATATTTGGTCAATGGACTTAGATGGCAAAAATAAACGTCAACACACTGAGTTTACTGATTGGCAAGTCCGAGCGGCTAAGTTAGATCAAGGCCGTATCGTGTTTCAAAAAGGTGCGGATATCGTGATGTACGATATTGCGCAAAATAACAGCCAAGTACTCGACATTAGCCTTAGCTCGGATTTCTCTGAGCGCCGTGAGCATTGGGTCAACGATCCGATGCAGTATGCGACGTCAACCATCTTTAATACCAAAGGCGACAAAGTTGTTGTCACTGCCCGTAGTCACGTAGCGATTGCCGGCATTGATGGTCAACGCTTGGTTGAGATTGCAGCCCCTGGTAAAAGCCGTATTCGTCAGGCGCTGTTAAGTCATGATGGCAAATGGGTTTATGCCATTAGCGACGCCAGCGGTGAGCAGGAGTTATGGCGCTTTGCGGCCGATGGCAGTGATAATGCCAAACAGCTAACAAGCAAGGCGTCTAGCATGAAAATGTCGCTAAGCTTATCGCCCAACGGCCGTTATCTGGCATTTGATGATTATGATGGCAATGTGTCGTTATTCGACATTAAACGCGACAAGACCAAAACCATTATTAAACAAGGCCAAGGGCTGGGTCCTTATGCCGACATTAGCTGGTCTCCTGACAGTCAATTTATTGCCGTGACTAAGCACCAACGCGGCAATCTGCGCTCACATATCGCTTTGTATTCACTTGATGATGACAAAGAAGTGGCATTGACCAGTGATAAGTATGAGTCTTATTCGCCAAGCTTTAGTCCTGATGGCAACTGGCTCTACTTTGTTTCTAATCGCTATTTTAAATCAACACCGAGTTCGCCATGGGGCGATCGCAACATGGGGCCGATGTTCGACAAGCGTGGTCAAATCTTTGCCATTGCATTGAACGAGCAAGCGCAATTCCCCTTTGCCGCGCCGACAGAACTTGATAAGCCACAAGCGGATAGTGATGATGAAGTCGAAGTTAACGTTGATTGGAACAATTTAAGTCAGCGCCTATGGCAGGTGCCTGTTGATTCAGGAAATTACTATGATCTTAGTGTGACCGATAAAGGTTTATATGTGATGGATCAGCGTCAAGGTGAGGCATCACCGCGTTTGCAGTGGATCAAGTATGAGCGCCAAACACCTAAGGTCAGTACCTTCGCTAAAGATGTCGCAAGCTATGCGCTTAACCTTGAACAAGACAAATTGTTTGTTCGTCGTCATAGCCAAAACGGCAAAGAGATGTTGATTGTTGATGCTGGCGACAAGCTACCCAAAGAGCTAGCAGGCGCGAAAGTTGGCATGTCGCACTGGCAGCTAGCGATTGAGCCACAACAAGAATGGCAACAAATGTTTGATGACGCTTGGTTAATGCACCGAGATTCATTTTATGACAAAAACATGCGTGGGGTTGATTGGCAAGCGGCGAAAACTAAGTATCAACCGCTGGTCGACAGGTTAACCGACCGTCATGAGTTGAATGATCTGTTTAGTTTGATGATGGGTGAGCTGGACTCGTTACACTCGCAAGTGCGCGGTGGTGATTTGGCCGTCGATGTTAATCAAGCTAAATCAGCCAGTATTGGTGCACGCTTAACGCAACAAGATAATACCGTGGTGATTGAGCACATTTATCAAACGGATGCAGAGTTGCCAAGTCAGGCATCACCATTAGCTAAACCAGGTGTGAATGCACAGGCGGGAGATGTGATTGTCAGTATTAATGGCAAGCCTGTCACCAATGTTGCGCAAGTAAACCAACTACTGAGAAACCAGCAAGGCAAGCAGGTATTGCTAGGGCTTAAGCGAGGCAAAAAACAGCATCGTACTATCGTGGTGCCCAATTCAACTAAAGCCGATGCCAAGTTGCGCTATTTAGACTGGGTTAACCATAATGCCGATAAAGTAGGCCAAGCGAGTAAAGGTGAGATTGGCTATTTACACCTTTACGCGATGGGCTCTGGTGATATTGCCAGCTTTGCGCGTGAGTTTTATGCCAATATCGACAAAGACGGGCTAATTATTGATGTACGTCGTAATCGCGGCGGTAACATCGATAGCTGGATTATTGAAAAACTGTTGCGCCGAGTATGGATGTACTGGAATCCAACTCAAGGCGATGCAACAACTAATATGCAGCAAACATTTAATGGCCATATTGTGGTGCTGACCGATCAGTTGACCTATTCAGATGGGGAAACATTCTCAGCGGGTATTAAGGCGCTAGGTATCGCACCGCTAATTGGTAAGCAAACTGCCGGAGCGGGAGTCTGGTTATCAGGGCGTAATGCGTTAACCGATAAAGGTATGGCACGAGTTGCAGAGTACCCGCAATACGCTGTCGATGGCACTTGGGTTGTTGAAGGACGCGGTATCTCGCCAGATATTGAGGTGGACAACTTACCTTATGCGACCTTTAACGGTGTTGATGCGCAGCTAAATTATGCCATCGATTACCTACAAGATGAGCTCAAGCGTGACCCTATCAACCCATTTAACCCTAAACCTATGCCTGCTAGAGGCATGGCAGCAGATGTTAAACCGATAAAATAAGTAACAAGTTTAGGGTACCACTCGCTAAGCAGTTCCCAGGCGGGGGTACCCATTTTCTCAGCTAGCGTGCGCAGCTGTTCTCAAACTTCTGTCAATGATTCATCTTCATATAAGGCCTTGATAAAGAGCCTTAATATAGAGCGCAAGTTTAACACCGCGGCCATTGATTTCCCTTTACACTTGTATCACTTAGGTGCTAATTTTTAGCTAACCCATTGCGCAGTTATTCACTATGCTTAACTTGGTCGTGACATTTCAAGTCACCAGGCAATGTCAGCTAATTTATAGGGAAGTGAGATGTCAGAAAAAGCTAATACGCAAGTCGCTACAGCGGCGGATTCCTCCACTGATACCCAGTCTAACGATGCCGATATTCAGGCAAGCCAAACTAAAACCAATAAGATTCGTAAAGCGACTAATTATTTATTGATTTTTGCCCTAGCGATGTTTGTTTTTCATTTGATTGCAGATCGCTTTATCCCTTCAACAGATCTTGGCAGAGTGCGCGCGTTTGTCGTGCCTATTAGCCCGCAAGTATCTGGTGAAATTGTTGATATCTTGGTTGAGCCCAACACTTTAGTACAAGAAGGTGAGATTCTCGCTAAGGTCAACGCGTCAGATTATGAAATTGCGGTGAAATCTGCCGAGCAGAATTTAAAGCAAGCAGGGCAAAACATGGGCGCGCAAACGGCCAATGTGACCGCAGCTCAAGCTAAAGTGACCAATGCGATTGCTAACTATAAGAACGCGCAGGTTCAGTCAAAGCGTGTGTTTGCAATGACTGAAAAAGGGGTTATGTCGCAAGCGGATGCTGATAATGCGAGAGCCTCATTAACCAGCGCGGAAGCCGCGGTGGCGGCAGCAAAGGCAGATTTGGCGAAGGCTGAAGAGCGTTTGGGTATGGAAGGAGAAAACAATACTCAAGTGAAATCTGCGCTATTAGCGTTGCAGCAAGCTCAACTTAATTTACAGCGTACCGATATTCGTGCACCAACTTTAGGTACTGCATCTAATTTTCGCCTAAAAGAAGGGGTGTTTGCCAATACGGGGCAGCCGTTGATGACCTTTATTAGTGCCGAGAATGTGTGGATAGAAGCTTACTTTCGTGAAAATAGTCTAGGCAACATGAATGCAGGCGATAAAGTCGAATTTGCCTTAGATTTTGCCCCAGGCAAAGTGTTTCAAGGGCGTATTGGCAGCATTGACTATGGGGTTGATTGGGGGCAAAACGAGCAAGTGGGCAAGCTTGCAACTGTGTCTGGACAAACGGGGTGGTTACGTCAGTCGCAGCGCTTTCCGGTGACCATTATATTTGATGAAGACCAGGCCAAAGGCTTGAAGCGGGTAGGTGGTCAAGCCGATGTGATTGTGTACACCGATGACGACAGCTTGCTGAACTTATTTGGTAAAGCTTATATTCGGATTGTGAGCTGGTTATCTTATGTCAGGTAATGTGATAGCGACAGAAGAGCAAATCTATACCCGTAAGGTATTACGATTTACCTTAGGGGTTGGCTTAGCTGTCGCAATCTCCGCGGCCTTTGCTTGGCCGCTGGCGTTCATTGTCCCTGTGTTTGTTGCCAAGTTTTTAGTTGATCGCCAAGAGCCCACCGTGCAAACCGTCTATGAGTTGTTATTGTCGATGGTGGTAACGATATTGTTGGGTTGGTTGGTCAGTTTTGGCCCCACCCAATACGCGTCGGTGTTATTACCTTTGATTGCAATGCTGATGTTGTGGGCCTATTACCTGTTTACCGACCCTAAATGGAACTTCTTTGCCACGGTACTTATCATTGCGGTGTTGCTATTACCTTATATGGGGATGTTGCAACCGGGCGCGGCCCTGCTAGTGGGTGTTGGCCTGAGCTTTTCTGGCGTGGTGGCGGTGGCCATTTTTGCCCTTGTTCATGCACTATTTCCTGATCTATCGGCACAGCGTGAGCAACATCCTATGCCGGCTCAAAGTCGTGAAGATAGGATGTATGAAGCCTTTAAAGCATTAATACTGGCTTTTCCTGTGATTTGCTTTTTCTACTTTTTGCAGATCTCGGGGGCGTTACTCACCATGATATTCATTGCGATTTTGTCGTTACAAGCGGCGGGTGAGAAAAGTGTCAAAGTCAGTTTGTTTTTGATTTTAACCAACGGCGTGGGAGGGATACTCGCCATTGTGTTCTATAACCTGTTGGTCATTGTACCTGAGCTGGCCTTTTATGTGGTACTGGCGTGTTTAGCTGCAATACTGTTCGCGCGTAAAATCTACCTAGAGCCTGAAAAAGCCCAACTTTATGCCGGGATTTTTTCGGCGTTGATTGTGGTTGTCGGCTCAACGGTATCATCAGCAGATAAAGATGTGGCAGAGAACTTTTATATGCGGATTGCGCAACTGATGATGGTTGGCGTCTATATGGTGTTTGCTTCGTTTTTCCTTGAAAGTCGCAACTGGTCATTTTTAAAACGGATAGAGAGGGTGTAATGACACGGATTGAGTCATTTCTCAGTAAGTTATTTATTGGTTGTTTTTGTGTCGTTAGCTCAGCGGCCTATGCCGATGATGCCGGGTCATTACGATTGTCGGTCGGCGGGTTTTATTCTAACTCTGACAGTGGCATGGAAGTCACCAGCCCACTAACCGATAAAGAGTTTGACTTAGATTTTGAAACCGACCTTGAACTGGTTGAGCAGGAGTTTCTGCCCTTTATTGAGCTTGCTTACTGGCTTTATGATGATCATGTTCTTTATGGTGATTGGAAGCGCCTGCATCGCGACGCTCAAAACACCACCATTACGGTTCCCTATGAGTTCCAACATCCTGATACCGGTGAAACCTTCAATGTTCAGGCAGGGGCAAAAATCACCACCACGTTTAACGTTGATATTGCACGTATTGGTTATGGATATCGCTTTTATAAAGATGAAAGTTGGGACTTAATTGCCACCTTAGGTTTGCATGTGATGTGGCTCGAGCTTGGGTTTAGTGGTGACTTAGGTCTGTGTGTCGATGAGACTTGTGAAGTGGTCAATATTGACCCCAACCAAGTGGTGTTTACCGAAATGACCGCACCTTTACCGGATATTGGTGTGCTGGCGGCTTACTCATTTGCTGACAATTGGCGTATTACCGCTCATGGTCAGTATTTTTATCTTAAAGTGGATGAGGTGAGTGGTAGCTTATTTGATTTTAGTGGTGGCATTGAATACCAAATTACCCCGCAGTTCTTCACCGACTTGTCTTATAAGTACTATAAGGTAGATGTCGATGTTGAAGGCGATTTTACAGATATGAATATCTACTATGGCTTTCATGGGCCTATGTTGACCTTATCTTATATGTTCTAGTGGCGCAGATAGGTAAATCCACGTTTAAAAAGGGAGTACAGTGATGCCAAACAAAACCATTGTTGCTCTTTTTCAAAGTGAATATACCGTTGTGCTTGTTGAACTATTGAAAGAATTTGAGCGGGATATTTATCCCATTATCGACCGTGCTAATCTGCCGGAAAATATTCTAGAGCAAAATCACGATTATGTGCCTGAGGCATCGGTGATTAATCTGCTCGAGATCTTAATGTGCAAGGTTGGCCCCGATAAATTTTCTGAAGTGATAGGTACCGTGGCAGAGAAAATCTATTTGCCGCGTTATTTTGCCAAAATGTCAGGTGTGTCAACGGTAGAGCATGCCTTAGCACAGTTTATTGATATCGTGCATGACGAATCGACCCACACCCACCTGCAGATAAAGCGATTTCAAAATAAAGTGTGGTTTGTTCGCCAACGTCGAGCCCATGCCGGTCAAGTTCGCTCTAACATCGCAGAGCAATTTGCTTTGACCTTTATGGTGGCCTTGGCCCGCAGTTTATTAGGTAAAGCGTGGCAACCGATTGATGTGGCGCTGAGTGATAATCGAGCTGATGTCATTCAATCAGCGCTTGGGCTTTCTAAAAGCCAGTTTTACACTGATAGAGCCGTCACAGCGATTAGCTTTAGCCCTGAATCAGTGCATACCCAAATACACTTAAGGCAGCCATTACAAAGAGCCGAGAGTATTTCGGCTCCTACTGACTTTGTTGGGTCGTTAGTCAACGCGTTAACGCCTTATTTTATGCTTGGCCGCTTGCCCATTGCTCAAGCCGCGGTTATCGTCAATATGAGTGTGCGCACTTTACAGCGGCGCTTAACTAAGGCCGGCGTGAGTTACTCTCAAATTGTTGATCAGATTATCTTTAGTCAATCTAAACGCCTGCTTAAAGAGGGGAACTATTCGGTTACCGATATCTCTAGCAATTTTGGTTATGCTGACGTTGCCCATTTCTCTCGTGCTTTTAAACGATATGTGGGGGTTTCCCCTCGTGCGTACCAACAGGCCCCTGATTGATTTTTGTGAGTCAATTTGCCAAGTTTATTTTTTACATTGTTCACATTAGTCTGTTGAGGCTATGGCTAGCAAAAATCAAGCAAGAAAGATAAGCAGCCCTTAATTGTGTCGCCAAGTTTATTTTTACATTGTTCACATTAGGGTCTGTTGACCTTTCATGGTTATTTTTGCAGCGAGTTGCTGGGCTTTTATGCAAAGCTGCGCAGATGATGTGTTGTTGCTCTACATGAATCAGTGTCAATGCAGCAGAAATGCCTAACAAACGCTGCCCTTAGGGCTCTTCTCAGTGCATAGATTGCTGTGTTACGAGCTTCTCGCTTAGCTTACTAAGCCATGAAACTCGATGCCTTGCACTCTATCCACTGAGATAGAGCAAAAATTAAGCTCGAAAGATAAATAGACCCTAATTATGTTGCTAAGTTAAATTTTTATTGACTCATTGCTAATTCGGTCTTATTTTCTGCTCGATGTTTTTATGCGGGAAATGCTGCAAGGAGTGAGCTGGTTACTCCAGTGAATAACGCAATAAGAAAAGCAGAAATTTGTAAAGGAATTCGTGGTGTTACCCCGGCCTTTATACCTAAGCAAACTTTGAATGTGACGGCATTCATTTGAAGATTAAGGACCTAGTTGCATGTCTGAACCGACAGCGTTAAGTCTTATTCCCCCAGTTGTTGTATTAGTGTTAGCTATTTGGCTGCGTCGACCTATTTTGTCGCTAATTGTGGGGGCGATATCAGGGTTATTGTTGCTTAACCCTATGGAAGTGTTACCTAATTTTGCTGCTATCTCACTGAGTGTGATGGCGGATGAGACCATTGGTTGGTTGATATTGGTGTGTGGTAGTTTCGGTGCGTTAATTGCGCTACTGGTTCGCACCGGTGGCTCGATGGCCTTTGGTCGTCACGCACTTAAGTTTGCCAAAGGTCCACGCTCGTCGTTATTTATGAGTTTTGTGTTGGGTGTCATTATCTTTATTGATGACTACCTAAATGCGTTGACTGTTGGCTCGACCATGCAGCGGGTGACAGATAAGTTCAAAGTCTCCCGAGAGATGCTTGCTTATGTTGTCGACTCCACCGCTGCGCCAATCTGTGTACTGGTGCCTTTATCTACTTGGGCGGTATTTTTTGGCGGCTTGCTGGTGGATAACGGTATCGCGCCAGAAGGGCAAGCGATTGCTGTGTACATGCAAGCGATCCCCTATATGTTGTATGCCTGGTTATCAGTGGCCATGGTGATATTGGTGATTGTTGGCATTGTGCCAGTATTTGGGCCGATGAAAAAAGCTGAGCTTGCGGCTAAACATGGTGAGCCAGCGTTGAAGCAAGTGAATTTAGATGAAGTACAAACATCTGATGAATATGCGGTAAAAGCAGCCGAAGATAGTTTTGAACAGGCGGATAACTCAGGGAAACTACATAACTTCTTTGTTCCAATCTTTCTGTTAGTTGGCTTTACTATCTATTTTGATATTGATATTTGGTATGGCTTACTGGCGACTTTGGCAGTGACGTTACCCTATTACGCGGTGCAACGTTTGATGCCATTGTCAGAGATGATGGAGCAGATGATTGATGGCTTCAAAAGCATGCTACCTGCCATCGGTACGGTCATCGCAGCGTTTATCTTTAAGGATGTGTGCGACAAGTTATTGCTACCACAGTTTGTGATTGAAAGCTTAAGTCCGTATATGACTGCGCAGTTCCTACCTGCAGTGGTGTTTGTGGCTATGGCGGGACTGGCATTTGCTACCGGATCGAGCTGGGGAATTTTTGCGGTATCTATCCCCATTGTGATGCCACTAGCGCATGCGGTTGGCGCTGATACACCTTTGGTCATTGGTGCGTTGTTATCGGCTTCATCATTTGGTAGCCAGGCGTGTTTTTACTCTGACTCGACGGTATTGGCGGCTCAGGGATCTGGCTGTAACTTAGTTAGTCACGCAGTTACTCAGTTACCTTATGCATTGATAGCAGCAGCGATCACCTTTGTTGGGTTTGTCTTGCTCGCCTAAAAAGGGAAGGTAGTGCATGGTGTTAAGTGGCTAAGCCCAGTAAAGCGGTGAATAGTTATGCACATAGTGATGTCTGACTTAGCACAATGAAGTGCGAACCTTTTGCTCAAATAACAGGGCAGTTAGGTTATAGCTAACCTTGCATAGTTTATCGATTAAAAAAACGCAGCCAGTGGCTGCGTTTTTTATTGCACTTGGTTAACTATCTCAGATAGCGCTCCTAGTCGCTTACTGTTTGCCCACTTTTTGGCGACTGCTGCTGTGGCTTGGCGAGCGGGTTACCTGTCTAGAGTTTGTCGGCCTTGCGCTTTTCATCTGACTGCTAGTTGTACGGTTTTTACTGTAACTTGGTGACTGGCCAATGTATTGCCGACTTGAGCTGCTGGCTTTTGGCTGACTAGCACGTTGAGTTTTGCTTGAGTACTTTGACACCTCTCGTGTGGCCTTGTTTTGTGTACTTTTATCACGCGTGGCTTTATTGGTGCCATATTGACGCGTGTTGTGACTCAATGCAGGCTGTTTAACCGCTTTATTGCTAGGTGCGATTTTTGTCTGGTGCTTGTTATTCGCCAGATGTTGCGGTTTAGCCACTTTGTGTTGCTGCATCTTTTGACTGAATGCTTGCTCGCGCTGTTTCGATGTCGATACGTGATTATGCTTAGGGCTCTGTTGCAAACTGGTGTGTTTAACATGCTGATTATTTTTGTAATACCTGCTGGGTTTTGGGCTGTTATAACGCTGTTTAACCACAGGGCTACGATAGGCTACACCACGACGATGTTGTGGCTTGTGGTGCCATCGCTGCGCCCCTTTGCTGGTGACAATGCGACCGTGATGACGGTATCGATGTGACTTTCTGTGGTGGGTGATCACAACATGGTGTTTATGCCAGTGAAAAGCACTGAAGTAAAAGTTAAAGCTGATATAGGTACGACTGTGCCAGTAGAAATAGCCGTGACGGTAATGCACATAATGGCTTGGGTAGTGCCAGTAAATCGGCGGGTAAGCATGCCAGCGCCAATAGCCATAGACAACCCGAGGATCATAGTAAGGTACATAGATCACCTGAGGTTCACTGGGCTCAATGATCACCTGGTTATTGACTTTAGTGACCGTCATATTATCCATTTCTTGTAGGTTACCCGCTTCATCTGCTTGCTTGCGCAAGGTTTGAATGCTGGCCATGACAGCCGCTTCATCTTGCAGAAAAGCATCACCTAAGTCTTGGGTCCAGTTGAGATCTTCGCTGAGACGTTCTAATACGGTTGGAAACGCAAGTAAGGCTGTAACACTTGGGTCCCACTGCTCCGACTCGGACTTTTCTATCAATTGCTCAACCGGTAACTTTGTATGTTTTTTTACAAATCGATCCGCTTCAACCACTTCAAGCGGGTAGGTTGCTGCAATTAAAATATGGGTTAATAGGCTATCTGGATATAGGGCAATAGGCGCTAGCATCTGCGCCATTTCGGCATCACTAAATTGGGCTTTGTCATCATCGTAATTTTCACTGGCAAATGCAAAGCCAACACTCGATAGTAGTAAACATAGGCCGAGTTGCCATTGGCGAATTAACGTTTTCATAAGCGCTCCATTATCACTTAATGGGTTATCTTGCGCTTATAATAACCAAGTGAAAATGAACATAAGCTGACAGTTTTTAGTGGGGGTGGCTTGTTTTTGGAAAATAGAGCGTAAAAGCTGCGCCGCCTAAGCTGGGTGATTGGCCTATGGTGAGTGTTGCGTCGTAACTGTGGCAGATATCTCTAACAATTGCTAAGCCAATGCCATGACCTTGCTCATAGGTATCGGCGCGGATACCGCGCTGTAAAATCTTTTGCCGTGCAGATTCACTAATGCCGTTACCATCATCTTCAACAACTAAAGTTAATCCCTGCTCCTGGTCTACATTAATGCTGAGCATGACCGATTGTTTTGCGGCTTTACAGGCATTGTCCAGTAAATTGCCAAGCACTTCGGTGAGATCGCTATTATCGCCATAAAATAGCACGTCATCAGTGGGGCGCTGCTGGTAGTTGAGCTGCACATGGGGGTAAATTTTGGGCAAATTACGCACCAGCTTGTCGCTGACATCACTGACTTTAATGCCAATATGCCATGCGTTGTTGGCAACGCTTTTAGCGCGCTTTAGCTGATAACTGATAATCTGGTCGATATGATTGACCTGCTCAGCAGAGCTAGCTGATAACCCTTTTTGGCTGCGAATGACCGCTAGAGGGGTTTTTAAACTGTGGGCCAAGTCAGCGAGCGCGTTGCGATAACGGCTGCGCTGTCGTTGTTCTGCCGTCAATAAGGTATTGAGCTGTTTCGCTACGGCGTTGATTTCCGTGGGATATTGGCCGCTGATTTGTTGGGAGTGGCCTTGTTCGACTTCAGTGAGTTCGTGGCGAAACCTTGCTAGCGGACGTAAGGTCCAGGTTAACCAGCTAAGCTGAACGATGAACAATACCGCCATCAATATCAACATCCAGGTCCACAACTGGCGGCTGAATTTTTCTATTTGAAGTTGAAATTCCGCTCGCTCTTTAAGTACATGCAGGGTCACTTTAGCGCTTTCTTTTAAGCTATTTTTCTGAAGAAAACTGACACTTAAGCTATACACTAAAAACGGTTTATCGTTGATGGATATTTGCCGGAAACTGTTTTGACCTATAGCTGGACTAGGTAGCGATGCGGGAGCATTTAGACCACTGTAGGAATTGGATTGCCATAGCAGTTGTTGGTTTGGGTTTAGTGTCACATTTACTGGGCCGCTTAGGGAGTTAGTGGCGTCAATCGGGCTGGAAATCAATGCATATAATCCAGATTGAATCACATTAAATCGGGTTTCGGTGAGTAACTCAGGGACAAACAATGAATGATTGTCGACGTCTGTGACGGCTAATACGGAATACAAGTAGGCGCTGAGTTCGTTCTCTGCTGCCTGACTAACATAGTCACGAAATGCATTATTGAGTGTGACGCCAATGATGGGCAGTAACACTAAAGTCAGTATGAGTGCGCTACCGAGCAAGCGTAACCGCAAAGAGCGAATGCCCAGCTTAGTCAACAGTGCTGGGGCGCTCGCCGCTTGGCCAGCCCCTTTGCTCACTTTTTTGCTTGTTGCTTTGCTCGTAGTTGTGCTCATGACTAATAGGTTCTAAGTCGGTAGCCTTGGCCCCTTAACGTCTCAATGGGCAGGTGTTGATTGTCAGCATCTAGCTTTTTACGTAAGCGGCGAATGAAGACTTCGATAACATTGGAGTCTAAATCAAAGTCTTGATCATAAATATGCTCAATCAGCACCGTTTTAGAAATGACTTCAGCTGGGTGCAACATGAAGTACTCAAATAACTTGTACTCTGAGCCACTGAGTTTAATGGCTTGACCTGCCACCGTGATCTCATGGCTACTGGTGTTTAGCATGTAAGGCCCATGGTTGATTATCGGGCTCGACTTGCCCGCTGAGCGGCGGATTAGTGCTTTAATACGCGCGACTAACTCTTCGGGTTGGAAAGGCTTAGTGAGATAATCATCAGCGCCTGCATCTAAGCCTTCAACTTTGTCCTGCCAGCTGTCGCGAGCGGTTAGAATCAATACTGGGTAATCGATTTGTTGGCTGCGTAAAGTGCGAATTAAGCTGATGCCATCTAACTTGGGTAAACCAACATCAATAATCGCTGCATCATAAGGGTTTTCTTGCGCTTGAAATAACCCGTCTTCACCATCACTGGCAACATCAACGGTGAACTGAGTCTCTTGTAACTGTAACTTGAGGTTTTGTTGTAATTCGATATCGTCTTCAACTAACAAGATACGCATGCCAATGCCTCCTTTGCTGGGGTTCGCTAACGGCTCATCCGACCGGTTCTCGCATCAATATTGACGTAAAATACGCGCCCATCATTATTTAGCAGCTTGACTCTATATCCTGGGTTGCCATTAATTTGGGTTGGCTGAGCATTGAGTACTTTGGCAGCATACTGGCTTTTGGCCATGCTAATCGCTTGATTACGACTTTTCACCACAAGTTGATTAGACCGTGGTGGTTTGGCTTTTTGGTTGGCTGGCGGTTTATTGTTGCCATAAAGACTAATCCCCGCATTTAGTTGGGCGTTGCTCAAGCTTGAATAGCTAAGCAATACACAAACTAAGGTAATGACACTGAGGGATTTTTTCATCTAACTCTTCCAAACATTGGTACTTTACCCAGTGTAAAAGATCCCATAGCAATAGGAAACATCTCACTGCTTAAAAGCCGCTTAACTGCGACTTGTTGCTATGATGGCGCAGGTAAAATGAACATCAGCTGAATGCTGGCCTTTGGTGATAATCTGTTGTTGCTTATAGAGTTTATCTTTTGGCTTGTTACTGTTTTGTTCAGCGTATGTTCATTTAGTATCGCTTTTAATTGATAACAACTTAGTGGTTAAGTTGGAGAATCAATATGAAGCCATTTCAACAGATCAAGGAATCGGTCCTAAGGTCATCTCCCAAATTACAACGCCGTGTGCAATCTGCGCTTTGGCTGGGATGTTGTGTACTGATCATGACGGTCAATAGTGTCGCCGCAGATGAGGCGGCCCCTGTCCATAAAGGTGTATCTTCCGTCGAGTTTAATCAGGCGCATCAATATAGTCAGCAACAAAAACAAGCTGCGCTGCAGAGTCGATTACAGCAGTCAAGTGTCGCGGCGGCGGTAGCGGTTGAATCGATGCCAGAGGCTGAAAAATATCGCTTACATAAGCAAGATATAGTGCAGGGGATGTCGCCTGCTGCGGTTAAAGCGATACGAGCAGATATTGCTGCAAAGCAATCGGTGACCGCAGCTGACATTTTCTCTGCGGATTTACCTATGTATCGAGAGTTTGCGATTTACGATGCCTACAGTCGTATGTTTACCGATAATAATGGTGACGGATATTACCAAACCTTCAGTGTCACTTTTGATGCTGATGTTTATGGTTACTATGTCGGCGAGCGGGCACAAGTGTTTGCAGATTTATACCTAAGCCGTAATGGTGGCCCATGGAAGCTTTATTATACCACTGATATATTTACTATTATTGATGATAATACTGACGATGACTTTGAAGTGTTAAGCACACTACATACTGGTTACCCCACTGACAGTTATGATGTGTTAATCGACCTGTATGAGTTAGGTAATCCCAATATTGTTGCCACCTTTAGCAGTGATGACAGCGACAGTTTGTACGCTTTGCCTTTGCAAAGCAGCGATTATGATGTTGATTATGTTGAAGTGGTGGAAGTCTCCGGCGGCGCATTGGGTGTGGGTGCGTTAGCTTTGTTATTGCTGCTTGGCTATCGCCGCCGAGGTTAACCGGCGCTATTGACTGGTCGCTAGTTACTCTGCAATCGTCTAATTGAAAGCGGCAAATAGCCGCTTTTTTATTATCGCTAAGGTATGATAGTGGCAATCTCGACATAGACTCACCATTATTATGACGCAAGCTAGTGAAATTACTCAGGTCACCTTCAATGGCAATAGCCAAGATACCGCACTGTGGATTTGGGAAAACTTAGTACCAGCGCGCGGTAAAGCACCAAGCCTGCAAGGGGAGGTGTTACGGGTTATTGAGGCTTTGTGTTTTGAGGCGCAATGTAACGGTAATTTAAATTGGGATAGTCAATTTGATGGTTACATTGCTTTTTTGCGCCGCGCCTATTTAACCGATGCTTACCCGATGGCTGCTTTTTTTACTGCTCACGACAAAGATAAAATTAGCCAAGACATTGATAGACTCGCCACATTTATTTTACCTACCCAGCTTGATAGTCGTGTTTATACCGAAGAGCTTCCTTATATCGAAGAGGACCTCTACAACCGACTCATCGCACAGCTGGTTCGCTATTGTCGCTTCGCCCCCGCTCTAGTACCGTTGGTGGAATAAACCGGCTGTTCATCATCCAACTCAATGACATTAAAGGCTTAATATCCGGAAGGTTTTAGTCTACTATGTTGATAGCTTGTTATTAATGTTATGTGAGGGTTTGATGAAACGACCAACTATCAGCGCCGCTGCGGCAACCGCACTTTTGTTGTCAAGCCAGTCAATGGCCGTCAATGTGCCCGATATTAAGGGCTATTATCTTGGTGTTTTAGGCGGCAATGCGCAATTGTCGGCGGGTGATTTCGATGAGTCAGCGATAAGTTATGGTTTATATGGTGGTTATTATTTTAGTAAAAACTTTGCCTTAGAGTCGACTTACATATTAACCGATAATTTTGTTGATGATGGCGATGTGAAAGCAGACCAATTATCTCTGTCGGCAAAGTTTCATCACTATTTTAGCCCGATGTACTCAATGTTTATTAAAGCCGGTATGGCAAAAACTAACGTCAAGAGTACCCCAGATTACGATGGCACAGGCTGGCTATGGGGAGCGGGTTTTAACGTGGCGTTTAGTAATCAAGTGAATGTTCGCCTTGCCTATGAAATGCTGTATACCGATTTAGAAAATAGCGCCAATGAAACCTTAGACAGTGATTTAGGCACAGTCTATTTAGGTGTTCATTACCAGTTCTAAGCTCGCTGTACCGTCAGTGCCCAGCTGCGACGTTGCTGTGGCAAATAGCCACGATAGGTTTATAGGGATATTTCATGAATCATTACCATCAATTTAGTGCACTCGCTTTGGCAATGTTGTTGTCGTTTGGCAGCCAAGCTAAACCAACGCCGCAACAGCTTGAACAAAGTGTGTCTCAATCCTTACCTCAGCTTGAGCAGCTCTACCTCCATTTACATCAACATCCAGAATTGTCTTATCATGAAAAGCAAACCGGCCAGCGAATGGCTGCTGAGCTCAAACGTTTGGGTTTTGATGTGACGGATAATTATGGTGGCTATGGTGTTGTTGGTATTTTCAAAAATGGCGATGGCCCAACCATTATGGTGCGCGCCGACACCGATGGCTTACCGATTACTGAGCAAACGGGTAAGCCTTATGCGTCTACCGTGACCACCAAAGATAAAGACAATAATACCGTTGGGGTGATGCATGGTTGTGGTCATGATATTCACATGACCAGTTTTATTGGCACGGCAGAGCAGCTTGTTAAGCATAAATCAGCGTGGAAAGGCACGCTGATGATGGTGGCTCAACCTGCAGAAGAGGTGGGTGGCGGCGCCAAGGCAATGTTAAAGCAGGGCTTGTTTAGCGAGTTTCCAACGCCCGATCATATTTTAGGATTGCATGTTAGTGCATCGTTACCGGCCGGGCAGGTGGGGATAACGCCTGGCTACGCGCTGGCCAATGTTGATTCAGTGGATATCAGCGTCAAAGGTAAGGGCGGTCATGGGGCATATCCTCACACGACCATCGATCCCGTAGTATTGGCGGCAAGGATTGTGTTGGCACTGCAAACCATTCCCAGCCGTGAGGTATCACCGCTTGCGCCAAATGTGGTGACTGTAGGCTCAATTCATGGTGGTTCGAAGCACAATATTATCTCTAATGAAGTGAAGCTTCAGTTAACATTGCGCTCTTATGATCCTGATGTAAGACTGCAGCAAATTGCAGCTATTAAACGAATCGTTAAAGGGATAGGCATTAGTGTGGGACTCACCGAAGAGCTATTACCGAGTGTCTATGTGCACAGTGATGAGACTATTCCATCGACCTATAACGATCCGCAGCAAACAACTAAAATTAGCGACAGTATTCGTAGTGCCATTGGCAGCGAGAATGTCGTAGAAGCACAACCTGTCATGGCGGGTGAAGACTTTGGTTTATATGGCTTGACGCCTGAAAAGCGTCCAATCACCATATTTTGGCTTGGTGGGGTTGAGCCCGATAAGTATCAACGGGTTATTGAGTCCGGCAAGCAGTTACCATCGCTGCACTCAAGCCAGTTTGCCCCCGATTATCCACTCACCATCAAAACCGGTGTTCGCGCAACAACTGCAAGCGTGATTGATCTGTTTAATGGTAAATGATCTGTGTAATGGTAAATAGTGGCTATTTAGTAGGCGAACATTGGGCTGGTCATTATTTGCTAAGTCGTCGGCAAGGTGTTTAGGGTGGTATCGCACTATTTCATAAACACTTTGCCGCCTATCATTTTAAAAGCGGGTGTACCGCGCACTAAAGTATCACGGGCAAATACCTGTTGGCATTGTGGGCAGGTGCAAGCTTGCTGGGTATGATCGGTGACTATACGTTCTTTGAAGCACTTAACCAGCGCACCTTTCCCCCCTTTGCGATATTTATACAGCAGTGCTTTGCAGTTAGCACAAAAAATGTCGACAGTGCGGGTTGGGCCTTTTTTATTGGGTTTTGCCATTAATGACAGTAGATAGCAAATGGTTGTCACAGTTTACTGATATTCGACACTGCGACAACCGTTAATTGAATCAGCGTATAACGCTGCCT
The DNA here is from genome assembly GCF_043643685.1 of Shewanella waksmanii. GTDB lineage: Bacteria > Pseudomonadota > Gammaproteobacteria > Enterobacterales > Shewanellaceae > Shewanella > Shewanella waksmanii_A. Next base: position 477,359 of record NZ_JBHZSN010000001.1, read on the forward strand.
GCTCGAGCGAGACTATGACTGGAGTTTAACAAACTTACCGATTATAAGACCTGTAACACTTCATCCATTGCTAAGCGAGATTTAGGTAGACTGGCGTTATAGTCTTCCGTGCTGTGGTGATAGCCCATCGCTAAAGCCACTTCACACACATAACCGTCAAGCTCGTCTTTGAATATTTCACCTATCATCTCACTATCAACGCCTTCCATGGTGGTAGAGTCAATACCTAATCGTGCTAGCACATGCAGGGTATTGCCTAGTGCTAAATAGGTTTGTGACTTGGTCCATGTTGAGGTGTCGCCACTTTCATCAGTATTTAATTCTGCAAAGGCAAACCCTGCAAATGCTTGCTCGCGATCTTCTGGCTTGGTACGGCCATCAATGATGCCTTTATCGACCACTTTGGCATAATCATCACGAGTATACTTAGGGTTGTAAGCAAATAGCATGATATGAGATGCCGATTTGGCGTGAGGCTGGTTAAATTGGAACTTGTTGGCGAAAGTATCGTGAAAGCGTTGTTTCGCTGCATCTGATTCAATGACAATGAATTTCCATGGCTGTGAATTGATTGATGAGGCTGACAGTCTGGTGGCTTCATAGATCACCGCCATATCTTCAGCAGAAATGCGCTTGCTTGCATCGTAACGTTTAGCGGTATAACGATTTTCAAGATCGGAAATAATTGCATGAGTCATAATTCATCTATCCTGTCAGTGGTAGCCTAGCTAAAGACTAGGCCAAACAATGTATGTGGCCATACTAATCGCATTTATGGGGGAAAAACACCACGCTTGGTTTGAATGATTATCAAAAATGATTTGTGAATCACAAAGTGATTTATCATTTTGAAGAGATGATATAAATATCAGCATAAACGCAATACACGGGTATTTGTGCTTACGCAAGATAAACGATAGCAAGTCGATGTCATGTATTGATAGAGTCGGTTATTCCCCTTTGCTGCTTTGGCGCTTTTGGCTAACTCGTAGATAAGCCCAACGCCAAAAGCAGCATTATCAATCCACAAACTGCTGCAAAAATCATCTTGAAAGATCAACACGCCCTACTGAGTGATCAAACTGCCAAGAGCCATATTGCCTCAGAGCCTAGCGCTCAGCGCTTTGGGGTTACGGCTTTAGGGTAACTGCGGTGCCAAATACCATTATTTCCGACGAGCCATCCATTATTGCGCTGGTGGTAAAACGAATACCCACCACGGCATCGGCGCCTTTTTCATTGGCGTTTTCAATCAAGCGCTGTATCGCGGTATCTCGTGCCTCAGTCATCATTTCGGTATAGCCTCGCAACTCTCCGCCGACGATGCCTTTCAAACCGGCCATGATGTCACGACCAATATGTTTTGACTGCACGACATTGCCCATGACAACGCCGACAATTTGCGCTATCTCTCTTCCCGGAATCGTGTCTGTCGTTGAATAAATCATATTACCTCCATCTTAAGGGTAAATAGGAACGCGTCAGTGAGTGTTAATCTGCACTATGAGGATAACTGGCGCCAATTTTGATAAGTGCCTATGGCGTAGCATAATCCGATGACAATACAGATACTCGAACTGACTAGCCAAAACGTTAAACTATTATCAGGAAACATCGGCATAATGGCGACAAAGCCAAATCCACGCAGCAGATATATTAATGATATGGTGATTAAGCCCAGTTTTAACAAGGGCAGTTTTACAATGACTCTACTGCCAGATAATCCATACATCGACCAGATTAACAGCACCAACACGATGACACTTGTAACAATGCTAGGGTACCAAAGGCCTTGCTCGGCCATTTGAGCCATCTGTTCACCAGCACCGAAAAACCGATACCATGTAGCACCAAAAACGATGCAGCCAAGGTGAGCGAGAGCGGCAATGGCGCTAAAAATTGCACCGAGGATTAATAAGATATTGCGATCTGAATTCATCATTTTTCCCTAAATGTTGGCTCGATATTAAGCTTGAGCAAATTCCCTTAACTTATACAAAGTCGCTAACTAGCATCCAGTACCTTGATAAATGTTGACTATCCCTTGCTGTTACTGTGTAACCCTATTTTACGACTATGCTGGACAGCTACAGCTTTGTATTACATGGTCAATATCAAGCGGTGCGCTGCTTAACCGTGGACAGTTACGCTATCAGCAGGTGCTTGGTCGCGTTTATCCATGCCATAATCTCGTATCACACTGGCAACCCTTAGTCGGTATTGTGCAAATACGCCATCACGTCCTTTGGATTGTGCCAATCGATGTGCTTCAATTTGTCGCCACTTCGCAATCGCTTGTTCATCACGCCAAAAGGACAGTGATAATACTTTGCGATTATCGCTAAGGCTTTGGAAACGCTCAATGGAAATAAATCCGTCAACTTCGGCAAGCAGTGGTTTGATCTCGTTGGCAATATCAAGGGCGTGTTGATCTTTCGCGATTAAATTTTGTTCGAGATAAAAGCGTTTTAATCACGACGAGTGGTTTGCCGCCTAGCATGCTAAGCAAAATACCGCTCAACAAAGAGTAAAATGCTTTTAGCCGAACCCTTCGGGCAGCGTTTGCGGCTTATTTCTACGTCGTTATCGGCTTATCAAGTAGCGGGCTACATATCAAAGCCTCTGCCTTGTATAAAAGAACCCGCAAACTGCTGCAAAAATAACCTCGAAGGATCAACACGCCCTATAATACTCAGCTGTCTTTCCATCTGCGACTTGTACTTCAAATATGACTGCAATCATAGATTACCTTAGATTTTTAACGTTAATTAGATAAAGGAACAGGTTAGTCTGCTGAGGGGGTAACCCTCAAAGCGCTATATTTTAACGAGTTTTCGGCAAAAAGAACTCGACTTTGCCGCAACGATTGCAGGCATACATATCTAGTGGCTGTTTATCGACAAATAGTTCCGCTAGGTTACCAAGTGCTCCCCAGCGCGCGCCTTCATGAAATGATTTTTCGCCAAGTTGAGTCAGCGGTATATCACAGCGTAGGCAGTTAAGTTTGGTCGGTGCTGCGTCGATTGGGGCGGTTTGACCTTGTTCACAACCGCAATTCCAGCATACTTCAAAACTGTTTTCTTCTATCTTGGTATGACAGTGTTGGCAGATCCAAGCCATTCAAGCTCCTTAATTTAATTTAGCGGCAATGAGTGACTCAGGAAAAGAGATGAGCGGTTTTCTCATATTTGCGGTATTGCCGATGAGTGAGTTCGCCAATCTACGACATTTTAATGGGGGATTGCCAATATTTATGATTAAACATACTTAATATCGGCTCAATATGCTCAGCTAGGGTTGCGCTTTAAAGTTTGCGAGGTTTCAACCGTTAGAGCATTAAATCTAAACTTGGCTGTTAACATCTTAATAACTTGTCGTTATAGTGGGCAGTCACGCATAAAAGAAATAGTTACACTATGAAAATAATAAAGAAGTTGTTGATAGCAACCTTAGTCATGGCTTTTATGGCTGCCATCGCTGTGTATGCCGGTTTATCATCTAGCCTACCTAAACTCAATGGCACAGTTACAACCGATAAGGTTTCAAAGCCAGTCAATTTACAACGCGATAGTTTAGGTACTGCGGTAATTAACGCAGCAAACCGCAACGATGCGGCTTATGCCTTAGGTTATGCCCACGGCCAAGATCGATTCTTTCAGATGGATTTGTTACGCCGTAATGCTGCAGGTGAGTTAGCTGAAATTTTTGGCCCAGCGGCAATAAAATTAGATGAGCGCCAACGTTTTCATCAGTTTAGGCAGCGAGCAGAGATGATTGTGGCCAATATGAGTGTTGCTGATAAGCAACTATTGCAAGACTATGCCGCAGGTGTCAATGAATCGCTTGCCGCTCAAAGTTTGCGCTCGTTTGAATATCTCCTCACCCAAAGTAAGCCTGAACCATGGCGCAGTGCTGACAGCTTGTTAGTGATTTTTAGCATGTACCTAGATTTACAATCTGGTACGGTGAAACGGGATCTCACCCTGACTCAGGTAGCCCGTTACTTTGGCGATGATATGTTGGCATTTGTCAATCAAAACAGTCGCTATCAGGCCGCGATTGATGGCAGTGAATTAGCAACTCCTGAGGTCGATGTACCTGCGCTCAATTCCCCAAAAGTCGCGATGCATCAGGTTGACAACATTCTTGAACCCGTTGAAGTCGGTAGTAATAACTGGGCAGTAACGGGTGATGTCACCCAAACTGGTCATGCTATGTTATCCGATGATATGCACTTGTCATTTGCGGTGCCGATTATCTGGTATCGCGCTCAGCTAAATTATCAAGATTCTCATGGAGAGCCTGTTCAAGTCACTGGCGTGTCGTTGCCTGGGGCGCCAGCCATCGTTGTCGGCAGCAATAATCATGTTGCTTGGGGCTTCACCAATGCCTATATCGACACCGCTGACTGGATTGAACTGGCGACTGACGAGCCAACCCAAGTTGAAAACGAAGTCATTAAACTCCCCAAGGGTGAGCATCAATATGAGCTTGAACTGAGCCGATTTGGCCCGGTTAAACGCATTGATGGTAAAGCTTATGCGCTGGCTTGGGTTGCTCATCAACCCTATGCTGTGGATATGCAGCTAATGGGATTAGAAACGGTGAAAACGGTCAGTGAAGGGCTTGAAAAGGCGAAGCATTTTGGTATTCCAGTGCAGAATCTACTGATTGTTGACAACCAAGGAAGCGCAGCATGGCAGCCAACAGGTGCGGTGCCTTCTCGAACCCATATCAGCGATATTGCGCAATCGCCGCAAGATTATCAAAGTGATCTTTGGCAGCAAGATGAGTCGCAACTGCCAGTGATCCACAATCCATCAACCCACCGCTTATGGAGTGCAAATTCACGGGTGATGTCAGCCGATGAGCACCAACGTTTCGGTGATGGTGGTTACGCACTAGGCGCCAGAGCAGAGCAGGTTAGAGATAACTTGTTTGCTCATGAGCAGTTTGATGAGCGGTTATTCTTTGCCATGCAGTTCGATAATACTGCACACTTTTTGACCCCATGGCATGAATACTTGGTGAAGGTGTTGTCACAAAACCCGCAAGAGTTTGCTCAAGACTTGCAAGCGTTGGCACAGTGGCAACAGTGTGCCTGCAGTGATTCAGTGGGCTATACCTTGGTTCGCCATTTTAGAGATCAGCTGATTGATGCCACTTTCGCGCCGCTGGAAGCGGGATTGAAAAAGCAATCGCTCAGTTTATCAGTGATAAAACGTAATCTTGAAACGCCAATGTGGCAGCTTATTAAGCAGCAACCTCAAGATTGGTTAGCAGCAGATTATGCATCATGGCAAGACTTCAGCGTAGCGGCTTATCGACAGGCAAAGCAAGAGTTACAACAGCAGTATGATCCACAAGTTAGCGGCGATATGAATTTGTTGCGTTGGGGATTAGTGAATAAATTAACCGTGCAGCATCCATTTTCTAAACAGATGCCCATGCTGAGTCAGCTGCTGGATATGCCAAGTGTGGAGGGTTTTGGTGACAGTTATATGCCAGCAGTTCAGCGTAATAGTTTCGGCGCGTCACAGCGATTTGTGGTGCAACCTGGCCGTGAATCTCAGGGGATAATGGCGATTCCTGGTGGTCAGTCAGGGCATCCATTGTCTGAGTTTTACCGAGCGGGCTTTGATGAGTATGGCACGCACCAGCCGACGCCATTGTTACCTAGCGATCCGGTTGCCAGCTTAGTGATTCAACCTAGTGAGTAATAAAAAATAAAAAAGCCGCGAATTTCGCGGCTTTTTTATCGTGGCGGATTATGCCATGCGCTCAGTGGGACGCCAGCGCAGAAGCTCGTTAGGCAGTTTGATACCTTGTGCCGTTAAGGTGTTAATGCGGTTGAGATAGGCTGCACCATACATTAAGTGTTTGGCCAAATCGACGGCGTTACGGTCTTGGTAGTTATCTAAATAACTGCCTTTAGCCCATTGGTTAAAGGCGCCAAGTGCTGGGCCTGCCCAGATTTGGTAGTCCATTTCACGACCGGCTTCACCCGAGTTAGACCAGCGACTTGATAAGCCAAGGTACCAGCGGAAAATCAGTGCCATTTTACGCTTTGGATTGCCTTCTGCACGCTCAATCTGTTTTGGATCGCGCTCGTTGAAGTGGGCAACCGTGCCAGCCCAAATTTCATCTAAGCTTGAACGGAATACCTGCTTCTCAAGCTTTTCACGCTCATCGGCAGGAATGGCTTCAATTGAGTCATAACGGGTATAAATGTCATAGAGCTTATTGGCGCGCATTGGAAATAGGGTGCCGCGTTTAACCACTTGCAGTTTCACGCCCATCTCAAACATATCGGCAGCTGGCGCCATGGTCACATCTGCCATTTCCGTCGTGGCCAATAGTTTGCGTGTGTGCTCACTGGCACCAGCTTCAACGCAAGCTTGGTTGATTGAGCCCGTTACGATGTAAGCTGCGCCCATGTTAAAGGTTGCAAGCGCCGCATCTGGTGTGCCAACACCGCCACCACAGCCAACACGAATGGGAGTCGCATATTGGTATTTCGCTTGGATGGCGTCTTTTAGTGCAAGAATGGTCGGCAATAAGGTCACCAGTGGACGATTATCGGTATGACCACCTGAATCCGCTTCAGCAGTGACATCATCAGCCATCGGCACCAGTTGCGCCAATTCCATCTGCTCTGGGGTAATCGCACCTTCATCTACCAGCTTTTGTAGCATTTTCGCTGGTGCTGGCATCATGAACTTTTCAGCCACCTCGGTACGACTAACTTTAGCGATAACTTTGTTGCCAATAACAACATTACCCTGTTCATCTCGGCTTAGGCCAGCAGCACGGTAGTATACAATTTGTGGTGTGAGACCTAAGAACGCTGAGGCTTCAACGGTGCGTACCTTGTGCTTTAGAAATAGTTCTACACTGCCACGCTCAAGTGCGGGTTCACTTGGGCTGTGAATGAGGTTAAACATATATGGGCCATTTGGCAGTGCCGCTTGAATGCGGTTAATGGCGGCTTCTACACGCGATGGAATTAAACCCGCGGCACCAAATGAGCACAATATACCTGCTTTACCCAGGGCGATAACTAGCTCTTCAGAGGAGATTCCGTTGGCCATCGCACCAGCGTAGTAGGCATATTTTACGCCGTGTACTCGACGAAAGTTGCTATCGCCTAAGCTTTCTGTGCCTAACGCTGGGGCAAAAGCGCTGACCGGATGTGCTTGGCTATCAACTTTGCCACTAGCTGCAACTTGAGCATCATGAGCAATGCCGATGCCTTTTTCAGCATGGTTTATCACATAACAGCTACGGCTAAAATCTTTAAGCTGCTGTCCCATTGCCTGGGTGTCAAACTGGATGTTGCTTTCAGTGACTGACCATGGCCAAGGAGAGAGCTGTTCATTGGTTGTCGTCGAATTCATAATATTCAAAACCTTTTCATTTTTATCGTTCTAGCGCGAATTTTTTATGCAGCCAAAAGTGACCTTTTGGCTGCCAATGGGGTTAGACAGACTCTTCAATGCAGATAGCAATATCCGTCACTTCATAAATACGTAAGCCATCTTTACTTAAACTTGCGTTACCTGTGATGACTTTCTTACCGTCAACATCTTTTACTGAGGTAATGCTGACATCCATCGACATTTGCTTGTTAAGTGGATTAATTTGGCCACGGTATTTCCATTTAATATTGGAGAGGATTTGACCAAATTTAGGGTTGGTAAATCCAGCACCAAGGTCCTGATTAATCGCATAAGTCTGCATGGTTTCAATAATGGCTTCAACACCCAATGAACCTGGCATAACCGGATCTTGATGGAAGTGGAACTGGAAGAACCAATCACTTGGGTCAATGGTGCGCTCAGCGTAAAGGTAGCCTAGGCCCTCTGTGCCGCCTTTTTCAACAATTTCAACGCTATCGATGAAGTTAAGTTGACCACCAGCAAGACGATAGTGTGGCTGGTTAGCAGGCGCTGTAAAGTAACGGCTATGTTTGTCTAGCAGATTAACTTTGTGGTCGGCGCTCACCGCATTTTTCACATGCCACGGTTGAGTCACTTTGCCGTTGTCCAGTCCGAGCTGATCTTTTAGTGCTTCGGCTTTGAAATAACCAAACACTGCAGTACCGCGGTAGAAAGGTTCGCCATCTGTACTCAATTCAAAACTAAAGCTTTGAATGATATTGGTGCCCGCCATCACAGTCGACAGCAGACGCGAGTCGTTGACAATGGTTTTACCGCGCAGATCTACATCACGTAGTAGTTCGCCACTACCGTCGAGGTTACGGAAAAACAGCTCAAGGCCTGGGAACCCTAGGGTTGTACCCATGTAGCCAGAGATAAAGCCATTTGGTTGCAATGAAATTTCCATCAGTACCGAATAAGGCATCACAGCATGGTGGCTATTCTTGTCGAAATACCATGCATCTGTTGGCACTTCATATTCGGCAATACAAGAAGACGGGTTTTTGAAATCGCCACGTTCGCCATTAACCTCAATCACTCGAGTGGTGAGCTGTAAGTCACCACAAGGTGTACGCGGTGGGATCATGCCGCGGTAGATAGAAAACTCCGGACCAAAACAGTTTTCGATATTGCCAGTAGCAAACTCAAACATATGGTAAGGCGTAAACGGTACAGTATCTGGCACTCGGTTTGGATAGTCCGGTGTGATAGGGGCTTCCACATGCTTAATGGGGATCACGCCTTTGTTAGGCGTTTTGCTTAAATCAGGGATTTGAGCCATCAGTGGCGCGTTAACTGAAGCGCCTTGATATTGTTTTTGAGCTGTTTCAGTTGGTGCTTTTTGCTCACTGTTTTGCAGAAGTGGGTATAGCGTACACTCATCTTCCTCTTTGATCATTACCCCTAAGTTTTGGAAATCCACGACAGCTTTGCCATCAAGTAAAATATCGATGTTAGCTTTGGCATATGGACGTGGGCTAAAGCCAATTTCTGTGACTTCCATACGGTAAGTTAGCTGGGCTGACTGTGGGATAACCTGACCGCGGCAACGCACTTTTTGCGAGGCGTTTTCTAGCGGCTGGAAACGACCATTTTTAGTATGGGTGTGCATACCTAAATGCAGCATGTAGAACTGCAGTAGTTGGCCACAGCCTTCGGCCATCAATGAGCCGGCCATGACTTGGTCACCTTTAAAGTGGCATGGGAAGTACCAATGATCGGGCTCAAGTTGCTTATGGCCTTCAATCAGACCAAGTCCCCATGCGCCGCCTTGGCGATCAACTTTGCTCACCTGTTCAATCATTAAGAACTTTTCTGAGGCAAAGCATAGTGAGGGTTGTGCCGCTCCCGCATGGCTTGGACCAAAGCAGCCTTCGATGTTAGCTGAAAGTAGCTGGTGGATTTCCGGGTAGCTAAACTGGGTTTTAGGGCAGTCGAGTAGTGGCTTGAACACCCGTTTTGTCGCCATTTCACGCGCCTTGATCTCATCTTCGGTGCGGATAACCCCTTTGCCATCGGCAAGCTCTTCGTCGGTGAAGAAGCCTGCGCAACCGCCATCCATTTTCAGGATCATCTTATCGCCCACAAAACACTCGTAAGAGAAGAAGAACAATAAGGTATCGCCGTTACGGGCATAGTTATTGATCTTAATATCGTAACGTAGGGTATCGCCGCCACGAGGCAGATCGCCCAAGAAGGTAAGGGTACAATCAAGTAGGCGATAGACGCGCTCACCCTTGTTTTCAAAATCAACACCTAAGTAGCTGATCAGCATTAAGTCGCACTGACCAGATTCCACCGCCACGGCCCAAGGGATCTGACCATCAACCAAGTAAGGTGCATCCACTGGAATGTCATATTCAGTGGTCATCGAACATGGCTTAAACTCGTTCATCGTCGCATCAAGTTTAGTCACGCGAGATACTAGCAAGTAATCTGTGGTGGGTAGACGTACGCGACGAGAGTAACCGTCGATAATGGCGTAGTCTTGGCCAAATACGTTGGCGATATCACCTTCTGCATATTCAACGAGGTCATCATAATTCCAGATGCAAGGTTTCAATGCTGGAACTGGCGCCGTGTAGGGCGGCACGTTGGCATGATCCGGTTTAACTTCTGCCAAGGTTGATGTTGGTAGCGCGGCAACGCTCGCGGCTGGCGCAGGCGTTGAATTCAAAGCTTGGCTGCCAGTGGCTTGGGCAAGTTGCTGCTTTAGCAGTGCATCAGCGACTTTCATACCTGAGGCGCGGCTTTGTAGGAAAGCTTGGTGTGCCTGTTGAGTCAGCTGTTGGTTTTGTTGAAACGCGTTGAGATCACCCTGACTGACATTAATTGTCGTCGGGTTTGTTTTAAGAGTATCTGTTGTCATTGGCGTAGGAGTACCTAATAGCGGGTTGGGTTGCAATGTGGCCGAGGCTTGGTTTCGAGTTTGCGGTTGACGAGCGACGAAACGTAGCGGCGGCTTGCTAACGCTAGAATGTTGAGATTGAGCCAGTTTTTGTTGAATTGTTGGCAACTGCTCAAGGGGCGTGTCGACGATATGCTGATAAATATCACGGCCGCCTAAGTGGACTTGTTTAATCAGTTGGTGTTTGGCGTCCGATTGCAATTCTTGGCTTAGTCGTTGGCTCAATGCTTGTTGTTGCGCCTGGTTTTGGCTAAGCAATAATTGCGACAGCTGATTTTCGCTGATATTGGTGACCAGCGCATGTTGCTGATCTTGAGCCGTGACGGTCTGTTTAGACAAGTTGAGTAAACCATGTAATAAACTCGCCATACCGGCCGCTGCGAAACAGTGACCGATACGCTGTTCAGCACAGGTTTGTTGGGCGCGACTTAAGCCAATTGGACTATAGGCCAAGCTGCCCGGGGCGATGCTGGTTTCAGCCACTTTAATTTGGTTGCTATGGGTGTGAGTCATTGATAGCAAGTCATCACTTATCTGGTTTGCATCATTGACGTGACCAAAGCTGAGTCCGTTAAGTGTTGCGTAACCGGTTTGCCGCTCGGCCAATGCACTGCCTTGTTTGACTAACACCATCGCACCGGCACCTTCACCCACATTCCAGCTACCTGGCTGTGGTGAACTTGGATCAGCAGCAACAGGGGCGATATGGTTTTTCAATATCACTTGCTCAAAGCTGGCAGATAGGTCTACCGCAGCAATGACTACCGCATCGATATTGTCTTCTGACATCAAGTTTTGTGCGACATCGACACAGCGGCTTACCGACTGCTCAGCAGCAGAAATGGTAAAGGCTGGGCCATTGAAATCCCACAGTGATGCAATGCGTGACGCCATGATATTGCCAATAAAACTGGTGTACTGATTAAGCTTGGCTGCATCCAGTACACTGTCCATGGCGATGGCTTCAAGTGCTTGGTATTCACTGTCAGATAAACTCACGCCCATGGCCGCTAAACTTTGTGCCAGCTGGGTATGTAGATTGACTCGACCACGGAATTGATGCAGTTCCAGTTCTGTTTCCATAGCGACCAAGACGGCCACGGTTTGTCCCGGTTGCAATTTTGCATCGCGAATGGCTTCGTCGGTGACCCGCATTAGCATTAATTGCTGTGAAATCAGGCGATCATCTTCATTCGGTGGCAGTTTAAAGCGCAGGAAGTCCAGCTCAAATTTTTCTACATAGGCGCCTTTAGGGGCATCTGCTAAGCCAAACTGGTTGAGCAGTTCTCTGTGTTGTTCTAGCCCTTTCCAACGTTGTTTTGGAAGCGAGATAAAGCCGTTTGTTTGCTTACTGATAGCACTATCAAGCTGGTCGATGCTACTAAGAGGCCCGAAGTGACCAGCCAGGCCGGTGACTTTCATCGCGGCGGGAGTGGTTGGTTTTGGGGTCGCGACTAAGGTTTCATCGGCACAATACGACTCTAACAGCAGGTGCGCATTGCAGCCGCCAAAGCCAAACACTGACACCCCAGCATGACGCGCTTGGTTATCAACCTTAACTGGCCAAGGTGTCACCTGATTCGGCAGGGTGCGGCTGCCAAATAATCCATTGGGTGAACTGATGGCATCGCTGATGTTAATGCTTGGGGGCAGGGCGCCTTCGCGCATGGCGAAAATCATTTTCATGATCCCTGGCATTCCCGCCGCAGTCAGCAAGTGACCAAGATTAGATTTAGCTGAGCCAATCATTGGTGCTGGGTTGCCTTCAAGCTTGTCGGCAAAGAACTGCTCCATTGAAGTTAATTCAATCTTGTCACCCAGCGGTGTTCCGGTGGCATGACATTCGATCACTTCAATGTCCTTAGGCGCAATATCGCTTGCTGCATAGGCGCGTTCGAAGGCCCGCACTTGGCCTTTAGGGTTTGGGCTAAGAACGAACTGGCCTTTACCGTCATTAGATAAGCCAACACCGTTGACGACGGCATAAATCTTATCGCCATCACGTTGGGCATCATCGAGGCGTTTTAGCACTAATACCCCTGCGCCTTCACCTGCAAATAAGCCTTTACTGTCTGCATCAAACGGAACTGAAACACCGTGATCCGGGTAAGCATGGAATATTGAAAAGCCCATGTTGATGAAGAAGGGATCTGCACCTGAAACCGCCCCGGCCAACATGACGTCGGCTTTACCTGTGGTGAGATAATCACAAGCCAGCTTAAGCGAATACACCGAGCTTGCACAGGCAGCATCTAGGCTAAGCTGCGCGCCGCCTAAACCCAGAGCATCAGCCACAACCTTGGAGGTATTATGGGCAATAGCGCCATTGGCGACATCAACCGCTTGACCTTGCTTTGCGCGTGCTGAGTTGGCATTGGTTGGGTTTAATTGGAATGCACTATTACCTAGCTTATCTTGTAACGCTTTTTCGACAGCACTGTGGTAAATAGGCAGAAACAGATCGTTAGAGCGTGCGGTTGGGAAGCTTAACGCACCCATTATTACGCCAGTGCGCTGCAGTGTTTGGCTATCATCGAGCGTCACACCCGCGTCTTCCAGCGCTTTACGGCTGGTGTCGAGTGCCCAAAGAAAACTATCATCTAGTCCATTGAGGGTATCGCTACTTAGCTGATAGCCGTCGGCATTAAAGCTAAAGTTTTCAATGTAACCGCCTTTATCGCAATAAAAACGGTCCGATTGGCCCTGAACACCTTGGTAATCTTGACTGTTAGCGCCTAACTTCTCATCAGTGAGCGTTGAGCGTGAATCACGCTTATCTAGTAGGTTTTGCCAAAACTGTTGTGGTGTTTTGGCATCCGGATAGAGCGTGGCTAGGCCAACAATGGCGATTTTGTTTTGTTTGGTTTTACGTTGGTCTGAAGACTTGTCTACTAACGACATGAGACTTCCCCTATCGGTAAAGTAATGTCATTGGCTCTATCATTGCTGGCGAGCAGCTGCTCACGACATAGGGCAATTTCACGGGCTAGGCCGTTTAATAAAGGCTGTAATGACATCGGCACTTGGTGACTGATTAACTGTCCCAAGGCTTTAAGTAAATGAGTTGCGTCACTGCCACCTTTGGCATTTAACGGAACTGTGCAACAGTGACTGGCATCCGCGCCATCTTGCTTGACGATTTTGTCAATTAAGGTGCAGTTTTGTCTGTCTGCACCAATTTCAACAAATAGCTGCGCACCTTGACGTTGGGCACTATGAATCAGCGCGGTAAAGTCTAAGGGTTGGCAGAAAGTATCGGCGATAGATTTGGCTACCACACTACTGGATAGTGACTGATGTTGATTAACAGCTTGATCATCAGCATTGTTTAAACATGCAGCACTGATGAATTTGACTCGGTTATCAATATCATCACACAGTGGCTGATCGTAGAAGTTGATGACATTAGCATGCTCAGTCAGAGCGGGTGTCGTGTGCATTGCCGTGACTCGGTTGGCGGCAATGCCCCGTTTACCTAATTCGCTTAGCAATGCTTTACATTGCTGCTGACAGCCTGCAATCACACAGGTATCCCCTTGCACAATGGCGAGATAAGCACGCGGATAGTTGGGTAGTAGCGCAGCAATATCTGCTTTGTTACTGCGCACAACGAAACTATTCCAGTCGATGCTGTCATGCTCATCCAGTTGCCAAGCTGCTCTTACCGCCGTTAACGGCCCCGAAATTGCTGAGGTGAATAGCGGATCGGTTTGTGTTTTAGCAATCAATGCATGGGGGTTTTGCCAAACACCTAAACTTGCCCACATAGACGCTTCACCCATCGAGTAGCCTAAGGCAAAGTCTGGGGTAATATTAAACGTCTGCGTTAACAGTTGGGTCAGCATATAACTACTGCCCACCCCAGAAATGGCGAGATCGCCAAGTGACATCTTGGCAGCGACGTTGGAATCGAGGTGATAAATTGACTCGGCTTGTAACATCGCTTTGAGGTTACCAGCTCGCTCAAGTTCAGCGTATAAGGCTGGAAAGTATTGATGCAGCTCACTGAACATGTCCGCATAAACTGTTCCCACCCCAGGGTAGACAAAAGCAAGTGCTTGATGCTGGGTATCGCCTAAGGCCTCCTTTGCAAAATAGCTGCCTGCTGGCGTGCGATAAGGCGCGCTAGCGTCATCGGTAAATTGCCCCTCAAGCGCGGCCATCAATGCATCAATTTCAGCTTGTAGTGCCGTGACCGATGTGGCTTGCAATACCGCGCGATATTTGGCTGTGGCTTCACTGACTGCAAGTAAATTAGCCTGCATGGCTTCAAGCAGTGTTAATGGCTCGCCAATAACTTGCTGCTTGAGCTGCTGTAAACTGCTGCTTAACTCAGTGTGACTATTACCTTGGACCACAAATAACAGTTGTTCGAGGCCCAGTAACGATTTTGCCGGTAACTGACCACTGGCTTGAGACAGCACATAACTGACGGCATGATTTTGCTTATCGGTAAAGCTTATTGTGGCAACACGAGCTTGATGGTGCTCGGTAAACCAGTAATGGCTTTTCGCTTGCTTTGGACTCAGCGATACCCCTTGGTTACTGGGCTCACGCTGCCAAGTCCGTGACGCAATCGCCTCAATCAAACCGTAGACTTCAGCAAATTGAGCTTGGCTGTTTAGGTCATGGAAATCTTGGCTGCGGCTAACATCAGTCGCGCTGCGTTTTGCTTGTTGTAGCGCGGCATTTTGTGCTTGCTCAAGTCCTTGGGCACTTTGTTGCATCGCTGCAAGTTGTGCGTGGGGGTGAATGCGCAGTTGCGCCGCTTTTAGCGCAGGCATCATCAGTAATGATAATGGCTTGCTCGTCTGCGGACATTGGGCGGTTAAGATCACTATCTGATCTTGATTAATCGCCTCAATTGTCGCGGTTAAGTTAGCTTCAAAATCATCCACATTGATGCGAACGATGGTATGTTCAATAGTCTGCTTAAAAACTGCGCTGCGATGCAGGTCCGGTAATACCTGCTCTAGCAACGCATCTGACGGCGAAGCGTTAGGCAGTGCCAATAAGGCGATGCGCAAAGGCATCACCTTATTGGTTGTCGAGTTAACGCTAGAATCATAATGAGAGCTAGCCATTAGCGCGTCGCCTCACTCGCTGGTTGATGGGCAATAAACGCATCATTTAAGCCCTTACTGATGGTGACTTTCGCCGCCGTCATTTTAGCGCTCAGTTCACCGTTGGCGTGATACAAGGCGACATCGGCTACCAACGCGCGATGGCTGTGCTTAACGACACTCATTTCAATCACGGCATCATCACCAAAGTTAAGCGGCGTAAACAGATCAAATTGTTCAATACTGCCAGGTAAACTCGCAGCCCCATATTGCATTCGGGCCCATACCAACATGGCTTGTAACATCAAGTCTTCAGCAAACACTTGATTACCACCTTGGTACTGGCGTGGCGCAAATTCACCACAATCACTGAGACTGACATCGGTGATACGGCAATTTGCCGATAACCCTTGCTCGTCAAAGCGGGTGATTGCACTAATGCCTTGTAAACGCGGTCCATGGAACAAGGTGCCGTCCTGGTACAAGCTCGCCCCTGGAGCGATGACTCCAGTGTATTTGCTGAGTTTGCTTACCAATGGTAGCGGCTGCTTATCAGCAACTAAGTTAGCTTTATACTGGGGTCGATCATTAGCACTGATTAAAGCCTGTAGTGATTGACCATCATCACCGGGCGTCAACGCCAAGGTCAATTGCTGTGGTGCAGCGCTATCAAATACGATGCCCTTGAGCAGCTTATAGTCGCGGACAGAAACGCGTGAACCTAGCATCTCGCTAGCGGCTTCACGCATCCACTGAATCGCGCACACGGTAGGCAATACTGGGTTGCCACCTATGCAATGGTCATTAATAAATGCCAATGCTTTAAGGTCAAGTGTGCGCGTGACCGACGTAGCCGCAAGCGGGCGCGATGCGTTTAGCACCTCACCCGCATTAAGCTTTTTTACAGCAGTCTCTCCAGCTTCATTGCTGCTGTTACCTTGCATTGAGGTACCGATAAGCAGTTGCACACCTGTTTCGTTAAGTAGCTGGTTAGCGAACAGTTCAGCACCAGCTTTTAGCGGAATGACATACACGCCGCGTTCGGTAAACATCTTCTTCAATGCTGGATTAACCATGCCGCCGTCCCAAGGACCCCAGTTAAAGCTCATCACTTTAGCTGGGTAACGAGCACTAAATTGCAGCGCCGCTTTGTTGAGAATGTCATTGGACATGGCATAGTCACTTTGACCTGTATTGCCATAGAAACCCGCCGCTGAACTAAACATCGCTAGCAACTTGAGGTTACTCGGCTCTATCGCAGCCAGTAACGCTTTTAAACCATTGACTTTTGTGCCATAAACGCGAGCAAGCTCGGCAGAGGTTTTATCTTGAATATGTTTGTCTGCCAGTACCCCAGCACCGTGAATGATACCGGTAATATCACTGGCCTGGCTGACGCCTTTTAGTGCCGCAAGGGCTTGGCTGATAGCTTGGCTGTTAGTGACATCCATGCTGACATATTCTGCGCTCGCACCGACCTTTTCAAACTCAGTCAAAGCATGGCTAATTTCTAGACTACTTTGTACCGGCCACACTAGCGCATCGACTTGCTTAGGTGTCGGCTTTTCGCCGCTAGCAATGATATGGGCAATGGCAGCAGGTTTTAGCTCGCTGGCTGTTTTGCCTGCGGCCCACTGTGGAATGGCTTGGTGTTCACTGCGACCTGCCAAGATGAAGTGTGATTGACTGCGCGTAGCAAGCGCCAGTGCACATTCAAAGGTTACGCCTTTTGCGCCCCCGGTCACCAGTATTTTATCTGCGCTATCTAGCTGAGCTGCTGCGGTTTTATTGACCGCTGTATCAGCCACTAAGGTATGACGCAGTAGCTGCTCACCTTGAGCGGCAATCGCTACTTCTGCCACGCCTTTTTGGTCAAATAGTTCGGCAACAATAGCATCTGCAATTTGCACTGCTTCAAGCTTAGGCGCAATATCCAACGCGCGACAAAATACCGTAGGCCATTCATGGCTAAGGGTTTTGGTTAACCCTGAAAGTGCCGCTTGGTTTAGCTCTGCATTTGCTAGCAGATCAGCATTTAGGTAGCCGAACCCGCCATCAATGCGACTGACGGTGATAAAGCTGCGGCGTGCGCCACTGTCTTTACAAAGGGCAGGTTGTAGTAACTTAGCCCAAAGGAAAGCTTGATTGACCTGCTCAAAGCTTGCGTCGTTTAAGTTGATTGCCTGTGACTCATCTGAGCTAAACTCCGGCTGCAGGTGAATGAAACCTGCTATATTGCCCAGTTGTTGCTCGATTTGGCCTATGACAATTTTAATCCCTTCTTCGTCACTGGTTTTGGCTTGAAAACTTGCCACATCACTGCTTAGTGGTGATTGCGGTTGACCTTCAGGTAAGCGAACCACAGCGACTTGCAGTCCCTGTTTAACTAGCTTCTCAGCTAAAACACCGGCGTTGTGACCATCATCGGTGATCACAACACTGCTGTTAGCGGCGAAGCAACCTGTTACTTTGCTCGCCGCATCAAGCTTTTTTAGCGCTACCTCATCATGGGGTGGCAACTCAACACTCGGTTGATTTGGTGCTGCAGCTGGCTTTGCAACAGCAGTTGGCGCGCTGCCTAGTTTGCTGTTCATGTAATCAACAATTTCACCTAGAGTACGACACTCGGCAAGATCTTCTGGGTTGAGTGCAGGTAGTCCTGGCAGCTCGTCTTGCACTGTCCCTAGGATTTCAACACGCTTAATTGAATCGATACCTAAATCGGCTTCCATATCCATGCTCAGTTCAAGCATCTCGGTTGGATAACCGGTTTTATCAGCAACCACACTCATCATGGTGGACTGTACTTTAGCTGCATCTATGTCAGCAGAGGCTACTGCGGCCGTCGCGTCAGGCGCTGCTGCAACAGGGGCTGTTGCCGGTAGTTTGCTGTTCATGTAAGCAACGATTTCGCCTAGGGTGCGACATTCGGCGAGATCTTCTGGATTTAGCTCAGGAAGGCCAGGTAGCTCATCTTGCACTGTACCTAAGATTTCAACTCGTTTAATTGAGTCAATACCTAGATCTGCTTCCATGTCCATGCTCAGTTCAAGCATTTCAGTTGGATAACCGGTCTTGTCAGCGACCACACTCATCATGGTAGCTTGTACTTGAGTAGCGTCTAGTCCGCCAGTTGCTGCGGGTGCAGCACTTTGTTGCGCAGGAGCCACTGCTGCGACGTTGCCGCCAGCAGGTAACTTGCTGTTCATGTAAGCAACGATTTCGCCCAATGTGCGGCACTCAGCAAGATCTTCTGGGTTTAGTTCTGGTAAGCCTGGAAGTTCATCTTGTACTGTTCCGAGAATTTCAACACGTTTGATTGAATCGATGCCTAAATCGGCCTCCATGTCCATGCTCAGTTCAAGCATTTCAGTTGGATAACCGGTTTTGTCAGCGACCACACTCATCATGGTAGCTTGCACTTGAGTCGCATCTAACCCGCCAGTTGCTGCGGGTGCAGCGCTTTGTGGTGCAGGAGCTACAGCCGCGACGCTGCCGCCAGCAGGTAGCTTGCTGTTCATGTAAGCAACGATTTCACCTAGGGTGCGACACTCGGCAAGATCTTCTGGATTTAGCTCAGGTAGGCCTGGAAGTTCATCTTGCACTGTACCCAGAATTTCAACACGCTTGATCGAGTCGATACCTAAATCGGCTTCCATGTCCATTTCAAGCTCAAGCATTTCGGTTGGGTAACCGGTCTTGTCGGCGACCACACTCATCATGGTGGCTTGCACTTGAGTCGCATCTAACCCGCCAGTTGCTGCGGGCGCAGCACTTTGTGGCGCAGGAGCCACAGCAGCCACGTTGCCGCCAGCAGGCAGTTTGCTGTTCATGTAAGCAACGATTTCGCCCAATGTACGGCACTCAGCTAAATCTTCTGGGCTAAGCTCCGGCAGACCGGGTAACTCATCTTGTACCGTCCCTAAGATCTCAACACGCTTGATAGAATCGATACCTAAATCGGCTTCCATATCCATCTCAAGCTCAAGCATTTCGGTTGGGTAACCCGTCTTGTCAGCGACCACACTCATCATGGTAGCTTGTACTTGTGACGCATCTAACCCGCCAGTTGCAGGTGCACTTACTTGTGCAGCAGAAGCTACCGCTGCAACACTATCAGCTGGCAGTTTGCTGTTCATGTAAGTGACGATTTCGCCTAGGGTACGACACTCGGCTAAATCTTCTGGGCTCAGTTCTGGCAAGCTAGGTAGCTCATCTTGTACCGTACCTAAGATCTCAACGCGCTTGATAGAATCGATACCTAAATCGGCTTCCATATCCATTTCAAGTTCAAGCATTTCCGTTGGGTAACCGGTTTTTTCTGCGACAACTGCCATCATGGTAGCTTGAACTTGATCGGCATTTAAGCTCGCTGTTGCAGGAGCCGCGGGTGCCGACATTGCTTGCGCAACAGGAGCTACAGGTGCAACAGGAGTCACTTGAGGCTCTGCGACGGTTTTAGCTGCCATCGGCGCTGGTGTGGCTGTTGGTACCGGTGCGGCAGGGGCTTGAGTTTGCGCTGCTGGTGCTTGAACTGCTGAAGCAGTTACAGGAGCCGCCGATACTGGCGCTGTTGTTACAGGCACAGTGCTAGCTACTTGTGGTGCAGGGGCTGCATTGATCACTGGCGCTGTAATGGCTGGGGCTGTAACAGCATGTACTGCCTGAACGCCAGACAGCGCAGCCAGTGCTGCATTGTTGCTGTTAGCTTGCATCTCAAGGAACTGGGTGTGGCTCTGCACAGTTTGCGCTTGCAACTGATGGAATTGCTCCATAGAGCGCTGTAGGCTTTCTGGTAATGCAACGCCATTGTTAGCCAGTTTAGTCTGCTCGGCCATCAATGTGGTGAAGGTATCACCATATTGCTGCGGGATCTGTAGGAAGTCTTGGTGCAGCTGCGCAGCTTGTTGTTGTGCTGCAAAGAATTGCGATAGCGCATCGGTTGATACACCAACGTTTGGTTTTTTATCTTGAGACACAGATACGGCACTCTCATTGATGGGATGATTAACAGACTGAGCAGCATCTTGATGCGGTGCAGCCACTTCGATAACTTTTTCCACAACCGTTGGTACTTCAACGATTTTTTCTACTTCAACAACTTTCTCTACCACTTTTTCTACGATCTTTTCTTCAACAACAATCGTGCTAGAAATTTGGCCTTGGTTTAGCGAGTCTTGCATCTTCTTGCGTGTGGCAGGACTAATGTAGTTCACCGCATTTAGGGTGATATTCATTGGTGATGCTTTGGCTGGCGCGGCAATATCGGCCTGATATGGATCGATACTGTCTAGGCTTACCCCTGCAACAGCAAGTTGCAATGCAGCTTGCTTAAGTTGAACGTCGCTATCCGCTTTCGGGTTGGTGTTAACCGCAATGGCACAAATTTCTTCGCCTTTGTTGGCTAAGGTGCCTTGTACCAATTTTTGTAGAATGTTCTTAGGGCCAAATTCAACAAATACACGGGCACCAGCGTCATACATTGCTGCTAACTGGTCGGTAAAGCGGACCGATTGCAACATGTGTTTCTTGAACGCTGTTTTAATTTTTGCACCACTATTTTCATAGGCTTTACCCGTGGCATTTGAATAAAGAGTGCGGCTTGGCTTAGTGAACTTAGCAGCGTCGATGGCTTTGGCAAATGGCGCTTGGGCATGACCGACTAACTCGGTATGGAACGCACCAGATACTGGCAGATTAATGGCTTTATAACCTAGTTCTGCTAACGCTTTCGCCGCTTCTGCGGTTGAGGCGGTAGGACCTGCGATAACAGATTGTGTTGGCGCGTTGTAGTTGGCAACTTTCACACCATCGAATTTTGCAATCGTTGCTTCTAGGGTCGCAAGGTCATCATCGGTTTTGGTGATGATGGCGTACATGGCGCCGCTATCAGCTTTAGATTCGCCAGCTTTAGGTTCAGCTTTTGTTGCCATGGCGTCACCACGGGCAAAGGCTAACTTGTAGTAATCTTGCTCGCTAATGACACCAGCGGCACATAAAGCGCTCAGTTCACCAAAGCTGTGACCAGCGACCATATCGGCATTAAAGCCAGCTGCACTGAATAGCGCATATTGCCCCATAGACATAGCACCAATTGCGCTTTGGGCATTGGCGGTATTGGTCAGTACACTTTCTTGGGCTTTAACATCTTGTTTGTTAAATACCGGCTTTGGATAAACGATTTGCGAAAGCGGAGTTTTATCATTGCTGGCAAATACTTTGTCGGCGCTGACCCATTGCTGACGCATTTCTGGGTAGTAACAAGCTAGCTCGCGTCCCATATTTAGGTATTGCGAACCTTGACCTGCAAATAGGGCTGCGACTTTGACTTGGTCGTTGACTAGGGCACTATCACGATAGCTGGTGCCGCTTGGTAACTGCCAACTTGTCTCTTCGCTGCTTTGTAGCTTACTAATTGCTTGGGTTAGCTGATTTTGCAGGCTAGCAGCATCTTCAGCAACAATACCGATACGTGCTGCGGTTGCCTCTATTGCCTTGACGGCATAATTAGCGGCACTGTCTTTGATAATGAAATCAGCTTGCGCTGCTTGTTGGTTTAACTTAGTCAGTTCTGTGATTAGCTCAGCTTTGCTACCAGCACTGATTAGGAAGCTTTGAGCTACCTGACGCTGGCGATATTTTGCTTTATCTGCATCGTCACGGCTATGTTCAGCTTGATACTCTTCCAATACAAAGTGGAAGTTTGTGCCACCAAAACCAAATGAGCTAATGCCGGCACGACGTGGCGTACCATCAACACGCGGTAGCCAAGGGCGAGTTTCAGTGTTGAGATAAAATGGCGAATTCTCAATATCAAGTTTCGGGCTAGGCTGGCTGACATTAATGGTTGGTGGCAGCACTTTATGATGCAGCGCCAATGCCGCTTTAATTAATCCGGCGGTACCTGCGGTTGATTTAGTGTGGCCAATTTGCGATTTAACCGAGCCTAAAGCGATGTGTTGTTTATCATCACAGTCTTGTTCAAACACCGAGCAAAGACCGGCGAACTCAGCCGCATCACCGGCAGCGGTGCCTGTGCCGTGGGCTTCAATCAATCCAAGGGTATGCGGTGCAAATCCCGCATCTTCATAGGCCCGGTTAAGGGCTTTTGCTTGGCCAGATGGGCGCGGCGCGTAAATGGATTTAAACTTACCGTCCGATGATGAGCCGATACCTTTAATCACAGAATAGATTCTGTCGCCATCGCGCTCGGCATCTTCTAGACGCTTGAGGGCAATCATACCGATGCCTTCACCAATCATCATGCCTTTAGAGTCGACATCAAATGGTTGAATAGTGTCATTGGTTGTAAACGCTGGTGTTTTTGAGAAGCTCATGTACATAGAAGGTGAGTTATCGGTACACACACCACCCGTGATCATCATTTCAGAGCGACCTTCAACCAACTCGCTTAGCGCCATGCGCATTGCTGCTAATGAGCCTGCGCAAGCGGCATCGACCACGCAGTTCATGCCGCCAAAGTCAAAACGGTTAGCAATACGGCCCGCAATCACGTTACCCAGTGAACCTGGGAAAGAGTTCTCTTCCCAATGGATGTACTGATCTTGGAACTTTTTGATCAGCATTTCGCTGTCTTCGTCACTGATACCGCTGCTAGCAAACACTTTTTTTAGTACAGGATATTGCAGACGTGCTGTTAGGCTGTGGCTAATTTTCTGGCCGCCACCAACACCCAGTGTGATACCGATTTTATCTCGGTCATAATCTGCTGGCAGATTGGCATCTTCTAGGACTTCTTTGGCAACGATAAGCGATAACAGTTGCGATGAGTCAGTCAGCTCAAGGATATTTGGCGGTAAACCAAATTCCATTGGGTTGAAGTCGACATCGGGTAAAAAACCGCCGCGCTTACAGTAACTTTTATCAGGCATGCTTTTATCAGCATCATAGTACTCTTCTGGTTGCCAATGGCTTGCAGGCAACTCAGTGATCGCATCAATTTTTTCGCTAATAAGATCCCAAAATTTATTGAGATAGCGAGAGTTAGCAAAGATGCTGGCCATGCCGACAATTGCAATGGGCATATCTTTTAGGCGTTTGTTTAAACGAGAATCAGCTTGGCTATCTTGCACTGCGTCTACCGACTTAGGGGCAGACTTTTTTGCTGATGATTTTGAAGGTTTAGAGGTCTGGCTCATTATGAGTCTCCAGTGGATACCCGCTCATCGGGTGTCTTGTTGTTAGTGTCAGCGGGTTTCGGTTGGAGGCCCTGTGTTAACTGAGCTCCAGGAAAGCGCTGCAAAAAAGTGTGGTAGTTGCGAACCAGCAACTTCCTTAAATGAAAAGGCCCATGTCGAAGGACATAGGCGATATAACGTAGTGTGGCTTGGGTATTGCCATCTTGGTATATGTCTAAATAAATCCAATCACTGCTTGGGTCGATGCCCAATAGCACTGAGCTGGGGGATTGTTCCGTTAACTGTGGTGGAATCGTTAACGAGGCCACTTGCACGACGTTGTTGGTATCGTCTGTTGGCAGAGCCAAGGTCCTTGCCAATGTTTCTGGGTTAAGCGTATAGGTGGCAATATCACTGCCTTGGGCAATCGGGAGTTGATTGAAATAACGCTCCGGCACATGGGGTGGCTCAATGCCGGCAATACGCGATACCCCATAACGCTTCAGGCAACGTGCTAAACCTGAACGGGAAACATTGGGATTGATGAACTGTTGGGTCACTTGTAGCAGCCTGTCTAAAGGCAGCTTTAACTGAAATCGTAAGCCGACAACCACATACTCTTGCAGCGGTGTGAGTGTTGTATTGAGGTGATGGGGGGTAGTTGGACTGTCGTCAATCGAGTCGCGCTTGCGCCATTTGCGCACGGTGGCTTCGCTAATATTGAGTACTTTGGCTAATTGCGCCACAGGCAGATCCGATTGCTGGATAAACTGGCGCATCTCGGGTGTCGTTGTAGCATTGCGGTGCCGGGCATGACTGGCACTGTGCTTACACTCATCCGTTTTTGCTGACGGTGGTGCGTTGAGTTGACGAGCTTGTTCTTCCATCAGTTTAGCGGTAACCCGTTAATAATCTTCTGGGACAAATCCGTTAGCTAAGTCATTGGGCGCTGCAGAAACCCTATTAACTGGCGATTTTGTCTTGAATTGGTAGCTAGTGGTTGAGCAGACTACCTGAGGATGACAGGCAATACAATCTCCTGGGACTTATTTAATACTCTTTAGACCAGTTTTAGCGAACAAGTGTGCACTAAAGCAGGTTTTGCTTGTTAAATTTTTGCTGATATTGCTACTAACTAAGTCAGTGGCGTTAAGGGCTTAGCGCCTTTCTGGAGATTTTGCTAACAGGTTATGTCGGTGAAAATTAAACATTGTTAATTAATGTGTCTGTTAGCTGGAGTTGCGAGAGACCAGTTTGCTTTATAGTTAGCTAGTACCAGTAAATTGTTGACGCCATTGACTGGGGGAAAGAGCAAAGGCGGCCTTAAAGTGTTTGCGATAGACACTTTCTGAACCAAAGCCTGCGTGCTCTGCGACCCGAGCAATCGAGTAGTTACTACTCTCCAGTAGTTGCTGGGAAAAAATTAATCGTCGATTCAACAGCCAATAGCCAAACGTACAGCCATAGGCTGCTTTAAAATGGCGGGTGAAGGTTCGCCGGCTCATGGCACAACGTTTAGCGACACTCTCGAGATTATGGGGTTGGTTAAGTTGTTGCTCAATCTGCTCCATTACCTTGGCTAATGCACTGTTTGACGATGCGGCTTCGGCGATAGGAGTCGGTATATATTGTTGCTGCCCACCAGAGCGATAGGGCGCCGTGACCATAACTCTTGCAAGCTCTGCAGCAAGTTCGCTGCCGCATAGTTTACGCACGATATGTAAGCAACAATCGAGTGATGCGGCAATTCCAGCTGAAGTGATGATCTGCTGCTGGTCAATAAATAGTGGTTGGCTATCGATATTTATAGCAGGAAATTGTTGACTAAAACGTTGGCATAACGCCCAGTGTGTGGTGGCCGCTTTGCCATCTAACAGTCCTGTATGGGCAATAACAAATGCCCCTAAGCATAACCCCACTAATAGTGCTCCGCGCTGATGGGCTTTGATTAAGCTGTCAATCAAGTGTTGTGGCGGTGTGGGCAAAGCATTAGGCCAACTGGGAACAATAATGATATCGGCTTGATCAAGTGCTGTTAGGCTATCGTCGCTAATGTGTAGGCCAAAACCAGAAATGGAATGTAAATCCACACTGTCTATACTGCATAGGGACAGCTTAAATCTAGGTTTTTGTTCTACAAATGCATCTTGAAACACCATGCAGGGAACAGACAAGTGAAAAGCGCTGATGCCTTCAAAAGCAACAATGGCGACATGATAAACCTTAGATGAATGCATTTGGCCTGATTTGAGCGTTAGTTGTCCTTAGGGACAGTTTTGCATAATTTGTCTGCATTGCATACTAGGAGCCGTTGACCTTTTGAGCTGATTTTTACTTAGCATGCTAGGCGACAAATCATGTTTAACCGCGAAAAATCAATACGCCCAGCGTGTTTTTAACTAAGTAGATAGCCTCATGAAAATACATCACCTTAGAAACGCCACCATGATCATAGAGTCAGGTGACCATTTTATCATTGTTGACCCTATGCTGGGTCAGCGTGGCAGTCTGCCGCCATTTTCGTTTTTACGTTTTGAACGTCAACGTAATCCGTTGGTCAGTTTGCCTGATAATGCCGATGCACTATTGAGTAAGGTGACTCATGGCATTGTTACCCATAGTCAAACAATGGGAATACGGGCACTACAACATACCGACCACCTCGATGCTGCGGGAGAGAAGTTGCTGCAAACGCGGAATATTGCGGTGGCAACGCCGAAAAAAGATCAGGCTTATTTGCAACGGATCGGCATAACGGTGTCCCATGGTGTTGAAGATTGGCAAACCGTGGACTTCTTGGGGGGGAAAATCACCGCAGTACCAGCGCAACATGGTCATGGCTGGATCCACAAGGTGATGGCCAATGGTAGTGGTTTCTATCTGGCCCTACCTAATGAACCAACACTATATATTAGTGGGGATACGGTGCTCACTGCCGATGTAGAGCGAGCGTTAACCGAGTTGAAACCTGATATTACCGTGGTCGCTGCAGGTCAGGCGCAGATGGACGTTGGTCAGCCTTTATTAATGCCCAGTGATGAGGTGATTAAATTTATCGAGCTGTCTCCGGGTAAAGTCGTTGCCAACCATATGGAGGCCTTGAATCACTGTCCGATAGATCGCCCAGCCCTTAAACAGTATTTACAACAACGTGGATTACTGCAAAAAGTGCTTATCCCGCAAGATGGCGAAACACTCGAGTTTTAAAGCGTCGACGTATCAGCAGTCTGTATAGCCAGTGCAATTACTGTGCAGGCTGCTGATCACCATGCTTAACTCGGCAAATGTAGCTAATTAATGTTACCCGTGTCACAAATTTTACCTCTTTGATAATCTTTACAATTTAAAGTTAAATAAAAACCATTCTCAATAACAATTATTACTGTAGAATCGCCAATTCATCATCCTTGTATCATTGCTTTGTTTGTAGTTGGGAATGAATTGACCGTGTTAGTGACTCAATCAAAATGGCAGCTATTGTTGAATAGGCCAAGTTCTACTGTTTTCTTGCGTGCAACCGCCGCTATCTTTGGCGGTTATCTTTTAGCGGCAAACAGTGTTGGTTTGTTAGCGTTAATGCTGCCGCTTTCTCCTGTTGACAACGTACTGGTGGCAACCATGTTGTCTTTTGCTATTTATGCTGGCGCTGCGCTGTGGAGCTTTAGTGTCAAAACCAGTTGGCAAGCATGGCGCGATCTACTCGCCGTGAGTGCAGGGTTTTATGTGCTGATTTTGTTATTGGGCTAAGCAATGAAAGAGAATTTTTTTCGCACTATGACCTGGCTTCATACCTGGGTTGGATTGTTAGTGTGTTGGGTATTACTGTTGGTATTCTTTGCTGGGACATTAAGCTACTACCGCTATGAAATCTCACTGTGGACTCAGCCAGAGGTGCATCAGGATGTTATCCAGCCTTATCAAGCGCAAAAGCTTGTGCAGCAAGTCGATCAAGCTCAGCAATACCTGTTTGAAACTGCGCCAGATGCCAAAGATTGGCGGGTTTACTTCCCGACCGAACGCAAACCCTATTTGTCCTTTGGTTGGCAAACACAACCTGAGGAGGGTAAGCGGCGAGGCAAGTTTGTTCAGCATATTGTAAAAGCCGATGGCGAGGGCGTGGTCACGGATGTTCGTGAATCACGTGGTGGCCACTTTTTCTATCGATTGCACTTTGACATACATTACATGCCAGCAAAATTTGCTCGCTGGATTGTGGGTTTTTGTACCATGTTTATGCTGCTAGCAATTATTAGCGGCATAGTGATACATAAACGCATATTTAAGGACTTTTTCAGTTTCAGGCCAAGCAAGGGCAGTCGCTCATGGTTAGACGCCCACAACGTTAGTTCTGTGTTAGCGCTGCCATATCATTTAATGATCACTTATACCGGGCTTATCACCTTGATGATGATGTACATGCCATGGGGGGTAATGACCGCTTATGATGGAGATAGTCGCGAATTTAGAGCAGACTTCAAACCCCACCGAGTGAGTGCTAAACCAGTTGGAAGTGAAGCGCAGGTGGTTGCGCTTAGTAGTTTATTGCCGCAGGTCACGTCACTTTGGGGCGATGTGCCGCTTAAAAGCATTGTGGTGAGCAATTTGGGGGATAAAAACAGCCAAGTGAGTTTTTATCAAAATACCCAGCAACAGGTGACAGATCAGCGAATCCCGCTAACGTTTAGTGCGGTAACAGGGGAGCTATTAAATGCTGAGCAGTATGCAAGCTCAGGCGCTAAGCAAACCCATGACACATTAATGGCGTTGCATACGGCGCGCTTTGCCGAACCTGTGCTGCGGATTTTGTTCTTTGTTTGTGGGCTTATGGGGTGTGCCATGATCGCTACTGGCACGCTTTTATGGGCAATTAAAATTCGTCAAAAGCAACAAAAAGCCATTAAGTCGGGACAAAAGCCCAGCTTGGGGCTGCGGATTGTTGAAGGGCTCAACTTAACTTTTATTGCCGGCTTACCATTGGCGACTTGCGCATTCTTTTATGCCAACAGATTGTTGCCAAGCGCTTTGGCAAACAGGGCGCAGTGGGAGATAAATTGCTTTTTCATTGCATTAGCAGCAGTGGCTTTATTGGCCGTATATCGCCGTGACCGTCAATGCTGGCGTGCCGTGCTGAAATTATCTGCGCTGGCATTGATGGCGATTCCTGTGCTTAACGGCTTAACCTCTGCTCAACATCTGCTTGATAACCTATTGTCGCAGCAGTGGACCTTAGTTGGATTCGATCTTATGTGCGTGATATTTGGCATTGGGCTGTGGTTTGCTGCGGCTCGGCTTAAGTTGCCTCAGTCGCAAACTCGTCGAACATTGCGCCGACCAAATAGGGCAACTAATTCGCTAGGGCAAACAGCGAAAACCGAGGAGGTATCATGACAGGTTCGGTATTGGTGACAGCGACCAGTGTCTCACTGCTTTGTTTTGGCTATTTAGCCTTAGGCTGTATGGCATTAGCGATGTTCGGCCATTTTAGGGCGAGTTTTAATCGCTCGCCTAGTTCGCTGCAAAGCCATGGTTTGTATTGGTTTGGCTGGCTAATGATGCTCATCTGTTTTGGCTTGAATGTGCAGCAATTTGGCTGGGCATACGGCAGTATATTTTTTGTTGGTATTTTGTCTTGTGCCGGCTTATTGGTGATACTCACCGCCAGTTACCAGCCTAAGTTTATGCCACACTTTATGTTGGCCTTGGCAGCATTAGGCTGCTTGGCGCTATTTGTCTAGTGTTTAAATTCAAGCCGTAGAAAATCAGCGTTTAAAGGTAAGCAACTAATACCACTGCTTGCTATCAATGAGCAGATTTAGCCAGGCGTGTTGAAGCCACTGCAAAATGAGCTTGCAGTGGCGGGATTAGCTGGCTGAGTGCTTATTGAAAGGTAGCGTGTAAGCGCAGGCCGTCTGGGTCTGGCAAGTCGTCGTTTGGTATCCACTGTGATAAACATTCGCTGTCATTCACTTGCGCGACGCACTCATCGGATAAACTTGTTAAAAATGCGCTGAGCTGAGTAATTTGCTCATCACTTAATGCCACATCTTGCAGTACTTGTTTGTTAGGATCATTACGATCGTTATTGAGTTTATCTAATGCCGCTTGGGTATTTTGCTGCATATCTTGTTGCTGCACATTCATTTGATAAACTTGGCCGCCATTGGCGTAGTTGGCAACTGAGCTATTAACATCTAGGTGGTGCTTAATCACTTCAACTAAGGATACAAAAGCGCCGCTGTGACCGTAGGGACCCGTGAAGGCGACATTGATGAGAGAAGGGGTTCTAAAGGCAAATCGGTCGGCTTCATTTTGGGTGGTACGGAAGCGGCCAAAATCATTGGTGCCAGTGACACCATCACCTTTACCTCGACCAATTTGCGGCATGGCAATGTTGTGAAAAAGCTCATCACTGAAAAAGTCGCCGCTATGGCATTGGACGCAGTTTGCACCACCATTTTCAATGTCGGTAAAAAACAGTTGTGCGCCACGTTTTTCCGTTAGACTTAATGCGCTATCGTCACCCTCAACAAAGGCTTTCCAGGCGGTTTGAGTAAAGGTTTGGCTGCGCTCAAATTCGGCGATTGCGTTAAATAGATTGGCTTGGGTGATCAAGCTATCGGCATTGGCGTTTGGTTGCTGGTAACCCGTCCTGAATGCCGCTAACCATTGGTTATTTGTCAGTTCATTGGTCTCGCCTTTTAGCCTAGCAACTAGGTGCTGACGGATCCCGGCATTGTCTAGATTGCCAAGGTTATGGCCTTTCATCTCTTGTGCTGAGGTAACTGGGAACCGAGCTTGCGTGGCCGTGAGAGAGCTAGCATGGGGATCGGCACTACTGCGATTTGCAGAGTCTGGGCTGATAATGGTGTCGCCAGAACCATTCATTCCAGCGGTGGCTTCAAGACTTTCTAGGCGACCATCATGGAAAATACTGCGATCCCACAATGCGATATTGAAGGTGGTGGGGGCATTTCGTGGTACGGTTGGGCCACCATCGTGTTGGGTGCCACTGCTGCTGTGAGCTCGGCCCAGACCAAGATGGTCAGGATCCACCGCTTCTACGCCAATAGATAAGGCGAGGTTATCGCCACCGCCAAGCAATGGATGATGGCAAGATACACAAGCAGTATCCATTTCACCACTTAGGGCTTTGGAGTAAAACAACTGCATCCCTAGTTGGGCTAATGGCTGATCAATGCTGGGTAAATCTCGCCCTGCACTAGGATCGCCACTGAGCTGCAGAGGGGCAATGAGTTGGCGTAAATCAGCTGTTACTTGTGCTTCAATTTCTGCTTGGGTGGGTTCTGCTGGGGTTACTGTGTCGTTGTTGTCACTATCTGAACATGCGCTGAGTAGCAAAAGGGTACTGAGGGTTAGCAAACGTCCTGTATGCATGGGTGGCCTATCTAGTTGTATTTCAGTAATGACTGATCATAACGTCTTTACATCTGTTATCAAAATGTAAACAGCGTTCTCAATAGCAAACAAACTGGCTTAAGTTCGGCGTATCCTTATGCCGATTGATATAACAGTAGCATTTTATCAGAACTTCAAGGTTGCTTTCTAACGAGATAGTATGCCAAATAACGTGCTTTGGGTTATTACAGCAGTTGGTTTAAACCTTGCTGTAAATCCTCGTGTGAGCAAAAACCTAGTGTTATTGGATATGCGTGGTTAGCTTCATCAATAAAAAATAGCGCAGGAAACCCTGTCACTTGTAACTGGCGCGCGAGCGAAAGGTGTTGCTTAAATTGTTGTTCAGTATTCGCTGATTTGAGAACAGCTAAAAACTGATTAGCATCGATGCCAATTGAGCTGGCACAATCCACTAAAGTAGCTTCTAAAGAGGGGTTTTTAGCTTCCAAGTAATAGGCGGATTGGATAGCCTTAACCATCTTATGTGAGCCGTGTTCGATAAGTTTTTCAGCACTAATGACAGCGCGGCAAGCCAGATAGGTTGAACGGTAAGGGGTGTTTAATTGCCAAAAATCATGGTTAAACTTAACTTGGGCGCGTTTTTCAATCTGATACCAATAGCTAGCGATGGTCTGTTTTAGCGTGTTATCCATAGGCTCAGTCGTGTCTGGGGCTAAGCCACCCATGACCCACTCAATGTTTGCCGAAGGGTAATGTGTTAGAAATTTTTCTAATTCTGGCTGAAAACCATAGCACCAGCCACACATAGGGTCCATTACGTAGATTAATCGCATTTTTCTATATTCGTTTTGTTAGGTTAAATGCAGAGGTTGGTGAGTACCATAACGTAAACGCAAACCTGTGCACAGGGGGAGTTAATGGTTCAATAAAAAGCCTGATAGCATGCACACGCCCCAATAAAGCGGAACCATAAATAAAGTCCGAATAAGGTAAACCATCTTCTGCTTATTTAGGGGCAGGGATTGATCCCGAATCCAGCTAGACAGTGTAACGTTTTGACATGTCTGCTACCTGTCAGCCGGGTGGTGTATTCCGTCGACCGTAGCGATATCACCTAAATCGAAAGGGTTTACCCCTTCAAGACAGCCAATATTAAAACCATAGAGATCGGGGTTTGAACGGCGCTGATGATGAGTATAAATACCGCAGTTACCGCAAAAATAGTGGCGCGCAGTATTGGTATTGAATTGATACAGTTTCAATACGTCTTCCCCCTTAACAATGCGCAAGTCACTTAATTTTACAGATCCAACAATGGCCCCTTTTCTGCGACATATTGAGCAATTACAACGCCTAGGATCCTCCACGCCATTAGGTAAACTCAGTTCCAACTCAACCGCGCCACAGTGACAGGTCGCTTTATGTTTAGCTTTGATTTCTGTATTGCCAATAACTTTAAACATAACGACAGCCTCTCTTGGTTCGCTAATGCCTTACTAAGAGCTACACAATACTTGTTTAAACCTGAGTACGGAAGTGGAGCGGAGCCAATTAAGGCTGAATTACCGAAACTATAAATATAGTGCTGATGTGGCTGAGGCCTTCGACCACAGGACGTGGTCGTAGAGCGTATAGGGATATATTTACAGCGAGCCGAAGCAACATCAGCACATCTCCCGCTGAGGGCGGTTTATAAAATACCCCGTATGCCTTAATTAAACGGAAACGCCCAAAGTTATTAGCTTTGGGCGTTTCTTCTGACAAAATGGTGACGACAAACCGAGCTTTTAAAGCGTCATATGCAGAATTGGAAAGGGTTTTCCCATATCATCCAGTGGTGAGCGTGAAACGACTTTAAACCCCATATGCTGGTAAAAACCAACCGCTTGTGGATTTTGTTCGTTAACGTCTACCTTGGTCGCACCTAACTCTTTGATAGCGTATTGCAGTAGCACTTTACCTACACCTTGACCTCTGGCGCTGTTTAAAATGAACAGCATTTCAATCTTGGCATCATGAGTACCCACAAAGCCTAAAATTGAACCTGTGGCATTTTTAACGCACTTCAAGGTAACGGCCGGAAAAGCCTGCTCAATAATAATGGGTTTAAAAAACGCAATATCTTCTTCTGTTATGAAGTCATGTGTCGCTCGGACTGAGTTTTCCCAAACATTAAGCAGTTCAGCGTAATTTTCAGGAAGCACATTTTCTACAATCATCGTATTTTCTCTAAAGTTGATTGAATGTTATGTGCAGCCGCGAACAGGCATTTTAGCGACTTGCAGCCAATATTGTCCATTAGCTGAGCTAGCCAATATCACGTTTGCGACATAAACCACCTTGGCCATTATATAGGTCACTATTAATTGGCCACTATTAATTAGCCACTATTTATTAGCTACTATGATTTTCTCGTGGGCAAACGAAAACCCACCATCAGGCAATGAGCCGCAAAATTCGCGTATCCCAACTGACAAGTTATTCATTTCTTCAACTCAATAATTTATAGTCATAAAAAAGGATTTTCTCACCAATAAACCGTGTTCGATGGTTAACGGCAACCAAGGAGCCGACATGCGACATTGTTTCAATTTACCGTGGTCATTATCACTAGGTTCTCTGCTACAGTTCATGCCAAAGCTAGTGCAACAGCTATTGCCACTTCTAGGTCGACCTGTTGCCGCTGCGGTGGTGTTCAGCGCAAGTTTCGTTAGCAATGCACTGGCCGCTGAAAGCGCCAGCGACATTGTTGCCAAATCTGACAAACAGATGCGCGGTAAGTCGAGCTTCACCGAAGCGACCATGAATATTGTGCGTCCCGATTGGCAGCGATCGATGCGGATGAAAAGTTGGACCAAAGGGCAAAATTTGTCATTGGTATTAGTCACCGCGCCCGCAAAAGACAAGGGCAGTGCGTCGCTAAAGCGCGATAAAGAGATGTGGAATTGGATCCCCTCCATTGAGCGAGTAATAAAAATCGCGCCATCGATGTTGAGTCAATCGTGGATGGGCTCAGATTTCACCAATGATGATTTGATTAATCAGTCCTCCATCGTGGTTGACTATGACCATCAGATGATTAAACAGGCTGATTTGGCGGGAGATATCACTTATGTGATTGATGCTATTGCTAAAGCGGATGCTCCTGTGGTGTGGAGCAAAGTAAGACTATGGATTTCTACAGAGACCTATTTGCAACGCCGAGTCGAGTTTTATGATGAGTTTGATGAGTTGGTGAATACCATGGAAACCGCTGATGTGCAGATGATGGGCGGGCGAATGTTAGCCACCAAAATGACCATGACGCCGGCAGATAAACCCGGGCAGAGAACCGAGTTAATCACCCATCAAGCACAATTTGATTTTGATATCGACGACGGTTTTTTCTCGCAGCAAAAAATGCGCGCGCTAAGAGACTAAGGAGTCGTTAATGATGTTGCTGAAACTGGGGTGGCGAAACCTCTGGCGGCAAAAACGGCGAACACTGATCACAGCTTGTGCGATAGCGTTGGCGGTATTTTTATCGCTGTTTATGCGTAGCATGCAAGAGGGTGCTTATCAAAGTAATATCGACAACAGTGCGCGCTTTTCCACCGGATTACTGCAGCTACAATCACCTGAGTTTGCCGATAGCCAAAGTATTGAAGATTTATTACCCGCTAAAGCTGATTTTATTGCGCCTGCTAAAACGCTAACTGAAATCGAATATCTGCTGCCAAGAATCGAATCCTTTGCGCTAGCAGCGGCTGGAGATAAATCTAAAGGGGTGATGGTGATTGGCGCGGTGCCCAGTTTAGAAGACAGCTATTCAGGCATTGGTAGCAAAGTAGTGGCGGGGCAATTACTCAGTGATAATGATGATGGCGTCATGGTGGGTCAGGGGTTAGCTGACTGGCTGGGCGTCGGCCTTGGCGATGAGTTGGTATTATACGGACAAGGCTACCGCGGCCAAACCGCAGCCGGACTTTACATCATTAAGGGCATTGTGAAGTTTCCATTACCTCAGCTAGACAAAGCGTTGGTTTACTTACCCCTAGCAAGTGCCCAGCAGTTATATTCAACCGGCGAGCAGGTTAGTGCTTGGGTGTTGCATACCGCCAATATCGAACAGGTGAGCAGGGTGAAACAGCAACTTGAGCACGTTTATGCCAAGCAAGCGGTGAATGTGAGAGATTGGATGCAGATGTCGCCCGATATGGCACAACAAATTGCTATGGATAAAGCCGGTGGCGTGTTCATGATGTACCTACTCTACGGCATTGTCGGCTTTGCGCTGTTTGCCACTATTTTGATGATGACACTTGAGCGCCAGCGAGAGTTTGCGGTGATGGTCGCCACCGGGATGTCGCGGATTAAGCTGCTTAAGTTAATTGCCATTGAGTCGGGCTTGATAGCGATACTTGGCATGATGATAGGTTTAATGGTTGCCGCGCCGGTGATTGGCTATTTCTATATTCATCCTATTGAGCTCACCGGTGACACGGCTCAGATGATGTTAGATATGGGCTGGGAGCCGATTGTACCCATGCAAGTTTCCGCCTCACTGGTGTTAGAGCAGTTGCTGGTAGCGATGGTGTTGATGCTGCTTTGTTTGTTGTATCCCCTTTGGCGTGCCTATCGACTTGATGTGGTCGCAGGCTTAAAAGGAGGTGCCCATGGCTAATGATGGCAATCGCCAAAGTCATATGCCCCTGCGCGGCCCAGCAAATGCGGGGTTAGTTGGTAAGTTGGCATGGCGTAACCTTTGGCGTAACCGCCTACGCACCAGCATCATGTTAGCGTGTATGGTGTTTGGGCTTATGGGCGTGGTGAGCATGATGGGGTTTATGACTGGCATGTATGCCAATATGATTGATAACGCCATCAGCTGGCAAACCAGCCATATTCAGATCAGTCAGCGCGCATATGTTGACGAAGCTGATATTGATCATCAAGTGATTAACCCTGAGCCGATTGTTGATGCGCTCAAGCAACTCCCTTCGCTGCATGCCTATTCTAAACGCGTGGTGATTGATGGCATGGTGGCCTCGGCTAGAGCTAGCCGCGGGGTCAAAATAGTCGGAGTAAACCCGCAACATGAGGCCGATATTAGCCCCGTTGAGCGTCATATTATTGATGGAGCATGGCTCGATGATAGTGCGCGAAAACCTATGGTGATTTCCACCAAAACCGCTAAGCGTTTGAATGCTCGGGTAGGGTCAAAACTCATTATCACGTTTACCAATGCCAATAAGGATGTCACTGGTGCGGCTTTTCGTGTGGCGGGGACATTCCAGTCACCGTCTAGCGACTTTGATGACGGACATGTATATGTGCGAGATAGCGATTTACAACAGGCAGCCGGAATTAGTGGTTTTCACCAAATCGCGGTACTGCTGACAATTGAAGATAATATCGATTCTACCGCTGTGGCGCAGGTGAAGTCACAACTGCAGGCGGTGAGTGCTACTGATAATGTGATTAGAGACTGGCAGCAAATTCAGCCTATGCTCGCCACGCTCATGGGGCAAATGGCGACCAGTAATGCGGTGGTATTAATTATTTTTGTCAGTGCTATGGGGTTTGGTATCGTCAACATCATGTTAATGGCGGTATTTGAGCGTACCCGCGAATTTGGCGTGCTGATGGCCATTGGCATGGTGAAAAAACAGATTTTTGCGTTGATCGTGTTGGAGTCCACTTTGCTTGGGATAGTAGGGGCATTACTGGGAATTGTTATCAGTAGTGTAGTTATTGCCATCTTACAGGTGACAGGCATTCCCCTTGGTAGCATGTCTCAAGGCTTGGCTGCCTTTGGGGTTGATACGACTTTGTATCCGCAGGTGTCACTTAGCACCTACCAATGGGTGTTTATGACGGTGGTGTTGGTCAGTGCATTAGCGGCGGTTTACCCCGCTTGGCAAATATTAACCCAGCGGCCGGTACAAGCCATGGCTGAAAAGCATTAGCCTGGTAGCAAATAAAGGACAACCGATGAGTATAGTAACAAGCCAATTAACTAAGACCTATCATGCTGGCAGTGAATTCCCAGTGCACGCGGTGCAACATGTTGACCTTGAAGTGCGTTCGGGTGAGTTCGTTGCGGTGATGGGGCCTTCGGGTTCAGGAAAAACCACCTTGTTGAATTTAATTGGTGGTTTAGATCATCCCACTAGTGGCAAAGTCTTGATTGATGGTAAGGATATCGCTGAGCTTAACGAGCAGCAGTTGATTGGTTTTCGGCGTGACCATGTCGGATTTATTTTTCAAGACTACAGCCTGTTACCCGTATTAACCGCCTTAGAGAATGTCGAGTTTGTCATGCAACTGCAGGGCGTTAATGGGCAACAAAGTCGCGACAGAGCCGTTGAATTATTGCAAAAAGTGGGGCTGGGTGAACAACTACATAAAGTGCCTGCAAAGTTATCTGGTGGCCAGCAACAGCGGGTTGCCGTTGCCAGAGCGTTGGCGCCGCGGCCTCGGTTTGTGATGGCTGATGAACCAACGGCAAATTTAGATGCCAAAAGCACCGCCGAATTGCTCGATATTATGCAGCATCTCAATGAAACAGAGGGAACAACCTTCATATTTTCAACCCATGATCAGCGGGTTATCAAACGAGCAAAACGAGTCATAGTGTTTGAAGATGGTCAGTTAACACAGGACAAATGTCAGTGATAGCTGCTCGTTATCGCCGCTATAGGCTGTTAACTTTTGTAGGATTTTTGGGGTTCTGCCCTTGGGTGAGTGCTAGTGACATCCCGGGCATGACGCCGACAAAAGCGTGGGATCTAACTGGTTATGTGCATTACAGTCTCAGCAGTCAAAACCCCAATGGGGTCCCGAGCCTAGTGGATCATTTACTGCATCAGCGTTTTAATTTTGAGTATCGGTTTGATAGCAATTTAAGAATCAATGTCGGCATGCGTAATCGATTGTTTTATGGTGATAGCGCCAACTTGCCTGGGTTTAGCCAAGTGATTGAAGCAGACCCAGGCTATTTTGATTTATCCCATAATTGGCTCGATAGCGGCAGCTGGTTAGGTAATAGCCAGTTTGATCGTGCTAACGTCACTTGGGATATTAATTCAGATTGGCAGTTAAAAGCCGGGCGATTTCGCGTTAATTGGGCAATGAGTACCCTGTGGAATCCCAATGATATTTTTAATGCT
Organism: Shewanella waksmanii; assembly: GCF_043643685.1. GTDB lineage: Bacteria > Pseudomonadota > Gammaproteobacteria > Enterobacterales > Shewanellaceae > Shewanella > Shewanella waksmanii_A. The sequence goes on from NZ_JBHZSN010000001.1 coordinate 515,435, forward strand.
TATTCGATTTATGATGTGGATTATGCTGAGAGACGGGGTTCCGATGCGCTGTTAATCAGTAGGCAACTTGGTTTTGCCAGTAGCCTTGATGCGGCTTATAGCGTGAATGATGATCAAGGTTCAGGCCGTAATTTAGACAGTTACGCACTGCGATATTTGGCTAATTCCCAAGGCTGGGATATGCAAGTATTGCTGGGGAAATCCTTGAATGATTATGTCTTGGGGGCGGGTTTTGCTGGGGATATTCAAGGGGCTGGAGTACGTGGTGAGTGGAGCTACTTTGACCCTAAAGATGATTATTGGCCGCCGATCGGTAGCGCTATCAATGCTGGCAGTAGCACCGGATATGAAACTGCCGCGGCCGCGTTACTCTTTGCGGCTGACCAACAAGAATTGCGATCGAGCCATGTTGCAACCATAGAAGCGGATTACAGTTTTAGTGGCCAAGGTAATTGGCTGGTACGGGGGACAATACTGTATATCTCTAGTCCGATTGCAGCGCAAAGTGCGCTGGCTTATCTGAATTTACCACTTAATGCTCGTACCTTGAGCTTTGCCAATTGGACTTATTATGCTGATGTTGGCGTGGATATTACGGATTTGAGTCGTTTAACGTTAAGCGGCAGTTACTACCAAGATGGCTCCTATTTTTTAGGTGTAAGCCAGAATTATTCACTCAGCGACAATTGGCAAGTACAGCTGATTTTGCAGCGCTTTGATGGCAGCGCTACAAGCTTGTTTGGTCAAACACCGTCGACCTTAGGCTACTTACAATTTAACTGGAACTTTTAACAGGTTATGATGGTTAGTACTGAGTCACCGTTTACTACAAAGTTAGACTTAAAAGCTAAACCATAAAACTTATACCAAAGAACTTAGACGCTAAATCAAATATGAGTGTAGAGCATAATAAGCAACATCAAGCCCAACTGTATTTCTGTCCTTTAGTTGCAAGTGCGTTAGATACCGCTCAACAAGCGCAGTTAATGGCGTTACTGCCTGATGATGAACGCCGTAAAATTAATCGTTTATATCGCCAAGAAGCACGAGATAAAGCGTTAATGGTGCGCGGGTATTTACGCATTTTGTTAAGTCAGTATGCACGCTTATGGCAAGTGGAAATTGCCCCGAATCAGTGGCAGTTTGATTACGGCGATAAAGGTAAACCCGCTTTATCTGCAGCTGATTTTCGCTTAACTGGGATCCATTTTAATATTAGTCATAGCGGTGAGTGGTTAGTGATCAGTTTATTTCGTAGTCACGCCACGGCGGGGCCGCTTGAGCTCGGGGTGGATATTGAACGCAGTCGGGCCAGTACTAACATCTACGCCATACTTAGCCATTATTTTACCGATAGTGAATCACAGGCGTTGTTGGCCTTACCTGAGATATCGCAACGACAGCGTTTTTTTGATTTGTGGGCTTTAAAAGAGTCATACATTAAAGCGAAAGGGCTGGGCTTGGCGATGTCGCTAAAAGGGTTTAGCTTTAAAATGAACAAGGCAACGACCACACCGATGACGTTATTTGGCGAGCGTCAGACCAGCAAGATTGATGTCGATAACGGCATTGAGCTGCAACTGCATGACGTTGATGACGATCCCCAGCATTGGTCGATTTTGTTTGGCCGCTTGGATGATGAATATCGCTTTGCTATTAGCATCAACTTAGCGCAATCGCCGGCATGGACGGCTCAGTTGGTGTCTCCACAGCAGGTGTTTGATTTAGCCAATTAACTAAACTGCGGTGTTTTTTTTGGTGAAAGATAATGAAAAAAGAGCAGGCGGGGAGCTCACCTGCTCTTAAAAGTGACCGCATGTTGACTATAAGTGTACGGTCATCCTACAAACATGTTTTAGTAGTTAGCTTGGAAAGTTAACCAAAGCTTGTCAGTGTCGTTAGAGAATCCATATCCCGCATCTGCACCACTAAAGCTGGCATACTTCACGCTAACGTTATAGTGCTTCTTAAAGCCATAAGCTGCAGATACACCCCATTCCTTACCCATATCAATACTGCCGTAGTCCGATTCAAAGGTATGGTATTTAGCAAGCAGTTTTAAGCCAACAACTTTGGCTGTAACGATAAAGTGAGTATCAACTAAACCGTTTTGCCAGTTACCCGCACCGCCAAATAGGAACTTATCGGTCCAACCGTTAAAGGCGTGCAATGTAGCTAGTGGCGTGATGAAGCCAGCTTTACCGTCATCTGATCCCAATACTTCATAACCTACTTTGGCACCAAAGTTGTTGAAGTTAATACCGGCACCAAGCTTGTAGTAGTTAGCATCGTAACTGACTGGGTTGTCGCCGCCATTAGACTGCTGCGCGTATTCCGCTTCATAGTTAAGCTTGATGGCATCTAAATCAAATTTACCCGTTGCACGTACACCATAAGTATCGGTTGAGAAAGACGCGACATTTTCATTATCAATTAGGTAGCCGTAACCGCTGACATTCAGTGCATCAACAGGTTTATAGTTTACATTGACTAAGTGAGTTTTGTTTTTGTGCTCATCTTTCCCTGAGCCCTCTTCGAAAATACGATTAACGTTATTAACGTAAGAGTAATAAGCTGTCAGGTTCTTAATTGCTGTATTTTTAACAGAGAAAGCATCATAAGTTTGCTCATTTTGGCGGAAACCAACACCACCAACAAAACGTTGGTTGTCGAGTAAAATCCGCTGACGACCATATTTAGCTAAGGTTTCAGCTGGTGCTTTGAAACCTAAATAGGCTTGGTTAATTTGCGTGTATTCATAATCAGCAATGAGGGGCTCATTGTCGGTAGAGCGCACGTCATCAACTTCGGCTAAGGCAAAGAAATTATAGAGATCACCCGTTTTATAGTTTAGTCGAGTTCGCAATGTTGTTTGGTTCTGTTGATCAACCGTCGCAACGTCGACATCTTCATAGCGTAAGCGGAATTGCACTTTAACTTCGGAATCATCGATAAAGGCTTTCTTGAGTGGGTCAACACTATCAGCAACTGCAGCTGTTGAAGCGAGGCTTGTTAAAATGGCAAGTGTTAGGGTATGAACTTTCATCTTATGTGATCCTTTTGTTTGATCATTGCTCTGGAAGTGTTATAGGTTGGAACGGGCTGACAAAGATTGATCTAAAACAAAGTTGTAAAGTGAAAGGATTTTTGGTTGCATAATTGTGATAAAGATCAATAACTTATACCCCTTTAGGTGTACCTCTAAATAAGTATAGTTTAGCTTTACCTAATTATCAAATTGTTAAATTGGGAAAATAAACCCCGAAAGCGTTAACGGCTTTCGGGGTTGTTGTTTGTTAAAAGTTAATTAGTGGTTGTGAATGTGCTTGTCTTGCTTAGTGGTGGGCACAATGTCAAAGCTTGGGTTAAATTCCACCATGGTTGCTGCGATTTTTTCAAATGCGCTGGCATCACCTTTAAAGCTGACTTTACCTTGCTCTATCAAGGTCGCAAGTGAGGTTTTGCCCAGCAAGATTTGGGTAATATCGGTTTTATTGATGCGCATGGTGGCATCGGCCGCTTTTGCTTCGCTAACTAGGTTGTTACTCAAGTTACCGTTGCTAAGCTCGATATACAAAATTTGGCCATCATCTGGAGTGACAATATTCATATTGATGAAGCCAGTATCGGCTGCTTTTAAGCTGTCGACTTTTACCGCAAGGAAGTCAAATAGGGTAGAGATATCCATTTCACTGAGTACATCGGCAGAGGCGGTTTTTGGCGCGCCGGCCTGTATACCCACTCTTAATTCCTGTGCGCCGGTTAGGTATATGTTACGCCAGCCAGCTCCTTCAGCTTGATACCCAAGTTGCTCGTAGGTGTCAGCGAGCAAGTCACGGGCTGCTTGATGTTGTGGGTTTGCCATCACTACCTTGTTAAGCACTGTAGCGACAAAACGGTACTGCCCTTGGGCGAAGTCTTGCTCTGCTTTAGCCACCACCTTGTCTGCGCCGCCCATGTAATCGACAAACTTTTGCGCCTCAGGTTGGGTAGGCAAGGGGTTGAGGTTGGCAGGGTTCATGTCGAAATAACCCAAGTACTTGTTATAAACCGCTTTGGCATTGTGGCTGTATGTGCCGTGATAACCGTTGGTATGCCACGCCTGATAAATGGTTTGCGGTATGGTGTCTTGAATGGCATCACCGATGTCTTGAATCGTCACGCCCTGGTTGGCTAAACGTAGGGTTTGGTTGTGCACTAAACCATAGTTATCGCGCTGTAGACGTAAGAACTCATTAATCGCTTTATTACCCCAAACAGGCGCTGAATGGGAAGCAAATAACACTTCAACATCGCCGCCAAAGGCGTTGATCATCTCATTGATGTCTTTAGACCATTTCAATGCATCGCGGACTTTAGCGCCTCGTAAGGTATAAATATTGTGCATACCTTGATAGGTTAGCTCGCCAGTCCATAACGCGTGCTTGCTTGGGATGTATGTGATCATCTCCGATTCAGCTTCAGTACCTGATGCGTCCATAAAGATCATTTCTAAGCCATCGATGCTAAGGGTTTCCCATTTGCCTTGACCGTTTAGGGTATAGTCAGGTGCAACATAAGTGATCTCACCTTTCGATAAACCCTTACCCAATGCCGCATCGACAATACCATGGTCATGCTTACCCAATGTGGCACCATATTGATAGGCGGCGCGGCGGCTCATGGCATTACCCGCAAGTACGTTTTCATCCACGATCTCTTTGGTAATATTGTGTGAGCCATAGACTTTAACATCGGGGAACATTTCCTGAATGCCGCGTGCGCCACCAAAGTGGTCTGCATGACTGTGGGAGTAAATCATTGCCACGACCGGGAGATCGCCATCTTTAGGTAGATGAGCTAGGGCAAAGGTGAGTGATGCCTTAGCGGCTTCTTTAGTTAGCAATACATCATAGGCTATCCAGCCATTGTCACTGCGTATCAGGGTAAGGTTAGACAGGTCGGTACCGCGGACTTGGTAAATGCCATCGCTGACTTTATATAGCCCGTTTGGCACCATGTTTAGTTGTGCTTGACGGTAAAGCGATGGGTTAACAGAGTCTGGGGTTTGCTCGCTAATGAAGGCAAACTCAGCACGCAAGATTGCTGCTGTTTTACTATCGAACTTAGCAACAAGGTTTTGAGAAGACTGTTTAAATGCAGTGGTGTCAGCAAAGTTGAGAGTGGCAGCGTGCGCCTTATTGGCCTCAATAGTATGTTGAGTTGCTGCTTTACCTTCGTAGCTTACGCTAATGTGGTCATGTTCATGTTGCGCCGCATAGGCACCGCCATTGATGATTGATACGACCGCTAAAGTTACAACAGACATTTTCATAAGATTTCCTTAAGTCAGCGAGCTGACTGGCGTTAATCGAAATGGGATAACGCGTGGCAACGATAGCGAATTGATTTGTGTCGCTGCGTTGATACATTTGACGCGTTTTTGTTGATTGCAGTCAGTATAAGGCGCTTGATTGATTAAATAATTATGGTTAACTTGGTTTATGGTATTTATATTATGAATGGGTTATTGACCTATGCCGCAGTTAAAACAGTTTGATTTGAACTTACTTCGGGTGTTTACCGTGGTTTGTCGAACAGGTTCATTTAGTCAAGCCGCTGAAGAGCTATCATTGACGCAATCCTCGGTGAGCAACGCCATTGCCCGATTAAAAGCGCGAGTCGGTGAAGCCTTGTTTGTTCGTGAAGGTAGGGGCGTACGGCCAACAGCGGCAGCATTGGACTTGTATGAGCATCTGCAACAGCCGCTAGCGCAAGTGGAGCAGATTGTTGCTGGTTTTGAAGAGTTTGACCCGCAAACCAGTGAGCGAATATTTAAGGTCTATGCCAACGACACAGTGATTGAGTTGTTGCAGGCCAGTGTCGAGCAGTATTTGCAAGGCACTAAACTGTCGGTGGTGTTTAAAGAAACGCCGATCCAAGAACAAGACTTCTTGATGGATATTCAAACCGAGAAAGTAGATTTAGCCATCGACATTTCTAAACCTATGGAGTTAGGGTTTAACAGCCAAGCCTTGATGCAGGAACGCATTGTATGTATTGCGCGTCAAGGTCATCCACGTATCCACAATCGTCTAAGTTACCAGCAATATTTCGATGAAAAACATGTGGTATTCAATTTACGACGCTTCAACTTAAATGTGTTGGATATGTTGACACCTAATGTGATGCCACAGCGGAAGATCTATAGTGAGCAATCATCGCTACTGAGTATGATTGCAACAGCATCGAAAAGTGATGCGTTGGCGATAGTGACAGAGTCTTATGCACGAAAATATGCGCAGTTGTTTGAGCTGCAAGTATTAGAGCCGCCTTTTGAAATTAGGCCGCTAGACATTCAAATGATTTGGGCTAACCGACTTAGCCAAAATAAGGCGAATGTTTGGCTTAGGGAGATGTTACAGCAGCAGATGCAACAGCAAAAACAGCAAATGCGATGAGCAGCCGATTATCGATTTGGGGCTGCTCAATAGCACGTCACTTTTATACCCTTCATACTTGAACCTGCAGCTTTGTTAACTACGCCAATTTACCCAAATCACATAGAACACCTATGCTCATAGGGCTAAATTGGCTTGTTGCCGCGCTACAACTCCAATTCTCTTGGGTATAGTATTACTGTCTTGCTAAGCGTTGATTATCGCCTGGATTTTCAAAGTCACTGCGATAAGGATTGATATCTAACCCTCCGCGGCGGGTGTAGCGCGCGTAAACGGTTAATTTTGCACACTGGCAATAACGTTTCAGATCGACAAAAATACGCTCAACGCACTGCTCATGAAACTCATTATGTTGACGGAATGAGATGAGGTATCTCAACAGCTTTTCGCGGTCAATTTTAGGGCCTTGGTAGCGGATCATTACGCTGCCCCAGTCTGGTTGAGAGGTGATCAAGCAATTTGATTTCAGTAAGTTAGACGTCAGTGTTTCCGCCACCATTGACTTAGCATCGGTACTATCTTGTAGATAATCGCTGCTAAACTCATAATCGTTAACTTCGATATCTAAATCATCAATGCAGGTACCAGGTAGCTCCACAATACGCTGGTGGCTAAAGTGTTTGGGCTCAATCACTTTGACTTTTACTTCACCCTGAGCACACTGGCTGAGATCACGCTCAAGGGTAGTTTGCACTTCTTCTACACTATTAAAGCGAGTTTGATTGAAGCTATTGAGATACAGCTTGAACGATTTTGACTCGATTAAATTTTGGCTACTGAAACACAATACAAACTCCGCGATTGCCACCACAGGTTTGCCTTTGGCATTAAGCCATGAAAGCTCGTAGCCTGTCCAAATGTCACTGCCATGAAAAGGAAGGTCATTGGTTAAGCCAATGGCGTCACGGTTGAGTTTTCTCGGGACCCCTTGCAGCAAAGATGCGTCATATTCTGCTTGATAGCCGGTTGCTTTACCTAGTGTCAGTTCTGAAAGCGCTGGCGCATCTGAATAAGGGTCATGAACTTGTGTCATCAGTTGTGTTTCCATGTCAAAATAGAGCCATATTATACTGAAAATTTGGATGGCTGCTAAGTGTCTTCGCTCACTGCTTTAGAGAAATTTATTAATCGCTACCACCAAGCTTACCAAGATAAGCTAGGGGAACCACCTAGGTATTACCCGCGTGGTGAATTTTCCGACTGTATTATCAGTGATACCGAATTATCTGAATCCGCACTGATGCAACAAGCAGTTGGTTGGCAAGCCGTGAAACGAGAAGATATTGCGAGTTTTGCCAATGTTGAACGGGCGATGGAGCTCAAGTTAGTGGGCGATATCGATGGGCTGTTTAGCCATTATTTTAGCGCGCCGATGATGTTTAGTTCCCAATGGGGAGATGGCGAGATCATTCAGCCATGGAATCAAGTTGATTTCGAGTATTTGCAGCAAAACCTGATTGGTCATCTAATGATGAAACTTAAGTTGAAACAACCGGCAACATGGTTTTTCGGTGTGTTGGGTGATGGTGATGAGATGCTGGTGGTCGATAATCGCGATGGCAGTGTTTGGATTGAAGTCCCGGGTGAAGAACCAAGTAAGCAGCTAGCGGACAGCGTGGCTGAGTTTATTGATCAGCTCACCCCTAGAGTGGCACCTCCAGTTGAGATTGTAGAGGAGTCTATGCCACAAACTGATCATCCAGGGATTTGGCAACGCTTAAAAATCATGTGGCACAATCTACGCGGCAGCCGCTAACGGCTAGTGCAAGTGGCGCTGTTCATCGGCACCGCCACTTGCTGACTAAGTTATAAATGATCCCAGGAAATATTGGATACGATGCGGCAGTTGTCGCAACGGAAGTGAAACAGATCGAGTAATGGCTCGGTTTGATACCAGTCGCTAGAGCCACAACGTGGGCATGGGCGCTGTTTTTCGCTTGCTAGGCTTTCGCCGCCAACGCGGTAGAGATAGTAGTACGTAGGAATACCGGTTAAGTATTCAATACGACCACGTAAATCCCAGCCACGGCGAAACAGGTCACTTTTCTCGCTAGTGAGTTCTTCTAGTGCGGCAAATTCCGCTTTGGTCGCCGCCGCCATTTGCAACTCATCACAGGCTTGCCACTCGGTTTGCCATTTAATAATCCGCTTATGATCACCATTGAATGTTGCTGGTAACTGATACAGCGGAATAGGCTGCAATGTGTCTCCATTACGCACTGGTGAGCACATATGCACGTAGCTGGTATAAAGAACCTGCCAGCTTGGGGTGTCGCAGCTGCTGACTTCTGAGTTTATATCTTGACCGATATACTTTTCCCGCGGTGCTAACAGTTTTGCATCAGTTAATTGTGTTAATGCTACTGTCACCCAAGGGCTGTTGAAACGCTTGGCTAAACTGCTCTTCTCAGGTGTGAGCAGTCGCACGCGAAACTCGCCTTCATTAAAGGCCACCGCAAACTCACGGCCTAAGACTTGTCCATTGGCGCGGTAGGCTTCGAGCAAGCCGTTTATGGCACACTCGGCAGCGGTGATGGTGGTATTGTCGAAGCATTCAAATCGCAGCTCTATGACATGCATGATTATTGGCCTTGTATCCGTTTTAGTTGCTCTTCGAGTTCTGCCACACGTTGGTTCAGTGAACTGTATTTATCATTAAGTTGATTGTAGGCCTGCTGCAGCTCTTCAAGATTGGTGGCTGGGGAGTCCACTTTGGCTGGCTCGGTTACCACTGTTAACGGCACCAGTGCTTGTTGTTCTGTTGCCGACATTGCTTTGTACTGTTGTAAACCTTGTATTAGTGTTGGCATCGGAATGCTGGTGCCAAGCTTGGTTTTTATCAAGGCTAAGGTGGGGTTACGTCCGCTTTGACTGATTGACTTGGCGGCTGCCAATACTTGGTCAATGGCTGAAGTCATGGGTCATATTCCTCAAAATTTAGTAAAAATCACAATCACTGTTTAGTAGCTTAAATTTAACTTCTTATAAAACAGTTGTTTACATTTTGGCATAAGCTTTGCTTTCTCTCTAGTAACTATAATAGATAAACAGGATGTCAAAGTGAAAACAAAATTAATGGGTTTGGTACTTTTAGGGGCAGCGAGTGTTGCAATGTCTGGTTGTGTTTTGAATGTTGGAGACGGTGAGAGCGAATGGAGTAGTTACGATTCATGGGAGCATAAACAGCAACAAAATCGAAGTAATCTGACGCGACTCACATTAGGCATGAGCCGACAAGAAGTACTTGCATTGATGGGGGATGCTGATTTTAATGAGGCCTATTTAGACAAAGACAAAGAGGTGCACGTTCTGTTTTATCGCACCCAGCGTACCAAAGGTGACGGCAAAACGACTAAAGATGAATGCACCCCAATTGTCATTTCTGAAGATGGTGTGGTTGGCTGGGGATCTCGCGCGTATGCCAACATCTAATTGCTAACGTTTACCGGCTAGCGTCGTCTTAATAAGGTGTCCAATTGGTCAATGACTTCCGACCATTGGGCATCTTCTGCAATTGCTTCGCTAATAAATGCCTGTTGTGCATCACTCCAAAATGGAGCTTCGGCTAGGGTAGCTGTAGGTGCCAGTGAGTGAGTTGCTATAAAATTATCAATCGCTTCTTGTTGATTATCCAATCCCAATTGCTTAAAAAGCAGCGCTAAATCTGGCGTATTGGTGTCCATCTTTTTCACTCCTATTTGCTATTATTTTTCTCTAAAGATAGCTGTTTGATTAATATTTGCACTTTTTTATATTCTTGTTAGGTTAACAGTATTGATCTAGATCACAGGATTTTTCGATGACGACCACTGCTGAAGCCACACTGCCGACTGATTTAAAAGCGGTTTATCTAACAGCTGAGGACCTGCGTGTAGCAGCTTCCATTCTTTATAATGCCTACCATGACGACCCCGTATTTATCGATGCGATGCATACTGGTGATCAAACCCAGTTCGAGAAAAAGCTACGTGGTGCGATTCGCGAAGAGTTAAACAGTTTGTGGCAAGAAGAGCAGGTGTTGATAGGGTTATTTGATGGCGACCGGCTGATAGGTGTGGCATGCATTGCCACCGAGCAGTTGCCATTAGGTGAAGCAAGGTTTTGGAATTGGCGTTTTAAGATGTTGTTGAGTGCAGGTTGGCAGACGGCGCAAGCGTTGATGAATAAAGAGCGTTCAATGCTCGAGCATTTACCTAGTGCCCATTGTGGTGTTTTGCAGTTTATTGCAATTAACCCGATTGAACAGGGGAAGGGATATGGCAGTCGCTTAGTGCAGGCTGTTGTGAGTTGGAGTGAAGAGCAACCTGAATTAGACGGCATCGGCGTTTTTGCAGCTAACCCACAACACGTGCAGCTTTTTTCTCAGCATGATTTTTCGCAACTAGAGCGGTTAACTATCGGTAATGTTGAAGGTGAGTTGCTGTTTTATCGAGGTCATGGCAATGACTAAACGCTATAAGAGCTTTGAGGAGTTTTATCCTTTTTATTTGAGTCAGCACCAAGATCCGAGTTGCCGTGCATTACATTATATTGGCTCAACATTGGTGTTGCTGTTGTTCTTCGGCTTTATCATTAGCGGCAATCTGTGGTTATTAGTGGCAATGCCTGTGGCTGGATATGGCTGTGCATGGGTGGGCCATTTTGTGTTTGAGAAAAATCGTCCTGCGACATTTACTTACCCTGGTTATAGCTTGCTAGGGGATTGGGTGATGTTTGCGCAAAAAATAAAGCAGGTGCTGGTTAAAAAGTAGTGGATGCTATCAGCTTTTGTTGTTGAGGTGGCAAGGGAAGAGCAAGGGAAGAGGATGAGCAGTCAGTATCTACTTGTGTAAGAAATAAGCTCATCGCAATATTTTATTGTGATTTACCAAGCCTATTTTTGTTGTTTTTCAATATTAGTAATCTATGTATCAACATGTTAGCTTGGTTTAACTTGTATTCATTTGTTAACTGTTTGTGTTTTAGAACGATTTTTAACCATTAAAGTTATGCTTGGTCGATGGTAGATATTAGGGCAAGTTTACCTGTTAATTGATTCATTTAGCGTTTGGTTTATCGTGGCGATTATCTGTTGTCGCAATTACCATGGAATATAGACAAGACTGGAAAACGCCGTCAAATAAGGGTTTTTAGGGTAAGCGCTTACATTTTGCAGTGATCGTTGAGCAATTTTAGGACATAAGAAAGCAAAAAACAGAAGGTATGCAATATACCTCGATAGTGTATATCGCAAGCTGCTATCAAGCGTGTGAGATATCTCTTACAAAGCTGTAGGACAAATGAGTGATTTTACGGGTGTTAATGTCACGCCAAAAATGCAAAACCACAATAAAACAATAACTTGCTTAATTATTGCGGTGCTGTACAAGTGTTTTTATTTTGTTATTGATTTGTACGGTGAGATATTCGTTGATTAACGCCATATAATTATAACTGTTCAAGGACGGACGATATTCAAGGAAGTTGATCAGGATGATCATATCGCTGACAGGATGTGAGTGATTAAAAGGATATTATCATGGACGACACATTTAGGGATTAAATGTGATAACTGACTAAGGAAAGCCAAACAATCCAGGATGGAAGGTTTGCTGTCTGGAAGGCAGTAGTACGATGGAATGTAATGAAAGGAATCATCAAGGATGAATGTGGAACACACTTATGGATAAGTGCTCTTAACATAGGATTTGTTAGGATAAAGGAACTAAGTACTTAAATGTACATGGAAATATACGGACATACATGGATGATGCAGGATGCACATTTGAACGCATGGACGGTGCAGGGAGCATATTAAATAGCGGGAATGCTTAACAAAAAAAACAGAAGGCGCGGCTTCTCTTGAAGCCGCGTTTTTCCTTTTTAGCGACAACGTCCTGAATTACAGCTACGACGAGCACCGCCACCACACCCACCAACAGATCCTTTGGCAATTGGAGCTTCCATCCATTCCGGCTCAGGGAATATTGGCCACTCTACCTTTTTGATCCGTTTACCGTGCATCCAGATATGTGCACGATATTGGTTAATACCATCGGTGCTAAATTCCATCAAAAACTTAGCATTCCAAGTTAGGCCGCTACTGCCACCAATGCTGGGTCTAGCTGACTCCATGGCGATTGACAGAAGCTGGACTCGTTGTTTTTTACACTCTGAACCGGCATAGACTCGGCTTAGCTCAGCCATTTGTCTCAATTGCCAGAAAAATGCTGCGATCACCACTAACGCGGCAATCATTAAAAAATCGGTCATCATGCTTTAGTTACCTTAAATAAGCCGCCGATAGCAGCTGATAGTTGCGGACTTCGATTTGGATCCCGCAGGGCTTTTAACATTTCTGTACGTAGACTCGGTATTGCCACGATATCAGCAAATACTTGGTTAAAAAAGCTTTGCGGCTGCTTTGCTAATGCTTCTAGATATAAACTGCGGGTAGGATCATCTTTTAACGCATTCCAGCAGCGTGCGGCAATCGCGATTAAAATTTCATCATTGAGCAGCTCATGCTCAGCTAAATGATGAATGAATTTGACAGCGAGCTCGGTATGAGAAGCTAATGCACGTAAATAATACACTTTGTCAGCTTGCAGCGCTTCAAGCCCTGATTGGTAGATAATGGTAGCGAGCTCTTGATCTAAATACAGGTGCTCAAGTTGCTGGCAAAGGGCGATTTTGACTTCGTTAGCTGCAAAACCAAAGGCTGCTTTGAGGTGAGCTAAATGATCAAGCTTACTGGCGTTAACACAGATGTCAGCTAAACCTTGATAACCCACTTGCTGCCATTTATCCGCATCATGTTGTTGGCTAAGGTATTGGTAGGCAAATTCATATTGCTGTGAAGCGGGTAACCCCAACTGCTGACGAACAAGCGCATTAAATATCGCCAGTTTTTCGGAAGAAGGTTTAAAGGCAAATGGGTGATTGGCGAGTTTCTCTTGCTCAGCTTCTGTGAGCACTTGGGCAGGGTTACGCCCTAAGGCTTCAATGACCATTTTGATAAATTGTGTTCTTGGTGCCGCCATTAGCTTACCTTGTTCACACAAAGGTAATTTTAAAAACCAAATATAGTGCTGCATGCTTTTATCCCAAAACACCACGGCAAACTGGGCATGGCCCTGCAGTGGGTAAGGGTATGGGGTAGCAAGGTTTTCAATTTGTTGAAAAGCAACCATATCAATGTGCTGTACTCGACGTCCCAGATCATAGACTTGAAATTGGGTGTTCGCGGTAGATAAAAACTGGGTGAGGGTATTAATCTCTGTCATTGGTCGCCATCAGGTTTATTAAAATTTCAATCGCGGCAGTATAACATCGCCATTCCTGTAATGTTGAGCAGAATCTAATAAATGCGAGTTGGGTGAGCGTTAATAATTTTACGACAACCAAATTTGTTCAGTGGTAAACTTGTTGTTTAACTTATTTTTACTCAAATCGATATTGATGAGCGATTTAATTTATACCGATACCGCAGAAGCATTGAGCAAGATTACTGAGCGTATGCAGCAGCTTGGCTTATGGTCAGATGTTGCTCCTTCTGCTGAGGCGATGGCAGACCCCAGTCCATTTTGTTATGAATCCATGCCTTTTGAACATTGGCTGCAGTTTATTTTCATCCCTAAAATGTCAGCTTTAGTGAATAACAAACAGCCGTTGCCTGCACAATTTTCGGTGAGTGCTATGGCTGAGCTTCGTTTTGACAAGCAGCCGCAGGCTCAAGTGCTTATTGATGAGCTTTTGGCTTTGGAGGCACGACTTAATGCACCGAGATAGTTTTATAGAAGATGAGATGATGAGCGAAGATAACCTCGATAATAGTTCAGATTTGACCGCGTCCAGTGACGATGATTTGGAGCTTGAGCGTGCACCTGAAATTGAAGTGCTTTTTGAAGATGAGGATTTGGTTGCCATTCATAAACCTGCGGGGTTGTTAGTTCATCGTAGCTACCTTGCTCGTAAAGAGCGTTTTTTTGCGATGCAGTTAACCCGTGACAAAGTGGGTTGTCATGTGTTTCCGGTGCACCGCTTAGATAGACCCACATCGGGGGTGCTGCTTTTTGCCAAGAGTAGTGAAATGGCAAATAAACTGTGTGAGCAGTTTGCTGGTAAAAGTATTGAGAAGCACTATATCGCGTTAGTGCGCGGTAATATGCATGAAGCTGGATTGCTTGATTACGCATTAAAGCAAGAGTTTGATGATCATGGAGATAAGCACGCAGACAGAGATAAAGCTGCGCAAGAGGCGCAAACCTATTATCAGCCACTGCTTAACTGTGAAATACCTTTTTCATCAGGTCGTTACGCAACTAGCCGATATTGTTTGATTCAACTAACGCCCCATACTGGAAGAAAGCATCAATTACGACGTCATATGGCGCATTTGCGCCACCCAATTATTGGCGATACTACCCATGGTGATGGCAAGCAAAATCGCTTTTTTAGAGAGCACTTTGCCGTTAATCGCCTATGGTTAATTGCCAAGAAGTTGAGTTTTGATCACCCGCGAACAGGTGAAAGGTTGTGCATTGAAACTGAGTTAGAGCCGCAGTGGCTCAACTTATTTGAACAGCTTGGTTGGCAACAAACTCAGTTAAGCACCGAGGACAGTGTGTTGGTTTGTTAACCTTTAACGCGATATCCCTAGTAACAGGGAGTTATCTTTGTATGGCATTAAAGGCTATTTTTGGGGTGATTTTGGATCCTTGTCCAGTGCGATTATTTGCTCAGTATTGGATTGGTCAACAGAAGTATTGTTTTCAGTAAGGCTTTGAACCGTTCTAAAATAGCACATACGACGTGTGTGGGCAGATTTATGAACATGTTTAAGGTGTTTCTGTCTACTGGTGTGTCGCATCAGCAAATCCTTGAACTTTATGCCAGTATAGCTATCAGGCTTTCAATAAAGTATGTTTGGATTATAGGTAAATATTACGCGAAGGGCTAAGTAAAACATGCGAAAAGTGAATCTAGTATATGGAACTGTATATGGGAATGCTCAGTTTGTTGCCGAAGAAGCGGAGCAAGCTTTACAAAAACAAGGCTGGCAAACCCAGTTATTTGCCCCTGAGCAGCTAGACAATTTTGTGCCTGAGCAGGAAAGTTTATTGTTGGTGATCTGCTCTACCACTGGCCAGGGCGATATTCCAGAAGATATTGCACCCTGGTTTATGCAATTAAAGGATCAAGCTCCTTATTTGCCACAGCTACAATATGCTGTTATTGCATTGGGTGATTCGAGTTATGAAACATTTTGCCAAGCTGGTGTGCAATTTGATGAGTTATTCACTGAGCTTGGTGCTAAGCAAGCTGCTGAGTTACTTAAAATCGATGCTTGCGAGACCATGGAACCGGAAGTCGAGGCTAAATCTTGGTTGCAAAACCTGAGCCAGCAACTGGCATAACGACCACTTCGTTAACTCACATTAACCAACATTGGTTTAAGTTTGCGCAGCGCTTGAGTCAGGCGCTGCTAATACCGATTGCCATTTTACCTGCCGCGGGGGTGATGATAGGCCTCGCTACCAATCCGTTACCGTTTATTCCAGCTGATCTGTCCTTGCTAATGCTGACTGTGGGTCATCTAATTTTTACTATGATGCCCATGTTATTTGCTGTCACCATTGCAATTGGCTTTTGTAAAGATCAGGGCATTGCAGCTTTCAGTGCTGTTTTTGGTTACGGGGTGTTTTTTTCCAGTTTATCGGCGCTAGCTGGGATTAAACAGCTCGACACCGTTGCGCTTTGGGGCGTGCAGACTATAGATACAGGCATTGCCGGTGGCATGATCATGGGGGCGGTGACTTGTTTAGCTGTTTGGTTAAGCGAGCGACTTAGGTTACCCAGTATTTTCTCTTTTTTCGAAGGCAGGCGGAGTGCACCATTGGTATTGCTGCCGATTGCGATGTTTGTGGCCTATCTGTTTTTACTTATGTGGCCGCCGTTGTCGGATAAGATTGAGCTGTTCTCCGATTGGGCGGTGTATCAAGATCCAATGCTTGCCTTCGCGCTTTATGGCACCGTGGAGCGGTTATTGATCCCATTGGGCTTGCATCATATTTGGAATGCACCATTTTATTTAGAATTGGGGCAATATGTACAAGGCGGCGAAGTGATTCGAGGTGAGGTTGCCCGCTATCTTGCTGGTGATCCACAGTCAGGGCACTTAGCGGGTGGCTATTTGATAAAAATGTGGGGTTTACCCGCTGCTGCGCTGGCGATTTGGCGGTGTGCAGATCGCGCCGAGCGGAACCGTGTTGCGGGAATTATGATTTCAGCGGCCACCGCCAGTTGGTTAACTGGTGTCACCGAACCCATTGAATTCGCGTTTATGTTTGTCGCACCATTACTGTTTTTATTGCACGCACTTTTGACCGGCGTCGCCTATGCGGTGGCGATTGGTTTAGACATTCATCATAGTATCGTGTTTTCCCATGGGTTGGTCGATTTTAGTTTGCTATTTGCTCAGTCAAGAAACACCGAGTGGTTCATCATTTTAGGCCCAATGACTGCTGTTAGTTATTATGTGATTTTTAGGGGCGCTATTTTACTATTTAATCTGAAAACACCAGGCAGAATCATAGGTGAAACCTCTGGAAATAAAGGATTAATTGCCATTGTTAATGCCCTAGGTGGTAAAGCCAACATTATTGATATTTCGGCGTGTTTGACCCGTTTGCGCATTAGCGTTAAGTCAGCAGAGTTAGTCAATAAAGGCCAACTGAGTCAACTTGGTGCTAAAGGTGTGGTGATTTTGGGTAATGGTGTTCAAGTGGTTTATGGTACAAAAGCAGAGAGTATTCGACGATTACTTAACAAGTATATCGCTAGGCATAATTAACTCTAAACTAAATTAGCAATTTAAATTAATAGAAAAGCACAATAACGTAAAGTGAGGTGGAGTGTTAATGGAGCGGAAAGTATTAATCACAGACTGTGCGGATGCACCGGGCTTAATAACCAAGATAACCGGTATTTGTTTTGAGCATGGCTTAAATATTATTAAGAACAGCGAGTTTGTGGATAATGCACAGGGTCGGTTTTTTATGCGGACCGAGCTTGAAGGTAAGTTTGATGAAGCCGCGTTTTTAACTCAAATTGACAATGTTTTACCGCTACAAAGTCACCGTCGACTGGTTGAGCAGGGTAAAAAACGCGTGGTCGTGATGGTGACGAAAGAGGCTCATTGTCTAGGGGACTTGTTGATGAAGTCCTATTACGGTGCGCTTGATATTGAGATAGCCGCCATCATTGGCAACTATGATGTGCTCGCACCCCTTGCCGACAAATTTGATGTGCCATTTCATTACGTTGACCATCAAGGCCTGACTCGGCATCAGCACGAACAAAAGATGTTGCAACTGATTGATGGTTATCAACCGCAATATATCATCCTTGCTAAGTATATGCGGGTTTTAACCCCAGAGTTTGTTGAACAGTATCCCAATAGAATCATTAATATCCATCACTCGTTTTTACCAGCGTTTGTCGGTGCGCAGCCATACCGCCAAGCCTGGGAGCGAGGAGTTAAGATCATCGGGGCCACTGCTCATTTTGTGAATAACTGCCTCGATGAAGGGCCTATTATTAAGCAAGACGTGATTCCCGTTGATCATAGCTATAGTGCCGAAGCATTAGCCAAGTGTGGTAGAGATGTAGAGAAGAGTGTCCTGAGTAAAGCGGTGCAACTGGTGATGCAGGAGGATGTGATCGTGTATGGTAATAAGACGGTAGTGTTTTAGGTAAGCCATTTTAATAACAGAAAAAGGCACATTGATGTGCCTTTTTATTTAGCATGCTATAAGTTAAGTTTCCTTTGCGATTTCAATGCTTTTGACTAGATGTCCTACTCAAACAAATTGAGATAGCGAAAGCTCAACAGGTGTTAGGTTCAATAAGCTAAAAGGATAATTGCCCTTAGTAATTTACCGCCATAATCTGATCTTCACCATATTGCATTGCGATATCTTTAATGGTTACATTACCTTTTACATAAGGTGCAATTTTCGCAGCGGTTTTGGTTGCGCCTCTATCTAGCGCAAACTGATGAAAGCTTTTGCCATTACATACTAGCCTTGGAAAAATTCGGTCTTTGTCAATACGATAATCTTTGACGGTACCATTGAGTTGATAGATTTTGTTACTGGCTCCAGCCTTACATACGGCAACTAGCGTATTTTCCAGTTGTGGCGACATGGCGGCGTTGGCTGACATTGACACTGACATTGATAGTGGTGCGGCGATTAAGACGGTTGCAATTAGTGTTTTCATATCGTGCTCCTAGCGGGTTTATCCGTGGTCCGAAACAAATCTACCCCCATTTAATACGAAAAGCTGTAAAGGATTTGTGCGCAACTGTATCGAGATGATATGAATCATTCACCGGGTGACAAGATGTTACAGAGTGTATTTTTATTGCACAGGTTATGAGTATTTATGCATTTTTGTATGGTGATGGCTGAGATGAGACATTCATTATGATTGATGGGAAATTTGCGATTTTTGACTTATAAATTTTCGCAAGATATTCACTTGTTAGTGATTTGGATAATGCAAAGTTTATGACGGCAATCTTTGCTTTGTGAGCTATTGCCACTTATTGTTTAATATAACAGCATTGCAACATAGGAAGTTATCATGCTACGTCAGAAGTTTAATCAATTTTTAACGACCAAGGAGTTGCCCAGTTCGCTTGCCGTTGCTTGGGCGGTTGTTGACGAGCAATTGGTAGTAAAACAATTGAGCGAGGCGTTCTATCATGCTGTGAATAAACCGATTTCGCAAATCCTCAATCATCACTTACACCGTTGCTACTCTAATGTGTCTGAAGTTGATATCAGCTTGCCTTCAGACGGTTGTCGTGCCTTTCATTGGGTAAATGATAGCGGCATTGGCGTGCAAGGTGTGTTTACTCCTTATGATGCGGATAATCATTTATGGTGTGTCAGTGTCACTGAAATGGATTTGGACGAACGTTGGTTGATGGAGTTGCACCCTGATTATGATCATGCGGTTCAGTCCAGTGATGAGTGGCTCGAGCAGATAGAAGCGGTGATCACCTCATCTCCCGATGAGGTATTTAATGTCGCGGTCAACCAAGCCCTCGCTTTAACCGACAGTCAGGTAGGTTATTTGCACTTATATGATGATAAACAAGATCAAATTACCTTGACCGCTTGGTCAGATTCCGCATTAAAGACCTGTCAAATCCCTGATATGGTGCATGGACCGCTCAGTGATGCAGGTATTTGGGCGGACAGCATTCGAACTAAAGAGGCTGTTATTCATAATGATTCTGCGACAGCATTGAATAGAACAGGTTTGCCTGAAGGACACTTTCAGTTAACAAGTCATATGAGTGTGCCCATCCGCTATCGAAACCATATTGTCGGAGTGATAGGTGTTGGTAATCGAGTAAAGCCTTATACCGCAGTAGATGCCAAATCATTGATCATTTTTGCATCCATTTTATGGCATTGCGTTGAGCTACCTAAGTCAATGCGGGTACTAACCAAGCAGTCAGCGGTGATTCGCTCACAGCGAGAAAAGCTCGCCCATACTCTTGTGCAGCTAATAGGAGCAGTATCAGACGCTGTTGAGCTAAAAGATGCTTACACAGCAGGTCACCAAAAGTCGGTGGCGCAGATTGCCTACTTGATTGGCGAGAGGTTAGGTTTAGATAAGGATAGATTAGAAGGGTTAAAGCTAGGTGCCTTGATTCACGATATTGGTAAATTAGCGGTGCCGTCACAAATTTTAACCAAACCTGCAAGGTTGACAGCGGAAGAATATGCCTTGGTAAAAATGCATCCTCAGCAGGGCGCAGATGTCATTGATGAAGTTGAGTTTCCTTGGCCTATTAAAGAGATGATTTTGCAACATCACGAAAGGTTAGACGGTTCTGGTTACCCTTATGGATTAAAAGGTGACGACATTTTATTGGAAGCCAAAATTATTGGTGTTGCTGACGTAGCCGACTCAGTTCTTAGCCATCGCCCCTATCGTGCGTCATTAGGGATGGCAAAACTGGTCGAGATTTTAAATCAAGGCAAAGGCAGCCTGTTTGACACCGGTATTGTGGATATTTGCATTGAGCTACTGTCATCACATCAGGTTGATAATATCACTCGGGTGTCGCATTTAAACCTCGCGCCAGTGATCGCCGTTGAGTTAGACGACAGCTTATGCATTGCCCGAGAGCAAATGACCGCTGCTGGGGTAAAAGTCGCAGTGGTATTGAGCGAGACCCATCGCGACGTTGTTGGGGTGATTGATAATAACCTATTGGATTTGTGGCACAGTCCGCTGTTGGATACGGCGGCGGAAAGAACCATAGATCGTAATATCGAAAATCGTCGTGTACATCAGGTGATGCACCATGATTACCCGAGTATTGAACCCTCGATGATAGTCAAAGATGCGGCTCACTTATTAGATGAAAAAGCCGTTGATTACCTATTGGTGCAAGAGGGCGATAATGTGCTTGGTTGTTTAACTTGGAAAATATTGGCTAATGCCCATGTGCAATTTGATGATTCAGATATGCCCCATTAAAAAAGCCAAGCATGATGGCTTGGCTTTTTTCGATATTGTATCTAGTGCTTAGTCTACGATACGAAGTAATTCGTTTATGCCGACTTTGCCGCGGGTTTTCTCATCGACTTTCTTGACGATAATTGCCGCATAGAGGCTATAGGTGCCACATTTTGAGGGTAAGTTACCTGAAACAACGACTGAGCCCGCAGGTACACGACCGTAATGGATTTCACCGGTTTCACGATCATAAATTCGCGTACTTTGACCAATGTAAACACCCATTGAAATCACACTGCCTTCTTCAACGACAACGCCTTCTACGATTTCAGAGCGCGCACCAATGAAGCAGTTGTCTTCGATAATGGTTGGGCCTGCTTGCAGTGGCTCAAGTACTCCACCGATGCCTACGCCACCAGATAGGTGAACGTTTTTACCAATTTGTGCACACGATCCTACTGTTGCCCAAGTATCTACCATTGAGCCTTCATCAACATACGCACCTAGATTAACGTAAGAGGGCATTAATACGGTGTTTTTACCTATGTATGAACCTTTACGAGCCGCTGCTGGTGGTACAACGCGAATGGCTTCTTCTTTAAAGCGCGCTTCGTCGTAGTCTGCAAACTTCATTGGGACTTTGTCAAAATACTTGGTTTCAGCACCATCAATCACGCCGTTATCAAATATGCGGAACGACAGTAGCACGGCTTTTTTTAACCATTGATGTACATGCCACTGACCATCAATCTTTTCTGCTACGCGCGCTTCACCTTTATCAAGCATCGCGATAGCGGTTTCAACATCGGCACGGACGCTTGGATCAACGGTGTTAGGTGTGATTTCTGCGCGAGCTTCAAAAGCTGCTTCTATACGTTGGCGTAAAGCCTCCATTCATGTCTCCCAAATTTTGCTATTAATACGATAAATTAAACATTTGTTATTGTGCTGCTGGCTTTTGTAGCGCAGTAATTAGCGCTTCAGTCAATTGCTGTTGTTGTTGCTCATTAAGCTGCTGACCTTCAGCCGTTTGCAGCATAAAGAAGTCTTCGGCACGTTCCCCAATGGTAGTGATCTTCGCGGCCAACAATTTGACCTGACAACGATATAAAATATCGCCGACTTTTGCTAGTAGCCCTGGGCTATCTAAGGCGATTAATTCCATCATACTGGTGCCTGCTTTTCTCGATGGAATGAAACTTATCTGGGTTCGAACATTAAATGGCTGCATGCGTCTGGACAGTTTTCTGAATTTTGGCAGCTTTGCGGTATCGCCAGAAAGGGCTTTGTTGATGGCCTTTTTTATCCCTTGAATCCTTGATGGCTGGGCAACTGGGCTGCCATCTTGTTCGAGGATCACAAACGAGTCGATGGCATACCCATCTTTGGAACTCATAATTGTTGCATCATGGACGTTGATATTTTTGTTGTCTAAAACAGCCATAACTGTGGCGAATAACTTAGGCTTATCTGGACTATAAACAAATAGCTCAGTACCACCACGAGTGGTGTGTTTTGACACTAAGGTTAATACCTCTTTGCTCTTGTGTTTCAAAATGGCTTCAGCGTGCCAAGCAAGTTGGTTGGGTTGATGGCGTAAGAAATAATCAGCTTTGAATCTGAGCCAAAGTTTTTCCAACTCTTTTTCTTTAATGCCTCGTCTTAACAGCTCTTTTTTAACTTTTGCTTGGTGCTCTCGAACGCGAGCGCGGATATCAACCGGCTTCTCTTTGCCGCGCGCTAAAACTCGTTGTGTTGAAAAATACAGATCGCGTAATAATGAGCCTTTCCAATTGTTCCAGGTTTTCTCATTGGTGGCGCAGATATCGGCCACGGTCAAACAATACAGGTAGCTAAGGTGGACAGCGTCCCTGACTTTTTCAGCAAACTCGGCGACTACATCTGGATCAGAGATATCTCGGCGTTGGGCGGTGACAGACATGATTAAATGATTTTCTACTAGCCAACTGACTAGGCGGCCGTCATGTTTATTCATGCCGTGTTTTTCACAAAACTCAAGTGCGTCGATGGCGCCAAGTTTACTATGATCGCCGCCTCGACCTTTACCTATATCGTGGAAAATGGCAGCCAGCACCAGTAAGCCTTTTTTGGGGAGCTGATTGATCAATACCGAGCCAAGTGGAAACTCTTCCTTTTGCTCTGGCTGAGAAAAGCGCTCAATGTTGAGTAACAGTCGGTGGGTGTGTTCATCAACTGTGTAGGCATGAAACAAATCAAACTGCATCTGACCTTCGATTTCGCGCCAAGCTGGTAAATAGGCCGATAAAATGCCATGTTGATGCATTAATGACAGCGCCGTAATGCCGCGTGGGTGACGTAATATGGCGAGAAATAATTCTCGACATGGGGCGGATTCGATTAATGGCGAAGTTAGGGTTCGTCGTTTGCGGCGCAGACTACGAAGAGTTGGGGCGTAAATGCCTTTAATATTTGAGTTTTTGGCGATATTGAGAAATAAGTTGAGTAACTCGGTTTCATCATCAAACAGATTTGGCGTTAGGCTTTCGATGAAGATGCCACGGCGCTGGTAGTTATCGTCGATAGGTTTGATTTCAAGGGCTTTAGTGTGCCCAAGTGTTGCCCGTTTAAACAGTTGCAACAGCATTTGGTTGAGCTCCATCACCCGTCTTACGGTGCGATAGTAGCGCTGCATCATCTGCTCAACGGCAAGTTCAGTATCGTCGGTATAGCCAAGTAACTCGGCGACTTGGCGTTGTAGGTCAAACAGCAGGCGATTTTCATCTCTACCCGAAATAAGGTGCAGGGCGAACCTGAGTTGCCAAAGGAAGGACTGGCACTCTAATAACTCAGTTAACTCATCAGGCTCAAGGAAACCATGAGCGACCAGCTCTTCGGCACAAGAGGCATCGAAATAGCGCATTGCCACCCAAGCAATGGTATGAATATCGCGCAAACCACCCGGGCACGATTTAATGTTAGGCTCTAAATCAAATGCATTGGCTTTTTCGTGTCGGGCGAATTGCTCATCCCGTTTAGCAATATAAAATTGACTCGCCGGCCAAAAGTCCGCTTGTCTAATGCGGTCATAAAGTTCATCAAACAGTGATTGCTGGCCAATGAGCTGGCGTGATTCAAGCAGGTTTGTGGCAATGGTGACATCAGCCTTCCCCTGTTCAATGGTTTCATCAACGGTACGCACACTGTGGCCGACTTCTAAACCTGCATCCCAAAGGAAAGCGATAAAAGCCCCGAGTTGAGACTCGCCTTCTTTGCTGAGATCTGGGGCGATTAAAAATAGCAGGTCGATATCCGATTGGGGATGGAGCTCTCCGCGGCCATAGCCGCCAACCGCAATCAGTGAAATAGGGAGCTGCTCTAAGCCTTCGCTTTTCCATTGGTTGATTAACACCTCATCGACAAAACGGCAGCGTTGACTGACGAGCTCTGTGATGGAGTCTTTATTACTAAATTGTTCGAGGAGTTGTTGATTAAGCTCATTCAGCGAGAGTTTAGCAGATAAGGCGTTTTCCATTAGCGTTCCTGTAAAACAACAAAGGCAACCTTATGGCTGCCTTTGGAAAAAGATTATTGATTGATTATGCGGGAAATCTCTTCCTCACCACGTAAGGTGAGAATTTCTACGCCAGTCTCGGTGACCAGTAATGTATGCTCCCATTGCGCCGAGTTCTTGCCATCGGAGGTTGTCACTGTCCAACCGTCGTCTTTATCTAGCACGCAGGTATGACGGCCAGCATTTATCATAGGTTCAATGGTAAAGCACATACCTGGACGTAGCACGGTTTTGTCGCCATTTTTATAGTGCATGACCTGAGGCTCTTCGTGGAAGGTGGCACCAATACCATGACCGCAATAGTCTTTAACGATGGTGTACTTCTCTAGACCGGTTTTCTTGCTCTTTATGTATTTTTCAATAATGGTACCAATTTCACCCAGTTTCATGCCGGGGCGCACTTTTTTAATTGCTTCATACAAGCTTTCTTGGGTGATACGGCATAAACGTTTGTTTTTTGGGGACACGTCTCCGACGAAGAACATTTTTGATGTGTCGCCGTGGTAACCATCTTTGATGACGGTGATATCTATGTTGATAATGTCACCGTCTTTTAACGGTGTATCATTCGGAATGCCATGACAGATAACGTCATTGACAGACGTACAAATTGATTTTGGGAAACCGTGATAATCAAGTGGGGCCGAAATAGCGCCTTGCTCTTCAGTATATTTAGCGCAAATGTCGTTCAGTGTGTTGGTGGTGACCCCTGGCTTGACGTGGGGGGCGATCATCTCCAAAACTTCTGCAGCTAACTTACCAGCAGCTCGCATTTTTTCGATTTCTTCAGCTGTTTTTATCACAATACTCATTCAATGTACTCTTGTCTGTCTAGGCGGTATGTCGGTCGAGGATTTTAAGCCATAAAGTTGTGTTCTGACCACCAATATGGTATAAAGCGCGCCGTTATGTTTGACTCTTCTGATTCAATTTAATTGAGATGCATTAGAGTTAATATGGCGGCCATTATACATGGCTATTTTAAAATACTAAATCACACACGTATCGACACGTTCTTCGGGGTGCCAATTATTGGTCGGAGATATGGGATGCGTGGAGGTCTAACCCCTAAATTAAGGTAAGAAAATGACTACAGTTTCAATGCGCGACATGCTACAAGCCGGTGTTCACTTCGGTCACCAAACTCGTTACTGGAACCCAAAGATGAAGCCTTTCATCTTCGGCGCTCGTAACGGTGTTCATATCATTAACCTAGAGCACACTGTGCCTATGTTCAATGAAGCATTAGCGTTCATCAGCAACGTTGCATCAAAAAAAGGTAAAGTACTTTTTGTTGGTACTAAGCGTGCTGCAAGCGAAGCGATCAAAGAAGCGGCTGTTTCTTGTGATCAGTACTACGTTGATCACCGCTGGTTAGGCGGTATGTTGACTAACTGGAAAACAGTTCGTCAATCAATCAAGCGTCTAAAAGATCTTGAAAGCCAGTCTGTTGACGGTACTTTTGACAAGCTAACTAAGAAAGAAGCGCTAATGCGTACTCGTGAACTTGAGAAGCTAGAGAAGTCTCTAGGCGGTATCAAGAACATGGGCGGTCTTCCTGATGTTATCTTCGTGATCGGTGCTGACCACGAGCATATCGCTATTAAAGAAGCTAACAACCTAGGTATTCCAGTTGTAGCTGTTGTTGATACTAACTCTTCACCAGACGGTATCAACTACATCATTCCAGGTAATGATGATGCGATGCGTTCTATCCGTTTGTACACTGAATCAGTTGCTGCTGCGGCAAAAGCTGGCCTAGGTCAAGACCTAGCTGTACAAGCTGAGCAAGACGGTTTCGTAGAAGCTGAATAATAAGGCGCGATGCTTGTCATCCCCCCTTATTAACCAAAAGATATGATTGGTGAACAGGGGCCCCAAGGCCCCTGTTTTTTATCAAATGAATTTGTAGAATTATCTGTAGAGGATTTAACAATGGCAATTACTGCTGCCCAAGTTAAAGAACTTCGTGACCGCACTGGCGCTGGCATGATGGACTGTAAAAAAGCTCTAACTGAAACCAATGGTGACATTGAGCTTGCAATTGACAACATGCGTAAAAGTGGTGCTGCGAAGGCTGCTAAAAAAGCAGGTAACATCGCTGCTGAAGGTACTATCCTTATCAAGAGCGGTGAAGGTTTCACTGCACTACTAGAAGTTAACTGCCAAACTGACTTCGTAGCTAAAGACGCTAACTTCCTAGCATTTGCTAACGAAGTACTAGACGCTGCAACTGCTGCTAAAGTATCTATTGAAGATCTTAAATCACAGTTTGAAGAAACTCGTGTTGCGCTAGTTGCTAAAATTGGTGAAAACATCAATGTTCGTCGTGTTGAGTACATCGACGGTGCAACTGCTGCTTCTTACCGTCACGGTGAGCGTATCGGTGTTGTTGTAACTGGTGAAGCTGACGAAGAGACTCTAAAGCACGTTGCTATGCACGTTGCTGCTTCTAAGCCTGAGTTCGTTAACCCAAGCGACGTTCCAGCTGATGTTGTTGAAAAAGAAGAAGCACTTCAGGTTGAAATCGCAATGAACGAAGGTAAGCCTGAAGAGATTGCTAAGAAAATGGTTGCTGGTCGTATGAAGAAGTTTACTGGTGAGATCTCTCTTACTGGTCAAGCATTCATCATGGAACCAAAGAAAACTGTTGGCGAAATTCTAAAAGAGAAAGGCGCAACAGTATCTAACTTCATTCGTCTAGAAGTGGGTGAAGGTATCGAGAAGAAAGAAGAAGATTTCGCTGCTGAAGTAGAAGCACAAATCGCCGCTTCTAAGGCTTAATTCGTTAAGTTGTTAGATACCCCCAAAACCGCAGCAATCGCTGCGGTTTTGTTATATCGATTTTTTATTCGTAACATGCATTTTGCCAGTTAAAATTGGTATGATACTCATCGACTCTAATTAGGAATATAAACTATGAGCACAAATCCTAAACCTGCATTTCGACGCATTCTATTAAAACTCAGTGGTGAAGCACTGATGGGTGAAGAAGGTTTTGGTATCGACCCTAAAGTCCTTGATCGTATGGCACAAGAAGTTAAAGAGCTGGTCGAGCTAGGTATTCAGGTTGGTGTAGTGATTGGTGGTGGTAACTTATTCCGAGGAGAAGGGTTAGCAACAGCTGGTATGAACCGCGTTGTTGGCGACCATATGGGCATGCTCGCAACCGTGATGAATGGTTTGGCAATGCGTGATGCGTTGCACCGTGCTTATGTTAATGCTCGCTTGATGTCTGCTATCCCACTAAAGGGCGTATGTGACGATTATAATTGGGCTGAAGCAATCAGTTTGTTGAAGTCTGGCCGTGTGGTTATTTTTGCTGCCGGCACAGGTAACCCGTTTTGTACCACCGATTCAGCAGCCTGCTTACGTGGTATTGAAATTGAAGCGGAAGTGGTGTTAAAAGGCACCAAGGTTGATGGTGTTTATTCTGATGACCCAGTGAAAAACCCTGAAGCCGTAAAATATGATCGTATGGGCTATGATGAAGTCCTAGATAAAGAATTAAAAGTGATGGATCTTGCTGCATTTACTTTAGCAAGGGATCACGATATGCCGCTATTAGTGTTCAATATGAACAAGCCTGGCGCACTTCGCCGTGTTATCATGGGTGAAGATGAAGGTACTTTGATTAAAAAGCCAAGTGCTGAATAATACAGAATATATATCAATTTAATACTGAGTGATCAAAAGGATATTTAACGTGATTAACGAAATCAAAAAAGATGCTCAAGAGCGTATGGCTAAGTGCGTTGAAGCAACAAAAACTCAAATGGCTAAAGTACGTACTGGTCGTGCTCACCCAAGTTTGCTTGATTCAATCAAAGTATCTTATTACGGTTCGATGACGCCACTTAAGCAAGTGGGTAACGTTTCTATTGAAGATTCTCGCACATTAGCGGTAACCGTATTTGATACAACAATGATTCCAGTTGTTGAAAAAGCGATTATGAGCTCAGATTTAGGTCTTAACCCTATGTCTGCGGGTACCACTATTCGCATTCCACTACCAGCACTAACAGAAGAGCGTCGTAAAGACCTTATTAAAGTTGTTCGCGCTGAAGCTGAAAACGGCCGTGTTGCTATCCGTAATGTTCGTCGTGATGCAAACTCTGATGTTAAAGCATTAGAAAAAGAGAAAGAGTGTACTGAAGATGATGTTCGTCGTACTGAAGACGAAATTCAAAAGTTCACTGATGCGCACATCAAGCAGATTGAAGAAATCTTGGTTGCAAAAGAAGCAGAATTGATGGAAGTCTAATCTCCCTGTTTCACTACTAGAGTTAACACGCCGTGTAGGGGTATACTACACGGCGTTTGTCTATTTTTAAGGGTTGTACTAGATGTCAATCGAATCCCAGTCAGATACTGATAAAGTAACGGCGGGTCTTGCTGAGTTGGTAAAACAATCGATGCCCAAACACGTTGCTATCATTATGGATGGCAATGGTCGTTGGGCGCAGGCTCAGGGTAAACCTCGTGTGGTTGGCCATAAAGCAGGTGTTAAAACGGTTAGGCGAGCGGTCAGTACAGCAAGAGAGCTCGGTATTGGCTCGTTAACTTTGTTTGCTTTTTCAAGCGAAAATTGGCGTCGACCAGATAAGGAAGTGACACTATTAATGGAGCTGTTTTTCACGGTATTGCAACGTGAAATAAAATTGCTTCATAAAAATGGTGTGCGCTTAAATATCATCGGTGATATCAGTCGCTTTTCTGAGCGATTACAAAAGCAGATTGCTGCAGCAATGGAGAAAACTGCGGATAACGATAAGCTAGTGTTAAATGTCGCAGCAAATTACGGCGGCCGTTGGGATATCCTTCAAGCAGCTCAAGCATTGGCAAAAAAAGTCGAATCTGGTGAATTGAGCAGCAATCAACTCACTGAAGAGGGGCTAAGTCAGCATTTGTGCATGCAAAATCAGCCTGAAGTTGATTTAATGATCCGCACGGGTGGAGATTACCGCATCAGTAACTTCGTGCTGTGGCAAGCGGCATACGCTGAGTTGGTGTTTACGGACATTTTATGGCCCGATTTTGATGAGCATGCTTTTAAGCAGGCCATTGATACTTTTGCCAGTCGTCAGCGACGTTTTGGTTTGACCGGCACACAGATAGAAACACTACAAGCAGAATAATTAAGAGGGAAAGTTTTGCTAAAACAAAGAATAATAACAGCAAGTTGGTTAATCCCTTTAGTCATAGGTGCAGTATTTTATGTGCCTAGCCAGTATTTTTCGTGGGGACTCGTTGCCGTCTTTATGATTGCGGCAAAAGAGTGGGGACGTATCATAGATAAGAACTGTAATATTACCCAATGGAGTTTTACTATTACCATTGGCTTTTTACTCGTTGCGTTAAACTTATTTGTGCCGTCTCATGAAGTGTGGTTCAAAGGCAACTTACACCCCGTCATGTTAGCGATTATTTTAATCGGCGCTATGTGGTGGGCCATCTCATTAGTGCTTGTGCTCGCTTATCCAAAAAGCGCAGGCTTTTGGCGCGGCAGTCCTACCTTTAAATCAATGTTTGGTCAGCTTACCTTAGTGCCGTGCTTTGCATCATTGGTGGCACTGAAGTCTTTGAGCTCTGCTGCCATGCCTCTTTATGGTGGTACGCTAATCTTTTTTGTTATGACAGTGGTGTGGGCAGCTGATACTGGTGCTTATTTTGCGGGTAAAAGCTTTGGTAAGCGTAAATTGATGCCTAACGTTAGCCCAGCTAAAACCATTGAAGGTTTGCTAGGTGGTTTGCTCACTACCATGCTTGTTGTCTATGCTGTTATGACAGTGTCACCGGAGCAGGAGCTTGGATTGGTCGTGTCGGTGACCTTATTTGTCGCCTTGGTTTCAGCGTTAGGCGACTTATCTGAGAGTATGTTTAAGCGTGTTGCTCAAATTAAAGATTCGGGCACAATTTTACCCGGTCACGGTGGGGTATTAGATAGAATCGATAGCCTAACAGCTGCACTGCCGATCTTTACTCTCCTATATATCGCATTTTGGATGTAAATAGATGCAAAACATGGTTATTTTAGGTGCGACTGGTTCAATTGGAACCAGTACCCTAAGTGTGGTTGCGGCCAACCCAACCGCTTTTAAAGCGTTTGCATTAGTTGCCCATAGCAGTGTGGATAAAATGGTAGACTTGTGTTTACAGTTTAATCCATCCATTGCTCATATGGTTGATGCTAACGCCGCTGCTGAGCTTCAGAAGCGTTTACCTGCGCATTTAGCCGTTGCTGTGTCTACCGGTGCCGATGAACTGGCCCAAATTGTATCTATGCCGCAAGTAGATACTGTGATGGCGGCAATTGTAGGAGCTGCGGGACTACCAGCTACATTGGCTGCGGTTAAAGCTGGTAAAAAAGTCCTGCTGGCAAATAAAGAAGCACTGGTGATGTCTGGTCGTTTGTTCATTGATGAGGTAGAGCGCTCTGGTGCTCAGCTATTACCTGTTGATAGTGAACATAATGCGATTTTTCAGTGCTTACCTGAGTCCGTTCAAACCCAAATTGGGCGCTGTGACCTAACGGCTGCTGGCATCTCTCATATCTTACTCACTGGCTCTGGCGGGCCATTTTTACAAGTCCCCCTTGAAAGCCTAGTGAGTAAAACGCCAGATCAAGCGTGTAAACACCCCAACTGGTCTATGGGGCGCAAGATCTCAGTTGATTCTGCCACGATGATGAATAAGGGCCTTGAGTATATTGAAGCGCGATGGTTATTTAATGCTAACCGCGAGCAAATCCAGGTGGTGATTCATCCGCAAAGCGTAATTCATTCGATGGTACAGTATATCGATGGTTCAGTATTGGCCCAAATGGGCAAGCCTGACATGCGTACTCCGATTGCTCATTGTATGTCCTATCCACAGAGAATTTGTTCTGGCGTTGAACCTTTGGACTTTTTTAAAGTCGGACAATTAAGCTTTGTTGAACCTGACTTTGCGCGTTTCCCAGGTTTAAAGCTTGCTATTGATGCTTGTGAGCAAGGGCAGGAAGCGACAACGGTATTAAATGCCGCCAACGAGATCTCTGTTGCAGCGTTTTTAGATGGCGCAATTAAGTTTACTGATATTGCTAAAGTCAATGAGTTAAGCTTAAATCGCATACCGCAAACTAATTTAAATAGCATTGAAGATATTATGCAGCTAGATGCACAAGCACGTGTCGTCGCAGCTGAAGTAGTCAGTGGACTCATTTAATCGTAATAAAGGAAATGGATGTTTGATTTTCTATGGAACTTAGGTTCCTTCATTATCGCTTTAGGTATGTTGATTACCGCACACGAATATGGCCACTTTTGGGTGGCGCGTCGCTGTGGTGTGAAAGTCGAACGTTTTTCTATCGGTTTTGGCAAGGCCATTTGGCGTAAAACAGGCCAAGATGGCACCGAATATGTTGTCGCGATGATTCCCCTTGGTGGATACGTCAAAATGCTCGATGAGCGAGTTGATGATGTGCCTGAATCGCTCAAGTCACAAGCATTTAACCGTAAAACCGTTTGGCAACGTATTGCGATTGTTGGCGCTGGACCTATGGCGAACTTTATATTTGCCATTTTCGCGCTCTATATCATGTATCTTATCGGTGTCCCTGCGATAAAGCCCGTTATTGAGTCGACCCAAGCCGATAGCCCTGCTGCCGTGATTAGTGTTAACGAGCCGATGCAGGTGACGGCTGTTGGTGGAAAGCCAGTTCGTACTTGGGAAGAGGTCACTTATGCTTTGGTGAGCCATATTGGTGATGAACGCTTAGCGATGACCTTGGCGCCACTTAAAGGTGGATATGGTAAAGAGCAGAGCTATCAGCTTGATATTAGTCAGTGGAAGTTTGACCCCGATAAACAGTCACCAATAACCTCGCTTGGCTTGGAGGTGTTTCGACCTGAAATTACCCCAGTTTTAGGTATGGTCAGTGATGATGGCGCCGCCGCGGCCGCGGGCATGAAGGTGGGCGATAAACTGGTGGCGGTTAATCAAACCCGCTATCAGGATTGGGATCAATTTGTCGAGCTAGTTAAAGCATCCCCTAACCAGCCTCTTGCTATCACAGTGCAGCGTGACGGTGAACAATTAATACTCGATGTGACACCCAAAGCACGGCGCGGCGACTCCGGTGTCGAAGAAGGGGTCATTGGTGTAGCGCCGACTCAAGCTAATTGGCCAGAAGATATGCGGCTGCAATTAGAGTATGGGTTAATAGATTCTTTTGCTGTTGCTGCTGATAAAACGTGGCAACTTATCTCTGTGAGCATTAAGATGATTGCCAAACTCTTTACCGGCGATGTATCGGTGAAGAATTTGAGCGGTCCAATTTCTATTGCACAAGGTGCGGGAAGCAGTGCAACATATGGATTGGTTTATTTTTTAGGATTCCTAGCATTAATCAGCGTAAACTTAGGCATTATTAATTTATTGCCTTTGCCAGTGCTTGATGGTGGGCATCTTGTTTATTACTTCATCGAAGTAATTACGGGTAGGCCTGTACCAGAAAAGGTACAGGAAATTGGATTCAGATTTGGGGCAGCCTTGCTGCTAATGTTGATGAGTATAGCCCTTTTCAATGATTTTTCCCGACTCTGAGCAAGGACACACAAATAATTAGAAGTGCTCTATGAGATTGAATAAACTTTTTGCCTCGATGTTATTAGTCGGTGCGTCTTTATCAGGGAACGGTTGGGCCGATACATTCCAGCCATTTGAAGTAGCCGATATCCAAATTCAAGGCTTACAACGGGTTGCACTGGGTGCGGCACTGTTGAATATGCCTATTAAGGTGGGTGATACGGTTGACCAGCAACGTTTGCAGCAAGCGATTAAAAGCTTGTATGCATCAACTAACTTTGAGCATATTGAAGTTAGTCGAGACGGTAATGTGCTCGTGGTTACCGTTAAAGAGCGGCCTACGATCAGTACGGTTACTTTTGAAGGTAACAAAGACATTAAAGATGAGCAGTTACAAGAAAGCTTGGACAGCTCAGGTGTTAAAGTCGGTGAGTCACTAGACAGAACCATGCTCAGCGGCATCGAGAAAGGTCTACAAGACTTCTATTACGGTGTAGGTAAATACGGCGCGAAAGTTGAAGCGCAAGTGATCAATCTGCCACGTAACCGTGTTGAGTTAAAATTTAACTTCACTGAAGGTTTAGCAGCAGAAATCGAGCAAATTAATGTTGTCGGCAATACGGTATTTACCGATGCTGAGCTCATCGGCATGCTTGAACTTAAAGATTATGTCGCTTGGTGGGATATTTTCGGCGAGCGCCGCTATCAGAAACAAAAGCTACAAGCTGACTTAGAAACCATTAAAACCTTCTACCATAATCGTGGCTATATTCGTTTTGATGTTACTTCAACCCAAGTAGCGATGACACCGGATCGTAAAGGCTTGTACATCACTATTAACGTGGATGAAGGTGAGCAATACACCGTTAATGAAGTTAATCTAACGGGTGAATTGATGGGCCGTGAGAAAGTCATGGAAGCCATCTTGCCGATTAAGAGTGGTGAGATGTATAACGGTGCAGACGTAACCTTTGCTGAAGAAATGTACAGCAAATACCTAGGCCGTTTTGGTTATGCTTACCCTGAAGTGACGACATTCCCAGAGATTGATGACGAGAACAAACAAGTTAACTTGAACATCAATATTCAACCGGGTAAACGTGTTTATGTTCGCAGCATTAATTTCTCTGGTAACCAAGTTACTAAAGATGAAGTGATGCGTCGTGAGTTACGCCAGATGGAAGGTGCATGGTTAAACTCTGCACAAGTTGAGCTGTCTAAAGCTAACTTAAACCGCTTGGGTTACTTCGAAACAGTTGATACTGAAACGGTGCAGGTACCTGGTACAGATGACTTAGTTGATGTAGCCTTTAACGTTAAAGAGCAGCCTTCGGGGTCATTTAACGCAGGTGTGGGTTATGGTACTGAGTCTGGCTTAAGTTTGCAGTTCGGTGTTCAGCAAAGTAACTTCTTGGGTACAGGTAACCAAGCAGGCGTTAATCTAAATACCAACAAGTATTCGAAAAACGTTAATCTCTCCTTCACCGATCCATACTTTACTAAAGATGGTGTTAGTTTAGGTGGTAGTATTTTCTGGAATGAGTTTGATGCGCAAGAGGCGAACCTGGAACGCTATAAAAACAGCTCATATGGTATTGCTGTGAACTCTGGCTTCCCTATCAATGAATATAACCGTATTCATGGTGGGTTAGGTTATCGCCACAATAGTATTTCGGAAATTTCCGCTTATGAGCAAGCGCTGAGATTCTATAACATTTATCGTGATCCAGATGACCCTAACGCCGACTTAGCATTCGATAACTTTGAAATGAATATTGGTTGGTCACGCCGTACATTAAACCGCGGAACCTTCCCATCGTCTGGTTCGTCACAGCGCTTTAATGCGAAGATGACCATTCCTGGATCGGATCTTCAGTACTTTAAGACTGATTTTAATACTGACTTCTATTTCCCGTTAAATCGTAACCACAGCTTTGTGCTCTTAACTAAAGCTCGCCTAGGTTATGGTAATGGTTATGGTAAGTTCCATGATAATGATCAGATCCTACCGTTCTGGGAAAACTATTATTCAGGCGGAAGCAGCTCATTGCGTGGCTTTAAGTCTAATTCAGTAGGTCCGCGTTCATTCTACCTATATCGAGGTGGCGAGCCATGCTCACCTGATCCATCGGGTGATGGTTGTTCTCTACCAGGCGATCCGAACCGTATCGATGTCAGTGAAGGTCGGTCTATTGGTGGTAACGCAATTGCGACAGCTACGATTGAAATGATTGTACCAACGCCATTCTTGGACGAAGCGTATACTAATTCGGTACGAACTAGTTTCTTTGTTGATGCCGGTAACGTGTGGGATACTGAGTTTGATTATGATTCATATCGATTCCTTCCGGCTGAACAGTTTGCTAAGCTAGAGGATTACTCGGATCCGAGTCGAATTCGTGCTTCGGCAGGTATGAGTGTACAGTGGCTATCGCCAATGGGGCCTATGGTATTTAGCCTCGCGTGGCCAATTAAGGAATATGAAGATGATGACACTGAAATCTTCTCATTTAATATTGGTCAAACTTTCTAAAATTAATTAATAAAGTTTACTCTGCTTAATTAGCAGAATAAGAAGGAGTCTATTTTGAAAAAGATGTTTAATCGCGCAATGATGGTTTTGGTTCTTTTAGGTGCCCCATTAGCCGCTCAAGCAGAAAAAATTGCTGTTGTTGATATGCAAGCGGTATTTGAGCAATTGCCTCAGCGCGAAGCTGTTAATAAAACATTGAAAGCTGAATTTGGCGACCGTGTTGCAGCTGTGCAAAAAATGCAAGACGAGCTTCGTGATATGCTAGAAAAGCAGCAACGTGATGCGGCCCTGATGAGCGATGCTCAAAAAACTGAGCTAGTGCGTAAAATGGAGTCAATCAAAGCTGAGCTGCAGTTAAAAGGAAAAGCCCTTGACGAAGACATGCGTCGTCGCAATGGAGAAGAGCAGAATAAACTGCTTGTTGAAGTACAAAAAACCATTAATGAAATTGCGGAAAAAGAGCAGTATGACGTGGTATTACAACGTGGTGCGGTAATTTACGTTAAACCAACTTCAGATATTAGTAGCAAAGTTGTTGATGCACTAAGTAAAGGCTAATGCTTGATGAAGCATTTTACATTAAGTGAGATTGCATCGCACTTAGATGGAGAGGTGGTTGGCGATGGCTCAATCACCATCTCAAGTGTTGCTACATTAGAAAAGGCGCAAGCTAATCAGCTTGCGTTTCTTGCTAATCCTAAGTATCGCTCGCAGCTTGATACAACAAAAGCTGGCGCTGTATTGTTAAATGAACAAGCGCTAGCTGGCTATCAAGGCAATGCCATTGTGCTCAAAGACCCTTATGTGGGGTTCGCGCGGGTTGCACAACTACTTGATAGTACGCCTAAGTCGGCCGATGGTATACACCCAAGTGCTGTCATTGATGATAGTGCCAAGCTTGGCCAAGGGGCTGAGGTTGGTGCTAATGCAGTGATTGGCGCTAATGTGATTATTGGTGAAGGGGTTCAAGTTGGCGCAGGGTGTGTCATTGGTCAAGACAGCATTATTGGCAGTGGCACTAAGCTTTGGGCTAACGTGACGATTTATCATAATGTCCACCTTGGGCAAAATTGTATTGTTCATGGCGGTGCAGTCATTGGTTCTGATGGCTTTGGTTATGCCAATAACCGCGGCCAATGGGTTAAAATCCCTCAGACTGGTGGCGTCAGAATCGGTGACAATGTAGAGATAGGAGCGAGTACGACAATCGATCGTGGCGCGCTTGATCATACAGAAATTCACGAAGGCGTGATTATCGATAACCAAGTGCAGGTAGCACATAACGTGGTTATTGGAGCACATACCGCCATTGCAGGAAGTACGACGCTTGCAGGCAGCTTGACCATAGGTAAATACTGCATCATTGGTGGCAATACTGCGATAGCCGGTCACTTGTCCATTGTTGATGGCACCCATGTCTCAGGTGGTACTAACGTAACCAGCGAAATTAGAAAGCCTGGTCTATACTCCTCTGCAACGATTGCAACAGAAAACAAGCTTTGGCGGCGTAACACCGTTAGATTTAGACAATTAGATAGTCTGTTTCAACGGGTTAAAAAGTTAGAGCAAAACGTAAAATCAGAAGATTAACTGCCCTGGGTGGCGGCTAAGGAAGTAATTGAGTGTCAAACGAATTAAATACGATGGATATCAAAGAGATTTTAAAGTTTCTGCCTCATAGATATCCATTTTTGTTGATTGATCGCGTATTGGATTTTACCTCGGGTGAAACCTTGCACGCGATTAAAAATGTCACAATCAATGAGCCATTTTTTCAAGGCCACTTCCCGGTTCAACCGGTCATGCCTGGTGTACTCATTTTAGAAGCCATGGCGCAAGCGACCGGTTTATTGGCATTTAAGACCATGAGCGACGTGCCATCAAATGATGCACTGTATTACTTTGCTGGTATTGATAAAGCTCGCTTTAAACGCGTGGTTGAGCCAGGTGATCAAATACACTTTGAAGTAAAAATGATTAAAGAACGCCGCGGGATTGGGGTGTTCACTGGTGAAGCTAAAGTGGATGGTGAACTAGTTTGTTCAGCTGAAATTATGTGTGCACGCAGAGAGATCAGCAAGTGATAGATAAGTTAGCTTATGTACACCCTAGCGCTAAAATTGGCGATAATGTAACGATTGGTCCTTGGACTTATGTTGGTGCCGATGTCGAAATTGGCGACGATTGCCACATTAGCTCTCATGTCGTTATTAAAGGCCCAACTGTAATAGGTAAAGGCAATCGTATCTTCCAATTTGCATCGGTTGGTGAAGATTGCCAAGACAAGAAATATGCAGGCGAGCCTACACGCCTTGAGATTGGTGATAACAACGTTATCCGCGAGTCTGTGACCATTCACCGTGGTACAACTCAAGATCAAGGCCTGACAAAAATTGGCTCAAATAACCTGTTTATGGCCTATGTACATATAGCCCATGATTGTGTTGTTGGTGATAACGTCATCATGGCTAACAATGCTTCTATTGCAGGCCATGTGCATGTCGGTGATTGGGCGATACTCGGCGGAATGACCGGAGTTCACCAATTTGTAAAAATTGGCGCTCATGCGTTTACTGCGGGTTACTCGTTGATTTTACAAGATGTGCCGCCATTTGTGATGGCATCGGGCCAACCTGCGATTCCACGTGGGCTCAACAGTGAAGGCTTGAAACGTCGTGGCTTCTCCAAAGAGAGCCAGTTAGCCGTGCGTCGCGCTTACAAAACCCTTTACCGTAAAGGGTTAACCGTTGAAGAAGCGATAGCAGCTCTTGCCGAAGACGAAGCACAAGATGAGCAAGTCGCCATGTTGGCTGATTTTGTTAAACAGTCCAGCCGCGGCATTATTCGCTAACAGCTTGCCTACTACAAAGAGCTCGTTATTTAACGGGCTTTTTTTTATTTAGTCATTTAATAGTACGATGGTATGAGTGAAGTAAAACAAAAAGTGTTTGCCATGGTGGCGGGGGAGCTCTCTGGCGACATATTAGGTGCAGGTCTAATTAAAGCACTAAAACAACAATATCCCGATGCACGGTTTGTGGGAATCGGTGGGCCGCAAATGGATGAACTGGGTTTTGAATCCTTGTTTTCATTTGAAGAGCTTGCCGTGATGGGAATTGTTGAAGTTTTGTCTCGATTGCCACGGCTGCTTCATGTTAGAAAGTCACTGATTGATAGCATAGAAGCGTTACAGCCCGATTGCTTTATTGGTATCGATGCCCCTGATTTTAATATCGGATTAGAGCTGAAGTTAAAACAGCGCGGTATCAAAACCGTGCATTACGTCAGCCCTTCAGTGTGGGCGTGGCGTCCAAAGCGGATTTTTAAGATTGCGAAAGCCACTAACATGGTGCTGTCTTTGTTGCCCTTTGAAAAAGCTTTTTATGATAAGCATCAGGTACCGTGTACCTTTGTTGGTCATACCTTGGCGGACGACATCCCGTTAGAATCTAATAAGCTTGCAGCCCGTCAAGCCCTTGGTTTGGATGCCGAATCTGAGTATTTGGCTATTTTACCAGGATCACGGGGCGGTGAACTTAAACAATTGGCCGAACCTTTCGTTAAAGCGGCCATGCTCCTTAAGCAAGATTACCCTGATTTAAAGTTTGTGACCCCGCTGGTAAACAGTCGACGCCGCGAACAATTTGAAGCGGCGTTAAAACAATATGCACCCGATCTCGCCATTACTTTAATAGAAGGTCAGTCTCGACAAGTCATGGCTGCGGCAGATACCATTTTATTAGCGTCGGGGACTGCTACGTTAGAAGCCATGTTGGTTAAACGGCCCATGGTGGTGGCTTATAAAGTCAATGCACTGACCTATAAAATTGCCAAAGGTATGATGCAAATCGATAGCTACTCGTTACCGAATTTATTGGCTGGTGAGAAAATCATTCCAGAGCTGATTCAAGCAGATTGCACCGCAGAAAAAATTGCTGCGGCTGTCGCACAGCAGCTAGATCAAGACTGTCGCCCGTTAATGCAAACATTTATGAATATGCATAAATCCTTGCGTTGCAATGCCAGTGAAGTGGCCGCCAATGCGGTGGTAAAATTGGTGGAGAGCAAGTAATGGCAGTTTTTAAGTCAATTAATGATGAGCAAATACAACAACTCACCACAGGCTATTATGCTGGTGTTGATGAGGTAGGCCGTGGCCCTCTAGTTGGTGATGTCGTGACTGCCGCTGTGGTCTTAGATCCAAATAATCCGATTATTGGTTTAAATGATTCAAAAAAGCTGTCTGAAAAGAAGCGTGATGCATTGTACGAGCAAATTTTAGAAAAGGCCTTGGATGTCAGCGTTGGACGGGCAACGCCTGCAGAAATCGATGAGCTCAATATATTGCATGCAACAATGTTAGCCATGCAACGGGCTGTGGCTGGATTAAAAGCCCGCCCAGATAGAGTGTTAATTGATGGTAATCGTGTTCCCGAATTGGATCACGAAGCCCATGCGGTTATCAAAGGTGATGGTTTAATTGACGGTATCAGTGCTGCATCGATTATCGCCAAGGTGGTACGTGATAGAGAGATGGCACAGTTGGACGAACGTTACCCTCAATATGGCTTTGCTAAGCATAAAGGCTATCCAACTAAAGCGCATTTTGAAGCACTAGCGACACACGGTGTGTTAGCTGAGCATCGTCGCAGTTTTAAACCGGTACAAACTGCGCTTGAACGTACCGAGTAAGTCAGCATCATTAATAGAGTCAACCCTTCTAGGGTGGATTGACCTTTTCAGCTCAGTTTTAGCAGTGTGTAGATTCTTTATATAAGGCTGATGCTTTGGTATGTAGTAGCGCTTTTTATAGCTGATAACGCTATAGATAGGAGCAACAAATACTGCTCGAAGGCCGGGGTGCGCTGAGGGCAAAATGCGTTTTACTCATCCTGCCCGGTAATTAACGTAGAGTGGCGCTAAAGCACTCGTCCTGATTAGCATGTTTTGACTAGGCGCCACCATCCGAGCTAAATTTAACCGTGAAAGGTCAACACGTCCTAGTGAGTTTGCCTTCAGTCTGTTAACCTCAAAGGCAGCGATTTTTGCCTAATGATAAAAGTATAGAGTATGTCCGAACCCCGTTTTGTGCACCTGCGTGTACACAGTGATTTCTCCATGTGTGATGGTCTAGCCAAAGTTAAACCGATTTTAGCTAAGGCGACTGAACTTCAAATGCCGGCTTTGGCATTGACAGATCAAACTAACCTTTGTGGTTTGGTGAAGTTTTACGGTGGTTGTCATGGTGCTGGGATTAAGCCCATTATTGGTGCTGACTTTTCCATGTTGGTCCCAGGATTTGAAAAAGAGTTTTGCTCTATCACGGTTATCGCCATCAACAATGAAGGTTATAAAAATCTGACCTTGCTGATCAGTGATGCTTTTTTGCGAGGCCATGTGCGAGACCGAGCTGTGATAGACCAGGCCTGGTTAGCTAAATACAGTGAAGGACTTATTTTGCTGTCCGGTGGTCGGGAAGGCGATGTTGGTAAGGCGCTGCTTAAAGGAAACCACAATCAAGTTAATGAACTACTTAGCTTTTATCAACAACATTTCCCGCAGCGTTACTATTTAGAGTTGATCCGTACCGGCCGTGTTGATGAAGAACGCTATTTGCATATGGCAGTGGACTTATCGACCCAAACTGGTGTGCCGGTGGTGGCAACCAATCAAGTCGTGTTTATGCAACCTGAGCAGTTTGAAGCCCATGAAATTCGAGTGGCGATCCACGATGGATTTACCTTAGCTGACCCACGCAGACCAAAGAAGTACAGCGAGCAACAGTATTTTCGCAGTGAAGATGAGATGTGTGAGCTG
Organism: Shewanella waksmanii; assembly: GCF_043643685.1. Lineage (GTDB taxonomy): Bacteria > Pseudomonadota > Gammaproteobacteria > Enterobacterales > Shewanellaceae > Shewanella > Shewanella waksmanii_A. The sequence goes on from NZ_JBHZSN010000001.1 coordinate 556,872, forward strand.
TTTTCAGATATACCAGAAGCATTGGCTAATAGCGTCGAAATCGCCAAACGCTGTAATGTTACCGTTAGACTGAATGAGTATTTCTTACCTAACTTCCCCACTGGTGACTTAAGTATTGAGGATTATTTGGTTGCGGTGTCTGAAAAAGGCTTACAGGAGCGTTTAGAGTTTCTGTTTCCTGATGAAGAAGAGCGCGCTAAACGACGTCCTGAATATGATGAGCGACTCGATGTTGAGCTAAAAGTTATTAATAACATGGGATTCCCCGGTTACTTCTTAATCGTAATGGAGTTCATTCAGTGGGGTAAGGACAATGATATCCCTATTGGTCCCGGTCGTGGCTCTGGTGCGGGTTCGCTTGTGGCTTATGCGCTGAAAATTACCGATCTGGATCCGCTTGAATTTGACTTGCTTTTCGAGCGATTCCTTAACCCAGAACGGGTATCGATGCCCGATTTCGACGTCGACTTTTGTATGGACCGCCGTGATGAAGTGATTGATCACGTGGCAGACCTCTACGGTCGAGACGCAGTATCGCAGATCATCACCTTTGGTACCATGGCTGCTAAAGCGGTAGTCCGAGATGTTGGCCGCGTGCTGGGACATCCTTACGGGTTTGTTGACCGAATCTCAAAAATGATTCCAGCAGAACCGGGAATGACGCTAGCGAAAGCTTTTGAAGCTGAGCCCGCCTTACCAGAATCCTATGATGCTGACGAAGATGTTAAAGATTTGATTGACATGTGCCGCATCTTGGAAGGCGTAACTCGAAACGCAGGTAAACACGCAGGTGGTGTGGTTATCGCACCCACTGTGATAACGGATTTTGCGCCCCTGTATTGTGATTCAGAAGGGCATAACCCAGTTACCCAGTTTGATAAAAACGACGTTGAAACTGCTGGCTTAGTTAAATTCGACTTCCTTGGATTAAGAACGCTAACCATTATTGACTGGGCATTGCAGATGATTAACCCTCGCTTGCAAAAGCAGGGTAAAGATGCGGTACGTATTGAAGCTATTCCTTTAGATGACCCTGCATCGTTTCGATTATTGCAGCGCTATGAAACCACCGCGGTGTTTCAGCTTGAATCCCGCGGTATGAAAGATTTGATTAAGCGTCTGCAGCCAGATTGCTTTGAGGATATGATTGCTTTGGTTGCATTGTTCCGTCCCGGGCCTTTGCAATCGGGCATGGTAGATAACTTTATTGAACGTAAGCATGGCCGTGAAGAAGTTTCTTACCCCGACTCTCAATATCAGCATGAGTCATTAAAAGAGCTGTTATCGCCCACCTACGGCATTATTTTGTATCAAGAGCAGGTGATGCAGATTGCCCAGGTATTAGCAGGCTATACCTTAGGTGGCGCTGATATGTTGCGTCGTGCAATGGGTAAGAAGAAACCTGAGGAGATGGCCAAACAACGCGGTACCTTCAAAGAAGGGGCGATCAACAATGGTGTTGATGGTGAGTTGTCGATGAAAATCTTCGACTTGGTGGAGAAGTTTGCGGGTTACGGCTTTAACAAATCTCACTCTGCAGCTTATGCATTGGTGTCTTATCAAACCCTGTGGCTCAAAACCCATTACCCAGCTGAATTTATGGCTGCGGTAATGTCTGCCGATATGGACAATACCGATAAGATCGTGGTGTTGGTTGATGAATGCGAACGTATGGGGTTGCCGCTTATTCCGCCCGACGTCAACAAAGGGCTGTTTAAGTTTACTGTCGATGAAGAACAAAACATTGTTTACGGTATTGGTGCCATTAAAGGCGTGGGTGATGGGCCTGTCGATTCCATATTGCAAGCAAGGGAAAATGGGCCGTTTAAGGATTTATTTGATTTTTGCGCTCGAGTGGATCTGAAAAAGCTTAATAAGCGGGTTATTGAAAAGCTAATTTGCGCAGGTGCGCTTGATAGTTTAGGCCCGCATCGTGCAGCAATGATGGCGACACTACCCGAAGCGATTCGCGCAGCGGCGCAACACGCTAAAGCGGAAGCTATCGGACAGGAAGACCTGTTTGGCTTACTTAATACTGAGCCGGAAGATAACAAGCAACAGTTTGTTGATTGCACGCCATGGCCTGACAAAGTATGGCTAGAAGGTGAGCGAGATACCTTAGGGCTGTACTTAACGGGTCACCCAATTAATCAGTATTTAAAAGAGCTAAAACACTATACCTCTGGTCGACTGAAGGATGTCCACCCAACTGAACGTGGTAAAACCATGAAAGCTGCTGGATTGGTGGTGGCGACGCGTGTGATGATGACCAAACGTGGCTCAAAAATGGGCTTGGTGACCTTAGATGATAAGAGCGCTCGCTTAGAAGTTATGCTATTTACTGAGGCATTTGAGAAGTTTAATCATTTGCTTGAGAAAGACCGAATTTTGATTATTGAAGGTGAAGTCAGCTTTGATGATTTTTCCGGTGGTAATCGTATGACAGCTAGAAACATTATTGATATGGGCGAAGCGCGCAGTCATTTTGCCAGTGCGGTAGAAATTGATGTTGAAGCAGAGTGTATCTCTGTTGATTGGCTGGAGCAGTTTCGCTCTGCTGTGGAGCCGTGGAAAGCGGGTGCGGTACCAGTCAAAATTAACTATGCCCAGCCGCAAGCCAAAGCCCAGTTTAGGCTTGGTGACGAATGGCGGGTCAATCCGACCGATGAACTGATGTTGGCACTAGAGTCATTAACAGGATCCGATAAAGTACGGATTTTGTTCTAATGGAAAGCCTCGATGTTGCCGCACTGATTGAGCAAAGTATTCAACAAGTTGCATTGTCAGACGGTGCTAAGTTAGTGCTTGCATACAGTGGCGGCGTTGATTCAGAGCTTTTGTGTCTTGGCTTGGCTCAATATGCTCAATCAAACCCACAGTTCAATTATCTGCTTGTCCATGTTCATCATGGGTTAAGTGAACACGCCGAACAATGGCTTGAGCACTGTAAAACACGTGCGAAGGGCTACCAGTTAGCGATAAATTGCCAGCGAGTCTCACTTTCGCTGGGGCCGAGAGTCAGCACTGAAGCGGCAGCTAGAGAGGCGCGTTATCAGGTTTTTCAACAATATGTTCAACCCGGTGACGTGTTATTAACCGCCCACCATCAAGACGATCAGCTGGAAACTATTCTTTTGGCGTTAAAACGAGGCTTAGGGCCAAAGGGCTTGGCGGCAATGGGGCAAGTTCAGCCGTATGCTGAGAAAGCTTGGTTAGTTAGGCCACTTCTCAACGTCACTCGGGAGCAGATAGAGCACACTGCTAGCTTATTAGCACTGACGCATATTGAAGATGAAAGCAACGCTGATACTCAATTTGATCGTAACTTCTTACGCCACGATATTATTCCAAGGTTGAAGCAGCGCTGGGGAGCGATTACAACGACAAGTAGCCGCAGTGCCGCGTTGTGTGCTCAACAGCAACAGTTACTAGATGAAGTCGTTAGTGAACGCTTACCAGCACTGATAAACCATAGTAATCAGGTGCTAGCATCAAGTTTAGATTTAGACTCATTGGCTCAATATAGCTTGGATTGGCAAGCAATGTATTTGCGGGCGTTTATTGAGCAGTGCGGGTTTTCCTTGCCATCGCAAGCGCAGCTTCACAATCTGTTATCGCAATTAATGTATGCCAAAACCGATGCCCAAATTCATATCGTTTTAAAAGGAATGTTAGCTAAGCGCTATCAACAGCAATTATTTTTGCTTGAATCGACAACCTATCAACAGCCAATGGCTGTTATCGGTAGTAATCAACTGGATGTTAGCGGCGAGGTTAATGCCTGGCAGGTGAATTTAAATGACGGTTCACAGCTACAATTTCATGTAGAAACTTTAGGTTCAGGCCTAAAAAAACCGAATGCAAAGCAGCATGTGACGGTGCGTTTTGGTGCTGCGGGTAGTGTCATTGTGCACCCTTCATCAAGACAAAAAAGTCGTGAGCTTAAAAAAGTATGGCAGGAGTTTGGTGTTCCGCCTTGGGAGCGTGCTCGGGTGCCATTGGTTTATTATGACGATAAATTGGTGAGCGCTGTCGGTTATTGGGTGGAGAAAGCCTACCTTAGTCAAAACGGTGAGCCGCACCTTGCGGTCAGGCATCAACCAAAGTCAATCTGATTATTACTGTTCGGTAAGCAGAGTTACTGGCTAGCATGTTCGAAAGCTCGCCAAGAAACTGCTCGCTAAAGCCGGGAGCGAAAGCGACTTTAAGAGCAAACGGCTTAACGAGACTGCAATTTAAGATAAGCAAGCGTGAAGTTAGCCTTATGCCGATAGGTATTAGTTATTACGAAGCCACTTTGTAACAGTTTCTTCCAGATGCTTTGGCGTCATACAGGGCTTTATCAGCTTGATCATACAGTTGGTCAGCATTGAGATTTGTTTGCCACTGCGTCAGCCCCAAACTACTTTTAACTGAATACTTCTCTAGCTGGATACTGCTGCTGATCGCAGCCAAAATTCTGTCACATAATACCGATGCCGCCTGAGCATCACCTTGGACAATAATTACAAACTCATCACCACCAGTGCGGAATGCTTGATCCGTTGCTCGAATACTATTGGTTAGGATTTGCCCAAATGCGGTTAGCACTTGATCGCCGATAAGGTGACCATAACGATCGTTAAGCATTTTGAAGTTATCTAAGTCGAGCACGATCATTGATAGTGCCTGTTGATTGCGCTCTGCAACTGCAATCGCTTTACGGATACTTTCGTTGTAGTAGTGGCGATTACCAAGCTGAGTCAGTGAATCAAACATGGCTTGCTTCGCCATTTCACTGTATCGGGTTGCATTGACTAAAGGCTGGAGTAAGTAGCCTTGAATTTGCTGCATAATTTCAGCTTGTGATGGCATTAGCGGCGAGTTGACACGATAGCATAAGGTAACCGCTTCACCGCCCACCTCTAGATGCTGGTTGATCATCAACCCTTGATTGCGGCCCCATGAAAATTGGTAGTCTTTGTAATGTAACGTGACCCCTTGGATCGGCAAATGTTGGCCGATCACCTTACCAAAACAGGCAAACACTGTCCGTGGGTCTAAGCTTTCATGTAGCTGTTGCAGTATTTTCGTCATATCCGGTGCGTTACCCGAACTACGATTATAATGCGTAGGGTAACGATACTCTTCAGGGTAATAAGCCGTAGCTAAACCAAAGTCCATAATGTTTACTCCACCAAAAACGGACCACTAATGGTGGAACACAAGCAATATACGTGCCGATGTATAAAAATAGTTATAAAAGGTGCGCAAAGTGCCGCCTGGTGCGGAAGGTGAGGAAGTTTTACTTCCGCCATGTTTTTGACATCTAAGCTACTGTATTTCAGAGCATACTATGTTAGCGTTATGTTACTGGGTGTTTTGTCATATAAGTTTGGTAAAAGAAACATTATCTTATCTGTGTGATAGACGTGATAGCAGTCGATCTCTATAGGGATGACAGCTAAATTTCAACATTGATGTTGGTGAATAGATGGAACATAGCTTTCTGATCCAAGTGTTGCTGATGCTGGTTATCGCGATTATTGCGATTGCATTGTTACGCCGTGCAGGTTTGCCCGCCATATTGGCCTATTTAGCGACTGGGGTGATCAGTGGCCCTGCAGGCTTTAACTGGTTTAGCCAACACCAGATGCACTCTGTGGCTGAGCTAGGTGTGGTGTTGTTGATGTTTAGCTTGGGCCTCGAATTTTCTTTGCCGCGGCTATGGGCGATGCGCCGAACAGTATTTGGTTTAGGTAGTGCTCAGGTTTTTGTTACTGCAATTGTCGCTATTGGTGTCAGTTTACTCAGCGGCTTATCCTTAGTCGAAGCGGTGGTGGTGGGCTCAGCCATTGCGTTATCGTCAACCGCGATTGTGTTAAAACTGCTGAACGAGCAAGGCTGGCTCCGTCGCCGACATGGCGAATTGTCGGTCAGTGTTTTGTTATTCCAAGATATCGCAGTGGTTCCGTTATTAATTCTGTTGCCGCTGCTGTCGACTCAGGGCGAACCGATGACATGGCAAACAATCAGTTATGCCATGTTAGAAGGGGTTGCAGCCTTTGTATTATTAATGGCCTTTGGTAAGTGGGCTCTGCCAAAGCTTTTTGATGAAGTTGCGCGTTCTCGCTCCAATGAACTATTTGTGTTGTCGACCTTGGTGGTGGCGTTAATCACAGGCGCGTTTACTCAATGGATTGGCTTATCCATGGCATTGGGTGCATTCATGGCGGGTATGCTGCTGGGCGAAAGCCAGTACAAACGTCAGCTTGAAGCGGATATTCGTCCTTTTCGTGATTTATTGATGGGGCTATTTTTTATCTCCATTGGTATGTTACTTGATTTTTCATTGGTGCTGGCTTTCTGGTGGCAAATTTTACTTTTGGTCGTTGCGGTGATTATTGGCAAGGCACTCATTGTCTTTGGTTTACTGCGGCTGGCGAAAGAATCGTTTAGAACCTCAGTTGCAACCGCCATTAGCCTGGCCCAAGTTGGTGAGTTCAGTTTTGTTGTCCTTGCATTGGCAGTCAACTATCAATTACTAGAAGCCACTTTAAGTACTAAGCTGGTCATGGTTGCTGTGTTATCAATGGCGGTAGCACCATGGTTAGTGCGCCACAGTGTGGATATAGCGAGGCGCTTACAAGGGGCTCGGGGTCGCAGTCCTGAAGAGCTTCACATCGATCCATCCCTTGAGCATGCGCAGGATTTAGTTCTTATCCTGGGCTATGGCCGTGTTGGGCAAACGATTGCCCGCTTTATGAAAACCGAAGCAGTACCGTTTATCGTGCTCGACCTTGATCCGACCCGAGTCTCAGAAGCTCAGCGAGCCGGTGAGCCGGTATACTTTGGTGACGTCAGTAAGCGTAGCATTCTTAAGCAAGCTAAAATCAAGCAAGCCAAGCTAATTGTATTAACTTTCAGTGAAGGGCGCATCCTAGAGGATGTCTTGCCTTTATGCCGTCAGTTAGCACCCGATGCTAAAATTTTAGTTCGTACTCGTGATGATGAAGGCATGCAGGAATTAGAGCAAGCGGGTGCAAGCCAAGTGATCCCTGAAACCCTAGAAGGGAGCTTAATGCTCGTGTCGCAAGTGCTGTATCAATGTGGTGTGCCACTTAACCGTATTTTGAAGCGTTTAGAGTATGAGCGCCGCAATCACTATCAATACCTGCATGGTTTCTTTTCCGGTGCCGAAACTGATTTCACCTTAGAGCTATTGCATGCTGTAGCCCTACCTAAAGGCGCTCATGTGGTGGGTAAAGCATTGGCTGATATCCCATGGCAGAAGTTGCGGGTCGAGATCCGTGCGGTGCGCCGGGCGGGGGCGGAAGTAGAAAGCCCTGAGTTAGACTGGAGCATTAAAGCTGGCGATACCTTGATTCTATTGGGCAAGCCGCGCCGCATAGAAAAAGCCGAGCATTTTCTGCTGCAAGGTTAAAGGGCATTGATTGGTCCCGTAAAACTAATGACAACAGCGCAAGGCGACTTAGTGACGGACCCACAATTTATTACTAGAACCAAAACCAAAACTAAAACAGGAGCTAGCCGTGACCACTTGGTATTACCGAATATTGCCACTATTGTTAAGTCCATTACTGCTGCTCCAAGCGTTGCGAGTAAAGTCCAATACATTGCGATTACCTGAGCCTGATGGGGAACGTGAAAGTCAGCCCTTGGATAAGGCATTGCCCGTCAATGATAAGCCTAAACTGTCGGTATTGCTGTTTGGAGACTCGGCTGCTGCAGGAGTGGGAGCCAGTAGCCAAGCCAAGGCGTTGTCTGGCCAAGTGGTGGCGCAACTAAGCCATAGCTTCGATGTTATTTGGCGTTTACATGGCCGTTCGGGTTTAACGACTCAAGGTGCTAAGCGCTGGCTATCGAAGCTTGATGCACAGCATTATGATGTGGTGGTTGTATCTTTAGGGGTTAATGACATATTTAGACCCCTAAGTCAGAAACAATGGCTGAATGAACAGCAACAACTTATCGAGCAAATTCAGCAACAGTGTACTCCGCAAATGCTGATTTTGTCTGCTGTGCCGCCGCTAGAGTATTTTAGTGCACTGCCACAACCATTGCGTTACTGCATGGGCCTGAGAGCCCGCTTGTTTAATTTAGGTTTGCACCAACAAGTACAGACGATGGACAAGATTGCAGTGTTATCCATTCCCAATGAGCAGGGGCAACTTTCGCTGGCTGAAGATGGGTTTCACCCAAGTGAGCAAAGCTATCAAGTATGGGCGCAAGTAATTGCAGATACTTGTGATGCAAGATTTAGCTAATATCAAAGAACTGCTTAATTTCATCAATTTGACACATGGCGTCCTGATAACCTAGATCGATTAGGGCGCTACAGTATGACTTTTCAAACAGCAGATAAGAGGCAATACTGGAGTCGCTCTGCTGGTTAACCCCAATTGGCCTTAACATCGCTCGCACTGCTAGCGGCATTTCTTGATAGTATTTGGTTGCGATTTGGCTGAGATCTTCGCTGGGTTTGATCACTAAGGTTTCGATTTGCTTTAGCGGCAAGGTAGTGCGTTTTTCGGCATCAATAAGACCTAAGGTGCCATTGATGCGTGACAGTCTTTCTAAATCACTATTGAGCGTATCTGAGAAAATGGTGTCGAGTAAATGACCCGCGATGGTTGCCGTTTTGGGGTGATGTTCTAAATCTTGGTGTTGGGTCTTATGTAAGCTTTCAAGATTTATCACCATGATTTTTTCGGCGCCTAAGTGGATAGGACTACTTAGTGGCGCGAGTTGGTGCACTGAGCCATCGCCAAAATAGCCTTGATTGAGCTTTACCGAAGGAAATACTAACGGGATTGCCGCACTGGCTAGCAGGTGCTCAGTATTGAGTTGGGTACGTTGTCCACTTCTGCGCGCCCGGTGCCATTCATCAATATGGTAATTACCTTGAAAGAAGGTGATTGATTTTGCGGAGTTATAGCAGGATGTATCAACACTTAGTGCTTCTAAGGCACCGCTACCGATATTCCTATCGATACGGGCAAAACTAATTAACTGATTTAGTAGATCCCTAAGCGGGTCATTATTGAACAAACTGCCCGGGTTGGTGTTAATTTTTTCATCTTGTAACCCCATCAATGCCATATTGGCGAGGTGAGCAAATATGCCAGCAAATGAAGATTTAAATACTTTATGGCAGTTAAAGTTACGCCATACCCATTCGAGTTTTCTTACCCCTAGATGAAAGCAAGAGGCGTGAGTGGCAATAGAGGTGCCGTTAATGGCGCCCGCAGATGTGCCGCAGATAATTTTAAAGGGGATACCGTGATTACGGGGGTAAAATTGAACGATCGCTTTAAGCACACCAACCTGGTAGGCTGCTCGAGCACCACCACCACCTAAAACTAGCGCCGTTTTTGCTGCCAATATAAACACTCCCTCAAAGACCGTTACTTTTATTAAAGCGCTTAATATGGCGTAAAATCAAGTAACTGAGCGTATTTATTCTTGTGGCCGGTTAATTTACGTTTGCTAGTCATTAGATGACAATTTTGCTGTGAAACAGCTAATAAAAATGCCGACCCTCAAGGTCGGCATTAAACTGTCACTGTATGCTGTAGGTCAGCGAATTAAGCTTGCGACTTAAGAAAGTCCATTAATTGATCAAATGGAATGTCTTGCTTCTCACCGGTACGGCGGTTTTTATATTCAAATACCCCGTTATCGATATTACGATCGCCAATCACTACCACGTGAGGAATACCTACCAGTTCCATATCGGCAAACATCACACCTGGACGCTCTTTACGGTCATCAAATAACACTTCAAAGCCAGCTTCATTTAAGTCTTGGTATAGCTGCTCAGCCATATCTTTAACACGATGTGACTTGTGCATGTTCATCGGCAAGATACCGACCTTGAACGGTGCAATAGCATCTGGCCAAATAATACCGCGGTCATCGTGATTTTGTTCAATTGCGGCAGCAACGATACGGCTAACACCAACGCCATAACAGCCCATTAGTAGCGTTTGTGATTTACCATTTTCATCGAGAACGTTGGCGCCCATCGACTCAGAATAGTTAGTGCCAAGTTGGAAAATATGGCCAACTTCGATACCGCGAAGCAGAGCAATAGTCCCCTCACCACAAGGACTCGCTTCACCTTCGATAATATTACGTAGGTCTGCACACTGGGCTTGCGGTAAATCACGTTCCCAGTTGATGTTGATAAAGTGCTTGCCGTCTTCGTTGGCTCCAGCAGCAAAGTCGCTCATAATATTGACACTGTGATCAACATACACAGGGATAGTGAGACCGACCGGACCTAATGAACCTGGGCCTGCACCGATGACCTTGCGAATATCGGCTTCATCAGCCATCTCAAATGGCGCTAGTACCGCATCAAGTTTTTCAACTTTAACTTCGTTTAACTCATGGTCACCGCGAACAATCACTGCAACTAAAGGTGCCTCTTCACTGGCGCCTTTAACGATAATGGTTTTGATGGTTTTCTCTATAGCAATACCGTGATTGGCCACTAATGCTTCAATGGTTTTAGCATCCGGAGTATCAATGGTGCTCATCTCAGCTGTTGGTGCTTGGCGCGTTGCGGTAGGCAGCGGTGCTTCGGCTTTCTCAATGTTGGCTGCATAATCACTGCCGGTTGAGTAGGCGATAAGATCTTCACCACTGTTAGCCAATACATGGAACTCATGGGACATGCTGCCACCGATTGAACCTGTGTCAGCAAGTACTGGGCGGAAAGCGAGTCCCATACGAGATAGGATATTGCTGTAAGCCTGGAACATTGACTCATAGGTCTCATCCATCGTTTGCTGATCTAGGTGGAATGAGTATGCGTCTTTCATCAAAAATTCGCGTGAACGCATGACACCAAAGCGTGGACGGACTTCATCACGGAATTTTGTTTGGATCTGATATAAGTTCAGTGGTAACTGCTTATAAGAGTTGACCTCTTTACGAATAATGTCGGTGATCACTTCTTCGTGAGTTGGACCCAGCACAAAATCACGATTGTGACGATCTTGGAAACGCAATAGCTCAGGGCCAAACTTTTCCCAGCGACCCGTTTCTTCCCATAAGTCTGCCGGTTGAACCATCGGCATCAAGATTTCTACAGCACCTGCTTTGTTCATCTCTTCACGAACAATCGCTTCAACTTTACGAAGTACACGTAAACCTGACGGCAACCAGCTATATAAGCCAGAAGCATTTCGGCGGATCATACCAGCACGAAGCATTAATTGATGACTGATCACCTCAGCGTTTGCTGGGGTTTCTTTTTGTGTTGAAAGCAGGTACTTGCTTACTCGCATTCCCAATATCCAGGTTAGAAATAAATTGGCCGATATTTTAGCATCGTTAGCGTCTATGTCACCTAGTTTATTGGTTAAACCTAGCCTTCAGCTTAAGCCCCTTACAGTTTGAAGAAGACGCAAGTAGGATAAAAGCAAGGGTTTGTTACATAAGTTACTTGGTGAATAGCTCAAATATAAGTTAACGTGATGTTTTTATGAGGTTTCAGGGAGCGACAATGATAAAAGTGTATGGTGATGTGCGTTCGGGTAATTGTTACAAAGTGAAGTTATTACTGACGTTACTCAATATTGAGCATCAATGGGTTGAGGTTGATATTATGGCCAAAGAGCAGCATAGCGCTGAGTTTAAAGCCATCAACCCAAACGGAAAAATACCCGCAGTTGTGCTTGAAGATGGCAGAGCATTATCTGAGTCCAACGCCATTTTGGGTTATTTTGCTGACCATACTCAATACTTGCCCACCGATAGTTATGGCAAAGCCCAAGTGTATCAGTGGATGTTCTTTGAACAGTATAGCCATGAACCTTATATTGCCGTGGCACGATTTATCAAGTTGTACTTAGGTCTGCCAGATAACCAGCAAGCACGTTATCAAGCGTTAATGGAGCCAGGAAATAAAGCCTTGGCGATGCTGGATCAGCAACTTTCACAAACCTTGTTTCTTGTGGGAGACAGTCTGACAATCGCTGATATCGCTCTTTACGCCTACACCCATGTTGCCGCAGAGGGTGGATTTGATTTGCACCTGTATCCTCATATTAGTGCTTGGTGTAAGCGAATTGCAGCGTTGCCAAACTATGTGGCACTGGGGTAGCAGGAGGCAAGATGCAATATCAGGTGATTGAAGATATCGCAAAAATGGATATTGAGGTGATTCATCAAGTATTGAGTCAAAGTTATTGGGCAGCGTCTATTCCGTTGCAGACCTTAGAGCGCAGCATGCAAAACTCTATGTGTTTTGCCGTATTAGACTCAAATGGCGATACCTTAGCTTTTGCGCGAATGATCACTGACAAAGCCACATTTGCTTATCTTGCCGACGTGTTTGTATTACCTGAGTATCAAGGGATCGGGCTGAGTAAAATGATGATGGCTTATATTGGTAAGCATCCGCAGTTGCAGGGATTACGCCGAGTGATGTTGGCGACGCGCGATGCCCATGGTCTGTATGCTCAGTTTGGGTTTGAGCCGGTGCCAAACCCAAAAATATTGATGCAAAAGTGGCAACCTCATATCTACAAGGACAAATAAGTATGACAGTGCAAGTTCATATTCGTCATAGTGATAACAATGACATTGCCGCGATTAAGGCGCTATATGCGCAACCTTCATGTTATGCAAATACGCTGCAGTTGCCTCATCCAAGCTTGGAAAAATGGATTGCACGCTTAACGGGGCCCCATGAGCACTTTTATTCGCTGGTGGCTGAAGTCGATGGCCACATTGTTGGGCAATTAGGCATGGAAGTTTTTAGTAGTCCAAGGCGTAAACATGTGGCTAATATCGGTATGGCCGTTGACGAGCGAAGTCGGGGGCAAAAAATTGGTGCGGCATTGGTTGAGCAAGCCATTGTACTTGCTAACGATTGGTTGGCAATCAAACGCATTGAATTAGAAGTTTATACCGACAATCAAGTGGCGATTAGTCTGTATAAGCGTTTTGGTTTTGAAATTGAAGGCACAGCGAAAGCTTATGCATTTAGAGGTGGCAGGTATGTTGATGCTCACCTTATGGCGAAAGTTATCAACTAACGCAATAATCTGATAATCCAAGCAATACTCAATCATTACTAGTCGCTACCAATTGTTCTGTTGGTGCCTAGTAATGATTGATCCTGCACACTAATTAGCATTAACCCATGGCGCTGGATGCACAAGAACGGGTCTTGTGTCCGCGGCTATAGGAGTCTATATGCGAATTAGTCATTATTTAACACCTAGTCACTATTTAACGATTAGTGCGCTAGTCTGTTTAGTTACGCCATTAACAGGCTTTACAGCGGAAGTAGACCCATCAGATTTAACTCAAGTTAATAGCTTTGCCAGCGGTATCGTGAGTAATCATGGTCGCGTGGACGCGATGGTAGGGTTTGCCGGGCAATATAGCCAAGGCAATAGTTTTCTTGGTTTAGTGGAGCACAGTGTGGGCACCCAAGATGAGGACAAAGGCCATCAAAACTCACGCCTACGTTATTTTCAAGTTATTGATACAGACAAGGAGACTGTTTCTCAAGTCGGACTGTCGGTTGATTACATGAAAGGGTGGAGTAAAGCCACCGCAGGAGTAAAATCGCCTCAAAGTGATTTAGTTGCCCTAGGGGTTATCGCTAAGGTGGCGACACCATGGGCTGCTTTATCGCTGTTTCCTAATTTGGCTTATGTAATAGGTCAGGCGACAGCTTATGAATCGCAAGACGTTAAGCATCACTTTGATCTTGATGGCATGCAGTTCAATGTATTTGGTTCTTATGATCTAGGCGAAGCAGGATATTTGATCGTACAGCCGCAGTATATGTCCCTTAACGTCGGCGGCTTGGCGGGGGCGACAGTAGAAGGGGTTGATTGTTTTAAAATTAAATCTGGCTATGGCGTAGCGTTGAGCGCAAGCAAGCGCACTTGGATTGAGCTTTCCCATACCTATACCAAAACTACAGCGAATGTAACAGGTGCTGAAAATGGACTACATGCGGCGGCTAATGAGCGCTTGTTTGATGATGAGCATAAAGTCGAGCTGAGTCTTTCGTACTATTTTTAACCATGAGAAAGTTTTTAAGCATGAATAGCTGCTATGTTAGCAAGCCCTTTTTTGCGATTTTGATTAACTTCAACAACGCCGTCTAAACCTTAGCTGTCGGTTAGGTAATTCGGTGTTGGTTGTTCTGAGAACGCCATAACTTCAGTGACGCACCAGATGACTGTTTGTCGCTGAAGTTGTCGCTGATATTGCTGTTTAAGTTGTCGCTCAAATTTCATCTGCGTTGTCGTTACCTATTCGCGTATGACAGCGTCATCAAGTACAGAATGTCCTAATAACAGATAAATGAATGCACTTATCGGTGGATTCCTTCACAAATCACACTCAATATTGTAACGATATCAGGCATGTGTGCTAATATCGTTATCTGTGTGTTGTTTGCGTTAACAAACAGTCTGTAGGTGCTTCAGCGGCTGTGTTACTGGCTTATTTAACACAGCATATTGTTGGTTTTTATTTATAGGGATTTCGAATGAAGTTGACTCTTGTTTCTGCCGCTGTTTTTGCTGCGTTTGCCTCTGCCCCTGTGTTGGCTAATGATAACGTGGGACGTGAGGATAACGAGATTAACCGGTCAGTGAATGACTCAATCGTGAAAGCGGGTGATATGTTGCAAATCCTATTACCAGCAACAGGTTATTTTGCTGCATGGTTACATGATGATTTTGAAGGCGCAAAACAGCTGACTTATGCCACATTGAGTACCCAGCTTATTATCCATGGCGTGAAAGAAACCGTTGGTCGTAAAAGACCTAATGAAAGTAGCTGGAACTCTTTCCCTTCGTGACATACTGGCGCAGCATTTTCCGGCGCTGCATTTTTACAAAGTCGTTATGGTGCATATTGGGGAATCCCTGCATACGCAGCAGCGACATTTGTCGGCGCAAGTCGTATTCATGGTAACCGTCATTACGCAGGTGATGTGGTCGCTGGTGGCGCTACGGCATTTTTGATGAATCAATATTTTGTTTCTCCTTATCGCACAGAAGGCGTATATATCAATGCTACCCCCACCGCTGATGGTATGGCGATGGGCGTGACGGTTACCGGTGAAGCATTTGAATCATCGTCAAAACCTAAAAAAGCACAAAAAATTGAAAAGCTTAAACATCGATTGGAACTAGGGGTCGGTACTAACTTTGCCGACAGCTCTGCTCAAGCTGGCGCGGCTGAGTTTTTAACCCAAGATGAGTTGATTGATGAAGCGCAGCCATTTTCTTATGTTAATTATCAATACCAACTCGGCGGTGGCGATTTCCTTGAAGCCGAGTTCTTGCCTTCAGAAACCCGGCGTCGTGGTGTAGTTGCCAAAGATTTTACGGTTGATGGTGTAGATTATCGTGTTGGCGACGAAGTACTTACTGCCTATCGTCACTGGGTTTTAGGCGGCAATGTCTATAAAGGTTTATCACTGACTGATAATTTACAGTTTGATGTTGGTTTGGGCTTATATGTTCACATGATAGGTTTAGATGTCGATGTTGATGATGGTGGTGGACGTTATGCTAATGAAGAAGATTGGAAAGCCTTGCCTGCTGGGACAGCTAAGCTTAACTGGAATATGACCCAGAACTTTTCTTTGCAAACAAATGTGCAGTATCAAGGGTGGGAAAATGATAGCTATTTTCTCGCTGAAGCAGGGGTCAGATACCAGCTCAATAAAGCTTGGGATCTTGGTATTAAGTATGCCTACACCCGGACTGAATTGGACCAAAAAGACAGCTTTTTTTACGACTATGATAGCAGTAGTGTCGTGTTGACATTTGCTAATCGATTCTAGTGTCGATGATTTAGGTGCAGAAGGGGCCAAGCGCTGATGTTTGGCCCTTTATTAATTGCTTGCAAAATTAACGCTTTTTACGCCTATCACCAATCACTTTTGCTGGATTACCAGCAACAATAGCGTAATCTTCAACATCCTTAGTCACAATGGCGCCCATACCTATGACTGCACCATTACCTATGGTGACGCCATCAACAATACCGGCTTGTGCACCAATCCAAACATCTTCGCCGATGACAATACCCTTTGAAGTGACATTTTGCTGGTAAATGGCAAGTTCAGGGCTCATGCCATGGTTAAAAGCATAAATAGTGACGTTATTAGCAATGCGTGTTTTGGCGCCGATTTTTATCTTACCTTTGCCACCATCGAGGGAACAACCATGGTTGATGGCAACTTCATCACCGAGTTCAATGGGGCCGTGCAGAAAGCTGTCAGCAGCTATCATACAGCGATTACCAATAAGAATATCTCGGCCGGGCTCAGCAAATAGGTTAACGTTCGGTGCCACAAAACAGTCTTGACCGATACGCACGGTTTCAAGTTGCATTAATTCTGTTTGTATTTGTGCTTGCCATGGCTGAGCCCACTGTAAATGCTTAGGTTTTAGCGAAAAGTACAGCCAAGGCATGTAGGCTAAGCGACGCTTGTGCTGCGAGCGATAATCTATTGCATTTTCTGTGTCGGTCATATCTGTACCAGCTTTAGATGGTCCATTTTAACTTTGTCGGTTTACACTACACCTGGTCGAATGGCATCCACAACAATGCCATCATCTGTTACATGCCATAATACGTCTTTATCGTATAACGCAACCTGATATTGTTTGAGGTCTTGCTTAGCTCTTTTGTAGGCTGGCCGCGGATCTTGGCACAAGACTTCAGTGATTAATGCTTGGAGGTTCGGATGGCTCTGCTTTGCGCTGTGAATATCTGCAATCGCTTGTTCTGAAAAGTTAACCGGCAGCGTATGCGGCGCTTCATGGGCGATACCACCTTGGGCGCTGGTTATTGCATCTGAAAACGGAATATAAGGTTTAATATCCAAAATAGGGGTGCCGTCGAGTAAATCCATCGCAGCAATATTTAAACGTACCTTACCGTTCAGCTGTTCAACACCGATAAGCTCAACCACTGACTGGCCGATGCCATTGGGTCTAAATGTTGAACGGGTAGCAAATACGCCTAATTTTTCGTTACCACCTAAACGTGGCGGTCGCACAGTGGTTTTCCACCCTTGGGCTAGATTCTCATGAAAGCTAAATAACAGCCAAATATGTGAGTATTGCTCTAGTCCACGTACACTATCGATGTGATTAAAAGGTGCTTGTAGCTCCACATAACCATGGGCCGATTTTACTAAGCCAGGTTGACGGGGAATGCCGAACTTCTGTTTATAGGGGGTGCGACAAATCGCCACCGCTTGTACTTGATTGGTGAATGCCATGAAACTTGATTCAGCTTATTGCTGGGTGGAATTTGTCAATGAAATTGCCTGTGCGACGCAAAAAGCGCGACTAAAACAGGTTTCTGTGCGCTCTTCAAATACCGCACACTTCTTAACCATGATGGCATTGGCGCCTTTGTCGGCAGCAGCTCTTCTGGCAATAGTACGGGCTTCTACTATAGATGCGGGTGCATCGTCAGCCCCAACTTGACAGGACTCTCCCTCAACTAGGCCCTTAAGTTCATAAGGCGATCTTGGTTGCTCACCTTCGTTGAAAACCGTGACATCAGACGCTTTAAAGTATTCATCAATAGCTTCGCCATTGAGGTTGCTATTAAATGTGTAATTACCTGCACATGCACTTAATAATAATGTGCCGATGAGGGGAAGGTAAATTTTCATAAAAGTGCCTGTTTTTTGATAACCAATTAAAGGAAGCCGCCTTATTTAAGGCGGCTTTGAAAATTCTACCGTTTTAGATACTTTTGATAAAGCTGTTGGTGGCGATTATTCAAATCTATTTTACGTCCATCAATAAAGACTTGCTCAACCTTATTAGTCATTGGATCAAGTAAATCTCCTTGGACTATCACTAGGTTGCCTCTATAACCGGCCGCGATATCTCCCATATCTTTTACGCCCAATATTTTGGCAGCATCTAATGTTATCGCACTTAAAGCCTGTTGCTTTGTTAAGCCATAAGCTGCAGCTTGACCAGCCGCGTAGGGCAGGTTACGGCTGTTCCAGTCGGAGCTAAATCCAAGGGCAAAAGGGATATCTGCCTCAGCCAATAAAGCCGGAATTTTAAAGCTCATTTCTAACGGCTCATCATGACGCATTGGTAAGCTAAAGGTGCGTGTGTAGACAACACTGGCGTTGACCTCATTTAAAATATCCGCCATGCGCCAACTGTCGTAGCCGCCAACAATCACTAGTTTAAATTGATATTGCTTTGCTAACGCGACAGCTTCTTCAATTTGCAACTGTTTGTTGGCATGTACAAACAGCTGGGCTTGGCCTTGGTAGAGAGGTTTTAGTGCCTGCCAGCGAAGATCAATCTTGCTGGTTTGTTCTTCTTTATTGGCAACAAAATAGCGTTGACCATCGGCGAACACTTGCTGAATTTGTTGTAACTGCTGCTGGTATTCATCTAATTGCTTTTTGCGTTGGTCTTTATCTTGCGACAGTCGACGAATAGATGGCCAGTATAAATGGAACCCTTGAGTTGATGGCACCAGTGCATCTTCAATAGTCCAGCTATCAAGCGATACTAACGACGACTGGCCTGCTAATAGATCGCCCTGGGGCACCACTTGTGCGTGGGTGATACCATTGACTCTAACCGTAGGAATAATTTCTGAGTCAGGATTGTAAGCACTCACGGCGACAATTTGTGGATTGCTTTCCCCGACCTCATACACATCGTTGCTGGGGCGCATCATTTCTACTTCAACTAAACCTAGGCTGGTATCAAGGGCGATAACTCCGGGATAAACCTGCTTATTGGTGCCATCAATGATATTAGCGTTATCAGCTTTTAGCGCTTGACCAACAGCGGTGATTTTGCCTTGTTGGATCAAAATATCTGTGTTGTTCATCACCCCAATAGAGGGGGAGTGAACAGTGGCATTAGTGATCAAGATATCTTGCGACTGCGCGGGAGCTGGCACCATATCATGGGCATTAACATACATTGTGGCACACAGTGTTGCCGCTAAGGTGATTATTCTTTTCATTATTTTACCTCTCCAGCGTGCGATTGACCCCATGCGTTATAATGGGTGTCACAGTGCCACTCTGGTTCCTGTGTGATAACTTCTGGCGTGCCTAACTCTGCGCTTTCATCGCGATTAAGTATTTTTTGAATCAATGCAGCACGTTCCGTGTTAATCGCTTTTTGTGCTTGTCTATCTCTCTCTTTATTAAAGTACTGCTTCCCATCAACCCATGTGGACTCGACAGTGGCATAGACAGACAATGGGTTATCGCTCCATAGCACGATGTCTGCGTGTTTACCTTTTTCCACAGAGCCGACATACTCATCAATACCGAGCTGGATAGCGGGATTAATCGTGACCATATTCCAAGCATCTGTCGCACTCATACCGCAGTACATCATCGATTTTGCAGCTTCCTGATTTAGGCGTCTTTGCATTTCATAATCATCAGAATTGATACTGGTTAATACGCCTTTGTTTTGCATCAAACAGGTGTTTTGCGGGATGGCATCATAAACCTCAAACTTGTATGCCCACCAATCACTAAATGTTGAAGCATTGGCACCATGCTCTGCCATCTCTTGAGCGACTTTATAGCCTTCGAGAATGTGAGTGAAGGTATTGGCAGTAAAGCCATAAGCTTCGGCTAGCCGCAGGAACATTAAGATTTCCGATTGCACATAGGAGTGAATATGAATATCCCGTTCATCGGCTAACACCTCAACTAACGCGTCTAAACGATAGTTAGGTCTTGGCGCTATTTGACGACGTTTTTCACTTGAACGCAGTTTTGACCACTCACGTTTCGCTTGGCGATATGCTTTAGCTTCATTAAATGCTTCTTCAAACAAAGATTTAACACCCATACGAGTTTGTGGGAAACGCTCGTCATAATCATCTCCCCAATTGCTTTGTTTTACGTTCTCTCCGAGGGCAAATTTAATGCTTCTAGGGGCTTGAGTCATTTTTAACTGTTCAGCCGTAGCTCCCCAGCGGGTTTTGATAACCTGAGCTTGTCCACCAATGGGGTTCGCACTGCCGTGAAGTAACTGGGCTGTGGTGACACCACCTGCTAATGCTCGATAAAGGGCAATGGCATCGGGATCGAGAATATCACCAATGCGGACTTCTGAGGTGATGGCATCGGTTGCTTCATTAGTGCCGCCATTAATTGCAATATGTGAGTGCTCATCAATGATGCCGGCGGTGATGTGTTTACCGTTAGCATCAATAACGCGATAACCAGAAGGGGTTTTCAAGGAAGCGCCTATCTCGTCAATTTTGCCTCGGGTAATGATCACATCGTGATTTTCAAGGATGCCTGCTTCGGTCGACGTCCAAACCGTCGCATTTTTGATATGCACTTTATCGAACTTTGGCTGCTCGGTCAGTCCATAGGCAACGTTTGGAGAAGTGACGGTAGATACATAAGATATTGCTTGCTCATCGTTTTCACTTAAATCCATTACAGGTTTGGGCGCTGCGATTCCTGCAAGCGGAGATTGCTGGTTATTTGCATCGAGCATACGGCCACGAACACCTTGCTCGTCAAACCACAAGGTAAAGCGGCTAACGCCAGGGTAACCAGCTTCTGTCAAGTTAGCAGTAAAGGTTAGACGACCAGATTGATAGTTAACGTCATTAAGGCTGATACTTTGTTCGCCGCTACTTAATGCGCCACTTAGTGATTCGCCAACGTCAATATCTAAGCTTAAGTTAAGCTCGTTAAGTTGGATTAAATACTGTTGATTTAGATGGGCAAGGCTAGAGTCAATAAGCTGTTGTGGTTTGCCTTGAAGCCATACTGCGTGTATGTCACCGTCGACAAATAAATTACCTTTAGCGATAACAAAATCTGCGGTGTAACCGGCTTTTAATTTCCCAGCAAAGTCCGCGGTACCGACCATTTCTGCCGCGTCAGTTGTCAATGCGGCTAGCGCTTGTTGCTCTGTTAATCCAGCGTTGATGGCTTGACGAATTCGAGGCCAGAAGTCTTCAGCTTCGATGCCATGTTGAGTTACAGCAAAAGGTACACCTGATTGAGCCACTACACCAAGGTTGCTCGGTGCCTGCTCCCAGTGTCTCAAGTTCGCTAGTGGAATGTCGCGCTCACTGTCTGCATCAGCGATGTTTGGTGCTGCTGGAAAATCCAGTGGCAAGACCAAACTATATTGATTGGCTTTAATTTCATTTATACGCGCATATTCACGACCATTACCAACTAATGTTGCTTTTATTTTTGCACCTTTTAATAACTGGCTTGCTCGTAATAAGTTATTTAGGTTGCGAGTTTCAAACAGTACTTGTTCATTATCAATATTGGTCAAGTTTGCTAATGCAGCATTATATTCAATGGTTTGTTTTGCCTGCTTAGCATGCGCTTTTTCGATATTGTTTTTGTACCAGTTAACATCCGAAAATGTTTGTCTGATAAGGGCAATACTGCCCATTAATGAGTTAGGGTAATCTTGAATTGAACTGCCTTTGTCAAATGCCATAAAGTGGCTAGATTTGGCATTATAGATAACATCATTTGCTTTCTTATCTGCCAAGGACACTGTGGCGGCACGACCACGGAAAATGCCGTCATGAATGGCGGTTTGCACCGAAGTAAAGCCATTATTGATCCAGGTTTTGGCATCTTCTTTATCCGGATATATATAATCTACCCAATTTTGCTGAGAATGAATTGCACCATTTTCGGCGTTACCACCAATACGTTTGATATCGGTTACTGGCCCAGAACGGCTTTGCTCAGGATATTCAAAGTCGATGCCATATTCGGTGAACGGGTCAATAAAGCCGGGGTAAATAGTATAACCTTGCAAGTTAATGACATATGCCCCTTGAGGCACATCATTATCTTTGATGATGGCTTTAATTTTGTTGTTCTCGATGAGTAAGGTGGCGTTATCGAGCTGCTTTCCCGGTTCTAGCATGAGCCGGGCTTGGGTAAGTGCGGTTAATTTAGGTGTATTATCAGTTAGTTGTGAGTTTGCTTGTACATTAGGGCTGAGGGCGATACCTAGCAAAGCGCAGGTAAGCACTGTTTTATTATTGTTATTCATATATCCAGTAGGTAGACAAGTTTGATCTAGGTTGTCAAAGAATATCGTAAATAAAGCGGAAATACCAAAGTGGATTTGTTACTGATAGTGTCTGCAGAATAGCGAATATAAAAAAGCCGAATCATCATAATTCGGCTTAATGGGTCAAGGTTTAATGATAGCTTAGATTAAGAAATCATCCATGCTACGACCTTTATCTAATTCATTTTTGAATACGGTCGGTGTACGACCTTGTCCAGTCCAAGTAATGGTTTCACCATTAACTTCAATTTTATATTTTGCTGGACGTGGAGCACGTTTCTTAGGTGCTGCTTTTAATGCTGCTGCGCCTAGGTCGTCAACAGATAAACCCACTGCTTCCATTTGCTTACGAATTTCTTCAATCTTGGCATTACGCTCCGCTAATGCTTCAGATTCAGCGGCAATTTTTGCCTCCCTGTCGGTGATGATTTTATCAAGCTTACCCGCTAGCTCTTTTAATTCATCAACTGATAACTCTTTAACTGCCGCTTTAAAGCGACGGCCGTGAGTTAATATATCTAAAAAATCGCTCATAATAATAGTGGTCCTATTTATGTAACTTTGTTTATTTGTATCATGGTTAATAATAGAAAGGATTTAACTGATAATCAAATAAAAGTTCAAAATATGTACTTATATAAACAAAAAGTAATCAGAAAATAGTTAATTTATATAAATAGTCGGTTATTTTTTGCAAATTTTTATTAACGGCAAGTTCTCAATACAAACGAGCGTTTGAATTGCTGTTGACGTTAACGTTAACAGCACGTAAAGTGACAGCTATTCTGTATAGCCTAAGCTGTACCATTGTATGAGACCGAGAGACGTATAAAAGGAAGCCTTATGAAAGTTTTGGTGCCAGTAAAACGTGTCGTTGATGCAAATGTAAAAGTCAGAGTGAATGCTGATAACACTGCCGTCGACACTGCAAATCTAAAAATGGCTATTAACCCATTTTGTGAAATTGCCGTTGAAGAAGCAGTTCGCCTAAAAGAAGCGGGCGTAGTGAGTGAAATTGTTGTTGCCACTATCGGACCTAAAGCGGCTCAAGAGCAGTTACGTACAGCTATGGCACTGGGTGCAGATCGTGGTATCCACGTGGAGACTGATGAAAGCTTATGTGCGCTTTCTATTGCTAAGCTACTTAATGCTATTCAAGGTAATGAGCAAGCAGAGCTTATTTTATTAGGCAAGCAATCGATTGATGGTGATAATAATCAAACTGGTCAAATGTTGGCTGCTTTAGCGAAATTACCGCAAGCGACGTTTGCATCTGAGGTAAAAGTTGCCGATGGATTTGCCACGGTAACCCGTGAAATTGACGGTGGCCTACAAACCATTAAGATGCCGCTTCCAGGTATCATTACCGCAGATTTACGTCTAAACGAACCTCGTTATGCCAAGTTACCCAACATTATGAAAGCTAAGCGTAAGCCGCTTGATACCATTACGGTTGAGAGTTTAGGTGTGAGCCTTGCACAGCATCAAAAGGTTGTTAGTGTCACGTCGCCGGCGGAGCGTCAAGCTGGAATTATGGTGGGCTCAGTTGAAGAACTTGCTGATAAATTAAAAAATGAAGCGAAGGTGATCTAATGACAACTTTAGTAATAGCAGAACACGATAACCACAGTTTAAAAGCTGATACCGCTAAAGTTGTTGCTTGTGCACAAGCGATTGGTGGTGATATCAACGTTTTAGTTGTTGGCGCTGATTGCCAAGCGGCCGCCGCAGAAGCGGCAAAGTTAAATGGGGTAGCGAAGGTCTTGGTCGCTGACGCACCCGCTTATGCTCATGGCCTGGCTGACAACCTCGGTGAACTCATCAGTGGCCTTGCAGGCGATTATTCTCACGTTCTAGCGTGTGCATCAACCTTGGGTAAAGATGTACTGCCGCGTGTTGCAGCGTTGCTGGATGTGGCTCAGCTTTCTGAAGTGGTTGAAGTTAAGAGCGACGATACCTTCGTGCGTCCAGTTTATGCGGGTAACGCCATGGAAACGGTACAAAGCCTTGATGCCAAGAAGGTGATGACAGTTCGTTCAAGTGCCTTTGATGCTGTCGCAAGTGATGGCAGTGCTGAATTGGCGACAATTGATACCGTGATTGATAGCCAAGTGAGTTTTGAATCTCAAAGTCTGACAGAGTCTGAACGTCCAGAACTTGGTAGTGCTTCGGTGATTGTCTCAGGTGGTCGCGCCCTAGCTAGTAGTGAAAACTTTGCCATTTTAGAAGCGCTTGCCGATAAACTTGGTGGTGCGCTGGGTGCATCACGCGCTGCTGTTGATGCCGGCTTCGTACCCAATGATCTACAAGTGGGTCAAACCGGTAAAATTGTTGCGCCAGATTTGTACATTGCGGTTGGAATTTCAGGTGCAATTCAGCATTTAGCAGGTATGAAAGACTCTAAAGTGATTGTGGCAATCAATAAAGATCCAGAAGCGCCAATATTCCAAGTTGCTGACTATGGATTAGAAGCGGATCTGTTTGACGCGATTCCTGAGTTAACCAAGCTGGTATAGCGTAAACATCATCAGCTTGTAACAGCTAGGTTATCAAGCCGATGTTTACCCGAAAAATAATGTGATTGCGATCACATCAAGCGGTTTTGAGGTAGCATCCTCAAAGCCGCTTGTGTTTTGATGAGCCTCACGTTTTCGACCCTGTGTTGAGAACGTCCTAAAGTAGAGGTGCATGAGATAAGAGTACCTGCAGTGAGGGTGATGCCGTAGACCTGCAAGGAAAGGATCGAATGCCGAAGTTGTTGCACTCATCAAAGTGAACTGCTGGGGCTGTCGTCGAATAGGGACAGCACTGCCATAGACTTCTTATCCGGATGATAGGAAGATGATATACCTATATACTCATGGGTATTACTATGGAGCGCTACTGAAAGGACAGGTGTTTTTGATATCTTCATCCATATCCCACCAGTTCAGTCGCCTCCATTCGTACTCAAAACGAAGATAAAAATAAATGACGACTCTTAGTTACGCTGATTCAGCGCTCTCATTGCTACCCCCCGTGGTTGCAATACTCATGGCGATATTTACCCGCAAAGTTCTGCTGTCTTTGGGGGTGGGGATCCTGTTAGGCATACTGCTGATCACGGATTTCGCTGTGGTCGACTCAGGCCAGTATTTGGCTAACCAAGCTGTTGGGCTATTTTGGGAAGATGGCGCAATGAACAGTTGGAATGTCTATTTACTCGGCTTCCTTATCCTGCTTGGTATGATCACCGCGTTGATTACCGTCAGTGGCGCTGCTAAAGCGTTTGCTGAATGGGCACGCAATCGCATCCGTAACAAACGTGATGCAAAGCTGTTGACCATGTTCTTAGGCTGCGTGGTGTTTATTGACGATTATTTTAATAGCTTAGTTGTTGGTAGTGTCGCAAGGCCGCTAACTGACCGTTACTATATTTCTCGCAGTAAGCTGGCTTATCTCCTTGATAGTACTGCAGCACCTATTTGTGTTATCTCACCAGTATCCAGCTGGGGTGCTTATATTATTGCTCTTATTGGCGGTATCCTTACGGCGCATGGCTTTACCGACAGTGGCCATTTAAGCGTATTTGTGCAGATGATACCGATGAACTTCTACGCAATTTTTGCGTTGTTACTGCTGTTATGTGTGGCATTTATGGGCTTAGATATCGGCCCAATGCGTCAGCATGAACTTAACGCACAAAAGGGCAACCTGTATGATGAGTCAAAAGGGCTACCACCGGGTGCCAATAGCGACTTACCCGAGTCAGATTCAGGCAAAATTATCGGTTTGTTCTTGCCAATTACTGTACTTGTTGGTGCGACCTTGTACTTTATGATTAGCAGTGGTGCAGATGCATTGGCGGCTGAGTCTATTGAGTTCTCTATCATCGGCGCATTTGAGAAAACGGATGTGGCTTGGTCACTGTTTTATGGCGCACTGATTGGTCTTGTGGCAACCGTTGCATTAGTGATCAGCCAAGGTTTACAGAAAGAATTACTGATTAAAGGGTTAGTGGCCGGGGCGCGCTCGATGCTGCCAGCTATCTATATTTTGCTATTTGCTTGGACTATTGCGGGCGTGATTGGCCAACTAGAGACCGGTAAATACATGGCAAGCTTGGCATCTGGCAATATTCCATTTGCGTTGCTTCCTGCGGTGCTATTTGTACTGGCTGGCTTAACTGCATTTTCTACCGGTACCAGTTGGGGCACATTTGGCATTATGTTACCTATCGCTGCTGATATGGCGATGGGCACCCATATCAACATGATGTTGCCAATGTTAGCAGCCGTGTTAGCGGGTGCGGTATTTGGTGACCATTGTTCTCCGATATCTGATACCACGATTTTGTCATCTACGGGGGCTAACTGTCACCACATTGACCACGTATTAACGCAACTTCCTTACGCGGTGATTGTGGCGGTGATAAGTTTAGGTGGCTACACAGTACTTGGCTTTACTGAATCGTTAACCGCAGGTTTACTGACTTGTACGGTACTATTCATTATCAGTGTATTGGTGCTTAGAGTAAAAGCGAATCAACCGAGTTAA
This sequence comes from Shewanella waksmanii, assembly GCF_043643685.1. Lineage (GTDB taxonomy): Bacteria > Pseudomonadota > Gammaproteobacteria > Enterobacterales > Shewanellaceae > Shewanella > Shewanella waksmanii_A. The sequence goes on from NZ_JBHZSN010000001.1 coordinate 583,499, forward strand.
TCCGCAATAACGCCATCATAAAATCAAGCCCAAGTGGGGAACCCTCTTGGGCTTTTTTATTGCCTGAAGCTTACTCAATTGCTTTTGGCTAACATATAAGCCCACTGGCTCATTTGTTTTATGCGCCGAGAATTTACGTGGCAAAACTGCGCTGAGTAGATCAACGTCTTATAGTGATAGCGATTAGACGCCTTTTACTGGTATGACATTGGTTGACGCGGTAAACTTAGCCACCTTTTTATTCGCTAAGGAAGCAGGTTTGGCTCAGCTTTATTTTTATTACTCGGCAATGAACGCCGGTAAGTCCACGTCTTTATTACAATCTTCATATAACTATCGCGAACGTGGTATGAATACCTTGGTGATGACTGCATCCATTGATGACCGTTATGGTGTGGGCAAAGTAGCCTCAAGGATTGGTATTGAGACCGATGCGCAAGTTTTTGGTAGTCATGATGATATTGCCAAACTTATTGAACAAGCCAATGCTGAGCAACAATTACATTGCATCTTGATTGACGAAGCACAGTTTTTAGCGAAAGAGCAAGTTAAGCAATTAACTTATGTGGTGGATGTACTCGACATACCTGTGCTGTGTTATGGCCTAAAAACAGACTTCCAAGGTGAATTGTTTAGTGGTAGTCAATACCTGTTGGCTTGGGCGGATAAGCTCATAGAGCTAAAAACCATTTGTCATTGTGGACGTAAAGCTAACATGGTGCTTCGTTTAGATGGTAACGGTAAGCCGATGCGAGAGGGCGAACAGGTAGCAATTGGCGGTAATGAAAGTTACGAGTCTGTATGTCGTAAACATTTTCGAGAGTTTCTTTGGGACTAACACTAGCCCGAATGTAATTGGCTATCGAAATCGCTATTGCAGTGATGATAACAGCTGACGCACTTTAGCGCGGCTGTTATCTATTTCGGCAATAATGGCGTTGCTACTGTGTTGCTCCTCGGCCATCAATGACCAGTTTTGTTGCCATACCGCCTTGAGTTGCTTGGTTTGCTGTTGCAGCTCCGGCGTGGTTATCAGTGCTAAATCATGAACCAGATTCACCTTAATCCAACCTTTGCGCGGATTGCCTTCAATTAAGTTGTTATCATAGTGAGCGGCATAAACTATCGCTTCTAGTTCAGAAAGCTGCAGTAGTAACTCAAAGCTGGCTGAGCGCATGGTATTATTGTGTTCGCTAATTTCCATCCGCCACACGTTATAGCTAAAGCCAATTAAGGCAAAAATCATACTGAATACCGCAGTGATTTGAAAAAGCTGCCTACGAGCTGCACCCATCAACTGGCTCCCATGCTTATCTGACTTTTGAACACTCTTTTAGTGTAGTGCCTGCAAACGATGCTGGCACATTCTTGATATTAAATAGTTTCCAAGTCTGCTAAGTCGTTTTTAGTGGCTTTTCAAGTGAGGCGGGAGAGATTTACTTTTGCAGATCAGGATTTGCGATCCGCCTCAAAAATAAACAAATGTAACAATGGTTGATACATTTAATCTTGCACTGGGTCACATATTATCCGCCATTAACAAGGCAAACTAGCGCCACCTTACCTAGATAACTATTTGAAACATAATGCGTAATAATCAACCTGTGACAACGCAGGAAGTGTGTCTAACGGATGAAGATATTTTGCTATCTACTACCGACCTTGCCGGTAATATTCGCTATGCAAATGAAGATTTTTGTCGAGTATGCGGATTTGAGCAGCAAGAGCTAGTAGGTCAGCCGCATAATATAGTTCGCCACCCCCATATGCCTGAGCAAGCGTACAAAATGCTGTGGCAAACCTTGAAGCAAAATCAATCTTGGATGGGAGTGGTTAAAAACCGATGTAAAGATGGCGGCTATTATTGGGTCAATGCTTATGTAGCACCGGTTGTTAAAGATGGAAAGGTTGAGGAATATCAGTCGGTGCGCCGCCGTGCTAGCGCACAGCAGGTTGAGCGGGCAAGTGCTACCTATAAGAAGTTGCAGCAGGGCGACACCCCTGCTGAACTGGATAAGCCGTTTTTGAGCTTTACCGCCAAAATCAAATTGTTTGCGATGGTAATGCTGTTGTTAGGCATTGCCTGTGCGGCGTTGTCACCATGGCTTGCCAGCTTGTTGGTTGTGCCTATGTTTTTGGGTTTAAAGCTTATCCTCAAACCGTTCAAGCAGCTTGAGAGCCAAGCGTTGTCAGTTATTGATGATCCTGTTGCTAGGCATGTTTATACGGGCCGAAATGATGAGCTGGGCAACATCGCATGTGCGATGGAGTTTGTGAACGCCGAGATTTCTGGTGTAGTGGGCCGTATGGCTGATGGCGCCAAATCAATTGCAGATGATAACGATCAATTGCTGACATCGATTACCGCAGCATCAGGACGCGCAGATGGTCAAAGTCAGCAAACGGCCCAAGCTGCAGCCGCTGTTGAGGAGTTAACCGCTAGCTTTAATGAGCTAGGTAGCCAAATCAAGCAAGTTGCCACGGAAGTAGAGCATAGTCAGTCAACGGTCGCACTGGGCTATCAGCAATTAGATACCGTGGTAAAAACCATTGATGCATTAAATCATGAGGTGGGTAACTTTGCTTCTGTGGTAGCTGAAATTGAACAAGACAGTGTGGCGATTAACCAAGTACTGGAAGTCATTAGCACGATTGCAGAGCAAACCAATTTGCTGGCACTTAATGCGGCTATTGAAGCGGCTAGAGCAGGGGAGTCAGGAAGGGGGTTTGCGGTTGTCGCTGATGAGGTGCGTCAGTTATCAGCCCGTACTGGAGAATCGACTCGGCAAATAGACCAAATCATTGCTAAGTTTCAATCTAGCACAGCTAATGCAGCTAATACCTTGGCAGCTGGGCAGGCTCAAGCGACTAAAGCGGTGGAGCTTGTGAAAGAAGCTGAGCATGTATTTGCAGGCTTAGTTGCTACGATTGATAGCATTAATCAAATGACCGAACACAGCGCTGATGCTATGGGAGAGCAAGGCATTGCAGCTAACGAGATCAGTGACTCGTTACAAGCAATTAGTGAATTAGCTAATGAAGGTTATAGCCAATCACACCAAGATAAAATGCTTGGTGAGAACACCGCAGAGAAATCGGCGATGTCGCGCCAATTGTCTCAACAATTCTGGCAACATTCAGTGCAAAGGTTAGCACGTGATTAAAAACAAAAAAGCCACTCATTGAGTGGCTTTTAGCTAGATAGAAACACAACTTATAGCTGCATTTCGGGAACATGGTCAGGAACGATCAATTTCCCTGCGGTTTTGGCGACAATCTCTTCCACTGTCACGCCAGGAGCGCGCTCGAGTAGGTGGAAGGCACCGTCTTTAATCTCGATAAAAGCCAGATCGGTGAGCACTCGCTTGATACAGCCGTAACCGGTGAGTGGTAATTCACACACGGGCAGCAGCTTTGAGTTGCCTTTTTTATCAGCATGCATCATGGTGACAATGATGTTGTCGGCGCCAGCCACGAGATCCATCGCTCCACCCATGCCTTTAATCAGTTTGCCAGGGATCATCCACGAGGCAATCGAGCCGTTAACGTCAACCTCAAATGCACCGAGTACTGTTAGGTCAACATGTCCGCCACGGATCATCGCGAAACTCTCAGCTGATGAGAAAAATGATGCGCCATCTACGGCAGTCACAGTTTGTTTTCCAGCGTTAATCAAATCCGCATCAATAGTGTCTTCTGTTGGAAATTCTCCCATACCCAATAAACCATTTTCTGATTGCAGCATGACTTGCATACCGTCAGGAATATAGTTTGCCACTAAGGTGGGGATACCGATACCAAGGTTAACGTAAAAGCCATCTTGCAACTCTTGGGATACACGCTGCGCTAGTTGTTCTCTCGATAGTGCCATTATCAATGCTCCCTTTAATTATGCTTTTACAGTGCGTTGTTCAATACGTTTCTCAAACGTACCTTGAATCAATCGATCGACGTAGATTCCTGGCGTATGAATATGATCCGGATCCAGTTCGCCCGGCTCAACAATATGTTCAGCTTCTACCACAGTGATTTTTCCCGCGGTTGCCATCATAGGATTAAAGTTGGCGGCTGTTTTACGGAACACGAGGTTACCCATGGTGTCTGCTTTCCATGCTCTCACTAACGCAAAGTCTGCTGTCAGAGCTGGCTCTAGCACGTAGTGACGCCCATCAATCTCACGGGTTTCTTTGCCCTCTGCAACGGGAGTACCGTAGCCAGTTGCTGTGAAAAATGCAGGGATACCTGCACCACCGGCACGAATTTTTTCTGCAAGTGTGCCTTGAGGCGTTAAAATTACATTTAATTCGCCAGATAGCATTTGCTGTTCAAATGTCGCATTTTCACCAACGTATGAAGCGATCATGGTATCGATTTGGCGGCTTTTCAGTAGCAAGCCTAAGCCAAAGTCATCAACACCTGCGTTATTTGAAATAGCGGTCAAGCCGGTTACGCCGGTTTTTACCATTTGTGCGATAAGACCTTCTGGGATGCCGCATAAACCGAAGCCGCCGACCATAACGGTCATATCATTACTTAAACCTTCAAGTGCAGCTTCATAGCTACTGACCAGTTTATTCAGTCCTGCCATTATTATTATCTCCCTCTCTAAGATTGCCGCCACAGGGCCACAATCAGATTAAATATTGATAGCTTGTGCTACTTTCGAACCGGTATCTCGACCTAACGCTTGACTAATTTGCATGCCAGCCTGCGCTAATAACTGTAGGTCAATGCCGGTATCTATGCCCATACCGTGAAGCATATAAACCAAATCTTCGGTCGCTAAGTTGCCAGATGCACCTTTGGCATAAGGGCAACCACCAAGACCCGCCACTGAGCTGTCGATTACGCTGACTCCGGTTTCTAAGCAAGCCAAAATGTTGGCTAATGCTTGGCCGTAAGTGTCGTGAAAGTGCAAAGCCAGCTGGTCAACGGGAACACGTTCGCTGACCGCTTGCACCATTTTACGGGCATTAATCGGGGTGCCAACGCCTATCGTGTCCCCAAGTGAAATCTCGTAACAGCCCATTTTGTAAAGAATCTCTGCCACGCGAGCCACTTCGTTAATGGCGATTTCGCCTTCATAGGGGCAACCTAAAACGCACGATACATAGCCGCGAACTCGTACTTTGTTGGCTTTAGCCGCCTCTACTACTGGGATGAAGCGTTCAATCGACTCTTCAATGGAACAGTTGATATTCTTTTGACTGAAGCTTTGAGAGGCGGCACCAAAAATGGCAACTTCGTCTGCTCCGGCGTCAAGTGCAAGTTCCAAGCCTTTTAAATTAGGAGTTAACGCACTATAGGTGACACCTTGTTGTCTGGTTAACTGGCGGAAAATATCACCTGAATCTGCCATTTGCGGCACCCATTTAGGTGAAACAAAGCTGCCAGCTTCGATACGATTGATGCCAGCGCGCCCCAATTGTTCTATCAGCTTGAGCTTATCTGCCGTCGATACCGCTACTTCATTCTGAAGCCCATCACGGGGACCGACTTCAAATATGGATACTTTATCGGCAAACATCATTCTTCCTCGCTGTCGTTAGGGGTGACTTCAAGTAACTGAGTACCATCTTCAACCAACTCGCCAGACTCAAAGAAGAAAGCGGTGACCACGCCATCAAAAGGCGCCTCAATGGTGTACTCCATTTTCATCGCCTCCATCACCAGCAGGCCTTGACCTTGGGTGACACTATCACCCACTTGAGCTAGATGAGTCACTACCGTGCCATTCATAGGGGCTTTTAGCTTATCTTCGTGGCTGGCCTGTTCTTCGGCGATTTCGGTTTGTACCGCTTTAAAATGATAACTACCTTGGGGCAGGAACAGGGTAAACCCTTCAGTATCTTGGCTAACCGGTACCTTACTCTTATGACCATTAATTTCGGCGTGCAGCACATCTTCAATTAGGCTGCCACTTAACAGTAGCGGTTGATCATTGAAGCTGATGCTAAATTGATCGCCGATTTGAGTAAGTTGTAATTGTTGTAGCTGGTTATTAGCATCTAACAACGCAATGGGGTGAATACTATTACTGTTCAACCTAAAGCCACTTGCTTGGCCCCAAGGTGAGTAGGGATCATGGCTATTTAACGCCGCCGATTTAGCTTGCTGCTGTTGAACACACACTGTGTATAGGGCTGCCATTGCCAAAGCATGGTTGGTTTGTTGCTCACTGTCATCGAGTTGCGGGCCGATGAGGCTATCGCCATAACGCTCAATAAAGTCAGTACTGAAATCAGCACTGGCAAAAGCGGGGTGCTCGGCAATATTGGCTAAAAATTCTATGTTATGTTTTAAACCGCTGATCTGGTAGGAGCCCAGAGCGTGGATAAGCCGTTGTAGCGCGCGAGGACGTGATTCATCCCAAACAATCAGCTTGGCGATCATCGGGTCGTAGAAGTTACTGATGACATCATTTTCACGAATGCCCGAGTCGATACGCACAAACTTGTTTTGTTGCGGCTCACGTAAAAAGTTGAGTTTGCCACTGGCGGGTAAAAAGTCGTTAAGTGGATCTTCTGCGTAAATCCGTGCCTCGAACGCATGGCCATGAATACGCACTTCATCTTGTTGAAGCGGCAGGGGTGACTTGCTGGCCACCATTAGCTGCCATTTAACCAGATCTTGTCCTGTAACGAGTTCGGTGACGGGGTGTTCAACCTGCAAGCGGGTATTCATTTCCATGAAATAAAAGCTGTCGTCAGTATCGAGTAAGAACTCGACCGTACCAGCACCGACATAATCAATGGCCTTAGCGGCTGCAACAGCTGCTTCCCCCATTTTTTTGCGTAGGCTATCACTGAGCCCTGGGGCGGGTGCCTCTTCCACGACTTTTTGATGACGGCGTTGAATCGAGCAGTCTCTATCAGAGAGATAGATACAATTGCCAAAGGTATCGGCAAACACTTGTACTTCAACATGGCGAGGTTGACGTAGGTAACGTTCAATCAATAATTTGTCATTACCAAAAGAGGATGCTGCTTCTCGTCTTGCCGAGTTAATGGCGTCAAGGGCCTGATCGTGTGACTCAACGATACGCATGCCTTTACCACCGCCACCATAAGCGGCTTTTATCAGCTGTGGAAAACCAATCTCTTTTGATGCTTGCAGTAATACTTGATCCGATTGTTCATCGCCATGGTAACCCGGGACTAGCGGTACGTTGGCGTTACCCATAATTTCTTTTGCGGCACTTTTACTGCCCATGGCATCGATTGCCGCCGCGCCAGGACCGACAAAGGCGATGTCATTTTGTTCACATAGACGAGCAAACTCAGCATTTTCGGATAAGAAACCATATCCAGGGTGGATGGCTTGTGCACCAGAACGCTTGGCGATATCGATGATCAGCTCACCTTTTAAATAAGAGTCTGCTGGCGCACTGCCACCAAGATAAAAAGACTCATCAGCCATTGCCACATGGCGAGCATCTTTATCTGCATCGGAGTAAAGTGCAACTGTACGTACGCCCATTAACTTGGCGGTTTTGATAATGCGGCAAGCTATCTCACCACGATTTGCAATCAATAATTTGGTAAACATATCAAGACACTCTCTGTGTTGTGTTTACAATAGGGCGAATGAGGATTGTGTGCATTGTTATTATTCCTCTGCCTGCCATTGGGGAGCACGTTTTTCAAAGAAGGCATTGAGGCCTTCTTGGCCTTCTTCGGACACGCGGATACGGGCGATACGCTCACTGGTATGATCGCGTGTTTGCTGATTAATCTCGCCATTTTCTAAATGACTCAGCAAGGTTTTGGTCCACGCCATCCCCTGAGGACTATTGGCCTTGAAGGCGGCAATAAATGGCTTTGCCGCGGCGGCGAGATCGTCATCGATTTGGTGAATAATCTGTAATGTTTGTGCTGTATTCACATCGAAACGTTCTGCGGTCATCATGTAGCGCCTCGCTGCGCGTTGCCCCATTGCTCGGGCAACATAAGGGCTAATGACGGCAGGGATTAGTCCTAGCTTCACTTCGCTTAAGCAGAAGCTTGCGCGAGTATTGGCAATGGCAATATCACAGCAACAAATCAGGCCTAATGCGCCCCCAAAAGCAGCACCCTGCACCAGTGAGATACTGGGCTTAGGAAACTTATCGAGCTCATGCATCAAGGTCGCCAGCTCATTGGCATCGGCCAGGTTTTGCTGAAAGTCCATGCCCGCTTGTTTGCGCATCCAATTGAGATCTGCACCGGCGCTGAAATTTTTGCCTTCAGCACTGAGTAACAAAAGCTGGCATTCGTGACGCTTTGCAAGGATACGCAAACTGGTAATGATTTCATTAATCATCACTTCGTCAAACGCGTTGTGTTTGTCCGCCCGATCTAGCTTGATATGACCGACGCCATCTTCTATGAAGCAGCGAACAAAATTAAAATGTTGGGTTTCTGGTAACATAATCATGCCCTTATATTGTTCGCAGTCATTACATTCTAAATACACCAAACTTGGTGTCTGCTATTGGGGCATTGAGGGCTGCTGATAGCGCAAGACCTACCACATCGCGAGTTTGGGCTGGATCGATAATACCGTCATCCCATAACCTTGCACTGGCATGGTATGGATGACCTTCTTTATCATATTGCGCTACGATGGGTTCTCTAAACTTGGCTTCCTCTTCCGCGGACCAGTCTACCCCTTTACGAGCTAGACCATCACGACGCACAGTGGCAAGTACGCCTGCAGCTTGTTCACCTCCCATGACTGAGATACGAGCATTAGGCCACATCCACATCATCGTAGGTTCAAAAGCGCGACCACACATACCATAGTTACCAGCACCGTAGCTGCCGCCAATGATGACAGTAAATTTAGGTACCGTGGCACATGAAACGGCAGTCACCATCTTGGCACCATGTTTGGCGATACCTTCATGCTCGTACTTCTTACCCACCATGAAACCGGTAATATTTTGCAGGAATAACAATGGAATCTTTCGCTGGCAACAAAGCTCGATAAAGTGAGCGCCTTTTTGAGCGGACTCAGAAAATAAAATCCCGTTATTAGCGACAATACCGACCGGGTAACCATGAATGCGAGCAAAGCCACAAACTAAGGTGTTACCGTAATTTGCTTTAAATTCATCAAAGTCTGAGTCATCGACCAATCGAGCAATCACTTCCTTAACATCAAAAGGCTTTTTCAGATCGGTTCCGACAATGCCGTATAGTTCGTTGATGTCGAACTTAGGTGGTTTGACCGCGCTTAATTGAGCAGCAATCTGCTTGTTGTGATTTAACCGAGCTACAGACTTACGGGCCAGTTCTAATGCATGATCATCATTTTGCGCCATGTGATCAGCAACCCCTGATATCTTGGTATGCACCTCTGCACCGCCAAGCTCTTCTGCTGAGACCTCTTCACCGGTAGCCGCTTTCACTAATGGGGGGCCAGCTAAGAAGATGGTGCCTTGTTCTTTTACGATGATAGACTCATCAGCCATCGCTGGAACATAAGCACCGCCAGCGGTACATAAGCCCATCACCACGGCAATTTGTGGGATCCCTTTAGCAGACATTTGTGCTTGGTTGTAGAAGATGCGACCGAAATGGTCACGATCAGGAAATACTTCGTCTTGACGGGGTAGGTTAGCTCCCCCTGAATCGACTAGATAGATACAAGGTAGGTGACATCGCTCGGCTATCTCTTGGGCTCTTAGGTGTTTTTTCACCGTGATGGGGTAGTAGGTTCCGCCTTTAACAGTGGCGTCATTGGCAATGATCATGCACTCAACCCCACTGACTCGGCCTACACCGGCAATAATGCCTGCTGCCGGTACGACATCATCGTATACTTCATAAGCTGCAAACTGTGATAGCTCTAGAAAGGGAGAGCCAGCATCAAGTAGTTTTTCTACGCGCTGTCTCGGTAGCAATTTACCGCGAGAAAGATGACGTTCTCGAGCCACTGCACCACCACCTTGTTCTATGGTGTGCAGTTTGCTTTTTAAGTCGGCAACAACCGCTGCCATCTCTTGGTGTTTGGTTTTGAACTCATCGCTGCGAGCGTTAATTCGACTGCTTAGTTGCGTCACGGTCATGTCCTTGTTAGCACAAAATGAGGGAAGTCGGCAAAGGCACTGCAGCGGGGAGTCTGCAGTGCCTCAATGAGTTATTTGGATTCGTTAAATAACTCACGACCGATCAGCATGCGGCGTATTTCAGAGGTGCCAGCACCAATTTCATACAGTTTCGCGTCGCGTAATAAGCGCCCTGTGGCATATTCGTTGACGTAACCGTTACCGCCTAATAATTGAATGGCGTCTAATGCCATTTTGGTGGCCAGCTCCGCGCTATATAAAATGGCGCCAGCGGCATCTTTACGCGTGGTTTCACCGCGATCGCAGGATTTAGCGACATTGTAAATATAGGATTTGGCTGCATTCATGCCGGTGTACATGTCGGCAAGTTTGCCTTGAACTAATTGGAATTGACCGATTGATTTACCAAACTGTTCTCGTTCATGAATGTACGGTACCACAATGTCCATGCACGCCGTCATAATGCCGAGTGGTCCGCCAGATAGAACAACGCGCTCGTAATCAAGGCCGCTCATCAGTACTTTTACGCCATTGTTTAATCCGCCAAGAATATTTTCTTCGGGCACTTCAACGTTATCGAACACGAGTTCACAGGTGTTAGAACCGCGCATTCCCAATTTATCGAGCTTTTGCGCTTGGCTGAATCCTTTGTATCCACGCTCTACAATGAAAGCGGTGATACCGTGTGGGCCTTTATCTAAGTCGGTTTTTGCGTAGATAACATAAGTATCTGCATCTGGGCCATTAGTGATCCACATTTTGTTGCCGTTGAGGATATAGCGATCGCCTTCTTTGCGGGCATGAAGTTTCATCGACACTACATCTGACCCTGCATTGGGCTCACTCATGGCTAATGCACCAATGTGCTCGCCGCTGACCAGCTTTGGTAGATATTTCGCTTTTTGTGCCTCGTTACCATTGCGGTTGATTTGGTTAACACAAAGGTTGGAATGGGCACCGTAGCTCAGGCCAATTGATGCAGAAGCACGCGATACTTCTTCCATCGCCACAACATGGGCTAAATAGCCCATATCAGCGCCACCGTACTGCTCTGGTACAGTAATACCTAGTAACCCCATCTCACCTAGAACAGGCCATAGCTCATTGGGGAAGGCGTTTTGTTCATCGACTTTAGCGGCAATGGGGGCGATTTCATTGCTGGCAAAACTGTGTACTGCATCGCGAAGCATATCGATGTCTTCACCGAGGCCGAAATTGAGAGATGAGTAGAGTTGAGTCATGGTTGAAGTCCTATCATGTACTTTTATTAGTATTGTTATTTTTTGCTGTCTAATTGCTTGTTAAATTTTAAGTTTATTAACTTATTAGCATTGCTAATTTATTGTTTTAATTTAGACTTTTTGTTGCTCTTCTAATGCGGCACGGCATTGCTGCTCAGCACTGTTTAATTCCATCAGTACCACTTTGATGTCGTCCATTTGCTGTTGCAAAGCAGACTTTTTCTCTTCTACCAAATCCAACATGGTTTGCAGTTGTGAGGAGCTATTTTTGTCAGCATCGTAAAGTTCAAAGAGGCGGCGTGTTTCGGCCAATGAGAAACCAAGTCTTTTGCCTCGCAGGATAAGTTTTAACCGCACTCGGTCTTTCAAACCGTAGATGCGGGTTTGGCCTCGACGTTTCGGTTTTAAGAGGCCTTGGTCTTCATAAAATCGGATACTACGCGTCGTAATATCAAACTCTTTAGATAACTCACTGATTGAGTAAGTTGTCTGTGGGGCGTGATTGTCGCTCATTAATAACACCATAAAATTTAACGTTTCATGCACAATATATGAAGTTTACGTAAAGGTAAAGCTTGCGCTGATTTGATAGCTTGAAATCGATTCAATAAGGTGTCAGGAAAAGCTGACGCTTACCATGTAAAACATAGAAATTTCTTGATTTTAAAGGCTTGCAGAGGCTTATGCCGCACTGTTTTATTGCATAAATTAGCCCTAGTTATTCTAAGGTCTAATGGGCAACGCTGAGCTGGGCGCGATAATTGAGTCATCAGTTTTGCCCATAAAATAAACAATATTCGCCGTAAGGCAGGGCGCTGTCACTGAGGGAATCACACGTAGATGTAGATACCTTATTTATACAAGCAAGGGGATAGATTGGACTGGCTGTAGGTGGAGTATTGGTATGCATATCAATAACTCGCTTACAAACATAGTCACAATCAAGGAGGCACACCATGAAGGAATTACATCAACAACTGCAGCAACAAGCGAAAGCAAACCCTAATGATTTTTGGGGGCAAGCGGCACAAGCAATCGATTGGACTCGGTCTTGGGATAAGGTACTTGAAGATGATAATGCGCCCATGTACCAATGGTTCAGTGGCGGCGAGTTAAATACCTGCTATAACGCTGTAGATCGCCATGTTGCTGCGGGACGAGGTAATCAGGTGGCAATTCAATATGTCAGCCCTGTTACAGACACTGAATATGGTATCACCTTTGAAGAGCTGCAGGCGCAAGTGAGTCGCCTTGCTGGGTTTATGGCTCAGCGAGGCGTGAGCAAAGGCGATCGTGTGGTGATATATATGCCAATGATTCCTGAAACGGCCTATGCGATGCTAGCCTGTGCTCGTTTGGGGGCAATTCACTCTGTGGTGTTTGGCGGGTTTGCTGCTAATGAGCTGGCTACCCGTATCGATGATGCAAAACCAAAGATGGTGTTATCAGCGTCATGTGGGATCGAGCCATCTGGCGTGGTGGCATATAAACCCTTGCTCGATGAAGCCCTCGAACAGTCATCACACAATGTTGACAGCTGCGTGATTTTGAATCGTCCGCAATATACAGCAGCGCTTGTACCGGGCCGAGACTGGGATTGGCAAAAATGCGTCGCCAATGCCAGCCATATTGATTGTGTTAGCGTCAAAGCGACTGACCCGTTATATGTGCTTTATACTTCCGGCACCACAGGTCAACCTAAAGGGGTGGTAAGAGACAACGGTGGCCATGCCGTGGCGCTAAGTTGGTCGATGCAGCATATTTATGACATTCAAGCGGGCGATACTTTTTGGGCGGCATCAGATGTCGGTTGGGTAGTGGGCCATTCCTATATCGTTTACGGTCCCTTGTTAGTGGGAGCGACCACCTTACTGTTTGAAGGTAAACCCGTTGGTACGCCTGACCCAGGCACATTTTGGCGGACGATTGCAAAGTATAATGTGAAGAGCTTTTTTACCGCACCAACCGCCATTCGTGCGATTAAGCGAGATGACCCTACAGGCGAGTATATTAAGCGAGTTGATTTAAGCTGCTTGAAGAATCTGTTTTTGGCTGGCGAACGTTGTGATCCCGATACCTTGTACTGGGCCCATGATCAATTGCAAAAACCTGTAATTGACCACTGGTGGCAAACTGAAACAGGCTGGCCCGTTGCGGCGAATATGATGGGCACAGCGCCGGTTGCTGTTAAACCAGGCTCTCCTGCGTTACCCATTCCTGGATACGATGTGCAGGTGGTCGATGAGATGGGCGAGCAAGTAGCCGCCAATGATTCAGGTAACGTTGTGATTAAGCTGCCACTGCCACCGGGAACACTCACGACATTATGGGGTAATGAGCAACGTTATAAAGACAGTTATTTGAGCATGTACCCTGGCTACTATTTAACCGGCGATGCGGGGTATATGGATGAAGATGGTTATCTTTATATTATGAGCCGTATTGATGACATTATTAACGTGGCGGGTCATCGTCTATCTACTGGGCGTTTTGAAGAAGTGTTGTGTCAACATGAAGCGGTAGCCGAAGCGGCAGTGATTGGTGTGGATGATAAGTTGAAAGGCCAAGTTCCCCTTGGATTGGTGGTATTGAAAAAAGGAGTCCATTTAACTGATGAGCAATTATATAAAGAGTTGATTGCATTAGTGCGAGAGCAAATTGGTCCGGTGGCGGCATTTAGGTTAGTGAGTGCTATCCAAAAACTACCGAAAACTCGCTCTGGTAAGATTTTACGTGGCACTATGCGTAAAATTGCTGATAATCAATCTTTTAATATGCCTGCGACCATCGAAGATCCGCAAACGCTCGATTTAGTGCGCAATGCGCTAACTCGCATGGGCTATGCAGATGCACATGTTTAATTAACTTATTCGCCCATGATGGGGCGTTACCTGCAATGGGGTACCAGCTTCTAGGCGCCCCGCTTAGCGTTTAAAGTTTGAAGTGATACTATAGTGATTATGCTGAGTTACAGCTTGTGAATATTGCAATGGATAAGGGCCAATAAGCGCATACTCAATTGGGTATTATTCATAATGTAATCTCAGTGCTTTGTAGGATTTTTCTCGTTCGGCCAGTGACAATGCATATTTGTTGCTACACTTTTTAACATCGGTCAATAAATCGTGTTTTAAGGTAATGCAATGAATTTAGGTCAGTGATGATTAAAAACCCTGCGTCTAATAATCAGCTTGATAAATGTGGTCATGAACAAATTTCGGCTTTGCTAAATTGTGATGATGAGATTTTGCTAAAAAAAATGTTGGTTGAGATTTACTCCAGTTATATTAACCAACTTAATTTTCAGCTTTATTTTAATGGTTCACTGGCATTGGCGATTGGTGAGCAGCCGCCCTATGACGATAACCAGCTCCTCGATTGGCAACAAAAAACTCAAGATGGCAAAGAACATATCAGTAAGACAGATTCGAGTTTTATTTCGATCATTCCTTTGACCTATAATCAAGATCATTTAGGAATTTTATTTACTTTTACTCCAACACAGCTTGACCACAACCGTATTGCGACTTTGCAGTACCTAAGTCGAATGTTTTGTCAACAATGGGTTAATCTGCAACGTAGTATTCTTGATCCTCTCACGGGACTTCTTAACCGTAATACTTTTGAGAAGCGTGTGATGGCAATCGTGCAAGACCCGCACTATGCCCCTGAGCGAGCAATCTATAGCAGTCAAGAACGCTTGCCAGCGCTAAACCCTGCTAGGAATGTCGATGCTTCCTATGAAGTTGATACCACTTTGGATGGTTTACCAACAAAGGATTGCAATTACGGTCGGCTCTGGTATTTGGCAATATTTGATATTGATTTCTTTAAACAGGTAAATGATAACTTTGGTCATATGCTTGGCGATGAGGTGCTATTGCTGTTTGCCAACTTATTTAAAACGTCTTTTAGAGAAGAAGATTTCCTATTTCGATATGGTGGGGAAGAGTTTCTGGTGTTATTTCGAGCCTATAGTGATAATCAGGCATTTCAGGTATTAGATCGGGTAAGACGCTCGGTAGAGAACTACGCCTTTCCGCAAGTGGGGAGGGTGACTGTGAGTATTGGTTTTAGCCCGTTTATTGAACATATGTACAGCACTGATTTAGTTGCGCTAGCCGATAAAGCTTTATATGAAGCTAAAGCTCTTGGGCGAAATCGTGTTGAACGGGCTAAGTACACTCAAGTGCAACCCTGCCAAGATGATGTTGAGTTGTTTTAGTTACTGTCCTTTAGCCATCAAAGATAAGCTCACGAATACAGAGGAATAACTTTTTGATAAAGTGTGCTGAGCGATTAATAATGATAGCTATTTTTTGTTAAAGAAAATCAACATCTAAACGTCAATGCAATTGACCGTTTTTATTCGCCTAAGTCCCAACTATAATAATTCATTTGTGGTCGACTACTTTTCGCTCCAGCTCAAATTTGAAATTGATTAATGGCCTATAAAGTAGTCATAACCGCAGATGACTTTACTATTGCTTTAAGATCTTCTGCGTCTGGTTTCAATTCGCACTTGAGTGATCACCGGTGTCATGTGTGGGTTTGAATCACTTGGTTTGTATTTGTTTAAAGGCATTTTATTAAGATGCTTTTGCGTCATCCATTTGGCTGGATCAGAACTTTCTAGCTTTCTTCTGATTTCACGGCCATTAGAGTCAATAACTATTGTATAGACTGCTTCTCCTTCTCCTTCGGGAATCCAGCTTGGTCGTGATCCGAAAAATTTTGGCTTATTTGACTTTAGCACCCAGTAATTTGCTAAATCATCTGCAGATACTTTCACTATGTTGCCATTAAATAAAGGCTCATAAGTTGATGCACAACCTGCTAAAGTCACTATTAAGGCAATTAAGATAATCTTGAGCTTGTTCATAACGTCTTCCTTGATGTTAAGCTGATTGAAATATTCTTCTAATCTAGAATACGATTTTAGTTGTTACTGGTCAATTTAGTTATTAACAAATACAACAGGTTAATTTATTTTTGAATATAGAAATGGGTGATTAGAGGTTGTTAGTCAAATTATTACTATATGAGAAATGCTCTCGAAATACTGGCCTGAGTATGTGGCAAATTCAAGCTGGCAAGGTGAAGGATTAGTTGAACTGGCAAAATGTAATGTCATATTTGCATGTAGACTCAATGGACTAAGCTGGGGTACTTTAGGTGTTTGGTTTTTAACATTTTAAATTGTCATGGAAGATTCTAGCGTTTTACAACAATTGCTAACACAGTCAGGGAAATACCACCCTTTATACGGCGGAGGGTTAGCGACACATTTACCGATGGAGTTAACGGCTTTATCCAAATTAGGCGCGCCCGATAGCCTGTTAGAAAGGACTTTCGCCGGCAATATTAGCGATCTTATATCTATTGAAGAGATATCTTCTTATGAACCGGTAATATCTTTTGAAGCGCATCTCGGCGATAGTGATAGTTATTGTCACTATTTACGTTACTTTCAGCTGCAATTGGCAGCGCACTCTATTGAGCATGTGCTTCAAAGCCATCTTCCAACATTAATAGCAGGCGTTGCAGCAAGCGCTTTTCATGGCCTAATTCGATTAGCTTATGCGATTGAAGCGCATAATCGCAATGAGATTGCGGTCGCGCTTGCGTTTTGGAGTGCGGAGTATCAGCCTTTTGTAACGGTTGAAACTGAGTCAGATGAAAGCTTAGCGCAAATTTTGACTCGATTATCAGCTTTAAGTGACGGCTATGAGTTTTCGCCAGGGATCATCGTTGACCGTATGTCAGAAATCGCAGAGCGATTAAGGGTTAACAAGTCACTGATATATCCATTAGCTTTGGACTTGCCTAGCTTGAAAAGTTTTGCTCTAAAATTGTTCTATTTACAAGATGATTTTACCTTATTGCATACGGTGACTGGCTGCCACGCTTTTTCTATTATTTTGCCATATATTGAAGATGAAAATACGGCATTAAAACAGCTTTGGAAGGCGATTTTGGTTGCTTATTTAAGTACAGGGTTGCCATTTAAAGATGCCGAAGTTGATGAGGGAAATAACCGTTTGGAGTTTGATTTTATTATTAATCAAGCCATAAACTCAGGCGACTCCCACGTGATAAAGTTGGTTTACAGCTGTTATCAAGAGTGCCAACAAACCCCCAGTATTTTGTATTGGCAAGTCGCTCATCGCGCTGCATTTGGGGAACTAGGCTAGAACTTGCTTATGGCTGATTCAGTTAGAAACAGTGATAACTTGCGCCAAGCAGTTTGTCGCCAAAAATCTCTTCAAGGAAAATGTTGTGAAATTTGAAATAAGTCGCCTTATGACGCCACAAGGGACATTTAAATTGGTGGGGGAACTAATCCATAGTGATGACCAACAACTGATTTACCACCAAGCTTGGTTTATGGGAACTGATGGCTGGGTGGAGCTGGACATAAGTAGCCCGGTGACAGTGTCTGTGTTAGCTCAAATAAAGAATACGGTGATAGCACATTTATTATCAGATTGATTTTTTGAGGCTTTAACATGTTAACCTCCGATATTAATGATTGGTGTGATAAAAATTACACAGGGAGTATCGATGTATCAAAATAAGCAGGCTTTAGCACTTGGCTCTATAGCGCTGATGGCAGTGCTCGGTTTATTGGTCATTGTGTTATCGCTTTGGGCATGGCCAAAATACAATGTCTACAAGATGGAGCTTAATGGCAGAGCAGCATTGAAAGAGGCTGAGTGGTCTAAGCAAATACTAATTGAAGAAGCTAAAGCGCGGGAGCAAGCTGCACTGATGCAAGCACAAGCGAAAATCACTTTAGCAGAAGCTGAAGGCAAAGCGAAAATAGTCAAAGCAAAGGCCGAAGGCCAAGCTGATATTGAAAGGGCTAAAGCCGCAGCTCAAGCTAATAAAATTATTGGCGAGTCTTTAAAAAACAATGAAGCCTACCTTCGCTATGTATGGATTAAAGGCCTCCAAGACGGTAATGGAGAGCGTATTTATATCCCCACTGAAGCAGGGCTACCCATTTTAGAAGCCGGAAAAGCTAACCATTAACATAATGCACTTTTATCTAGTTTTCATGTCAGTTTTTTATCAATGAACAGCGTACATAATTTACGGCTTGTATGGTTTCCCGTTAATTTGTCGACGTTGATGAATAGGAACATCTTAGGTCTTCAAGTATTGCTCATTGGCATGATAGCCATGGTGATGTCGGGTTGCGCAAGCGGTCAGCTGGATATTCTCGATGAGCAAGGCAATGTGATTGGCGAGTGTAATGCAGAGTTTAATTTTCATCTACATGGCGCTCAGGCTTCGGTAGATTACTTGTTGTATTTGTGTGCTAAAGAACATGTACAAAAGGGGAGAGTGGTTTCAAATTCAGCAATATTGCACCGTGATTTTAGTTTCCCGCCGCCCAAGCATGGCCAGAACTGGAACAGCCTGCTTGCTCATGATGCATTTTCTACTAATGAGATTACTGAATTGCAGCTGGGTTATATTTTCGCAGCAATAGAGTATCGATATTGGCAACAAGTTAATCACGCTAAAGCGCAATTAGCCCAAGGGGTAATTGATGACGCGCAGTATCGCCGGCAAGTTCAGCTGGCTCGTATCGAATTTAAAGGTGAATAATCATTTAGTCGTGAACAAAAATCGCTGACAATCTAAAGTATCTCAAGTTATAAGCAAACTGATGTTATGGCTAAGGTTATGACTTAGGTTACGATGAGTGTTTTGACTGATGTTATGACCTAAAGTTAAAAGCGGTATGGGTAAAGGCGCGATGAATAATGCGAAAGTCGCTAAGGTAAAATCATGATAAAAGTTGATGACTGTTTGCTTGATGACTTACTTCTTCAAGCAACAGAGAGTCCACGTAAGCGAGCCCACTATAACCTACACAAAAGTTATCACGAACCAGTACAAAGGCTGTGTATTGCGCTGCAGCAGAAAAGTTATGTTCGGCCCCATTGGCATAACAATAATGACAAGTGGGAGTTGGTGGTTGTCCTAAGAGGTACAGTGGTTGTAGTTATATTTGATAAACAGGGCGTTATACAACAGAAAGTGATGTTATCCCCGTTAAATGGCGTTTCAGTACTAGAGTTGCCGCCGAATACTTGTCATAGCTTATATGTTACCACTGATTCAGCAGCGATAATGGAAGTAAAACAAGGGCCTTATGATGCGGCCAATGCTGCCAAGTTTGCTAGTTGGGCGCCCAAAGAGGAGGAGAAGGACGCTGATATGTTTTTAGCTTGGTTGCGACAAGCTAAACCAGGGCAATATTTTCTTGGTTAGTCTATGCATGCAATGAGCAAACATGGAGTGATACAAGCGAAATCTGCGTAACCCGTTAGCCTAATATTAATCAGTCTTAGCCACACTCTTAGCAAAACCAAAGCTACACTCTTAGCCACACTTTTAGCCATACTCATAGCAAAACCAAAGCCACATTTTATCAAACTGATACACCTATAGATGATGCTTTTTCTAGCCAGTTGATTAACAACTTTGTTATGATTTCGCAAACATTAAAAGACAGCAAATCATGCAGATAAAACAATTACAACAGGCTGCAGGCCCTTTGTGGGATAGCGCGATGGCTATCTATTGCGAGGTGTTTCCAAAGTGGGAGCGAGAGCCAATAGAAGCACTTCAGTTGTCCGTAGATAACGGTCATTCACGATGTGTGGTGGTCTGTGACGGTGATACAACGCTGGGTATGTCATTGACTGAGCTATATCCTCAACAACAATTTGCCATGCTTGGATATCTATTTATCGCGCCATGCAAGCAGGGCTCGGGGTTGGGTAAACTGTTATGTGATGAGTTATTTGCATTTTTTGACCAGCAGCAAGACTACCAGTGTTTATTGGTCGAGGCGGAAGCTGGTCCAGAGCGGTTTTATAAAAAGCTTGGTTTTATCAGTTTTAATATCGAGTACCTTTCTCCCCATTATGATGATAATGAATCGACGCCTATGGCCTTGATGTACCACCTAAAGCCTAAGCAATCATTACCCACCAAGCAGCAACTTTGGGATATCGTTAGTCATATTTTCACTAGCAGTTACTACCTCAAGACTGATGATCCTCGTTTGATTAAACAGCGCCAACGCATACTTTCCAGGGACAGTTTATGACACTTGACAGTGATGTCGCATTGCAGACACTTTTAGGCCAATTTTTTAATCACATCTGTGAAGAAGACTTTGAACAGTGCTTTCATTGGGCCAAAGCGGAGCTTCAATCGCGCAACTCAACAGCCTATCAGCTAGTTGATGAGTTTGAACAACAGCCGACGATTAAATTTGAGCAGATAAACGAGTTAGATAACAGTGAGGCCTTTTTACTGTTCAGCGCTTGTTATGGTTACGCGCGTCATGAAGTGGAAGAAAGTAATTGGTATTTACATGCTGAGACGTTAGTTCGCTCTAGCATTACGGCGCTAGAAGCAATAACGCCATCACCGTTAGTCAAAGTGCTGCAGAAATTCGCGGCAATACAAATCGATGTGTGTTACATCGATAGGGGCATTTATACCAGTCAAGAATGGTTAATGGCTGAGGCGACGCAAAATATAGAAACCCATTTGGCGTGTGTTAACACATTCGCTGCTGAATTTAATGAGGTTGAGAGTCAATTATTTGCTCGGCATTTGCTGCCGGAATTTAATGCCTATCGTCATTTTAGTGAAGGCGTTGCGATCATTGCTGAGCTTTGTGATATTCGCTGGGGAGAGCCGGCAATACTGACGGCCAAAATGGCGCAATTACGGCCGCAGTTTATTACCGCTGTAAGAGCGTTGACAGCGGCAGATAAATACATCATGTCCACAGATTTAGAAGCGCTTTGGCCGCCGCTAACGTTTTTTAGCGAAAATCGGCAGCCAGGTTCTGGTGAGCTTTATGTAGAGCGCGGTTCGATTAGCATCTCCTATTTTGCCAATGTTAATCACATCGTAACTCGAGAGTTGAGAAAAGCCCTTGCGGAAATCGTTGAGACCGGTCCAACAAATCATGCATTGCACTTATCTCAATGGGGGGCGGATACCCCAAAGAGTAATATGCTTAACGATATTTGGGCAGGAATCGCCAAAGATTTCGAGGATATTTACTCTTGGCAATTGCCTGAGTTGACGATGCCGTTTCGCAATAAGGGAGGCAAGGATAATCAGCTAGTCTTTGATGTTGAGCTTATCTATTACCCTATGGGGATTTTTGCGCTAAATTTACGTGCACCACTTGAATATGTCAGTGCTAGCGGAGTGCGCCACGCTATGTCCTTGGGGACGCCATTTGCCATGGACCAGCAGATGAGTTGGCATGATCAAACTTATGGATTATTTGAAGAGTTTGCAGAGCAACGTTTTGCTGAGCTGGCAGAAACCCTTAATGATTATTTTAGTCACTATCAAAATCCAGTTGCAGATCTGCTCATTTATAACGCTTCAGAAAATCGCTTTGTGTCGACATTATTAGACCGAGTTATCGAGCGTGTGGATGGGAACGATATCTCAATGACGGCGAAATCTTTAAAGACCCACTTTGCCTATCCTGTGTTTGTGCTACAGCAGCGAGAGTTACGCAGTGCCGTGGATGATTGGTGTTTACGCACTGTAACTTCTGATGAATATAATCTTAATAAAGATTGCTATAACCATGATGAGTTTGTATTCACCAATCATCATGAGTGTATTTTAGGCTTATTACAACAACCTAACTGGGTGTTAGAGCAGTCAGCCGAAATGATGGAAGTTGCCGCTGCAGTTAATAATCTATTTCATTTAACCAACAAGCTGCTGGATAAGCAGCTGCAGCACAATTTAACCCATGCAGTCCCCACCTTAAAAGACAAACGGATCTCGGCGGCCAAGTTACGCGGGCAAGTGAAAAAGTTAACCGATGAAGCGGATTGCCTAAGGCAATTTACCCATGATGCCCATTGGTTGTTAGAATTGATTAATGCAGGCAGTATGATGACATTTCCTGATCATACTCGCATGGTTCAGAAAGTGTTTGATCATATGGACTTTGATAAGCTGCATACTCGCACCCAAAAGACCTTAGATAAAATCCATTTCCGTCAAGAAGAGATTATTTCTGAAACCGCCAAACTGTATGAAAAGCTACGTACAAGAAATAGCAAGCGCTTTACCCGGGTATTATCAGGTTCAATGGCATTAATCTCCATTGGGGCGCTGAAAGATATTTTTGATATTCTTAATGGTAGTGAAATGGGCTTTAAAATTTCAGGTCCACTGCAAGTCAGTATCGTTACCTTCTTTGGTATGCTGTTGATTATTCTGCTTATCAATAAAAATGAGTCTGATAAATAAGCCCTAGTATTAATAAAAGCTGGCCTTGGCCAGCTTTTATATTAATCAACCAGCTTTAGTTGTTTAGTTGCACAACCATTTTACCTTTGTTTTTACCTTGGAATAGGCCAATAAATGCTTCAGCGGCGTTATCGAGCCCCTGATATATGGTTTGCTCTGCTTTAACCTGCCCGCTTGCCAACCATTGCCCCATCTGCTTGGCAAACTCTGGGTAATGTTGCCAATGCTCAAAGACAATAAAACCTTCAACTTTGAGCTTTTTAATAATGATATTGGCTAAGTTACTTGGCCCTGGGGTTGGAGCTGTATCGTTGTACTGAGCAATCATGCCACAGACCGCAATTCGGCCATGATCATTCATGTTGTCTAAGGATGCGGCTAAATGGTCGCCACCGACATTTTCAAAGTAAACATCAATACCTTGTGGAGCCGCATGTTTAAGGGCCTCACTGAGGTTATCGACGCTCTTATAATTAATCACGGCATCTACGCCGAGACTTTTTAGGTGTTGTGCTTTTTCATCACTACCAACAGAAGCAACGACTTTGGCTCCCATGAGTAGACCCAATTGACAGGCAACACTGCCGACCGCGCCAGAAGCGGCAGACACGAATAAAGTTTCACCTGCTTGTAACTTTGCAATGCGGTTTAGCCCTGTCCAGGCTGTCATACCAGGCATGCCCATCACACCAAGAAAGTGAGATTCACTCAACGGAGTTTGCGGCAAGGCGGTGTGTTCGGTGCCATCGCTAACATAGTGGCTTCGCCAGCCAAGCATGCTGCTAACCTTAGTGCCAACAGGGAAGTCAGGATGTTGAGATTCAATAACCTCACCGATAGCACCTCCTTCTAAAGGAGCACCAATGGCAAATGGCGCGATATAACTTTTTCTGTCAATCATGCGTCCACGCATGTATGGGTCAACTGACATCCATAGGTTTTTGACTAAAAATTCTCCAGGTTTAATTGGCGGTAACTCAACCGATTGAGGGGTAAAATTATCGGCTGTTGGCATGCCTTCAGGGCGTGATGCTAAAACGATTTGCTGAGCGTTCATAAATCCTCATTTTACTTTGCGTGCAAACTAATTGCTCACCAATCTACATTTAATTAGCGCGCAAAGCAAATGCTTTGTGCGCTAACTAAAATGCGATACACTAATGACTCGATGAAATATTGCCTAAAAGCATGCATTGAACAGGTCAACACCCTCCTATTGCAAAAAGGGGGGAGGGTTACACGCTATATTGTTAGAGTTGAAGGAAGTTATTTTGAGTCGTTTGCAAGCCGCCCCGCCACAAATCGAGCAGCCATTGTCGTTATCTGATAATGTCTGTTTTGCCCTCTATACTGCGGCCAATGCACTCGTTCGTGCTTATCGTCCGTTATTACAACAGTGTGATCTGACTTACCCTCAATACCTTGTTATGCAAGCTTTGTGGTTGCAGGACAACGCCAATCTAACTGATTTGTCGCGCTCGACAAAGCTAGATTTAGGTACACTTACGCCTATCGTTAAGCGTCTTGAAGCGAAGGGGCTTTTAGCAAGACATGTTGATAGCACTGATGAGCGTAAAAAAGTGATTGTTACCACCGAGGCTGGTAGCCAGTTGAAACAGCAAGCATTAGATCTCAAACAACAATTACTCAAGAAAGTCTCGGTTTCTGAAGCCAAGCTTGATGAGTTACGGGAGTTATGTTTGGTATTAACAGATGATTTAAATAGAGAATAATCGAAAAAATTCCTTACTGATAGTGTTAGTTAACGGCAATGATCGTGCTAACGGGCCACTTTGTTATTTTAATGAAACACACTGTTTTATATTTGGTTCAGTGATGTTGGCATTTTCCTAGTAATTAAGTTACCAATTTTTGTATAATCGCGACCAATTCGTGCCTATCAACTATGCTTAATATCATGTGATAAATCATAGCTAAGCAAGCTACTGATTTTAAAGTAATTGAGTAGAAAATAATAAACGATAGGTTAAAGTATTCTCTGTATTCCTTGGGAAATCCAATGCAAAACCACACAGACCTCCTTGATATAGGCGTGATTGGCTTAGGCGTGATGGGCAAAAACCTTGCTCTGAATATTGCTGATAATCACTATCACGTTGCTGCGTTTGATCTTGATGAAAACAAGATCAAACAGCTTGTAGAACAAGAAGCGGCAGAGCGAAAAGCAGACCTTGCCCCTCGTGTGTTAGGGTGTAGCAATCTTTCAGAAATGTTATCTAACCTCAGTAAGCCACGCATTGTTGTTCTATCGGTACCTGCAGGTGCACCCGTTGATGGCGTTTGTGCTGCATTGATTGATGCCGGTATTGAACAAGACGATATTGTTATCGACACTGGCAACAGTTTGTGGACCGACACTGTGGCACGTGAACAGCAATATGCAGACAAATTTACCTTTTTCAGCTGCGCGGTTTCAGGTGGCGAAATGGGTGCAAGGTTTGGACCTTCGTTAATGCCTAGCGGTAGTGAGAAAGCTTGGCAGCGTATAGCACCGATTTGGCAAGCGATTGCCGCTAAAGTTGATGCACAAACTGGATTACCTATTGAGCGTCAAGAGCCTGGAAACCCTGTTACCGAGGGTGAGCCATGTACAACGTATATTGGCCCAGCTGGCTCTGGACATTATGTAAAAATGGTTCACAACGGTATTGAATATGCCGATATGCAACTTATCTGCGAAGCGTACCACTTGTTGCATGAAGGCTTTTCGATGAGTCAGCATGAAATTGGTGAGTTATTTGCCAAGTGGAATAAAGGTATTTTAAATAGTTACCTGATGGAGATCAGTGCCGATGTGCTACGTCAAGCCGATCCGCTAACCGGTAAGCCGCTGGTGGAAATGATCCTTGATAAAGCGGGTCAGAAAGGTACTGGTCTTTGGACAGCGGTAAGTAGTTTGCAAATTGGCTGTCCTGCGCCAACGATTGCTGAAGCGGTTTATGCGCGTGCAGTCAGCACTCAAAAACAGCAGCGACAGCAGCTGTCGCAACAACTCCGTGGCCCTCAAGCTCAGCCTGTTGATGAACAAGTTAAAGCCCAGTTTATTGACCAGCTAGAAAATGCACTGTACTGCGCTAAGATTGCAAGCTATGCCCAAGGTTTTCAGCTAATGGCGATGACGGCGAAAGAAAAGCAGTGGCAATTAGACTTTGCTGAAATTGCTAAGATTTGGCGAGCTGGCTGCATTATTCGTGCAACCTTTTTACAGTCGATCACTCAGGCCTATCAGCAGGCGAATACCCAAGGCAAAGAACTTGCTAACTTGTTGATGGCAACCACCTTCAGTGAACACTTATCAGACAAGCAGCAAGATTGGCGTTTAGCGGTCTCTCAAGCCGTACTAAAAGGTATCCCCGCTCCATGTATCAGTTCAGCCTTAGCATATTATGACAGTTATCGCTGTGAAACTTTGCCGGCCAATTTATTGCAAGGGCAGCGAGATTATTTTGGTGCTCATACATTCGAGCGAGTCGATATGCCAGCAGGTGAAAAATATCACTTAAACTGGAGTGCGGAGTCTCGCACTATAGAAAAGCGCTAAATTCTCCCATTTTAAAAGGAGCCAAACGGCTCCTTTTTTGTTTGTGAAAGCTAAATCGTCGAGTTGTATTCTATTTGCTTAGCAACTAACCTTGTTAGGTAATTTATCGTTAAGTCATATGCTTATATCAAGGAAGTTAGTATGCCGCTAATCAGTCAAATTAAATCCAGTCAAAAAATGTTTCTATTAGCTACTTGTATGGCCGTGCTAATGGGCTGCAATAGCACAGCTAATCAGCCAGATCCTGATGAAGCGATGGTGGGTGCCGATCGTTCAGCACAAGGCTGCATAGCATCGGCAGGTTATGCATGGTGTGAAAAGCTAGCACGTTGCGTTAGACCGTGGGAAGTGGCCGAACGAGAAGGGTTTGACAATACCCAGCAAGCTTTTGAGCAGTTTTGTACTAAGTAAACTTAGGGTAGGGACAGTATTGTGTTAAAGAAACTGGCATATCGTTTGATGTTACTGAGTACGTTAATACTCTTCTCAAGCCAATCGACCATGGCAAAGCCGTCAGTAGAATCTGATGCTACAAACGGCCTTAATAGTATCAAAGCCCTGCAAGTACATGGCAATGTAATGACCGCAGGCTTGCCAACCAAGCAAGAGTTCGCGCTCTTGAGTGAAGCCGGTGTGACCTTAGTGGTGAACTTAATTCCGCAAGATAACCCCAATGGGTTAGCCAATGAAGCGCAACTAGTTAAAGACGCAGGCATGGAATATGTCAATATTGAAGTAGATTGGCAGCAACCATTAGTGAGTGATGTTGAGCAGTTTTTCGATGTGATGCAAGCTAATCAGCACAATAAAGTACTGGTTCATTGCGCAGCGAATTATCGCGCTTCAGCGTTTTATTATTTGTATTTGGCTAAGTATCACCCCGAGCAAGCTGACCAATCTGTGGTGATGGCACCATGGGGAGATTTACAGCAGAGCTTGAACCAGTATCCGCAATGGCAAGCGTTAATTGATAAAGTTCAGCCACAGTAAATGCTGTAACGATTAATACCAATCAGCATAAAGCGGTGATCGCTCAGCGAGAGTTTAGCACTTGTGAGATAAGGTCATTAAATGCTCCTCGGTAACGGCTCCTGCGTTACTCTGCCTCCTATATCCCTATAGTCACGCATCAATGACATTCACCACATCTGACCTCCAGGGATGGAGGAAATGTCTTATGACTGTCTGGAACAGTCAAGACCATGTGGCTTGCAACGAATGATGGGCATAGTTACGCTACGTTCAAGTTCGTATACACAGTATCAGAAGTGCTAAAACACGCCATTTGAGAGCTTTTTTGGCGGCCTACTTCTTCGTTGAATAACTTGCCAATAGAGCCACTATTACCTAAGTTATTCGTTTCGAACTAGTTTGCCAAAAATAGCTCTGAGTTGATCGCTTTCTTATGCCGATTGGTATAAGACAATAATTAAATGTCATGAAACTGCATCAAATGATAAGCAATATAGATAATTAGTCGCTAAACTAGGCGTTATTTGGGGAATGCTAACGGGACAACTGCATCGCGGGTTGTCATCAGCTTTACTCGCTGACATGGAAGCGCAAAAAGGAGGCAATTTTGCCGCTTAATAAAACAAGCTTTGCACTATCAGGGATATTTTTAAGTCTATCAGCTCATGCCAATGAGTTTGATACCTGCATGACCAAACAATTGGCAACGGCCAATGATGAGATGACCATAGGTGAGTTACGTAAACTCTGTGAGGCTGAAACTCAGCTTGAGCGCGACGGCACCATTGAAATTGATGGTAAAACCATTAAAGGTGGTGTGCTGAGTAAGCGGGTTATCGCCGAGCGTCAAACAGACCAATCAGAATTTGTGCTAACACCACACCATACCAACTATTTTTTGCCGGTGTACTCCACCAGTGAAATTAATCCGACTGCTTATGGCGATAACCAAGCCTATGCCGATAACTTTGAAGATATTGAAGCTAAGTTCCAAATGAGCTTTAAGTTTCCATTGAGTTACGGCTCACTCTTTTTTGAAGGCGATAGAATCTATGGTGCGTTCACATTAGAAGCTTGGTGGCAGGTTTATGCAGATGATATCTCATCACCGTTTCGCGAAACGAATTACCGACCAGAGTTCTTTTATGTTACGCCATTGGATTGGCATCCGTGGGATGGCAATACTGGCCTCGTCGTTGGTGTCGAGCATCAATCCAATGGCCGCTCGGGGTCATTGTCTCGTTCTTGGAATCGGGTTTACGCCGAGTTGTTATATGAAAATGGTGATTGGCTATATTTCTTAAAGCCTTGGTATCGTATTCCCGAAGATGAAAAAGAGGATCCAAGCCTGCCTGAGGGAGATGATAACCCAGATATTGCAGACTTTATGGGTCATGCCGAGTTTGGCTTTGGTTATGACTTTGGCGACTACGAAATGGTTGTCCGCGGAAGGCAGAATTTTTCGACTAACAAAGGAGCTATAGAGGTTGAGTTTACGACGCCACTTTATGGCAAGTTACATGGGTATATTCTGTTGTTTAATGGCTATGGTGACAGCCTGATCGATTATAACCACAGTCAAACTCGCCTAGGTGTGGGTATTGCGTTAAACAATATGTTTTAACGAGTATTTCTGCAGGGGCTAATAGCGATTAGCCCCGTTTTCTCCTTATTTCACAATCAACCTGCACATTGTTAACCACCACATTTCCCACTGGCATAACAGCTTGGCTTGCGCGGGCAGACCGCGCCGCGGGAGCAAATTAGTTTCGCTTCGGTTTCGATACCTCGCTCAACCCAGTTGATATTGAGAATTTTAGCGACACTTTTTAAGTCCGATTTAATCGCTTTAGGAATAGCTGAAGAGCCACCGTTATCGACACAAGCTGCTTTTAGTGCTTGTGAAATGCCTTTGGCGTCGCGTCCTTGCGCTTCAATTGCGGGATTGAGGTCAATACCGGCACACAACACATGATCGTTGCCGGCTAAATCGGCGACACGTATTGATTCACAGGCATAAATTTTAGGTTCGTCAGCGACGTCTAAAATCGAAATTTGAGCTGAGCTACCGGTATTAGTTTCACTGAGTTTTCTAAATACCGCCCAATGCTGACAAGGGTCTTCAACTTGGCGCATATTGCCCCAAGGTAGCGGAATACCGTTGCCACGGTAAACTGCTTTGAGTTTGCCAGGAGAGTATGCATCAAAATAGTGCCAGTGGGAATAGGGCGATACAGCGGTCATTCGTCGCATCGCAACCGAGGAAGAAACACCGACTTTTTTATTAATATCAATTTCATAGCCATGGCGGTCCAGCAGTTGGCGATAAGGCACCTTTGGACACAGCAACGCCCCGGCAAAAAAGCTACTTTCAAAGTCGCGCCAAGCATGCAAAATATCTTGTGCATCAACCGTTGACGAGCTTGGTGATGAAACCGAATCATCGGCTAAACTGGTTCCGTGACTGCGTCCGGCAACCATGACACTGCGCATCCCATCCTTGTTATGTAAAATGCAGTGGCCAATGTGCACAGCCAGATCGTACTTTAAGCGGTGACTGTGGGCTTTGAGTAGCTTATTGAGGTAGATGGTATTCTTAGGCTCAAAGTAGGAAGTCACTATGTGTTGCTCGGTGATCCCTTGCTCATCCATAACCGCTTGCGGTAAGCGCTCAAACCAACGAATTTTCATCCCAAGTTGGGCAACGATTTCCAGCAACTCTTCAAGGCTGAGAGGCATGCGTTTTAAGCCCACTTCTTCAGCAGCACGCTCTAAGTCGGGAAAATGATTCTGATGGTGTTCTTGATGAGCACGAATGAGTAGATGTGCAAATTGCCGACCAGTAATACCGGTTTGCGACAGCATTTCAGGAATGGCTATTTGTAAAATTTCATTAGAAAAAAGAAAACTCGGCTCCAGCGCCATACCGCTGATGCCTCCACGTGAACCTTTCACTGGAGTGATCGCTTGTTCCTCTGGCGCATCGTCTAAGAACCAGTCAACGTCTTTTTGAAAAACGCTAGCAATAACCGCCAACATTGCAGCACTGGGGACGCGTTTTCCCCGCTCTATCATTGACAGGTATGACACGGAAGGTGCGGAGTTTGCATCAACTCTGACACATCTTGCAGATAAATCTTCCATGGTTAAGTTATTGCGTTTACGCAAGTTTCTTATTTTTGTACCAAGAAAATGAGACTTTCGCATCAAGCTATTATTGTTTTTCATTTTGTAAAATTCACACTGTGAAATTTTTATTGTGAAATTGTAATGAAAAATTGGCTAGACTACAAATTAAGCAATCGGGACAGGCTTTATTGTGAATACTGTGACAGTCAATGTCAGATTAGAAGCAACAAGCAACTGTGTTAAAGATGCTGACAACCATGAATCGCTAGAAGAGGAAGCAGCTATGAATATGTCAACAGAACAACACCAGCAAATCGATCAGAGTATTTACACCTTTATCAAGCAAGTGCTTCCTGCCGCTGCAGCAGAACAGGGGAATGTTGCACTCGATATTGAGCAGCAGCGCCAAGGTGCGATGCGCTACGCAAAACAAGTATTGGATACTTATTTTCCGTTAAGCCAAGGTTCTCATCAAGATGTTCGCAGTTATGTGGTTTATTACAACCAACTACTTGCATTTTTAAATGACGGCAGCCAAAGTGGCTTAGCGCAACCTAAACAGTTTGTTGCACTGTGCGGTCATAAGTGCGAGCCAAGCTCGATTGTGCTAAAAAATAACGGTTTTCACCTAGAGATTAGTATTGACCCGCGTGGTGAAAATGGCAGTCGTGATAGCGCTAATATAGAAGATGTTCAGGTGGAAGCGGCGATGATGACAATTGTCAATGCGCAGCAGCCACAAGGCCAACATAGCTGGGCGAGTTTAATAAAGGGCGGGGTAGCTCGTGGTCAGAAACACTTTACCGCCAAAGACGGTAGTGACTACTGTTTGTAAAGCCTGCTTAATCGCGAGTAAATTATTCTAAAAGTGAGTCATTTTAATGCTGAGCGCCCATATCTTGAATATGGGCGTTTTTGTTTATACTGATTAGGGCGTGTTGACCTTTCGCGGTTAAATTTTGTTCGAAATACAAGCGTTTTTATCGCGGCGAGAGGTTTGCCGCCTAGCATGCTAAGCAAAATACCTCTCAACAAAGAGTAAAACCCTTGTAGCCGAACCCTTCGGGCAGCGTTTGTGGTTCCTTTCTACTGCGTTATTGGCTTATCAAGTCGTACAACTACATATCATAGCCTCTGCCTTGTATAAAGAATCCACAAACTGCTGCAAAAATCAGCTCGAAAGGTCAACACGCCCTAGTATTAGGCTGCAATCACATGAAGGACAAAACCAATACTAAATAGCGTACTAAAAATCATGGTTAACTTTGCCGTTCTGCCAAGCAGTGGGTTGAGCGCTGCGCCGCTGGTTTGGCTAAAGTCACCATTGAGTCTACGGGCAAATATTAATGATAAGCCGGCTAATAATGTCGGCCAGCCCGGCAGCAAGCCAAGTAAAAAACCACCGATAAGAATAGCAAAAGGTACGTATACAAAGCCTTGATACAATACTCTTGCTTGAGCCAGTCCTACCCGCACCGCTAAAGTATGTTTACCCGCTTTGGTGTCGGTTTCTATGTCGCGAGTGTTATTGACCAACATCACTGCGGCATTAAATAGTCCAATTGCGCTGCCGAGCATCCATGCCGCTGTTGAAGTGTGGCCAGCCTGCAAGTAGAAGCTACCGACGACAGCCACTAAGCCAAAAAACACAAACGCTGCCACTTCACCAAGTCCATGAGAGGCCAATGGATAGGGGCCACCACTGTAGCCTAATGCTCCTAAAATAGCTGCCAAAGCCAGTAGTGCGATTGGCCAGCCACCATGGTAGATAAGCAAAGATCCAACAAACAATGCTGCCACTAAGGATAGGACCATGGCATTTTTTACTTTTTCAGGCGCTAATAGGCCGCTTTGGGTCACCCGAACAGGTCCGAGTCGTTCTTCTGTATCGACGCCACTTTTAAAATCAAAATAGTCATTGGCTAAATTCACCGCTATTTGCAACAACACGGCACAGAGCATAGAAGTGAATGCGATCAACACGCTAAAAGAGTCGAGCTGTAAAGCGAGAATATTGCCCACTAAAAGCGGGCCTATTGCCGCGGGCAGTGTTCGCGGTCTGATGGCCAAAATCCAAGGGTTCATGGTGTGTGAATTCGTAGTATTAAGTGTGTGGACAGCTCGACTTTCGAGCTGTAAATGTCAATTAATTCGCTAGCATAGCAAAAATGGCTTGGTTGATGAAGTATCCGCTTTTTACTGAGCGAAATCTGTGAGCTATCACCAGCAATACATTGGTGGAAATGTAGTGACAGAATTAGCAGCAATTAAAGTAAAAAATATCGTAAAAACATCATTTTATTAGCAGGTTTTAAAACAGCAGATTTTTGATGTAGCGCACATTTTTTATCTAGTATAAAAGTGAAATTGCCAGCATGGTCAAAGAAAAGCTCAGTTAAGTGTGTTGATATAACTTCAACTTATCCCTTTAGGGGTAAGGATCGGCTTAACCTGTGAGTTTGGCATGGCTGTAACCAATACAGTAGGGCAAATCTAATGCGCTTTGATGATCAAGTAGCAATAGTAACGGGGGCAGGGGGCGGCCTTGGTCGTGCTTATGCCATTGCATTAGCTGAACGCGGCGCTAAAGTCGCGTTAATCGATAATGGTGAAGCCGATGTACAAAACGGTGAGCGTTTAGGTACTGGGCTTAAACTCACTGAGCAGACATTAACTCGCCTTGGTGCTGATGCACAGATGTTCTTGCTCGATGTCGCCGATGAAGTTGCCGTTAATGAGGTTGTAGCAAACATCCTCGCTAAGTGGCAGCGGATTGATATTGTGGTCAATAATGCTGGATACCATCAATCAGCAGCTTTTGATGTTCTCGAAAGTGAGTTGTGGCGCAAGCAGTTGGATGTGAATATTAACGGCAGCTACTACCTTACCAAAGCGGTATGGCCAATACTGAAACAGCGTAATTATGGTCGTATTTTAATGGTCTCAGCAGTCAGTGGGCTATACGGCAATATGCATGAAGTGGCTTTTAGCACCAGTAAAATGGCGCTAATCGGTTTGGTTAATAGCCTGAGTATTGAAGGGCGAGATGCCAATATCCATGTGAATACCTTAATCCCCCATGCGCTGACTAACCTGACAGCAAACCATTTGGCTCCAGCGGTAAAACCACTATTTTCGAAAACTTCAGTCAATGCCGCGATGTTATTTTTAGCTCATCATGACGCACCAACAGGCCAGCACTTGTTAGTTGCTGCAGGCAGTGTCAGCCATGGTCAGTTTACTGAGTATGATCCGCTTTATTTTCCGTCGTCGCAATGTAAACCAGAAACGATTCGCCAGCATTGGCCACAACTTTATCAAGCCTTACCGGTACATTTTCATGAAAGTGGCGAAGCACAAGTGTTGGCGTGGGCTAAACGCGGTGCAGCGCAGCGAAAAATTCGTATCGAATAGCAAAGGCAGTAACTTGTACTGGCGGCGTTGGGAGTATCTAAGGTAAGCTAAACGATTAAGGTTGAAATAGACCAAATCAATACTTAACCGCATAGGTACAATCATGAGCCAAGTATTAGATGATTTACTCTCTTTGTTATCACTTGAGCAAATCGAAGAAGGGCTGTTTCGCGGTCAAAGCCAAGATTTAGGCTTTGGCCATGTGTTTGGTGGCCAAGTAATGGGGCAGGCGCTGAGCGCTGCAAAACAAACCGTGGCACAAGAGCGTCAAGTTCATTCATTTCACTCCTATTTTTTACGTGCCGGTGATGAAAAACTGCCGATTGTTTATGATGTCGAAATCATGCGCGATGGTGGTAGCTTCAGTGCGAGACGCGTTAAAGCCATTCAGAAAGGTCGACCAATATTTACCATGACCTGTTCATTTCAGGCGCAAGAGCAAGGCTTTTCTCATCAAGCCGTGATGCCTGATGTGCCGGGCCCTGAAGGTTTGCTTAATCAGCAGGAGTTGGCTATGACTTTACAAGATAAAGTCCCGCCAAAAATGCTTGAAAAATTTATGGCTGATGCGCCGATTGAAATGCGCTTGGTCAACCCAAGTAACCCGTTAGCTCCTAAAGCGACTGAGCCGAAACGTTATGTGTGGATCCGCGCTAATGGTCAGGTACCGTCCTCGCACACGGTGCACGAGTATTTACTAGCCTACGCGTCAGATTTTAATTTTCTTGTTACCGCAGCGCAGCCGCATGGGGTGTCCTTTTTAACACCGGGGATGAAAATGGCAACCATAGATCATGCTATGTGGTTCCACCGGCCGCTAGATCTCAGTCAATGGTTGCTTTACAGTGTCGATAGTCCAAATGCTAGTGGTGGACGCGGCTTTGTACGAGGTGAGTTTTTTAATCAAAACGGAGAGCTAGTAGCCTCTGCGACCCAGGAAGGTTTGATGCGATTGTCGTCATCTCATCAGTGATATTGATAAGGTTTATATTTATGTTGGCAAAAGTAAAGGCGCGGTTTTTTGGCGCGATTGTATTGGTATTCACATTAGCATTAGCGGGCTGTGTCACTGTTGAGCCGGAGCCGCCAATTATTGTTAATGGTGCTGCGGGCTATTTAGAAAAAATTACTTTACCCCAAGGAAGCTCAATTACCATTGCGGTGATTGATTTAGATACACCGGGGGCAATCATTGCGCAAAAAAGCTTCGATATTGCTAGGGCGCCGGTACCGTTTAAGTTCACTTTTCCCGCCGATACCATAGATAAAAGCATTAACTATGGCGTTGTCGCGATGATTCAATACCGTGGTCAGGTGATTTTTCAAACCTATGACCGCTTCCCAGTGATTAACAATAATAAGTACACCACTGAAGTATTAATGAAAGCGGTAAAACAGCCGTAATTCATAGTCAGGCATTGAAGTCTAGATATTGAAGTCTAGATATTGACGTCTAGATCTTGAAGTTTAGCTATTGAGCTCTATAAGATGATTAAAAGGTGCATAGTGCACCTTTTTTATTGGGATACTGAAACCTATAAAAACAAAGTTGATTAGTCAGCGTTTACTGTTATGACCGCTGTATGTTTGATGTTGCTCGAGCGCCGTTTAACTAAAATCAGTGTTACCTAGGGGGCGCTTAGCTAGTGTTGCCTAGGATAAAGTCACCTATCACAGTACTGATGTTTAGCAAGCCTTATAAAGCTGTTATCACTTCAACATGAGTAATTCTCAACTACTGTTACTTGAATGTTAAATTTCGATTCAATACTCTGGTTAGATAATTCTAAATAGAGCCTTTTATGCAATTTTCAGGTAGCCATCAAGTATTTAATATTAGTAAGTGTAATGATCCTAAGTACCAGACTTCAGCGGCAGCGGCCTTATTAGGAGTAGGGCTGTTACTCATTATATTGGCGCTCGCTTTGCCAGTTTAAGCTTGAGTTTGGCTGTGCCTGGATGTTTGCTTGGCGAGCCATGGCGGCGATGACAGCTGATTTACCTAGCGGTAGTTTGTAGTGATGCATTACAATGGACCAAACATCGTTTCTAAAGCATAGCTTGTTGAGTGTTATCTTAAGCTTAACCGTTAAAGGTCTGTTGTGACATTAACCCCTGATGCATCAAAGCGTGCTGAAATTTCAGAGCAAAGCCACGCCCAGAACCGCCAACTACATAAGTGGTTAACCACTGACCCTCAACGTTTATCAGCCCTCAAACATGTTGCAAGCTTATCGCTTCCCCAAGGTATGATTGCAGCAGGGTTTGTTCGAAATTTAGTGTGGGATAGATTGCATAGCAGCCAGTATCAACTCAACGATGTTGATGTGATTTACTTTGACTCTAACGATACGCGTCGCTGCACAGAGCAAGCCTATTTTGCGCGATTGGTTGAGCTTGAACCTAATTTACCTTGGTCAGTGAAAAATCAAGCTAGGATGCATCTTAGAAATGGTGATAAACCCTACCAAAGCGCGATTGATGCTATGTGCTATTGGCCAGAGAAAGAGACCGCTGTAGCAGCCCGCTGGATAAATAACCAAATAGAGGTTATTGCGCCTTTTGGGATACAGCGACTATTTGAGCTGCATTTAACGCCAAACCCTGCAAGAGACAATGCGTTATTTCACGAGCGATTAACCAGCAAGAGTTGGTTAAGCCGCTATCCAAAATTACAGATTAAGTCCCGCTAATTCCTTCCCAACTCCGTCAACAAGTTTAATGTTGCTATAACGTTAATTGCTAAAACCGAGTTGAACCATCATCGCAAAATTTTAGCGATCACTTCTTGCTCAATGTTGATCTATGTCGATTTTTTTAAACGTGCATCTTCAATGTTTGTTTTATTAGTGTGACTTAGGTCGCCAAATGCTACTTATTTAGAGGTATTGGCTGGTTAAATTGATTTGGATCAAATTGCCGTGCTTGGCTATCTGGCAGGATACGTGCAAATGTAAGGAATTTGATAAAAATAACAGCCAATGATGTTGTATTAATGGAGTAGTATGATGAGAAAAAGTATCCTTTCTGGTTTGATTGCCACCGCCCTACTAGCTACTGGTTTTACCTCTTCTGTTGCCGCTCACCAAGCGGGAGATATTATTGTTCGAGCGGGTGCTGTGATGGTATCACCGAACGAATCTAGCCCAATCATCGCTGAAATTTCAGAGTTCTCTGTGAGCGATAACACTCAAGTGGGTTTGAACTTTGGTTATATGTTGACTGATAACTGGGCGATTGAGTTACTGGCTGCAACCCCGTTTTCACATGACATTTCTTTAGAAGGTGTAGGCAAAATTGCTGAAACTAAGCATTTACCACCTACCTTAGTTGCACAGTATTATTTTGGTAATGCGCAATCAAAGTTACGTCCATATGTCGGTGTGGGTGTCAACTTCACAAACTTCTTTGACAATGAAATTACTAACCCAACAGCACTTGAGCTTAATAGCTTGAGCATGAGTAACTCATGGGGCTTAGCGGCACAAGCAGGCCTTGACTATCAAGTGAATGACAAATGGTTAGTGAATGCTTCGGTTTGGTATGCAGATATTTCAACCGATGTGAATTTTAACGCTGGTGACACTCCATATCCACAAGTGACTGTAGATATCGATCCATGGGTATACATGGTGAGTGTGGGTTACAAGTTCTAAGTATATTGAACATGAAAAAGGCGCCTTAGGCGCCTTTTTTGTTATCAGTTACAAGTTAACCGAGTCACTACTTTTGCTGTTTTTTGGCGGCTTTTTCGGCTTGCCGCTCGGCTTTAGTGCGCCAGTGTCGAGTGTTATAAATAAACTCGGGCAGTAATTTGGTTAGCCAAGCCACCAGACGCCAGCGTTTAGTGACATAGGCTTTACGCTTACCTTTTTGCAAGGCATGAACTACCTGAGCGGCGACTTCACTTGGTGGAGACAACCAAAGGCGGCTTTTCTGCATTGCCGCTTTATCTAGTAGTCCTAGTTGGATATCTGTGATGGTGATAGGTTGTTTGAGTCGCTGAGCATGCATGCTCAGCCCTTCTAAATAGTTTGCCGCAAAGGCTTTAGATGCATGATAAGCCACACTCGGTCCGCCACGCAGTCCTGCTATGGAATTTATCGCGGCTAATTGACCGTAGCCTTGTTCGCTAAACAATTTGAATGCGGTATTACACACCGCAGCGAAGCCTTGGACATTCACTGTAATAATATCCTGTTCTGGTTGCCAAGGGAGCGCTGAGTCATAACTATTAAGGCCG
Organism: Shewanella waksmanii; assembly: GCF_043643685.1. Classification (GTDB taxonomy): domain Bacteria; phylum Pseudomonadota; class Gammaproteobacteria; order Enterobacterales; family Shewanellaceae; genus Shewanella; species Shewanella waksmanii_A. The sequence continues at coordinate 621,436 of NZ_JBHZSN010000001.1, forward strand.
GTATTGACGATGACTAAATGCGCACCGTCAAGGTCTTGCCACACTTGTTCCAAACTACTGATCACCGCAGCTGGATTGGCGATATTAAGAGGATGAACACTGACTTCGGTAGGCAGGTTACTGGCCAAATCGGCAAGGGCATTTGGGTCTTGAGCGAAAAGCGCGAGCTTTACTCCTTGTGAAGCAAGTTTTTTGGCAATTTCTTGGCTGAGAAGTGAGCTAGCGCCCACAATGATAGCAGTGGCTTTAGTCATGAAGGTATTCGGAATAAAAAGGATAGCCTATGATAAGAATATCTTGGTCTTAGGACAAATTTTTATATAACAGACGTATGGACATCTAGAGGTCTTGATGTATGATTAGGAGCACTAACATGAAAAAGTGGTTAACCCCAGTAGTCTCTACCTTGATGGTAACCAGCATTTTGGCAGGGTGCGCAACCCCTAAAGCCAGTGTAGAGATACAGGGTGAGGTTTGGTACAAGGAGCGCATCGCACTGCCACCACAAGCTGTTTTGACGGTTCAAGTGAAAGATGTGTCATTAATGGATGCCCCCGCAGTGGTGATTGCAGAAATCGAACGCAGTGGTGTAACAACACCGGCACCGTTTGAGTTTGTGATTAACCGAGACCAATTTGAGTCCGGACATACTTATGCGGTTGGTGCGAAAATTACCGTAAATGGTGAACTTATGTTCATTAATACCCAAGCCTACAATATTGATATAGCAAACCAACAACCACTATCGGTATTGGTACAAAAGGTTGGCGCTACAAGATAGTCATAGCGCCGCACTCGATAGACATTAGGAAGCCTGCTACGGCTTCCTGTATTAATGAGTAGAAGGGCGCTGAATGCCAGTTAAAATTCCAGACAATTTACCCGCTGCCGGGATCCTTGAGTCAGAAAATATCTTCGTGATGTCCGAAACGCGGGCAGCGAATCAAGATATCAGACCGATGAAGGTGTTGATCCTCAATCTAATGCCCAACAAGATTGAAACTGAAACCCAATTATTGCGTTTATTGGGTAACACACCATTGCAAGTGGATGTTGATTTATTGCGCATTCATGATAAAGCGTCTAAGCACACCTCTATCGACCATATGAATAACTTCTATCGTGATTTTGAGGCCGTTAGGCATAAGAACTATGATGGTTTGATCATCACTGGCGCGCCGCTTGGGCAGATAGCCTTTGAGGAGGTTACTTATTGGGACCATATTCGTGAGATCATCGACTGGTCGCAACAACACGTTACCTCAGTATTGTTTTTATGTTGGGCAGCTCATGCTGCGCTTTACCACCTTTATGGGTTGCAGCGAAAATTACTGGAAACCAAACGCTCTGGCGTGTTCAGCCATATTCGTAGCAGTAAACATTACCCTTTGCTTAGAGGCTTTGATGAAGAGTTCTACGCACCGCATTCACGGTTTGCAGAAATGGATGTGCAGCAGCTGGAAGCCCATCCGCAGCTAAATGTGTTAACCAAATCCGATGAAGCCGGCGCGTACATGGTATTGAGCCGAAATAATCGTAACCTATTTGTTATGGGACACCCTGAATACCAGAAAAGCACTCTTAAAGATGAGTATTACCGTGATCTTGCTGAAGGTTTGCAACCCGCAGTACCGCAAAACTATTTTAAGCAAAACGACCCAGGACTTGAGCCCATTGCTCGCTGGCATAGTCATGGCAGTTTACTGATCAGCAATTGGCTCAATTATTATGTCTATCAGTTAACGCCTTACGACTTAGCTGATATGAGTGCCATTACGCCTTGGGAGAGTGAAAGTTAACCTGATTGCAATGGCTTAAAAAGTAAGCTGGTTTTGCTTTATGCCCCCACAGAGTTTAACTGCGAAGTGCGCTAAGTGTGGGGCGATACTGCTGGGGCAAACTGAATTCGAGGCGCTCCCCAGTAACTGGCGAGTTAAAGGCTAAAAAGCAGGCCGTCAGTTGCAGGTTATCATCATCGCCTGTCGCGTCACCATGTTGCCTATCTCCGACCACCGGATAACCACTTGATGCCATGTGGATACGAATTTGATGTTTTCGCCCGGTATCAATTTTCACTTCAACTAGTGAACGATGCTGGTTACTGTCGTAGGCCAAAACGCGGGCATGAGAACAGGCCGACTTGCCATCAACATCACTATTAATGGTGATAGGTTGTGATGGAAACTGGCCTTCAACAATGACTTGATAGATTTTGTCGGTGTGCCGCAGTTCAAACTGTTTGGCAATGGCCGCAGTGGCTTGCTTGGCATGACCAATGACAACAAGCCCTGTCGCTGCTCGGTCTAGACGGTGAATAATATTAGCGGTGCGTTGCGGACTTAGGTTCAGTTCCGCATAACGATTAATGGTGGTATGGTCACTCCACTTTGAACCTTGGCATAACATTGCATAAGGTTTATACCATACGCTAAATTGCTGCTGATCGCTGATCAATACCGCATCATCTACCTGTTGTTGTAATACACTGGAGTTGTAGTAAATATGCAGCTCATCGCCTAACTGTAACGCTCTCTTGGTTCGGCGCAGCCTCGTGGTAGTTTTACCGCGAGTTAACCAGACAGCACCTTTAACCATTGCTTGCTTTACCTGTTGTTTTGATAATGAACAGAGAGTTGCGAGCAGGCTCACCGCATCACTCTGTTCGGGATGCTTGATGGTTAGGTGGTGTTCAAATTTTACTTGCTTAGCCGTCACAGGGGGATTTTCTCCAGTCAAACCCAGACATTGGGGCATAAGCGCACTAGTTTACACCAAATTACTGAGCTAGCAGAAACAAGTTTAATGATGTTGAGTGGTTAATTGGCCCTAATGTTCGATTTGGGTATTCATGTTGATCAATGCAACACCTATGATGATGAGGATCATGCCAAAGATGGTATCAAGATTAGGCAAGTTACCGCGTAACATACCAATGAGGGCAATGAGTACAATGCCGGCGCCACACCAAATCGCATAGGCGACTGCGGTTGGGATGTATTGTGTTGCCAGGGATAAGAAATAAAAAGCACTGGCGTAACCTAAAGCACAACCTATTGAAGGTAGCGGTTTGGCAAAGCCTTGGGTGGTTGGCAGCAGCATGGTGGCGAATACTTCAGAAACAATAGCAATGGCTAAGTAGAGATAACTCATGAGGGGGATTTCCGTTATTTATACCAATCGGCATAAGAAAGTGATCTACTCAGAGCTATTTTGGGCAAACTAGTTCGAGGAGAATAACTTAAGTAATAGTGGTTCTATTGGGAAGTTATTCAACGAAGAAATAGGCAGCCCAAAAAGCTCCCAACGGGCGAGTTTTAGCGCTTCTGATACTGTGTAAGCGAACTTGAACGTAGCGTAACTATGCCCATCATTCGTTGCAAGCCACATGGTCTTGACTGTTCCAGACAGTCATAAGACATTTCCTCCATCCCTGGAGGTCAGATGTGGTGAATGTCATTAATGCAGGAGCATTTAATGACCTTGTATTAAAAGCGCTAAACTCTCGCTGAGCGATCACATCTTTATGCTGATTGGTATTGTTTGTCGTCGTGACAGCTACTTTGCTGTATTGATAACTACTAAGCACTTTCAATAGCACTAGTAATCGCGCTAATTTAATGCAATCAAATCTATTGAAGCTTTTTACATTTCAGGTATTTGGCTAACAAGTGATACCATGGACTGGATACGATATGTTGTTATGAATAGGGATTGCTGTGAAAGTGAGACAAAAAGGCATTGTAGCCGGTTTAGTGATGTCGCTGGTAACAGTGCTTCCGGTCTTTGCCCAGCCACAGTATCCGACTCAGTCTAAGCCGCAACTAAGCGAGCAACCTGAAAAGCCTGAAAACTCCGCAGAAGTTACTACTGAACTGTCCTCAAACGTCACCACGAGCGCTAATTCAGAAGTAAAAGCCGAAGGTAGCGGAGATGCTGAGCAAGAAACAGATGTTCCCATTGACCCTTGCGATCGCGGCATTGAGCGGCAAGAGTTTATAGATAGAGCGTATGAGTATCTCAACACCAAATTTTGTCAGCCAGCCCTCTGGTTTGATAGCTTTTTTCTTGATGAGCGAGTCGAAGAGCATGCCAGAGCTGGCACGCAAGTGCGCTGGGGCAATGACTTTTCCTATTATGCGGTCGATGGCTTTAAGTACCGTACCCAGTTGAGTGCTCGATTTCACCTTCCCGGCGCGAGCAAAAAATTAAAGCTGATCATTGATTCTCAAGGCGACGATGATCCGTTTGCTTTTCTAAAGAGCTCTGATGATGACAGCGAAAGGGATATCGGATTGCGCTATGACTGGTATTCGAGTGAACGTATCACGTTTAATATCAAGGCTAACTTTCAACCAAAAATTGAAGCGCGTTGGGCGTATACTTATCCATTGTCAGAAAATACAACGACCCGTGTCACGCAAAAGTTATATCAAAAAAAGAAAGTCACCGGTGAGTCGACAGAGTTTGATATTGAGCATGTCTTTAACGATAACTACTTACTGCGTTGGAGTAGTGTTGCCCAGTATGAAAATCGAGACAACGGTTGGGAATTTGGCAGTAGCTTGCGGCTTTATCATTACATTAGCCCAGTTCGAGCACTGAACTACGTCGCTAGTATTTATGGTGTAGATACCCCTTATCACTATGTCGATAACGCTCGCATTGCCGTGACCTATCGACAACGATTTTTACGTGAGTGGTTGTTTTTTGAATTAACCCCAGAATACAACTGGCATAAAGAGGTAGACAAGCCTCGCGTCGAACAGGTGATTTTGACTTTCCGGTTAGAGGTGCTGTTTAAAAATATCTAGAGGGATAAAAGATACAATGCTACTGACACTATGCTGTCAGTAGGGGCTAATTATACTCGTTTAGGTCAACTTAACTGAGTTTGACACCTAACTTAAAGTTAATGTTAATCAAGGAGATGAGTATGTTAGCACACGCACCTTTAGTATGGGGAGAAATCCCAGTTGCTGATATGGACAGAGCAACCGCATTTTATCAACGTCATTTTGATGTGCAGTTTAAATATCAACATAATGACGATATGCAGATGGCAATTATTGAAACCGAGGATCCGCAAGCTGCCAGTATTGGGTTAATCAAACATCCGATGATGCAACCCAGCAGCCAAGGCAGTGTCGTCTACCTGCACCTAAGCCCACAGTTAACCCCCTTAGTTGATAAGCTAGTTCAGGCTGAGGTTAAAATAGTCCTACCTGTGATGCCGATTAATGATGGCGAATGTGGTTATGTGGCACTGTTTGTTGATAGTGAAGGTAATACCGTTGGCTTATGGTCAGCACAGCAGTAATCACCTACATCAATAAGGGGTGAACATGGAGTTAGTTGATTTAGATAGTCAGTCCATTATAGGTGAGGTGGTTCGTACCGATAATGAGCATGAAAGCCAGCCAGAGCAGCAAAAAATAGCACCACTTTGGCAGCGTTTTATGGCTAAATATGCCAAGGGGACACTGAAAGGGAAACCCGTTTATGGGGTCTATTTTGATTATGAATCCAATCAACATGGTGCTTACAGTGTGTTGGCTGGAGCAGCCCTAGGGGAGTCAGAGAGTGAGGGACTCACTAAGCTGACTACCGCTAACGGCTCTTATCTAAAGTTTAGTGCCCAAGGCGCAATGCCTGAGACTGTGGTGAGCTTATGGCAGCATATCTGGCAGCGCTTTGATGATGAAAACTGTCAGTATCAGCGTGCGTTTGTCACTGATTTTGAGTGTTATACCGCAGTAGATAAGGTCGATATTTATATCGGTATTGTATAAAGGGTTTAGCGTTTAAGCTGAATGTAAATGGGGTTACTAAGCTTTCATTGCTGCAATAAGCGCTGAATGCTGGGTAATCCCTATTTTTGTATGGCGAATATTGAGGGAGTTATGCGTCGAGCCGATAGACTGTTTCAAATCGTACAATTATTAAAGCACCGCCGTTTGATGACGGCAGAGCAGCTTGCCCAGCGTTTATACGTCTCCACCAGAACCATTTATCGGGATATTCAAGATCTGTCGTTATCAGGTATCCCTATAGAAGGCGAAGCTGGAGTTGGGTATTTGCTGCGCCACGAGGTGAATGTACCACCGCTGATGTTTAACGAGCAGGAGCTTGAAGCAATTCAAGTCGGGATGCGTATGGTGCAAACATGGGGAGGCAAAGAGCTAGGGCAGGCTGCTAAGCAAGCGATGATAAAAGTCGAAGCGGTTTTACCTCAGCGCCTACAAGCCTATCAATCATTGATGTTTGCGGTTGATTACTTTGTCGACGATGATGATTTTAAGTATTTAGACATACTTCGCGCTGCGGCCAATGCACGCTGTTTTATTGATATCACTTATGAGGATGCTAAGCAAAGTCAGACTCAGCGACGGCTGCGGCCGCTTGCAATCTATTTTTGGAAAGCCACTTGGACCTTGTTGGCTTGGTGTGAGCTCAGAGATGATTTTCGCAATTTTAGAGTAGATAGGATTGTGTCAGTGAATAAGCTTGATGATCATTTTGCGCTCACGCCGGGGCAGGAGTTAAGTGATTACCTGGCCAGTCTGCCAGATAATCACCAGTAACCTTAGTCGTCAGCTAATTGCAACAACTTAGATAAGAACGGATTGGGCTGCTGCGCAATTTGCGCTTGCTCTATTAATACCTGCTGTAATATCTCATCGGTGGTTAGCGGATTGGCTAGCACAACTCTAAAAACCACAGATTTTAAGTCAGCGATAATCCGTTGTGGCTCCGGGTTTATCCGCGTCCTTGAAACAAACGATGTCCCTTGTTCACGTTGTCGCTTTTGAATGAACTTGGTCAGCCCGTCTAGAAGCTCATGGAACTGTTTAAGCCGTGTTAGTTGACCTTGTTGCCGTGCCCTGGCCATGGCTTGCTGCACCGATTGCGGCACGTAGCGATAGGTTAATAAACATAGCTCTGGCGCGGTCACCAATTCAAAGTGCTCATCTTTAGTGATCATATCTGCAAATCGACGGGCTTTTTCGAGGCTGTTGTTGATGAGTATTTCATAGCCATCACGACCAACGACGTTCAAACAAGCATGGACAAGCATTGCCATTCCAGAACGTGAGCCTTCAAGGGTCTGACTGCCCAAATCTTTTGAGCCTTTACGCAGAATGTACTCAGCATGGTGTTTGATGGCATTGGCAAATTCTGGATCTTTAAATAGCACCATACCGGCACCCATGGGCACATACATCTGCTTGTGGGCATCAATGGTGATAGAGTCAGCACGCTCAATACCACTCAGTAGATGACGGTATTTATTTGAAAGTAAACTTGCGCCGCCCCATGCAGCATCAACGTGGAAATGGCAGTTGAGCTCGGCGGCGAGATCGGCAAGCGCCTCTAACGGATCAATGTTGCCAGTTTCCGTTGTACCCGCCACCCCAACAATTGCCATTACTTTAATACGCTGTTTTTGCAGATCATTGGCGGTTTCGCGCATCTGCTGAACATCAACTTTGTTGTGCTCGTCGGTCGGTATTTGAATAATATTGCTGCGCCCGATCCCTAACAGATCAGCGGTTTTACCGAGAGAGTAGTGACCCCGCTCCGACACCAAAATTGCTAAATCGTCGTAGCCATAATGCCGTAAACCTTTTACCAAGCCATCTTGTGCCACCCCGTTAAAGTCACCATCGGCGGCTAAAATGCGGTTACGGGCAATCCATAGGGCGGTGATGTTAGCAATGGTACCACCAGAACAAAATGCCCCCAGTGAGTGACTGGCGCTGTGCATCCAGTTTTGATAGAACTGGGGAGTTTGACCATAAATCATATGGTGCATCATTCCCAGTACTTGGCGTTCTAAAGGTGTAAAGGCTTTAGAGGTTTCGATCTTAACCAGATTTTGATTCAGTCCCACCATCATTTTCGATAGTGGCAACACAAAATAAGGTAGCGCAGATGTCATATGACCAATAAAGCTTGGCGACGAAGTATGGACACTGTGGGCGACCAGAGTCTGCATCATGTCATCGGCATAATCTGATACAAAACTTGGTGACTGTGGAATTTGATGGGCCTGAAAGTCCTTTTCAACTTCAGACAATGGCTTTTCTACAGCAACAATACTTTCTTTCAGAAAGCCCATTAGGTTTTCGGAAATATTTTTCTCGATTTTGCCTAAGGTTGAATCTGGCGCTTCAGGCAGCGTGAATATCCGCATTAGCGCTTCTTCAGATGCTGTTGCTTGTCGTTGTTGTTTTGCAGCCATTAAGACTTATCTCTCACACAATCCACTCAAGCTCTTATTTTGAGCTTGTAGTCTAAAAAGGAGCTAACTTTACTTTATGCTTTATATCGCATCAAGGGGAAAAGTGAAATGGATTTGTCTGCAAAGGTGTAGGCCAACCTTAGCTACAAGCAGCGGGTTGGCCTTAAAAGCGATACTAACTTTGTCCTAAATGGTAGATAGCAGCCACATTAACTGCGGTCGCATGCAGGTTATGTTTTGCACCTGCTAGGACTTCCTCTAAGGGTAAACTTCTTGGTGTGACCGAGAAAATCGCTTTGAACCCGTGTGCTAGAAGCACATTGGCATCTTCACTCACACAACCGGCAATGGCGATGACTGGAATCGACTTTGCTTGCGCTTCACGAAGCACACCCATTGGGGTTTTACCATGCAATGTTTGGCTGTCTAAACGTCCTTCACCTGTGATCACTAAGTTGGCACCATCGAGCTTTTCTGCCAGCGATACCGCCTGCATGACAATGTCGATACCGGGTTTGAGTTGTGCGCCTAGAAAGGTGATAGCCGCCAAGCCCATGCCGCCCGCTGCACCGGCACCAGCAATATGTTGATGATCGCCCAGTCCACAGGTGTTAATGCACTCAGCGAAATGAGCCAGTGAGCTATCAAGTTGTGCCACCATTGCCGGAGTCGCACCTTTTTGTGGCCCAAATATCGCTGACGCGCCCTTGTCTCCGCAAAGTGGGTTATCAACATCACAAGCCACATCAAAGTGACAGTCTGCAATAGCAGGGTGCATATCGGTGATATCGATATTAACAAGATCAGCCAGTGCTGCGCCTCCCGGTTTTAATGGTTGGCCTTGGTTATCAGTCAAGTGAGCGCCTAGCGCTTGCAACATACCTGCGCCGCCGTCATTGGTGGCGCTGCCGCCTAGGCCGATGATGATATGGCGTATGCCTCGGTTAAGGGCATGACAAATCAGTTCACCGGTACCATAACTGGTGGTGATAAATGGGTTGCGCATTGTTGGTGGTACATGGTGCAGGCCCGAGGCCGAAGCCATTTCAATGACGGCGGTGATGCCGTCACCTAATAAACCGTATTGTGCCTGTACGGGTTCACCGAGTGGACCTATAACAGTGACATCAATTAACTGGCCTTGGGTTGCATCAACCATCGATTGCACAGTGCCTTCGCCACCATCAGCCACAGGCACTTTGACATAGTTGGCGTCGGGAAATACTTGTTTAAAGCCGCGTTCAATCTCGTTAGCGACATCCATGGCGCTGAGGCTTTCTTTATATGAATCTGGAGCAATGACGATTTTCATTGGATGTTCCTAACAGAGCTTTGCGATAAAGTCGAGAAAAACCCCCACCGTCGATGTGACGGTGAGGGTTGCGGATTAAAGAAGGATAAGGCTTAGGATATAAACCAATGTCATCGCGGTAACACCTTGAATGAGGGTCGCCATGGTTTGTGCTTTATAGGCTTGTTTAACACTCATGCGGCTAAACTGTGACACCACCCAGAAGAAGCTGTCGTTGGCATGAGATACTGTCATTGCACCCGCACCGATAGCCATCACTGTCAGTACGCGGCCCATGTCACTCGCTAACCCGATATCGCCAAGCATTGGCGCGACTAGTGCTGATGTGGCTACTAGAGCAACCGTTGATGAGCCTTGAGCTGATTTTAATGCTGCCGCCACAATAAATGGCATAAAGATGCCAATACCAAGGGCTGACAATGACGTGCCAATGACGGTGCCAATATCGGCAGCTTTAAGTACGGCACCAAAAGCACCACCTGCACCTGTGATTAACAGGATTGGCGCAGCAACAACTAAGCCTTGGCTAATACGCTCACTAAATTCTTTGACTTTATCGCTGCTCTTTAGCAGTGACAGTGACAGCAGTAGACCGATCATTAAGGCGTTGACTGGTTGTCCCAAGAAGGCAAGGGTATCAAATAAGAAGCCGTCACCCAGTGGCGCTGTTGGGAAGTTAGCGATTGAGCCCAAGCAGATCAGTAAAATTGGAATGAAGATAGGTGCAAATGCACGGCTAGGGCTTGGCAATTCACCGTAAGCCGCTTTGAGCTTTTCGAAATCTTCAACATTGTTTTTGAGCTCTTCAGCTCCTTCGCCATCAGGCTCAACTTTCGAGAAACGGTTTGCCCATAAGGTCCCTGCAAGTGCAGCTGTGGCGGCAACAAAGATACCGATGAAAATAACTAAGCCAAGATTAGACTCTAGGCCTAAGTTGCCGGCAGCCGCAATAGGGCCAGGTGTTGGCGGAACAAAAGTGTGTGTTGCGTATAGGCCTGTAGCGAGTGCAACACTCATGGCTACACTTGAGACCTGCATACGGTTAGCCATCGATTGCTTAAGCGAGTTAAGAATCACATAACCAGAATCACAAAATACCGGGATAGACACAATATAACCAATAATCGACATGGTTAAGGTTGGAAAGCGCTTGCCTAACACCTTAATCACTACATCGGCCATGGTAATCGCGGCACCGCTTTTTTCCAAAATGGTACCTATGATAGTCCCCAGCACAATGACTAAACCGATATAACCTAAGATACCACCAAACCCAGTGGTAATGGTTTTAGCGATGTCAGCACTTGGCAGTCCGTAGGCAAACGCGGCGATGAACGACGCAAGAATTAGTGTTAAGAAAGGGTGTAACTTAAATTTAGATGTCGCTATCACGATGAACGCGATCACAGCGAGCAATATTAGTACTAAGCTCATAGGGTGTCCCTGTAGGGGTATTTTTAGTTAAATTGTTCTTTTTGCTGAACAGTGAACCCAACGCGGTTAGGGCAAAATGCCTAAATGCTGAGTACATTGGTATTTCAGGCTTGGGCTATTATCAACACAATCTACAACTTTGGCTTCGTGTTATATAACAGATTTGCCGCTAATATCTGTCAATGCTTTGTGCGTATGCACAAAAATGCGGTAGCGAACGACAAAAAAGCAGCTTTTATTGTGCTTTATACCAATCGGCATAAGGAAGTGATCTCCTCAGAGCTACTTGGGGCAAACCAGTTCGAGACCGAATAACTTAAGTAATCGTGGCTTTATTGGTAAGTGATTCAACGAAGAGCTAGGCAGCCCCAAAAGCGCCCAAAGGGCGAGTTTTAGCACTTCTGATACTGGGTAAACGAACTTGAACGTAGAGTCACTACGCCCATCATTCGTTGCAAGCCACATGGTCTTGACTGTTGCAGACAGTCATAAGACATTTCCTCCATCCCTGGAGGTCAGATGTGGTGAGCGTCATTAATGCACGACTATAGGGATATAGGAGTTAGAGTAACGCAGCAGTTACTGAGGAGCATTTAAAAACCTTGTCTCAGAAGTGCTAAATGCTCGCTGAGCGATCACATTTTTATGCCGACTGGTATTAGTACAGAGGTTTTAATGTAAGAATGCGTTTATGCGCCGGTTTGAGACAAATTTTGGCCCACGTATAATCGCAATAGACCATCGAGTGAATGTAGGTTGATACCCGTTAACTGTTCGATACGCTCTAGTCGATAGCGCAGGGTGTTACGGTGAATATATAAACTTTGTGCACAAGCTTGAAGATCGCCAAAATGCTGTAAGTAGGCTCGCAGGGTTTTATCAAGTTGTTGGTTTTTATCTGCTGTCAGTAGCTGCTGGTAAGGAGCAAGTAATTGCTCTGCACGCCAGCTGTCTTTAAGTCCAGCCAGTAGTACTAAAAACGAGTAATCTTCATATAGGTGTTTGCTTTGCTTAGGTTCAATTTGGCTGCCTATGCGTAAGGTTTCTTTGGCTGTTTGATAGGAGCGATTAATATCTTCGCTGGCGGTAAAATAATGGCCGAGGGCAATTTTACACTTTGCCGACATCTCAAGCGGCAGACGCTTTAGTAATTGATCAATGCGATGACTTTCGGCAGTAGCATCCCATTGCTTTCCATCTAAAAATGCAGGTTTTAAAATCACCAGCTCAGTCATCGATGTCATCGCGACTAAATTTCCGCGAGGTGGATTTTCCAGTAAGTTCATCAAGTGCTTTAATAGCGAGTCGGCGAAGTCTTGTTGGGTGTCTTCTTCAATGCGAATCACTGCAGCGACGCGGGGTAAACTCAAATCAATGTTTAACCGAGCAGCCCAATCTTCAAGTCTTTCAAAGTCCGGGCGCTTTTGGCGGATGAGCTGCAGAATGAACTCTTCTTTTTGGCGGTTTTGCCATTGGGCTAATTCCATCGAATTAGATTGTTCCACAATCATTTCTGCGGTCATCTTAAGTAGCTCGCCATAAGCTCTCAAGGTTTCCGGCTCACCGGTAATACCTATCACACCAATGATTTCTCCTTTGTGGTGTAAAGGTAAGTTCATGCCAGGTTTAACACCTTGTAAGCTACGGGCACTGCCACTGTCTATCTCTACGGTTCGATTTTGGCTAATGGCCAATAGGGCACCTTCATGAATCGAGCCGATACGTGTGGCTTCTCCCGACCCTAAAATCACCCCTTGGTTGTTCATTACATTGATGTTATGGCCAATGATTTTGATGGTGCGATCGACAATTTGTTGGGCAACATTAGCGTCAAGAAAATACATGAATGACTCGTCATCAGTTGTGAGTAGATTTAGCTTAAATGGGTGTGCCGCGTTGGCCTAATAGCTTAAGTATGCTTCGTTGTGATGATCACAAAATTAGCTGACTTGGCGCTTACTGTTTTTATTTTCAAATAAGCGTTGATCTGCCGTGACTAATAAGGTCTCAAGCGAAGATTTTGTTCCCGGTTTAATGGTGGTGTAGCCCACCGAGTATTCGAAGCTTGGTACGCCCGCATCACATTCAGCCAATGCTTGGTTGAGTCTATCTGTGTACAGCTCGACACATTGCTCATTTTCCGCATGTAGCAGCACGATAAATTCATCTCCGCCCCAGCGAGCGACAAGATCACAGCTGCGACTATTTTTCTTTAAGCTGGTGGCAAAATACTTAAGTAATCGGTCACCGACATCATGACCAAAGCCATCATTGATCTGCTTAAAACCATCGAGGTCGAAGTAGAGTAATATCAGCTGCTTGTTTAGTCTGTGGGCTAAATCTTGCGTTGGGGTGAGCAGTTCACTAAAGCCGCGACGATTATAAATTTGAGTCAAAGGATCGGTATAGCTAAGCGTCAGCAGTTGGTTTTCTCGATAGAGATGTTTTAGGTCACTGTTGATGATCTCTTTAATCAAATCGAGGGTATCGATGTATTTTTGCGGGTAGTCGGTGGTTTCTGTATCTAGCACACATAAGGTGCCAAATACTGAGCCGTCGGGCCAGCAAATCGGCAGCCCCAAATAGGAAACATAATTGTCTTCAGTATATTCAGGGTTATCGGCCCAGCGCGGTTCACCACTGGCATCTTTAACGTAGAGCTCTTCAGAGCTTTTTACCACTTGATGGCAATAAACATTGGTATTGAAGTCTGCATAGCCACCTGGTTTGTAGTGGGTTTGTGGCGTTTGTGAGGCAATCAATACCTCGATACCTTTAACATTAGCTTGATTAATAAAGGTTGAAGGGGCATTGAACATATCTGCAACCGTATCGACAAGACGTTGCCAGCGTAGCCAATCTATCTCTTCTATTTCCATATCTAAAATAGAGTTGTAAGGATAAGGACCAAATGCTGGATTAGAGTCTTGTTTCATCGCTGCACCTTTTATCTACTGTCTTTATTAGTTTAGCTAAGCAAATCTTTTACGCGAGTTTTCAATTGCGGTATGACATCACGTTCAAATTCAGGATGTCGTTTCAGCCAAATGTTATTGCGCGGACTGGGGTGCGGCAACACTAAAGTTTTCGGCCAAAGTTGTTGCCAATTATTCACTGATTCTGTCACTGTCATCGGCGCTTGTAAATGCCAATTAATGGCATATTTGCCAACCAATAATGTCAGTTTGATGTTAGTCAGTTGCGCTAACACGACTTGTCGCCATGTTGCTGCGCACAGAGGCAGTGGTGGCTTATCACCATGTCTTGTCTCATGGGCTTGGTAGCTGCCGGGAAAACAAAAGCCCATGGGGAGAATGGCAAAGTTCTTCGGATCATAAAACTGCTCGTCAATTACCCCTAACCATTGTTTCAAGCGACGGCCGCTGGCATCGTCAAAGGGGCGGCCAGCATCGTGAGCCTTGCGCCCCGGTGCTTGGCCGGCAATCAGTATTTTTGCATTACGATTGAGCTGAACAATCGGTTTAGGTGGACAGGGAAGCAGCTTGGCACACAGCTGACAACGTTGAATCTCTGTCAGGAGCTGCGGTAGATTTTGCTGATCTGTTGTCATTAAATATGTTGGCTGAACATATACAGCCAATACCCAATATAACCATAGCCCCATAGTGCGATGAGGTAACTGGCTATTTTAAGCGCAAGATGTTTAGCATTGATTGCTGCCACATGAGCGACAGCAATGGCGAATAGCGCAATAGGCGTCAGCGTATGGGCGGCTAACATCAATAGTACTGCTGTAGCGAGTAATGCAGCGATGCCCCAGCTGGGTTTGGTTTTGTCTGGATTCGTTAAATGTAGCGGCAGTAATGCTAAAGATACGCTGACGATAACGACGCCAAGGTTGAGCATGATAGCGCCAACCCCTTGAAGGTAAATCAGGGCAACGGTCATCGCAATGGTAGAAACTGCAATACTGATAGCCATGTGGGCTTTAGCAAAACCGTGACTTTGATATTGTCCTGTGAAATGAAATAGCCCAATTAGTAACAGGTTAAATAGACAAAACCCACCTAGTGAGATAGCAAGTAACAAAATATGAGTCGTGTCAGATTGAAATGCAAGGGCAGGCAGTGGCAACAGTGTCAGTGCCAGTAAAGTGCGGCGTAAAAAAGGGCTAGACATCAAATTAAAATCTTATCTTGGCAGTAGGTGACGATAAGATCGCTTAATTAAGGTGTTATTTCAATTAAAATAGCCAGCTGAGACATTGAATGTGTAGTGAGTCACCAAAACATCAAGATTTTATACCAATCGGCATAAAGATGTGATCGCTCAGCGAGAGTTTAGCGCTTCTGAGACAAGGCAACGAATGAAGGGCATAGTGACTCTACGTTCAAGTTCGTTTACACAGTATCAGAAGTGCTAAAACTCGCCCTTTGGGCGCTTTTTTGGCTGCCTACTTCTTCGTTGAATAACTTCCCAATAGAACCACTATTACTTAAGTTATTCGTCTCGAACTAGTTTGCCAAAAATAGCTCTGAGTAGAGCACTTTCTTATGCCGATTGGTATTAGTTTGCAACTAGGCTTATTGCTGCCAATAAAAAACCCGCCGAAGCGGGTTTTTTTGATTGGCAATAGTTACAGCTTGTAGCTCATGCTAAGCATGATCAAATGAGCTGTGTAGTCATGGCTGTTACTGCCAAATCCTACAACGTTCCAGATGCCATCGGGGGCGATGTCATTGCCGGCGTCATTATCACGGTATTTTTCCATCTTATAATCTAGACGAAGTGCCATTTTTTCAGTTGCCTGATACTGGCCATACACATTGATGTTGTGCGCTTTGGCGTAGTAGTCACCGTAATCACCCGTGATACCTTGTGTCACTTGAGTGTTACTGTTTGAATCAGAGTAGGTATAGTCGATACCTAAGCGGAGTTTCTTCTCCATTAGGTTGTTGTAACTAAATCCTGCACCAATTACATCGACTTGATCTTCAACTAAACCGTACCAGTTAGGGGTGCTGAAGTTGGTGCTACCCGCTTGCTCAGATTCAATGTTCTGACGGTTATAAAACGCGTTTACCATCATATCGTCATTGATGAGGTAGCTGGCGCTAACATCATAACTCAGATCTTTTGACTCGGTTAGGCCGATTTGAGTTTCGTTGTAGTCATCTAACGCGTAACGTGCACCAAAATCGATGGTTAACGCATCAATCGGTGTGTGGGTCACACGTGCTTCAACCATTGAGCGTTTACGGTCAGCAAGGTTGTATTTGCGAAGCAGATCATTTGACTCACTTGATGTCCACTCTGAGGCTTGGTATTCAGAGCCATCGCGCTCACCATAACTACCCTTGATCCACATATCCCACTTATCGAATGAGCTTAAACGGAACTTGGTCCATAGGGTGTGCTCATCCGTGGTTTCACGGTCTTGGTAGCTACGTTCGTCTTGGCGATAATCATAACCAGCTTCTAGACGCATGCCACGGGCAATACGATAATCTGCACCTAACTTAGCGCGCTGCGTGGTAATGTCATATGGCGTGTTGTAAGCAACTTGACCTGTTGTTGAGTCGATGCTGATCTGCGTCCACTCTTCAACATTGGTTTTATTGTCACGGTCACTGTAGTCATAGCTGGCATTAACACGAACTTTCGAGTTTAGGCGAGAAACTAGCTTTAGGTTGACGCCTTTCATATCAACTCGGCCATCGAGTGAATCAGCCGGCACGTCATAACCATAGCCAGAGGTGACAAAGGCTTGGTCTTGAGTCATTTGGCCGTAATGCACGCGACCGCTCATAATGGTTTTGCCCGCTGTGACTTGACCCATTAATGAAACGGTATGAGCTTCATTATCTGGATCTAGTGCCATGGTGCCTTGAGTTTGGGCACCAAAGGTTGGGTTAAACGCATTATCAAAAGTCAGTTGGCTGTATTGGTTTTTAAAGCTAGAACCCGAGTAGTTCAACGCGGTAAACCAGTTATCGCCTCGTAACTTAACCCCTGCTTCAATGGTATCAGTGGTATAGTCAACAGGCTCAGCTAGCATCATAGATTGGTTGAAGAAGCTGCCAGACGCTTGTTTTAGTCCGGTTTTATCTTCACGCTGATAATTGATGTAAGTGCTCCACAGCTCTTCACCTTGATACTCAAAGCCAAGTCCAGCACGTTTACGCTTCAATGATAACTCTAGCGGATTTAAGCTGCTATAAAGCTGAGTCATGTCTTGGCTTGACCCTGCCGTTTGCCAGTTATCTGGCAACGTAAGGTGATCACTACCAACACCTTGGTAAGGTGACATGGCTTGGTCAGTTTTATAGGTAGCAATTTGACGATAGTTCAGGTTTAGATTGTATTGACCCGCTTTACCCGCGTTAACGTCTAATCGGCCATTTTCCATGCCTAAATTGTCAGCTTCAATACTAGCTTGATAGCCGCTTTCGCTAACATATTTAACGTCGGCATCAAGCTTTCCTGCAAATTCATCTTCTGCAGCAAAAGCATTGGCAGAGCGGATGTCATTGCTGTCGTTGTAGCCTACGCCCACACCGACACTACCAGATACACCCGTTTCTACGGTACAGCGCTTACAATCCCACTTTTCAAATTTAACTTTTGAAGTGTTGGCATTTTGCAAACCATAACCTTCGGCAATCGCAACATTTGGGATTGCAACACCAGCATTGGCGATGAGCGCTAGGGTAACTAAATTGAGTTTAAATTTCATTTTGCTCTCTCCTTAGCGCTGAAATAGCTTGCCAGATGGATGGTTAGAACCATGGATCTGGTTGTGGCAGTTCAAGCAGCTACGGCCACCGGTGAAGGCGTTACCACCGACTGTCGATCCTTGACCTGTATTGCCTAGATATGCATTGCTAGCATGTCCGTCACTTGCGTGACATTGTTGACATAGCTGAGGTGCACGTGTGTTAAGCATGCCTTCGTGAACGCTACCATGTGGGTTGTGACAGGTGACACAGTTCTCAGTCACGGGTGCATGTTCCCATAGCTTAGGACCACGCTTCTCCGCATGACATGAGTAGCAGGTTTCATTCACGCTCGGCTTTACCAGATCAGAATCACTCATGGTGCCATGTGGGTTGTGGCAATCACTACATACCATTTGTGCCCACTTCATTGGGTGACTAGAGCGTTTGTTCATGTCAGCTTTTTGCTTAGTATGACAACTTGTACAGACTTCCATTTCAGTGTTTTTAGATAACACTTGATCTTTGTCGGTATGTACAGAGTGACATGAAGCACAAGCAACGTCAGCGTTGTCATGGTGACCGCCGTTCCAAGACATACGTTTGTCATCTTGGTGACAGCTCATACAAACACTGTTTTGCTTCTCAGCTGAAAGGGTTGAGTCTGGACCAAAGGTAATAACTGGCTCGTTACCACCACGGTTATGGTTGCCCATTGGGCCGTGACACGCTTCGCACTGCAAGCCAGCCATTGGGCTTTTGCTTGAGTTGATAGAACCATGCACACCCTTGAAGATGTCCATGACTTTTTCTGAGCGACGGTGACACATTAAGCATGAGTCGGCGCCTTTAGGAGAGTATTTACCTTCAGCAAACTTCTTGTCTAAGGTTGCTTCGACCTCTTCCGGCGTCATTTTTTCATCCCACTTAGCAGCGGTTGCTGTGTGAGCAAAGCCAAGTGAAAGTACTGCAGTAGCCAAAACGGCTGGCAGTAGGGAAGTTAGTTTTTTTATGATTTTCATATTCGGCATCCTAATTCGCATCATTAAAATGAAGGGGGAGGCGACTCCCCCAAAATCTAATTTCTAATGCAAATTACATCTTCACCTGAGTGTGATCGCTGATTGCTGGGTTGTGGCAGAAGAAGCAAGTCTCAAGTTGAGCTGCATCGTTTGCCTCTTCGTAGCTTGCGTTCACTTTCGCACCTTGGCTTTCAACGTGTTGCTTGAACTTGTCACCGCTGTAGCTGTGGCAAGAATAACAAGTCGCTGCGATAGGTGTGGTGTAGCCAGCGTCAGTTGCAAGAGCACCTTTTGCTTTAAATGCGTCGGTGTTGAACTGGGTATGACATTGACTACAGTTTAGGTTAACGATTGCACCGTAATCACCATGGCTGTGAGTTTTGTGAAGCTTCATTTCGATAGCACCTAAGTTGCCACCAGAAGCGTAAGTACCGTCAGGTGTGTGACAAGATACACAACCATCAATACCGACAGTCATTTCACCATCAACTTCGCGGCCTAACTGCTCAGTCATCACGAAACCAGCATGGTATTTCTCATGCAGATCCCACTCTGTACCGTGGCAGCTTTCACAAGCTTTAAAGTTAACAGAATCAATGTGACGTGTGCTTGGTGCTTCACCAGATAACGTACCGTGAGCGAGTTCAGCTTTTAAGCTGGTGTGCTCAACGCCTTCACCACAAGCAATCGCATCTACACCGTCATTACACATAGACAGACCGATAAAGCTAAATGCTGTGTCGGTATCGCCAGCGCCATATGGTAGATCTTTGATAACAGTAACAAGCTTACCGTCAACAATTTGCGCATCTTCGCCTAAAGTACCGTCTTTCACTAAGTTGATAAGGACTTTGTGCTCACCATTTCCTGGGCTTGGGTTGTAACCCATGATTGGGAAGTTAGGGCCAACGTTAGTGATGGTTTCAAGCTGCTCAATGCTTTCGACTAATGTCGCTGCATCGATTGCTGTGCCTGCTGCATCGGTAATTGTCACACTCAACGTGGTATCGCTACCGCTGTCTGTTGCAACGGCAGATAGGGTTGCTTGCATACCATATTGGTCAACGAAAGCTTTGCGTTGAACGAACTTACCTAGGTGAATCTCTTCAGTCCAGCTCGCGTTATGACAAGCAACACAGTTTGAGTTGTCATTTTGCTGAGAGTGGCCTTGACCCGCTTTAAAGTCGATACCGGTGTGACAGCTAGTACAAGTTTCCATGGTTGGAACACGTGACCAGTTGCCCCATTCTGTTAGGCTATCATCGCCTTCAGCAGGTTCAACGTGACAAGACTGACAGTTATTTTGAATCAGTTTTTCAGCGGCTTCACCATTGTACTCTTTGCCATATTTGTCTTCGAAAGACTTAGCTGAGTTATGGATATTGTGGATTAAGTGGTTCCACTGTGATTCTTCAGAAAGTGAGCTGCTGTGACAGGTTGCACAGGTCTCTTGGGTGTAATAGCTACTGTGGCGTGTGGTAAGTGGCTTACCTTCTGCGTGACAGTTAGTACAAGTTTGGTGTGATACGATATTTTTTGTGTAAAGCGCTTCGTAACCATTACCGTCGAAATCAGCAACGATTTCACGACGAGGTACGCTGGTTTTGCCGTCGGCTAAGGTAGAGCCTTCACCGCCTGCATAGACGTTAAAACGCTGAGTTAGGTCAGCATTGTATGGCTCAGGCTGAAGTATGAAAGTGTAAGTACCGTTTTTGTTGTCGGTGTAGTTTTCAACACCTGATACGCGAGCGTTACGGGTCCACTGGGCGCTATTACCTGCGCCAGTTGCACCTTGTGGTGTAAGTTGTGCACCAACGATACCGAGATCTTGTAGACCGACAACCGGTAGATCTTCTTCGTTAGTTGCCATTACAGTCACAGTTGGTGAACCGCTGTCATAGGTGACTTTAGTCACTTCTAGGTTAAGTACTTGGATAGCATCTGCAGCTGGGCCACCTGGGTTGCCATCTTCACCATCGCTGCCGTCACTGCCACCACAACCGGTCAGTGCCATTGATACGGCACCTGCTGCTAATAGCAGCTTAAATTTTTTGTTATCTACGTTCATCATTTTTTCCCTGCATAGGTTTGGCATGTTCTTAAGTGCCTGGGCAGAATCCTGACCGATTATCATTTACATGATTTTCATTATTAGTGTGCAACTTAAGTCAATGCTGGAAATATAATTCCCCAATGAAAGGCTAACGTAATAGGGGCAAGAAATCTGCAAACTGCCTCCCATTGTGTGACTCAGATCTGTCTATTTATAAAGAGGTATAAGGTGGCAGCAAAAAAACGCAATCTAGATCAAATAAATGTGGCTTTTTTGTGGTGATTTACTCAAGGCTAATATTGTTAACATTTTTGGTAACTATGCAAAATTATTGTGGTATTGGCGGTGAGAGGCGCAGGTTATTAAGCTTGAATTAAGATTAGTTAGAAGGGCGGATTGATGACCGATGTGTTAAACATGAAAAAGGGAGGCAATGCCTCCCTTTTTAGTAGTAGATAGTTAATGTTTTAGCATCGAACTAGTGGCTGCTGCCCCAGTTTGAATGTGCTTCTAGAATTGATGCATCTTTGTGACAAGTCGAACAAGTCTCTTGAACATTCAAGGTTTCATAAGTTGACGCAGGAACACCTAGTGTATTCAGGTCTGCACCTTCTTGTAGCAAAATACCACCCATAGATTGGATATGAGATGCCGTTGCATCATTTAATCCATATGGTGCTTGGTGACAGCTGATACAAGCGGCAGTTTGTGGTGATACCACTAATTGCTCAGTATCATTGGCGCCAAAGGCAACAGGTGCTGCGTCTGCAGTGATTTTGCTTAGCGAGAAGCCGTTTTCACCGTGACATGCTTGACATTCTGTCTTCTTGAAGAAAAGATCGCCTGAGCTGTCATAGACATAGTGTTTGCTATGTGCAATGTAAGCTAGGTTTGAAGAGCCAGTACCTTTCTTGTCACGGGTACCGTTGTGGCAGCTTGCACAACCGTCCATATCGTTGCTGTAACGATGCTTGATAGCAGTAGTGTGACATTGCTGACATGCTTCCATATCGGCATGTTGTACACGTGGAGAGCTATCAACTACAGTACCGTCAACACCAAAGTAGGCAGTATCAGAGCTAACATATGGGCCAGAGTTGCTTACCGCACCTTCGCCGTCAACTTCACAGTCTGCAACAGTGCCTTTGCCATCGAAACAGATATGGATCTGGCTGCTAAGGGCAACCGTTACGCCTGCAGTTTCCATCACTTCGGCCACTTTGAACTCACCATCACTGAATGTGACATCAATAGAGCCGTCAGCAGCTTCGGTAAACTTGTCAAAACCTACTTTTTGGTAGTTAACGATAAAGTCGTCACTCACTACACCATTGAATACGATAGCGCTAGTGTAACCGCCGTATTTGTATGGGCTTGGGTCGATTTGAGCAAGCGTCACTGTGGTGTCACCGTTAGTGACAGTCATGTTCGCTGTTACTGTTTTAGAATCAGCGTCGTAAGACATGCTGTTGAAGGTCACTTTAGATGCAGCAGCTTGCGCATTATCATTTTTCACATAGTGACCGTTTTCAGCACCACGTTGACCGCCATTTGGATCGTTGTGGCAAGAAACGCAGTTCTCTTTACCTTCAGCGATCTGGCCGTTTTCGCTATCCCAGTGCCAGCTTGGTACAGCATATGGGCTGTTGTGGCAGCTCATACAAGTTGCTGTGTCTAAATCAGCTTTCCAAGCGTCAGCCATAGGAACATTTTCGTCTGCTTGGTGACAAGTTTGGCAGTTAGAAGCAATTTGTGGGTAAACACCGTTGTCAGCATAGAAAGAGTGGCTGTGGATGTCGTGGGCCATGGCTTTAATCGAGCCATCATATTGCATTTGGCCGGTAACATTGCCGTCTTCATCTTTGATGTCTTTCATGTAGGTGTTGTAATCAGTGTGACAGAAAGTACAAGACTCAAGTGTCACATGTTTACCACCATGCATAGAAAGCGAGCCATCTTGGCCTGGACGGTGACAAGATTGGCAAGTTTCATTGGCGATAACTGCTTTAGGCTTGTCTTGAGTTGTGTCTGAACTCGGCTGCCAGTAGAAGAAGCTGTTATTGATCAGTGAAGCGCCAGCGTCGTTAGCTGCTTTTACACCTAGGTAGATACCGCTAGTGGCATCAGCGGTGTAATCGTATTTACCCAAAGTATCAATGGCTTTGTTTAGTACTAGGGTGTAGCTACCGTCGCCATTGTCGGTTAGACAGTCTTCACAGTTTTTACCTTGGAAATAAGAAGAACCAGTATAGTGGCCGTCACCTTTGTCTTTATTGAAGTAGCTTAACCAAACTTCACGTGGTGAGCCTTCGATGTCAGTGGTATCCACTTCATCTTCAGAACCTACACGGCCAAATGATACTGCGCCGATATCGGTTTGTTGTAGACCAAATACTGCAGCGCCATTGGCATCGCTTAAGTTAAAGTTGACTGTTAAAAAGCCATCTTCACTCACGCTTGCTGAAGTAATGTCAGCTTTGACTTGAGAGACTTCACCAATAGGTGAACCAACAGGACCAGGTTTGCCATCTTCGCCATCTTTGCCATCGTCGCCACTACAACCGGACATGGCTAATGAAAGCACCCCAGCTGTTAGTAGCGCTTTTGAAGCTGCGCTTAAGTTAAAAAGTTTCATCATGATTATTCCCTGCAATAGTTTTAATCATCACTTACTGCTGTTTTTATTTAAGATTATGCGCATATGCGAGTAATTCTCATTTGTGCGCTTATAAAACAACTAGTTAGTGTGTGGAATTTATTTCCATCTTTAAGGCTAACTAAGCAACAACTTTTTAGCAGGTGTTTTGATGTGGATATGTGACCTCGATCCGACTATTTCTTTAGGGGTATAAACTAGACCTCATTTTAAGTGTGTATTCAGTCAAAATTCAGCTAGCTAATCGATCAAATTTTTTGAGGTTTAATCTTTTAGTTAGTCGTGAACAGCTTGTGAAATCGAGAGGTTTTAAAGGTTGCATAACTGCTGCTAGGGTTGCAGGGTTAAATAGGTAAACGTGTCTAAAATTGTACTGATTACAGGGCAGTCTCTTTATTTGATACCAGTGAATTCCGTTCATGGTAGCAGCTTTATAAGTCTACTTCGGCAAAGGAGGTTGCTATCGGGGAAATGGCAGGAGTTAGCCTAAATGTAGGGCTAACGGTATTGCGGGGTTAGTTTGGCTCATAAAAAAGCGGGGCAAGCCCCGCTTTTTTATTTATGAACTACTCAATTAGTATTAATAACTGGTAGGGTGAACCTTATCGACGCCGAAAGAGCGACCTTCTGCGTGACATGTCGCACAGCTTTCAGTTCCCATGTAAGTACCCAGTGGTGCACCAAATACGCCGCCGTTTGCTTCAACGTGAGCACCAATGTCATTCTTGGTGTGACATGAACCACAGGCTGCTGCAATTGGAGAGTACTCAAGGATGTCGCTGCTGCCGCCTTCGCCTTGGTTAAGCACTGCTGGCAAGTTTGCGGTATCAGTCATCGCTAATTGGCCTTTTTCATGACATGACGCGCAATCGCCATAGTGCTTGGTAAAGGTAATGGTTTCATTACGATTGCTGTTCACTTTTGTACGCTTATTCGCATGCAGCGTGTGGATCATCACTTTGTAATCAAGTGAATTAGTTAGACCAACACGGCTACCTTTGAATGCGCCATCAGCGACAGCATGTAACGCTTGCCCTTTATGACAGCTAACACAGCTACCATCTGTAAGTGATAATGGTTGCTCCTTGCTGTCAGGTGCGTGGCATGAACCACATGATGTTCTGGTATGGAACGATAGGTCGATGCTGTCATCATGGCAGCTTTGACAGGCTTTTTCTGAAGCGCTGTTAAAGCGCGCTTGAGGCAATTGGTCAATCGCCGCAAATGCCGCTGCTTCTGTTGTGACAGTGGCAAGAATATGCTCTTGGTCACAATCGACTTTAGCTTCAGTATCACGAGAAGCACACACATTTAGATGGCTCATCATTGCGCCGGCTGGCAATTCAACCCCGAGATTATTGACGGTATATTGGAATCCACCAGTTACGCTTTCTACAATGATATCGCCTTCAGCAATGGCTTGTGCATCTGCTAAGTTGATCATCTTGTGAGTGGCGGTGAGTGAGCCGCGGGGCATTTTCCATACATCTGCAAAGTCGTTATGGTGATTTTCAACCACTTGTACATTAAGCGCGCTAATGGCAGTGTCTTCATGTGGTGCACTGTTGCTGTCGCTTTCAAACTCCACCATGAAGGTTAGGCTGTCATTTTCAGCATTGTAAACGCCGCCTTGAACGCTAAATTGATAGCTGTCTTTTGCCGCTTTGATGGTCAGCTCTTTATTGAGGTGAAACTTGGCAGCGCCCATCGGATTGCTGCTATCTGCATGGCAGGCTGCACAATCACGCTCTACATATTGTGGGAACTGCTCAGAGTGGAATAGTCCACGTGCAGTGCCATCCCATTCAGGTGCAGCAAACTTCTCATGGCAGCTTAAGCAAGCTTCTTGACGGTGGAAGTAGAAGCTATCAGCTTGCGCTGGAGCACTTTCACCTTCGATGTGACAAGATTGACATGCTTTAGCGTCAGCAGGGAAGGTCGCATCGCTATAGTCATGGGCTTTACCGCCATAGCCAATCATAAAGTAGTCACCTTTATGGATTTGGTGGAGCATAGAACCAAAGTCAATGGTTGCACCCGTTTCTGGATCGCCCGAGTAGGTGGTATGGCACACTACACAGTTCTCAATCTCAATACGTTTACCGCCGTGCAATGACAGCTTAGGTGCCCAAGCGTGCTCGTAATTGTCGTTATGACAACGAATACAGCTTTGTTGCAAATCAACTAGGTTACGTGTTTCATCAGCCGTCGCGGCACGGTCAAGTGCTGGCACGAAGTCATAGTGAGTATTGACTAGGGTCGCGTTACTAACGGTACTAGTGGGTTTTAGCTCCATGGTGACACGATGAGTCAGGTGGCCATCAAAGTCGGTATTGAGCCCTTCAATTTGCTCGTACTCAGATAGAGCTTTAGAGAAAGTGTAACGATATAGGCCATGGTCTAGCACTTCGATACATTCGGTTTTACAGCTGGTTTCAATGTTCGCTTGGATTTGCGGACCTTGGTGCTTATCCCAACCTTCAGGCAATTCTTGGCCATCTGCAATAGGAGCTGGCTCTTTAACGGTATTGATGTAGCTTGTCCACTGAGTTGATTTTACCCCTTTATATTGGTCAACTTCAGGATCTGGGCTGTCATGGCCAGGTAATGGACGTTGGCGTTTTTGTAGTGCATCCAGTTTGGCGATACCAAAACCGAGAGCGTTGATGTCGTTAAATGTCTCTAGACCATAAATGGCGACGCCATTGGCATTTTCTAGTTGGAAGTCGATTGCCGCAACACCATCATTAACCGTTGCGTGTACGATTGTGGCATTAATACTGGTTGCTTGACGAATATCGACGCCTACTGGACCATTTTCGCCGTCGTTGCCATCTTTTCCATCGCTGCCATTACAGCCAACAAGCGCTAATGCGCTGGCGGCGATAAGGGCTTTCATAGCGGCATTAATTGGATACCGTTTCATCATTTTTCCCCTGCATGAGAATTTTTATGTGTTTTGTTTTAACAGCGAAGGTAATTTGCGATGTTTACCTTCTATGCTGCTTTCTGCCGCGATTCTACTGAATTTGTTCAGTTTTCTTTGTTTGTACTGGGATTAATGTGAACCAGTTAAAATCTTGGTGTACGGGCTTGTTAAATAATTTTAATACCAACAAAAACAATTAATTAGCGTTATGAGTGGGATGAGGGGTAGGCCGATATTGCAGTGGGGAGTGGTTATCTTAATGCAGTCTTAAAATTGGGCGAAAGTTTCGTGCTTATTCTGATGTAGATCAAAAAACATTACTATCTCAAAATAGGTATTTTTAACCGACTGATAACAGCACTAAAGTCAAGGTTAACAGTTTGTGAAAGATAGCTTATCACGCTGTGGTTGAAGTTTGTTCGATTGTCACATTTTTAGCAATAAAAAAGGGAGGCTAAGCCTCCCTTTTATCGGTTTCTGGTTTACCTAGACTTACCAATCAACCGGGTGAACAGCATCGACACCATTGGTTTTGCCTTCAGCATGACACGTTGCGCAGCTCTCGCTACCTGGCACATAGGTGCCGCGGCTATCACTTGCTGCGCCACCGTTGGCACGAATATGGGCGATAAGTGAGTCTTTTTCACCATGGCAGCTAACACAGGTCGCGGCAATTGGTGATATTTCCGTTTCGTTACCCTCACTATCAATCGTCAGTGTTGCAGGCATGGCCTCTAACCCCGCCATCGTTAGCTGACCTTTGTCATGGCAAACTGCACAGTTACCGTAGTGCTCGGGGAAGGTCACCACTTTCGATGGGTTGTCACCATTTTGCTTAGAGCGTTTATTGGCATGGTGAGCGTGGATACGCACTTTAAAGTCAATATGATCTAAAGCCGTTTGGTTGTTTTTATAGGTTGGGTTGTGACACATTTGACACTCGCCCTCAAAATTGGTGTAGCTACCACCGTGTTTGAAGTCGATACCGAATTTGCCTTTAAATTTATCATCATGACAATTTGCGCAAGTTTCATTACTGACTGGCTGACGTCTTGCCATAACATTGTCATCACCGTTTAGGTTAAAGGCAACGAGCTCTCCGGTGATCACTGACGGATTAATTGATTCATCGCTACCCGTACCACATGCAACTGAAGCCAAGGTATCTCTATCGACACACAAATGGCTGGTTACCACTGCCGTTGCGGATTGCATTAAATCTGGAGTGAGAGAGGTGGCTTGACTGTAAGTATAAGTTCCATTGCTACCAGAAACAGGTGCAATTTCGTTTAACTTATAATTTTGTTTGCCAGCGGTAAAATCAATGTCATTACCAAAACCAAAGTAGATGTTGCTATAAGCAACACGTGGGTCTGCATCAGGGCTCATGACCTCACCAGTGACAGTGGAATCACTAAATTGCACACTAAAGTTAAGCATGCCTGAGTCTAAAGATACTGATCCTGGAACTAAACTGGCGGCATATTGAGCTTTCACATTGTCTTTAGCGACTGCATCAGTCATGTGATGTGCAGCACCTGCTTCACCTTGTTCAGCATGACAAGTACCGCAGGCGACACCGGCATCAATATACTTGCCGTGCATGTCGTCTTTGATTTGGCCTGCGTCAGTTGAGTCTGAGTGACATGAACCACAAGCAAGCGCACGATGATGCTTGAAATTAAAGGCATCTGCAGGGCTGGTTTCTCCTTCCATGTGACAGGTACGGCAGTCGTACATATCAGCGGGGAAGGTGACATTAGCGTAGTCGTGGACGCTGCCGCCATAACCCACCATTAAATAATCTGCTTTGTGGATCTTATGTACCATATAACCCATATCAATCGGCGCACCGGTTTCAGGATCGCCCGCGTAACTGGTGTGGCAAACTTGGCAGTTCTCGATAGCGAAGCGCTTAGAACCATGCATGATAAGCTTAGGCGCCCAAGCATGGCCGTAATCGTCACTATGACAGCGTAAACATGAGTCTTCTAGAAATTCGACGGTACGTGTATCGGTACCAGTGACCATTTCACCCGAAGAGGGTAAGAAGTCATAATGGGTATTAACCAATTTGTTAATATCACCATCAGCTCTCAGCTCCATACTGACACGATGGGTTAAGCTGTCATCGAAGCTTAAATCCAGATCGCCTACAGCTTCAACTTCGGTTAAGTTGAGCTGGAAAGTATAGCGGTAACTACCAGCGCTAAGCTTTTCCACACACTCTTGTTTACAGCTGCTTTCAATTGAAGGCTGAATTTGCGGGCCAGCCATGTCTTCATAACCTGCGGGAATGTCTTCTGGTACAGGCTCAACCATACGATTGATGTAGCTGACCCATTGTGGTGTTTTGTAGCCTTTACCTTCTTGCGGTATTAGCTTGGCAATGCCCAACCCCAGCGTGTCGACACCGGCGTAGGTGTCAAAATCAGTGATGGCGACGCCGTTGGCATTTTCGACACTGAAATCAACCGTGACGACACCATCGGTGACATTGACCGCTGAAATCGACGATCTGAGCTCATTGGCTTGTGAAACCGAAAAGCCCACTTCGCCATCTTGTCCATCTTCACCATCTTTACCATCGCTGCCGCAACCAAATAGCAGTGCAGAGCAGCTCAAGGCCAATAGGCTATGCGTTAACCCTTTTTTTAGTCGTTCCATAATATGCGTTCCATTTCTTTATATAGCTATTAGTTAAGCCTCGAGTTGCTCAGCTCGAGGCTTCGGCACTTAGTTGATAGGATGTACTTTTAAGACATCGACACTTGAACCTTGACCATGACACGTAGCGCAAGACTCTGTGCCCGCAGTGGCGTCTTCAAAAGTTCCCATAAACACACCACCTTGCTGGGTCATGTGTCCTTTGGCACTGTCACTGGTGTGGCAGTCACTGCATATTGCTGTTGTTGCACTGGTATAGGTACCATTGTCCAACATCAGTGGTGGGACACCTTCAAATAAAGGCAATGCTGCGGTTAGACCGCCATTGTCAGTTTCGGCATGACATTGAGCGCAATTGCCAATGTTGCCCGGGTAGTTAATCGACTCGTATCCCTCACGTTGACCGTTATGAATACTGTGGATCATGTGTTTGTAGTCGGCAGTGGCAATTGATGGATTACTTGCTTGTGAATCCGCCGCCATGTTGGGGTTGTGACATAATTGACACTGCTGCTCTAAGTCATTGCGAGAACCGTGATAGTTGAGGGCTTGGTCGCCATGACAGCTACCACAGGTTTCATTGGTGACGACGCTGCGTCGACCCATATCTGCGATCATTTCTGCATTAAAGAACTGATAACTTGATTTGATATTCACCGTTGAGAAGCTTTCGTCGCCACAGTCTCCAAGTTGGCCGTTGGCCGCACACAATCGACCCTGAATCGCCAATGTACCTGTATCTAGCTCACTACCAGCAGGAACGGCTAGGTCAGTGATCATGTAGCTGTATTCACCATTACTGCCTGATGAAGGACTTGTTTCGTTAAGTTTAATTGATTTAGCTGAACGAGTAGCATAATCAAAACTGTTACCCCAGTTAGCATATACCCGCAAATCACTAATAAAGTTGAGTTTATCGGCGCTATCGCTGTAAACACTACCGGTTTGAGGGTTGCTTAAGCGAACAGTGAAATTAACTGTGGTGCCAGCAAGTGAAGCTTGGGTTATTTGCGCATTGAATTGTGCCAGCGCTTCATCGTTACCACCGTCATTGTGGGCGCTCATTGTCCAGTCGGCATTATGACAAGCGACACAGTTACTATTGTCGGCCTGTGCAGGGTGGCCTTCACCCGCAGGGAAGTCGATACTGGTGTGGCAAGAGCCGCAAGCTTCCATTGTGGGGACGCGTGCCCAGTTTAAATGCTCGGTGAGGGTTTCATCTTCGGCATGACAGGTTTGACAGTCGGCTAGCGAACCTGGGTAACCTTGAAGGTGTTTACTGTGCACCATTTGCGGGAAGATATTGTCGTTGTTACTGACTCTACCTTCGGTGTGACAGGTGACGCAGGTTTCGATTTCATTGTATTTGCTACCATGAAACGCCAAGTCATTGTGGCAAGTATTACAGGTTTCTATGGTGACAATGTTGCGAGTGTAGGCAACCATGCCATTGTCTTGCCAATCATAGTGCTGATTAGTTATCGGTAGTGGCGTACCATCTGGCAGGTTATCGCCACCAATTTTAATGACTAATCGCTGTGTTGAACCGGCGATATAACTGACATCATTCATGCCATCAAATGTGCCACTGAAGGTGTAGCTATACTGGCCATTTCGATGGTCAACGAACTCACCTGGGCAGTCAGGAGAACATGACTCCGAGGTAAAATATTGCCACTGGCTGCTATTACCCGCATTGGTATAGCCTTGAGGTAACAGTTGGCTTGCGATATAGGTGCTGCTTGGTATTCCCACGACCGGCTCGTCATCTTCATTGGTGACACGGTAGTTAATCGTGGCGATATTGTTGTTGAGTTGAACCTCGTTAACCTCTACCACAAGTTGTGCTATTTCACTTGCTGGCGGTCCACCTGGTTCACCTGGGTTGCCCGGTTTTCCGTCATCGCCACCACAGGCGGTTAGCAACGCGGCAACACACCATGGCAGATAACGTCTCATACTGTGACGATTAATGGCATTCATGTTCTCTTCCTTGGAATTCATCTGTTTTACCTCGCTTTAAAGCTGATAGCTCAGCGTTAAGCCGAAATAATGCGCGCTATAGTCATGACCTAAATCACCAAAGGTCAGGACATTGGGTATGGCATTGGGAGCTAAGCCTGCATTTTGCCAGTCGGCATCTTGATATTGCTCAAATATCCAATCAAAACGAACGCCAAACTTTTCTGAAAACTGGTAGTCAGCATAAGCGTTAACATTATGTCGCTTGGCATAGTAGTCTTGATATGGGCTGGCGAAGCCTTGGGTGACTTCTGTGTCACTTTTACCGTCACTAAAGCTATAGTCCAACCCAAGTGCAAGTTGCTTGTCCAATAGGTTGGCATAACCCATACCTGCACCAAATACCGTGGATTCATCAGAAATAGTGGCAAACCAGTTTGGTGCAACAAAGTTACTGGTACCCGCTTGATCACTATCACGCCAGTCTTGGTTGATGAAGGCATTGAAGCTTAGATCATCATTGACTTGGTAATGCATTGATATGTCATAACCTATTTGGTCTACTTTGGTTAGACCAATGAGGGTATCGTCATAATCTTCTTGCCCGCCATGGACATTGGCTGTCGCAGAAAATGCAGTTTCAGACGCATAGCTAGCATACAGTGCGTAATAAGTTTGCTGGCGGTCAGCCAAATAGGTTTTTCTCGCCAGCGGGTGGCTTGGGTTATCTGTGATTGATACCGGCACATAAGCCCCACCACTTCGGTCAGCAGCTTGTGCTTTTAACCATAGTTTCCACTGCTGGTTGATTTGATAATTTAGTTTGGCATCAATGCTAGACTCGTGCAGCTTTTGACGGTCTAAATCACTGTAGGTGTTATGAACGTACTGATAATCGACATCTAAATAGACTGCACGACTGAAACGATATTTTGCGCCTAAATTCGCTTTTTGACGGGTTCGATCATATTCAAGGTTGGTCGCATAACCACTAAAATAACTGTCGGTAACCACCTGTGGATAATTGGCCGTAGTGGTTTTGTTGTCGCGATCGCGATAATCGTATGCAGCACGGATATTAAATTCGTTGGTAATTCGGCCGGTGTATTTGACCTTCATTTCGATTAAGTCAACTTGGCCGTCCAGCGAGGTTTGTGGCAAGTCCGGTGTTGGGCCGTTAATGGTGGCCGGAACATATTGTTGGTCTTGGGTGAAGCGACTAAAACCAACATGCATGAGCACTTGGTTGCTGCCAGAACGAAATTGGCTATTGCCGGCGATACGGTAGGCCTTATTATCTGGCGAAGCGGCACTTTGGCCAGAGTAAGCGGCGCCAAATGTGGGGCTAAATGCATTTTGCCAAGCGATAACTTGGTGATCATTTTTATACTGGTTTATCTGGGTGTTAATTCCAGCTAACCAGCCATCGCCATTAAAATATAATTTGGCACCTAGGGTATCACTGCTATCGTCAATCGGCTGCGCGAGCATAGCGCTGTTAGTCAGGATATTGCCGCTATATCGACGTTTTCCTGAGCGCTTTTCATATTGATAGTCAATGTCTGCTTTATAAAAACTGCCAGTATAGTTGGCCGCCAGGTTGAATCTATCACGCTTAGTATTGAGCTCCACTGGCTTTAAGCTGGCTTCTAGCTGCGTCATTTGTCCTGTGGTGGCACCGGCTTGCCAGTTATCTGGTAAGGTGAGTCCGCTCGAATAGGGTGTTAATGCATGGTTGCTCTCATAGTTAGCAAGGCCGCGGTATCCCAAAGCGATGTTATATTGTCCTGGTCGGCCGGTAGAAACCGATGCTGAGCCGGTATCGTAGCCCAGTTTATCGGCGTTAAAGTCAGTGCGATACCCACTTTCAGTGGTGTAACTGCCATCGGCTTGCACAAACCCTGTTGCGCCATCACGATCTGTTCCCGTGGTATTGGCAAAGTGGCTATCTGAGCCGTCATTGGAAGCCACGCCAGCGCCAACACTGCCGGATAAGCCTGAGGCAACCACACAACGTTTGCATTCCCATTTGTCGAGCTTGACTTTGTCACGATTGGCACTAGCCAACCCATAACCGTCGGCATAAGCAGGTGCGATTGCCGCTGATATGGCAACAGCTATCATATTCAGCGACATAGGTAGATTTATTTTCTTCATCTTCGATACTCCTTATCGCTGAAATAGCTTGCCAGATGGATGGTTTGAACCATGGATTTGGCCATGACAATTCATACAGCTTTGACCGGCGTTAAAGGCATTGGGCGAGTTGCCAAATACCGCATTTGAAGCATGACCGTCAGAGGCGTGACATTGTTGACATAACTGAGGTGGTCGGCTGATTAACATGCCCTCATTGACGCTGCCATGTGGGTTATGACACGTGGCACAATTATCCGCGACTGGAGCGTGTTCCCATAATTTGGGTCCGCGCTTCTCGGCATGGCAGCTATAACAATTTTCGTTAATGCTCATCTGTTTTAAGTTGGCTTCACTAAGGGAGCCGTGGGCGTTGTGACAATCGCTACAGACCATTTGTTGCCATTTCAATGGATGAGAAGAGCGTTTATGCATATCGGCTTTTTGCTGGGTATGACAACTAGTACAGACTTGAACTTCTTGTGCTCTATCTGAGATAGGGTCATGACCGGTATGGACTTGGTGACAGTCACTACAGGCAACATCTGCGTTGTCATGGTGATTGCCATTCCAGGCCATGCGCTCATCATCATTATGGCAACTCATACAAACGCTATTGAGTTTCTGAGTCGGAATCGGGGAATTATCACCAAAGGTGATCATCGGCTCCTTGCCGCCTCGGTTATGTTTTCCTTGTGGACCATGGCATGCTTCACATTGTAAGTCAGCCATGGGCGAGCCGGGGATATCTGGATTTCCATGGACACCATCAAACAGTGCCATTACCGTTTCGCTTCGGCGGTGACACATAAGGCATGAGTCAGCACCTTTGGGGGAGTAATTACCTTCGGCAAATTTCTTATCAAGGATGGCTTCAACCTCTTTAGGATCTTGGTCATCCCAAGGGGCGGCTGAAACATTTAAGCTGATCATTGAAATGATAACAAGGAGGCAGGCCATAGCCGCTCCTCTATTCCAGATAGATTCCATTTTCATCGTCACACGTCCTGAGCGCTTTTTGCAGCTATTAATAGTTATGTTAGTAATTGCTTTAATTACTAATCTCTAATCATAGATGACTTTTGTGATGCATACGTACAAAAAGTGTGGCGATTATGTTGCGATTTTAACCTCTGGCAGAGGATATTGCTGAAAACGTGATTTGGATCACATTTGCAGATAAATAATTAATAATATCAAATGATAATCATACTCATTTGCAATAAGTATTTTACTGTTTGCGAGTTATGTCACACAATATAGAACACAATTGAAAACCATTATTATTTGCAGTTGTAAAAGTTGATCTAGGTAAAGTTATTCACGCTTTAGCTTAGTTAAAATCGGCGCAACGCTGAACTTTATAAGCCTGTACAAAGGCACAAGGGAATCATGAAATTAAGTGAACTGAAACCGGGCGATAGCGCGAAAATCTCTCAAGTAGGTCATATTGACCTTCCATCGGTCGTTAAACGCAAGTTGTTGTCGATGGGCATCACCCCAAACACTTCTTTTACTATGGTCCGCAGAGCACCAATGGGCTCTGGTATGGAGCTCGCGATTCGCGGCAGTAAGTTATGTATGCGTCAGGAATTAGCCGAAGTGATCGAGGTAGAAATCGCCCATGTCTAAACAATTTCATTGCGTCACCGTTGGTAACCCTAATGCAGGTAAATCAACGCTCTTTAATGCACTTACAGGTGCTAACCAACAAGTCGGTAACTGGTCAGGCGTAACGGTTGAAAAGAAAACCGGTCAATTCACTTTGAATGACTCAGAGGTGATGTTAACGGATCTTCCAGGTATTTATGATCTATTGCCAGCGGGCAATAGTTGCGACTGCTCGTTAGATGAGCAGATTGCGCAGCAGTACCTGGCCGAGCAACCCATTGATGGCATCATCAACCTGATTGATGCGACGAATATTGAGCGTCACTTGTATCTAACGGTGCAATTGCGGGAGCTCGGCATCCCGATGGTTGTCGTGGTCAATAAAATTGATGCCGCTAAAGAGCATGGTATTGAAATCGATACCGCCAAAATGGCAACGCAGCTGGGTTGTCCTGTTATTGCTGTATGTTCCCATGTTGCTGATGATATCGAGAAAATTAAGTCGCAATTTGTGGACTTATTAGCAGGTAAAGTGTCAGAAGAAGCTTTAGTGCTTAACTATGATACTGAAATAGAGCAAGCGATCGGTGCTTTATTTGAGCGGGATAATCAGTTAAGCCGTGGCCGTGCGCTTGCCATGTTAGGCAATGGTCTAGGGTGTGGAAAATGTGAAAATGGCCAATTGCTTAATGAGGTCAAGCAAGCCACAGAACATTTATCTGCACAAGGCAAAGATATTGAAATTATGGTCGCGACGACCCGTTTTGATTTCGTGCAGCAAGTTTACAACAGCGCGGTCGAAAATGGCGATGTTGAAACGGTCAGTGATCGTTTAGATAAGGTGATATTACACCCGATTGCTGGTGTACCTATTTTCTTGTTTGTCATGTATTTGATGTTCATGTTCAGTATTAACGTAGGCAGTGCATTTATTGATTTCTTTGACATCACAGCCGGTGCGATTTTTGTTGATCACTTCGGCGCGCTTATGTCGAGTATGGGCTCGCCAGACTGGCTGGTCACTATTTTAGCTGGTGGTATTGGTCAGGGTATTCAGACGGTAGCGACCTTTATTCCCGTGATTGCCGCGCTGTTTTTAGCCTTATCTGTGCTAGAAAGTTCTGGTTACATGTCGCGTGCGGCATTTGTGGTTGATGGTTTAATGCGTCGTATTGGCTTACCGGGTAAGTCTTTCGTGCCGATGATTGTTGGGTTTGGTTGTTCGGTTCCAGCGATTATGGCAACGCGTACACTAGGCAGTGAGCGTGAACGTATCGTCACCGGCATGATGGCGCCATTCATGTCTTGCGGGGCGCGCCTACCTGTATATGCGCTGTTCGCCGCAGCGTTTTTCCCAGAGTCAGGTCAAAACCTTGTATTCTTGCTTTACATCATCGGTGTGTTTGCGGCAATCGGTACTGGTTTGTTATTGCGTAGTACTATTTTGCCGGGTACCAGTAGTGCGGTTGTGATGGAGCTGCCTAGTTACGAAAAGCCCAAGTTTAAGGCAGTAATGGCACGTACCGGTAAGCGAACAAAGAGCTTTATTATGGGCGCCGGTAAAACGATTGTTATTGTTGTTACCTTGCTTAACTTTGTTAATGCCATTGGTGTTGATGGAAGCTTTGGTCATGAAGATAGCTCTGAATCGGTACTCAGTGTTGCCAGTCAGAAAGTGACACCACTGTTTGCGCCTATGGGCGTAGAGCAGGATAACTGGCCAGCAACCGTAGGTATTATTACCGGTATTTTTGCCAAAGAAGCCGTGGTGGGTACGCTAAATAGTTTGTACGCTGCCGAGGCGGGTGATGATGAAGAACTTGCGCCGCTGAGTGAAACATTTGCTGAAGCGTGGGTAACCATCCCTGAAAACTTACTCGGTATTGCACCAGAAGATCCGCTATCGCTTGATGTGGGTGATATTGAAAATGTTGAAGCTGCTTCAGCAGAACTTGAAGTTGACACCTCAACCTTCGGTGCGCTGCAAGCTGGCTTTGGTGGCGTAGCCGCTGCGTTTGCTTACTTACTGTTTGTACTACTTTACACCCCATGTGTTGCAGCAATGGGGGCATTAGTGGGTGAGTTTGGTTCGCGCTGGGCTGCATTTGCCGGTACTTGGACGTTTGCATTGGCTTACGGTACTGCAACCGTGTTCTATCAGATAGCTACTTTTGCCGCACATCCTGTGCAATCAAGTCTTTGGATAGGATTCTTTGTTGGTGCCTTGATTGCATTTTATCTGTGGCTTAAACGCAAAGCGAAACGTGACGAGTTGATTATTCCCAACGTTAGGGTGATCAATTAATCTCCGTTTAAATAGCGAATACCCTCCAACAAAGCAGCGAAATATCGCTGCTTTGTTTTTTTTATCATTTTGTAGGGGATTTTTGCATGATAAGCGTTGTATCGGATGGCGATCTGTAGGAATATGCAGGTTTACTTTATTTTCGCCTTAGGCGCATAGTTGCCCCTAGGGATTAGCAAAGTTGGCAATGAGGAATTCCATGAGTCATATGGACACTGAAGTACGTCCTAGTAACTTCATTCGTAATATCATCGATGAAGATATCGCATCGGGTAAGCACGCGACTGTGCATACCCGTTTTCCGCCTGAGCCTAATGGCTATTTGCACATAGGACATGCTAAATCAATCTGCTTAAACTTTGGGTTAGCGCAAGATTATAAAGGTTTATGTAATCTGCGATTTGATGACACTAACCCAGAGAAAGAAGACATTGATTATGTCAATTCGATTCAAGAAGATGTGAAGTGGTTAGGATTTAACTGGGATGGCGATATTTGCTATTCGTCTAACTATTTCGACCAACTGCATGGCTACGCTATTGAGCTGATCAAAAAGGGCTTAGCCTACGTTTGCTTTTTAAATGGTGAACAAACCAGAGAATATCGTGGCACGCTAAAAGAGCCAGGTAAAGATAGCCCTTACCGCAATACTAGCGTAGAAGAGAACTTAGCGTTATTTGAAAAAATGCGTAATGGCGAGTTCAAAGAGGGTGAATGCTCTTTGCGCGCTAAAGTTGATATGGCATCACCGTTCATGTGCATGCGTGATCCGATTATTTATCGAATCCGTTTTGCTCACCATCACCAAACAGGTGATAAGTGGTGCATTTATCCTATGTATGACTTTACGCATTGTATTTCGGATGCGCTAGAGAATATCAGCCATTCTTTGTGCACGCTTGAGTTTCAAGATAACCGTCGTATTTACGATTGGATTTTGGACCACTTGGACGATTTTCAAGCGCCTAACCGTACACGTCAATACGAGTTTTCACGGTTGAATCTCGAATATACCTTGATGTCTAAGCGTAAGTTGAACGACCTTGTGGTTCGCGGCCTGGTTGATGGTTGGAACGATCCGCGTATGCCGACGATTGCAGGTTTACGTCGTCGTGGCTATACCCCAGCGTCTATTCGCGAGTTTTGTCGTCGCATTGGTGTAACCAAGCAAGACAATATGGTTGAAGTAGGTATGTTGGACGCGTGCATCCGTGAAGAGCTCAACGACAACGCACCACGTGCGATGGCGGTTATTGATCCAGTTAGAGTGGTGATTGAAAACTATCCTGAAGGGGAAGTTGAGATCGTACATGCGCCAGTTCACCCTTCACTAGAAGAGATGGGGAAACGTGAACTCGCCTTTGGCCGTGAACTGTTTATCGATGCGGCAGATTTCCGAGAAGAAGCCAATAAAAAGTATAAGCGTTTAGTCCAAGGCAAAGAGGTGCGTTTACGTAATGCTTATGTCATTAAGGCAGAGCGCTGTGACAAAGATGCTGACGGCAATGTAACCACTATTTATTGTACTTATGATGCCGATACTTTAGGTAAAAATCCGGCAGATGGTCGCAAAGTGAAAGGCGTCATTCACTGGGTAGAGGCCACTACGGCTAAGCCTGCCGAGTTCCGCCTTTATGACAAGTTGTTTAATGATGCCAACCCCGCTGCGGCTGAAACGGTCGATGAAGTACTAAATGCCGATTCTTTGGTGATTAAGCAAGGTGTTGTTGAGGCTAACCTAGTTAACGCTAAGCCAGAGCAGGCTTATCAGTTTGAGCGTGAAGGTTACTTCTGTGCTGATAATGTTGACTCGACTGCCGACAACTTAGTGTTTAACTTAACTGTTGCACTACGTGACTCGAAGTAAAAGCAGTATTAGATCAAAAAAGGCGCCAACGAGGCGCCTTTTTTATTGCTCATGACCCGTCCTAAATAACGTTGACACTTTTCAAACCTTTTTTGGAGAGTGTTATGAAATCAATAGTTAAGCGAACTC
>NZ_JBHZSN010000002.1:0-103513 GCF_043643685.1 Shewanella waksmanii
AAAATACAAAACGCCCGATGAAGTTCATCGAGCGTTTTAAACTGAAAAAGTGTCAACCTATTTCAGGACTAGTCAATGCTTTATAAATTAAAGACGGTCAATCACAGCTTGGGTGAAATCAGTTGTACCGTGGGTACCACCTAAATCACGAGTTGTGCGATCACCTTCTTCAATAACAGCTGATACTGCATTTCGAATGGCTTCTGCTTTATCAGCCATACCCAAATACTCAAGCATTTGGATAGAAGCTAAAATTACTGAAGTTGGGTTGGCTAAGTTTTTGCCAGCAATATCTGGTGCGCTGCCATGTACGGCTTCAAAAATAGCGGCGTCTTTACCGATATTTGCACCAGGTGCCATACCTAAGCCACCAACAAGACCGGCACATAGATCCGATAGAATGTCACCAAACAGGTTGGTGGTTACAATCACATCGAAATTTTCTGGGTTCATCACCAGCTTCATGCACGTTGCGTCAACAATCATCTCTTCAGTGGTAATATCGGGATAGCGCTCACTGACTTCACGGGCGACCTTCAAAAATAGTCCAGAAGTCGACTTCATGATATTGGCTTTATGGACGATAGTGACCTTTTTACGGCCTTCTTTACGCGCGAGTTCATAGGCAAATGTGGTGATTTGCTCGGCACCTTGGCGGGTAATAATACTGGTTGCTTCAGCGGTTGCACCATCATCTGAAACGGTTTGGCCTAAACCTGAATACATACCTTCTGTGTTTTCACGTACGGTAATAATATCAATGTTGTCATAACGTGCTTGGGTTCCTTTAAAAGAAAGAACCGGTCTAACGTTAGCGTATAAGCTAAAGATTTTACGCAAGGTTACATTGATAGAAGTAAAGCCTTCACCCACAGGTGTGGTTAATGGACCTTTAAGAGTGATACGATTTTTTTCAATCAATTCTAAGGTGCTTTGCGGGAGTAATTCGCCTTGTTTCTCTAGTGCAGTTAGACCAGCATCGGCAAATTCATAGTCGAAGTTGCAGCCAGCTTTATCGAGAATCTTTAATGCTGAGTCGATAATGCTAGGTCCAATTCCATCACCAGGAATCACGGTTATAGTTCTTTTTGACATGGAGAGTCCTTCCACGGTTGGTCGTTACTGCTATTGCCTAACCATGTCATAGGACATGGTATTAAAGACTGTGAAATTTATTATTTGTCGTCCCATACATTTTAAACACTTTTAAACACTTTTCACAGAAAAAGGTGAGCAATCTCACGTTTTTTTCTGTAGGGTAACTTGCAATAAATGACGCTTATCACCATGATTGTTCGTTAAAGGTTAAAAAAGACGACTTTAGTCTAATACTTACAACCTAAGCGGATTAACCATAATAACAAAACGGGGAAGACCTTGAAGCCATTATCATTCGCGACATTGGCGGTAGTCAGTGCCAGCATATTCAGCCCTCACTTGCTTGCAAGCAATATAACCCCTCAAACTGTGATGCAGTTTGAGTCTCTTAAAAAGCCAGTTATTTCTGCCGCCGGCAACACGCTTGCTGTTGAAGTTGCCCCCGATCGCGGTGACAGTCATGGCTTAGTGAAAACGCTAACATCTTCGCAACAATTTAATATTGAAAACGCCTCTAAGCCAAAAATAAGCCGAGATGGTCGTTTTGTCGCATTTAAACGCGATACCTTATTGCTTACCAAAGAAACGGCTAGCGATAAACAAAAGAAGAAACTTAAAGCTGGCATGGTGTTACTTGACACAAAAACCGGTAAAGAAACTAGTTTTGAGCGCGTTAAGTCATTCGCCTTCAATGATAAAGGTAGCCATTTAGCAATTTGGTTTGAAACCGATGACGATAGCAAAGCCAACAAAAAGTCGACTGATGAAGAAAAGCAGGCTGAAAAAAAGCCTAAAATAGATAAGTTTGATAAAGGTAGTCGTTTTACCTTGTTGACGCTGAGTGACATGCAGCAACAACAATTTGAGCATGTAACCGACTATGCGTTTAACCGCGTTGGCAGTCACGTCGTTCTGGCTAGCAATGATATTGTTAACGGCAGTCATCAAGTGCACTTAGGTGATCTTAAAAGCGGTAAAGTTCAATTGGTCAAAAGCTACACTGATCAGCAGATCGGTGAAGTCTCAGTCAGCGAAGACGGTTTGCGTATCGCTCATACATATGGCGCAGTCAATGAAGAGCCATATGGGCGTGAGTACCAATTAGCTATCTATTATGTTAGTGACGACCGTTGGTTTACCGTTGCTAATTCAGATGAATGGACGTTAAATCGCTACAGTGAAGTGAGCTTCTCTGACGATAACAAACGCCTATTCTTCGGTCGAGTACCTCAAGTAAGTCAACAATTGAGCCTACCTGAAGTCAAAGGTGCGGCAGACTTGCTTGATAGCAAAGTGATCACCGGTCAGCGAGATCTTGTTATTTGGCATGGTGATGATCCTCGCATCAAACCTAATGAAATAGAGCAATATGATAAAGAGCAAAAGCGCACTTATTTAGCGGTACTGCACTTAGGTAGCAATAATATTGTGCAGTTAGCCGACCAGCAGGTGCCAGATGTTAGCTTAGATCAGCAATCGCGCTTTTTATTGGCTAGTTCAGATATCCCGTATCGCAAGATGATTACCTGGGCTGGTTTTTATCGTGATTATTATTTGATTGATATTAATACCGGGCGAAAAATTGCGTTTTTAAGTCAACAACCTTCTTCGGAAAAACCCACTTTGTCGCCTAATGAGCGCTTCGTTGCTTATTATCAACAAGGGGATATCTTTTTATACCAAATAGCACAAGACCGCCGAGTTAATCTGACGAAGTCTTTGAAAACTCAGTTTAGCGATGAAGACCATGATTATCCGTCAATGGCGCCAAGTTATGGCTTTGGTCCTTGGTTAGAAGACGGCTCTGGATTGATAGCCTACGACAAATACGATGTATGGCAGTTCAATACAGACTCTTTTGATGCATTTAGCTTAACAGCCAAACAAGGGCGTAAAGCTCAAATTCAATATCGCGTGGCTGGGCTGTATGAAGATAAACAGTCGCCAGCAAAGCTAAAGCCAGGACAGAATGTGTTACTGCATGGCTACAATGAGCGCACTAAAGCCGATGGCTTCTATCAAGTTAGCCTAGGTGTGAGTGGCGTTAATCAGTTAATGGCCGGTGAGTATAAACTAACACCCCTTGCAAGGGCGCAGGACAGTGATGAGTTTGTGTTCTCTAAGCAACGTTACGATCTATTCCCGGACCTTTATGTGGGAGATGTCTTAGCACCGCAAAAGGCCAAGCAACAAACCGATTTGGATGCCCAGAAAGATAATTTAAATTGGAGTCATGCCGAGCTGGTAAGCTGGGCTAATGCAGACGGTAAGCCACTTGACGGTGT
Organism: Shewanella waksmanii; assembly: GCF_043643685.1. Classification (GTDB taxonomy): domain Bacteria; phylum Pseudomonadota; class Gammaproteobacteria; order Enterobacterales; family Shewanellaceae; genus Shewanella; species Shewanella waksmanii_A. The sequence continues at coordinate 3,384 of NZ_JBHZSN010000002.1, forward strand.
ATTGATCAAACCGACTAACTATCAAGAAGGTCAACGTTATCCAGTACTGGTGTATTTCTATCGTTTTATGAGCGACAGGTTACACGCCTTCCCGCAAATGAAGATCAACCATCGTCCCAACTTCGCATGGTTTGCTGATAACGGCTATGCGGTGTTCTTGCCGGATATTCGCTTTGAAGTTGGCTACCCGGGCCCTAGCTCAGTACAAGCACTAAACTCTGGTGTACAAAAGCTAATTGATATGGGTATCGCCGACCCTGAAGCCATTGGTATTCAAGGCCATTCGTGGGGCGGTTATCAAACGGCTTTTGCTGTAACACAAACCCATATCTTTAAAGCCGCTGTGTCGGGCGCGCCGGTATCGAACATGACCAGTGCTTACAGTGGCATTCGACACGGTAGTGGACTGGCGCGACAGTTCCAGTATGAAACAGGGCAGAGCCGAATAGGTGAAAGTTTGTTTAAATCACCTCATAAATACATTGAAAATTCGCCAGTATTTTATGCTGAACGTATTAAGACGCCAATGATGATCATGTTTGGTGATAAAGACGATGCAGTGCCCTGGGAGCAAGGTGTTGAAATGTACCTTGCCATGCGCCGTGCTGGTAAAGATGTGGTGTTGTTGCAATATGAAGATGAACCGCATCACTTGAAAAAATACCCTAACAAGCTCGATTACAGTATTCGCATGATGGAGTATTTTGACCATTACCTTAAAGGTAAGCCTGCACCGCAGTGGCTACAACAAGGTGAAGCGTATCAAGAGTATAAAAAAGCAGATTAATCAATAAACTGCTAAAACAAGCCGAGCCATATAGCTCGGCTTTTTTGTGCTTGACTTCCAGTAAAGGTCACGGCAATTTAGTGTGTTTAGAAAAACAAGAGTGCTTAAGTAGATGGCAGTGCTTAAGTCGATAGGAGTGCAAGACGTTATGGATGATATTCGCGGCCCACATGTTCGCTTTCCGCCACCTTTGATGTTTATCAGTATGATCTTTATTGCTATGGCGATGGAACTGGTCATCCCTTTAGGGTTTAACCTTGCTGAGCCCCTCCACTACATAGCGTTATTGTTACCGTTAGTGGGCTCAATCGCCTTACTCAAAATAGCGATAAACTTTCGTCAGAAGTCGACCCACATTGAACCTTGGAAACCCACATCAACCATGATTGTTGATGGCATTTATGGCGTGAGTCGTAATCCCATTTACCTATTGTTTTGTAGCTATCCGATCGGTATTGGGTTTTTTATGGGCAAAGGTTGGGTGATTCTCAGTACCATACCGTCATTGGTATTAGTGTATAAATTTGCTATTGCGCCTGAAGAGCGTTATTTAGCCGCCAAGTTCGGTGAGCAATATCACCAGTACTGTCGCAAGGTACCGCGCTTTTTGCTATGGTTTTAGTTTAAATGGCAGCGTTTCTGCACCGCAATTTTGCAGTGCAGTGACAAATCAGGGGCTATTGGGTCGACTCTGCGGCGGGAGTTGCAGCGGTTACATACTGATTATAGGTATCATCGCCCCAAGCTATCAGTTTATTGTCTTTAAACAGCAGTGGCGTACATTCATCTCGGGTGGTTTCACCGTCAGACTTGGTATGGTGGGTGCGGTAAAATAGGACTTGTAAGCTGATACCTTGGCTCATTTTGGCTTCACTGAAGTCAGCTTTGCCGAGCAACTGGCGGATCTCATCAATAGTTTGACCTAAGGATATTTCAGTGAGCTTGGCTGCATTATAGGCCTGCCTGTCTTCCCAATCCATTTCATCTGGGGTTGGTTCATAAACTAATACCACCACGGCCACAAATGCTAGGTAAGCGGCAAAAATAGATCCAATAATGACTGGCGCTTTTGATTTCATATCAATCAACAATCCTTGAGCGTGCTAACACGTGTTATCCGTGTGTTAAGTATTTTTTAATGAGTGATTCTACACTGTCTACTGTCGTTACCTAGATAAGATAACCAGATTCTGGCGCTGGGTAAACGTGATATAAGTAACTTAATGTTTACATTTGCTGTTGTCTTTACTCACGCGGAACTGGCTAAGGTTTACCTGTAGCGGTATATCAGTTTGTAATTGAACAAGTTTATAGCTCAATCTTGCTAGCTGTTTCCCCGCTTGTAATTTTTTGGCCTGCTTAGCACCGATATTGTCGATTGACGCATAAATATTTGCCAAGGTGCGATAGGTGCGAAGTAACTCCATGGCTGACTTGGGGCCAATTCCCGGCACCCCAGGCACTTTATTGCCACTATCACCAGCAAGGGCTAAGTAATCGATAAACTGGCCATGGTCGACACCAAGTTTGCTTTCTCGTTCTGCTATGGTTATCGGCGCCTGAGCAAAATGGTCCCATTGACTAATTTGCGGATGAGTTAATTGGGTAAAGCCTTTGTCGGTAGAGACAATAATCGCTGCCCCTTTGGCCTTTACCAGCTTAGTTGCCAGGGTGGCAATTACGTCATCGGCTTCACTGTCCGCATCTATGGAAAAAACGCCATCGTCTGCCAAGGCACCTTTGATGTGACTGAGGTTGCTTTCCAGTGCCGCAGGCATAGGTTTGCGATCTTTTTTATAATCTTCAAATAAACGCTTGCGCCAAGATTCTTGTTTACCATCCCAAACGATAACGGCATGGCTAGGGTGATGGTATTTTATGAGTTTTTGGCAAGCGCTGCTTAATCGCTGCGCTAGCCCATCAACATGGGAGTCATCTTTTTGGGCGGCGTGCATCCGCCGCACCAAATTGAGACCATCAATAATCAACAGGGTGTTCATTGGGTTAAGCTTTTATCCTTTATTGCTATCCATTAAGTAATGATGCGATAGCAAGGTTCGTAGTCACTACCAGGTAGCTTCATTCTTTGCTGATCGACAAAGGCTTGCAATAGTTCATCCATCATCGCCATTAAGGTTTTATCGCCTTTTATTTCAAATGGGCCATGGGTTTGAATTGCCTTAATGGTATCCATTTTCACATTGCCGGCTACGATACCAGAAAATGCCTTGCGAAGGTTAGCGGCCAGTTCAGCTTTATTGTCTTGAAAGTGCAAGTTCAAACCATGCATAGCTTCATGACTGGGCTCGAAAGGCAGTTGAAATTCTGGCTCAATTTTCAACGACCAATTGTATTGGTATGAGTCGCCGCTTTGCTTACGATTAGTTTGAATTTCATCAAGTCCATGGCTCATAATCCGCGCAACTCGAACCGGATCGTCAATGACAATTTCGTATTTTTGTTGCGCTTGTGGCCCTAGGGTCGCCGCAATAAATTTATCGATTTTATTGAAGTAATCGGCACTGGCTTTTGGCCCGGTTAGTATCAATGGAAAAGGGATATCTTGATTATCTTCGTTAAGTAAAATACCGAGCAAGTACAGCAATTCTTCAGCGGTACCTGCGCCACCGGGGAAAATAACAATACCGTGCCCCATGCGCACAAAGGCCTCTAAACGTTTCTCGATATCGGGAAGAATCACCAGTTCGTTAACTATCTGATTTGGAGGCTCAGCGGCGATAATGCTCGGTTCGGTGAGGCCAATATATCTTGCTGTGGTAATACGTTGTTTAGCATGGCCAATGGCTGCACCTTTCATCGGTCCTTCCATTGCGCCTGGCCCACAACCGGTACAGATATCATGGCCGCGCAGACCTAGCTCATAGCCTACTTCACGGGTATAAAGAAACTCATTGTCGTTAATACTGTGTCCACCCCAACAGACGACGATGTTGGGCTCTTGCCGCGGCATCACCTTGGCGTTTCTTAAAATATCAAACACCACATTAGTGATATGGCTTGGGTTGGTAAGGTTGATATGTTTAAGGTTCTCGTAACGGTCGTTGATATAAACAATGTCCCTTAACACCGCAAATAAATGTTCTTGAATACCGGTGATAATCTTGCCATCAACAAAGGCGGCTTCTGGTGGGTTAGTCAATTCTATCTTAATGCCGCGCTCGCGCCTGAGCACACGGATATTAAAATCTTGGTATTGGGAAAACAGGTTTTCGGCATTATCGCTGTTAAGGCCAGAGGCGAGCACTGCTAATGAGCAGCTGCGGTATAGCTGGTATAAATCACTTTTTGCGTTTTGCTTGAGGCGATCGACTTCCAGTTGAGAAAGTTGATCCATACTGCCTCGGGGACTGATGTTCACTAACATAGCAACTCCTTAGTAGAGCGGCGTGCAGACCCTGGGAATGATGAAAAATCGAATTAAATTGTCTGCCGCTTATACGTCAATAACCACTCTATCTCTACTTTCGTGTTTAGCTTTATACAGGGCTGCGTCGGCTCTCTCAAATGTTTCGTTGATGAGCTCATTATCCATGATTTGCGCAGCACCTATAGATACTGTAACTGTAATTCGCTGATTTTTAAACTTAAAGGGAATATTTTTCACCTTTTCACGAACGCGGTTTAGCAATTGGTCTATGTCTGTTGCTGAAACGTCAGGAATAAGCATGACAAATTCTTCGCCGCCATAGCGAGCGACAAATTCAGTTTCACGGAGCGAATTTTTCAATGCCATTGAGATGACTTGCAAGGTTTTATCACCCGTGCTGTGGCCGAAGGTATCATTGATGGATTTGAAGTGATCAATGTCAGCAACAGCGACCCAAAGTGGATTTTTGTGACGCTGATGATTACGGTATTCTTGCTCCATACGCTCTTCTAATGCAGCGCGGTTAGGCAGTTGAGTTAGGGTATCAAGCAGGTTGAGTTTTTGCTGCTCGAATAAACGCTCTTTATAGGTATTGGCCTCGCGGCTGAGCTCATTGAGTTCAGTACGCATGGTTTCCATCGATTTACGCAGTAGCGCTTGCTCTCTTTGCTCAAGGGCTTCTTTGCGACCAAGGGCGGTGCGCAGTGAGGCAAGGTGTTCGGTTATCTGTGATTTGAGGCTATGAATATCATCGATATCGATAATGGCGTCACCAACATTATCAACACGACTGTTAATTTCACGATTTAACTGCTTTTTGAGCTGATAACTGCGTTGATTATTGTTGTATGAATCACTGACTACTTCACGTACAGCAGATAGGGCATCATTAAGGGCATATAAGAACTCTTGTGATGCGGATTTTTCTAGCGCGATATTCTCAAGTAACAGGGTTAAAATAGTTTGGTAAGCGTCGATTAAACTCTCAACTTCAATATCATCGGTTAAGGTATCTTTGACGACAAGTACTTGGTCGCGCTGATCTTTACGAAATTCAATTTCGGAAATCATCTGTGCTAGTTCATGGGCTAGCTGTCTGTGCTTGGGAAGAATGGTGAGTTTGTCGCCTTGTCTCAATTGCTCTTGCAGTATGGCGTCATAAAAGCCAACTAAACGTTCAACTTTAGGGATGTAGTCCCAAAAGGTATGAAATGGTTTAGCCAGTTCTTGTTTAAAGTAGTTTATCTCTTTTTTGAGCTGCTCTGGTGCAGAGTCGACCCGTTGAAGCTGGCGAATGACTTTTGACAAGCTGGTGCGACCATCTTCAAGTTGCACCATCACGTGGTTGTACTGTTTTTTGAGGATCTGTTCGACTTCAACTAACTCTGGTAATGCCTCTTCGACACGATCAAACCCACCCAACTTGTGGCGTAACTTGGCCAGTTTATTGTCCAGCTCCAGGCTTTGTCCTTTACAGGCAAGGCTTAGGTGACCAATGAACTGCAATAACGACGCTAGCTTTTGATTATTATCTTCATTCATCTCCTCTAGTGCGGCACGTGCTGAGTGCAGCTTTTGTTTGAGGAGCGTTATTTGCGATATGTTAGCTGTCGTGTCCTTCATGTTTACCTTTGTTTTGGCGCCCTTGTGTAAAGATCGATATGGATGGTTTACCAAAGTTTAACACTTGTCATGTTAGCGCATAAATTGCATGCTGAAAATTAGTATTTTATCGGCAAGATTATACGCTAACTTTAACTAAATTAGGCTATCTACATCAATATCTTGATGGCTTTTCCATCTTGGCCACACAATTGTGTCTTTATCACCATTGCAAGTGACCTTCAATAAGCCCCGAGCTATCGCTTTTTCCAAGTGTAAGTATAGCGGAGATGTGAAAATAGCCACTGGGGTAAAATTAAGTGGTTTAAAGGTGACATAGTAATCTTGGCTATTGCCTAAACTCTGCGCGCCAGCCAGTACCATTTGCAACGTGGTGAAGTAAGTTTGTGGCGAAAGCTTGGCATTTGGGTTGTCTAGCAGCGGCAGGTGTAACACGCCCAAATGAAGGGGGGAATCACCGTGATGTGCCGTGATAGCAGTACGAACTTGCTGTAATAGGGCTTCGGGTTCTATTTTCTGCTCGGTGCATAGGGCAAATAAGCCGGGACGAATAACAAACACTTGCGCACCTGTTTGCTCAGCAATAGCCTGGCGTTGGTTAGCCAGCATATCGCTGTTGCAACTAAGCCCTTGGCTAAGATCACTATTAAGCTGTGAGGTTAATGACAAGCAAGCGATGGTTGTGGGTTTATTTGGCAAGCTGACTTGGGCAATAAATCCTCGGTATCCAGGCAGTTCGCTAACCGGCTCTTGCTCAATTAGTGAGGTTAAGTGCTGCTCGCGTTTTGCCAATTTATTGCGTCCTTGGCGCTGATTGAACAGGGTTAGCAGGCTAAATGCCAAAATCAAACTGATTACTGTTAGCGCGATTTTTGTTTGCTCTAAACTCGATTGGCTATCTTTTTGTTTACTGTTTAATTGATTGAGCTCTAACTTTAATTTTTGCTCGGTTAAGGATGCGGTTTGATTGCTGTCTTCAGTATTTGTCTGTTTACCGAGCGCATTAGTATGACTCAGTAGCTGCCCGATAATTTCTAACGTAGTCTCTATTTCACCAAGGTGTTTCAGCGCGTTAGCACGATAAGTGAGTGCTTCAATTTGCTCTTCCAGCAAGTCTTGTGAAGTTGCTATTTCATAGGCTCGTGCAGAATGGGTATCAACCAATTGCCATCGGGCGGCACTTTCTGCCACCTCAGATACCAGTAAATCACTATAGACTAGATAATGATGGCTTTTACGTTGTACGAAAATTTGGTTCGACTCTTTTAACACTTGCAGCGCTAATTCAGTTTGGCCGTTGTTAAAATAAGCTTCGCCTAAGTTATGGTAGTTCAGTGCTTGAGCAGTAAGATTTTTTCTTTTTACATCAAGTTGGTGGGCATTAAGGTAGTAGTCAATCGCTTGATTCCATAACCCTTGCTCGCCATACACCATCGCAATGACAGTCATGGCACCTGATACATAGTTATCATGCTCTAAGCGAGTAAACTCTTCTGCCGCCTTATGGGCATAATCAAGTGCTTCATCCCACGAGCGCAAGTCACGGTATACCCTTGCTAGGCTTAGCTGCAGTTGCGCTTTTAGATAAGGTTTGTTTAGTTGCTCCGACAAACGAATGGCTTCAGCATAATGCTGCAGAGAAAGGGTGAGCTGCTCGGTCTTATTGTAATAGTGTCCCATCGCTGCTTCAGCTTTCGCTATCAAGTAACCATTTTTCAATTGATAGGCCAATTGACGGTACTGGTTTAAATGATATAGCGCCTGATCGTTTTGGCGCACAATACGATTGAGGTCACCGAGGTGTTGATGGATGGTATGTTGCAGCAATAAAGCATCTATATCTTTAAGGTTTTCAACTTTATTCAAGGCTTTGTTGTAGTGCTCTATGGCGTTTGGGTAGTCCTGACTATTGCGGCCAGCGTAGCGACCTTGTAAGGAATAGAGATAGCCAAGGTCATATTTATTGTGAGAGATAATCTCCAGCAATGTTAAAAACTGCTGCGCTTGCGGCAATTTGTTTTCAACCCGCACACCATTGGCTAATAATAGCCGAGTGGTAAGCTGTAATTGACGGGTTAACTCTTGTGCGGTAAAGCCTTGGGACTCGGCAATTTGGTTAAACTCTTGCTCACTGTTAAAGCTGATTGGTAGCGGCAATGATTGGGTGATCTCTTGATACAGTTCACTTGCAGATTCACGGAGCTTTACCTCGGTGGCAATATTGTCCGCCGCTATAGTTACCTTAGGCAGCAGGAGTATGCTGAGTAACGTCAGAATGAATAGAGAGCGCATTGATATAGGGTTACCTACCCATGTTAACTGGGTTTGTTAATTTATTATTACTTATAAAGGCTATTTTTGCCGATACACGATATACTTCTGGCACTTTTCCCTAACAATAATAACAGAAGGAAGCCAGAGTGAAACTAGCTGCTGTCTTGATTTTATTTGTAACTGGGCTTTTTAGTGTCAACACTCGTGCCCAAGTTAGCTATCACATTGATTTAACTGAACCTGAACATCACTTAGCTCAAGTGACCGTGTCGTTTCCTAAAGCCGATAGTGAAGTACTTGATATCAACCTGCCAGTGTGGCGTACCGGTAAATATCAAGTACTGCCACTGGGCGATGTTATTCGCTATTTCACTGCTACAGATTCACAAGGTCAACCACTTGATTGGCAGCGCACAGCCAGTGGGCAATGGCGGGTTCAATTGCCTGAGCCAACGGCGGTGACGGTCAACTATCAAGTTTATGCCAATAAATTGGGGCAACGAGTATCACATATCAATGACAGTCATGCTTATCTTGATGCCAGTGGTGTGTTTGTTTATAGCCCAAGTTATAGAGATGAACCGCTACAAGTGGATTTAACCGTTCCGAGTCATTGGCAAAGTTATTCCGGCATGATCAGCGGTCAACAACCACATCAATTTAAAGCGTTAAATTATGACGTGTTAGTGGACTCACCCATAGAAACGGGCATTAGTCAGCATCGCCAATTTAGTGCAGATGGCCGTGACTACGAGCTTGTTGTTTGGGGAGAGGGTAATTATAACCTTGATGATATGGTTAAGGATTTAACGGCGTTGAGTGGTCAAGCAAATGCGATTTGGTCTGATTACCCCCTTGAGCGTTATGTTTACATGGTCCATGCAACCAGCGGCGCAAGAGGCGCTACGGAGCATTTAAACTCGACGGTGATTCAACGGCCGCGTTTTAGTTTTCGTGAGCGCAAAGATTATTTAGGCTTTATCAAAACGGCATCTCATGAGTTTATTCACACCTGGAATGTCAAAGCGTACCGCCCACAAGGACTCGTTCCCTATAATTATCAGCAAGAGGGGATCACTGAGCTATTGTGGATTGCTGAGGGGTCAACCAGTTATTTCCAAAGCCAGTTGCTGTTGCGAGCAGGTGTTATAACCGCAAAGGAGTTTTTGGTTGATCTGGCAACAAGGGTTGAATCTAGTCTGAACACTCCAGGTCGTGCCGTGCAGTCTATTGCTCAGGCGAGTGCTAACCAATGGGTATCTAGCGGCGGGGATTACGCTAAAAATCACAGTGCCAATATTTACTCTGAAGGATTTATTGCGTCTTGGGCGTTAGATTTTTCCCTGATAAAAGACACTAAGTTGCAGCGCTCTTATCGAGATGTGCACCAAGCATTATATCAACAACATCGCATACCGCTGGGATACAGTGTTGAGGATGTGCAAGCGATTTTGCAGCAAGTCAGTGGCAAAGATTATCAAACTTGGTGGCAACAACATATCAATCAACCTTTAGTACTCGACTATCCCAAATTATTAGCGCAAGCGGGATTAGCGATTAGCTATAGTGATGAAGAGCAACAAGTCGATGCAGGCTTTACTGCTAGAAGTGGTAGTTTAGTTCTGGAGCATGTCGCATTGCATGGGCCAGCGTGGAAAGCGGGTATTGTTCATGGAGATGAGATTATTGCTATTAATGGTTTGCGCGTTACCGCCAAGGGGTTAAAGCAACGACTTGCTGACTTTAAGGCGGGTGATAGCATTGATGTATTGCTGTTTAGTGATGATAAGCTCAAACGTGTTAGCTTGCCATTAGGGTCAAAGCCCAAAGGCGATCTTAAGTTAGTGAGTGTAGATAACCCCAGCCGTGCACAAAAAGCGTTTTTTAAAGCTTGGGCGGGCATTGATTGGCCATTTGATAAAAATGGTGAGCTGTAATTGACTAATTTAAAAGTAGCCAATAAAAAACCACCGTTAAGGTGGTTTTTTATTGGTGTGTCAGTTTGCAGTTATAAACTGTCTTCTAGTCCACCTAGGACTTCAACTAAAGAGTTCATTAATGCAATCAATTCGCTGCCCATCAAAGCAAAGTCAGCATCTAATCGTGCGATGGGGTCATCATTACCCACATCATCATTGCCAGCTCGGAACTCTTCAGAGAATTTCAATCGCTTAATACCAGCATCAGATTGCAATACAAAAGCGATAGACTGACCAAAATGCAGTGCAAGCTTGTGGACTTGTTTACCGACTTCTAAATGCGCAAGTACCTCTGCCTCAACCAAACTTTGCTGTTTGAATTTAACGATGCCGCCTTCATCTGAGTCTGACTTGAGCTCAGCTTCATCTTGCATTTCAAACGGTGCAGGCGCGTGATTATCTTGCAGCCATTGGGTCATTTGAGTTTCAATTGGGGTTTTAAAGCTTAAGGGGATAACTGGCAAGCTTCCCAGTGCTTTACGCAATAAGGCCAGTAACTCTTCCGACTTAGCGGCGCTTGAACTGTCCACCAAAATCATATCAATTTCAGGCAAAATTAGTGCGTGGATCTGACTTCTGCGAGAGAATGCTCTTGGCAGTAATGTCGTGGTAATTTCTTCTTTTAAGGCGTCTTTCTCTTTTTTGGCAAGCTTGCGGTCTTCTTCAGCTTCTAGTTGCGCGACTTTTTCTTCAAGTGCTTCTTTAACAACCTGAGCTGGCAGAATCTTTTCTTCTTTAGTGGCGCAAATCAAATGGCGGTCGTTGGCACTATGCACTAGTGCATCACCATGTTTTCCAAGGGCTTTAGAAAAGCCGAACTTGCTAATGTCTTGGCTAGAGCAGGGAGAAAAAGTGAAGTCTTGTAATGATTTCTCTAGCGCTTCTGTGTCGACAGAGAAAGGTTTATTGAAACGGTAAACGGTGAGATTTTTAAACCACATAACAGGCGCTCAATCAAAAATAAAACGGCAGTGTATGCCATTGTGAGTCCTCGGTAAACCATTAGATAAATACAAATATATGTTATCAAATTGATAATTCATCAAACTGTCATATTTTTTGTGACAGCCTGAAAGCCCAGTTGCAGCGCGGTTTTGCGCTGATGGTAATAACAAATTTGCAACAGTTGTGACTAATTTAGCATTTAATTGAAATAAAACTGCAATATTTTCGATGCACACTTCCGGCCGTCCAAACCAATAACCAGACGAAGTAAACGTCGAAAGGATTAAATGATGAACGCTTTTTGTAAAACTCTACTAGCCTCTGCTCTTGCTACTGCGACTCTTGCCTCAGCACATGCTGCAGATCCTCTTACAGTTTACGGCAAATTAAACGTTACAGCGCAATCAAATGATGTACAAGGCGACTCTGAAACGACAATCCAAAGTAATGCCTCTCGCCTAGGTGTTAAAGGTGCGTTCGAACTAAGCAGCTCACTAGAAGCTTTCTACACTATCGAGTATGAAGTTGATACTGGTGATGATGTAAAAGAAAACTTTAAAGCACGTAACCAGTTTGTCGGTTTACGTGGTAGCTTCGGTGCGGTTTCTGTAGGTCGTAATGACACCATGTTGAAAAAATCACAAGGAAAAGTGGATCAGTTCAACGATTTGTCAGGCGACTTAAAGAGCCTATTTAAAGGCGAAAACCGTCTAGCACAAACGGCGACTTATGTGACGCCTAAGTTCAGCGGTTTTCAGTTTGGTGTGACTTACGCCGCGAGTGGCGATGACGATCAGCTTGAGCAAGATGGCTACAGCTTAGCAGCAATGTACGGTGACTCAGGTCTGAAAAAATCACCTATCTATGCATCGATTGCTTACGATTCAGATGTTAAAGGTTACCAAGTTGCTCGTGCTACCGTTCAAGGTAAAATCGCTGGCCTTAAATTAGGTGCGATGTACCAGCAAGAAGAAAAAGTGTATACAGTCGATGAGGGTGTTGTTAACCCATTTGACGGTGATAGCTATTCAGGTTACCTAGTGAGCGCAGCTTACGCTATCGATGCTGTAGTGCTAAAAGCACAATTCCAAGACATGGAAGACAAAGGGGATTCTTGGTCAGTGGGTGCAGACTACAAACTAGGTAAGCCAACTAAGCTGTTTGCTTTCTACACTGCACGTAGCTACGAAGGCAAAGACCAGAATGATAACTTCATCGGTCTAGGTCTTGAGCACAAGTTCTAAATTGTTTTAAATCATAAACAATAGTGATTAAAAAGGAGGCCTTAGGCCTCCTTTTTGCTATTTAAATCTTCAAATTTATGACATTTATTCGGTCATTATGACAATATGCTCGATGTCGATCATAATTTTGTAATAAAACTGACCAATAATAACGGTGAACATATTCACTGATAAAATTCACTGATAGAAGATCGCAATATGACTGCTAGGATATTAATTGTTGAAGACGAGTTAGCCATCAGGGAGATGCTAACATTTGTATTGGAACAACACGGCTTTACCACCACCGCAGCGGAAGACTTTGACTCTGCATTAGACATGTTGTCTGAGCCTTATCCAGATCTTGTGTTGTTAGACTGGATGTTCCCAGGGGGCAGTGGTATTCAATTGGCGAAAAAGCTGCGCCAAGATGAATATACCCGTCATATTCCGGTCATTATGTTGACCGCACGCGGTGAGGAAGAAGATAAAGTTAAAGGCTTAGAAGTGGGGGCTGATGACTACATTACTAAACCTTTTTCCCCCAAAGAGCTTGTTGCTCGTATTAAAGCTGTGATGCGCCGCAGTGCACCGACAGCGCTTGAAGAGCCGATTGATGTACAAGGTTTAGTGCTTGACCCTGTGAGCCACCGTGTGACCGTGGGTGAGCAAGTATTAGATATGGGCCCCACCGAGTTTAGATTATTACACTTCTTCATGACTCACCCTGAGCGTGTTTATAGTCGTGAGCAACTGCTTGATAACGTTTGGGGAACCAACGTTTATGTTGAAGATCGCACCGTCGACGTCCACATTCGTCGTTTAAGAAAAGCGATTGAACCTTCAGAGCATGACCGTCTAATTCAAACTGTTCGCGGTGCAGGCTACCGTTTTTCTACCCGTCTATAGCAAATGAGTAGGCACAGAATCGCTTTTAGTTTACTCTGTGCCTGTTACTCATATTGGTTACCCTATGTTTGATTCGTATTCTGGTTATCGACTGCTGTCGCGGCTTTTTACTGTGCTTGCAGTGTCGCTATTAGTCGGGCTATTAGTTGGCAAAGTATTGTGGGTGATGTTGCTGGCCTGTATTGCATTGCTAGTGTGGCATTACCGACAAATATCTCGGCTTAACTTCTGGTTATGGCGCGACAGACGATTAACACCGCCTAATGGCAGTGGCAGTTGGGAAGGTATCTTTAACGGGATTTATCGCCTACAAGGTAAAAACCGTAAAAGGGTGTCGCAATTAGCATTCTTACTTGGACGCTTTCGGCAAGGGGCTGAGGCGTTACCTGATGCGGCTGTCGTGTTAGATGCCGAGCATAATATCATTTGGTGTAATAAGTTGGCGCAATTGATGTTGGGGCTAGTGTGGCCGCAAGATAATGGCCAACGCATTGACAACCTGCTGCGTTACCCTGACTTTTCTAAATACCTTAAAGATAATGATTATGACGAACCATTTGAATTAACGGATGGGCATACTGATGGTCGCGTGCTTGAGATCCGCATTATGGGGTATGGTGCAGGACAGTCGCTGCTGATTGCCCGTGATATCACGCGGGTGCGTCAACTTGAGGGAATGCGCAAAGAGTTTGTTGCTAACGTATCCCATGAACTCAAAACCCCGTTGACGGTACTGCAAGGTTACCTTGAGATGATGCAAGGCATGGCTGAGCCCAACTCGCCGAATGTTAAAGCCATGGAGCAGATGCAGCAGCAAACGAATCGCATGCGCTCAATGGTTGAACAGCTATTAGTGTTATCGCGCATTGAAGACGCTCAAGGGGTCAATCTTGAAAATAAGGTCAATATGACTTTAATGATGGAAACCTTGAAAGAGGAAGCCAATGCCTTGTCCCTTGATCGCTACACCATTGATGTTAAGTTCGAGGCAGATTTGGACATTTATGGTAATGAACTACAACTGCGTAGTGCATGCACCAACTTGGTTTCAAATGCGATACGTTATACTGAACCTGGTGGAACTATCACCATCGCTTGGCAGCGCGTTCCCTTGGGCGCTAAGTTCAGTGTTACCGATACGGGTGAGGGGATTGCACCGCAACATATTAACCGCTTAACTGAACGCTTTTATCGGGTCGATAGTGCTCGTTCAAGACAAAATGGCGGTACTGGTCTTGGCTTAGCAATTACAAAGCATGCTTTGAGTCATCATCAAAGTGAATTGCAAATCAGTAGCCGATTAGGTGAGGGAAGTTGTTTTAGTTTTATTATTCCTAACCGTTTATTGATCGGAGAAGACGCCAAAGACAGTGTTGTGGGTGAAACCAGCTAAGCTCAGCGTTTGCAAATTTGCAGAACATAGAATTTAAGCGGCCAAAGGGTCGCTTTTTTATGCTTAGTGACTGACCTCTTTGCCACTCAATACTTTTTACTGAAGATCCGTTTATTGAAGAGCTGCTTTGTGAAGAAATAGCCGTATAAAAAAGTGACTGTGACATTTGTTGTAAACCAAGTAATACCAATCGGCATAAGAAAGTGCTCTACTCAGAGCTATTTTTGGCAAACTAGTTCGAGACGAATAACTTAAGTAATAGTGGTTCTATTGGGAAGTTATTCAACGAAGAAGTAGGCAGCCAAAAAAGCTCCCAAAGGGCGAGTTTTAGCACTTCTGATACTGTGTAAACGAACTTGAACGTAGAGTAACTATGCCCTTCATTCGTTGCCTTGTCTCAGAAGCGCTAAACTCTCGCTGAGCGATCACATCTTTATGCCGATTGGTATAAGGATTTAGTTAAGGCCGGTGAGGGTGATGGCTAAATAAGAGTTAATGCCACTTTGGGGTTGCAAGGAACGTCAGTTTAATAAGGCGGAATTTTTGCAGAAATTTGACGAAACACGGCAGGTTTTCGTTATCAAATGAGCAATAACGCCAAAAATAACCGTTTTTAAGTGAAAATATCGCGCTTTGTCATTTAAGTGTCACATCTTGGTCATAGACTTGTCACTGTTGCGATTGATACTAGCTGCAACTTAATAAAGTTACTAAGCAAGTTCGCTTAACATTGGAGCAAAGAATGAAACTTAAACAGCTTGTCGGTGCGGTTAGTCTTACAGCCGCTAGTGTCTTTTCTGCAGCATCTATGGCTGCAATTGACCAGACTCTACCAGTATATGAAAAAACCAGTGGTGTTTCAGGCAACCTATCTTCTGTAGGTTCAGATACCTTGGCTAACATGATGACTTTGTGGGCCGAAGAGTATAAAGAGCTTTATCCAAACGTAAACATTCAAATTCAAGCAGCGGGTTCTTCAACTGCGCCACCAGCATTGACTGAAGGTACTTCACAATTTGGCCCAATGAGCCGTCAAATGAAGCCAAACGAAGTTGAAGCATTTGAAAAGCATTACGGTTATCAGCCAACAGCGATTCGTGTAGCGATTGATGCACTTGCTGTTTTTGTACACAAAGATAACCCAATCAAAGGACTAAGCATCGATGAGATCGATGGTATCTTCTCTGCAACACACAAGTGTGGCGGTAACGACGTTAAACGTTGGGGCGATGTTGGCCTAGAAGGTGGTTGGTCTGCACGAGACGTACAGCTATATGGTCGTAACTCAGTATCAGGTACTTATGGTTACTTCAAAAAGAAAGCACTGTGTAAAGGTGACTTTAAAGCTAACGTGAACGAGCAACCAGGTTCTGCATCAGTTGTACAGTCAGTATCACAATCACTCAACGCGATTGGTTACTCAGGTATCGGTTACAAGACTGCAGGTGTTAAAGCGGTAGCAGTATCGAAAAAAGGCGACAAGTTTGTTGAAGCAACAGCAGCAAACGCAGCAAACGGTACTTACCCACTATCACGTTACCTATACGTATACGTGAACAAGCACCCAAATAAAGACCTAGCACCGCTAGAGCGTGAGTTCCTACGCTTTGTACTGTCTAAGCAAGGTCAGAAAATTGTTGAGAAAGATGGTTATGTACCACTACCTCGCTCAGTGACTGCAAAAGATTTAGCTAAAGCCGGTATCCGTCTTTAATTAAATAGCAAGATATTGAAAAAGGCCTCTATTGAGGCCTTTTTTGATCGTTTAACGGTTAGCTTGTGAGATGACTTTGATTATTTAGTTCGATTAGCGAACTTAGCTTCTGATGAGCGCCAAACGATAAAACCAAAAGCGAGCCCGCCTAGGGGAAATAATATTAATGCAATTAGCGGCCTTACCCAGATAGGCTCTGTAGGTTCAATAAAGTGCATGATGACTGACCACATCAGCGCAGTAGAGATGCCCCAATATAATACGCCATGTTGAACCACAAAACGTGTTTTACCTTTTGCTCTAATAACTTTCCATTTTTCGATATTCATTAGGAATCCTTTCTTTAATCGCCTTAAATGTCCGACTTAGCTATTTGCAAGGACATGTAATAAAACCTGTCTTCCTCTGAGTCTATGGTAAAACCCACCGCTTGGTATAATCCTACGGCAGGGCTGATTTTAAAAACCCGTAGCCTAAGTTGATTGGCTCCCGCTTTTATCGCCAAGCGTTTGACTTCAGCAATCGCTTCGCGACCTATGCCTTTATTTTGATAATCCTGCGACACTTGCAAGTCACGCAAATAACAACCTTGGTTGTCATAGGCTAAACGAATCGCACCGACAATCTCACCCTTGTAAACAATATCCCAGTTATCTAAATCCGTTAACTGCGCATGGATTTGCGATATCTGCCAGTCAACCGAGTAATGTTCATAGTAGCTACGCATATTATCAAAAGTGATTTGCGCAGAAGCTAACAAGTCACTACAAGGTTGAAACGATATCACGGTTGATGATCTCCTAATCACGTTGCCAACATGAATCTTTTAACAGGTGTTTTAACGTTTAGGTTATTTAGAGAGTAAAAGACTAATTATCGTATTTTCTAAAAATTATGATCCACAGGTAAAATAGAATCAAAATTAACAGCTTGTGGTTCACCATAGATTGGTGTTCCAGACTCTTCTGTTTCCGCCCATAAAGAGTTGCCTAATGGTTGTAGATTATATGGGCTATGAAATTTCGCAAAAGCAACCTTACCAAGTAATTCATCTTGTCCATTTGTGTAAGACAAAGTTATTAGACCATTGGGCTCAACTTTGAATACCTCTACACGGCCTGTATAGAAACCAGTTGCATCAAGAGAGGTAACCTCAAAGTTACTGTCAAAAGATGTTGTATTGGCCGTAAAATCAAGGGAAATGTTTAAATCATTTGCTCCATTATTTAACGGGATGTTTATACTATCAATTAGTCCATTGTCTGTGGTTGCAAAACCATCGTGGTCACCGTCATCAATATCTAGTAAACCATTGTCATCAAAGTCAATAATTTGTTCGATAGCGGGGTGCACAATATTATTATTAAGTGCTAAGCGGAACTCCCATGTATTCATATCAGCGCTAACATGAACAAAGTAGAAAGTAAGAATATGTGTATCACCTAATGAATCAATTACTGGCGTAGATGCTGAATGATTAAAGGTCAAAGGGTCACTATTGTTAAATTCATCGATATAAAGCTCGTTACTATTTTGCGGCAAATTTGTGCTGATTTTTATTTTGTCCGTGGGTTTTGGGCTGCCTGAACTGTAACTTATCCGTATCGGTTGGCTTGTATCAATGCTCACGCTTGATAGGCTTCCATCAGGATTTACAGGAAAAGCTAATAGAGGTGAGCCTTGTTTATTAACTAAATATCCATTTTTGTTAAAGTGTAGAGAGTTTGAATTGGAGTAGTATAGGTCTAGAGACTCAAGTGATTTTCGAAAAACAAAAAAGTCAGTCTCAACTGCTGTTTGTAACTTAAATTCTCCTATGCGACCTTCCTCACTAGGAGGTGTTATGACAGGTGGCTCCGGTATGACCACAGTGACATTATCTGATTCAGAGTTACAAGCAGCTAGGAACAATATTATCATAAAAATATAGTGGGCCGATTTCATTTTATATTCCTTTAAAAATTAAAAATCTATATTCAATAATTAGCTTTGTTTTATGGTGGGCGGTAACAGGCTTTTGGATGATAAGTTATCGACTACAATAATTTCAGTGTTTTATACATCGAAACTGCTGTTTGCTTTTGGATAAGCTAAATTTAACTATTTTGTTTACTTGTTATTTTCTCGGCTGGTAGCGATTGTGTATACATACTAGTTAGACTTTTGAATAGCTTCCTCATCCATATGTGGCGCGCTTGATTGCTGAAGTCATGCTAGCCCAGACTTATCCTTAATTGGTTATACTTTAGTCTATTATATTGCGTTAAATCAATAATCTAGATCAAATATACTCCCAATAACAATTTATATTCTTTGCGCTAAATTACTGTTGGCTCAAAGAGACGCTTCTTGTGAGGATGCGTGTTGACTTTCTGTGGCAGGCTGTCGTGTGTCATCCGTGTCAGTTGTTCATGAATACAGAGGTTGGTACAGCTATCAATTATGTTCTAGCACATTCTCACCGTTGTAAACGATATCCCAGTTATCTAAATCCGTTAACTGCGCATGGATTTGTGTTAGCTGCCAGTCAACCGAATAATGTTCATAGTAGCTACGCATATTATCAAAAGTGATTTGCGCAGAAGCTAACAAGTCACTACAAGGTTGAAACGATATCACTGTCGATGCTCTCCTAATCACGTTACCAACAAGAGTCTACTTTGTACCGGTCTTTTTAGGTAGTCTATCAGTTACGCATTCATTATTTGAAAAAGGTCAATTGGTAGGTCAATGTCCTGCGACCATTTCAAAAGCGAATTTCGCGACGGGAAAATCTTGGTAGCCTCTAACAATACTAGATTTATAAAAGGGGAAATAGCAAACAATCCCTAATGCATTTAGATAACGCAAAATCGAAGAGACAATTAACTTAGTGTGAATGTGTGTTGACTCTCGGCGACAGGACGTCGCCGTGAAGCCTACACGGATGTATTCATGGCGTGTCATAAGCATAATCACACATATCCCCCGCTGGAGGCGCAAACCTGCAATTACTCACCAGGCCGTCGATGGCCACAACTCCTCTCTGCTGTAGCGAAACTCTTACCGCCAGCAATTAGGTTAATGGTTACATATCCACATTCGAATTAGACTAAGTATTTGTTTGATTGATTCTTTTAAGCATACAAATACGAAGCTTCACATTGAAGGCAAATCGAAGCGGCAATTAACCTAGTGTAGATGCGGCTGAGGCCTTTGACAGCATGGATGCTGTCGTAGAGCGCCCATGGGTGGGTTTACAGCGAGCCGAAGAAGTATCTGCACAAACCACGCTGGAAGCGAGACCTTATTTCCAGCCATCAGGCCGATGGCCACAACTTCCCCCGCTGGAGGCGAAAACCCATTGTCGGCCATAGTGGTAAATCGTACTGTCACCCGTTGGCTTTAGAGAAAAGAGCATATGTACCGATGATTAATACTGTGAGCATTGTAATTTGAAGCTTCACATTGAAGGCAAATCGAAGCGGCAATTAACCTAGTGTAGATGCGGCTGAGGCCTTTGACAGCATGGATGCTGTCGTAGAGCGCCCATGGATGGGTTTACAGCGAGCCGAAGAAGTATCTGCATACACCCCGCAGGAAGCGAAAGACTACCACCATCCACAAACCTTGATTCACCAAAATCAAGGCAAAAAAAAGCGACCAAAATAAGGTCGCTAAGGTTCCAATTCGGAATCCGGTGACAGTGGCGCTAGACACTGTCTAAAGGGAATGATGATGAACAATGAAAACATAAATCGACTCACTTCAAAAAAAATCAATCGATACAAATTCTGTTCATATAATCAGAGTCGAATAATCACAAATAGTTCCAAAATTAAGTGAAAAAAATCACATTATTTTTCACTATGATTTAAATAACTGTATTTCACCCTTAATTTAGTTATTCACTCTATCGGTGTGAGTGTGTTGATAGCTATTTCAGTGTTTTCAACCAAGCTTGGAAGTCTGCATCCATACTGGTGCCCCATTGCTTTACTAAGGCTTGGTAGCGAGCATAGTCACCATTGCGGGTAAAACTTAGCATGGTTTCCACTTTCTCCCGTTGCTGCTCCATCATATATCGTACCGCTAGGTAACCCCAGCGGTAGACTCGGTCGCTGCCACCATTGGTCTCGTAACTGGTATTAAATAGATCGCTAAGGGCATAGTTCTGCTCTTTAGTGATGGCTATCGCCTTGGGGTTGTTGTCGCCTTGGCTGATATATTCGGCAATACCTTCACTCCACCAGACTAAGTGTGGTAGCAGCGGGGCAGGCTGAGGGCAGTATTCTGGTGCGCTGTGGGAGTCATGTAATGAAGCGCAAAAATCGCCCCATAAATTAAAGCGGCCATCGAGGTAATGCACATATTCATGGGCAAGATTCCATATTTGGCCTTGCTTTTCGTAGGCGACAAATTCTGCTTGGTTGCCGTCGATGTGTGGCAAACCTTCTAGAAACATACCACCGTTATCACTTGGGACATCAAAGTGAGCGGTGACATACTTTACATAGTCATCCCGTGATGCGTAGATATTAGCGCGCATGCTAGTATTGTTATCATCGCGTACTGGCTTATCAAGTGTATTAAAAAGCTGGTGGAAATTAGCTTCCTGTTTTTGTAACAGTGCACAGGCTTGTTGGGTCTGCTCGTTAGATAAAGACTGTGAACGTAAGATAATCGTATCACTGCACGCGTGTACTTGTATGAGCACTTGCTCAAGTGGCGCGACGCTTTCGGCTTGTGCAGGGGAGATAGCAAGTGGCAGTAATAACACTGCTAAAGGGCTGAGCTTCACGTTAAAGTTCCTCTCATTGTTATTATTGTATACAATATTTAATTTAGTGTTTCATTTTCACCGAATGAAGTCAATCAGCAGTTTCTTGGCTAATGCCATGACGGATTGAAGTAATGGTGAGCTATGGCAATGTCATGATGACAAGGGGAAGTTGTGAAAAAGCAGTGGGATAATAACAAAGATTACCATTCATTTGCTAATGTGGATGAAGTGTCGGTAAAGCACATTAGTTTGGCTGTGGACGTTGATTTTGCCCAGCAACAGCTGTCGGGTCAGGTTAAATTGCATCTGAGTTTTCATGACATTGATTGTCGAACCTTGTTGCTAGATAGTCGAGATTTAATCATCCAGCGTATCGAAGACGCACATGGGCGTTCGCTAAGCTACCAAATGGGGGCAAGCGATGAAATGTTAGGCCAGTGCATTACTGTCTCCTTAATAGATAACTGTGATTATGTGACAGTCAATTACCGTACTAGCCCGGAGGCTCAGGGCTTACAATGGTTAACACCAGCGCAAACTAGCGGCAAAAAGTTGCCATTTTTATTCAGTCAATCGCAACCGATTAATGCCCGCAGTTGGATCCCTTTACAAGATACCCCCAAAGCGAGGATCACTTTTGATGCCACCGTGAGCGTGCCCCATGGCATGCGCGCGGTGATGAGTGCGATGAATTCACCCACAACGCCTTTGCTCGGTGAGTTTCAATTTACCATGGAGAAACCCATGCCAACCCACTTGTTAGCGTTGGCAGTGGGGGATCTGCAATTTGGTGAGATTGGTGCGCGAACCGGGGTATACGCTGAGCCTGAAGTGTTAGATGCCGCGTTAAAAGAGTTTGAAGACACTGAAACCATGGTAGAGATTGCTGAGAGTTTGCTAGGGCCATACCCTTGGGGGCGCTATGACATGATCGTACTGCCACCGAGCTTTCCTTTTGGCGGCATGGAAAACCCAAGATTGGCGTTCATTACGCCGACCTTGATCGCAGGTGACAAAAGTTTAGTGTCGACGGTAGCCCATGAATTGGCTCATTCCTGGACTGGGAATCTAGTTAGTAATGCCACATGGCGTGATTTGTGGCTCAATGAAGGCTTTACCACCTATTTTACCAATCGCATTGTGGAAGCGGTTTACGGTAAAGAACAGGCTGAGCTTGAACTGGTGTTAGAGTACGGTCGCCTGCAAGAAGAATTAGCAAGTTTGCCCCTATCGACACAAACGTTACCAGCCAATGTACAAAACGAAGATCCAAACTTAGCCTTTAATCGGTTTACCTATGATAAAGCGTCGATGTTTATTCATGAGCTTGAAGCGCGTTTAGGCCGCGCCGCGTTTGATAAATTCCTATTTGAATATGTTGATCATTTTGCCTTTAAAGCCATTACCACAGAAGTGTTTGTTGATTACGCAAAACAAACGCTTTTGAAAGAACATGGTGACAAGATAACAGAGCAAGCCTTGCTGGATTGGGTATATGGTGAAGGTATGCCAGAGAGTTTTGTGGCGCCAACGTCAACCAGCCTAGATAAAGTTGACACATTGCTGGCGAGATTTGTGGCTAATGGTCAAATTGATAAGCAAGATTGCCACGACTGGACTGTGCATCATTGGCAGTATTTTTTAAATACTTTACCGGAGCAATTAAGCCAAGAACAGTTGATTCAATTGGATGAGCAATTTGATTTTACCCACTCAACCAATGCTGAAATTGCTTGTGATTGGTTTAGAGTTGCTATTCGTAATCATTATGATCCCGTGCTTGCTTGTCTTCGTGAGTTTCTTGTCAAAATTGGCCGCGGTAAGTTCGTCAAGCCGCTTTATTCAGAGCTGATGCTTAACGGTTATCAGGCTGAAGTTAAGCAGATTTATCAACAAGCTCGTGCTGGATACCATCCATCTATTGCTGTGCAGTTAGACAGACTGTTATACCAACCAGTATAAGAAGTTGGTATTAGCTTGCAACATAACGATTGAGTATGGGGATAAAAAAATGGCGACCATTTGGTCGCCATAAGATACTAAAACAGTATTCTAAACATCAGTGGCCAATGCGCTAGCGTGGTTCTACTGACAGGGTGTTTATCACACCCAAGGGAGATGATGATGAACTGAAAACACCGATATTAATTCTCTCACCTGAGGCCAAAGTGGCTGTCTGAATGATGACAATTAACATCATTAAATTCGGTTACTGTTATTCAGAGTCTCAATCGCTGCAAAAGTTCAATTAACAACAAAAAAACTTCAATTTTTTCGTATTGCTTAAGCCTTTTGCTAAAAGGCTGTTTGCTAAAAGGCTGTTTGCTAGTCCCTGGCTCGCTTACGCATCAAATTATGACGCTCACAATAAATGTTTTATAGAAGTCGGAAAGAATGACACGGTTGGCAACAACCCCCTTTTGTATTGGGTTAGTTTGCAAGATGGAAAGCCGCCTAGCCAAAACAGGGTAAGTGATAAGTCGCGAGCGCAGAATAACTGCGAAACAGGTAAAAAAAATGGCGACCATTTGGTCGCCATAAGATACTAAATCAGTATTCTAAACATCAGTGGCCAATACGCTAGCGTGGTTCCACTGACAGGGTGTTTATCACACCCAAGGGAGATGATGATGAACTGAAAACACAGGTATCGAAAATTGGGGTTGGCAGTCAATTGCCTGATTTTTCGCTACCATGAAAATCGGTTACATATACTCAGAGTATGCTAATAGCAAAAAGTTCATTTACAGATGAAATTATTTGGATATTTTTTTAAAAGAGTGCGGATAAGTGTCGTTTACTCGGCTTGGCAGATTTTAATCTTGTGGCATTATCTTTGTAAGTGTTTGAAATTAAACATATCTACTTTTGTGTATGCAAGCTTAGGCCTTAATTAGTCAGATTATTAAATCGAGTGAGACGATAAATCGGTTTATATGATGCTAAGTCGTTTAGTTGCTTAGCTGTTTATTCGCTATGTTAAAGAATCAAAGCAGATGAATTGCTTTGTTAGGGCGTGTTGACCTTTCGAGCTGATTTTTGCAGCAGTTTGTGGGTTCTTTATACAAGGCAGAGGCTTTGATATGTAGTTGCACTACTTGATAAGCCAATAACGCAGTAGAAAGGAACCACAAACGCTGCCCGAAGGGTTCGGCTACAAGCGTTTTACTCTTTGTTGAGAGGTATTTTGCTTAGCATGCTAGGCGGCAAACCTCTCGCCGCGATAAAAACGCTTGTGTCTCGAACAAAATTTAACCGCGAAAGGTCAACACGCCCTAGCAAGGATAAAAAAATGGCGACCATCTTGGTCGCCATAACATACTCGTTTAACGCTAAACAGTATTCAAATATCAGTGGCCAATGCGCTAGCGTGCTCTCACTGACAGAGTGTTTAACACACTCAAGGGAGATGATGATGAACTGAAAACACGGGTATCGAAAAACAGTATTGGCAGTTGCTTGCCGAAGTTTTACGCTACCTTTGAAAATCGGTGACATATACTCAGGGTCTCACTTTCGCTAAAAGTTCATTGCAGTTAGCAATTTTTGGTAATTTGTTCTGTCGACAATTATCAGTCATTGGGCGCATCGTTATAAGGGGCTGATTTTGTCCTCTAATTTTTGCTATTCGGTGGAGAGGTTAGGTGGAAAGGATACAGGGCGTTTTCGTGTTTGTTCAGAGGCATTAGCTCAGAAGTAGTTTGTTCAGAAGTAATTTGTTTAGTGGTATTGGCTTAGCATGCAAACGTCAAACAAACAGCCGCTCGCCGCGATTGAAACCTATTTGACCAGCTGCTCTATCTGAGAAAAATTTAACCGATAGAGATCAATGTGCCCAAATTTCGAGCATAAAAAAAGGCAACCAAGGGGGTTGCCTGTTGATCGATTAAGATCAAGGGGACTGCGCTAGAAGTCCCAGGGAGAATGACGAACTTGAAAATCAATTTCGCGTTCAATATTTGGAGTCATCCACCACTAAAAAGTTCAAAAAATAATCAAATAAAAATGATTGTTTTATAACCACATGAATTAGTTTAGTAATTTCTCAATATCTTTTTCTAACGCACTGGGTTTCGTTGTCGGCGCATAGCGATTTACCACTTTACCCTGGCTGTCTACTAAGAACTTGGTGAAGTTCCATTTGATTTTTTTACTGCCAAGTAGTCCCGGTGCTTGTTGCTTTAAATAGTCGAATAGTGGTGCGGCGTGCTCGCCATTGACGTCTACCTTGGCAAACAGTGGGAAGCTGACACCAAAGTTCAATTCACAAAACTGATTGATTGTTGCTTCATCGGCCTTTTCTTGCTGACCAAATTGATTACAGGGAAAGCCCAAAACTACAAAGTTGTCCGGACCATATTTTTCATAGAGTGCTTGAAGCTCTTTATATTGCGGCGTAAAACCGCAGGCACTCGCGGTATTAACGATCAATACGACTTTACCGGTATAGGCCGACATTTCGATTTGTTCTTTAGTGATGGATTCAGCGTTGAAATTGTAAATAGACATGGTTGAGCTCCAAGTAGTGGGATAGGGTCACTGTATCACAAATTAAGTTGTACACAATTTAATTTGCATTATTTATCACCAAGTCATTATTGAAAGTGTAGTGTCACTGTAAAAAGTGTAACCCATTTTAGTTAAGTTTGTTGCGTGGTTTTTGTTGTTAAACTCATTAAAAACAAAAAGATAGTTGAATGGTTTTGCTTTTGGTATGCTTGCCGAAAATTGTTGAGGCTAAGTATTATGGCTATAAAATCTCGCGCAGTGCTTGCGCTAAGTTGTGCTCTATTAACGTCGAGTGTTTATGCTAACGACTTTACTGTTGGTTTAAATGATGACGCGATTTCTACTGAGTTAGCAGTTGATTTGAACAGAAATGCTAACGCGGTTTTTGGCTATATATATGCTACTGATGGTGGTCATGCGGCCAGTGGCGCAATGCATATGACCCATGATGCAGGTATCCACCATTTTGAGATTGGTGCTAAGTATTCATACTACTGGGCGAAACGAAGTGCTAATGGCAGTGCAATCGGTATAGGTGGTCGTTATGCGATGGATCTGGGCTCGAATATTTCATTTTTAGCCTCAGGTTATTATGCACCGTCAGTATTGTCTTTTGGCAGTGTTGATGGTCAATATGAATTAGATAGCAAAATTCAATATAAGCTGAACCCATCTCTGGCGTTGTTTGCCGGTTACCGTAATATTCGTTTGCAGTATGACAATAATCATAACTCAACGTTTGATAGTGGTTTCTATATCGGTGGTAGTGCTGCATTTTAAACCGGACTAGGGTATTTGAGCATTAGCGCCGGTCGCTCTTATAGAGATAAAGGGTGAACTTTCACCTGAATCTAAAAAGCCAAACACAAGTGTTTGGCTTTTTTTATGATTGACGCTTGAGGTTTAACGCCACTGGCTGTCGCGGTAATCTTCAATAGGGTCATCAAAATAGGCGTTGTCGCTGTGTTGACGTCGGTGCTGGTTATTGTGGCTGCGACGACGTTGCTTATTACGTTTACGCTGCTGTTTTTCAGAAGCCTCATCGAGCCAAAGGGCTTCGTCGTGGTATTGATCCTGTGCCATCTCTTATTCCAAAACAAATGCTGAATATCGTTTCGCTTTGATGCTAAGTGGCTTAAGTTGCACCTAGATGACACCTGTGTGAAAGGCAGATGACAACTGTTTGTTTGCCTGCCTAGGTTAAGCCAGCAGCTGATCCTGCTGGCTCTTTGGTTATTGATTGCCGCGGTTAACCATTTTGGCGACAAACATACCATCGCTATCAGCTTCAAACGGCAGAACGGTCAACATTTGCGTATCGTTTTTGGTAAACGGATGCTGCACGCTGAGTAGTTCAAATTGCGGATGCTGTGCTAAAAAGCGCTGCACTACGTCTTGATTTTCTGCGGTTGCTAACGAGCAAGTGGCATACACTAAGTAGCTGCCGGTTTTTACCGCTGCGCTGCTGCGTGTAAGAATATCGAGTTGTAACGCGGGTTTGTCAGTAATCGCTGAAGCATCGTCTAACCAGCGCATGTCTGGGTTACGACGCCAAGTACCGGTGCAGCTACAAGGGGCATCAACCAATACATGATCAATGGTATCGGCATCTATCGGGAGGGCTTCACTCACCCAAGGTGCGGTGGTGATATTGTTGTACTTGGCTCGCTTAGCGCGTTTTTGTAACTCCTCGAGTGGTTTCTTACGTATATCTGAGGCGACGACCCCACCTTGGCTGTTGGGGTTTTGCGCCAACATTAATGCGCGTAATTGCAAACTTTTACCGCCAGCGCCGCTGCAGGTATCCCACCAAATCTCATTGGGCTTGGGGGCACAAATTTGACCGATAACTTGTGATCCAAGATCTTGAATTTCCAGTTTGCCTTGCAGGTATAAGTCTAAACCCGTCAAATTGATATTCTTGTGCCCTAAATGAATAGCATCACTAAAATACATCGATGGGCTGGCATCAATGTCAAGCTGACTCAAGTGATCACATGCCTCATTGACAGTCATACTTTGCACACGGCCCCAGATGGGGGGGCGGCAGCTCATTGATTCAATAAGCTGTTGCTGTTGCGATTCATCCATGGGGGTAAGGTGATGCCAAAACCACTCGGGTAGCAGGTCTTGGCCAGAAAACTGATACTGTGGGTAGCACTGATTCAAGTATTGGCATTTTTGTTCAACACTGGCTAAGTCAGTGGTCGATGTCGGTAGCGTTAAGTTAGCAAATGTAGACCAAGCTTCGGCAATATCTGCCCATTTGTGTTGCTCAAACTTTGCAGTTATCGCCAACGCGGCAAACCAGCTTTGTTGTTGGGTGAGCGGTGTTTCTAACTTTTTGAACCAACCCCACCAACGAAAAACACCAAACAGGCTTTCGCGGATCACCCGCCTGTCTTTTGAGCCATGTTTCTTGTTAGCGCGAAAGTAGTCTGCAAGCACTCTATCTGCTGGCATTTTTTCGGCAAATATTTGCGAAATGAGCAAGTGCAGTGTTTGACTGTAACTGAGAGCGCGCTTTTGTGCGCCATTGACTGCGTCGATATTGGCATGCAAATTAGCGGTATTACTTAGGCTTGATGAAGTGTCATCGGTCATCTTGGATGCTTACAGAGGATAAAACTTGGCGCAATTGTAGCAAAGAAACGCGGACAGTGGATAACTTATGTGAGTTGCTCTTTCTGCAAAGAGTGCTGGGTTCATTTTTGCCAGTGGCTTAGTGGTTTTTTTAGCTGGCTTTGCTGCAAGTCCACCGCGGATGCCATATACTCACAGTAACGACATAACCTGTTGAAACCGAGCGCATCATGCAAGCAGAGTTACTTGAAATTCAAAACTTTATACGGCAGTACCCGCCGTTTGATCAGTTACCTGAGCAAGCGCTAATTGATGTGTCCAACAGTGTGGAGATCTCCTATTTCCGAGCCGGAAGTAGCATCATTGAACTTGGCGATAAAATTACCGATTTATATATGATCCGCAGCGGGGTTGTTGAGGTTTATCGCCGCAATGGTGAACTATACAACCGCCTCGACCAAGGTGGAATCTTTGGACAGATGGGACTGCTGACTAACAATAAAGTGCGCTACCCAGCCAAAGCCATAAAAGATACTTTGCTCTATTGCATTCCCGAAAACCTGTTTGAAGATTTTTGTGAGCGTTATGATGCCTTTGCCGAATTTGTTGAGGTTGAGGGCAGCGTCCGATTGCAACAAGCAGTGGAAGACAATAGTGATGATGCTAACTCACTGACCACCTCTAAAGTGAAAACCCTCCTCAGTGGTGAGCCAGTGATTTTGCCTATCAGCACACCGGTAAAGGAAGTGGCGAGCATTTTGTCGCAAGAAAATGTCTCGGCAGCCATCATTAAAGACCCCAATTTGGCCGATGAGGGGGGCAATAGCTTTGTGGGCATTATCACTGTGCGTGACCTATGTGCAAAAGTGGTGGCAGATGGCTTAGCCGTTGATACGCCCGTGGAAGAGGTGATGTCGACAGAGCTGATTTCGCTGGATCACAACGCCTATATTTTTGAGGCAATGTTATTGATGTTGCGCTATAACGTGCATCATCTACCAGTGTTAAGAAATCGCCAGCCTGTCGGTCTCATTGAAGTAACCGATATTATTCGCTACGAATCACAGAACAGCTTGCTGATCGTAAGCAGTATTTTTCAGCAAAACAGTGTTGAGGATCTGGTGGTCCTCTCGGCACAGCTCAAAGATTGCTTTGTGCGTATGGTTAACGAAGACGCTAACTCACATATGGTGGGTAGGGCGATGTCAGAAATAGGCCGAAGTTTTAAGCAGCGTTTGTTAGAACTGGCGGAAGAGAAGTTAGGCCCGCCGCCTGTGCCTTATTGCTTTTTAGCGCTAGGTTCAATGGCGCGTGACGAGCAGTTGATTGTGACTGATCAAGATAATGCCATTATTTTAGATAATGACTATCAGCAGGAACTCCACGGTGAATACTTTGAGCAGTTAGCGCACTTTGTCTGCGACGGCTTAGCTGCGTGCGGCTACACCTATTGCAGTGGCGATATCATGGCGACCAACCCTGAGTATCGTAAAACCCAAGGCCAGTGGGAGGCCTGTTTTGCCGATTGGATTGATAATCCCAACCCGCAGGCCCTATTGAACTGCTCTATTTTCTTTGACCTTTATGGGGTCTATGGCCGGCCTAAATGGGCCGAACAACTTAATGCATTTATCTTACGTAAGGCAAAGAAAAATAATCGATTTTTGGCTTGTTTAGCAAGGAATGCGCTGAGTAGAACGCCACCTTTAGGCTTCTTTAGAGATTTTGTGATGGAGAAGGATGGCCGCCACAATAACTCGATAAATTTAAAACGACGTGGCACCGCGCCATTGGCAGATTTAATCCGGGTACATGCGCTGGCTATCGGCTCGCAACATCAAAACTCTTTTGATCGCCTTGAAGATATTATTGAGGCGGGGATTCTACCGCCATCGAAGGGTAAGGACTTACAACATGCGATGGAGTTAATCTCGCTGGTGCGTATTCGTCACCAAGCACTGGATATTGAAGCGCAGCAAGAACCAGACAATAACATTGAGCCGGAGAATATGTCGGATTTTGAACGGCGTAATCTCAAAGATGCGTTTTTGGTGTTAAGCAGTGCGCAGAACTTTTTGAAGTTCCGCTATAGTGCTAACAGTATGCAGGCAGCCAAGTAATGGAGAACTTTACTAATCAAGAGGTGCTAAATTGGCAAGCTTTTTTGCAAGTTAAGCAGCGTCAAAGCACTGATGCGAGGCTGCAGAGCTTTTACCAAGTTGGCACCTATGACAGTGAAACGCCGTTAAAAGATATCCAATTTGTTGCTCTAGATTTTGAAACGACCGGACTGGATGCGCGTCAAAACAGTATTATCAGTATTGGCTTAGTGCCTTTTACTTTGCAACGAGTGTTATGTCGTCAAGCAAAGCATTGGTTTGTTACACCAGAAGATAAGCTAAAAGAAGAGTCGGTGATTATTCATGGCATTACCCATTCTGATTTAAAAGGTGCTCCGGATCTACTTAGAATTCTAGAGCAGTTGCTAGATGAACTGGCGGGTAAAGTCGTGGTGGTACATTACCGGCGAATAGAGCGCGACTTTTTTGATGCCGCCCTTCGCAGCTTAATCAATGAAGGGATCGTGTTTCCACTCATTGATACCATGCAGATTGAAGCGGATATTCAACAAGCTAAGCGGTCGGTTTTTTTCGACTGGTTTAGGCTAAAGCGTCCGGTTTCACTGCGCTTAGCCAATACCCGCAGTCGCTATCACTTGCCGAGTTACCCCCCCCATGATGCGGTAACCGATGCTGTGGCGACTGCTGAGTTACTTCAAGCGCAAATTCAATACCACTTTAGTGCTGATACCCCCATTAAGAAACTGTGGCTATAGTCACTGCTTGACCATTTAGTTGATTTAACGTCAGCAGATAGCAAAAAGCCAAGCCGCTAATGGCTTGGCTTTGGTATTATCCCATTGTTGTGACTAGCGACGCGGCTCGGTTCTTAGTCCCATGATTAAGCTCAAGCACATCACCAATAAAATCAGTGTGAAAGGCAGGGCGGTGGAAATCGCCCCAGCTTGAAGCGCTTCGATAGCTTGCGTGCCACCAACCCAAACTAAGCCTGCGGCAATGGCACCTTCAATGAATGCCCAAAATACCCGTTGTGGCACTGGTGCATCGACTTTGCCACCTGAGGTGATGCTGTCAATCACTAAGGACCCTGAGTCTGACGAGGTCACAAAGAATACTAAGACTAAGATAATCGCAATGAGTGACAAGATACTGCCCATGGGCAATGCATCAAACATTTGGAACATGGCGAGAGGCACTTCTGTTAGGCCTTGTGAACCTAAGGTGCCGACTTTATTGACGATTTGATCAATTGCTACACCGCCAAATACCGACATCCAAACGATCGTCACTAGAGTGGGGACGATAAGTACCGCTATCATGAATTCACGAATCGTGCGGCCGCGAGAAATACGCGCGATGAACATGCCCACGAAAGGTGACCATGAAATCCACCAAGCCCAATAGAAAACAGTCCAGCCATGCATCCACGCTTGGTCTTCACGACCGATAGGGTTACTTAGCGGAATGATATTCTCAAGGTAACCCATGATCGTTGTTGGAATGGTTCCCATCGCCACAGCAAACGAGACTAAGGCAACAAAAACGACTAAGGCTAGGGCGAGTAGCATATTGATATTACTGATGATTTTTACACCACCGTCGATGCCGCGCATCACTGAGACAACCGCCACTAACGTGATAACAAAGATGATGCCGATTTGCAGCATTAAGCCGTTGTCAAACCCGAATACATGATGAAAACCACTGGCTGCTTGCTGTGCACCGAGCCCTAATGAAGTAGCCAAGCCAAATAGGGTTGCCAGTACTGCGAGAATATCGATGATATGTCCAGGCCAACCCCAAGTTCGATCGCCCAGTATTGGGTAAAATACTGACCGCATTGATAGCGGCAGTCCTTTGTTATAAGCAAAGAAAGCAAGAGAAAGTGACACCACGCCATAAATCGCCCATGGATGCAGGCCCCAATGGAACATGGTTGCACCTAATGCTAACTTAGCGGCTTCAGGGGTGTTGGGGGTGACATTTAGTGGGGTTTCAAACCAGCCGGTAAAGTAAGCTGCTGGTTCGGCAACGCCCCAAAACATCAGGCCAATTCCCATTCCCGCAGCAAATAGCATGGCTATCCAGGACAGTAATGAGTAATCGGCTTTAGCTTGGGTGCCCCCCAATCTCACTTTGCCAAATGGTGAGATGATCATAGTGATGCAAAACAACACAAAAATATTGGCCGACCACATGAATAGGCCATCAAAACTATTGATGATTGTGTTTTTCACGCCATCTAATGCGGCTTTGGAGGTGGCGGGGTCAACGATAAGTATGGCAACCAGAAACAGGCTGATTAAGGAGGCGCTGATACCAAACACCGGGTTGTGAACATCAAACCCCCATTTTTGGATGTTATCTTGGCCGACGGTGTAGTCGGTGTTATCAATACTGTATTTATCTTTATTGGTGGTCATTTATCCTCAGTTAGAACGGTTATCATTCGATGGGAGTGAATTTCATTAGTTAGCGAAAAATGGATTTTGTTAGTAATAGGTTTCCTCTGTTAGTGAGCGAACTATCAGCTCACTGGGGCCACATTCTTATAAGTTTTAGTCACCAAGGCGAGTTTTTCAACCCGGTAGCAGTGATGACACATGTCGTGCACTGATTTAATAATCGAGTCCAAGTGCAAAGCAGAGGTAACTCATCAGCTTTTGCGTGTGGGCAAACTGCACAGCGCACCATTGTTCAAAATTGTCTTGATAGAGCTGCTCAGCGGTAAATGGCCTGATAGCAATGAAATCTTTGCGCTTGAGCTCATCGATAAGTGGATGATGCTTATCAAATCCTTTTGGAGGCCGGATCAGGCTGTCTCCTTGCATTTCAAATTGCCCCTTTGTGAGCGCTTCAAGTGCCTTAGTATAAGCGCGAGGGTTTTCGTCGATACAGGTGCGGATTTGGTTGAGTGCTTTACTGTCTGGATGCCAAATGCCAGCGCCTATGAAGCAGCCATCATTAGCAATATGCAGATATAAACCTGGGGCGTGGACATCTTTGCCCTGAAAATGTCTAAATTGAATACCGACATTAATTTTGTACGGTGTTTTATCTTTACTAAACCGTGCATCACGTTGGGGACGCATTAAGCTGCCACCCACTTTCTTTGCTACGGCATTGAGGCGCGGCGACAGCTCATTGATATGGGGACCCATGTTTTCAATAAACTGCAATGCGGGCCCACGCACTTGCGCTTCATATTGGTCTTGATGCGCTTTAAACCATTGTCGATTATTGTTGTTGGCTAATTGGTGGAGGAAGCCTAAGCAATGCTTATCAAACATGAAGGGTCCTTAAAGTGATTACCTGGCACTGTTCGCTGTCATCAATACCTGTTTAGCAGGGATGACTTCTATTGTCCGCACCATGATTTAGCAGCATTTTTCGTAATGCGCTTTAGAATCTCATCCATCAGCCAAACTAACATAAATGCCAAGGCAGTGACAGTGGCGCAGGTCGCGTTTTATGGCTCATTTCAGAGATTAGGGCTGATTGACTGATTCGATCGCCATTGAGAAGTTGTGATATAGTCGCCGTCATTCAATATCAAGCGGCAACGCTGAATAACCGACAGTAATTTAGGTAAAAATGATGAATATTTGGGTTGATGCGGACGCTTGTCCCACTGTGATAAAAGAAATATTATTTCGCGCCGCAGACCGGGCTAAAGTCCCAACAACCTTGATAGCCAATCACAGTATGCGAGTACCGCCATCGCCCTATATTAAAATGGTCACGGTATCGTCCGGTTTTGATGTTGCTGATGATGAAATTGTTAAGCGTTTAAGTTGCGGAGATTTAGTGATAACCGCTGATATTCCGCTCGCATCTGAAGTGATTGATAAGGGCGGCTTTGCGCTTAACCCTCGCGGTGAGCTCTATACCGAACATAATATTAAGTCGATTTTAAATATGCGCGACTTTATGGATACCATGCGTGCCAGCGGTGTACAAACTGGCGGGCCGGCGGCGATAGGCGCAAGTGAAAAGCAAGCATTTGGCAACCAGTTAGACCGTTTTATCACCAAGTATCATCGTTAGCATCAAGCCGTGCAGGTGAGCTACAGTCATTTTACCAAGGTTAATTGGCCAAAAACATCAGCGGTGATGTAACCCAGGTTTTTATCACCGTTGATAGGCGTTATCTCATGGGTGCCAATAAAGTGCTGGCGAGATTCTGCCCCATCGTTATCACAATAGGCCAGCATAAAGCCCATCACCTTATTTTGGCTGAGCGTGACCCTAGCGTGGTGCTGACTTGCAGGCTCATGTACTGAGTATTTATCTGAGTAGATCTTTACTGCAAGTTCCCAAACGATGTGATGGGGAGATTGTTTGCTCCTTTGCCAACGGCTATGAATATGGTCATTGAACAACATCGGCCCGCCTTTGGCTTGGGCAGTTTCTCCTGGTCCAAAATCGACGACTTGATTATCAACCGCGACATGATAAGCAAATGCATTGAAATTATATTGATGCAAGCCACCACTATTATCTTCATCGACAAATAGCTCCAAACAGTCATCATCCCAATAGCGATGTAACGGATTGGCGTATTGATCAAATATCACATCATCACTAATCACAGCCTGTAAATACAGGTATTGCTGGTCCCACATAAGACGCACTTTACCACTGAAGTCTTGTTCGTCAGGCAGTGGTCCGATAATCGGCTTATTGATGGCAAGCCAAGGCGCGTTATTCCATAGTTTGGCATCGATTTGACCGTCTATATTCGGAGGTGTTGTCGTATAAGGCGCTTGGTAATTGGCTCTGGTAGAAAATGCCAGTATGACTAAGCAAAGTCCGATAACCATAGGGCGAAACAGCGAGTACCCATTAATATTGTTTGTGCGCATCGATGATCTCCATGGCGTGCTGCAATAATTGCTCTGGGGGCAAATCTTGGTCAATACGATATAGGGTTTCTTGCTGCTCGGGCGCCTCAAAAGCGCTGATTTGCGAGGCCAGCAAATTAGGGTTGAAGAAGTGGTTTTGCCGTGCAGATAATCGCGATTTTATCACCGCTTCAGCCGGGTCAAGGTGAATGAAACAGGCTGTATTGCACAGTGGTATGAATTGTTGCCTATGGTGAGCTTTTAGTCCTGAATATGCCATAACACAAGGAGTACCTTGCTGCAGTTTAGTGGCTATTTTTGCGATTAACCGAGCGATCCATGGCGCACGATCTTGCTCGGTTAAAGGATGCCCGTTGGCCATTTTTTGCTTGGCTTCTGGGCTGTGGTAATCATCGGCATCTAAAAAACAGGCGTTGAGCTGCTTGGCTAACAGCTTAGCAAGTAGGCTTTTACCACTGCCGCTTATGCCCATAATAATGATTAGCTGAGGTGTGGAACTCCCCATACTAGCAAGTCTCGGCCGATGTCATAGGGGCTTGAGCACAGGGGTGACTATCAAGCTTAGGTTGGATCACTTCAAGTTGGTATCGCTGCCCAGGCACAATGTTAGTGATGCGATTAGTGTTTATGCGTTGTCCATCTAGGGTAATTTGGCCTTCTTTTACTTGAGCTTGTTTTATGGTGACATCAAATTGTGCCCCCGCAAAATGGCGGGTTAGTTGAATATATTGCCACTGTTTAGGTAGATGGGGAGCGACCACTAAGTCGCCTTTATGGCCGCTTAAGCCGATGATCTCCTCGATAAGGCAGCGATAAACCCAAGCGACGGTGCCAGTATTAAACAGTTGACTGGAGCGGCCAGCATGACTAGGAATTTGATGATAGGCACCGCGATAGTAATTAGGGATAAAGTTGGGTAATTGATCACGCACCTCAGCATCAGCCAAGTTAGGCAACATGAGTGAAAGCTGATCGAACGCCGCTTGATATTCGCCGATTTTGCAAAGGCCATAGGCATAAAATGCGCTGGCGTGATTGTACACAGCCCCATTCTCTGCCGTGCCGGGGTATTTTTGCGTGACACGGCCAATATCTTCATGCATGTGGGTGAAACTGGGTGCAAGCATCATGGCACCGTAAGGCGTATGTAATTTGTGTTTAATGGCGCTTAATAGCTTTGTTTGTTTATCCGTGTCTGCGGTATTTGCCAGCAGTGCCCAACTTTGTGGGTTGAGAAATATCTCACCTTGAGCGTCGCTTGCGCTACCAAATGCGCGACCATCATCGGTAAAGCCGCGATTGTACCAGTGGCCATCCCAGCAATGTTGATTGACAGCATGGTTAAGTTGACGAGCCTGTTCACGATGTTGCTTTGCTTGCACATCAAGGCCGATATCATCACAAATACTGGCCCATTGCTGCAGGGCATAGGCGCTGGCTAGGGTTAACCAAGTCGACACGCCTTTACCTTTATGTCCGACCATGTTCATCGGATCGCACCAATCGCCTTGTTCGATATAGCTAAGTCCGCGGTGATCTCGTTTAGATATTAGATAGTCTAGCGCCAGCTCAATATGGTCGAACACACTGATGGTTTGTTCGTCATCGCTAAAAGGCACGGTTTGCCGCAGCAGGGCGTAATCTGCTGTTTCATTGAAATAGGCTCGCAAGCAAATAGGCAACCATACGTTATGGTCAGTATGGGGAACTTGGTTGATATATTTTAAGCAAGCATCTTTGTGCAACAAAATACCGTCTGGCATGGCGCCATTGCGATGTTGCTGTGACAGTGCAGTAACAAATGCCTGCCGACTGATGTTCGCATCGACATAACACATCCCCAGCGCATCTTGTAAGTAGTTGCGGGTTTGAGGGTCTGTACTGAGGCGATTGACATCGCCATGGTAAAAGACTTGCCTAGGCAACCACTGGTTAATGATTTGATTAAATTGGCTATCTGCGGTTTTTATTGCTAACGAACCTTGTCCTCGAGCGAGGTAGTGTTGATAGTCAGCAAGATGTTGGTCAAACCCATTGTTGAGGTATCTGTTTTTTAGCTGCTCAATCTCTTGCTCATCTTTGGCTGGGGCAAATACAAATTGGTATTGTTTGCTGGCCTTTGGCTCTAATTGCAGTCGGTATTGTAATACGGCAATAGGCGGCTCATAGCAACTTGGCGAATTGGCAAGACAGCTTTGTTGTAGTGCATCGGGGTTGTTTAGGCCGCCTAAACCCTCAAAACCGTTCGCGTGGGTTGTCCAGCTGCAAGGTGGCTGCGCGGCAATCAGTGCGGTTTTATCCTTGAATTGATTTTGCTGATAATACTGAGCCACTTTTTGATAAGGTGTGACACTGTGTGCAACAACCGCATTAAGTGATTGATTAAAGTCTGCGCCTTGGTTCATCCATGACATATACCCAATACTAAAATAGGGATAAAGGCTGAGGCGCTTGGGACTATCAGAGATATTTTTTAAGCTTACCTGCCAGAGCTCCGCAGCGTCATTTGTGGCCAGTGTTAGGCATATTTCAATCACCACTTCAAGCACTTCAATAGTCCAAATGAGTTGATGGGAATACACCTTGAATTCGAACTTATCAGGTTGTTTACGCATCGGCTCAAATGGCAGCGAGTAGGTCTGCTTTGTGTCTTCATCTTTTAGGTAAAAGAAGCGTCCTGGGTGATGGGCATAGTAATGATGCTCCGGTTGCATGAAGGTGGTGGCCGATAAAGCGGGTCCATGGGCGTATTTGGCCGGCTCAGGTTGCATGAATTGTCCGGTAGCAAAACCACGACAATTAACATGCAGCATCATTTGGTTATTCCAAAGGAAGTGGCTGGCGTTTGGCAGACGTGTTGGACTGTGTAACGCGATGTGATCCTGTTTGACGACATAGGGCAGGGCGTTAGACATAGTTAAGCCTTGTTTTGCTGCACAAATAGATCCTGTTGGATCGAATCCATTTTGCTGTTGTTAAGTGGATACAAACGAATAATGAATACCGATATCAGTGCAAACAATGCTGGCAGTAACGTCATTAACCACACAATGCCTTGCTGTGAGTCAGCAGACTGTTCGGTGTTGGCAACATAGCCCATGGTAGCGAGCATCCAGCCAATCATGCCGCCAGCTAATGCACCACCCAGTTTTTGAGAAAACGAAGCGGCTGAGAAAATCATCGCCGTAGCACGACGTCCGGTGCGCCATTGGCTGTAGTCAGCACTATCAGCATACATAGAAAACACTAAGGGCGATTTAGGGCCTAGACACAATCCGATACCGATTTGTAAAGCAAACATCCAGGCGATTTGATCTGCGGGTACCCAATAAAATAACGTCGATAATACTGTGACAATAATCATTAGCCACATCAGTAAACGCTTTTTATCTATGTAGCGTGTGAGCAACGGCGTGATAGCGGCGCCAACGGCGAGTGATAGCATGTAGACCATAGAAAATGCGCCGATTAGGTCGCTACGCTCAACATAGTATTTGAAGTAAAAGGTGCCGCTACTGCCGCGAAGAGAGATAGTGAGCATAATGATCAATGCCAGGCTAAACAATACTAACCAAGGCTTGTTTTGGCTTAAATCAATTAAATCTTGTTTGACCGGGCTTGACTGTTTTGCCGGTGGCGAGATGCGCTCTTTGGTTGTGAAAAAACTGATGGCAAAAAGACAGCTGGCAAGCACACCATAAAACATCATAGTGAGCTGCCAGCCTAACGCTTCATCCCTGCCGCCAAAAAGATCAACCAACTCTGGAGTTAAATATGCTACTAAAGTGCCGCCAGAGAAGGCACCTATAAATCGAAAGCTAGTGAGCGTGGTGCGTTGCTGGCTATTGCCAGTGATCACACCCATTAATGCCCCATAGGGTACGTTGATAAAGGTATAAGCTAACATCATGAAAATGTAGGTAGCATAGGCCCAAATCAGTTTGCCAGGTTCAGACACATCGGGCACCGTGAAAGTGAGTACCCCAGCTGCGGTGATGGGCAAAATCCCCCATAACAGGTAAGGACGAAACTTGCCCCAGCGAGTTTGGGTGCGGTCAGCTAAAGCTCCCATAAAGGGGTCGGATACCGCATCGATAATGCGGGTCACTAACATCATGGTGCCAACGGCTGCTGGAGCAAGACCAAATACATCGGTATAGAAAATAAACAGGAACAGGTCGAACACTCGCCAATAGAAATTGGACGCCATATCGCCAAGCGCATACCCGGCTTTCTCTTTCAATGAGAGTGGCTGCAGCGAATGTGGGTTTTCCATGTCCTTTGCCCCATAGTAAAATCTGTTAACGTAAAAATGTAACCGCTTACATTTTTTACGTTAACACGTTATTAACAGCTTGGGTAGCCCCTTTTTTAATCAGCTAAATTGACAGTGCTGTAGCGTGCTGCAACCCTCTGATAGCAGAGGGTTAGTCACTTTGCCGTGGTGTTTATGTATTGCTAAGGTTTGACGCTAACGTATTGTTTGGGGCTGGTCGTTACAGGAAAATTCATCGACCTTTATTGAGTTAGCAAATTTAAGCGTATAAAGGCAAACATCCCGCCATGGGAGGCGGGATGTTTACTTGGGCGAATGAGCGTTTGTTTTACGCTGTTTTTGCCGTTAAGTTGTCGGTTTCAGCTTCATGGGCTTCGGTATGGTCAACGATGGTCACGACCGCACTGTCACCCACAACATTGGTACTGGTACAGAACATATCAATGATTCGGTCTAGCGCAGCAACCAGAGCTATCGCTTCAACGGGTAAGCCCATTTGATGGATCAATACGCCAATCATGACAATACCACCACCGGGGACGCCACCGGCTCCGATTGATAGCAGGAACACGCTAAAAGCAAGTACTGGAATTTGTTCCATGGTGATAGGTGTGCCAAATGCATTGCCGACAAAGAAAGCGGCAACGGTAATATAAATGGCTGCACCGCTCA
Source organism: Shewanella waksmanii (assembly GCF_043643685.1). Taxonomy (GTDB): domain Bacteria; phylum Pseudomonadota; class Gammaproteobacteria; order Enterobacterales; family Shewanellaceae; genus Shewanella; species Shewanella waksmanii_A. The sequence goes on from NZ_JBHZSN010000002.1 coordinate 43,367, forward strand.
TGTTCATGGTTGCGCCCATTGGCACTCCAAACCCTGCAACAGAGCGTTTTACACCGAGCTTTTCTGTCAGTGTGCGCATGGTGACTGGGATGGTGGCGTTAGAACTTGCTGTTGATAGTGAAAACAGGAATTGCTCACGGGTTTTACGGCGAAATTCTGCGGCACTGATATTGGTGGTCATGCTAACGACAAATGGATATACAATCAGCGCCCAGAAAGCCAATAGCCCAACAATGACAGCGATATAGCTAAGTACACTGATAAATGCAGAAGGGTCGAAGGTGGCGCCGAGCTTGACCATCAAAGCAAACACACCAATAGGTGCAATCTGCATGACAACAGTGATCATTTTCAACATGATTTTATTGCCGTATTGGAAAAATGCCACTGCAGGTTTTACTTCATCTCCTAAGGCTTTGATAATGCCGCCGGTGAGTAAGGCCATAAAGATGATTTGGAGCATATTGCCTTCGGTAAAGGCTCTAACTGGGTTGCTTGGGATGATATTGACTATCATGTCGATGAAGTTTGGTAGCGCCGTAGAAGTTAAGCTAGCCTCTTGATCGCCAGTAAGCTGCATGCCAGCACCTGGCGCAATCCACAATGCAAGGCCAATTGAAACGACGATGGCAACGATGGTGTTAATTAAGTAAAGTGCAAAGGTTTTGCTTCCAAGACGGCCAAATGATTTTAGGTCTTGTAATTCAACAATGCCGGTGACGATGGAGAAAAACACCAGCGGAACAACGAGCATCATAATCAACTGCACGAACATGCTGCCTGCACCTGAGGCGATGTCAACTAATGTGCCATTGGCAAATTCGCTGGCGGAAAAGCCATATTGGATTAGTGTGCCAAGTAATAACCCAGCGAATAGGCCGATGAAAATCCGACCTGAGAGCGTTTTGAACATAACCGTTACCTTCATATTTATTGTGATACTCGCCTTCCTTAGTGTTTTCTGTGTCCGTTTGTAGGACAAAAAATACTCCGCTATCGAAAATAATTCAGCAAGCATAAATATTGCATTTAACTGAAATTTAACTATTTAACGACTATTCGGCATCACCCATTTCTGCATGGGTTAACAATAAGTTATCGCCCTATTAGCATTTGATAGTGTGATTTTTCAAGCGGTGGTTTAAGGTAACGATCGCCATGAGCAAATTGTGAATTAAGTCGCAGCAGGATAGGCAAGAATATGCGCAATGGTGAATTGTGCTGTAAGTTACTCGTAAACTGAGGTTTTTATTCGGTCGCAGTGACATCGAAAACCGTAATTTAAATGCGCGATGGTGTTTGTCATTGTATAAGCATTTTGTAAACTAACTGGATGTTTAGATAGGAATTGATTACATGGAACCAGAAATAGTTGAGATTCAGGATTTTGTATCATTTACCTTAGCGATTATTGCGCTGTTCGTGGGTAAAAACATCATTGGCCGCTATGAGTTATTACGTAAATACAGTATTCCAGAGCCAGTAGTGGGTGGCTTTGCCTGCGCGGCTATTGTTGGGGTGCTGTATTATGGCTTTAATTTGCAAGTTGAGTTCGACTTAGAAGTGAGAGATATCCTGTTATTGTACTTTTTCGCCGGTATTGGCTTGAAAGCAGATATCGCCACCTTGCTGAAAGGCGGTAAGCCTTTATTGATCTTATTGTTGCTGTCCAGCGGGTTTATCTTCATTCAAAACGTCATGGGTGTCAGTGTGGCGAGTTTGTTCGGCTTAGACCCTAAAGCGGGGTTAATGTCGGGTTCTATTTCGCTTATCGGTGGGGTGGGGACAGCAATGGCCTGGACACCTACTTTCGTTGAAGAGCTTGGGATCAGTAATGCCGCTGAGTTGGGGATTGCATCTAACACCCTTGGCTTGATCTCTGCGTGTGTGATTGGTGGTCCTATCGCAGCTTACTTGATGAAGCGTCATCAATTAACCGCAAGTCATGACAGTGACCTAGATATCGGTTCAAGCCATGGTGCGAGTCAAAGCCTATCGGTCGACTATTTCGGGGTATTGCGGGCTTGGTTATGGCTCAATGTCACTTTGATAATGGGTTACTTTATCGACCTTGGCTTATCAGAAGCTGGATTGAAATTGCCCTTGTTTGTGGCCTGTTTACTGGCGGGTATTATCATTGGTAACTTTGGCCGTTTTGTTTTGGCGCGCCGCGGCAATCAGCACAGTACATACTTAGAAGAAGCGGGTAGAGGCCTGACGCTTATTCAAGATATTTGTTTAGGTATGTTTTTGACCATGGCATTGATGGGGCTGAAGATTTGGGAGCTAGAAGGTAGCCTGCTGTATATCTCTGTTGTGATGGGCTTACAGGTATTGTTATCGATACTGTTTACGGTATTTATCGTATTTCGTGCTATGGGTAAGGACTATGAAGCTGCGGTGATTTGTTCAGGCTTTGGCGGGGTGACTTTAGGCTCGACCGCAACGGCCATTGTCAATATGACTGCGGTGTCTCAGCAGTATGGTGCCGCCCACCGCGCGTTCATTATTGTGCCTTTGGTGTGTGGTTTCTTTATCGATATTGTCAATGCCATGATAATTAATTTTTTTGTTAATTTTTAACGACTAGCAAATCGGTTTACACCAGCTCTTCAACAATTTTTTGTAGCAGAAAGGTCTCTCGAGTAATCGACAGGCCTTTTTTAGGGCTGCTGGCTATGATATCTAAATTGTGCTCAATCGCTTGATGGATATTTATCCATACGGGCTGCATACCATTGCTAATTTCATGTGATTCTAGCTGTGTCTGCCCAAGCTGCTCGTTAATGGTGCAGACATAACAAAATGATTCCATATCAACACAGTCATAATCAGCTTTATGCCAAGGCCTGAGTTCTTTGTAACGGCCAAACTCCGCGACGATTTTGATGTTGCTGGCACCAGTTTCTTCAGCAAGCTCACGCACTAGCCCAGATTGAATATCTTCATTAATATCAACGCCACCACCAGGTAGGCTATAGTCGTCATAGCGCCGAGTGTACATTAACAGAATATCGTCGCCTTTTAACACAATTGCCCGAGCGGCGGCTCGGTAAAACTGCTTGCCAAATGGCGCAGTAAGGTCCGGATGAATATGAGTTTGAAGTAAGCGCATGTGATGTAAGCTAGGGCCAAAAGGGGGTCACTATACCTTGCTGATGCTGAATGACAAGTCAGCGTAAACTAAAGTGACCAAATAGTAACGATCTTGGCAAAACTGCCATAGTGCAAGGCGCTAGTCTAATGTGACATCACCATAGGCACTGAGTATGGTTTGTAAACGCTGCTGTTCTATAACATCTGCTGCTTTGTTGGCACCAATGAGCTGGCGTTGGTAATGGCTAATAAGCTTGCAATGATAACGTTTAGCAATATCTTGCAGGTTCGCTGGCAAGTGAGATGACTGCCAAATTTTACGGCCTACTTTTGAAACCCTGTAGCCTTGGTTTTGGCGATTAGGCTGCGTAGTGATGTGCATGATTTCGTAAAAGCGTTTGTTTTCTTCTATGAGTAATTCGTTATCACAGTAATAAACCTGCTCAGATAAAAACGCTCTTACAAGGTAGGCATGGTTTACTGGGCACAATATCAATGAAATTGCTGCGTTCAATTGATTGAGTACTGGTTGCAAATCGAGCAACAGATCACGCATTAACTCACCACCAATCCCGGCGATGACGATGATAACTGGCCGCTTAGTTGGATAATTTGCCAGTGGTAATTGGGCAACATCAATGCAGTGAACAGTCCATGGTGGTGATTGTTTATCTTCAACAGCAAAGAATTGATTGAGCTTAACCGTTAGGGCATCGGTGATATCGGCTACCACGTCAACAAAATGAACCTTGTGGCCGCGACTGAGCAGTGCCGCGCCTAAATATCCGTGATCGCAGCAGCAATCCCACACTTGTGCTGGTTGTGGACCGATAAGGTTGGCAATGGCTTTGAGCCTGCGACTGAGTTTCATGATAACCGATGATTAAATACTATTTTAGCGCCAACATCTGTTGGTTGTTGACGATATTGACGGGTTTGCTAAGCAGTATTTGGCTGTGTTGCAACATGGCCTTAGCGACAGTCTCTGCTGCGATGGGTTGATACTGCTGTAGTTTGCCGACCATCAGCCACTGCAAGTAAGGCATGAGCGCTTGGCCGAAGTCTTCTAATGTTCGCTGCTGGGGACGCTTACCGAGTAGTAAGCTAGGCTGAAATAATACCAGCTTACTTTGCTGCTTTTGGCAGTGCAGGATGAGTGCTTGTTCTACCTCGCCTTTAATGCGGTTATAAAACACCTTGCTATGGCGGTTGGCACCTAATGCGGTGATCACTAAGTTCGTTTGCGCTTTACATACGGCGACAAAATCCAATACTGCAGTTTTATCAACAGCGATAAATTGTGTTTGGCTACCAGCTTGTTTAATGGTGGTGCCTAAGCAGCAGTAGCTGTGGTGAATAGCAAAAGGGGGCGTAAGCGCACAGATGTCGGTTAATTCGCTCTGGCTGAAGGTGATAAGCGAGTGCTCAATTGCTGGGCGGCGCCTACCGACAACCCAGATATTCTCATAGAGGCCGCTTGAGATCATGGTCTCAAGTAGTATTTGACCTACTAGGCCTGTGGCCCCAACAATGGCAGCATTCATAGTGAGCCTGCTTTTAAATTAATTCCATCTCTAAATGAATATCGGTACATTTTTTCTTGCAAAACACGCCGTAAACGCCGGTTTGAGCTTTTTCCGTTGGCACCAATAATTGTAACGGCTGCTGGCAAGTTTGGCATAGTACGGTATTGCCTTTAAAGAGGCGTTTGATGAGGTTTTTCTGTTCATTAAACGATTTGGCTGTGGTGCTGTTAATGGCAGAGAAATCTAATTTTTGCGTTTTATTGCTGGCGCTGTTTTCCATGCTGCTCTCGATTTTATGTTGATGTTTCTTCGTCAGTATATCTAGGGCTGCGGGCAGACAAAAGTCAAACGCCGATTAAATGCAGTTAATTTGCACAGCTAGCTCGGTTTTCTGAATTCAGTTTTTCTGATACCGCCGCAAAGGGGCTGCTATATTTGAAGCAACTACAGCCGATTAGGGATTGATTTTGTTTCGAATATTAGGATGGCTAGCCGCGGTGGTGTTAAGTGTCATGGCGATGTTCAGTGCTATGGTCGAGGCTCAGCCGCTAGAAGTTGTCGCTGTTGATTATCCCTATTTCACTGAAAAAAATAGCTCGCCTAAACATGGTGTGGCGTTTGATTTATTACGACAAGCCATTGCCGGCAGTGATTTTGAAATCCAGCCATTGTTTTTGCCGCCTGCACGCGCCCATCAAACCATTAAGAGCAGTGACTGGTGTGCCAGTTTTTATCCTGCTGCTGAGCAAACTGCGACCAAAGTCCTGATGAGCTTATCTGATGAGGCTGTGCTATTGGGCTTATATCGCCGGCGGCAAGGAAGTACATTTGCTTGGCAACAACTTTCCGAACTTAAAGGTAAGCGGGTCGCTTATTTACGGGCATTGTCTCGAGATGGTGTCGGTAAGCTGTTAGCTGATGCTGGCCTAGAAATGTTTAATGTTGAAACCATCAATCAAGGCATGATGCTATTAGTTAAAGGCCGAGTGGACTTTGCTTTTGGGGATAAATATTCCGGCGAACTTTTTTTTGGTGAAAACGGTATTGATGCTAACGAGTATCAGTTTTCTACCAGTTACCTGCGTGAGTTGACCGTCGGGGTGTGGTTGAATTTAGATTGTCTCGCCGCGCAAGAGCTACATGAAATATTGCACCAGCGTGGTTATAAAGTGGTGCCGGATTAACCTAGTTATTTAGTCTGTAAAGGTTGCTATACAAATCAATCAAATGGTTGATAAATAAGGCAGCATTGCCTTCTTTTTAATATCTCTCTTGTTTATATGAAATTTGAAAGGTTATAAATATCAAAGATCTATAGCATCTTCGCTTAACATCATTGTGCGCTGACTCAATCTTTACATTTGTGTTTATTTTGTTTTTGGTTTGTTAAATAAATGTATGTTTGCTAGGTTTGAAGATGGAGCGCAAATTAAGTTGAATAAATTGATTAGGTGATGACTTGTAGTTTTTTGTGCTTTTACGTTGATTTATGTAGCTCTAATTACACAAAAAATATAATGGAGATGCTTTATGAGATTAACCAAAGTCGCTGGTGCATTGTTAGCTGTTGGATTGTGCTGCTCTGCCCAGGTTCAAGCCGACGATAGCCGCTATATTATTCAGGTCGAGAATAATGGCAAAGGTGTTGTGAAAGCGCTAGCCAAGCAGCTAGGTGCAGAAGTTCATATTGAAGGTGACGGCTTTATTGCCGCCACCTTTGCAGGTAAAGATTTAACGCAAGTGAAAGGGTTGTTGAACAATCCACATGTGAAGCTTGTTGAAGTGGATCAACGTCGACAATTAATGTCGTTTGCTGACGATATTGGCGATCCCATGTCGCAACAGTTAACGCCCTATGCAGTATATCAATCTCAGGCTGATCAATTAACTTATAATGCTGCCGCTGGAATGAAGGTGTGCGTTATTGATTCAGGTCTAGATGCCAGTAACCCAGACTTTGTTTGGAATAATATAACTGGTGACAATGATTCAGGTACAGGAAACTGGAATGAGCATGGTGGCCCTCACGGTACCCATGTTGCTGGTACTGTAGGTGCGGCCGACAATAACCTCGGTGTAGTCGGTATGGCGCCTGGCGTTGATATGCATATTATTAAAGTATTTAATGCTGAGGGCTGGGGTTATTCTTCCGATCTCGCCCATGCGGCCAATCTTTGTAGTAACGCCGGTGCAAATATTATTAGTATGAGTTTAGGTGGTGGTGGATCTAACTCAACTGAATCGAATGCATTTCAAGCTTTTAGTGATGCGGGCGGTCTAGTGTTGGCCGCAGCAGGTAACGATGGTAATAGCGTACGCTCTTATCCTGCCGGTTACCCATCAGTGATGATGATTGGTGCTAACGATGCCAATAACGACATTGCTAATTTTTCTCAATTCCCTAGCTGTGTTTCAGGCCGTGGTAAACGTGCTAGTGAAGATGAAACTATTTGTGTTGAGGTGACCGCGGGTGGGGTAGATACCTTATCAACTTATCCTGCAGGGATGGCAACATCATCGAGTATGTCAGCGGACGCTGTTGACTATGCTAGCAGCGCCATGGAAAATACCGGCTCTGCAAGCAGTACAACCTTTTATATGGGGACTGCGGAGTCTACCGATTCTGGCGCTAACGGTAACATTTGTGTGATTGATCGTGGTGCTATCTCATTTCATGACAAAGTGGCTAATTGTGAAAGCTCAGGTGGGGTCGGTGCCATTATTATCAATAATGAACCCGGCATGCTGTATGGCACCTTAGGTGATACTAATTCAACTTCAATTCCTGCTGTTGGTGCGGCGTTAGAAGACCGCACTGCGTTAATCGCAGCAAGCTCAGCCTCAGTAAGTATTGGTAGCTCCGATTATGGCTATATGAGTGGTACTTCGATGGCTACGCCTGCAGTTTCTGGTGTAGCGGCTTTGGTTTGGTCAAATCATAGTGAATGTACTGGTGAGGAAATTCGTCATGCGCTAAAAGCCAGTGCATTGGATGCGGGCGCTGCAGGCAAGGATGTCTATTTCGGTTACGGCATAGTGCAGGCTAAAGCCGCTGACCAATACTTGACGGCCAATGGTTGTGCTGGTGGCGATAACGGCGGTGGTGACAATGGTGGCGGTGATGGCTTCACCTTAACTGCCGATGGTTATAAGAGTCGCGGAGTGAAGAAAGTAGACTTAAGCTTTAGTGGTGCAGCGGGTGCAAATGTGGATATATACCGTGATGGTAGTTTCATTGCAACAGCATCGGCAAGTGCCACTTATACAGATACCATTAGTACAAAAGGTGGTGGCTCATACGTGTACAAAGCGTGTGATGAAGGTACGCAAACTTGTACATCAGAGCAGACTGTGACGTTTTAAATAGATTTGCTCATTGATAGAAAAAGCCGCAATTAGCGGCTTTTTTGTTGCTTTGAAAGCAGTGATGTCTGTTATTATGCCCTCATCAGTCAAACAAACTATGTTGGTCATCGTGGGAAATGATTCTCTAGCTTCAGCCAGTGACGAAATTAAGTTGGCGGTGGATTTAATTTATCTTTTTGAAAATAATGAAATCAAAGTAGAGACAGCACTGGCTGCGTTGAAAATTGTCGAGGCAGACTTACTGCGTAAACTGGATGAGTCCAGTGAGTAATAGCAATCAGCATAAAGATGTGATCGCTCCGCGAGCGTTTAGCGCTTTTGAGACAAGGTCATTAAATGCTCCTCGGTAACGGCTCCTGCGTTACTCTACCTCCTATATCCCGATAGTCGTGCATTAATGACATTCACCACATCTGACCTCCAGGGATGGAGGAAATGTCTTATGACTGTCTGGAACAGTCAAGACCATGTGGCTTGCAACGAATGAAGGGCATAGTGACTCTAGGTTCAAGTTCGTTTACACAGGAGCAGAAGCGCTAAAACTCGCCCTTTGGGCGCTTTTTTGGCAGCCTATTTCTTCGTTGAATAACTTTCCAATAGCACCACTATGACTTAAGTTATTCGTCTCGAACTCGTTTGCCAAAAATAGCGCTGAGTCGATCACTTTCTTATGCCGATTGGTATAAAACCAGCAATAAAAAAGCCGCTAAATTAGCGGCTTTTTATTGGTTTTCTCATAGCAGCCTTTCTCATTGCTACATCAAGTTACTTTGGGCGACACTGGATATTAAACAGTTGCTGACTTTGTTGGGTTTTCTCATGGGATAAATAGCAACGTCCGCTATCAATAAGTAAGTTCACCTGTTGTGGCATTTCATAGTTGCGTCCCATGATCAATTGGCCATTGACCTTATGGGCCTGCCGCTCAATGGTGATACTTGAATCAGCGCTAAATGCAGTATCACTCAGGGTGACTTGTTTGAGCGCTAAAAGTTGCGCGACGGCTTGTTTGATCTCTTTGGTGCCTTGCAAAGAGTTGTCAATGCGCAGCGCCGGCAAGGCTGCATCTGTCATCGGTACGCTGGTTGCACCGCAACCCGCAGCGGCAGTGAGCAAACACAACAATGCGGTGGGCTTGAGTTTGATGAAAGTATTTGCCTGATTCATGGATTAATTCCCCATATTGGTCACAATACGGTTAGATTTCCAGAAATTTTGCTGACGATGGTCTGTTAGGGTCATTGATGTGTCAATAGACTGTACCGTCGCACCTAGCTGACGGGCACTGGCAGCAATACTCACTGGACACTGGTTATTGTCACGGTAGTATAAAGCCGCACTGAGCATGGCTTCTTCGGTATCACCAAAATCATGAGTTAAATCATCAGCGATATCACACCCAGGCAATTCACTTGCTAAAGTTGGGTTATTAACGGCAGAAAACCCGTCAGAATATTCGCCAAAACCTTTGTTGTTTTCACCTTGGAACTGAATGGTGAAGTATGTCGTGCCGCAATTGGGGGTAGGGTAAAAGCCATAGGGCTTACCACAGGTGGTATTACCAATTTGAATCACTTCAATATCGATGCCACGTAAGCCGTTCATGATGGCTTCACTGGCTGAGCAAGTACCAGCGCTAGTCAGCACAAATACCCGAGGTAAGTCCAAGGTAGGGAGGCTAAGGCCCGCAGATAATAAGCTACTATTAAAGCCGATGCTTTCAGTGATAAATGGCATGCTGGTGAGTGGTTCACCAGTTACTGGGTTGGTATTCGGGTATTTATCGTTAAAACTGGTACGTTCAAAAATACGGTCAATGGTGGCCTGTTCACCAGCAATCATAAAACTAAGCTGACTGGCCATGGCTAATAAACCGCCACCGTTGTAGCGTAAATCAAGCACCAAATCATCAATGCCTGCTTGGCTTAAGGTTGTGAATGCATCGTAAAGCCCACGCTCAGCAGTGGCGATGTGGGAATTAAATAGCAGGTATCCAACTTTACCTGACGGCGTATCGAGTACTTGGGTTTGCTGCACTGGCGTTGATATCACTGTTTGTGCGGTCAATGTTACTGTACGCTGGGCACTGGCATTTAAGTCAAGGACTGTAAATTCTGTTTGCTGACCGCTTTGTGATGGGAATAAACCATTATTGAGCACATCAATTTCACTATTGCTGCTTGCTGAGGCGATGTTGACACCATTGATGGCGGTGATAATGGCGCCGCGCTCGATATTTGCACTGCTAGCTGGCGTATTGGGCTCAGAGAATGCAATGGTGACTTTACGATCTTGATTGGCACTAGCTTGCTGGATAATAAATTCGAAACCATAACCCACAGACGTACCTGATTGGCTTTGTTGTTCCCATTCCGTGGTGGACATTGAAAAATGGAAGTTGTCTTTATCGGCGCCTGAAGCTGTTTTTTCAGTGGTTTTCAAAACGTCAAAGTATTCTGCGACTGTAAAAGGTGCGGGGTCTTGATCCAAAATTTCGGAATACCATAAATAGGTGTCGTCGCTCCAAGAGCGCAGCCACAGCTTCTCGGTCAGAGCTGAACCTGATTGATCACTGCTGCATTGATTGGCTAAGGTTGGATAAGGGGTAAACTCCCCAGCGACCCACTGTGTTGTTGAACCGTTACCAGAACCTGAGCCATTTCCGCCTGTGCCAATTGAGCCGGTGTTGCCGGAGTTTGTTTCTGCTGAGGTACTACCGCCGCCGCTACAACCGCTAATGGCTAAGCTACTTAAGGCGATAAAAGTACAAAGATATTTGTTTGGGAGTGACATCATAAATAATCCTTTATTTTACCCGGTTAAATCTATTAACTAGATTGTTTCTCGTTATAGCATAAATATTTACATTTGTACCTTGGTGTATCACCACTTTGAGACAAGATAAAGTTTACAAATTGCTAATCTGAGTCGTTGCTAGTTGTCGTTTAACGGGTATTTGCAGTACATTGGATCTAATCACATATAGAGGTAAGTATAGACAATTATGTTGCTGGACTTTTTAGCAGTGATCTGCTTTTTTAGCTGTTGGATAGGTTATACCCGCTTTGCACGCAAAAAAGCCAAGACCACGAACTGTATCGCCCGTTGTTTGCATCAGCATCGAATTCATTGGATGAATGAGTTATTGACTCGAGAAGTACGAGTGGGCGAAGCGGCGCTATTAGCTAACCTTGAACGTAATATTACTTTTTTTGCTTCAACCACCATGCTGGTACTTGCTGGTGTGCTTACCTTGTTCGCTCAAATCGAAAGACTAGAGTTTGTGATAGCATCAATTCCCTACAGTGCGGCACCTACCGATGCGGTGATCCAAATAAAACTTGGATTGTTGACCTTTATTTTTGTGTACGCCTTTTTCCTATTTACTTGGTCTATGCGCCAGTATGGCTTCTTAAATGTGATGGTTGGAGCAGCGCCAATCGACCAAGATGGTAGCAATGATGCCTTACAGCGTTATGCTAAACAGATGGCGGTGGTGCAAGATCAAGCGGCACATTCATACAATAATGGTTTACGAGCCTACTATTTTGCAATGGCAGTACTGTGTTGGTTCTTTCATCCCATACTGTTTATGTTCGCCTCATTGTTGGTGGTTTACACTTTGTATAAGCGCGAGTTTGAATCTCGCGCGGTAAGAGCAATTACGGAAGGGATGACGATTCTTGACGAGCGTAAAGCTCGTTTGGATGATTGATGGAATATGATGTCTATTTCGATTCAGAGATATGATTATTAGCCGATTGTATTAGTATTTGTTTCAATACGATTCAAAGTATTACCAATATGAGTATATATTAGCCATTCAATATATTTGCTTTCATTTCGGTAGAAATAGTGTTTTGTTTTTTATTATTTATGGATTATTGTTGCCGCGGCTAGGAGAGCGAAAATAACAAGACCATGGTTTTGGTCGCAATGGAATGAAATAAAACCCATCGGTTTACCATTATTATGCTTTGTCGTGTTCTCCTAGTTAAACAACTATTAAAAGGGAATATGATGAAAACACTAACCAATATTGCGCTGTTTGCAGCGCTTGTTACACCGCAAGTATTTGCCGCACAAGATAACCCATTTCAGCACCAAGCTGGAGTGAGCTATGGTGCTAACTCTGAAGAAGTGAGTGATGGCGTTTGGAATGCAAACTATCGCTATTATACCTCGCCAGTTGACCAAGCTAGCAGCCCTTATGCGCTAAACGGCTTTCTTGCTCAAACCACCAATTTTGGTGCTCAGTACAGTGATTTTGATGCCGTTGATGCTAAAGGCTATGGGGTTGATGGCACCTACGTTTTTGACTCAAAGTGGTTTATCGGTGCGAACTACCAGAAATCTGAAGTGGGTAGTTTCGATGTGGATACCTATGGTGCTCAACTTGGCTTTTACTTTAATGACACTTCAGCAGTCGCTGCTTTTTATAACGACGGAGAAGATGGTGTAGAAGAGAGTTATGGTTTGCAAGTGCGCAGCTATTTGCCATTGGCTTCTACTTCAGGTGTGGATTTACAAGCTAATTGGACGCATTTCGATAGCGATGATGTGTTCAACGTTGGCGCAGATTGGTACGTCACTGATGCTTGGTCCGTAGGGGCGGGATATAGTTATAGTGATGATGACGATTCGTTTGATGTTCGTACGGCTTATTGGCTGCGTATTTCAGACAATTTTTCAGCCAATTTTGCTGTAGCTAAAGTGCTTGATTCTGACTATGACGGTGTTGGTATGAGTATTGGTGTTATTGGTCGTTTTTAAATGATGCTGGTATAGGTTGTTAAAGCCAGCACTCAAGGTGCTGGCTTTATTGTATTACTCTTGGGTTTTAGCATATTGTAGCGCTTGAGCCACATCACTAATGATATCGTCGATATGCTCTATTCCCACCGAAATACGCACTAAGTCCTCACTCACTCCCGCTTTAGCAAGCTCATCGCTATCTAATTGTCTGTGTGTCGTCGACGCTGGATGGCAAGCAAGTGATTTCGCATCACCAATGTTCACTAAGCGCAAAATCATTTTTAAGCCGTCAATGAATCTCCCTCCTGCGGCTTTCGCTCCTTCGTTAGACTCTGATTTGATGCCAAAACTGATGATGCCTGATGCTTTACCTGCGGTGATTTTCTGGCAGTTATCGTTAAAAGGACTGTTTGGTAAGGCTGCATAATTGACCCAGCTAACATCGTCATGTGCTTGCAGGTATTTGGCCAAGGCTTCGGCGTTGCTGCAATGCCTTTCCATTCTTAGTGCTAAGGTTTCGAGCCCCTGTAGCAGCAAAAATGCACTTTGCGGGGCTAAGGCAGCACCGGTATTACGCAGCGGCACAACTCGGCATCTGCCGATAAACGCAGCAGGTCCAAATGCATCCGTATATACCACACCATGATAGGACGGATCGGGTTCATTTAGCAGCGCAAAGCGTTGGGGATCGGCTGACCAGTTAAACTGACCTGAATCAATAATCACGCCACCGATTGTGGTGCCATGGCCTCCGATATACTTAGTTAGCGAGTGAATAACGATGTCTGCGCCAAACTCAAACGGTTTACAAAGTACTGGTGTCGCTACAGTATTATCGACAATAAGCGGCACGCCATGTTGGTGAGCGAGCTCAGCAAGCTTTGCGATATCGACGACATTGCCTGCTGGGTTGCCAATTGACTCACAGAACACCGCTTTGGTTTTTTCATCAATTAATGCTGCAAGTCCTGCAAAATCATCATAGGCCGCCATTCTGACTTCAACGCCCTGCCGTGGAAGAGTATGGGCGAAAAGATTATAAGTCCCGCCATAGAGTTGGCTAGTACTGACGATGTTATCACCGACTTGTGTGAGTGCCTGAATTGCGTAGGTGATAGCCGCCATGCCTGAAGATACCGCTAATGCGCCGATGCCTCCTTCAATCGCGGCTAAACGCTGCTCAAGTACATCGGTAGTGGGGTTCATTATTCGGGTATAAATATTACCGGGTACTTTTAAATCAAATAGATCCGCGCCATGTTGGGTATTATCAAAAGTGTAAGATGTAGTCTGATAAATCGGGACGGCAGCCGCTTTAGTGGTTGCTTCAGATTGGTAGCCATGATGCAGTGCGAGTGATTCAAGTTTCATATGTCGTCCCTAAAGTGGTCAAATGAAACTTGAACATAACAACTAGACGTCTAGAAGTCTAATTAATTTATTTTAAAGCTAAGCACTTCTAAACCAACCTGTGATGGTTAGCCGAGGTTGCGGGGTAAATGGTGCAACATAAGTGACAGCGTGAATGTGTTTTACATCGAATAGGGTCATTGCGTTATAAGCAGGTGTCCATGCATCTCTAGGCGTACCATTTTGCTGATAAAATTGCAGTAAACCACCGCAGTCTGGATGCCAGTTTGGTGTAAAACCCAATACGTAGGCGAACAGACGCTTTTCATCTGGCACCATATCGCGATGGCGAGTAAGAAAGCTTCCACCTACATAGCGTGTCGCTTGCGCCGTTGCGAATTTAATATTGGGTTCGCCGGTCAAGGTGCGGATTTTGTTCAGTAACTCTTCGCTATTTAAATAGTCTAAGGTTTTCTTTAGTAAGTCCGGGCTTGTACTATCGACCTTATGGCGACCGTACAGAAAACCAACGCCCTTAGCAGCTTGCTGATAGACTTGTGACATAAAAGTTTGCCTTTGTTGTGGCGTCATCGCTTTTAGGTCCGCGTCCGACATCTCAGTACCTCGACCATTTGTGGTATAGGCATGGTTAAAGTGTGTCGATAACAGGCTTTGATAAAGGCTATCGGCAAGGCTTTTAGAAAAGAAGTTGTGAATACAGACTCGTTGGTCATGTTGATATTGAAGTTGTTGAGATTGCCAGTCAATTTCTGATGAATGGACTACCTGCATAATTGTTCCTTTAATTGGCGTAGATAAGTCACGAACCATAAAGCATGGTTAAGATTTCCCATGCTTTATGACATCACTTTTACTCGAATACTGGCACGTCGTAGTTGTAGCCTTCATCAGAATAGGCTGTCACGATAGCATCGGCTACTAGGCCATCTTCTGCGACCACTTGGCTATTGAAAAAATGCTGGATCTGTTGGCGACGGCCATGGGCTGCCCAGCTTTCACCATCAGTCCAAATTTCATTGAACACAATCGGGTATTCATTACGGGTTGCGCTTGGGTGGTCTATTTGACGGGTTAGAATGTATTGTAGACAGCCTTGCTCGCGCAGTGAGTCCGGCTCTAAGGCTTTTAATACTTCAAACAACTCAGCTTCTTTTCCAGGTTTTGGCTTAAATTGGGCTAGTACAAACACTCGAGATGACATAATTTACTCAACTTTTTCAACAAAAAAATCAGTGTATACCAATCGCTTGCTGGCGACTAGTTGAACCTAAAACCCGAATCTAATTTGAATGTAATTTTGCTTGTAACTTAGTTAATTTACTGCTGATATATTGCGTTTAAAGGGTGACCAATAAGGAGATGGATGTGCAGAAACCTTATCTTAGCATTGTACTCGCAGCGGCATTATCTATGGTGGATGTCAGTCACGCTGCACAGAGTCGGGATTTGATAAAAAGTACTAAAAGTTGGGATGGTCAACCTTTACCAGCTCAACATATCTTGCAACCAGAAGTGACGATTAAAGAGATTATTATTGCGCCAGGCGAGCGGTTACCTTTGCATATCCACCCAGTGATCAATGCAGGAATCTTGGCCAGCGGTGTACTGACGGTTCATAGTGGTGACAAGGTTAAGCAGATGGTTGCAGGTGATCCATTGATTGAGTTGGTGAACACTGAGCATTATGGCCAAAATAATGGCGATGAACCTGCAAAAATCATCGTGTTTTACATTGCCGAAAAAGGCGCTGATCTGACGGTGTTATCCAAGCATCGTTAGTTTCTTCACCTTATAACCTTTGAGTTAACAATAGCCGTAAACAATAACCTAGGATATTGAGTTATGGGTATTATACTAATCGGCATAAAGATGTGATTGCTCAAGCGAGAGTGTAGCACTTCTGAGACAAGGCAACGAATGAAGGGCATAGTTACTCTACGTTCAAGTTCGTTTACACAGTATCAGAAGCGCTAAACCTCGCCCTTTGGGAGCTTTTTTGGCTGCCTACTTCTTCGTTGAATAACTTCCCAATAGCACCACTATTACTTAAGTTATTCGTCTCGAACTAGTTTGCCTAAAATAGCTCTGAGTAGATCACTTTCTTATGCCGATTGGTATTACCGTGCGGCGTAAGTATTTGCTTAAAGGCGGGCGTCATCTTCTGGTTATATATTTCACTTAATCTGTGTTCTATCAGGTGATGATGCTTTTGGAGATAAAGGAATAAAGCAGGAAAAATCTCCGCTTAGGTTATAGTTATAAAACTACAATGTTAAATGGCGACTCGGCTTTGATGTGAACTGTTCAGCAAAAAATTGCCTTTTTTTGTTATAAAATTACATTTTGCTGTGAGAATGTGACATTTATTGCGGTAATTTAGCCGATTAGCAAGTAACATTACTTATCCAAAACGATTAACGGTTTTTGTTTGTTATGGCAGATAATTCAATTCAACTAAAAATCATCAAGAAAGGACTCGATGTTCCGATCGCTGGTGAACCTGTACAACAAATTAGCCCGTCGCCTCAGCCCTCACAAGTGGCCTTGTTAGGTGAAGAATATGTCGGATTGAAACCTACTATGATGGTTGAAGTCGGCGATAAAGTGGCTAAAGGTCAAGTGTTGTTCGAAGATAAAAAGTCACCTGGCGTGTGCTACACCGCACCTGCAAGTGGCACCATTAGTGCGATTAATCGCGGCGAGCGGCGTGTGCTTCAATCGGTGGTAATTGATTGTGATAATGCTGACAATCAAATTCGTTTTGATACGCCAGAGACCTTAGCTCAGTTAGATAGAGATACCGCACAGGCGTTATTAGTTAAAAGCGGGCTTTGGACTGCTTTAAGAACAAGGCCTTTCTCTCGTGTTCCGCAACTTGATGCCGAAGCGGCGGCTATTTTTGTCACCGCTATGGACACGAATCCGCTAGCGGCCAACCCGCGTATAATTATTGCTGAGCAGCAACAAGCCTTCAGTGATGGTCTAGCAGTGTTAACAAGCTTAACGCCGGGGCCTGTCTACCTTTGTACTGACGAAGGCGAGGCCTTACCCGGGCATGAACACCCAGGTGTAGAGGTGCGTTATTTCGGTGGTGTACATCCTGCAGGGTTAGTTGGGACTCACATTCACTTTACGTTATCGGCCAGTATTGAACGCCCTGTTTGGCATATCGGTTATCAAGACGTTATTGCATTTGGCAAACTTTTCACCACAGGTGAGCTTTATACTGACCGCGTGGTTGCGCTCGCAGGCCCCAGTGTACTTAAGCCACGCTTAGTGCGTACCCAACTTGGGGCGCAGTTAAGCCAGTTGGTTGCAGGTGAAGTCAAAGAGGGTCATCACCGAGTGGTGTCGGGGTCGGTGCTTTCTGGGCACACTGCGTTATCTACCCATGATTATCTTGGCCGGTTTCATCAGCAGGTCTGCGTGCTGGAAGAGGACGCACAACACCGTTTATTGCCATGGATCCACGGTGGTACCAATATTTTTTCGATTACCCGTGCAGTGGTATCACGATTTACTCGCAAAAAACGCTTATTCGATATGACCACTCATACAGGTGGCTCGGCTCGAGCAATGATGGCTTTTGGTCAGCTTGATCGCGTGATGCCGCTAGACATTTTACCGACCTTGTTGGTGAGGGATCTGGTGGTCAAAGACACCGATGAAGCGCAAGCATTAGGTGCCTTAGAGCTTGATGAAGAAGATTTAGCATTATGTACTTTTGTGTGCCCTGGAAAATATGATTTTGGAAAAGAACTTCGGGCTTGCCTCGACATTATTGAGAGGGAAGGCTAATGACTGATAAGCAAAAGAAGCATGATGCTCAAGAAGATTATTATGCACCAGGGCATGCCATAAAAGGCTATCTACGCTCGCTGGTAATTGCGAATGGTAGAGCAACCCAAGGTAAGGTTCATGTTCGCGATGCGATTGATGTTAAGCGAACCATGACCATAGTGGGTTTGTGTTTATTGCCGGCCATTTTATTTGGTGTTTATAACATTGGTTTGCAAGCACAATTGGCTGTAATTGCGGGCTCAAGTGTAACCGAGCTTTGGCAATTGGTTCCTTTTACTTGGCTGTTTGGTGGGCTAACCGAACAAAGTGGCGCGATTGCTAAGTTTGCATTTGGCCTCAGTTTGTATGTACCGATTTACTTCACGGCGCTGGTGGTCAGCCTGTTTTGGGAAATCGTATTTGCAAAAGTACGTCGCCAAGAGCTGCATGAAGGCTTTTTTGTCACTGCATTGCTATTTACCCTCATCATTCCGGTTTCTACACCATTGTGGATTGTGGCGATAGGTATCACTTTTGGTGTGATTGTTGCCAAAGAGATGTTTGGTGGTATGGGCTATAACTTCCTCAACCCAGCATTGGCGGGATATGCGTTTATCTTTTTTGCCTACCCAACTAAGGTCATGGAAACTAGCCAGTTTGTTGCTGTTGACGGTTTTAGTGGAGCAACTGCGTTAGGCCAAGCGGCAGCAGGCAAGTTAGTCTTTACTGACTATAGCTGGTACCAAGCCTTTAGCGATCCAAATTGGCTCAATGCATTTTTTGGTTTCACCGTCGGCACCATTGGTGAAACCAGTACTCTTGCACTATTGATAGGCGGCAGTTTTCTTATCGTAACCCGGTTAGCGGACTGGCGTATTGTCGCCGGTGTGATGGTGGGCATGATAGTCACCGCTGGGCTATTTAACTTCATTGGCTCAGAGAAAAATGCACTGTTTGCAATGCCTTGGACTTGGCATCTAGTGACTGGTGGTTTTGCCATTGCCATGATGTTTATGGCCACCGACCCGGTTACTACCTCCTATACCCGTCAAGGTAAAATCGCTTACGGACTCCTTATTGGTTTCATGACTGTACTCATTCGTGTCATGAACTTGAAAATGCCAGAAGGGATTATGTTAGCCATTTTATTTGCCAATTTATGGTCACCCATTCTTGATTACTTGGTGGCACGCGCCAACATGAAGCGGAGATTGAAACGCAATGGCCTTTAAAAAAGATACGGTCATGGGGACCATGATTTTCACCGTGACTTTGTGCTTATTATGTTCCTTTATGATCACTGGCACCGCAGAGTTATTGAAAGAGCGTAAGCTTGCGAAAAAGCGCGATGAAATTAAGCGATATGTGCTGATGGCATCGAATGTCGAGGTGGCTGATGGGCAAGATTTTCGCACTATTTTTGATCAACGAGTGACGCCTAAACTGATCAACTTGAATACCGGTGAAGCGGAGCAAATGGCAGTTACCGAGATCATGAACTTTGATGAAAAGATGGCGGCAATTAACCCTCAAACATCAGTTAAACCGAAAAAGGACACTGCGAGAATTAAAACCCGTGCTCAAGATGTACGCGTGTTTGAAGTTAAGGATGCACAAGGCAAGGTTGCCAGCATGGTATTGCCGGTTTATGGCAAAGGCTTGTGGTCGATGATTTACGGTTTTGTTGCGGTCGAGAAAGACTTAAATACCATAGAGAACGTGGTGTTCTACGAACATGGTGAAACACCGGGTATTGGTGATTTCTTAAATGATAAAGCCTGGACTGATACTTTTCAGGGTAAGCAACTGTTTGATGATAAAGGCAAGGTGGCTTTCTCTGTGGTGAAAGGTGGCGCTAAAGAAGGTGACGTACATGGTGTCGATGCCGTTAGTGGTGCAACTATGACTGGTCGCGGGGTTCAACGTGCGATTCAATTCTGGTTTGGCGCCGAAGGTTTCCAAGTCTTCTTCGACAAACTTAATGCATCGGAGGCGGGACAATGAGCAAGAATATGGCGTCAACTAAAGAGATTTTAGCTACTCCAATATTTGCCAATAACCCTGTTGCAATGCAGGTTCTAGGGGTTTGTTCAGCGCTAGCTGTGAGTAACTCAATGCAAACAGCATTGGTAATGACATTGGCGGTAACTTTTGTATTGGTATTTTCCAATCTGATTATTTCGACCATAAGGCATTTAATCCCCAATAGTGTGCGGATTATTGCGCAGATGACGGTCATTGCGTCATTGGTGATCATCGTTGATATGGTGCTACAGGATATCGCCTATGAGCTTTCAAGACAGCTGTCTGTCTTTGTTAGTTTGATTATCACTAACTGTATCATCATGGGGCGCGCCGAAGCATTTGCGATGAAGAATCAGCCGCATATTGCCGTGGTTGATGCGCTAGGAAACGCAATGGGTTACGGGGTGATTTTGTTAGGCGTTGCCTTTGTGCGTGAATTGCTAGGCAGCGGTACGCTGTTTGGTCATGAGATTTTGCAGACCATAGAGAATGGCGGATGGTACTTGGCTAATGAAATGTTCAAGTTGCCGCCGAGTGCGTTTTTCCTGATTGGCGTCATGATTTGGGCCATCAATGTCATTCAGCGTAAGCGAGGGTAATGATAATGGAACATTATATTAATCTGTTTGTTCAAGCCGCGCTTATTGACAACATGGCCCTGTCATTTTTTATGGGCATGTGTACCTTTTTGGCGGTATCGAAGAAAGTGTCCACCTCATTTGGTTTAGGTATTGCGGTGATTGTGGTGATGACCTTAGCCGTACCGCTAAATCAAGTGATCTACTCCAGTGTATTGGCGCCAGGGGCATTGGCTTGGGCTGGTTACCCTGAATTGGATTTAAGCTATCTGCAGCTTATTACCTTTATAGGCGTGATTGCGGCGCTGGTACAGATTTTGGAAATGGTATTAGATAAGTACATTCCCAGCCTGTATCAGAGTTTAGGTATCTTCTTGCCACTATTGACGGTGAACTGTGCGATTTTTGCCGGGGTTATCTTTATGGCTAACCGTGATTACACGCTAGCTGAATCTGCGGTATTTGCAGCCGGTTCTGGCTTAGGTTGGGCGATGGCCATTGTCATGCTTGCGGGCTTGAGGGAGCGAATGAAATTTCATGCTATCCCTGAAGGATTGCAAGGTATTGGTATTACGTTCATAACCACTGGCCTGATGGCTTTGGGCTTTATGGCATTTTCTGGCATTGCGATTTAAGAGGTAAATACGATGGAAATGGCAATTGGCATCGGCATGTTTACCTTAGTGGTTAGCTTGCTGGTGATAGTGATTTTAGTTGCAAAAAGTAAATTGGTTGCAACCGGTAATGTTAGAATTGGCATCAATGATGATGAGGAAAAAGCGGTTAGTACTCCGGTCGGAGACAAACTGCTGGGGGCTCTTGCAGGGCAAAATATCTTTATTCCTTCGGCGTGTGGCGGTGGCGGTACCTGTGGTCAATGTCGGGTAACGGTCAAATCTGGTGGTGGTGATATTTTGCCAACAGAACTGGACCACATCACCAAAAAAGAAGCTAAAGCGGGCTGCCGCTTAGCGTGCCAAGTGGCAGTTAAAACTGACATGGAACTGGAAGTTGAAGAGGAGATCTTTGGCGTTAAAAAATGGCAGTGTGAAGTTATCTCAAATAACAATACCGCGACGTTTATTAAAGAGTTGCTGTTGAAACTGCCAGAGGGTGAGGATGTTAAGTTTAAGGCTGGGGGCTATATTCAGATAGAAGCGCCTGCTCACGAAGTTAAGTATAGCGATTTTGATATTCCCGAAATGTATCGTGATGATTGGGAAAAATACCAGTTGTTCGATTTGGTTTCTAGCGTGGACGAAGAGGTGTTGCGGGCTTATTCAATGGCGAACTATCCCGATGAAAAAGGCCGGATCATGCTTAATGTCAGGATTGCTACACCGCCATCTGACAATGTGCCACCTGGAAAAATGTCATCGTATATTTTCAATTTAAAAGCGGGTGATAAGGTTACTATTTCCGGGCCTTTTGGTGAGTTCTTCGTTAAAGATACCGATGCAGAGATGGTATTTATTGGCGGTGGTGCAGGTATGGCACCGATGCGCTCACATATCTTTGATCAGTTAAAGAGCAAACACACCAAGCGCAAAATGAGCTTCTGGTATGGCGCACGCTCAAGTAGAGAGGTCTTTTATCAGCAAGACTTCGATACGCTTGCCGCTGAGAATGATAATTTTGTTTGGCATGTCGCGCTATCAGATCCGTTGCCTGAAGATAATTGGGATGGATATACGGGCTTTATTCATAATGTTCTGTATGAGAACTATTTAAAGCATCATAAAGCACCTGAAGATTGTGAATTTTATATGTGCGGCCCTCCGATAATGAATGCGGCGGTGATCACAATGTTGGAAAGTTTAGGGGTCGAAGAAGAGAATATTTTATTGGACGATTTTGGCGACTAGCTTATTATCTGACTTGCAAAAAACGCAGCCATGGGCTGCGTTTTTTTGTGCCTGATTGTTACCAGGCAAGAGAGGTTGTTGTACTGAGAACTAGCCAGTGGCGTGAAATGGTAAATCAATGCTGAAGTTATTCGATAGACTGCACCTATTGAGTGAATAGGAGAGTCTATGCAGACCATGATTTTGTTGGCGGTGTTTTCTATCACATGGGGCAGTGTAGGTTGGTCTGCATCAGTGATAGTGACTTTGCTACTTGGTGAGGCTTATGCGCTGTTGGCATCGGTAACAATTTTTAGTTGCTGGATAGGTAATGTAGTCAAAATATTAGACTTTTTTGGTCAAAAGCAACGCCTTTAACTGCAAATGCTGAAATTGCTTCTACACTTAATGTGCAGCGTAAGCAGAATGTTAGCGGTTGGCGCAAATTGGTAAGTTTTAACTTTTGTTGGCGATATAATAGCCAACATTGAAATAACGTAAATCGATGTTTTTTTTCTAACGAGGAAATTTAATGAAACTAGCAAAAGTATTGATGAGTGTAATGATCCCAACGATGCTATTTGGTTGTGCTACAGGTGATTCACCTGAGACAAAAAAAGCCCATGCTCGCGAGGAGACTCAAACAGCTTTGCAGGAGATTTATTCGGAACATAAAGGTGCACCCGCTGCAGTAAATAGTGCAGTAGGTTACGTGGTATGTACCGGCAGTAATAGTTATCTATTTGCCTTATCAACCGGCGGTGGAATTTGCGTACTGAATGAAAAAGGTAAGCTTTCTTACTATCGCTTTGCCACTGGTGGCGTTGGGGCAGGTATCGGCTTTAAGAAAGTCGCTTTTGTGCAAGCATTCCAAAATCAGGATGCACTGACCCGCTTTAAAGAATCAGGCTATGAAGGTCAGGCTCAAGCCGAGGCTAGCGCAGAATACGAAGGCAGCGGTGAACAAGCTTCAGCGAATCAGTCTGTTGATGTCTCAGGTGTGAAAACCTATCAAGTTAACCTAATGGGCGCAGCTGCACAGGCTACGGTTCAGGGTTACAAATACTGGGAGACAGACTTCTCAGAAGATTTTATTGAGAACGAAAAGTAGCGATTTTTTGATAGATAAATAGCGCTGATAAAGCGCTATTTTTTTGCGCCTATTTTGCGCCTATTTTGTATGGTGCAAAGTCAAAAAACTAAACAATAACAAGTTATAACAGCTTGATAACCTAGGGCGTATATTATAGCTTGGAGTTATTGATGCTGAACATCAATTAACTTTACTTATTTCAGGAGTGGAATATGGATCCCCGGCCACAAAAAACCTCAACCTTTAGCCATGATGCGATGGATGCCGCGATTAAAATCGGCTTACTGTTTGTGATTCTGATTTGGTGCTTTCAAATCGTACGACCTTTCATTATGCCCATCGTTTGGGGCGGGATTATTGCGATAGCCTTACACCCATTAGTGAATAAAATTTCTGAGAAATTGAATATGGGAGCTGGCCGAGCGAGTGCATTAGTCACGGTGGCAACACTGGCAGCTTTATTGGTGCCAACATTTATGTTTTCAGGGGCATTGTTTTCAGGCACACAAGAATTTATCAGCGAAATACAAGAAGGCACGTTAGTGATTCCGCCACCCAAAGACAGTGTTGCTGAGCTACCGCTGGTGGGTGAGTCTTTGCATCAAATATGGAGTAAAGCCTCATCCAACTTAGAAGGAGTGATAAAGACCTATGCGCCGCAGATTAAGCAATATGGCGGTAAAGCAGCGTCAGCTTTAGGTAGCTTAGGGTTTACCGTATTGCAGTTTGTTATCTCAATTATTATTGCTGGCGTGTTTATGAAAAACAGCCAAGGCGCCGCTGAGGTATTTCATAAAATCGCCAATCGTTTAGCGCCAGGAAGAGGAGAAGGTTTCACTTCTTTAGGCGTAGCCACAGTGCGAAGTGTGGTACAGGGCGTGATAGGTGTTGCCGTGATTCAATCGGTACTGGCCGGCGTCGGCATGGCAATTGTTGGTATCCCAGGCACAGGGGTGTGGATGCTAGCCGTGCTGATCCTTGCCATTATACAGTTACCGCCTATTCTGATTTTAGGTCCGTTAATGGCGTATGTATTCTCGGTTGAGTCGTCAACAGTGGCGGTTATTTTCATGGTGTGGGGGATCTTGGTGAGTGCCAGTGATGCGGTATTAAAGCCTTTATTGATGGGACGTGGTGTCGATATTCCTATGTTGATCATCTTACTGGGCGCGTTAGGCGGCATGATGATGTCTGGGATTGTGGGGCTATTTGTCGGTGCGGTAGTGTTGGCGCTTGGTTACAAACTGTTTATCGCCTGGATTGATACGGTCGCTGATACCGATACCTATGAAGCAACGCAGTAGCTTATTAGCTAATTAGCATTATCTCAAGGGGCGCAAATAGATTTAAGTCAAAACACTGTGTTACTGGCTGATGATATTGACTTTCGCTTTGATGCTATTGGCAATAAAGCAATGCTGGTGGGCCAGTTGATGGGCTTTGTCTAGTTGGGCCTCAGTGGGGGGTGTGCCGTTAAAGGTGATGTTGGGAGTTAAATTAACCTCGCTAACCATCTGTTTGCCATTTTCATTGACAGTTAATATTGCGCTTGCCTGATCTTGGTAGTGTTCTACTAACCAGCGTTTTTTCTCGGCGATAGCTAAAAAGCTCAGCATATGACAGCTACTTACCGCAGCAAGCAGCATCTCTTCAGGATTGGCTTTATCATCATTGCCTAAAAATGACGCTGCACTTGAACACGCGATAGTGATTCCGCTACCTAAAACAATATTATGTTGCCGACTCCACTGCGAAGACGGGACGGTATTGGGGTTACTCGAAATATCAAAAGTATTGGGTGAATTTGTCCAAGTGAGCTTGGCTGAAAACAGCATTGTTTCTCCCCGCAGCGCTATTGCAGACTGATGATAAATAAGTACATTAACGACTAATTTGCTGTAGGTAAATGACCAAAGAGGATTAAGGTTTAACGGTGGGGCATTAGAATGGAAGTTGCGGCATATAGCGTAGTGGGGATCGATAAAGCTTTATGCCGCGAAATTGGGATTAGCGGTTACTCTTCATACCACTGCTGAGCGTTATCACTGGCGGCAGCATAGGCTTGCATAGCGGCAACGTTTTGTTGCTGGGCTTGCTGATTCACCACGGCAGAGCGTGCCTCATCATTGTTGTTCAGATAGTAGGCGGTTGGTGCTGAGATACCGTTGCCGTTACCGGTGGCAACACCAGCCAGATCCGATGCAACTTGGTATTGCATTTGAGCCTTTTTAAAGTCTACATACCCTTCAACTTTATCACCGTTATTGGGCAGAGACGGCAGCGTACCTGGCAAGGTGGCATTGTCTTTACGACTCATGGCCATTGCTTGAGGAGATAAGGTGACAGTGTCTTGCGCATTAAGTGTGGCTTGCGCCTGACTAGCAGGTTTGGCGCCATTATTTGATGCGCTTACGTGCTGCTGATGATTAGCCTGATGAGTGGCATAAGTGTTATTGACCTGCATGTTAACTCTCCCCCAGTTTCTGCAATGGACAAATTGTAGACTAATTTAGCTGAATATACTCTGAACGAGCCCACAATTGTGATTCATGGTCTATCCTTGTTGAGATGCTGGTTGTATAGAAATTGATTAGTTAAACAAAAAATCATGCAAATTCGATTGTCAGCGCGCTTTTTTAGGTGCACAGTAGAGTTAAGCATATTGATACATATGTCATAAATTCACTAAATGCAGGGAGTTATTAGGTAAGAGCTAAAAAAGTGTTTAATAGACCTTGAGAATGCAATTAGGCGTCCCCAGTTCTATTAGTGAAGTAATTTTTAAAAGGAAAACCTATGAAAATAAATCTTTCTGGTCACCACGTTGATATTACCGATTCAATCAAAGAACATGTGAACGAAAAGTTTTCCAAAATCGCCACACATTTCCCGACGTTAATTTCGCTCGACATCATCATTTCTAAAGAACATGGTGAGTTTCAAGTTGAGATCAGTACCAAATATGAAGGAAGCCGAATTTCGGCATCTGGTAGCAACGGCGTGATGTATCCCGCTATTGCATCGGCTGCCAAAAAACTCGATGCAGCACTAAAGCATCGTAAAGGTCAGCTTAAAGCTGATTTACACGAAAAGCCTGTAAGTACCACGCCAGAAATTGCCCACGAAATCGTGCAAGAGATGAAGCTGGTATAAGCTGATATATCCCCCTTGATATAACCAAGGGAAGAAACAAAAAAACCACTTAATCATAAGTGGTTTTTTTGTCGCTAAAACTGCAGTTTAATCGACAAATTGCTGCTTAAGCCATTGATGAAAAATTGCCAACTCTGGTTTTTGCCAATGGGCTGCTGGTGCGACTAAGTAGTATTGAAATCGAGTCTCGATATGGCGCTTACCTATACGTATCAGCCTACCTTGGGTGATTGCATCGCCCAGTAAGTGATGCCAGCCCAATACAATGCCTTGTTGATGCTCTGCTGCAGTAAGCGCCAATGACACATGACTAAACCACAATTGGCTTTGATTGGCAGCCCGGTCTAAATTAAATTGACCAAACCAGTCAGGCCAACTAACCCCACCTGGTGCATCTTCTATACCTGCTCGATAGCCCAGTAATGTGTGATGATGCAGTAATGTCTCGTTGATTTCATGAGCATCGTTAGTGCTTACTGAGGTTAGATCCGGGTGGCATACGGGATAAACTAACTCCTTAGCCAACCATTCACTGTGTAAATTGACATAATCACCACTGCCAAAATGGATATGAGCATCGCAGTGGCTGCTGTTGAAATCGACAATATTATCTTGTGCCATGATCTCAATCTCAATGTCTGGGTGATGAGCGTAAAACTGACTGAGTTTAGGTATTAAAAACCGCTCGCAAAAAGAGGGGATAGCCGCAATAACGAGACGTGTCCTTTGGCTGGCAAATTGACTCTGATGTACCCCATGTTGAATATTTTGGATCCCTAATGAGGCAAATTTTTGCAAGTTTTCACCTGCAGCGGTTAGTCCCACGCCATGGGATTTGCGATGAAATAAACTCACATTCAGTTGTTGTTCTAACAGCTTTATTTGGTGGCTAACTGCGCTAGGGGTAATGTTGAGTAGGCTGGCTGCTCGGCTAAAGCTTTGTTCCTTAGCAACAACGGTAAATGTTTGAATTGCTGCTAGTGAATAATGAGTAGACATGATGTGAGTTTTACTTAATAGCTGGTGAAATAATATTGCTTTATTATTAGTTTGGCTTCAAGGGATAATTAAGCTACAAACTTCGATAAAATAGAGGGTTAATCGAGAATGGCTAACTATGGTGCACTTATTCAATGGCAACTTAGTGATGAGGATGATTTTAAGCAAGGTCGCTACAGCCGTGCTCATCAATGGTGTTTTGATGGCGGCATTCAACTGAACGCAAGCTCGTCACCGCACATTGTGCCTTTGCCTTATTCTGACGAAACGGCAGTGGATCCTGAAGAAGCATTCGTTGCTTCACTCTCAAGTTGCCATATGCTGTTTTTCTTGCACTTTGCCGCAAAAGCGGGTTTCGTTGTGCAGCGTTATCAAGACAATGCCAGCGGCACGATGGCCAAAGATGATGAGGGTAAGCTTGCTATGACTGAAGTGGTGCTTAACCCCAAGGTGACTTTTAACGCTAGTTCGAATGCAGAGCAACCTACTGATGAACAGTTAGCACATTTACATCATTTAGCCCATGAACAATGTTTTATCGCCAATTCAGTGAAGACCAATATTATCACTAATATTATTAAGGGTTAATGTTTAGGCGGCTCGCTATTTAGAGACTGCTGTTTTCTGTGGGTGGACCGATAAGGCTGATGAGATGTTATTGATTAAACCTAATTGCGAGTGTTGTGATGCGCCACTTAAACCTGATGCGATAGATGCGATGATTTGCAGCTATGAATGTACTTTTTGTCGACATTGCGCACTAGATAAATTGAGTAATGTTTGTCCAAATTGTGGTGGCGGTTTTGTACCTAGGCCCATTCGTCCTAAACAGGCTTACCGTCCGGGTGTGAGCTTATCTCATCAACCTGCTAGCGACACGAAAGTGGTGAGTCGCTACAGTACGAGTGAAATGAGCGAGTTTGCTAAAGACATTGCGTCGATAGCGCCTGAGCAGCGTTAATACGTGCAGTGCCCAGCCATGATGGGCACTGCAACCATCTAGTCTTTAAAGTCATCGAGGTAGTTTTTCGGTGGCGGTGTCCAACCACGTTCGACTTTAGCTTGCTCGTCAGTATTTTCGCTTTTCATGGCCTTGGCTATCGCATTTTCTAATTCGATAAACAATTCCCTGAAATGAATACTGTACTTACTGTCTTCGGTATTATTGCGCCATAGATCATACAGTGAATCTTTATAACTGAGTTCAAGTCGACGTAATGTGGCTTTTTTCTGTTCAGCTTTGTAGGGATGCACGCCAAGCGATATCAATGCTTCTTTGCCCAGTTCAAGTGCTGAATGGTAAGTTTCACTGATGATGAAATCTGCGCCAGCATGTTTGAGCTCAAAGTGATGGCCGCGGTCAAAGGCCCGAGCGAATATTTTAACATGGGGGTAGGTGTGCTTGACGTATTTTGTCAGTTCAATGGCGGCCTCGTTGTTATCAATGGCAATGACTAACATCGCGGCGTCGTTGATGCCTGCCGTGTGGAGCAAGTCCGGTTGTGTGGCATCACCATAGAAGCTTTTGACATTAATCTTTTTCAAATTATCAACCTGTGATATCTGACTATCTAGCACCACAGTTTCAATCTTGTTCGCACGTAAAAACCGGTTAACCATCTGACCAAAACGGCCCACACCGGCAATGATGACACTGCCTTTGTGGGTGATCTCATCCGCTTCTCGATCATTTTCCGTTTGTTCAAACTTAGGCAGAATAACCTTATCAAAAAAGATAAATAGTGCCGGAGTTAAGAACATCGACAGCGCGACCACCAGTGAGAGAATTTTGGCAATGTCACCAGGAAGCACATTGTTTTGAATAGTAAAGCTTAACAATACAAAACCAAACTCACCTGCTTGAGCGAGGCTGAGGGTAAATAACCATCGGTCACTATTTTTGATCTTAAAAATTAATGCTAATAGGTATAACACTAAGGCTTTGATAAACATTACCGCTAAGGTGAGGCCAACCACTAGCAACAGGTTATTACCTAAGATGGTGAAGTCGATGCCAGCGCCAACGGTGATGAAAAATAACCCGAGTAACAGGCCTTTAAAAGGTTCAATGTTTGACTCTAGCTCATGCCTAAATTCACTATTGGCCAATACCACTCCGGCTAAAAATGCACCTAGTGCCGGAGATAGACCCACAAGACTCATCAGCGCTGCAATGCCGATAACTAACATCAGCGAGGTGGCAACGAATATCTCACGTAATCCAGAGCTGGCAACATAACGAAATAATGGCCGGCTAAGATAGTGTCCGCCGACGCCCACAAAACCGATGGCTAACAATAATACGCTGCCATATGCCCAGCCCGGTAACCCAGCCACAAGTGACAATTCTTCATGATGTTGGGCTGCTTCACCAACTGCGTGTTGCGCTTGAGCGACCAGTTCGGGAAGCGCGAGCAGAGGCAGTAAGGCCAGCATTGGAATAACGGCAATATCTTGAAAAAGTAGTACCGAAAAAGCGTTGCGGCCTCCTTCTGTTTTGGTGAGGTTTTTCTCGTTAAATGTTTGCAGTACGATGGCGGTAGAGGACAGCGCAAAGATGAGACCTATGGTCAAAGCAACGGTCCAGCCTAAGCCAAAGAATAACCCGCCGGCGGTGATAATTGCTGTGGTGAGCCCGATTTGCAGGCCACCTAAACCGATTAAACGATTGCGCATTTCCCATAACTTTCTGGGTTCAAGCTCAAGTCCAACTAGGAACAACATCATGACCACGCCAAACTCTGCGAAATGTTGTAGGTTGTTGGTTTTGTCGCTGCCGACAATAGGGCCAATCACCACCCCTGCGACTAAATAGCCTAAAACAGAACCTAAGCCAAAGCGTTTAGCGAGTGGTACAGCTACCACTGCAGCGCATAGATAGATGAAGGCGTCGATAAAATAACCCGTCATTTTTAGCTCCTTATTCGCCGCTGAGTTCAGTTTCAGTGCTGAGCAAAGCATGATTTAACAGCGGTAAGCTTGCCGCATGTTCTATATCTAATCGTTGCTCTGCGCAGGCAGTTAATAGCGAGATAAACAGGTCTACATGTTGACTTATACGACCTTCTTCTGCGGCATTGCGGCTGCTAAACAAGGCAAATGGTGGCAAGTATTTCATATGGGTAAGGTTAGCTGTCTGCTCTATGGGGTGCAGTAACTCTCTTAGAGTAAAGTGATTGTAACCATCTTGCTGGTAGGCCGCTTCGGCCCCGCCTGCGGTAGTGACACAAAAGAATATTTTGTCTTTTAGCGCGGTACCGTTGGCTCCATATGCGAAACCATATTCGAGGACTAAATCTTGCCACTGCTTCAATATTGCTGGCGTTGAATACCAAAACAGTGGAAACATAAAAATGATAACGTCGTGTTCAAGTAAACGTTGTTGCTCAGCTTCGATATCAATATCTAAGGTGGGGTACTGACGGTAAAGGTCGATCGCCGTTACATCTTGATGGCGTAAACTTGCATTAAATAAAGGTTTGTTGACTTCGGAACGTTCGACGGAAGGGTGAGCAAACAGGATCAAAATTTTGCTTCGCGAGGCAGGCATGACGTTTCCTTGTTTTCGCTGATACTGGTTTCAATTTAGCACAGTGAACCTTGATGTAAACTTTGTGTTGATGAACAGTACGCTTGTGTGCAATTTATCGTTAATGTCATCGTTAAAACAGACAAAATGAACGGGTGCATGTTAGGTTTTACCCTAAAGGTGCCTGAGTGAAAGGAGCAAAGGGTGAAGACCGACGATATAAAATTATTCATTCAAGTTGTTGATAGTGGAAGCATTGTAAGAGCGGCTGCTCTACTTGATTTACCAAAGTCTAATGTTAGTCGTCGCATCCAAGCTTTAGAGACCCAATTAGGGGCGAGTTTGTTTATCCGCCAACCACGGGCTTTGCAATTAACGCAGCAGGGGCAGTTATTTTACGATAATGCGCAACTGGTGTTGCAGCAACTCGATGACACCATGCAAGCGATTCGTTCGCCAGAGCAACAATTAACGGGTCATCTAAAAGTGCAAATGGTGAATAGTGCTCATGGGCATTTCATCACCGATTTACTGTATCGATTTATGGCACAGCACCCGAAAGTGACTATCGAGCTGCAGAGCAGCCATCAAGGCGATACGTTAATTGAAAGGCACATTGATGTGAGTTTTCATTACGGTGAACAGCTGGCAGATAGCGAGCTAATTGCACGTAAATTAAATACTGCCTGTCTTGGGTTATATGCCAGTCCTGCTTTTATCGCAGAAAATAGGATGCCATCAAGCATCGATCAGCTTGCAGGTTTACCTTATGTTCAAGCAAGAATGCCAGATGGAAATTTACTTAAGTATCCCCTAAGTGAGCAATTTAACCCTGCGAGGCTCAATACCGTTTTGACCTGTAATGATGTGGCTGCATTGGTCAATGCTGCGGTTGCTGGAGTGGGAATTGTTGCTTTACCAGAGCATTTAGGTGAGGCGTTACAACGACAAAATCGCCTGCAGCGCCTTTTTGATGATACAGCTGTTTATCAGTTACATAGTTGGTTGTTGTACCGTGCGACTCGTTACATGCCGAATCTTAAACGCTGTTTTATCGATTATGTGATGGATGAGTTTGAGCAAATGGATCTGCAAGGAACGACCTTAGCGAGTGTGAGCAACATGGTTAGGTTTAGTTGAACTGCTTTACCACGTCTGGGTTACGGCTTATAGCTTGCTAAACATATGGAAAGCTAAACATATGGAAAGCTAAATAGTTCTAATAAACAGAACCTTTTGTTCTGTTGGTTACGGTTTATGTTTGTTTATAGCATCGCTAATATACTTAGCAATCCATTTTGACAACAAAGAGCGATGCAACAACATTCGTTGTCATTGTCGCGAACTGACCATTGAACTAGATCGATAAGGAGCATTTATGACCGTGTTTTGGCGTCTTCCAAAGGCTATAACGACCGTTTTTATGGTTTCTATTATTGTGATGGGCTTTATGTCCCCAAGTTATGCGGCTGAACAGTTTGTATTCCCAGAACAAGGTCAATCAACTGAACAGCAGCAAAGTGATGAGGCAAGCTGTGATGCATGGGCCACGGGTCAAAGTGGTTATGATCCAAGCCAGCCTGTGACTGCCAGTGCTAACAATACTGATGTATCCGCTCAGGGGAGTGAGCGAGGCTCTGGAATGCGTGGCGCTATGGCTGGTGCGGCTGCAGGTGCCGCGATTGCAGAGCTAGGTGATGATGACCGCAGTGACGCAGCACAAAATGGTGCTTGGATCGGCGCTGTTGCTGCAAGAAGGCAAAGCCGTCGTGCTAATCAGCAACAAATTGAGCAGCAAGCAGCGGCTCAGCAACAAGCGCAAGCACAAGCGGTAGCAGCCAATGAACAGGGCAACGATGACTTTTTACGCGCAAGAGCGGCGTGTTTAGGAGCCAAAGGCTATAGCGTTAAATAGGCAAGGAGTTGGGTTGGCGTTAACAATCAGCTTGGTAGTCAAAAGACTGATTCTATCGCGACTTCAGCCTCTGAGGTTGGTGTTCCAGTGTGGCTTGGCTACTTTGTATTGGGGTGGGTATCAATGGTCGCGATTGTAAGTGGTTGCTCATCTTTTATTGCAATGGATAAAATGAATAAAAAGGAACCCAGCTATGCTGTTTATTACCAGTCGTACACCAAAGCAATCTGCTAAATCCAAGCTAAATAGAAGTATCAGTTTTGACAGTCAAAATACCGCAGTTGCCCAATACTTGTATTTCTGTGAGCGTCATGGCGAAAGCCAGTATACCGAGATTAAAAGCCCTGAATTGTTTGCAAGGCTCAAAGCCTTACCTGAAAACACCCAGCTATTGTTTTATATCCATGGTTTTAATAACAACATGGAAAGCGATATTTTCCCTAATGCCGAGAAGTTACAACAATTAATGGACAATGAGCGTCCAGGTTTAGTGCATGTTGTGCCGCTTATCTGGCCTTGTGATGATGACCATGCCTTAGCATTTGCAGATGATTATTGGGATGACCAAGATGCTGCTGATGCCAGTGGGCCGGCATTTTCCCGTTTATTAGGCAAGTTTGATGAGTGGCGCAGGCAAGAAGCACAGCAAGTGATACCGTGCCTAAAGAGAATCAATGTGTTGCTCATTCCATGGGCAACCGCGTTTTAAAAAACGCCCTACAGCATTGGGCGCAAAAGCACAGTGCTGGCAATATGCCGCAATTGTTCCGCAATACCTTTATGATCGCAGCAGATGTACGCAATGAAGTGTTAGAGCAAGATCAACCTGGACGTTATATTGTTGATAGTAGCCGCAATATTTTGGTGTATTTTGCCAATGACGATCTTTCAATGCCCGCTTCCAAACTGGCCAATATTCGTAACAAGACGTTATCTCGTCGTTTAGGGATGACCGGCCCTGAAAAGCTTTCCCGGCTGCCTAAAAAAGTATATGAAATTGACTGTGATGATTTTAATAACCGTTTAGATTTGAAAGGCCACAGTTATTTTCTCACTAATAAAAGTGGCACTGTGGTGAGTCCGATTATTAAACATA
Organism: Shewanella waksmanii; assembly: GCF_043643685.1. GTDB lineage: Bacteria > Pseudomonadota > Gammaproteobacteria > Enterobacterales > Shewanellaceae > Shewanella > Shewanella waksmanii_A. The sequence continues at coordinate 77,493 of NZ_JBHZSN010000002.1, forward strand.
TGGCCGATGCCATTGATGGAGGCAGGGTGAAGCCTAATGTGCCGAGTCTTGAATTGAAGCTGGATTGACCTTGAGTCGACGCTGAACTGATGTCTAGTACTGATTAAATTTGAATTGGGATACATCACCTTAAGCCTTGCTGTAGGCTCGGCTTAAGGTGGGTTGACTAGCGGTTTTCGCTTTGAGCGTTATTCTACTTTAACAGGCGTTAGGCCTTGCTCGCGAGCGTCGATGGCTTTTTCGAGATCAAAGCCGCTACCACGCCATGTTTTGGCTTCGTCGGCATTGAATGACTGGCCTTTCCACGCGGTGGCGTCTTCAAGGCTAAATCCGGCTTTTGTCCAAGTTTGTGATAGCTCAGGTGTGAAGCCTCCTCCACGCCAAGCTTGTGCTTTAGCGGCATCGAAACCAATTTCTTTCCAATCAACGATTTCTCGTTCAGACATCCCTTTCCATGTTGCGGGTGATGATGCACATGCAGCAAGTAATAGGGCAACAAGTGCTACGCTGGTCTTTTTCATACAAGCATCCTTATTTGATATCAATTCAAGCGTTATGTTTAAGGTAGCGCAGTTTAATGAATGATTGACTACAGTCGTCTAGCGGACACTCCCCATTCAGAACTAAGGTTTTTAACTGCCTTTATTGAAGATAGTTGCTGAACCATAAACCGACAAGTTATTGCTATGATTATAGTTAATGAAGGCTCATCTACTGGTTTTGCTGAAATACAGGCATAAAAAAGGCAACCTATTGGTTGCCTTTTCGGGTAGGGAGAGATGCTATGCAATCTTCAAGTCAGCTTGAGCCACAATTGGGTTCATATCAAAATCGAACTCATCGACACGAATCGCACGCAGACGCTTATTGTTGTAATCCAATAATTGGCTAAATTCGTTTTGGGTGATGATGTTGGCAGCCTTTGCATTTTCTAAGGTCACAGCGAAATGTGCTCCACCCTTAAACTGCTTGCTGCGAAGCGCTTTCTTAACTTTAGCCAATAAAGGTAGGCAAGCGATTTTCGCCTCATATGCCTGTTGATTAATATCATTACCATCACCAGCTACTGGCTGGACTAAATGGGTAAGATGACGTTTAAACTGGGTATCAAGCTGTGCTTGCTCCGCCAGCTCACGAATTAGGTCATCGTTGATTTTTGGCATTTTGTGAGAAAAGCTCATTGTCAGGGTACGCATTAATTTACACGTCGCTGAAGAAGGGAAGTTATCTAAAAATGCCATTAGTGCATTTTCAGCCTGAGTAAGCGACCATCGAGTTGCATAGTGGAAGTAGGGCGCAGCTTCTGCACGCTCTGCATCACTGAGTTTAGATTCATAATAGCGAATCGATGCCATCGCTGCGTACAGGTAGCTCATCACATCGCCTAGGCGAGCAGATAACATTTCTGCTTGCTTAAGTTTGCCGCCTAATACTAACAGTGAAAAGTCGGCGCAAACCGCTAACTTGGCTGCGAGTTTATGGACATTCTTTTCATAAGCGCTGACTTCGGCAAGCTTAGAATTTGACGAAGCAGTAAATGGTAATACGCCAAGGCGCAGCGCACGCAAGCTATTGCTAACGCTGTAGCCGACAGTTTTTCGTAAAATACCATTGAAGACTTTATCGGCATTGTCATGGTTGCTATGAATCGCTTCAACCATGTTTTGTAGGTAAGGGTGACAACGCATCACGCCTTGACCAAAAATCATTAAGTTTCGGGTCAGAATATTTGCCCCTTCCACAGTAATGGCGATAGGCTGTGCGACGTAACCAGAAGCTAAGGTATTTTGTGGACCGCGTTGAATCGCTTTACCTGCCTGAATGTCCATGGCTGAATTCAAAATATCTCGACCAAGCTCAGTCATATGATACTTAGCAATTGCGGTGACAACAGAAGGTTTTAAACCGATCCCAAGGCCTTCAGTGGTTAATACTCGCATGGATTCTTGCAGGTAAGTTTTACCGGCGATATCCGCAAGCTTTTCTTGAATCCCTTCAAATTTACCAATGGATAAACCAAACTGCTCACGCACTGCTGCGTATTCAGTTGATGACTTGAACGAGCATTGGCTCACTGATACCCCTAAAGCTGGCAAAGAGATGCCTCGACCTGCACCTAGACAAGCCACTAGCATTGCCCAGCCGCGACCAATGTTTTTCTGTCCCCCAATGATGAAATCCATGGGGATGAAAACATTGTTACCTCGAGTGGTACCGTTATAAAAATTAACGCCCATAGGGTCGTGGCGGTTACCTAGCTCTACACCAGGATGAGAGCGCGGAATGAGGGCGCAGGTAATGCCGAGGTCATGCTGACTGCCGAGTAAACCATTTGGATCTTGTACTTTAAACGCCAAACCCAGTACGGTGGCAATCGGCGCAAGCGTGATATAGCGTTTATCCCAAGTGATCGACAAGCCTAATACTTGCTCTCCTTGATACTCTCCCATGGTCACAGTGCCAATATCAGGAATGCCACCTGCATCTGAACCTGCTTCTGGGCTGGTCAAAGCGAAGCAAGGGATGTCGGTTCCTTCTGCAAGGCGAGGCAACCAGAATTGTTGCTGGTCGCTGGTGCCGTAGTGCATCAGTAGCTCACCGGGGCCCAATGAATTTGGCACCATCACAGTGACGGCCACCGCTGAGCTTTTAGCTGCAATGGTAGCCACAATGGTGGAGTTGGCATAAGGGCTAAACTCGAGTCCGCCAAATGACTTAGGGATAATCAGTGAGAAAAACTTGTGGGCTTTTAAAAAATTTAAAATGTCGTCTGGCAGATGTTTGCTGCTTTGAATTGCAAAATCGTCAATCATTTCAAGCAAGGTTTTCACTGGGCCAGCCAAGAACTCAGCCTCTTCAGTGGTTAGTTTTGCATTGGGAATGGCTCTGAGTGCGTCAAAGTCAGGAATACCTTGGTAAATCGAGCCTTCAAGCCACACATCACCGGCATCCAGTGCTTCTTGTTCGGTGGTAGAAATGCTAGGCATTATCTTTTTAAGCTGTGTTCTTATACTCATTTTATTCTCATCCGACCAGAAATAATAATCACATTACGTCATAAAATGAGAACTAGATCAATAACACTAAACAGCCTTTTTAAACACGTGTTTGAATTTTTATGGTTTGAGTGAATAATAACGCTAGACATTTCATTGGCTTACACGTGTACGCTAAATGCAAAAATTTTTTTAAAATATTTTAGCGACAGCAGTTTAAGTCTGCTTTTGTCTAGTTTGCTGGACAGTTAAGCCTATAGGCTGGGGGTGAAAAATGATTAATTGGTTAGGCAACCGTTCAGCTTAATTTTGTTAAAAGCACTGGTGGAAAGTGGTGATACAACCTGTTGCAAATGTTATGGCGATGCGTGATTAAGGTGTTGCTAATGTGGTGCTTAATTCTGTTATTTACACGCCGTAAACATAAGGTGGAAATCCTGTGTAAATTTACTCATTAAGGGTTAAATAATGGGATCGCGATCGCTTCGTTAATTTTTGTTCATGGTAGACTCCTGCGCCTCCAAAGATGAGATTAATTCCTATTAAGGTTTAATTAAGGATTGCGATGATGAAGCAGCTTTCTATCACAGCTATTAGCGCTGCTATAGCAGCCGCATTAGCGCCACAAGCTATTGCTGAAGAAGTAAAAACGACAGATTCAAATTTTCATGAAGTCATAGTTGTGTCGGGCTCTCGTATGGAGCAGACACTTGATCAGGTTGCTGGCTCTGTTGTTGTGATCGATGAAGAAGCGATTGCTCGTAACATGACAACCGACTTCTCTACCTTGTTTAGAACCGAAGCCGCCGTTGATGTAAAGGGCGGAGCGGGTAAACCCAGCTCAGTGACTATTCGTGGTATCGGTGGTAACCGCGTAATGATGGTTAAAGATGGTGTACGGGTAAATAACCAATATGCTTCACCATTAGGGCCTGGTGCGGAAGGTACTGGACGTGGTTTAACTGAAATTGAAGGGTTAAAGCAGGTTGAGGTGCTTAAAGCGGCGGCATCAACGATGTATGGGTCTGATGCATTGGGTGGGGTATTGGTCATGACCTCAAAAGATGCCGATGACTATCTTCGCGGTAGTGACTACTACTTCTCTGCCAATGCTGGTTATACCGGCATGAATGATGAGTACAGTGGTGGATTTACCAGTGCATTTGCCGCAGGTAATTTTGATAACCTAGTGAGTTATCAGCGTCGCTATGGTGAAGAGCAACAAAACTATTATGATAGCTTGCCGCTGAGTGACCTAATCACAGATAGCTTCCTTGTTAAAAGTAAATATCATTTCAACGATGACACCAATTTACAGTTAACGGTTGATTACTTAAATCAACAGTTAGACCGTTGGGAAGACAGCAAAGATAACACTCAATCAGTTGATTACGATCGTCAAACACAAGTGCTTAATACCTCTTTGCGTCTGCGTTCATCGAAAGACCGTGGTATCCATGATAATGTCGATTTCGTACTTTACTACGGTAAAACTGATCAAAATGAGCAGCGTGATTACTACAATGGTAGCCAAGGTTATGAGCGTGATATCTATGAGCACCGTGATTACCAGTTTGATGAGTATCGTATTGGTTTTGCCAGTACCTTTAGCAAATCACTATCATTGACTGGCCATGACCACAACATTGTATATGGTCTAGACGTCGAGCAGTCAGAGATGAGCCGTCCACGGGATTATCAAGTGCTGGATAGCGGTGGTAATTGGATTCCGTCTGATACCGACACTTTCTCATTTGCAGACACCAAAAGCTTACGAGTTGGCGCTTATTTCCAGGATGACATGACGTTTTATGATGGCAAACTGAATGCCATTTTAGGTTTGCGTTATGACTACTTCAAAAACACGCCAGACCAACAGCAAGCTGAAGATGCTGGACGTGATCCAGAAGATTTTGCCGAGATGAGCGATGGATTTTGGTCGCCAAAACTGGGATTGGTTTATCACGTAACCGACAATGTTAACGTGTATGCCCAATATGCCTATGGCTACAAAATGCCCACGCCAGATCAAAAGTGGGGAGAGTTAGAGGTTAAAGATGGCAAAATGCCGTTCCCGGTAAAGATCCTAGCAAATTATGATCTTGAGTCAGAGTCAAGCCATACCATAGAAGTGGGTGTACGTGGTCATCATGGCGATACTCAGTATGAGTTCACGACTTTCTATACTCAGGCAAATGATTATATTGATTGGGAATTTGTTGGATGTGGTGGCCCGCTTGGCTGTCTAGCTCCTTCTTCTCTAGAGTACCGATATATCAATTATGACAAAGTCACGCTATATGGTGCGGAAGCGTCATTTAGCCAATGGCTGAATGATGATATTCAGCTTTGGGGTAATATTGCATACACCCATGGTGAAGATGAAAACGGTGATTATCTCAACAGTGTGAGTCCACTAAAGGGCAATGTTGGTGTCAATTACTACGCCTACTTAGCTAATAAAGAGATGGATTTTGGGTTAACTGTGCGCTTTGCTGATAGTATGGACAGAACCACTGATCTTAATATTTTCCCTATTGGTGATGCCTTTAATGAGGTATATAACACCGCCGGTTATGCCGTGTTTGACTTAACTGCGAGCGTTATTTTATCTGATAACTGGACAGTACGTGCCGGCGTTTACAACTTGTTTGATACTGAATATGTCGAGTATGCGGACGTTGCTGGCCAATCAAAATATCTGATGTCTAATCTTGGTGTGACAGAAGAGACTTATACCCAACCAGGGCGTTACTTCAACCTCAAAGTTAACTACCAGTTCTAACTTCTCACCTGTTATTGAGCACCCGATGAAATCTAGTTTCATCGGGGCATTAGTAAGGAATTTCGATGAAAAAAACAAGTTTAGCTATCGCACTGTCATTGTTTATTCTGGGGTGTGATTCAAATAACCCCAACGACGGTACACCTAAACCACCTGAAGATAACTGGCCGCCAGCGGAGGAGTTGGTACATGCTTTGTATATCAGCAGTCAAAAGAGCCCTAACTGTGGTATCGCAGGTGTAGAGTACAGTATTTATGATGCTGGTGGAGCCGTACTGCAAAGTGGTGAGTCAAATGCTAATGGCGCTATCTTATTAGAAGAATTGCCAGAAGACAGCCGCTATTTGAGCTACTTTTATCGTAGCCAAAATCCAGAGTTTAAAACTTGGAGTACGGCAACTTATGAAATCAGCTTAATTGCACAAGCCAGTAAAGTATTACTCCATAGCATTGATGATGGCGACATCGCGCAATGTGCTGCAATTCAAGATTCAGTAAAATCGCTGAGCTTTGTTAATCAAAGCGGTGGCCAGCAGCTACAATATGCCGCCAATGGTGTGTTGAGCCAAGATACACTGCAGCTTAACCTTGCCGAAGAGTCTCCGCTACTTGTGACTAGTCACGATGAAGACGGGCAACTGTTGTTCTCTGAGCTATTTGATACCCGTGACTTTAATGCCAACGATGAAGTCACTGTGACAGCATCGACTGCAAGTGAGTTGTTGTCGCTTCAGTCACCGATGGCTATAGATGGCGCGGTATTCCAATACAGTAATTACCCGTTATCTGCTGACTTAAGCACAGCAGTGCAAGATGCCACAGCTTGGGTTCCTGCTCTTGAAGATGAAGCAGCACTTATAGTGCGTCAATCAACTGAAGATGGCTTGCAAATGTGGTCGCAACGTCGTCAAGCACAAGAGTTGCAAGTGCAATTTGATGACATAAGCCACTATCAGATTGATGTGGAGTTTCCATCTCATCAAGACCAGGGGGATAATCTTGCCACTCAGGTGAGCTTTTCATTGCAGGGGCCATCAGAGTCGATGAACTTTGTAGGTCATTATGCAGATCGTATTTATACCGGTGGCGGTCCATTCTGTAGCGAGGACCCAAGCTATTGCCGATACATTTATCGTAATGTGTATACCGCTAGTGATAACAGCTCGATGTTTATCGCACCTTTACCAGAGGACATTCGTTTCCACTGGATGGGTGGTGGTATTACTAGCCAAGCATTGATAGTTGCAGAGCGAGACGATGTCGAAATGTTACAAGCGCTTGCTGCCGGAGAAGCGTCTGAAGGGTTTGCTCGAGGTTATGGCGCAGCAGATTTAGATAGACGTTTACAGGTTTCTCCTTTGATTCCAATGCCGGTATCAGCGCAAACTCGAGATGAGTTTGAATTGCGTTACCTAAGCCCATTTAATACCGTGGCCAATGCCAAAGTGATGTAAGCCGGTATAGTGGTATGGTGATGAAAAAGGCGATGCATTGGCATCGCCTTTTTTGTTGGCTAGTTGTTGATGGTTAAACTCGGCACTGTATCTGCTTGGTATTGCCAAGATTGATACAGTGGGGCAGAACCGTCGTATTTCCAGATAACGGCAAGTAGTTCAGTTTGATGGTTCGCCACCTTAATGCTATTGGCGAGCTTGCCATCTGTTAACGCTCCGCGAAATAGGCAAGAGTTATAGTTCACTTTGTACCCGCTGCCTTGAGGTTGAAATTGGTCACAAAGCGAGAAGTAGGCACGTTCGGTACTGCCCAAATCAATATCTATCGCCAACTCAAAAACCGATTGCAGCATGTTATCAGGGTCCACCGCTAAGTCATCTAATGAACTAGGGTCTGGCTCAGGATCCGGTGTCGTTGCCGGAGGTGGTGTCGTTGCCGGAGGTGGTGTCGTAGTCGCTGGTGGCGGTGTGGTTGCCGGTGGTGTTGATGGCGAAGCTGCACTTGGTGAGCTACCACCATCATCTCCGCCCCCTCCACCACATGCTGACAATACAATCACACTGATAGCGGCTAGGCCTACTTGAAGGCTTTTTAACATCATGTTCATTGACGTGTTTGTTAAGGTATTCATAGTCTTCTCCTTGGCTGCTATTGATTGCCGAATACAAGTTGATTATTTGGGTTTAAGTACCAGTTAGGCTTCGTTTGGCCGCTAGAGTCGGCGGCAAAGTCAACGAAGTCTGTGTAAGCATTATCTAAACGCTGTTCTTCTATTGGGTGCTGCCAATCTACCGGTACTTCTAACGCCCAGGCCATACCAGATTCCGTTTGGAAATAGCGGCCTAAACTCGCATCAGCTGCATCATCCCGAGCACCGATGTAAGCAGGCTCAAAGGTGTCTGTAGGCGCCATATTTTTAAGGTGGACTTCCCATTTTCGTCCGGGGTTTTTACCGTCGGTATAATACTTAGCGATATTGCCATGATCGGTATTTGGTGTGGCAAAAATAAACGGATCGTACGGAAAACTTGGCATCGCACTGGTTGAAATTGGTGTATTAAAGGGGACTTGCATCTCCCAGGTGGTGCGATAAGCGGTGTCGCAACCCACTTCAGTACGCAAATATTGGCAGCCTTGTTCCAGTGTTACGTGATCAGACAAATCTTGGGTAAATATCATTACCGCATTGGTTTGCCCTTCTTCAAGCGGGTTGCCTGATTGTTTAACGTCATCAACATATAAAGTCACCAGTGACTCTTTAACTTTACTACGCGCAACACCCGGTAACTGCAGACCAAAACCATTGTGATAGGCTGCGCCCATAGCCGCCAATTGTGCTTTAATCGTGATGCGACGAACTTGATTGTCTTTGATGTATTCAGCAAACTGCAGCTGCACGACAACGTCATTCATATCAAAGTCACCTTGATCTGGATAGAGATCTTCATAGGCAATTGAGGTATAAGTAGATGAAGACGGGTAGTAGTTAACCGTGACGCCCGTTTCGGTCAGGCTAATTTGATAGTCCTCGACCTCACCATCACTGACACCACCTGTTGGGGCAATGTCTTGCTGGGTACTTAATCTAAATCGCGCCCAAGTGTCACCGGTTAATGCCCATGTAGGGACTTCAACATAGATAGTATTGCTGCCGTTATCCACCGCTTCAGCAAATATAGCTTGCTCTGATGCTTCAAACTCACCATTGATGTTCCAATCAAACCAGGCATTTAAGTATCCATCACTGCCAGTTACATCGACTAGAATGATCGCGGTTTCTCCCAGCTCAAAACCGGTAGGCATGCTAATACCATCGTCATCGTTGCTGCCATCGCTGCTGTCATCACTCAAAGGTGAGGCATAAGCATCGGCTTCATTGTCGACTAGGCTACCGAGGTGAAATCCGGCAACAATAGAGTGTCTGGCGCCGTTGCTGTCCATTAACGTTCCATAGCTGTCAGGTGCATCACCAAAGTCGACGTTCTCTCCAACGGGGACTTCGGCTAGTGCACAGCGAGCGCCGTCATTACTTGATGATGAAGGGCCGTAAGCGAACAACTCACCGCTGGGATTAGCATCATTAACATTGACACGGTAAATATTACCGTCGCTGTTATTACTAACGTATAGGTTGCCATCAGGGTCAAAGAATTGTGCGCCGAAGACGAAGTTCGAGCCGCTGCTGGTGAGAACATCAGCCAGCGTGGTTGCGGTACCTGTTTGTGGGTCAATACGTATCAGGCGACCGACACTACCATTGGTGAGCGCGTACATATAACTGTCGGTTGGGTGAAAGGCAAAATCGGTAATGTTATAAGTGGCTTTTGATTTACTACCGGGCACGATATTCATGCTGTAGTTGTTACTGTCATCCAGTGCGATTTTGAACAAGCCTTTATTTTTGCGGTAACCATACCAAGCGTTCTCTAATACAGAGACGTCACCCACGAAAAAATTCCCCGCACTGGCGGCATCGCTGTCTTTGCTGATGCTAAGCGGCATGATTTGATAATCGTCACCGACTTTTCCGAGTGTGCTGCTTTGATAGTCCCACCCATAGATGTAATTGTCATGATAACTAAAGCCAACGCCGTTATAGGCAGCTGTGCGGCCCATATCTGGCGAGAGAATATTATAACTCCCGGTAGCAAGGTCAACACCGTAGGTTTTAGTGGTGCTCGATGGTGTTTGTATAATAAAAGCTTGAGTTGGGCAGGCTTGAAATCCACCTGCTAAGGCGCTTTGGCTCAATACTATTAAGCCTACCCCCAATGTTAACTGTGTTGTGGACTTTGGCATGATGTATCCCTCATATTAGCTAGGTAGGATAAGCTATGCATGAGTGGTGCCAGTTTTTAAGTTATTGTATTTATTTGTTATTTGTATTTTTGAACTGCATTTTATCGCATAATGCAAAGCGCATCGCAGCCCATAAATGCAGAATGAAAGTGGCGGCCCGCTATATTTTTATTTGCCAGTAACGAGCCAGCGCATTTCTTACTTAATGTAGTTTTGCCAGCAGCTTAACTCTCGCGGATCACCATGGGTTTTTAGCCAACGAATAAAACTCTGCGGGCAGCGTGTGTTTAGGTTCAATTGACACCAAGCATCTAATGCGGCTTGAGTCACGTAACCTTCTTCAAAGGCGAGATAGGCTTTATCGGCATGACGCCAAAAGCTGTGATCGATTCGGCCACGCTCAGCGAGAAAAGGATGCTCTGTTTTGGGAGTAAATTGTTTGTTCACTTGGTTTGCAAGCTCACTTAATATTCTGCCAATGACGTCTGCACCAATCTCTGGGATCGATAACTCATCTATTTGGTTAATGTTGTCACCGACAATGAGTTTAACGCGATCGATAAGAAAATCGTTGTTCATTTCAATCGCCAACTCATAAGCAAAAATATCCAACCTGGCAAAGATACGATCGCGATATTCTTCCTTGCTAAATTGCTTATCTTTAATGGCTTTATTATATGCCTTTACGTTTGGGTGCTTGCTGAATAGTTCTTTCTGCAATTGTGGATACTGAGCTAATCGCTCTTTAGGCAACATGGTGAGCAAGTCGGTGAGTTCGTCGGTATTAACCATTAAGCAGCCAAGCTCTGTCTTGGCATTTTGCGATAGTTTAATTGTCACGTTGATTCCTTAATCGCGTTAAAAATCATTAAGCGGAATATGTGCCGCGAAGCAACATCTCAATGTCGTTCATTTTGCCAGTATGACCATTAGTAGTCATTACTAATTCTATTAATGGTGTCTAGTAAATCTCATCTTCCTATTATCTCACCATCAAATGGAGCTGAGTATTTGGGCTTCCAAGCGCTGTTTATTGCCAAAGCCAAAGCGCGGCGATAGTAGCTCCTGACTGTTTTTATTACTTGTGTGAGAGAGAAGATATGAAAAAGATTGTTTTAGCAAGCGCGTTGGTTGGTTTAGTTGCAGTATCAAATGGCGCTGCCGCGTCAGAATTTACTATTAACCCTATGTTAGGTGTATCGCACAATAAGGCCTTTAAACCCAATGTTGCGGCAGGTGTCGAGCTCGGATATAAGGATGTGTTGTTTGGTTATACCTACACTGGTGATAAGAAGGACTCAACCCAATCTGAAGTTTTTGATTTTGATGGCAGTGCTGCTCAAGTGACAGCGGGCAGCAATGAGCAGTTTAAAGCACATTCTGTGTATTTAGGTTATCAATTTGCTGTTGGTACTGGTCATTTAGCTGTTAAAGTCGGTGTCGATTATTCCAAATACCGTAACTCTTTAGGGATTCACGCATCTACGTTACCTAATTCTAATGAGTTTCATAAAGCCGGAGTGAGCTTGAATGGCTCAAGCGGTTATGAGCTAAGCCCTATGGTCGGTGTGGGTTATTATCTCGATAATGGCCTTAACTTTAACCTGCACTATACCTTCCAAAGTGGCGACCGTGATATGACGGTTAGTGGTTCAGGCTATATCGATGATAAGAAAGGTAGCACAGCAGGAAAACGCGTTAAAAGTGCATTCGATAATAAAGACCTAGGTACAGTGATGTTCACTGTTGGCTATCGTTTCTAATTGCTTGCTTAGTTAAAGCGCCGTAGCTGGCGCTTAATTGGGAAGAGTATGAAATCAGACAAATTAACTTGGCCACTTTCTGTATTGTTGCTGATTTTTATGGGTATTTGGTCAGCGATCATTTTAGTGTGTTATACATCACCGCTTCATGCTGAAACCACGGCGGAGGCGTTATTGTCACAGTCGAATCCAGCGGCTGACTATTGCTTGTCGCAAAACGGTAAGCTGCGAAAGGTGGAAACTGAAGATGAGTGGATCGATGTGTGTGAGCTAATGGATGAGCAGCTTATTGAGCACTGGTTATTCTATTATCGTCGGCAACATAGCTTTTAATTTTAAGGGTAAGGAAACTTGCCCTTTTTTACTTTTTGGAACCATTATGAACTATTCCCCAAAATGGCGCGCCCTTCAAATGAAGTTATTTACATAACATCCTGCCACCAGTAGCTTCCGCTAGCTATCAATAGCATTAAAGTAAGATATTTTTGTTGAAATCAAAATTTAATGTTACGTTCCAATAATGTAGCTTTAACTTTTTGCTAACATTGTAGGTGGGATATGCGCATAGGGATTGTTTGCCACCCCAGTATTGGTGGGTCGGGCTTAGTGGCCACTCAGTTAGGTCTTGGTATCGCAAAGCTTGGACATGAAGTTCATTTTATTTCTAGAACTCGTCCGTTTAAGCTGCTGGAAGACTTAGATAATGTCTTTTTTCATAGTGTTGAGGCGATTCATTATCCTTTGTTTACTGATCCGTTATATACCTTTGCGCTTACCGCAAAAATTGTTGAAGTTGCTGAGCAGTATCAGCTCGATGTCGTGCATGCACATTACTCGATCCCACACTCATTATGTGCCTACTTAGCAGGCGAGATCAGTCAACGTAAATTTCCGACTATCACCACCATCCATGGTACCGATGTCACTGTCATAGGGCAGGATAAACCCCTATACCCCCTTAATCAATTTAGTATCAACAAGAGTGACAAAGTCACTACGGTATCTGCGTTTCAACGTGATTACATTCGACAAAATTTTGATATCGATAACCCAATTGAAGTGATCCATAACTTTATCGACTTGTCGGTATTTTCTCCAGATAACGCCAGTAAAGATGTCAGGCGTACATTGGCTCATGATGATGAGAAAATTATCATGCATGTTTCAAATTTCCGCGCCATTAAAAACACCCAAGCAGTGGTTCACTCGTTCAATATCGTGCAGCAGCAACTAGATGTGCGTTTGGTTTTACTGGGCTCTGGGCCAGATATTGATGGTTTGAAGGTCGAGTGTCAGCGACTAGGCATTTTGGATAAAGTCAGCTTTTTAGGTGATGTCACCCATGTTGAATCTTATCTGGCTAATGCCGATTGTGTTATCCAGCCAAGTTATAAAGAGTCGTTCAGTCTAGTTGTGCTCGAAGCAATGGCTAGTGCCGTACCTACAGTAACCAGTAATGTTGATGGTATCCCAGAGGTAATGCAAGACGGAGAAACTGGCCTGATGGCAGATCCGGATGATATTGCTGGGTTGGCTGAACATACGGTGACGATTTTATCGGATGCCGACCTACAACAAAAAATGGGGCGAGCAGGCAGGTTACGCGCCGCGGAGCTGTTTAATCCAGAAGACAAAATTGCCCAATACTTAACAACTTACCGCGAAGCGATAGCACAATTTCAAGCAAGTCATTCGTAGTAGAGTCAGCGAAGTTGACCGCTGCGATACAGAGTTAATAAGCCATAAAATATGATAGGACATCATTATGACAACCAAAGCCAATACCGGGGAACCCGTCGTTAGCGAGCCTAAGAAGAAAAAGCTCAGTATGTCGACCATAGTGTTACTGTCATTTGCAGCGGGCATACTCAGCGGTTTGTTTTTTGGTGAGCGATTGGCTTGGATGTCAGTGATTGGTGATGCGTTTATCAAATTACTGCAAATGACCATTATTCCTTACATTATTGTTTCTTTGATCTCGAGTCTTGGAAATCTCACCTACGACCAAGCTAGGTCGTTGGGGGTCAAAGTGGGTAAGTTGATGCTGGTGATCTGGCTGTTTGGCTTGGTGGCTATGTATGCGATTAAGTATACGTTTCCCGACTGGGTTGCTGGTGAGTTTTTCAGTTTGACCGCGCTGGAAGATCCTAAATCGGTCAATATTCTTGATCTGTATATTCCGTCTAATCCATTTTTCTCATTATCCAATAGTTATATTCCAGCCATTGTGCTGTTTTGTGTTGCCACCGGTATCGCGCTGATCTCGATTGATGATAAAGAGTCATTGCTTAAACCAATGCAATTGCTCGGCGCCTCATTTAATAAAGTGACCCAATACATAGTGACCATGATGCCTATCGGTATTTTTGCTATGACCGCGGCAACGGCTGGCACCATGGACTTTGATGAATTTCAAAAATTGCAGGTTTATTTTGCTGCCCATGTGGTGATGACCGGGTTACTCAGTTATTGGGTGTTACCGGCAATGATTGCGGTAATCACGCCGTTTTCTTATCGAGATATTTCCGGCATTGCTAAAGATGCACTGATCACCGCATTTGCCGCCGGCAATATTTTTATTGTGTTGCCTTTATTGATTGAGCGAACCAAGGATTTATTTCATAAGTACCAGCTTGGTAATAAAGACACTGACGATTATGCCAATATTATTGTTCCTGTGGTCTTTAGCTTCCCTAACTTAGGTAAGCTGCTAACGATTGTTTTTGTGTTGTTTGCCGCTTGGTTTTCAGGCCAAGAACTCGATTTTATTACCTATTTCCCCATGGCGGTAAATGGGTTAATTAGCCTATTCGGTAGCGTGTATTTAACTATCCCCATGTTGCTGGACTCACTGGAGTTGTCCTCAGATCTGTTCCAGCTTTATATGGTATCGAGTCTATTTACCAGCCGCTTTACCTCTTTACTAGCAGCAATGAATATCTTTATTTTAGCGGTTGGCGGTACGGCTATGTTGGCGGGTATTGCCAAAGTCAGCATGAAGCGCCTGATTGTTTATAGTGCATTGACTCCTGTGGTGTTTGGTAGCTGCTTATTAGTTACCTCTGTAGCACTCGATAAGATAGTGAATACCGAATATAAAATGGATGAGGTTGTCGCACACATGAGTGCAGCGACTAAGTTGCCTGAGGCCAGTATCGATTTAGATGCGAGTCCAATTGCAGTTGGGCAACCACGCTCTGTAAAAGAGATTGTTGCCAGTGGCGAGCTAAGGGTAGGTTATAACCCTATTCAGGTGCCGTTCTCCTATTTTAATGCAAAAGATGAGTTGGTTGGTTTTGATATTGAAATGATGAAAAAGCTGGTGCTGGAGCTGGGGGTAGAGGTTAAATTTATTCCCTACAGCCCAAATACCGCAGTTGAGTCGCTCAATACCGCGCAGTTTGATTTGGCGGTTTCAGGTATACAGATGACCACCAAACGCTTGCAGTTTGTCAGCTTTACCGATCCGGTGCTTTCATTGCACTATACCTTTGTGGTCAAAGATCATCGTGCGGACGATTTCTCAACTCCTGAGAAAATCAGTAAGTTGAATTTACGCGTTGCCTCGGTCGGCGATTACTCCATTATTCCAATGTTGAAACTCAAATATCCCCATTGGCAGTTCGATAGTATCGCCTCTGATAAGGTGTTTTTTGATGATGACGGCAAAACGTGGGATGGATTATTACTCAGCTTAGAAGCGGGTAAAACCTGGACTATTCTTTACCCCAGTTATACCACGCTATACAACCGTGACGAGATCCGCTCTTTCCCTGCATCGTATGTTGTCGCGCTAGACAACCAGTCATTGCAAAGCTTTATGAATAGCTGGCTTGAATTGCAAAAGTCTAGCGGTTATGTCGATAGACTATATAACTATTGGATTTTAGGGGAAAATGCCAAACCTAAACAACCTAGATGGTCGGTGATTAAGGATGTGTTACATTGGGTTGAAGATTAGGGCATTGCGACTTTGTGATGATAGTGAGGGATAGGTTGTACACGTTTAGTAGAGTGTTTCCATATGTGTTGGCGGCAGTGGTGGTTTTATGCGGGCTAACTAGGCCTGTATATGGTCAAGTTGATTATGAAATAGGTCCTGAGTCCTACATAGATGAGAGTGATGAATGGCATTATTTATTGCTATTTCCAATGATTTGGGCGCCGAGTATTCAAGGCGAGATAGAAGCCGATACAGAACGTGTCGATATTGAAGTGCCGTTTGAGAATATTCTTGATAATTTGACCTTTGGTGTTATCGGTGAGCTGTATGCGCAAAAAGGGCGCTGGCTTTACAGCTTACGCCTTAATTACCTCCATGTCAGAACCGAAAGGCGTCCCGAGGGGCTTAAAGGCCCTATCACTGGGGGTATTATCGCGCCAGAACATCTTATCGAAACAGATATGCACATGGCGGTAAATGATCTTTTGGTGGGCTATGAGATCTATCCTGGTTTAAGGCTATTAACTGGTGTCAGGCATGTGTTTAATCAAGTCGATCTAAACGTAAGGCCTGCGGTTGATGAGGGCTTGATTCAAATAGAGGCCAACATTCCACTTTCAAAATCGCATCAGTTTGATTGGCTGGCGGGAATATCATACCGCTATTGGCTTACCGACAATTGGGGGCTGGGCGTTTCGGCTGACACTAAGATAGTCGGTGACAATGATCGTAACTATGGCTTTAATGCGGTGGGTCTATATCGTTTTGGCCATTTGCACAATGTCTGGTTTGGCTACCGATATTTACAAATAGGCAATGACACTGAGCAAGATGGACTATCCACAACCATGGATTTTATTCAGCAAGGGCCAATGTTAGGTTGGGCATTTAGCTTCTAGCTTAACGAGTTGTAGTGGCAATGACAGTGGCACTTTTAGTGACAATGAAAGCGATGCTTATAATGACCAAGTGATACCTAGTGAGCCATAGCCGTGCCAGTCTTTAGGATCAGATTGATACTCTTTGGTATAGGTTGCAAAACGCCAAGTTAGCGCCCATTTTGGGTGTGCCCAAACAATGCCAACATCGAATCCGGCTTGCTGCTTTTCTGGTTTAACTTGGTTATCGTAGGGAAGGTCGCCGTCAATAGTGAGATCGTTGAACCGGTAACCAATAAAGCCACGGGTATATGCAAACCAGGTATTGGGTTGGCTTTGTGAGGTGATATTGCCAACATGGCCCGAATGTTGGCTTAACTGACCAAAATTACTCGCCAGCTCGTTTCCCCAACGTAAACTCAAGCCGATATCAGTTTGGCTGCGAACATTGCCCGCTTGAGCGTGACCAAACCCAGCTAATTCCCATTGTGTTTCAGCCGTTGCCGTTTGGCGTAGCAAGAGTTTATCTATCTCATAAGCGACCTGTATCGTCAGCTGATTTTCTATTTGATGGTCCCAACCATTAGGAGCGCTAGAACCAGTAACTTTATGAATAAAGCTTTGTAGTTGTTCATTACCCGATGCCGGGCCTATCACGCCAATCGCTAACCAATTTTTTTGAGCTAATGTGTCACTGTAAGTTGCAGTATATCCTTCAACAGCTAAGGTTCCGGCGTAGGGGCGGTCATAGGGTTGTGGGGTGGTTAATTCAATTTCTGCGGGAGTCCACATTTGCTGCGCAATACTCACGCCCCAATTTTGATGGGTATAGGCTTGATCAAAGCCAATTAGGCTCTGCCATTGAAACCAGCTAGGTGCCTGTGCCAACGATGGTTGTAAATCGGCTGACCACCCAAGGAAAATACCGCTGGTATAGTTACCGTCGTCGCCATAGATAATGTCGTTATCTAGTTGCAAATGCCATTGACTAGCTTGGGTACTGGAGCTTAACAATAACAAGCCAAGCCCTGCCCATCGCTGGTAGCAACGTAAGGGGCGGCATAGGGCATTGAGCTGGCGATGTATAAGGTATTGCATCCAGTGGTACCTAATCATGGGTGGATGATAGCTTAAGCATATCGTCCACCATGATAGTGGCAAAGTGATTTACTGTGACGTTTTGTAGCAGGAGTTAGTGGTTAATCTGCATTAGTCGATAATTGACTGAACTGCTTCATCAAAACCGTTCAGTGAATAACTTTGATCATAGAATTGTAGTGATTTTGCATCTTGCATCATAGCGATAAGTTGTTCACTTTGCTTAGTTTCGACAAGAGCAAATGAGTAGCCAGATTCACAACCTATTTTAGCGGGTAGCGAGATTGTCTTTGAAGCTTGCTGACTAAAATCTAGGTTGACATTGATGTTGGCATCAATGGGCTTAAACAAAGCATCTTGTCGATTGCAATACAACTGATCGTTGACATTAGTAAACAGAACGGCTGCTTCATCGCCCATGGAAACTAAGCGCATTTGTTGGTAACCGAGTTTAGCAATAATTGCTGCTTGCTCGCGTTTGCCATCTTCCACTTGTGTCCAAGTATCTCGATTAAGCTCTTTTGCATCAGCAACGTTAGTCGTTACGCCCACAGTGGCGATAGCGGCTGCACCTAACAAAGTCGAAATGATGATAACTTGCTTCATATAGGTTGTCCTCATTTTGATGATCTGCTGTTTAAGTCAAACCAGTGTAGAAATTTTGTGCTTAACTGAAGCTGAATGTGATGTTTTTATCATCAAATATGATTTTTAAGTTGTGCGCAATCTAATTTGTGATTATGCTTGTAGTAAATAGATTGTGCACAACTTAAGTGGGTCGCTAAGTTTGAATGAGAGTTTTGTTTGAATAGACGGCTTTATACCAATCGGCATAAGAAAGTGATCTACTCAGAGCTATTTTTGGCAAACTAATTCGAGACGAATAACTTAAGTAATAGTGGTTCTATTGGGAAGTTATTCAACGAAGAAGTAGGCAGCCAAAAAAGCGCCCAAAGGGCGAGTTTTAGCACTTCTGATCCTGTGTAAACGAACTTGAACGAGAGTAACGCAGGAGCAGTTACCGAGGAGCATTTCATGACCTTGTCTCAGAAGCGCTAAACTCTCGCTGAGCGATCACATCTTTATGCCGATTGGTTTTATATACGTGAATGTGCTTAAAAGATTTCATGACATAACAATCAAGGATTTAAACATGACGGTAATTTATCAAACACAAGCGACGGCATCTGCTGGTCGAAATGGCAACGTAAAAACTGATGATGGCTTACTCGATGTCGCGTTGAGTTACCCTAAAGCTATGGGAGGAACGGGGTTAGCCACCAACCCTGAACAGTTGTTTGCCGCGGGTTATAGCGCCTGTTTTTCTAATGCAATTATTTATGTGGCCCACGAAGCAAAAATCTCGCTAAAGCAAGCACCTGTCACTGCCAAAGTTGGTATTGGACCGCGCGAAGACGGTGGTTTTGCCTTGACTGTTGATTTATCAGTTGAGCTAGAGTTACCGACAGAGCAGGCGCACCAGTTAGTGGCCGTTGCCCATCAGGTGTGCCCTTATTCCAATGCGGTGCGCGGCAACATAGACGTTGGCATTACTGTCAATGGAGCAGGCCTAGTATCATGATACAGAAGACCAGCGTGATGCAACAGTTAAGCGCGAAGCGAGAGGCAAAATATTTGCTAGCAATGGGGCGGGTGATGCTGGGGTTATACTTTTTATTGCCTGGCATCATGAAATTCATCAGTTGGGATACCCATGTTGCTTTAATGGCTAAACATCAAATGGTGGCTATTGAGCCGTTACTGGCCATTGCAGCTGTAGTGCAAATTGTTGCTGGGCTGCTATTAATCGCTAATCGTTATGTCGCCATTGTCGCTTTGGGTTTAGCCTTGATGGTGCTAGTGATTAACGTATGTTTACACGACTTTTGGAACTTAAGTGGGTTAGAAGCTGCCCATGAGATGCAAAACTTCGTTAAAAATCTTGGCATTTTTGCCGGCTTGCTGGTGCTTGGTGGTCACTATCGAAGCCAAGCGCGTTAGTACAGCTAGTGACAGTGAGCATCTAGACGTGACAGCATAAGGTTTTCGCTAGATAGACTTTATTCTCATATAGGCCGTTTAGGTGTAAAAACGGGCTATACTGAATCTTGAAAAGCGTTTTTGCGGTTGTGCTCGAATGTAATGGTTGAGCGTTATCGTGAGAGTAGCAACTACGTTAGTTATGGGCTTATAGCGTAGCCAACGGGGGAGATTGCATAACCCTTAGAGCATATGTATGCACTTTCAATCTAGCATGAGCTAGAGCATTGGAGCTCTCGACGGTGCATAGGCTGGTCGGTGAATGGTTTTAGCTGCTGATGAGCTAGTGAACTTATGCGAGTGAGACTTAATCATTGGAATTAGGTCCGTCGCCCTCGACGCGCTTTTCACTTATTGCAAAGACCCGCTTTGTTAAGCGGGTCTTTTTTGTCGAAGACAACCTAAAAGCCTGCCGAATTGGCTAGCGCACAGCCAAAAGCTATAGTACTTCGCCAGCAGCCTTAAGCAATAGCCAAATAGCTAAGCAATAAGCTAATTAACACCCATGCGTTACAAAGCATTAGCATCAGCCATTAAGTGTCAGTTGCCGATAACCACTACAGCGTGGGGCTAATCACCGCTCACATTCAGCGCCGATATTGGCTCTAGTCGTTTACCTCACGCTTTCCCTTGAGCTGTTTCGGTGGTAGTGGCGCAGACTGTGCTCTTTTTGCCTTGCCTCGCTAAAGGCGGTGACCCGTTTCAAATAGCCAATGACCCGTGTGCCGTGGTCTATGTCGCGACTGCCGCAGCTGGTGCAGTGATCTAAGGTACGTTTATCTATCGTCTCGCACTGATTACAGATGGTGATTTTCACATTGACGCAAAAGTAGTTGCAGCCGGTCTTAGCGGCAACATTAAATAGCTTGAGGTAAGCCTCGGCGCTGAGGGCTTCGTCCAAATTCAGGTGCAGCGCCGAGCCGCCGTCGAGGTACTGATTGATTTCTTTGCCATGCAACACAAACTTATCCAGATGGTTGGTCTGCTCATCTTCCACCAGATAAAAGTAGGAGTTATAGCAGTCACGGTTAACCTGATAGCCCGCCTTACGATCCCACATGGCGTTTTTCACCCCTAGGTTTTCTGCTGGCACAAACTCGGTATTAAACATGTAGCCGCTTTGTGCCTTGGCATGCTGGTTAGCATCAAAAATAACCTTAAGTTGCTCACTAACAAACTGCTTATACTGTGGGTTATTGCCCACCGTAAGCCCTTTAAATTCAGCCGCTTCTGCCATGCCATTAATACCTATGGTGAGAAACTGTTTATCTAGCGAGATAAAGCCCGCATCGTACACTGATAGCGCTCCCTGCTGCAGGTATTGTTGCATTAAGCTGCGGTAGGCAATTTGGTATTTTTGGATCTTCTCTATTTCGTTATTCAGGCAGCGGTCATCTTGTACCAAGCGGTTCATATTCAGTGTGATCACATTAATTGAACCGGTGGCCACGCCGCCAGCTCCCAGCGAGTAAGAGAAGGTGTTATCAGCAATTTCATTACGTAAACGGCAGCATGAGGCTAACGAATCTGCACTATCAGATAGGTAGATAAAAAACGCGTTTCCATCAGCTTTTTGCTGTGCCAGCTTACGGGCAAAGTCAGTGTCTTTACATTGGCCATCTTGGGTCAACATGGCGGCGGTGACCACTGGGAAGGTCAGTACCGATTTTTCTCGCTCACGGTTCAGCCAAGTTAAAAAGTAGTGTTGTAAGCGGTCGACACTACGCCAGTCAGGGCGGCTAAAATCGGGGAAAACAAATTCACCAAACATGGCGTCAAAGTAGTGCTGATCAAATACCGAAATGTTCCAAAACACACTCTGATAGCCACGGGCAGCGGCCGGTTGATTGATGGCATAGACCACATGCTGCAGGTGGTTGGCTATCTCAAACTCATGCTTGTCGAGATAGTCATCACCAAACTCCCGGCGGGCAAAGTAGTCAAAATAGGTGAGAAACTCTACCGTGGCCACTGCGCCGGCAAACTGCGCCGAGATGGCGAAGATCAGGTTAATGAACGAGCCACAAAAAGAGGAAAGGTGCTTGGGCGCTTTAGACTCGCCGCCAAGTTTGGTTAAACCATCGAGCAGAAACGGATACATACTGATGGAAGTGCAGTAGGGCTTAAGGCTAGTTTCATCGTGAACATAGATTTCGTGGGCTTCAATTTGGCGCAGATACTCATCAGCCAAGGCATCATCATATAGCGCGCGAATTCTATCCTGCACTAAGGCACGGTTTATCTGCACAAAGCAGTCCTTGAGTAGCTCCGCCTCTAGGGTGGCGATGTTCTTATGGCTGACATTGGCGTTAGCATCTAGCTTGGAAGCGTCGGCGGCGTTTTTGGCCTGAAAATAGTGTTGAATAAACGCTTTTTTATTGTCGATCTGCTCTGGATTAAGCCGCAACATTGTCTGCTCCTGCAATTGAAGTATGGCTAGGTGAGGTGATAAAGAGATGGTTTAATTTTTCAAGGGTGTGCATATCGCGAAACACCTGATTGCTGCGCGGGCTGTCTAAGCCGCCCAGCTCGGGCACCCAACGGCCGGTTTTAAGAAAATCCAGCTGTGAACTGATTGCCATATCCACATGCTGCTCGCCTGAATAGAGACAGGTCTTAAGACCGTAAGATTTAGCAATATGTAGTTTTTCAATCAGCGTCTTGGGCTGCCACTCGCCACCAAAAAACAGTACGCAGCTGATGAGGCCTTGGTAGCGTTCAATCCAGTGAGTAAAGCGCTGGTTGCTGAGCGGTTCGCCCTGCTTTGGGTCCCACAGCTCAGTGCTGTGACAACCTTTACAACCAACACGGCAGCCTGTAATGCTAAAGCAGAGGCTGATCTCTTGTGGCACCTCTTGAAATACTATGGTGGGGTGTAAACAGTTGAAGTCCATTTTTACCCATATGTAGGTCTATAATTGTTTTATGGCACAATATATAGTCTTTTACTAAGTATTTGACTTGATCTGGATCAAGCATTGTTCGCTAAAAAGGAAAGTGAACCACAAGATATAGTGGTCTTGATTGGTTGATGGCCACTAAATGTAATGGCTGACATTTTATAAAACGGATTGTTAGGTTGATATATGGCTAATCATTAACGGTTACTTAAGTAAATTCTTCTTACTTTTTAAGTCAATTTATTCAAATTAATTTACAACGAAAGCTCATCTAAAATGCCTAAAAAATTCAAATGATAAGGGCGATAAGATGAACCGAAATACAATCAAGCTCAGCGCAGTGGGATTAGTGATTAGCGTGATTTGTGGCAGTGTATTAGCGACAGAGCAACTTGATCCTCGTAGCGAGCAATATCAAAAGAAATTTCCCAAACAGTATCAAAGCTGGAAGCAAACGATTGAGCAAGATAGCAAAGTTGATGAGGTAAAAGAGAACCCTAACCTCGTGGTGTTATGGGCAGGCTATGCCTTCTCTAGAGACTATGATACGCCCCGTGGCCATCAATATGCGATCACCGACTTGAGAGATACTCTAAGGGTTGGTAGTCCAGACGCTGATCATAAAGATCTGCAGCCTATGGCGTGCTGGTCCTGTAAAGGCCCTGATGTGCCAAGGATGATAGCCGAGCAGGGCGAAGATGGCTTCTTCAGTGGTAAATGGAGTAAAGCTGGATCAGACATCGTCAATACTATCGGCTGCCAAGATTGCCATGAGCCCGGCTCGGCAAAACTAAGAGTATCTAGACCGTTTGCACAACGGGCGATGGATAAAATTGGTAAACAGTGGGATGGAGCTAGCCGCAAAGACAAACAAGCGATGGTATGTGGTCAGTGCCATGTGGAATATTATTTTGAAGGTGAAGATAAGAAAGCCGCTTTTCCTTGGGACAAGGGCGTCGATGCTGATAGCGTTGAGCGCTACTTTGACTCGATTGAATTTGTGGATTGGACGCACCAAATATCCAAAACCCCCATGCTTAAAGCGCAGCACCCGGACTATGAAACTTGGAGCTTAGGTATTCATGGACAAAATGATGTGACCTGCATTAGCTGCCACATGCCCAAGATCACTAACGCAGAAGGGCGCAAATTTACTGATCATAAAGTCGGCAATCCATTTGATCGTTATGATCAAGTTTGTGCCAACTGCCATGAACAAACCAAAGAGCAGATGCAAGATGTGTTAGAACAGCGTAAAGCGATGATCGCCGAGCTTAAAGACAGAGTAGAGACGCAGCTAGTTCATGCCCACTATGAGGCTGGCGCTGCGATTGAAGCCGGTGCTACTGCAGATGAAATGAAACCGATTCAAACTGATATTCGCCATGCGCAGTGGCGTTGGGATCATGCAACAGCGTCCCATGGTATCGCCATGCATAACCCTGAAGAAGCTCTGCGAGTGCTGGGTACCGCAATTGATAAATCAGCAGATGCTCGCGTTAAGCTAGCCCGTTTACTGTCAGCGAAAGGGGTTAAACAACCTGTTGCGATTCCTGATATTTCAACAAAGGAAAAAGCGCAAAAAGCCATTGGCTTGAACATGGAAAAGCTAGAAGCTGAAAAAGCACATTTCAAAGAAACGGTATTGCCTAAGTGGGATGAGCAAGCCAAGGAAAGAGAAGCAAAATATGATAAATAATCACAGCTAATGGGGTAACCCTAAGTTGTAAAAGTTAAACGAATAAGTCCTATATAGCGACACATCTCTATGCTCAAACCTCACCTGTCGAGCACCGCTATATAGGCATTTTTTCTTCAAATATTAAGTCCCTCATCCATTTAGTTGGTATTTTCTAATTTCAAATACAGGTTAAATCACCCACATATTAGCCATATAAAAAAGGCCCCAACACTTTCGTGTTAGGGCCTTTTCTGAATTGGTGGAGGCGGCGGGTTTACTCGTATCATCCTGATACTCGCCCCTTCGGGGCTGTCGCAAGCGACGTTTAAGCTTGTTTCCGCCCCTACGTCCCAAAAGCCCAGATTTGCTCCATGGCTTTACTTGACCATTACAGAGCAAGAAGACTTTAAATTTTCATACTTAAGTAGAGGAATTATTACTTCTACCTTTAAAACGTTATTGCTAATCAACAACTTTCACATTAGGGAAATAATGCTTAACGCATAATTCGTAATCACCTTTTTTTAGTGCAGAAAATCGAGTCTGATAATTCTTAAGTTGGCATGCATAACTTTTATTATCAGGAGTGTTTTCGCTCCAAGACCAATCTTGTTCCCAAGAGAGGGGCAGTGCACCAGCACCACCCTCGTCAAACTGCTTCATACCTGCGCAACCTAGTTTTTCATTAGCAGCAATGGGAACTGCTAAATAATTAGCAAACTCAGTGTAGTACTCAATACGGTTTAGTGACTGTGCTATTTCCGTACTACCTCCACATTCAACACCACCATTTATTATTTGTGTTGTAACACCGAAACCTGGTGTTAAGCCATTAGTTAAATCTCTTTCATTTGGAACCCATGTGCCGTCTACAACATGAAGCATACTAGGTTTAGGTGGTTGTGGGTATGTGTAAAAAAACACAGCACTGGCTAGGTTCAGCCACGTGTCAGCGACCATTTCTGGCTGATCTAATAAAGTCCGTACAGTACCAAACATAGCGTCTGAGAATGGACCGTAGTTATAGTTATAGCTTAGTTGCTTGGAGCCTCGCCCAAAGTAACTTTTATATTCTCCATTCTCAAAAGTCCCGCAAGGCCATGTTTCTCCTTGCCATGTATCGGGATTACACTCACCATTATATCCTCCCCGCATGTTTTCATTCCAGCCCATCTCTCGGATATGAACTAGCCCCTGTCGCCATTCTGGCACATCCCAGTGAGCAGTATGTCCGCCAGTTTCTTGTGTAAAATGAGCAAACATGGTTGCTAGTGCTTTACGACAAATTGCATCAGCATCTCTTTTGTCACTGTAATTGCCACAAAATGCAGGGAATTTAGCAGTAGCTTTTAAAAAGTTTAGATAAGTGTACTCAGGTGAGCGTCTAGGGAATAAATAGTTCCAGTCATCACTATTGATGATTGACTCAATGCGCTTAACGTTATCTGGATTAGAAGCTAAATGAGGGCGTATCGCCTCAACCTTTTCATTTTCAAGTGTTTTGATTGAACTTTTAACCTTTAGCATTAGTTCAGATGACGTTAGTTCTAGCTCTTTTTTTTCTATATCAGCTCTAGATATTTGATACGTCTCCTCTGGGTCAGTCGGGTCAGTCGGGTCAGTCGGGTCAGTCGGGTCAGTCGGGTCAGTCGGGTCAGTCGGGTCAGTCGGGTCAGTCGGGTC
>NZ_JBHZSN010000002.1:103613-105396 GCF_043643685.1 Shewanella waksmanii
AGAACCATCCCACACAACCCAAGCATCAAACCACGCAGTTCCAACTCCTGGTTCATAAGCCCAAGCAGCACCAGAGCACCAAGGAACTGTTACTCCATCTCTGCATTGATACAGCTTTCCTTTGTTGTGAACTACTTGATTTCCTGAGTATTCAGTCCCAAATAGGTAGTCGGGGTATCCTTCAACTGGGGGAAGAACTGGTTCAGTTGGAGTTTCGGGGTCAGGGGGAAGCGGAGATTCGGGATCTGTTTCGCTTATTATCAACTCCCACGGTGTTTCCCATGCATGTTCGACCTTATCTCCAGGAGATTGCCCCGGGTTGGCCCACCACTTAGCTTGATAAATACTACCATTGAAGGAAACTTGCGAACCTCCACTATAATTTTGTTTTGGATCGTATAAGTCAGCGGCTAATGTTGATGAACTGATTAATAACGTTGCTATTAACGTTAATGAGCTTTTGTTCATAGTTTTATTTTTACCTTTTAATCATTCAAATAAAAAAAAAGCAGTGGGGTTCCCTGCAGTAACCCACTGCCGATAAAAAAAAGCAGTGGTTCCCTGCAGTAACACCACTGCCGAGGGATACCCTCTTTAGGTTGGAAGCTTTCTTGCTTAGTTTACTTTTTCGCAGCCGTTAGTAGGCCGCGTTAAAATACTAATGGTTTCATCTTGTTGGTGACAAATGGTAAATCCTGATAATTTGCGGTAACAATACTGACAATTTGTGACTGTAATACTGATAATTTGTGATTGTGATTCTGGTGGTGAGGGGGGCGGAGTTGTTAATCCCTTGCGTTAAAAGGGTAACCCCAAAAACTGGGGGTAGCATTTTAAGATGGAGAATTAAACCTACCGGTTTACCGATTTGTAGATAGCTGAAACTGTTGTTTCCGTCAATTCAATCATTGATGAAAGTAATGTTATAACTTCTACATTATCAGGAAAGTAGTTTTCATTGAGATCAGGAAACTCATTCATCATGAAGGTAACTTTGACTGGGATATCAATGGCCTTTTGAAATATGTGAGATGAAGGGGGGGGGACTCCTAAATCTACAAACTTTAGCAAGTTAGGGGATGCTTTTCAGGTAATATAGCGTATTCCGTTAGCAAGATTTAATGTGCCTTTAAACATACTTGGAAAGTCATGGACTTGTGCTCGGATAGCTTTACAAGATTTTTGTTTTTACTCTCCAGTCGGGGGAGGAAGTTTGTGCTTGTCTAGAGGTAGTGTTTAGAGCTTGTAATAAGTTCTTTTACTTCACTAAAGTCTTCTTTAGATCTATCTACTTTAAGAGTACCATTTTCCGTATGGTAAAGATTCCTCAAAGAATTTAAGAGCATGCTCGTATTTTATGGCCTTGGTGGATATTCAGGCTCAATTTGAGTAAGAAAATATCAATGTGCCCCGACTGTTTTATCAAAAATACTTCACATTTGAGTTCACAAGTTTTGAGTGTCACTGATAGCAGTTGCGATTATGAAACTCTGCAGGGGTACAGGTTGGATAGAGCATGCTCTTACACTCTTTGGTCAATCGGTGGAGGTTTAGATGTGACAAAGGGTTAGCCTTTCGGCTAACCCTTTGTTTTAATTGGTGGAGGCGGCGGGGCTCGTATCGTCCTGATACTTGCTCCTTCGGGACCGTCGCAAGCGACGGTCAATTCTATTCCCGACAAACTTGTCGACCCCTGACACGGCTTTTCGCCCACACCGCTAACCAATAAAAAAAGCCCCTATCTTGCGATAGGGGCCTTTTCCGAATTGGTGGAGGCGGCGGG
>NZ_JBHZSN010000002.1:105496-398487 GCF_043643685.1 Shewanella waksmanii
TCGCCCACACCGCTAACCAATAAAAAAAGCCCCTATCTTGCGATAGGGGCCTTTTCCGAATTGGTGGAGGCGGCGGGGCTCGAACCCGCGTCCAAAAAGCCTACATCCTCGGCACTACATGCTTAGTCTTTCTTTTGGTTAACCAACTACACTCCGAAAGACAGGATTGCAATTGGCGAGTCCAGTACTGTTTCGCGGTTCACCCCTGAACAAGGTTCCCTCGCTATCAAATGTAAAGGTGACCATCTAAATACTCTGCCCATTTGAGAAACGTGAGCAAGATGGTAGCGAGCCTAAGCTGCTAGAGCGTTATCGTCGTTTGCAACTATAACTGTGCGGCTTTTTACGAGGCCAACCGCCCCTCGGCATGCTCCTAGGGTTTCGTGAATCTTGTCGAATCCAGAATCGCCCCCAAGTACAATTTGATTGTAACCTGTGCCACCCTCGATTAACAAGGATAAATGCCACAAGTGCAATCGATTGTTCGTTATGCGTACGTTTTAGCGGTTTAACTTACTGTTGAACCGCTTTTTTCATAGTACGTGATTTTTCAATTTTCCATTCGCGCTCTTTGGTATCGTCGCGCTTGTCGTGTTCTTTCTTACCTTTACCTAGACCAATTTCAATTTTAACCCAGGCCCCTTTTCGCCAGTACATAGAGATAGGGACGATGGAATATCCTTGACGGTCAACCAGACCTTGTAATTTATCCAGTTCACGGCGGTTTAGCAGCAATTTACGGTCACGCATAGGATCACAAACGACGTGGGTAGACGCAGTGTTAAGTGGCGTAATGGTGCAACCAAACAGGTAAGCTTCACCGTCACGTAAAAACACATAGCTTTCTGACAGGTTAACTTTACCAACACGAATTGCTTTTACTTCCCAGCCCATAAGGGACAAGCCAGCTTCGTATTTTTCTTCAAACTTATAGTCGAAGTTCGCGCGTTTGTTACGGGCGATAGTTGCTGGTGGGTTTTTTGATTTTTTTGCATTTTTCTTAGCCATAGGCGGCCATTATACGCGCGCCTTTATAATTTGGAATTCCCCTTTGTCATTATTTATTGAATTTCCCGCTTTGACGACACAGTTTGCGGTTTTTTTGTTCGCTTTTAGCTAACAGCCCACATTACTGTACTTACGCGTTAACCGTGGTAAAATTTGCCGCTTTCATTGTTTATTATTGTGATACGAGTATAGGTAACCCAAACAGATGACACAGATTTCCCGTAGCGTGTTAGTTCGCTTTAGTGCTATGCAAATGTACCAGCTAGTGAATGACGTCGAATCCTACAAAGAGTTCCTACCCGGTTGTGTTGGCGGTAAGGTGCTCGAATTTGATGGTGAAACTATGGTGGCATCGGTGGACGTGTCAAAAGCTGGCATTAGTAAAACCTTTACCACTCGTAATCAAGTGATTCCTGGTAAACGCATCCAACTCGCCTTGGAAAACGGCCCATTTAAGCACCTGCGTGGTGAATGGTTGTTTACCGAGTTAACTGAGGATGCCTGTAAAGTGAACTTTGAACTGGACTTTGAGTTTTCAAGTGGGGTTGCCGATATCGCTTTTGGCCGGGTGTTTAAAGAATTAATGGCCTCGATGGTCACCGCTTTTACTGAGCGAGCTAAGGTAATATACCGTTAAGCGCTAGCGAGTCGTTGCTACGAGCGTTAGTGTGATAATTCGCAAATATGTTGAGATATGATTGAGGCTTATGGTGTCAAAACAAGCAGATAGTTTTACGGTTGAGGTGATTTACGCCTTGCCAGAGCAACAAAAGCGTATTCAGGTTGCTGTATCCCCAGGTACTACGTGTATTGAAGCCGTTAAGCTTAGTGACATGGCAAGCTTCTTTCCCGATATCGATTTAGAGTCCGTCAAGCTGGGTATCTTTAGCCGCGCAGTAAAACATCATGAGGTTCTAGAGCCGGGTCAGCGGGTAGAAATCTATCGCCCTTTGATTGCTGATCCAAAAGACGTACGTCGAAAACGTGCTGAAAAAGCCAAAGAGGAAGGGCGTGCCAATAAGGTAACCGGTGGTCGCGCATAGTGAGAAGTATTATGTTTATTTAAATCAAAAGTGCTGATTTAAACAAAAAGTGCTGATTTAAATAAAAAAGGTCGAACATGTGTTCGACCTTTTTTATTAGAGTTAGCTTTTATTCAAACTCTTTGATTTCGTTCAGTTGCTGCTCATCTTCTTCAGGTTTAGCTTCTGGACGAACTTCAGGGTTGAGCGGTTCTAAATCGCCAGTTGTCGATAGCTCTTGGGCGATTTCTGGTAATGAACTTTGCTCAAGTGGCGTATTGAAGTCTTCATTTAACTCGTAATCACCATCGACCTTACTGAGCTGTTCACCATCAAAATGGATAATCAATTCTCTGTGGGTGATTTGCGCGTTGCGACCATTTTTGTAGTGATATACATAGTACCAAGTATCGTCGGCAAAGCTGTCACGCAAAACAGGACGACCAAGAATATACTCAACCTGCTCTTTGGTCATTTCGATGCGCAATTTTTCAACTTGTTGCTTCTCAACATAGTTCCCTTGCGGGATATCGGGTTTATAAACTAACCAGTCAAATACACCGCATCCACTTAATGATAATGAAATTGCAGCAGCGCCTATTAGCGTCAGACTTCGTTTTTTTATTGTCGTTTTACTTGGCTTTATATCGGTCATTGATTGCGTTACATCCTAAAAATCTGTCGGCCATGATAACCAAGCACTTACCCTGCTGACAAGCGCTATTATCTTCTATTATTGTCAAAACCTTGTCCATTGAGACTCATATCAGATGATTAAGTTCATCTTGGCGTGTATTTGGCTATGGTTTGGTGGCGTTTTAAGTTTTTTGGCTATCTCAACACCGACATTAACTTAGGGTGGGTAAATTGCTAATAAGCTATTGCAAAGTCATTATAAAGTCGCAACAATGCAATGAGTTAGATGAACAATTACCCAAATAAGCGAACGTTAAAACATTTACCGACCATCTTTATGAATACTGGAAAATAGATGACGCAAAAAAAGGGCAGTTTGGTGTGTGTAGGCACAGGAATGCAGCTAGCCGGGCAGATAACAGTACTTGCCAAAAGCTACATTGAGTCTGCCGATATTGTGTTTACCTTAGTTCCTGAAGCCTACACAGAGAGATGGCTTAAGAAGCTCAACGGCGATGTTCGTTCATTGCAAGGTTATTATGCCCAAGAGGGGGAGGTGAAGAACCGTCGTAATACTTATGATGAGATGGTTACAGCCATACTTACCGAAGTGCGCAATGGGCAAAATGTTGTTTGTGCGCTTTACGGTCATCCAGGGGTATTTGCCTGTGTTTCTCATTTAGCCATAGAGCAAGCGAAAGAAGAAGGCTATAACGCCCAAATGCTCCCAGGAGTTTCTGCAGAAGCTTGTTTGTGGGCTGATTTGGGGATTGATCCGGGTAGCTGTGGTCATCAAAGTTATGAAGCCAGTCAATTTATGTTTTTTGAGCATAAACCCGACCCATCGACCCATTTACTACTTTGGCAAATCGGTATAGCCGGTGAGCATACCTTGACTCAATTTAATACCTGTAGTGATAAATTGCAGGTGTTAGTTGAGCACCTACTGCAATGGTATCCAGTCGATCACAAGGTCGTATTGTATGAGGCTGCAAGTTTACCAACACAGGCTCCGCGAATAGAACGTATCTCGTTGAGTTTACTGCCACAAGCGCAACTTTCAGGTATTACGACATTGCTAATCCCGCCTTCGCAAACTTTGACCTATAATGAAGCGGTATTAACAAAGCTTGGTATTACCGCTGGGGATTTAGGCTGATGCCATGTAACGGGCAAGTCAATAAATAACAATCAACTGAGTTAAAAGGGAGAGAATATGTCAGATTTGAATGATTTTTTTGAACGTTTAGGTAGCGATGCCAAGTTGTTAGAGGAATACAAAAAAGATCCTGAAGGGGTGATGAAGGCCAATGGTATCAGTGATAAGGATATTGCGATTGTGATGTCAGGAGAGGAAGATCAATTACGTAAGCAATTAGGAGATACCAAATCTGCTAAGGCCTACATAATGATTCAAGCAAATAAGAAGTAATGTATCATTTTTTTTGGTTAATTGGTTTTTTCCTTGTGCATGCCTTGTTTTCGCAAGTGCATGCTGCGGATATTAATCAGCAATTAGATGAGCTGGATCTCAAGCTGACGACGTCAGTTTCTGACGCTAAGCAACTTATTAGTGACCTCAATGAAGTTGGAGACCAGCTTTCTTCTGAACAGCAAGCTCGATTATTGGTTGGAGAATCGGTTGTAAGTTTGCTGGAAAACCGTCAGCAGGATGCGCTGACTTCGCTTGCTGAAGCTGAAAAATACACCAATACAACCGGTATGTTAACTAAGGTGTATTCATATAGAACCGTTGCCTATTTATCATTAAAGCGCTACGCAGATGCCTTAGATACGCTCTCAATGAGCCTTGCGCGGGTTGAAACCCTCGATGACGTTGACATAAAAGTGGATGCCTATATTCGTGCTTCAAATTCTTTTTTAGAGTTGGGTGCATTGAATGAGACTATTTTGTATGCCCAGCGGGCTCAATCGGCATTGTCTGCGCAAGATCAACGCCATTGTAATTTGTATTTAATGGTCGCTGCCGCGAATTTGAGATTGGATAATATTGACGCTGCTGAAAATAACTTTAGCAGTGCCGAAAGCCATTGTAGCAAAGTTAACCGCCCCATGATTGCTACCATGGCACAAAAAGGCTTGGCCGAGGTTCAGTTGAGTCGGGAAAACTATCTGGCTGCTATTTCTCGGCTTGAGAAAGCGTTGGCCGGTTATCAAACATTCAATTATGTCGCCGAAATTAATCACGTATATTCGTTACTTGCTAAAAGTTACCTAGCGCTTGGTGAGCATGACAAAGCGCTGTTTTATGTTAATAAAGTCACTGATTCTGCGCTTGAACCGAGAAACCTCGAGTTTATGAAGGTGTCTGCTAAGGTCAAAGCAGAGCTAGCCTACCGTGAAGAGGATTATCGACAAGCATACGATAATATCGTGTTGTTCCAACAAATCAGTGTTCAAGAACTGGATGTCGCTCAGGCAAAAGAGCAGGCTTATCAGATGGCGAAGTTTGAAAATAATGAGATGAGTCGCCAGTTAAGAATGCTTGAGCAAGACCGCGAGTTATACAATGCCCGCCAAGAGCTGAAGGCACTGGAAGACAGTCGCAATAGTATGATTTTATTAGTGACACTCGGTGGTATGGTGTTAGTTTCTATTTTTGGTGTTACGACGTTAGTACAAAAGCAGCGTTATAAAAAGCTGGCCCAGTTTGACCCACTTACTGGCGCTTATAATCGCGGCATCGGCCAAGAATTAGCTGAAAACCTATTCGTAAAAACCGTGGCCTACCATAAACCCTTTAGTGTGATAATTTTAGATTTAGATAACTTTAAATCCATTAATGATAGTTACGGCCATCACGCAGGAGATTGGAGTCTAAAACAGGTCGCAAAAGTCGTGCGTAAATGCATTAGCGGCCAAGACATGCTTGTTAGAATGGGCGGTGAAGAGTTTGCTATTTTCTTGCCTAATCGTGATAAACAGACTGCGCAACAGTTGGCTGAATTGTGCCGTGAGGGTATTGCTGCCATTGAAGGCAAATACAATAATTACACCTTTGATATTACAGCAAGTTTAGGTGTCACTAGTAATTTGGAGAGTGATTTAAGTTTGGACCCTATTACCCATAGAGCGGATTTAGCTATGTATCGTGCCAAAAATCAAGGCCGTAATAATGTGGTGTTCCAGTTGGACAATAGTGGTGAGTCAACTGCGGATGCTTATCAAAGTAAATTTGCATTGGGTTAGCTAAAACTTAAGTGATTGACTCAAAAGCAAAGGCTTTGGCCTTTGCTTTTTTGTTTAAATACATGGGGCGAGCATTGCTATCACTAGCACTTGCACTATCAATTTCATTATCAAAGGTGTCAGTTTGATAGCTTATGCTAATCGTGCCAGTAAACTAGTATAACTGGGTATGAATCGGCTCAAGCTATTGGTGCTGTTTATCTGGGTTTGATTTGTGTTTTCAGCTGTTTTTTAGCTTTTCTTCAAGCTCTTCTTCAACTTCTCCTTCAGCTTTCCCTTTAGCTTTTTCTTTAGCTTTTTCTATAACATGTTCTAAAGCTGAGTCTTGACACTTTCCCTTGAAAGTTGATTCAAACTATTCAATTCAACTTGCTACGAGACCTCGTATACATTCAATACTTATGCAGTATTTTGTGCTGAATTTGCTGTTTTAAGTGTGATTTTTCAGTTTTTTTTGCCACTAACCAAATTAATTTTGGATGTTGATCGACATACACGTGCGGGCTAAATAAATGGCAAAACAGCCTTTTGATTCTATTTTACGTTAACGTCAAATTAAAACAGTTGTTTGAATTTGGTGCGAGCTACTTCATAGTTATCTTTATGTATTAAAAGGGTTTTGTTTGGTTACGCTAACGGAATAGCTAAACATTATCACGGGTTACCTGGAGCGAAAAGTTTGAGGTATAGCGTACTTATTTATTTACTGGTTCTAATTTAAGTACGTAATTTAATTACCATGTGGGTGCGTGGTCAATTTGTCTGACAATTTAATAACTTGGCTGTCGCTTTAGTTTTAGTTTGTTTTAAATCATTGTTTTTAATATTTTTAATGTTTTGGTTTTACCAATTTATCATTCATGGTTTACCTGAGGATATCGTGTTTTCAAGGTTACAGCTTTGTTGCAATCGGTTTTTTATGTGGTTAGGTTTTATACAAGTTTCAGTTTTTGTGATGTAGAGAGGCGCTGAAAGATATCGCTATCTAACTATCACTGCAGCCAAATAAATGGAAAGAGGGCAAACAGATGACAATTCAAACTATTGAACGAGCGCCAACTGCGACAGGAATTGCCATTACAGGAAAGCACGTTGCTGGCCAAGAGCAGGTGTTATCATCTGGTGCGCTTGGTTTACTGACAAAGTTGTGTGAGTTATTTGGTGGCGAGGTTGCGCAGTTGCTAGAAGCGCGTACTCAAAAGCAGCAACAGGTGGATGCCGGAGAACTGCCTGACTTTCTCATTGAGACGAAAAAGATTCGTGATAGCCGTTGGCAGATCCGCGGTATTCCTGAAGACCTTCAAGACCGCAGAGTGGAGATTACCGGTCCTGTTGACCGCAAAATGGTAATCAATGCGCTTAATGCCAATGCAAAAGTGTATATGGCGGATTTTGAGGATTCGCTGGCGCCGACATGGCGTAAGATCATTGAAGGTCACCAAAACTTGATTGATGCAGTCAATGGCACGATTAGCTATACATCACCCGAAACCGGTAAACATTACAGCCTTAATGATGATCCTGCAGTACTCATTTGCCGCGTACGTGGTCTTCATATGCTAGAGAAGCACCTCACATTCAATGGTCAAGCGATACCTGCTGCATTGGTTGATTTTTGCCTCTACTTTTACCATAACCATCGCCAGTTACTGGAAAAAGGATCTGGGCCTTATTTCTATATTCCTAAAATGGAAAGCCACCTTGAAGCTCGCTGGTGGGCAAAGGTACTTAACTATGTTGAGCAACGCTTCTGTTTAGCGCCCGGTACCATTAAGTGTACCTGTTTGATTGAGACGCTCCCAGCTGTATTCGAAATGGACGAGATATTGTATGAACTGCGCTCGAATATCGTGGCATTAAACTGCGGTCGTTGGGACTATATCTTTAGCTATATCAAAACCTTGAAACAACACAGTGACCGCGTGTTGCCTGATCGCCAAGACTTGACCATGGATAAAGATTTTCTTAACGCCTATTCGCGTTTACTGGTTAAAACTTGCCATAAGCGCGGTGCGCTTGCGATGGGCGGAATGGCAGCATTTATTCCTGCGAAAACGGATCATGAAAATAATGAAGTACTTGCCAAGGTACGCCGCGATAAAGAACTTGAAGCGCGCAACGGACACGATGGTACCTGGGTAGCACATCCTGGCCTTGCAGATACCGCTATGGGTATTTTCAACGAGTTTATTGGTGCAAACCATGTTAATCAGCTGCATATTACCCGTGATGTGGATGCGCCTATACAAGCGAGAGAGTTGCTTACTCCTTGTGAAGGTAAGCGCACAGAAGCGGGAATGCGCCTTAATATTCGCATTGCTTTGCAGTACATTGAAGCGTGGATCAGTGGTAATGGTTGCGTGCCAATCTATGGATTGATGGAAGATGCCGCTACCGCTGAGATCTCTCGGGCATCAATTTGGCAGTGGATTAAGCATCAACAGCGGCTAGACAGCGGTGAGTTGGTGACCAAAGCTCTATTCAAAACCATGCTGGTCGAGGAGTTGGCAGCGGTTAAAGAGGAAGTTGGCCCAGATAAATTCACTCATGGTCAGTTTACTCAGGCTGCCGTGCTATTAGAACAGATCACCTTAGCCGATGAGCTAGTTGATTTTCTAACACTACCTGGTTATGAGATGTTGACCGAATAGTGACCTGTTTCAATCTGCCACACGTGTGCTGATTGTTCCCGTGTTGTATTCCTACGTGCAACGCGGGCTTTTATTACCTTGTTGAGCTATCAAAATCTATTGCTGTTGTAGCTCTTGCTTGTGTTTGCGACTTGTATAAGTCGCTTTTTTTGTTTGCGCGCTGTGTGTTTGTCATGGTGATAGCAAGTTCGCCCCTTCATAAACCCAACTTATGTATGATTTAGGTCAAAAACTCATCTCCCTATAGTGATATAAGGTGAAAATACTAGGTATAACAGCGTATTCTCCGCTATGGTTATATTGGTGAGTGACTCCCTTTTACACTATTCATTAAAGGCAGCCGGGTAAGTTTAGCTTGTTTAATTTATCGAAGTTTCCGGGCTTTAGTGATGACTGAATACAGAGAGCGTATTGAAAATAGCTAACCTCCATTCCCATCAATCGAAAGGAGTCGATTACTGGACCCAGCGTATTAGCGAGCAGGAGATGCCCGCGTTATGCTCCACCGTCAAGTCTTTAGAGAAATTGGCTAAAGATGATGTATCTTCGTTGGCGATTTTAGGTCGCAGTGTGATGCATGACAACGCGTTGACCTCAAGAATTCTTAAAGTTGCCAATAGCGCAATTTACAGTAAAGGGATCACTCAAGTTACGACGGTAAGCCGTGCGGCTGTGGTGTTGGGGTTTGATACCATCAGAAATATTTGTATCACAGCGAAACTACTTAGCAGCTTGCTGGAAAACAAAGGTCTGTCCGAGAATGTCTATCAACGGTTGATCAAGTTGATGGCCAGCTCTTTTCAAGCGGCGATGCTGTCGAAAATGATGCTTAAAGATCATGGCGAAGACCTGCAAGAGGAAGTGTTTGTTGCAGCACTGCTTTACCAGCTCGGTGAAAGTGCGTTTTGGAGCATGGGGGGAGAGCCAACCGAACAACTTGATAGGCTGCTAAACGAGTGTGAGGATGAAAAAGGCCATAAGGCCGTGGTTCGCCAATACCTTGGAGGGTCATTCAATCAGTTGTCGATAGGGATCGCTCGCAGCTGGGGGCTTGGCGATGTGTTACTTAAATCATTAAGTCACCCTAATGAGCGCACACCTGAAATACGCGCTATTTTTTTAGCAAACCAAATCAGTGAGCTAATGGTGCAACCCCATGTTGATTTGCATCGATTGAACCAGAGAATTGCGCAAGCAGCAGAAATGCTAGATATCGAAGCCGACGAGCTTAAAGGCAGGATGATTCGATGCACTAAGGCAACGGCTAAACTTGCTGAAGCTTATGGCGCCAAAGTGTTGGTTGACTTTCTACCGAAAACTGAACTCTTGACGTTGCCAAATGAGCCTGTAGAGGCGCAACAAACCGTTCGTGAGCCCAATCAACTTATTCAGCTAAAAAAGCTGCGAGAACTGACCAGCTGTGCGGTGGAGCAAGCCGATTTTAATCGGGTTTTGACGGTGACGTTGGAGGGAGTGCTCGATGGGTTAGGGGTTGATCGTTGTGCGTTAATGTTACTGTCTCCCAATCGCAAGCGTTTGCAGCCAAGAATAGTGCTCGGTGAGCAAGCTGAAAAAATGAAGGCCGAGTTTCTGATTGACGTATCAGATAAAAGTGGCGTATTTGCGGATGCGATAGCGTTAAAGTGTCCGATGTTTGTTGATGATCCCCATTCAAGTAAGTGGCGCATGTATGTCGATGCAAGTCTGAAACAGCTTACTGGTGAGTGTAGCTTTATGTTAGCGCCGGTGGTGGTGGAATCTAAAGTCATCGGTGTGATCTATGCGGATAGGTTCCATACTGAGCGATCGTTAACGGCAACGGAGTACGATGGTTTTACGCATTTTGCCCAATTAGCCAATGTCTGTTTAGGCGCGACTTTGCACGCCCAATAATTTTAGCAGCGCTATTTCGACGCTATTTCGACGATTTGGTTTCGTGGGCCTTAATCATGCCCGTGATGTTTTTTGCAATGTCATTGGGGATAGGGAAACTCAAATGATATTGCGCGATTTGCCAACCATTTTCTGTCAAAATTAAGCTACCTGTACCACGGCTTGTACCATAAGACTGACTATCTAGTAGTTCATCAAATACCATGGTGTTGCCATATTGCACCATGCGGCGACTGACTGGGGTGTAACGCCATCCTTTAGTGGGTCTTGCATAAGATGCGAACTCATCCATGGTCCAATATTCATTGGCATCAGTACCGATAAATACCGCATTGTTGGTATATAAAGCGAAATAGTTATCCCAATCCGCATTCGCTGCGTACTGGTGCAGTTTATCCAGTTGTTTACCTGCAGCATCTTTTGTCATCGCTGTGGCCAGTTGTTGGCCTTCAGAGTTGGCATTGGCAGTGATGCTAAATAAAGCGAAGATAAAACCGGTTAAGATTAACAGTCGGCTCATAGGAGAAGGTTGTACTTTCATTGGTCAGCGTCATCCTTTGGTATTGATGAAGGTTAACTATGTTTAGTGCCAGTTTACTGGATCGAGTTTAAAAAAGTGACTGAGCTGTTGATATAAATGCCGATGCTGGGCAAAAAGCGCATGAGGCTGCTCAAAAAATACTTCGGTTATCACTGCGAAAAATTCGGCTGGGTTGGTCGCGCCATAATAACTAAACAGTGAATATTCGTGTTGGTGTGCTGCGTTTTGTAGTCGCTCAAACTCTCTAGCAAGTACAAGTGACCATTGTTGGTAGTCTTCGGTTTTTTCTAACTGCGGCGCGCCGTTAGCAGGTCCGGTTTCTTGATCTAGCTGATGGGCAAACTCATGTAATACCACATTGCTGCCGTCACAAGGATTCGCAGTATCTTTTTGAGTTGTTTGCCAAGATAAAATCACAGTGCCTGTATCCCATGACTCGCCTGCTAATACTCGTTGTTGTTCAGATACGACGCCTCCAGGGGCCGTGGTTTGATTATTGACGATAAAGGGGCTTGGGTAGATAAGTATTTTTTGCAATTTTGGATAATAATTGGTTGGACGATTTAGCAGTAGCAAACACGCTTGAGCCGCTACAGTGAGTCGAATTTCATCAGTTATTTTGATGCCGTCGCAGCCGATAAATATTTTTTCATGCAAAAATATCTGGATATGTTTTTTTAACTGCAACTGTAGGTCTGTAGGCAGATGTCGGTAGTAAGGCACTTTAGCTTGTAACGTTTTACGCCAAGGGTGCGGAAATGGCTGATTCGCTATGCGCTGACGCCGACGTTGTAGCCTGATTTGACTCGTTGCTACCCATAAGATAGCGGCAGCGCTTATCAGTAGAATCAGCACGATCATCATGGTTAACGTCCTAGTTTCAATTTATTAGTTAATATTGATATAGGGGCCTTTTTGTGGTTTTCAACATTAACCTTAGTGGAGTTAATCTGGTTCGTTAACTTTGATGGTGTTTCTGCCGCTGCGTTTAGCTAAATAGAGCGCTTGGTCAGCGCGTTCAATTAACGATATGGGGGTGTCTTGTTCTGTTACTGTGGTACAGCATAACCCTAGGCTAATGGTTAGCAGGCCAAAGTACTCGGAATCTTCATGGGGTATGGCCTGTAATCTAACGGCATGCTTCATCTTTTTGGCGATATTAAATGCATTGTCTCTTGAACAATTAGGCATTAGTACCACAAACTCTTCGCCGCCATAACGGGCAAAGGTGCCATGATTGATTTCATCCACCCGCTTGATGGTCCTAGTAATGGTTTTTAAACACTGGTCTCCAGCAACATGACCATAGCGGTCGTTATATTGCTTAAAGCTGTCTATATCGAACAAAATAATGGCAATAGGCTGTTGATAATCGGATGACTTTTTCATTTCGATTGCCAATTGTTGATCAAAGTAACGCCGATTAAAGACCCCTGTTAAGCCATCAATTTCTGAGATTGATTTAACTTTAGTGGCATATCGCTTTAGTGTGGTGAGCGCGTTGACCATTTGTTGTAGTTCAAGGTTGTTGGTTTGTGGTAAAGGATGGTATGGTTTTTCATTTGCGATGGCATGCATTGCCGAGCTGGTGGCTATAACGGGTCTGATGATACCCTGAGAAATCAAACGCCAATTAGTTAGGGCGATAACTAAGGTATATAGTACGCCAGCACAGAAAATTAAAACCACAAACCAATCACTTTCTTGTTTTAGCTGTTCTCCCCTTTGTTGTAGTTTATTCTCTCCTTTACTCACAAAATCAAGGGTATAATCAGAAATTCTTTGGGAAAACTTGGCTTGTAAATCAAGGTGGGCGTCTGCAATGCTATCGGTATTACTGGCGTTTCGATGCAACTGAAATAAATTATTTTGCCCTGTTATGAAACCATTTAATTGTTGGAACCACTGCGTTGATTGTGGCAGTAGCGACTCATTAGCTCGTTGCTGCAGCTGGATATACTGACGCAAAGATTGCCGCTGAATAAGGTTAATTTGGGTAATGTCTTTGGTGTGACGCAACTTAGCTAAGTTAGCAAATAACGACTGAAACTGTTGCTGCAATGCAGTCAATATTTGATGCTGATGAATGATAGCTTGTAATGTCGATTTTGGTGCTTGTTGTAGATGGCTCATCATCTGTTGATCATAACTCGATAACTGCGCCTGAATTTGTTGAAAAATTTGTTGTTCATGCTGCCTTAATAGGGCTTGTTTTTCGACAATGTCTTGCTTTGCCGCCAGTGCTGAACGCGTGAGTGAATTAAGCAGGGGTAACTGTGATTGCTCTTTGTTGAGTTTGGCTTCAAATTTTATCAACCGTTGTTGCTCGTGTTCGGGCAAAGGCATCAATTGCAGCTGTTGAGTGGCTTCTCTGAGCAGCTGCCATTGCTGTGACAATTGTTGCAATAACTGTTGTCGCTCGCTTTCTGTGGTAAATGATTTGAGTTGGTTGGTGACAACCTGTAATCGCTGTGCATCTTTAGCCAATCTTAATGCTGTGGTGATTTTCACTGTGTCATGGTTGACTAAGTTATCGATACGCTGCTGCAGTGCAGTAGATAGAAACAATGCAACGCTACCGATGAACAGCGACATCAGCGCAATAATGATAAAAATGAACTTTGAGCTTTGTTTTAAGCTTTTTAATGGTTTTATGTCTGTCATTTGACTATAGCTGGAACCTCACCATAATGATTTTGTATTTCCAAAATACGCTGTTGAAGCAACTGAACTTGGGTATCAATATCGTTATTCGGATTAGCAAGGTTATAACAGGCTGTGGTCAGTTCTGGGTAAATTCTGCCCATGGCACTGCTGGTGAAGTGGCCCTGTTGGTTAATGTTTTTTGCCCATGCAATATTAGCTTTATGACTTGCTGTAAAAGCGCCATTGATACTTCTATGCTCTGGCTTGGCTAATTGGGTAGATAACACTACATCGGCTCGACAAGGGTTACCACCACCTAATGCATAATCATATTGCGCTTGGTATGACCCCATATATTTTAGCAACCAATAAGCAGCCCGTGGATTTTTTGAGTCGTAGGCAACGGCGAACGCATAGGCGCCATTATAAGGCTTGCCGCCTGGAACTTGAGCAACATTGAGTTTAGCACCTTCGACGTTTGCTTCGACAGCATAGGAAGCATGCCATAAATTGTTGTAGGCAAAAGGCCACATGGCAACATGGCCTTGTGCAATTGCATTAGCGGCTTGTTCAAATGCAAAGTTTGCGTCTGTAGGGTAAGCAAATGTTCGCAGTTTCCTGTAGATACCGGCTGCCTGTGCCAGCGGCGGGTTGTTGGCGGCAATCGTAAATAGCGTTAATGCTTGCGCTTCATAATGAGGTTTTAGCCAATTGCCTTCTAGGCTCCATAGGATCGCTGAAAATTCATCGTTGATATGAGGGCGGTTACCAGCCATTAGCGCTACGCCATAAAAGGGCGCAGTGAGTTTTTTGCCAGCCAGTTTTTCGCCAGCTTGGCGGGTGAAAAATTCACTGACATCGAGCAATT
Organism: Shewanella waksmanii; assembly: GCF_043643685.1. GTDB lineage: Bacteria > Pseudomonadota > Gammaproteobacteria > Enterobacterales > Shewanellaceae > Shewanella > Shewanella waksmanii_A. The sequence continues at coordinate 119,972 of NZ_JBHZSN010000002.1, forward strand.
GCTGCATATCTATGGGGGGCGCCAAGGCGTAATCAAAGCGTGCTTTAAAGGCGGCTTTTTCTTGTGGGTGTTCAAACAAATCAGCACGATAATGATTGCCCATAACATAGTTGTTATAGGGGATTGCGTGTATTTGATTGCGATAAGATAAGATGTTGAGTAGCGAGGCGTAATAGGGCTCAAGATAATGATCTATAGATTGCTCACCAAGCGGGTCGTAGAGCTGCGCTAATTCGTTTAATGGAACGGTATAACCGTTAGAAGCCCACTCTTTAGCCCAGCCAGCCTCCATGGTTAACAAGTCAAACTGCCCTTCACCAGCAAGTAAAGATTGGGTTTGACGTTGATACATATCATCAAGTGACAATGAAATAACTTTGACTGGCACTTGAGTTTGGGCTGTAAATTTTGGTAACAGTTGCTGCTGCAAGTAGTCGGTCCAAAAACCTTTTTCAGCGACTAAGGTAAGCGGTTGTTTGTTTTCTAGCGGAGGAATTTGTGCCAGAGAAAATTGGGCCTCAACAATATGTGATGTTACGCCGAAGCTAAAGATAATAGTTTTAAAAAATACGCGAAACACCAAACATTACTCCGATAATATGTATTGGGTAGTGTATTAATACTATTCTAGTAGCAAGTTGTACACTTAAATTTTACCATCCATTTACAAGTGGCGGGTGGCAGAGGGAAAAAAACTGGCAGCTCGGAAAGTACTTTATGGGAAAAGTAAGCTGCCAGTGAAAGGTTGGGAGGAACCCAAAAGATTGCGTACATACTTTGGTTTTACAGGCGTCTACTCCACTATCATAGTGCTTTCGACTCGTCTACGTTCACTCTCACTGAGCGTGTAATGATGCTCAATCAGAAAACGTATTAGTTTAGATTTAGCGATGTCACAATCGTTCGCTAAATCAGTTAAGTGGGCGATAGCTGACTCACTTAAGGTGAAAGTGGCTTTGCGAAATGGCGCATTACCTTTACCTATTTTGCGAACAGTATCGACGTGTTGATTAGCCTCTTGGTGAGGTTTGAGCTCAATGATTTCAGCTAAGTTACTTTGTCGGCCGTCGCCTGCCGCGTATAACGTGGCTTGATCAATAAACCCATCAATCATGGCATTGAGTGACATCTGCTCAGGGGTATTGAGCGTTTGCCTACGATTAGACTGCGTAGAGTTTTTCTTGAGATCGGCTAGTCCCATAGTCACCCCTTAGTTTGGCTTGCTGTTTTTGTGCAAGTTGGTTGCGGATCTCTGTAGCACTTTTTACCTTAAACACTTCACAGGCAATATTACGGATCTCATCGGCTGCTTTGCCGTTAGGCTGAATTTCAATAACGGATAAGCCCGACTCTTCGCTGTCGTCATAGATGTTACGACTGTAGGTAATGGCATCGAGTACATTGATGTCATAGGTACGACACACATCTTTGGCTTCAAAAATACGATTGGCCTGATTAGGGAGGCTAGGGCACTGAGTGATCACAAATGAGGCTTGCATTTTAGGGTTGATCATCATGCAGGTCGCAACGATATCATCCATATGACTCACGGTTTTAAGGTCTCGACGTTTTGGTCTTAACGGCATGAGTACGTGAGAAGCTACCGACATGGTTGCTCTTAATGCTAAGTTGTCTTGGCCGCCACAATCGACTATCACATAGTCGTAATGTTGCTCCAAGCTCAGTAAGTCATTGCGAATTTTACCGTATAACTGCACGCAGTTGATGCCAGTTAATTCGGGGTTATTGTTTCGTGCTTGAATCCAGTCAGAAGTTGTTCGTTGGGGATCGCAGTCAACCATGATGATGGAGGCACCGCATTCAGCACTTAAAAATACTGCAAGATTTTGAGCAATACAGCTCTTGCCACTGCCTCCTTTTTCTCCGCCGACGAGTATGATCATATTGTTCCCCTTGGTAGCACCGATTTATAACGATAGGTCGAATTAGCTGCTTAAATAAGTTGTTATTTGGCCATGAGGTGGCATTTTGTCATAAATTTAAGCAGTTAACGCTTTTCTAATGTCAAATTTAGAGTGTAAAGATAATAGGGTCAACTGTATGATTTTTGACGATTTTTGTTTTTTTGACTGGCGTTAGAACGTTGACGGATTAGCTAATTAGACGGTTATTTGACAAAGGTAGCGTAAATTTAAGTCTAATTATTAATTATAAAGCAAATACAATATGTTATATCATTGTTATGGTTTGCGTTGTTAGCTTCAGTGGTTAACTTGGGGGGGGGGATTCACTCACACTGTTCATCTTTAATAACCAAAAACAACACTTTTTTCATTTATTATGTCTATTTGGTATAGGGCTGATGGATATTTTTAAAGCTATTAAGGGTTTACCATTTAGTTAAGGCTATGGTCCAATGGCAACCGATAATGGCAAATGGATGGTATTGAGGTGGAAGAGAAACAGTTAATCGAGGCAATTAATCAAACCATGCCTTTTGGTAAGTATGCAGGTTGTAAACTGTTGAATTTGCCAGAGCCCTATTTAGTCTGGTTTCACTCAAAAGGCTTTCCTGAAGGTAAACTCGGCCAGCAACTGGCATTGATGTATGAGATAAAATTGAATGGCTTAGAGCAGATGCTACAGCCACTACTGAATAAAGTTCCCAATAAATAGCCTCTCCTAGCAGCAAATGAGAGCTATGTCTAAAACTTTGCAATCCAACTGCAATTGGCTACTTTAGGTAGAGATTTATTATTGAACGCGTGCTTTAATAATTGGCAAATCTAAATCGTTAAGGAAATTGTAATGATAGCTAAATTGGTCAAACTCGCAGCTGCAGCAACGCTAGCGTTGGGTATTTCTAGTGCGTGGGCTGCTGGTGTTGTTCATGAAGGTACTGTTGTCGATACCATGAACGGTGGTGGTTATACCTACGTAAAGATCAAAGAGTCTGATAAGACTTTTTGGGCTGCTGGTCCACAAGTTGAGATTAGCAAAGGTGATACTGTAGTTGTTCAAGAGCAGATGTGGATGAATGATTTTACCAGTAAAACTTTAGATCGTACTTTTGACGAACTGTTGTTTGTTGGTCGCATTGATAAGAAGTAGTTCACAGATTTTTAAAACGGCGTTAATAGTTTACTATTAACGCCGTTTTTTTATCTGCGCCATTATAGGGAGGAGCCATGCAATTTGAATTAGTCGATTTTGATAACCGCTATGCTTCGCAAATCCCTTTGCTCTATCATCTAGCCGTACATGGCTATCAAGGTGACTTTTATAACCAAGCACAATTACAGGCATGGTCAGCGAGACCGCGCTCTGTCTATCATTGGCGTGCTAGGTTAAATCGCAGTCGCTGTTGGTTGGCGCTGATTGAAGATAAATGTGTTGGATTTATTAACGTCGAAACCCATTATCATACCCGTGGCTACGTAGACAGCCTTTACGTGTTACCCCAGTATCAAGGACTCGGAATCGCAAGTGCACTGGTTGCTAAAATGGAAAGCTGGGCGCGAGCACAAGGCTATATTCAGCTTAACGTTGATGCCTCTATTTCATCTAAACCGCTATTTTTACGTCATGGATTTAGCTTGCACCACAAACGCTACCAGCAAAAGCGCGATCAAGTGATTGTTGGTTTTGCCATGGTCAAACAGCTTGAAAGTTCGTAAGCCAAGTGCCTAATCACTTTCTTATGCCGATTGGTACTATTCATTGTGGCTATTGTATTGGTGGTGGCTTTGATAATTCACTTGTGGTGAGAGTACATCATCAATATGTTGCTCTTGCATGTAGGCGATGAACGCGGATGGTAAAGTGACACCATCTAATGTTTTCTGCCAGCAAGCTTGCAGTAGCGGCGCGTAACCTTCTTTGCCCGATGTGGTGTAAGCCGATGAGACACCATGATAGTAATGATTCGGATCGATGGTTAACCAGTTGTCAGTATGCTGGTGACTAAGGACTTCGACTTTAACGATGCGCTGACCAATGGGCTTACGGCCATCATAAAAATACCTAACGCCGTAGGTATAGGGAAAGCTGCCTGCGCCAGTTCCTGTGACACTGTTATTGGTCGCACTGTTGATTGCCGATTCTAACGCTTCAATTAAGTAGGTGCCCTTAATACGATACTTAACTAAGGGTAAGTCGAAGGGTAAAATACGCCCAACTACATCGGCAAGGGTGAGCTTACCTTTGTTGAGTGATTGTCGTACACCGCCAGCGTTGTGCAATACAAAATCGATTTTACAGTGATGTCGCTGTACTTGGTGATAGATACTTTTACAGATCCAAGGGGCGATTTCACTGCCATGGGGAAGGGCTTTACTGGGTAGTCGTGTATGGACCAAGTTACGCGGAATGAACCCTAAAACTTGATGTTCCATGGCATCGATAGCTGGGCGATAATGATCATCAATAACCTGTTGTACTTTTCGGCAGCGCTCGTCAGTCAACAGGTTTGGGTGCTCAGCGATGATCTTGGCTAGATGTTCATGTTGGTGCTGGCTGACTCCAGAGGCTGATTCAGCAAGGAAAGCTTTATCAAGCATGAAATAGTTGCTACCGGTGAGCTTAGTGATTCGGCCTTGTGCATCAAATTCCATGCTGGCTAAACCTATGGTTTCCGCATACTTCCCTGCTTGTACGATGGGGGTGTGGTTATGCATCTCGCCATAAGGGGTCGCAACTAACCCTAGTTGTTGAAAATCGCCCTGTAAGCTATGGCTGTGACCACCGACAATAAGGCTGATGCCATCCACTTGTTGTGCAAGCACTCTATCTTGAATCAAGCCCAAATGACTCAACACAATAATATGATAAATACCTTGCTGGTGTAGATGAGCGATGGTGTTGCGCGTGGCCTCGATAGCATCGACAAATTCTGTGTCTTCATCAGGGCGGGCAATCAGTTTCATTTGGTCTAAAGTGATACCAATAATGGCCAATTGCTTGTCATGGAAAGGCTTTAGTATGTACTTGGCAATACCTTGCGTCGCATCAAAATCGTACAAATTGGAATGATTCGCCAATTGATGGGATTTGTGTGGGCTCTCTGCGCTCAAATCCATGTTACCCGCCAGCAGAGGGAATTGAATGTTATCGAGAAAGTCACACACAGGCGCGTTACCAGCATCGATTTCATGGTTACCCAAAACCATCGCATCGGGTGCCAATAGGTTTAATAGGTGCGCGTTGGCTTTGCCTTTAAACTGGTTAAAATACAGAGTTCCTTGAAAACTGTCGCCACCGTGTAGAAACAAAAACGGCTGTTGATTGGCTGTGGCTAGTGCGCGGGCTTTGTCAACTTGGTAGGCAATTCGTGCTGCACCGCCACTGTGGCTATAGACTTCAAATAGCTTATCATCTAGCTGAATATCGAACTGCACATGGTTAGGGTCAAAGTGCGAGTGGGTATCATTAATGTGTGCTAGCGACAGCGAATAAGTAGTCATAAATTTCCTCAGATAACGCGGCCGCAAAGTTTACCATAGCTTTTGTGGGCCAAGCTAAGCGTTTTACACTTTAGTTTGTAAGTTTTGGCTTCAATAAAAAAGGGAGCCGTAGCTCCCTTTAAAGTTGTTGTGATTTTAATTGTCTTTTTCAGCTTGAGGCGTTTCTACATAGGAGTCAAATTCGCCATCAGATGACAAGCGAATTCCTTTATGCTTCATGCGGCGCTTCCACAGTTTACGGGCAAGTTGCTGCATGTCCGTCACTGGGTCATTGCTATCAACAATCTCTAAACCTAATAAAGATTCAATGATATCTTCAAGGGTGACAATACCTTGTCCACTGCCATACTCATCGACCACCATCGCCATTTTAGTATTACGCTTAATCATCAGTTCAAACAGCGGTAATATTTTTGCTGTTTCTGGCACAACAATCAGACTGCGCTTTAGATCTAAAATGCGACTTTGCGGCGTTTGACGCTCAGCCAGCAAAATATCATTACGATTAATAAAACCGATAATATCATCAGGTTCATTATGGTAAATCGGTATGCGAGTAAATGGTTTGGCTTTATGGAGCGTCGCAAACTCTTCTTGGGTCATATCGCTTGGTAAGCTAAACATCACCGTACGCGGCGTCATGATTGCCGTCACAGGCATCTCTTTTACTGACAGCATCTGCGTTAGAATTTGTGACTCTTGTTCATCCAGTTCGCCTGATTCTTGACCGATTTTCGCCATCGCACTCATTTCTTGACGAATATACTGGCCCTCATCACCTTTACCCATTAATTGGGTCACCTGCTGTGACATCCATATTAGCGGCTTAGTGAGACGTTCCATCCACATCAGTGCATAAGACACTGTTGGTGCGAGTGAGCGCCAATAATTGGCACCAAGTGTTTTTGGAATAATCTCTGAAAAGAACAGGATTAAGAAAGTAAGCACACCTGAGAACACACCAAGCATTTCATCACCAAACACTTTAGCCGCTTGTGCACCTGCAACGGCGGCACCCACGGTGTGAGCAATGGTGTTGAGTGTCAAAATAGACACTAGCGGCGATTCTACATTGGCTTTTTGTCTACTTAGGCGATCGGCAGCCTTGGCATTAGTTTGACCTAATGTCGCAATATAACTAGGCGTGACAGATAGTAGAACAGCTTCAAAAACACTACAAAGAAATGATATCCCGATAGCTACAAGGATAATAACAATGAGGGTGACCATGTGGGTGGAAGAATAACTCCGAGTATCAAGCCAAAATTAGCTCGTCTGGATTCTAACACAGTATTTTTAAAATGTGCTTAAGATCTTTATTGATTAAACAATATTCATAAATTAATCACCAAAGGCTTATATATCATGGGTCAACATAGACTCAGTCAGGTGTTTTTACCTTTGTGACTCTCAGTGACCTTATCGCGAGGATGCTAGCTATAATGATAGGGAGTCTGTATAATTCGCCGCCCTGTGGCGGGTTTTCGTGTTGAGGTTGTGCAAAATGAGTGAGAAAAAAATCAATTTATTGGATCTTGATCGTAAGGGATTAAGAGCATTATTTACCGAGATGGGTGAAAAGCCGTTTCGTGCCGATCAATTGATGAAATGGATTTACCATTTTGGTATTAGCGACTTTGAAGCGATGACCAATATAAACAAGGCGTTAAGAGCTAAATTAGCTGCGCGTTGTGAAATCGTCGCACCGGAAATTTCAAGTTATCAAAAGTCTAACGACGGCACCATTAAGTTCGCGATCAATGTTGGTCAAGGCCAAGAAGTTGAAACGGTTTATATTCCTGAAGAAGACCGCGCAACGCTCTGTGTGTCATCACAGGTTGGCTGTGCACTTGAGTGCACTTTCTGCTCTACTGCTCAGCAAGGTTTTAACCGTAACCTCACCGTATCAGAAATTGTTGGTCAAATTTGGCGCGTTTCGCATTTCTTAGGTTTTCAAAAAGAAACCGGAGAACGCCCGATCACTAACGTTGTGATGATGGGGATGGGGGAGCCGCTACTTAACCTTAATAATGTTATTCCAGCCATTGATATTATGTTGGATGATTTTGGCTTTAGCTTATCAAAGCGTCGCGTAACGGTCTCTACTTCAGGGGTTGTTCCAGCGCTTGATAAATTAGGTGATGTGTTAGATGTGGCATTGGCTGTGAGCATCCATGCACCCAATGATGAGCTAAGAGATGTGTTAGTTCCGGTTAATAAAAAGTACCCGTTGGAAGACTTTCTGGCGGCGATTCGCCGTTATTTGGCTAAGTCCAATGCTAATCGCGGTAAGGTAACGGTGGAATATGTGATGCTTGATCACATTAATGACAGCACTGACCAAGCCCATGAATTGGCAAAGGCGATGAAAGATACGCCATGTAAAGTGAATTTGATTCCGTTTAACCCTTATCCTGGTTCACCTTATGGGCGTTCATCGAATTCTCGAATAGATCGTTTCTCTAAGGTATTGATGGAATATGGTTTAACCGTCATCGTGCGTAAAACTCGTGGTGATGATATCGATGCTGCATGTGGTCAGCTAGCAGGGGATATTCGCGACCGAACCAAACGTTTAGCGAAAAAACGCATGCAAGATAATCAAATATCGGTCACAATAAACTAACTCATTGTATCTTAAGTTAGATAGGCCCATTGATGAACCCAAGTGTGCATAAATTATCAGTGATTATTGCGCTGTCATCATTGTTGATGACAGCCTGCGTAACAGAACGCACTTACAGTGGTACTGATGTGCCGGTCACAGAGCGTGAGTTTGACAATACCGCTGCCGCACGACAAAGGGTACAATTGGGTCTGACTTACCTGCAAAAAGGTAACAGCGAGCAGGCAAAATACAATTTAGACAAAGCAGAAGAGTTTGCGCCGCACCTTGAAGATGTGCATGTGGCACTGGCCTATTACTACCAATCTGTTGGCGAACTAGAGCTAACAGAGAAGGCATACCGCAAAGCCATTAACGCCAGTGATGCAACGGGAGACTCGTTAAATAACTTTGGGGTGTTTTTGTGCCAACAAGAAAAGTACGCTGAGTCTGAACAAATGTTTCTGCGCGCGGTCAAAATGCCTAAGTACACCCGTTCCGCCTCAAGTTATGAAAACTTAGGCATATGTAGTCGTAAATCCGGTGACTTGGCAAAAGCACAACAGTATTTTGGTATGGCGCTCAAGTATGACCCACGAAGAAGTGTGTCGTTGTTAGAGTTGACTGAGATAGAACTTGAGCTGAAGAATTACCAGCAAGCTAAGCAAGGACTGGCGCGTTATCATCGCGTAATACCTGAGTCCGCAGAAAGTTTAGCTTTAGGCATTAAAATTGAGCATGGCCTTAACGATACGGAAGCCGCGCGTAAATTTGGTATTTTACTATTGGCGAAATTCCCCGCATCAGAAGAGGCTAAGCAATATCGAGCAAGTATGCACTAATGACAGATAAACAGATCGATATGCTAGAAGATAAAGACGAAGTCGCTGACTCTCCAACGATAGGTGAGGTTTTGGCGGCTGCGCGTAGTGAGAAAAGCTTGTCAATTGAACAAGTAGCCAAATCGCTAAATTTGCGACCAGGTATTGTGAAAGACATCGAAGCCGATAACTTTGATGATATGGGGTCAACCATTTACGTAAAAGGTTATATTAAAAATTATGCACGCTTAGTTTGTGCAGACCAAACCTTGATCGAACAATGTGTAACCAAGCAGTTTCCTCCTGTTGCCGATCCGGCAATGCAAAGCTTCTCCCGTAAAACCTCTCGTCAAGCCCGTGATGGCCGCTTTATGTTGGTCACCTATTTGATAGTCGCGGTGTTATTGGCTTTGTTAGTGTTATGGTGGGTACAAAAGTCCAATATGCTATCTGGTATCGACTTTTCAAAACCGACCGTGGAAGAAGTTGCTGAGCTAAACGCACAAACGTCCTTACAAACCCTGCCCAGTAGTGCAGCTGTGATGCAATCCGCTGTCGCTTCCAATGCTGCTGATTTAGTTGAGCAGATTATTGAGCAGCCGCAACCGGCAGCTGACGAGATCCAACTGGCGGCAGAAGATAATTCGCACCAAGTGAGCACAGTTGATGGCCTTGCGGGTCAAGATAGCACTGTCGTAGATAGCACTGGCGAAGATGGCTCCGCGCAGCAATACCTTGCAAATGCTTCTGAAACTGAGCTACCTGTTACGTCTGCTGTGATGAGTGTGGGTGAGGCCGATACAGTCAACACAGAAACATTGAGTCTGATACTTGATGGTGATTGCTGGATCCAAGTTAAAGATGCCGAAGGCACCCTATTAATAAACGATTTAAAGCTTGCAGGTAGTGAACACCATGTTAGTGGTCAAGCACCGTTTAATATTACCTTAGGCGCGCCGCAAGCTGTAACGCTAAAATTAAATGACCAACCCATTAATTTAGCGCAGTATCCAAGCGGTCGCGTTGCGCGCCTGACATTGCCCGATGTGCAGTGAAGCTTGATTGAAATAGAGTAAATTGATCATGTATAACGAATCCCCCATTATTCGCCGTCCATCGACTCGTATCTATGTCGGTGATGTACCGATTGGTGATGGCGCCCCAATTGCCGTGCAGTCAATGACTAACACCCGCACCACAGATGTGGCGGCAACGGTTGCGCAGATTAAGTCTTTGGAAAATGTCGGCGCGGATATTGTACGTGTTTCGGTTCCTACCATGGACGCGGCGGAAGCATTTAAGCTAATCAAGCAACAGACAAGTGTGCCATTGGTTGCAGATATTCACTTTGATTATCGAATCGCCTTGAAAGTGGCCGAGTATGGGGTTGATTGTTTACGCATTAACCCAGGCAATATCGGTAACGAAGAGCGCATTCGTAATGTGGTTGAGTGCGCGCGAGATAAAAACATTCCTATTCGCATAGGCGTGAACGGCGGTTCTTTAGAAAAAGACTTGATGGATAAGTATAAAGAGCCAACGCCTGAGGCCCTGCTTGAGTCGGCCATGCGTCATGTTGATATTCTCGATAGGCTCAATTTTGATCAGTTTAAAGTCAGTGTAAAAGCCTCAGATGTGTTTCTTGCCGTTGAGTCTTACCGTTTACTTGCTAAGCAGATTAAACAACCATTGCACCTCGGTATTACTGAGGCCGGTGGTGCTCGCGCAGGCTCAGTTAAATCAGCCGTTGGACTGGGAATGCTGCTAGCCGAAGGAATAGGCGATACCTTGCGCATCTCTTTGGCAGCCGATCCCGTTGAAGAGATTAAAGTCGGGTTTGATATTTTGAAGTCTCTGCGTATTCGCTCGCGGGGCATCAACTTTATTGCCTGCCCATCTTGTTCACGCCAAGAGTTTGATGTGATTGCCACGGTTAACGAATTAGAGCAACGTCTTGAAGATGTCGTCACGCCAATGGATGTGTCTATTATTGGCTGCGTGGTCAATGGCCCTGGCGAAGCATTGGTGTCAGATATCGGTCTTACTGGCGGTAATCGTAAAAGCGGTTATTACGATGATGGTGTGCGTCAAAAAGAGCGCTTCGACAATGACAATATTGTCGACTCTTTAGAAGCTAAAATCCGCGCCAAAGTTGCGATGATGGATGAGCGTATTCCAGCAAAGGATATCTCTAAGTAATTTTCCTTGTTACAGGTTTCGCCAATAAACGGCGAGTAACAGGATGACTGGTGTGTTAGCCAGTTTTGCGTTTAGTATTGAAGCGCCTATAATGCGGGGCGCTTTTTATTTTTTAGTTTAAGTCGGATGAGTCATAACGTGGCAAAACAGATCCAAGCGATTCGCGGAATGAATGACATTCTGCCTACTCAAAGTCCATTGTGGCAAAAGTTAGAAACAGTAATTCGTGAAACTGTAGCATCATACGGTTACAGTGAAATCCGTACTCCTATCGTTGAAAGTACAGACCTTTTTAAACGCTCTATTGGTGAAGTAACCGATATTGTTGAAAAAGAGATGTATACCTTTGAAGATCGTAACGGGGACTATCTTACCTTACGACCAGAAGGCACTGCATCAACGGTACGTGCCGGTAACGAGCATGGCTTGTTGTATAACCAAGAACAGCGTCTTTGGTATATGGGGCCAATGTTCCGCCATGAGCGTCCTCAAAAAGGGCGTTATCGTCAGTTCCATCAGTTTGGTGTTGAAATCTACGGTATTGCTAGTGCCGATATGGATGCCGAAGTGCTGATGATGTCTGCGCGTTTGTGGCAAAAGTTAGGTATCACAGAACATGTCACGCTTGAGTTGAACACCTTGGGCGATCCGCAAGAGCGCAGTGTCTATCGTGATGCTCTCATTGCCTTTTTAGAGCAGCATAAAGAAGTGTTGGATGAGGACGCTAAGCGTCGTATGTACAGCAACCCTCTGCGTGTTTTAGATACCAAAAATCCAGATATCCAAGCGATTTTAGTCGACGCTCCCGCCTTAGATGACTATTTGGGTGAAGAAACCAAAGCACATTTCGCACATTTATGTGAACTACTTGACGCTGTTGGCATCCAATACAAAATCAACCCGCGTTTAGTACGTGGCTTAGATTATTATAATCGTACCGTTTTTGAATGGGTTACCGATAGTTTAGGGGCGCAAGGTACGGTATTAGCCGGTGGTCGTTATGACGGCCTGGTTGGTCAACTAGGTGGCAAAGACACCCCTGCTGTTGGCTTTGCAATGGGATTAGAGCGCATCGTATTAATGTTAGAAACCCTAGCGTTGACTGATGATGTTAAAGGTGCCGTTGATGTCTATGTCACTGCAATGGGTGATGCTTCAAAGATTGAAGCGATTAAAATTGCACAAAGCTTGCGTGATGCTTTGCCAACACTTAAGGTAATGAGCCATTGTGGTGGCGGTAACTTTAAGAAGCAGATGAAACGCGCCGATAAAAGCGGAGCGCAAATCGCGTTAGTTATTGGTGAGAATGAACTGGCCAATAATCAAGTTGCATTAAAGCACCTACGTGAAGATAAAGAACAACAATTAGTTGCTCGTGATGCACTAGCAACTCATATAGCAGAACTGATTTAAAGGGGAAGTATAAGTGGAAATCTATAGCACAGAAGAACAACAAGTCGATGCTATCAAACAGTTCTGGAAAGATTATGGTACCTCCATTATTGGCGGTGCAGTGATAGGCTTTGGTGGCCTTTATGGCTGGAACTATTATTCAGATCATCAAGTTGCGCAAGCTCAAGCCGCTTCAGAAGCGTTTCAAGTTGCAAGCGTTAATTCTGGCTCAATGTTAACTGCCGCGGAGAATTTTGCTAAGAATCACTCACAGCAAGGTTATCAATCACTGCTTGATCTATTGGTCGCTAAAGCGGCTGTTGAAGCAGGCGAACTGGACAAAGCTGAGCAAGCGCTAAAACGTGTTTTAGCCGCTAAGCCTGAAGAAAGTTTAGTGATGGTAGCTACGCTACGTCTTGCGCGTGTGCAAGCTGAACAAGGTCAATTAGCGACTGCGATTACCACGCTAGATTCAGTATCAGCACCATCATTTGCCGCTCAGCGTGATGAACTAAAAGGTGACTTCTTAGTGCGTCAGGGTGATGCTGATAAAGCTAAAGCTGTTTATCAGGCGGCGATTGATAACGGCGGTCTGAGCACTAGCCCAGCACTGCAAATGAAGCTTGATAATCTGAACAAGGCATAAGGAAGCTGCCCATGAAGTCTTGGTGTAAAACGCTGCTTGCCTGCGGATTAAGTATTGGCCTGTTATCGGCTTGCTCTTCTAGTGATGTAGAAGAGGAAGTTGTCAGTGAATTAACGGAAATCGAAGCGACTGTTTTTCCTGAGATTAGTTGGAGCACCCAAGTAGGGGAAGGGGTAGGTGATTATTACTCCAACCTTCGCCCTGCGGTTCGCTACGACAAGCTGTATGTTGCAGATCGCTTTGGTGAAATTAGTGCTTTTGATGAAGCAACTGGCGATAAGCTGTGGAGCAAAGATATTAGCTCTGCCTTTAAAGATAATTTATTAGCTAAAAATAAAGGTGCTCGTCTTGCTGCAGGTGTGACCGTGGCACGAGACAAAGTCTTTATCGGTGGTGAAAGTGGCTTGTTTGGCGCACTAGATGCTGAAACCGGTGACACTAAATGGCATGTAATGGCAGGTGGCGAATTACTTTCTGCGCCGACGGTCGGTGATGATGTCGTAGTGGTGAACACAGGTTCAGGTAATCTTGAAGCCTTTAATATCGAAGATGGCGAGAAGCTTTGGACTTATGAGACCAAGCTACCTACGTTAACATTACGTGGTACTGGTTCTGCAAGTTTTGAAGCTGGCGGATTTTTCGTTGGCACCGCAGACGGTAAAGTGGCTGTAGTGATTAAAGATAATGGTCAAGCCGCGTGGGAGCAGGCTGTGTACACGCCAAAAGGGGGTAATGAATTTACTCGTATGGCGGACGTTGATATGCAGCCGCTTATCATAGGTGAGAACCTGTTTGCGGTTAGCTATAATGGCAACTTGGTATCGATGGAGTTACGTTCAGGCCGTGTTGTATGGTCGCGTAAATATTCTAGCTTTAATGAGTTGGCGCTATCTGGCTTAAATCTGATTTTGGTTGATGACCATAGTCGTATCTACGCCGTCGATAGACGTAACGGCCTCGAGTCTTGGAGCAATAGCGAATTGACTAACCGTGGCTTAACGGCAGCAGCAGCTTATAAAGATTATATCGTTGTTGGCGACTTTGAAGGCTACTTGCATTTCCTTGAGCGTAGCACGGGTAAGATTGTTGGCCGAATCCAAGTCGACAGCTCTGGCCTATATAGTCAACCGCTTGTGGTAAATGATCGCATCTATATACAGACGCGAGGCGGAAAAGTCGTTAGAATAACGCTCCCTTAAAATAAGCGGATTAGGTTTTAAAACCCCTAGACGTTTGTTCTGGGGGTTTTTTATTTTAAATATCAGTAAGTTTTGTGAATTAGAGGCAAGAAAATGATTCCAGTAGTAGCCTTAGTAGGTAGACCTAACGTAGGTAAGTCGACGTTATTTAATCGACTGACCCGTACTCGTGACGCACTTGTTGCCGACTACCCTGGTCTTACTCGGGATCGTAAGTATGGCCGTGCGCATTTGTCAGGCTATGAGTTCATTGTTGTTGATACTGGTGGTATCGATGGCACTGAAGAAGGTATTGAAACTCGTATGGCTGAGCAGTCCCTCGCCGCGATTGAAGAAGCGGATGTGGTGCTGTTTTTGACTGATGCGCGTGCAGGTTTGACTGCTGCCGATGAAGCGATTGCTGATCATCTGCGCCGCCGTGAAAAAGTCACCTTTGTGGTTGCCAATAAAGTTGACGGTATTGATGCTGATTCAGCGTGTGCTGAGTTCTGGTCACTTGGCTTAGGTGAAGTTTACCAAATGGCGGCATCACAGGGCCGCGGTGTTACCAACATGATTGAGTATGCACTGACGCCTTATGCTGAAGCGATGGGAATCGATCGAGCTGGTGAAGGTGACGAGCAAGAAGATGTGCGTGAATACACCGAAGAGGAAGCGGAAGCTGAGCAGCAACGTTTGCAAGACTTGCCGATCAAGTTAGCGATTATTGGTAAGCCCAATGTGGGCAAATCAACGCTAACTAACCGTATTCTAGGTGAAGAACGCGTGGTGGTTTATGATGCCCCAGGCACGACCCGTGACAGTATCTACATTCCCCTTGAACGTGATGGTCAAGAGTACGTCGTTATCGATACTGCTGGGGTTCGTCGTCGCAGTAAAGTTCATGAAACCGTTGAAAAGTTTTCCGTCATTAAGACCCTAAAAGCCGTTGAAGATGCCAACGTGGTGTTATTGATTGTTGATGCTCGTGAAGGCATAGCGGAACAAGATTTGGGTTTACTTGGCTTTGCACTTAATGCGGGCCGCGCATTAGTGATCGCAGTGAACAAGTGGGACGGTATTGATCAAGAAGTGAAAGATCGGGTTAAAAGCGAGTTGGACCGTCGCCTTGGCTTTATTGATTTTGCGCGTATTCACTTTATTTCTGCTCTGCATGGTACCGGCGTTGGCCATCTGTTTGAGTCTGTGCAAGAAGCCTATGAAAGTGCGACTCGCCGGGTAAGTACATCGATGTTGACGCGTATTATGCAGATGGCACAAGACGATCACCAACCACCATTAGTTAATGGTCGCCGAGTTAAACTAAAATATGCTCATGCTGGTGGTTATAACCCACCAATCGTGGTTGTCCATGGTAATCAGGTTAAGAAGCTGCCAGACTCCTATAAGCGCTTTATGATGAACTACTACCGTCGTTCATTGAAGGTTATGGGCACGCCGATTCAAGTGCGTTTCCAAGAGGGTGGCAACCCATTTGAAGGGATGAACAGCAAGAAGCTAACGGTAAGCCAAGAGCGTCGTCGTAAACGTATGATGAGTCATATTAAAGACAAGAAGAAATAGCTCAACCAGCGAGTGTTCGACCTTTTGTCATAAGAAAAGCCAGCAGATTTGCTGGCTTTTTTGTGTGAGTGACACCTTGCCCTGTGATGATGCGGGATTTGTTGCTCAAACCCAAAAGCGTTAAAGCACTTTCGAGCTGACTTCACCTTGTAACAGTTTGGTCGTGATCACATCACCAGCTGCTAAATCACTACTAGATTGAACGACTTTCCCCTGACTGTCTTGAGTAATACTGTAGCCACGAGTTAATGTTGCTAGTGGGCTGACTGCCTCGAGCTGGTGGGCGGCAGTATGGAGCTGGCGTTGCAGATCTTTCATCTTGATACCCAGCGCTTGATCTAAGCGGCTAGATAATGATGTTAGTTGGGTATTAGCATGATTTAATTGGTGCGCTGGGCTTTGATTATTGAGCCGTAGACGCAAATTTTGCTGCCTAAGGGTTAATTGTTGCAACTGACTTTGCAGGGCATTACACAACCTAAGCTGCATTTCATCAAAAGTTTGCTCGAGTTGCTGCAAGCGTCTTTTGGGATCTTGGCGAGCTAGACGGTGATCTAATTGGGCGCTACGTTGTGATTGACGCAATAAATAATGTTGCCAAGCTTGGCGTAATCTTAACTGTTTACTGGCTAGGTGTTGCGCTTTATTTTCTGCGTCTGCTGACAACAACTCAGCACCTGCAGATGGTGTAGGGGCACGCTGGTCTGCGACATAATCACTGATGGTATGGTCAACCTCGTGACCGACCGCACTGACCACTGGAAGTGCACTGTTATAGATACAATGGGCTAACATCTCACTATTAAAGCACCATAAATCTTCGAGTGAACCACCGCCGCGAGTTAATAGTAGTACATCGACTTCTTGGCGCTGATTGGCGATATCAATGGCGTGGCATAATGCGTGTTCTGCACCATCTCCTTGCACCATAGCGGGGTAGATGATGACTTCGATTGATGGGTCGCGGCGCTCAAGCACATGTAGTACATCTTTAATGGCTGCACCAGTGGGAGAAGTGATAACACCAATGCGTGTGATGCCTTTAGGCAGTGGGCGTTTAGTCTCTTGGGCAAATAACCCCTCGGCTGCCAGCTTCATTTTTAATGCTTCATATTGCTGAGCGAGCAGTCCATCACCCGCAGGTAACATAGATTCGATGATTAATTGATAGTCTCCGCGCGGCTCGTAAACGCTAATGGCGCCCTTGACTAAAACCTGTTGGCCATTGCTTGGCCTAAAGGTTACCGTACGATTTTTGCCTTTAAACATGGCTGAGCGGATTTGGGCGTGACTATCTTTTAAGGTTAAATACCAGTGACCTGAAGCGGGTGATGCAAAATTAGATATTTCTGCTTCTAACCAAATCTTGCCTAATTCACCTTCGAGCAGTTGTCTGACTTCTCCATTGAGTCGAGACACAGTGTAAACATTATTTTTCGGCATTTTCATAAGAATTTTGCATCTAAAGCGACTTTTTTCCTATTTTCCATTTACCAAGCCCAATATGCAAGGTATAATCCCGCCGCAATATTTTACCTCTAATCATACCTACATGGGGAGATGTTGCCATGCTACGCCTAAAAAAAGAAGCACTTACCTTTGATGATGTATTGCTTGTCCCTGCACACTCGACTGTACTCCCTAACACTGCTGTTTTAAAAACTCGTTTAACCAAAAAGATCGAACTGAATATGCCAATTGTGTCTGCTGCAATGGACACAGTGACCGAAGCGCGCCTAGCGATTGCGATGGCACAAGAAGGTGGTATCGGTTTTATCCATAAAAACATGAGTATTGAGCAGCAAGCCGAGGAAGTTCGCCAAGTAAAAATCTATGAAGCAGGTATCGTACAACAGCCCGTTACTGTTACACCGACTACCACACTTGAAGATTTAAAAGTCCTTACCAAGAAAAATGGCTTTGCTGGATACCCGGTTGTCAATGAAGCCAATGAACTTGTGGGGATCATTACTGGCCGTGATGTGCGTTTTATTACTGACTGGACTCGCACTGTTGATCAAGTGATGACGCCAAAAGAGCGTCTAGTGACCGTTCCTGAAGGAACAGCGCTAGATGAAGTGCAAAAACTGATGCACGCTCATCGCGTCGAGAAGGTATTAGTTGTTGATGACAACTTTAAGCTTAAAGGGCTTATTACCGTAAAAGATTTCCAAAAAGCCGAGCGTAAGCCTAATGCTTGTAAAGATGAGTTAGGTCGTTTGCGTGTTGGTGCTGCTGTTGGTGCTGGTGCCGGCAATGAAGAGCGCGTTGATGCGCTCGTTAAAGCGGGTATTGATGTGTTGTTGATTGACTCATCTCACGGCCACTCAGAAGGCGTTCTTCAGCGTATTCGTGATACGCGTGCTAAATACCCAGAACTACAGATTGTTGGTGGTAACGTTGCTACCGCTGAAGGCGCATTAGCGCTGGTTGAAGCAGGTGTTGACGCCGTTAAAGTGGGTATCGGCCCAGGCTCAATCTGTACGACTCGTATTGTTACTGGTGTAGGTGTACCGCAAATCACTGCCGTATCTGACGCTGCCGCTGCAGTTAAAGATTTAGGTATTCCAGTGATTGCTGATGGTGGTATTCGTTTCTCTGGTGATTTAGCTAAAGCACTTGCCGCTGGAGCATCTTGTATTATGGCAGGTTCAATGTTTGCCGGTACCGATGAAGCACCAGGTGAAACCGAGCTATACAATGGCCGTGCATATAAGTCATACCGCGGTATGGGCTCGTTAGGTGCGATGACTCAAGGTTCTTCAGATCGTTACTTCCAAAGCGATAACGCTGCTGACAAGCTAGTACCTGAAGGTATTGAAGGCCGCGTACCGTATAAAGGTAAGCTTAAAGAGATCATCCATCAACACATGGGCGGTCTGCGTTCATGCATGGGATTGACGGGTTGTCCAACGATCAAAGATCTAAATGAGAAAGCGGAGTTTGTCAAAGTGACTTCTGCGGGTATGGGCGAGTCTCATGTTCATGATGTGACTATCAGTAAAGAAGCACCGAACTACCGTAGCGGTTCATAATTGATGTTGGGCGACACACTGTGTCGCCCAATTTATATCCTCAGTCGCTAATAAGATTAGCGCTGTTCGGTTAATAAATAAGTTTAAAGATAAAAGGTTATCCATGAGCAATATTCATGATCATAAGATCCTCATTCTTGATTTTGGATCTCAGTACACGCAATTGATTGCCCGCCGTATTCGTGAAATCGGTGTTTACTGCGAACTTTGGGCATGGGATGTTTCTGAAGAACAGATTAAAGCGTTTGCACCTAACGGAATTATCCTTGCAGGTGGCCCTGAAAGTGTCACTGCCCAAAACTCGCCTCGTGCTCCAGAATATGTGTTCAATGCCGGTGTGCCAGTATTGGGTATCTGCTACGGCATGCAGACCATGTCAGAGCAGCTTGGTGGTAAAGTGATTCAAGGTGTAGGTGAAGGTGAGTTTGGCTACGCGCAGGTAGAAATTCAAGCACCATCAGCATTGTTCAAAGCCATTGAAGATGCGGTTAGCTCAGACGGCAAGCCACTACTTGACGTATGGATGAGCCACGGTGATAAGGTCTCAGAAATTCCTGCAGGCTTTGTTGCGGTAGCTAATACTGATACCTGCCCTTATGCGGCAATGGCCAATGAAGACAAGCAGTTTTATGGCGTGCAGTTCCACCCTGAAGTAACTCATACTCGCCAAGGTAAGCGCATGCTTGAGCATTTTGCTTTGGATATTTGTCAGTGTGAAGCCAACTGGAAACCGGCATCAATTATTGAAGATGCTGTTGAGCGTTTAAAGCAGCAGATCGGTGACGATGAGGTTATTCTAGGCTTATCTGGTGGTGTTGATTCTTCCGTTGTTGCGATGTTATTGCACCGTGCTATTGGCGATAAGTTAACTTGTGTATTTGTTGACAATGGCCTGTTGCGACTCAATGAAGCTGACCAAGTACTAGAGATGTTCGGTGATCACTTCGGTTTGAATATTGTTCATGTTGATGCTGAAAACCGCTTCCTTGATGCACTTGCCGGAGAAGCCGATCCTGAAGCTAAGCGTAAAATCATCGGTCATGTATTTGTCGATATTTTTGATGAAGAATCTAAGAAGTGCGTTAATGCGAAATGGCTAGCTCAAGGAACGATTTACCCTGATGTGATTGAGTCTGCTGGCAGCGCAACCGGTAAAGCCCATGTTATTAAGTCTCACCACAATGTTGGTGGTTTACCAGATGATATGGAGTTGGGACTTGTTGAACCATTACGTGAGCTGTTTAAAGATGAAGTCCGTAAAATCGGTTTAGAGCTGGGTCTACCTTATAACATGCTTTATCGTCATCCGTTCCCAGGACCTGGTCTTGGTGTACGCGTACTTGGCGAAGTGAAAAAAGAGTACTGTGACCTATTACGCCGCGCTGATGCCATCTTCATTGAAGAACTGCATAAGGCTGAGCTTTACCATAAAGTCAGTCAAGCCTTTACCGTATTCCTACCGGTACGCTCTGTTGGCGTGATGGGTGATGGTCGTAAATATGATTGGGTTGTTTCCCTGCGTGCGGTTGAAACCATTGACTTTATGACAGCACACTGGGCACAACTACCTTATGATTTCCTAGGTCGTGTCTCTAACCGAATTATCAATGAAATCGACGGCATTTCTCGCGTCGTTTATGATATTTCTGGTAAGCCGCCAGCGACGATTGAGTGGGAATAAGAAACGCAATTGATTTTGTCCGTTTTGTAATAAAAGCCAGTAGTGTTTGCTACTGGCTTTTTTTTGGGTATTTCATCAACTGTTTCGCGCTGGGGTGTGCTGTTTTTGTTGCTGACTTCGCTAATCTATAAATCCTTTCTTATACTCAAAGTTAAATAATTCTTCGTTTCAAATTCAGGGATTAGATATAGGGAGAGTTGCATGCGCTATCGTAAAGAAATTGATGGTTTGCGGGCCATTGCGGTTATCCCCGTCATTTTGTTTCACGCAGGCTTTAGTTTTTTCAGCGGTGGCTTTGTTGGTGTGGACGTTTTTTTTTGATTAGCGGCTACCTTATTGGCAGCATCTTACTGACTGAATTTGAACAAGGAAAATTCAGTATTATTACTTTCTATGAACGTCGAGCTAGGAGAATACTTCCGGTTTTATTCTTTGTTATGGCTTGTACTGTTATACCAGCGTGTTACATCTTAATGCCCTTGGATTTGGAAGATTTTTTCCAAAGTGTTATTGCGGTAAGTGTATTTTCATCGAATATATTATTTTGGGCTGAAAGTGACTACTTTGCGACAGCGGCAGAATTAAAGCCTTTACTGCATACATGGAGTCTTGCCGTTGAGGAGCAATATTATATTTTTTTCCCATTGCTCTTAATGCTAACTTGGCGTTTTGGCAAAACCAAATTGATAGCAATATTGGCGATGCTATTTTTCCTTAGCTTAGCGTTAGCACACTGGGCCGCTTTTAATAAACCTAGCGCAAATTTTTATTTGTTACCCAGCCGAGGTTGGGAGCTGCTAATCGGCGTTTTTGCTGCATTTTATTTACTTCATGCAGAGCCTGAAAAAATGCCACACAAAGCTCAGCAGACCTTAAGCTTTATTGGCTTAATGATGGTGATTGCAGCGGTTGTGTTATTTGACCACCACACACCTTTTCCGAGTTTGTACACCTTATTGCCAACCGTTGGCACTTTGCTAATTATTTTAGCGGCGCATAAAGGTACTTGGGTATACGGTTTATTGAGTCAACGCTTGTTAGTCGGTATTGGTTTAATCAGTTACAGCGCTTACTTATGGCATCAACCTATTTTTGCTTTGGTTAAATATAGTCACTTCTCTCAGCCCAGTTTATGGTTGATGACAAGTTTAGTCCTAGGCTGTTTAATATTATCTTATTTTAGTTGGCGCTTTATTGAAATGCCGTTTAGAGATCGAGGGCGGTTTAAGCGACAGTTTATTTTTAAGTCGTCTTTTATGGGGACGATGCTGTTTATCATTGCATCAACCGGGGTTTTATCTCTTGGTGTGCAGCAAATATTGCCAGATAGACAACAGATAGTATTAGGTGGCTATCGTGCAGAAAATCGTCAACTTCAGGTCGAGAGTTGGAATCTGCTAAGGCAGCGTACAGCAGATGATCAATATGGTGTGTTAAACAATGAATATGACAATCAACTATGGTTTGATGAGTTTGACCAAAGGCGGCGAGTCTTGCTGGTTGGTAACTCCCATTCAAAAGATTTGTACAATGTGTTAGACGCCAGTCAGACTGCTAAACAAGCGTTTCAACTCGCTCGTTTTGGCGTGGAGCTCGGTGAAATAGACCAACAATTATTTCAGTCTGAAAATTATCTTTCAGCGGACATAGTGATATTTGTCAGCCAGTTTAAACCTCAAGACATGACGCATCTGCCCGTGGTGATAGCCCAAGCAATCGCGGATGAAAAGCTCACTGTAGTTGTACGCAACATCTATGAATTTGAAGTTTTTGGTAGCCGCACTTATGCGGACTTTTTACTCAATGTTCTTGCCAATGATAAACCGGTTACGCAGATTGACAAGTCAGATGTCGATGAAATTAATAGAAAGCACTATTTGCAGCTTAAACAGCGACCTGTGAGTATGCTCATTCAGCAGTCAAATGAGTTGATCACTAAGCTCGCTAGCCAATACTCTCAATTAGTGGTACTGGACCGTATGGAGTATATTTGTGAGTCTTTCATGCAACGTTGTTTTGTGCTGAATACTAACTACCAAAAGTATTTCTATGATTATGGGCACCACACTGAAGTCGGTGCAAAGTTCTTTGGTGATCGAGTCGATAGTGTACGATGGTTATCGCCATTAATGAGTGCTTTGGATTAATTCTATTACTTAATCGCTCTGGACTGTTGGAAACGACTTTCACGTTAAACCGGAGGTTGCAGTTTTGTTTGCTGGTTTTCAAAAAGGTGTTGCTCTGCTGCTTTCACGCTATCAATGATATTGAGGTGCTGGGTTGCACTGATACCAATCGTTAAAGTTATCGGGATAACGTTACCTTCTATGATGAACATCTGAGTGGCTATGGTATCAGTCAAAGAGCCTGCAAGTGCATCGATGGTATGTTGATCTTCGGTATGCCCGAATATGATAAACTCATCATCAGACCAGTGCCCAATTTGGAAATCATCACTGCAGTGTTGCTGTATTAGGTTGCATAATTGCTGAAGTAATAGTTCAATTTTTTCGAAACCATAGCTTCTATTCAATTGTTTAAAATGGTCAACACTCAAGATTAAAATGCCTAACGGTTTGCTATGATCTAGATTTAAGCAGTAAAGCGCGGCTAAACAACCTTTCCGATTTAAAACTTGAGTTAACTGATGATGTATTGATTGCTTAGCGAGTAATTTGACTTGATATTGGTAGTGCGAGGTCCAATTGATGATGCCAATAATCGCTAGAATAAACCCAATAGTGATTAAAATGTCTTCAGTAAGGTCTACTGTAGTGTGATTAATTTGTTGAATGTCGTCTAGCATATTTAGTAGGCTGCCATAAAATAGCGACACCAGCCCTAACAACAAAGGGATATATATTTGTGTATGTGATTTCGTTCTTTCTATGTAAAACATGGCTATGATACAAATCAACACTCTGATCGTTTCTGAAGCCAACTCAAATGAATGAGGCGTTGGGTTACTGCTGGTTGCTAACATGAGTAAACTCGTCATTAGAGTCGCAAACATGATAGCAAGTGCTTGATTAGCATATTTGGGTAACACAAGATGGCTCATTTTCCGGAAGTTATACAAAAAAGTATAGACCTGAAAGAACCAAGTTGTTCTAGGAATTTATTTTATAAAGTTAGCAACTTTTATAGTGTAATTGGTTTAATATTGATAAATGAATAATTTTGTCCTGCCACCGTCGACGCCTGAAGCGGAAGTTGACATTTTTTTTATGAAGGTTGCTCAAGAGCTAGCCGCTGAAGCCGAACGCAATGGCGAGGTACCCGTTGGTGCTGTTTTGGTGAAAGAAAATAAAGTGATAGCAACCGGTTATAACTTGAGTATTGCTAATCACGATCCGTGCGCCCATGCTGAAATTGCTTGTATTAAGCAGGCAGGGCAAGTATTACAAAATTATCGTCTACTCGATACGACATTGTATGTCACCCTAGAGCCATGTGCTATGTGCGCAGGGGCTATGGTACATGCGCGTATCAGCCGTTTAGTTTTCGGAGCCGCCGATGCCAAAACTGGCGCAGCGGGTAGCGTGATTAATTTAGTTAACCACAACGGGTTAAATCATCAACTCGAGGTGTCATCTGGAGTATTGGCTGCAGAATGTGCTGAGCAGTTGAGTAGTTTTTTTCGTCGCCGTAGAAAAGAGAAAAAAGCGGCCAAAGCATTGGCTAAGCAAACTGATACTGATTGAAGCGAATGCTCATTGAAGCTAAGACGAAATTTTGTGATTTGGTAGAGCATGTCGGAGCCGCTTCATGCTCTACTTAGATGATTTCGGATCACTCCGAAGGTTTGATAAAGACGAAAAACTGCTTTTGACGATTAAGTGTACGTTGGTGACGGTTTTTCATCTGAGTACGGCGTCTAGAAGCCATATTATTTAAAGATTTCCTACGCATTTTATCCTCCAATAACCAGCTTATACACTTTGGGTTTCATCAGCTCAAAGGTGGTAGCCAGTGCTCGTATTATAGCGGTATATTCTAATTTGTGGTGAGGCTTTAGTTCATAATTTGTTACCCGTATATCTACCTAGCTAAGCTTAGTTGAAAACGGTGACGATTGTGTGACAAATAAATCGAGTGCTTAAGGTTAGTGTTGTTGCTTATATACCCTTCATACTTGAAGCTGCAGCTTTTTAACTGCGCCAATTGACACTAATCACATAGAACACCTAATCACAAAGAACACCTAATCACAAAGAACAGCTAAGCTCATAGGGATAAATTGGCTTGTTGTCGCGCTGTAACTCCAATTCTCTTGGGGATAGAGTTACACTGCCGAACCACTATTGAGGCTGGGCCGCGGTTATCTCGTCTGTTACAGCAGAGTCTGCGGTTTGGGTTTCGGTGTCATCGGGTAGCGCATCGATCTGTTGGTTTTGATTATCTATCCAAACCAAGGTGTCATAATAGCGTCGAATGCTGTCGACATAGTGCACGGCTTCATTGCCCCTTGCATAACCGTAGCGGGTTTTTTGATAATATTTACGTTTATGAAGTAGTGGTAAAACTTGCTTCAAATCCCGCCATGCACTTGGGTTCAACCCCATTCCTTGTGCTAGGCGTCTGGCATCTTCAACGTGGCCGTAACCAATATTGTAGGAGGCGAGGGCAAACCACATACGCTGGTTTTCCGGAATAGATTCAGGTAATCGCTTTAAAATGTCGTTGAGATATTTAGCCCCACCCTTAATACTTTGAATCGGATCGAGGCGATTACTGATCCCCATCTGTTTCGCTGTGGGTAGGGTAAGCATCATCAGGCCACGAACCCCGGTTGGCGAGCGTGCATTGGGGTTCCAATGTGACTCTTGATAGGCGGTTGCAGCGAGTTTTCGCCAGTCAATATCGCCGGCATATTTAATAAATTCATCTTTGTATTTCGGTAGTTTACTGTCAATAGCCCTTAAAAAAGCCCGGGTATCGACGTAGTCAAACCGTTTGACATGTGCAAAATATTTCTCGTTTAGATGGGCTAGCGTTCCTGCGACTCGCTCACCATGCCAAAAACTCAGTAAGTCACTCATTAACTGGTCACTGTTTTTCGCGGGCAGCAACCAGACAATGGGCTGTTTTTCTTTCAGCACAGGCCCAGGTCTTAGCTCGGGCATAAATCGGCGGCTGATTTCAAAAGTGGTTGAGTCAGCGATGGTATAGCGGATATCGCCACGGGCTATCATGCCTAGCAGCTCTTCACTGTCTTTTTCAGACTCTTGATTCCAGACTAAATCAGGATAGAGCTTTTGCAAACTCGATAAAGTCTCAACAAAAGATGAGTCACTGATCACGGTGATGACATCGTCTAGTTCTGATACATCTTTTGGTATGGGGGTACCTTGTTTATAGACCAATAGTTGGTTGACGTAATACAAAGGTGGGCCCAAGCGGAAATGCTGGCGCCGGTGTTCGGTGTCAGTGAGACCTGCCGCCAGTAGGTCGACTTCCCCATTGTTCAGCGCAGCGTACAGCTCTCCAATATTGCCATAGGCTTTCATGTTCAACTTAAGACCTAAGAACTGGGCAAATTTACTGGCCATTTCATAATCGAAACCGGCTTCACCTTGGCCTGTAGTGACAAATATTTGTGAACCATAAAGGGTGCCGACATTTAGGTGAGTTTTAACTAATGGCGCTGAGGGTTTTACTGGCTCCACGACCACAGGCTGGCATGCTGCCAGTAGTAGGGTTGTGGTGAGGATCAGTAAAATCTTTTTCATTAAATTGAGTGTCTTATCAATGGTTTTTATTACATCCAGCAGTGAATTATATCACAGCTTAGCGCAACGCAATAATGACCTTGTTATCCTTGACGCAACGGCGGTTCCTTTGCCTGAGCTGTCGGTTATCTCAGCTCTAATTATGTGCCATAAATGTTGAGTTAACCGACTTTGTTTGTCAATTGATGGTTTTTTTTGTTCGCAGACCTTTTTTTATGACAGGAAACTTTGTTTTGAAGCCAGAACACGGGTGATTTGTCGGTGACATTTCCCTATAATAGCGCCCAGATCTGACCCTGCAATTATAATTTATAAGGTGAATAGACGTGATGGAGATCATCCGCGGAGCCCCAGCATTATCAGCGTTTAGAATTCAAAAGTTAATGGAAGCGTGTAAAAGTGCACAACTGCCAGTAACTGATATCTATGCTGAGTTTGTCCATTTAGCTGATTTAACTGAATCTTTAGAGGAAAATGAGCAACAACAACTTGCCAAGTTGTTGACTTATGGTCCAGCGATTGAAGCCCATGCACCTGAAGGTATGCTTCATTTCGTGACCCCTCGTCCTGGAACCATTTCTCCATGGTCATCTAAAGCCACAGACATTGCCCATAACTGTGGTTTAGACAAAGTTAAGCGTTTAGAGCGAGGCGTAGCTTACTACGTCCAAGCGGATGCCTTAAGTGAGTCACAACAGCAAGTTCTCAATGGGTTACTTCATGATCGTATGGTTGAAGTGATCCTTCCTGAGTTTCAACAAGCACAAGTGCTGTTTGCTCGTACCGAGCCGGCGAAATTTACCAGCGTCAATGTACTTGGCGAGGGGAAACGCGCATTAGAGCTTGCCAACGTTGAGTTAGGCTTAGCATTAGCGCCTGATGAAATTGATTACTTAGTTGATAACTTTGTTCGCTTGGGTCGTAATCCAAATGATGTCGAGTTGATGATGTTTGCTCAGGCGAACTCAGAGCATTGCCGTCATAAAATATTTAATGCAGATTGGACGATTGATGGCGAAGTTCAGCCAAAATCATTGTTCAAAATGATTAAGAACACCTTCGAGAAAACACCTGATCACGTGTTGTCTGCTTATAAAGATAACGCGGCAGTGATGGAAGGTAATGTCGCGGGCCGCTTCTTCCCAGAGCAAGATGGGGTTTACGCGTATCATACCGAACCTATGCATATCTTAATGAAGGTTGAGACACACAATCACCCAACCGCAATTAGCCCATATCCAGGTGCTGCGACGGGGTCTGGCGGCGAGATCCGTGATGAAGGTGCAACTGGTCGTGGTTCTAAGCCTAAAGCTGGATTAACTGGATTTAGCGTATCGAACCTTAAAATTCCGGGGTTTGTCCAACCTTGGGAAGGGGATTACGGTAAACCCGATCGTATTGTCAATGCTTTAGATATTATGACTGAAGGGCCATTAGGTGGTGCGGCATTTAACAATGAGTTTGGCCGACCAGCGCTATTAGGTTATTTCCGTACATATGAGCAGGAAGTCAGCAGTCACAATGGTGTGGAAGTGCGTGGTTATCACAAGCCTATTATGCTTGCTGGTGGCTTAGGTAACATCCGCGAAGAACATGTTCAAAAAGATGAAATCACCGTTGGCGCTAAACTGATCGTCCTTGGTGGCCCAGCAATGAACATTGGTTTAGGTGGTGGGGCTGCATCATCAATGGCATCTGGCCAGTCTAGTGAAGACCTGGACTTTGCCTCAGTACAACGTGAAAACCCAGAAATGGAACGTCGTTGCCAAGAGGTGATTGATCGTTGCTGGCAAATGGGTGATGACAACCCAATCCAGTTTATTCACGACGTGGGTGCTGGTGGGTTGTCAAATGCGTTTCCTGAATTAGTTGATGATGGTGAGCGCGGTGGTCAGTTTGAGCTGCGTAATGTGCCTTCAGATGAGCCAGGAATGAGTCCGCTTGAAATCTGGTGTAATGAATCACAAGAACGTTACGTGTTGTCGGTTGCGCCAGAAAACTTAGATACGTTCACGGCAATTTGTGAACGTGAGCGTGCGCCGTTTGCCGTTGTGGGTGTCGCCACTGAAGAACGTCACCTATCGCTAAGCGATAACCACTTCGACAACAAGCCAATTGATTTGCCTTTAGAAGTGTTACTAGGCAAAGCACCGAAAATGAGCCGTGATGTGGTATCGGCCAAAGCGCAGTCACCAGCCATTGACCAGAGTAAGATTGAGATCAAAGAAGCGGTGCGCCGCGTATTACGCTTACCGACCGTAGCTGAGAAAACCTTCTTGATCACCATCGGCGACCGCAGTGTGACCGGCTTGGTTAATCGTGACCAAATGGTTGGCCCTTGGCAGGTACCTGTTGCTGATTGTGCAGTTACAGCATCAAGCTTTGATGCATACACCGGTGAAGCAATGTCTATGGGTGAACGCACACCGCTGGCATTGCTTGACTTTGGTGCATCAGCTCGTATGGCTGTGGCTGAATCGATTATGAATATTGCTGGTAGTGATATTGGTGCACTAAAACGCATTAAGTTATCAGCTAACTGGATGTCGGCAGCAGGTCACCCTGGTGAAGACGCTGGCCTTTATGAAGCAGTGAAAGCTGTTGGCGAAGAGTTATGTCCTGAGTTGGATCTCACCATCCCAGTGGGCAAAGACTCCATGTCGATGAAAACAGCGTGGCAAGATCAAGGTGTTGATAAAGCGGTGACTTCACCGATGTCATTGGTGATTACTGCTTTTGGTGCCGTGCAGGACATTCGTAATACCGTCACCCCAGAGCTTCGCAGCGATAAAGGCGAAACCGAGCTATTGCTACTTGATTTAGGTAACGGCAATAACCGTATGGGTGGCTCAGCTTTAGCACAAGTTTATGGTGAGCTAGGTGATACCGCGCCTGATTTAGACAATGCTGCACAGTTACGTGGTTTCTTCGAAGTGATGCAGCCGCTAGTGGCTAAAGGTGAGGTTATTGCTTACCACGACCGCAGTGATGGCGGACTACTTACTACGTTAGTTGAAATGGCTTTTGCCGGAAACGTTGGTTTAGACATTGACCTAGGGTCACTGTCAGGTACTGCGGTTGAGCAACTGTTTAATGAAGAGTTGGGTGGTGTGGTGCAGGTAGCTAGTGACAATGTTGCCGCAATCACCGCAGCATTTGCTCAAGCTGGTGTTGCTGTTCATCGCATTGGTCAATTGGTTGAAGGTGATAGCATAACCATTAACCATGGTCAGCAGCAGTTGCTGCAAGAGTCGAGAACTGAACTTAGAACGATTTGGGCTGAGACAACGTACCGCATGCAAGCGATGCGTGATAACCCTGAGTGTGCTAAGGAAGAGTTTGAACTTAAGCAAGACCCAACAGAGCCCGGCTTAACCGTTGATTTAACCTTTGACCCAAGTGAAGATATCGCTGCACCGTATATTCTTAAAGGTGTTGCGCCAAAAATGGCTATCTTGCGTGAGCAAGGGGTTAACTCTCACCTAGAAATGGCGGCAGCCTTTGACCGCGCTGGTTTTGAGAGCCGCGACGTGCATATGAGTGATATCCTATCGGGCCGTATTAGTTTGGATGAATTCCAAGGTTTAGCGGCTTGTGGTGGTTTCTCTTATGGTGACGTGTTGGGCGCTGGTGAGGGGTGGGCTAAGTCTATCTTGTTCAACGCCCGTGCTAGAGAGCAATTTAGCCGCTTCTTTGAGCGTGAAGATAGCTTCTCGTTAGGTGTATGTAATGGTTGTCAGATGCTATCTAATCTGAAAGGTATCATTCCAGGCACGGCGCATTGGCCGCACTTTGTGACTAACCGTTCTGAGCGATTTGAAGCGCGCTTTAGCTTGGTACAAGTTCAAAAGAGTCCATCTTTGTTCTTCCAAGGTATGGAAGGCTCAAGAATGCCAATTGCCGTTTCTCATGGTGAAGGCCGTGCAGAGTTTGCTTCAAATGAAGCGCAAGCTGTCGCTGAAGCTTCAGGAACCATTGCGTTACGTTATGTTGATGGTCGAGGCCAAATCGCGACTAAGTACCCACAAAATCCCAATGGTTCACCTAATGCACTAAGTGGTATTTGTAGTGAAGATGGTCGTGTCACGATCATGATGCCACACCCTGAACGTGTGTTTAGAACCGTTGCTAACTCTTGGCATCCAGATGAGTGGGGTGAAGATAGCCCTTGGATGCGTATGTTCAGAAATGTGCGTGCTAATTTAGGTTAATTTTAACCTAGTAGAATGTTTTGGTTTAGAAACGGGCTTCGAAATTTCGAAGCCCGTTTTTTTTGTGCCCAATCGACAAAGAAATACAACCGTATAACCAATGAGTTAGCTTAGTCTAAATGATTAGGTATTACTGAAATTGATCAAAGTTAGCGTTTGCAAGCCAAAATTACTGAAAGTGCTATTAGTCGGTTTTTTTAATGTAAATGTATGAGCACTGGAAACATAGTAATATTAAGCTATGCTAAATTACTGTTTGACTTATATTGAGCAGTGGAGAGATTGCTAGGTCACTATCGATAATAAAAAGCCGCTTTAACATGGCTGTTAAAGCGGCTGTTTTGCGCTAACAAAACTTTCAATTACTGCGGTCTTAAAGCTCGCGAGCCGTGTATAACTCAACGAAAGTACGCTTATAACGGTTAACCAGACGATCGAATAGGTTTTTCATAATGTATCTCCACAAAGTTTCAGTTTAAGTAAGCGGAGCGAGGTTTTCCGGGCTGCTTCACCGGGTTTGATAAACCGTCTCCTTAACACAGGAGCTATATTAGCAATCTAAATAACGGTCAACAAACGAGAAAAATTTCATTATCAAATTAGAAAAACTTATCCGTTGATAATTTTTTAACGTGATCTATATGCTGTGTTTTTTTGGTAAGCTTTTGAAGTTTAAGATTTTTGATATTGTTTGTTAAATGTTAAGAGTTAAAATAATTTACCCTTAAATCTGTTATTTTGTTTGTTTTATCGGGTATTGGCTGTTTATTTGCTATGTTGGTGTTTTTTCTGGTTCTATATCGCCGCGACCCATCTCCTATCATGTTTTTAAATGTTTTTCAATAGTGTTGGGGTGGGAAGTGTGTCCAAGCGCTCAAAACCCATTATCCACGCGGGGTTTGATTGATTTGAATCAAATTACAATGGTATAAATTAATGGTGAAATTAAAGTTTGTTAATCGCAAGCTGCTGAGAAATAAAGATTTGTTGTTTTTGTTACGACACGCTGCATGTCTGGTGTCACAAAATTGGCGAATTATGTGACGCGAGTCTCGATGGCGGGTTGTTTTATCACTAATGATGTAATTTCGCGACGAAAGATAGAAAATTTAAATTTAGCCGTTTGCGGAGTAAATGCGAAGCAAACACCTTTAAAAATAAAATTCCTAAATAGGCATTTTTCATAGTTGATGGGGATCTAAATATGAAAAGTGACAGTAGCACCTAAGGAGTCACTGATGATCGTAGAAGAGGTTGTAGAGTTATCGCGCTTGCAGTTTGCGTTGACCGCTATGTATCACTTCCTATTTGTACCCTTAACATTAGGTCTAGCCTTCTTGCTTGCCATCATGGAATCGCTTTATGTGATGACAGACAAGCAAATCTACAAGGACATGACTAAGTTCTGGGGTAAGTTGTTTGGTATTAACTTCGCACTTGGTGTCACCACCGGTTTGGCGATGGAATTCCAGTTTGGTACTAACTGGTCATATTATTCTCATTATGTTGGTGACATCTTCGGTGCACCACTGGCGATTGAAGGTCTGATGGCATTCTTCCTAGAGTCTACCTTAGTGGGTATGTTCTTCTTTGGTTGGGATCGCTTCAGTAAACGCCAACATCTAGCGGTAACTTGGTTAGTTGCCCTAGGCTCAAATATGTCAGCGTTGTGGATTCTAGTGGCCAACGGATGGATGCAACATCCAGTCGGTTCGGTATTCAACTATGAAACCATGCGTATGGAAATGACCAGCTTTGCAGAGGTACTGTTTAACCCAGTTGCACAGGTTAAGTTTGTACATACTGTGGCTTCTGGTTATGTTGCTGGTGCCATGTTCGTACTATCGATTAGTGCTTACTATATTTTGAAAAAACGCGATCTACCTTTTGCAAGACGCTCATTTGCAATCGCAGCGAGCTTCGGTATGGCATCGATTTTATCTGTAATTGTACTAGGTGATGAGTCTGGCTATAAAGTGGGTGAAGCGCAACGCGTTAAACTAGCAGCGATTGAAGCTGAATGGCATACAGAACCTGCTCCAGCTGGATTTACTGTGGTTGGCATGCCTAACAGTGAAACGATGCACAACGATTATGCAATCAAGATTCCATATGCAATGGGTATTATTGCCACCCGTTCATTAGATGAAGAAGTTACCGGGATTATTGATTTAATCGACGAGCACGAAGTCCGTATTCGCAACGGTATGGAAGCATACGCCATGTTGACTGAATTACGTGCTGGTAATGAAACACCTGAGCTTCGTGCGGCATTTGAAGAAGCCAAAGTTGACTTAGGTTATGGCCTATTGCTCAAGCGTTATACTGAAAATGTTGTTGATGCAACTGAAGAGCAAATTAAAGCGGCAGCTAAAGATTCGATTCCGTCAGTTGCACCACTATTCTGGTCATTCCGTGTGATGGTTGGTTTAGGTGTGGTGATGTTGTTCGTATTTGCTGCAGCGTTCTGGCAAAGCACACGCCATAAGATTGATGAGAAGCCTTGGGTACTTAAAGCTGCACTTTACAGCTTGCCGCTACCTTGGATTGCCATTGAGTGTGGTTGGTTTGTTGCCGAATATGGTCGTCAACCATGGACCATTTCAGAAGTTCTGCCGACATTCATGTCAGCGTCGAGCTTAACTGTAAGTGACCTTTGGTTCAGTATTATCAGTATTACCTTGTTCTACACAGTGCTACTCGTTATTGAGCTGTTCTTAATGATTAAGTTCGCGAAGCAAGGTCCAAGCTGCTTGAAGACTGGCCGTTATCACTTTGAAAAGCTAGACGCCTAAACAGGAGATCTGATTATGTTTGATTATGAAGTATTAAGATTTATCTGGTGGGCGCTAATTGGCGTGCTCTTTATCGGCTTTGCCGTTACAGATGGCTTTGATATGGGTGTAGGTGCGTTGTTACCGATTATCGGTAAGGACGATACTGAGCGTCGTATCATGATTAACTCTATTGCCCCACACTGGGATGGTAACCAAGTTTGGTTAATCACCGCTGGTGGTGCGTTATTCGCAGCATGGCCAATGGTATACGCAGTATCATTCTCAGGTTTTTATGTTGCAATGATGCTGGTGTTATTTGCGTTGTTCTTGCGTCCTGTTGGTTTTGACTACCGTTCAAAAATCGAAGATCCAAGATGGCGTAAGGCGTGGGACTGGGCACTATTTGTCGGTGGTTTCGTTCCTCCACTTATTATTGGTGTGGCATTTGGTAACTTGCTACAAGGCGTACCATTTAACTTCGATGAGTACCTACGTGCTTATTACCATGGTGGTCTACTTGGTCTGCTTAATCCATTTGGCCTATTAGCTGGTTTGGTTAGCGTATCTATGTTCATCATGCAAGGCGGCGCATGGTTGCAAATGAAGACTGAAGGTGAGCTACGTGAGCGTGCTGCAATGGCGACTAAAGTTGCTGCGGGCTTGTTGTTTGCACTATTTGCAGCAGCTGGTGTATGGCTAGCTAATGGTATTGATGGTTATGTAATCACTTCAGCCATTGATACTGCAGGTGCGTCTAACCCAGCGCTTAAGACCGTTGCTGTTGAATCAGGTGCTTGGCTTGCTAACTATGACAAGTACCCAATCACTATGCTATTCCCAGTGATTGGACTTGCAATGCCGTTATTAGTTTTAGCGAGCAGCCAGTTTAATCGTAGCGGTTTTGCTTTCTTCTTTAGTTCACTGGCAGTAGCAGGTGTGATTCTAACTTGTGGTGCAGCAATGTTCCCATTTGTTATGCCATCTTCGCTAGAGCCAAATGTGAGCTTAACAATGTGGGATGCGACAGCAAGTCATATGACACTTACTGTAATGACTTGGGCTGCTATCATCTTTGTACCGATTGTATTGAGCTATACAATTTGGACTTACTTGAAGATGTTTGGTCGTCTGACTCGTAACTACATTGAAAACAACAAGACGTCACTGTACTAATAAGGAGCCCTTACTATGTGGTATTTTGCTTGGATATTAGGTATTTTGCTGGCGTGCTCATTCGGTATTATTAATGCCCTATGGCTAGAAAATACTGAAAACATGGATCGTGACGCCGACGCTGAAAAGTAAACCGGCCTAGTCCTAAAAGCCCTAGCTAATAGCTGGGGCTTTTTTATTCCTAAAATTTGCCCTTTGGGCGCTTTTTCGGCTGCCTACTTCTTCGTTGAATAACTACCCATTAGAGCCACTATTACTTAAGTGATTCGCCTCGAACTAGTTTGCCAAAAACAGCTCTGAGTAGATCACTTTCTTATGCCGATTGGTATTAACCCTAGTTTCAATCAAGCGTACCAATACCGCTGAAGCAGTGAGTTGTTAAAATGGTTGCCAGCTTGGGTTTAACGCCTGAACGATACTGTTTGACACCCTCATGCTTTCAATGAGCTTTGGTGATTGCAGTTGGTTCTGGTGAGTTGTTGACAGCGTAAACTCGCGGTTAGCTTATGGTTAAATAAAGACAATGAAAAAAGGCCTGAGTGTTAACTCAGGCCTTTTTGATAACGGCGTGATCTGGTCTATTTATGCTTTAAAGACGCTAATTTTCTCTTTTAATTCTTTGGCGAGGTTGGCCAGCTCTAGCGCCGCATCAACCGTTGAGCCTGCACGTTGTTCGCCATCACGGGCAAGTTCGGTGATTTGATGCAGATTACGAGTAATTTCATCGGCAACGGCGCTTTGCTGCTCGGTGGCACTGGCAATGCTGCTCGATGAGATTGCGAGCTCTCCAATACTATGGGTAATGTGGTCAAGCTGCTCACTGGCTTCTTCCCCTTGGGTAGCAGATTCATTACCTAACTGGTGGCTTTGTCCCATTTGGTCAGCAGTCACTTTAATTTGAGATTGCAGTTGGGTGATAGTTTGGCCAATTTCAGAAATAGAGGTTTGCGTCCGTTGTGCTAAGGTTCTTACCTCATCGGCAACAACCGCAAAACCGCGACCCTGCTCGCCAGCACGAGCGGCTTCAATTGCCGCATTCAGAGCAAGTAGGTTAGTTTGCTCAGCGATGGAGTTAATCACTTCTGTGACTTGGCTGATAGCTTCACTTTCTTTGCTGACATTTTCCACGCTTGTGTGGCTATCATTAAGCTGCTGGCTAAGCTTAGCCAGACCTTCTACAACCAATGCAAGCTGCGCATGGCCTTCGCGCGATGCGGTGTCGACCTGTTGGCTCTTATTGGCGCCTTCACTGGCATGGGTGGCGACATCGCGTATCGATGTTGACATCTCCTCAATCGCGGTAGCGATTTGGTCGGTTTGTGCCATAAGAGATTGCGCTTCTTCACCGTTAAGCTTAGCGATTTCTTGGGCTTCACTGGCGCGGTCTTCAAGGGTTGTTACTGACTGGCGCAGGGCCGTAATGAGCTGACGCAATCCTTCAGCCATTTGTGATGTGCTGATGGTAATTTTATCAACTTCATTTTGGCTGTTGCTATCAGGTGTGGCAAATTGCTGTGATAAGTCACCACGTCCTAGCTTATCGAGTTGCTTTTGTAGCACTCTTAATGGTTGCAGGGCTTTAAGCAAAACAAATGACAGCATCAAGGTAATAATGATGATGCCAAATACAGCGACACCGGCGTTGATACTGAGTAGTTTGAGGCTCTCTTCTTTTAATTCTGCGACTTTTGTTTGCCCAATCAATACCCAGTTCCAGCCAGGGATTTTCAAACTATAGGCATACATTTGCTCACCATTATTATTGGTGTATTCCCACGAGCCTTGATCGGTATTTGCTTGGCTTTCAGTCAATCCATTTAACACATTGGCAGTTACTTTAGTGCCAAATTCGAATTGAGGATGGGAAACGATGCTTTGATCGATCGCGCGAACTAACATGAACAAACCGGATTC
Organism: Shewanella waksmanii; assembly: GCF_043643685.1. Taxonomy (GTDB): domain Bacteria; phylum Pseudomonadota; class Gammaproteobacteria; order Enterobacterales; family Shewanellaceae; genus Shewanella; species Shewanella waksmanii_A. Next base: position 156,343 of record NZ_JBHZSN010000002.1, read on the forward strand.
TTCCAGTTTTAGGGAGTTCATTGATTGACGCAGTTCGACCAAGGATTCGGTGATATCAAAACCTATGTATAAAATACCGATGACATTACCCTGTGGCCCAGTGATTGGGCGGTATACGGTCATGTAATCTTTACCAAATAGGTGGGCGTAGCCTTCATAAACATCACCGCGAATTAACGCGTTGTAGCCAGGGTGCTGTTTGCCTAAGTAAGTCCCTAAAGCGCGTTTGCCATCGGCTTTTTTCAGCGATGTTGAAATACGGATAAAATCATCGCCATCGCGTACAAACACTGTGGCATTGCCGCCTGTGAGGTTAGAGTAGCGGTCAACTTTACTTTTAGATGCGTTTATTTGCTCACGTTCGTGCGCTAATGCAGGGGTGGGTTTTCCGAGAACTTTGACGGTTTTATCAGGTAATCTAAACTGGCCAGGATACATGGCACGTAGCACATCGGCGTTGCGTCGAGCGATGGCAAGTAAGCTACTGTATTGCAGCTCAATCAGATCGGCAGTGCTTTGCATCTGATCTTGCATGGCTGAAATGCCTTTTTCTTCTAGCACCTTAGCAGCAGTATAGTAAGAGATACTGCCTAAGACGCTAAACACTAAAATCGTCAATAACAGTGAGAGCACACCAATTTGCTTGGCAATTGGCCAATTTTTGTAGTTCATCTGCGGTTCTTCCATCACTCGTTTTTATTGTCAGCTCAATGTATATCAAAATGTGATTGAATTAATTGATTTAGGTCTAAGGTAAGGCGACAAAAAACACAGACTATTTAGTTCGTGTTGCGCTTTTGCTGATGATCAAACAGTATTTTTGCGCAGAAAAAGTGGTGTCTTGACAGTGATTATGCTGCCAAGACACCAAAGGGTTGATTAGGCGATATTTGCTTGCTGCAGGTTCTGTTGGCAGCGAGGCTTCATGATGAGCTTGTACATGGTTGGTACCCATACCAAAGAAAGTAGGGTGGTTAATAAGGTACCGCCAGCAATGGCAATTGCAAAAGGTGGCCAAAACCCGCCGCCAGCAATGATCAGCGGTAAAAATCCACCAATGGTTGTTATCGTGGTTGAGCCAATATGGCGACCACAACTACTGACTACATCAACAATCGTCTCAACACTACTTTGTCGAGGGTTTGGTTGATCTTCAAGCTCAGCTAAAATCACAATTGCGGCATTAATGGCTAAGCCCATTAATCCCAGTAAGCCAATAATGACGGTAAAGCCAAAAGGGTAACCAAATAGGTAAACCGCGAGTAGACCAAGGCCTGTAGATTGGAACGCACTGGCGAGAATGATCGCGGTTAATCTAAATGAGTTGAAAGACAGTACGATGGTGGCTAGCAACAGTGTCATGACCAGCACGATATTAGACAGTAAGTTGCCAACGGCTTCGTCACGTTTTGCGCTTTCGCCACCGACTTCGATGTGATATCCAGGCGGTAGTGTGAGGCTATTGAGCTTATCTTGAACATCATCAAGCACGGTTTGTGGTAGCACTCCGGCGGTAATGTATGCTTCAACAGTATTAACCCGTTGTCCGTCTCGACGAGGAATCGCACCTCGACTCACTTCAATATGATTGCTCGCCAATGCCGCTAGCGGTATGCCATTGCCGTTGGCACTGAGTAGGTTAATATCATTGAGTCGAGTTTGTTGTTGGCGGGTCATATCGTCGGTTCTAACTCGAATTGGCAAAGACTCCGTCTGTTCTAAAATACTGCCGCCATTTAGACCCGTAGTCGCCATCTGAATTTGTTTGGCGATGTCGGTGAGCGATAAGCCACTCATTAAACTGGCGTCTTCATTGACTTGAAACCACACTTTTGGCGCACCAGCACTGAGAGTTGAGCGGGTATGAACTACATCGTGTGTCTGCGATAAGATGCGGCGCACTTCATCGCCAATAACTCGCAGTTGCTCGAGGTTTGGACCAAACACGCGCAACTCAACGGGAGCATTAAATGGCGGCCCTTGTTCAAGTTTTCTGACTAATATTTGTGCGCCAGGGTAGTCGTTATCTAACTGAGTTTGCAACTCCGGAATAAGTGCATTAGCGCGGTTAAAATCGGTGACTTTAATCATTCCTTGAGCATAGTTGGCAGCGCCTTGCTGACGTTGCAGTAGGTTGTAATAGAACGAGGGGGCGTTGCCGCCCACAACCCAATCAGCACGTTCCACGCCTGGCTGTTGCCGAATCTGGTCATCGATATCTAGGATAAGTTGTCGTGTGTTTTCAATGCTGGAGTATGGAGGTAGGTGTACCTCGACTTGGAACATGTCACGATCGCTAGGCGGAAAAAACTGCTCTGTCATTTGTCCAGAGGCAATAAAGCCACTGATAGGTAAAATGCCAATGACTAAACCTGATAGCAGCGGGCGGTTAAGTGCAAAGGTTAATGACTGTCGAAATGCGTTGCTAACTATTGGTAGATCGATCCCTTTTTGATACCAGTGCTGGCCTTTACCATTGGAACCAAATCGCCCAGCTAGACCTGCGATAAGGGTATGAGAAATCAGGTAGGAGCCGAGCAGGGCAAACATGACAGAAATCGCGATGCCGCCAACGAACTCTCCTGCTGCACCTGGCATCAACACGATGGGCGAAAAAGCTAACATGGTGGTGATGGTTGAGCCAGCCAGCGGTAGCCAAAAGTGCTTTAATGTATCGGCAACTGCTTGTAATTTACTTAATCCTTGCGTACGTCGCTGGGCAATGGCATCGACAATGATAATGGCATTATCCACCATAATCCCTAAGGCAACCACTAAGCCTGTGACGGACATTTGATGAATTGGCAGGTTGACATATTTCATGCAGGCGAGGGTAAATAGCGCGGTTAACGGCAAGGATATCGAGACTATGACCGCATTACGTAGTCCCAGGGTTAGCATGAGCACTAGCAAAATAATAATGAAACCCATTAATAGGCTGCCAACGAGATCGGTGAGCCGAACTGTGGTGTAGCTTTCTTGGTCAAATAACCACTGTATTTCGATATTGGCAGGGAAACTGGCTTGTAGCTCATTCACCACGGCATCGACTCTCAGTAACCACTTATCTATGCGAGTATTACTGAGCATACGCGCTGAAACCATAACACCGGGATCTCGCTCGATAAGCGCAATACTATTGAGTGGAGTTTTGGGTTGGCGACTAATGGTGGCAACATCAGCTAATCTAACGATTTGTCCACTGTTATCGACTTTTAAAGGCACTTGGCTTACTCGGGTCACAGAGTCGAGTTCACCTGACACTTCAACCAAAGCACGAAAATGGTTATTACTAATTTCTCCTGCAGAGACTTTTGAATCAGCATTGGCAAGAATGCCTGCGACGGCTTCTGGAGATAGGCCAATTTGATTCACACGTTGACCATCGAGTTGTACCAAGATTTCTTCTTCTGGTGCCCCGTAAAGTTTGACAAAATCTGTCCCTGAAACCAAACGAAGTCGGCTTTGTAACTCTTTGGCGTAGCGATTGAGAATATCGGTTCTTACTTCGCCGCCACCTTTCCAAACCAAGCCTAATATGGCGGTGTTGGCATAGCCTAATTGGTCGTCTAAGATACTGTTTCTTGCCTCGACTGGCAGCTGCGCGCGGCCATCACTGACAAGATCTCGTGCCCTGGACCAAACAGAATCTGTATCTGTTATGCTGTCTTTGAGCTCGAGTGTGATCACTGAGATACCGGGGCGAGACGTTGATTGAACTAACTTTAACTCTTCTAACCTTCTTAGCTGGTTTTCAAGTACTTCAGTGACTAAGGCTTCGACACGTTCAGCCGATGCGCCGGGGTATTGGGTAATAACCGAAGCAAACCGATTGGTGATCTCCGGATCTTCCATGCGCGGCAAGCTGCTAATCGCACCTAATCCAGCCACAATTAACAGAGCAATAGCTAGGCTTGCTAGGCGGCCGTTTTCGACTAATGACTTAATCATAGTGACCTCGCCGCCATATCGGTTGTGACATTAACTTTTTGTCCAACAACCAGCTTGTGAAGCCCTTGGCTAACGAAGTGTTCATCGTTTTTAATGGCGCCGACGATGAAAGCTTGTTCATCGCGGGTGTACAATATTTCCACATCGCGGCGCTCTACAATAAACTTGTTGTCATCACTTGGGGTAAGGACATAAAGGTTCCACAGGCCTCTTAGCCCATCTGTTAGTGCCGCTACCGGCACCCAAAAGCCCGTTTGCTGCATCGATTTATTGTATTTAAGGTAAGCCAATTCACCATTAATCACCTTAGCATCCGTTGGTAGGCGTAACCTTAAATCAACGGTACGTGTGACAGGGTTCACTTCGGCGCCAATCCCGGCAATCGTCGCCATATACTGCCTAGAGCCAACAACTAACGGCAAGTTATCGCCACTATTGAGCGTTTGAGCAATATTGACGGTGACACCAACATTTGCTTGTGGGTTGTTATCTTGCACTAAGGTAAATAGCGGCGTTCCCGCAGTAACGACTTCGCCCAAATTGTTGTTTCTTTTTGAAATGGTGCCTGAAAAAGGGGCTGTTAAGGTGGATTTTTCAATGCGAAGCTGATTGGCCTTTAGCGAGGCAGTTAAGCGACTTTTTGCGGCTTTAAGGCTGTTGAGTTGGCCTTTAAGTTCATCCAAGGTTTGCTCTGATGTGTACCCTTGCTCTCTTAGGGCTAAGCTACGATCCAGCGTACTTTGTGCCAGCGCTAAATCAGCGTGGTTTTGGTTGATGCTGGCGTTCAATTCCTGTTTTTCAGCTTCCAGTAATACGGTGTCCAGCTCTGCTAATAGCTGGCCTTTAGCGACTTTATCACCGCTGTCGACTGCGAGCTGTTGGATTTTCCCTGAAAGCTCAAAGCCGACTCCGGTGGTATTACCTGCACGGATAGTTCCAGTAAAAGTTTGGGTAATTTGATAGTGGTCGACTTGATGCAATGCTTGGCTGGCTACCGACTGATAGTTAATTATAGCGATATCGTCAGTTGGCGCCTGCTGACAAGCACTGACTACGGTGAGCAAAGTGAGTGCCACACTTAGTTTGGTTAATTGACTCGCAGCTAAAATAGTCATAGGTCACTCTTCCATTAGTTAACAAAAATCGATATTGCAGCTAAACTAGACTAGCGAGTCTAGATTATTAAAACTGGACTGTCTAGTCTAGTTTTTGTAAAGTTGTTACGAAAAATAAATAATAATGAGTAGAAAGGCGATGACGACAAATAGCCAACCGTTAAGTCGTAGTGAGAAGAAGCGAGCGCAAGTGCTTGAATCTGCAATAGAGTTGTTTTGCGCTCAAGGATTTCCTAATACCAGCATGGATGAAGTTGCTAAACATGCTGGGGTATCAAAACAAACTGTTTATTCACATTTTGGTAGCAAAGACGATCTGTTTATCGCATCGATAACGTCTAAATGCGTGGTCCACAATATGACCGAAGGCGCGTTTGTTGATGTGGAAAACCCTGTACAAGCGTTAGTGGAGTTTGGCATTCATTTTAATCAAATGATTGTTAGTCCTGAGGCGATAACGGTGTTTAGAGCCTGTGTCGCTCAACATGAAACTCACCCAGAGGTTTCAGAGCTGTTTTATGATGCAGGACCTGAAAACTTATTAGGCTTGCTCGCTAACTATTTAGAGCGGCTAGAACAAGGGGGAAGTTTTCAGTTTGATCACTACCGTCACGCCGCAGTGAGGTTATGTTTGATGCTTTACGGTGAAATGCGTTTAAAATTAGAGCTAGGCCTAGATGCTTCTGATCTTGAAGATGAACGTATTGAGTATGTTAAACAAACCGTCAATATGTTCTTGCGTGCCTACCGTATATAAGTAAAACAGCACAAACTGTAACCTAAGTGAATAATCTTTATCAAATTGTCACATAAAGGTGATCGACATTCAGTGCCGTTTCGTAGATGATTTCATAAAAGAATGTTGTTGATGGCAAAGCGCTAAGGCAAACCATCAACTTTAATTAACGCTAATGGAGTTAGCATGAATTTTGCGAAAATTAGTACTGCTGTTGTTGTCACTTCTTTGATGTCAGCTCCAACTTTGGCTGCGGGCAAGCCCTATTCTCCTTTTAGCGTGTCGGTGTCGAGAATATCGACCTTTGAAGCAGATGTGAGCGATCAGGGGCAGAGCATTCAACGTGATACTTGGTTGCTGGGAGCTAAAACGGCGATACCCATTAATCGCCAGTGGTCCATTGGGATTAGTGTTAATTATGACAAACTCAATTTTGATTGGGCTCAAGATAATCAGATGTTGTTTGCCAATAACATTCAGCCTTGGGGCGACGTAGACCGTTACGGTGCAGGTGTGTCACTGGTGTATAGACCCAATGAGCAGTGGATGTTCATGTTAGCGCCTAAATTGCAATATGCTTACGCTGATGGTGCATCATCATCCAATGCTCAAAGTTATGGTATTGTCGGGTCAGGTATGTACCGTTTTGGTAATGGCAATATGCTCGGCTTGGGTGTGGCTTATCTTAACGATATCTCTGAAGTGAGAACGGTGCCGTATTTGGCGGTGAACTGGCAAATCAGTGATAAGTTAAAATTGAGTAACCCATTTAGTGCCGGCTTTAGTGGCCCGGCTGGTTTGGAATTGAGTTACCAGTTTAGCGACAGCTTAGATATGGGGTTTGGTGCTTCTAAGCGCACGCAACGCTTTTTGGTGGCAGATGATGAGCAAACCATTGAAATTGATGAATGGGTGAGTTTCTTGCGTGCGGGTTGGTCAGTGACAGATTCTTTAATGTTAAACGGTTATGCTGGTTATTACTTTAATAGTGAAATGGAGCTAAATAGCCCTGAAACCGTTGAAGAGATAGACAATCAAGCGGCGTTAGCATTAGCGCTTGAATATAAGTTTTAATATGGTCAAGCCAAATAAAAAGCCCCAGTTTTAATACTGGGGCTTTTTTGTTTTACCAATCGGCATAAGAAAGTGGTCTACTCAGAGCTATTTTTGGCAAACGAGTTCGAGACGAATAGCTTAAGTAATAGTGGTTCTATTGAGAAGTTACTCAACGAAGAAGTAGGCAGCCAAAAAAGCTCTCGAAGGGCGAATTTTAGCGCTTCTGATACTGTGTAAACGAACTTGAACGTAGAGTCACTATGCCCTTCATTCGTTGCAAGCCACATGGTCTTGACTGTTCCAGACAGTCATAAGACATTTCCTCCATCCCTGGAGGTCAGATGTGGTGAATGTCATTAATGCACGACTATAGGGATATAGGAGGTAGAGTAACGCAGGAGCAGTTACCGAGGAGCATTTAATGACCTTGTCTCAAAAGCGCTAAACGCTCGCTGAGCGATCACATCTTTAAGCCGATTGGTATTATTGATTCAGCATCGCTTTCTTTAAGCTTTTTTGAGCTGGTTGGTCACCTAACCAGATCTTAAGTAACGCTTGGCGAAATGCTTCCCCTTTAACTGTGTCCTGCAATTTGCCATTTTTATAAGCTGTGACGCCAAGATCCTTAGTTGCCACTAAAGTAAATTGGTCGCCTTGCTTAATTTCATCGGCAAATAGTGCCATGAAAGTGGTGATTTGTTGCTTTATCGCATCGGTGTTGCCATCAGTGGCATCATCAAATCCTTCATTGATCGCATCTTGCATTTTATCACTGGTGATCATGCCTGAAGTGATATTAAGCCTAACGGCGACTTCTGGTTGCGACAGTATTTCATCAAGTTGCTGGCTTGGTGAAGATACATATAAGCTACCTACGTATAAGTCGATGAAAAACTTGCTGCGCACACCCGCACCGTTTAGCACTAACTCGCTATGTTCTGGTTGGATTTTTTCAGCAAGTTCAATACCTGCGACATTGGCTGCATGGGTTTGGCTAGTTAACAAACCGGCTATCAATAATGCTGCTGTAGAGAGGGACTTCATAAAACCTCTTTTTATTTATTGGGGAAAGTTAACCGCGGGTGCCTATCTGATACTGGCCAGATTGATGGAACAGGGCGGCTTGTTTCTTTTTAGCTGAAATCAGCAACGGGCCATCATCAAAAAATAAGAAGCACTTCCAGTTGCGTGAAAATACAGCCCAAGTTGTTTCGATAACTTGATATTTTTCATAGCAAAAGTAGATGGCTGTATCATCTGGCCAATCGAAGTGAGAAGCTAGCATGTCCGGCATAGCCGGATCTTCACTATCCCAAGCACTTTGCCAATGATCTGTTTCGATCCATGCACTCGCTTTTGCAGCCCAATCCCCTTTGGTAAATTGCTCAGTACGACTACTACGGTTACTGATCCACTTATTCCAGACTTCCATGGAAGACTTTTGATCGAGTGGTTTTATTGCTGTTTTGTCTGGTTCAGATACAGGCAGGTCTTTATGGTTGAAAATCCATTTACGCTTGTATTGTTCAAGGGGAATATAGGTGTGTGCCACAACGCCTCAAAAGTTAGTAATGATTGACTGGCGCATTATAACCTCAGGCGCTTACAGATTGCGAGACTTGCCACCGTAGCGATAAAAGTGAAAGTGCTGCCACTTTCACCTTTAATTGGCTCAATGAGCTGCTATCTGTTGTAAATAGTTTTGTGCTGCGTGGTTGTCTGGGTCAATGTCGAGCACCTGTAAGAAACAAGACTTGGCGCCGTCTATTTGGCCGACTTCGGCTAAAAATATCCCCAGTTTTAAGGTAACCGGAATATCTTCGGGGTATTTATCCAAATAGTCTAAATAAACGTTTAGGGCCTCTTGGGGTTTATCTCTGAGTTGCAGTATGTGGGCAAACTGTGGGGCGTACTCATCATTTAGTTTAGAAATGTTAGCTAGTGTTAATTCGCTTAATTCAAGGTTATGAGTCCTTAGAGATAGACTCAAGATAATCTTGTATTCAGTTTCTGTTTTAAGATTATCATCAAGTTTTATTAATTCATCAATCGCCATATCATAATTTTCCTTTAGCATATGATAATGACATGTTGCTAATTTCATCATTCTTTTTGCATAATTATCTTTTAAGCTAAGTTCTTTCAGGTTTTCTGCCAAGTTCTTTAGACCAGTTGAATTTTGTTTTTTAAATAGTTCTAGGATTTTTATATGAGTCCGATGCAAAGACTTATGGTTGTTTTTAATTGAAAAATAAGAATGCTCTGTAGAAGTAAGTTGCTCTTGATATTTATTAACTAAAAGCCGCAGCTGTTGCCGTTCATCGTTCCCTAGTGATGCTAGCGTTTGCGTACTAGTATTTTGGCTAAACACAATTGCCCTTCCTGGTTCATTGTCTTTTTCCCAGTGTTTAGTGAGCTTCAGAATGTTGGGGTTAGGATTAAGCTCCTCTAATCTAATGGATATTTTATCTTGAGCTTGTTCAATTAAAGGTGCTAATTCTTTTGTTAACTTTTTAAATGCGTAATAGTAATCGTGCGTCATTTGGTTCATATGTTCTATTGACCAATTACTTTCATCACGTGTGGTTAAGAATTTTGAGAACTCGAAATATCCATAATATTTAATAACTTGCGCCATTTCTCGGTGTTTTGAATTTATCTTTTTTTCTATCCTTTCTATTTTTTCTACATATTTATGATGTTTGCTTAGGTTATTAAAGTTATCCTTAGCAGTTCTGTTTGTCTTCAATGCAGAGTCGGCAAAAGCTTCAATTTTTTTAATGTCTTTAAGTGCCTGACCAAGCGTTATTTTTTTTGATTTTAAAAAATCTAGAGCAGTGATACGTAGCTCTTTAACCATTAACATTAAATCTTTGGGGGTACACTCTGCCGGTACTATTGTTATGTCATGTTTCTTTCGGTATGCAATTCCGGGAATTTTTATAGCGTCTTTTGAAAGGTTAATTACATCAACGTTTGGATGGTTTTCTACTTCTTGTTCAAGCGATTTCGCTGCGAATAACAGTTGGGCTACTGTTTCTGCTGTCTCGCCGCAGTTCGTTTCAACCCATTCGCCTAATAAGCTAAGATTTGGCCCAGATTTAGACTCAACGCTGCCAGCTGCATGTGTCATTCCTGAACTTGTGTAGCAAAAATCCGCACCCGTTAGCAATATTTGTTTAAAGCCAAGTTCTATTGCTAACCTAACGGCTGAATTTGTGACAGTTGGACCAATAGTTTCTATATTGTCAAAATCCTCTTCAACCCAAGGAAGGTTTTGTCCGAGATAAAGGCTCTTTCCTTGCCATTGTGACAGTATGCGATGGTTCACATGAAAAGAATTGACGAATAAACTTTGCATATATAACCGCATCATAGAGCGGCTTACTTCAAAGCTATGTTCTTGAGGGTCGACAGATACAATTATATGAACCTTAATCCCTTCATCGGACAGTTTTGCAGCTACTCTAGAAACAGCGATGATAAATAATTGATCATAATTGCTTTTCATCCATTCTATATCATTATCTAGCGACGGTCCGCCTCCTGCAATGATGCAGGTTTTTCCATCGAACTTGTTACGTAACACTGAGGCTGGCTGTTGGTTCTCTGCGCAATTTTTTAATTGTTGCTTAAAGAATATTTTCTGATTGAATCCACTTTTTTGATCAAGAGTTCGATGTTCAAGCAACTTAGATACGTCAGTATTCAACTGAGTGTAACTTTCTAAGTACGGCGCTAGCGACGCGAATGAGTTGTGTATGCTTACCTGATTCTTAACTAAGTACAAGTCATCGATACCACTTTCTAAATGCAGAATAAATTCGTCAAGTGTCAATACATGAAATGAGTTTTTTACTTCATTAGGTATCTCTACTGTTAGGAGTTCCAGAATTGGGTCTAGCTCTATGAATAGATACTTGCTGCCGGCTCCTATTTGATTATCCAAAACGTAATTTGCTAATAACCCTGAATCCAACCCTATGATTATGTGTAAGGTATCTGTTTTGAATAGTTCCGAACCAAACTTTCCTTTATAAAGTGTTTTAGAATCAATTTTTTCAAATGTATTACGGTTAATACTAGGTAAGTAATATTCATTGTTTCTACTCACGCAGAAGTGATGTTGTATTGGTGATTTAACGTCTTCCATCGTGACTTCTTGCCTCTAAGGTTATTTCACAAAGTATTTTACATTTTTGATAAGCAAAAAGTGGGCCAGCATAGAATGCTTGTAGCTATTGACTAGTATCTGGTTTGCTACTTTTCATTGTACTGCAAGAGTAACTCTACCTAACTAGTTAATTGCCGTCAAAATTCAACCGTCAAAATAATGACTTTTAGTATCTATGGACTCATTTTTGAAACGTATAAGGCTTGTTTACCAATTTGTATCTGACTGTTTGAAATGAGCGAGTGTAGAGTTGTTAGCTCACTAATTAACTGAAAAATTGAAGTTAGTAGCTAGTTGTAGTGTTTTTGGTAATCATAGCTTTAAATTTTGTCTAAAGACTATTAAGGTTTGTAAGTTAAAGGGTATGATTCTTGCTGTGAATGAGAAGTGACTACTTTCGACGTCAGTAAAAGCTGACTTTGAGCACTTGGGAGAAATATGTTTGATAATCAATCTATTCTAATTACGGGCGGTACCGGCTCTTTTGGACAAAAGTACACAAAAACCATTTTAGAGCGATATAAGCCAAAACGATTGATCATTTTGTCACGTGATGAGCTAAAGCAGTATGAAATGCAACAGATTTATAATGCACCTTGCATGCGTTACTTTTTAGGGGATGTAAGAGATGCTGACAGGATGATGCAAGCCTTTAAAGATGTAGATTATGTTATTCATGCGGCGGCAATAAAACAAGTTCCAGCAGCAGAGTACAATCCAATGGAGTGTATAAAAACTAATATTCATGGAGCTGAAAATGTCATCAAGGCAGCAATCGCAAATAAAGTAAAAAAGGTTATCGCGCTGTCAACGGATAAGGCTGCTAATCCGATAAATCTATATGGTGCCACCAAGCTAGCTTCCGATAAACTTTTTGTCGCTGGCAATAATATTGTCGGGGAGGGTGAGACACGTTTTGCAGCGGTAAGATACGGTAACGTTGTTGGTTCAAGAGGGTCTGTTGTTCCGTTTTTCAAATCTATCATAGCTAGTGGGGCGGATTCGTTACCGATCACTCACCCCGATATGACTCGCTTCTGGATCACATTACAAGACGGTGTTGACTTTGTTCTAAAGAATTTTTCTAGAATGAAAGGAGGAGAAATTTTTGTTCCTAAGATCCCGTCTGTCAGAATTTCAGATTTAGCCAGGGCTTATGGCCCTAATCTAAAGCATGAAATCATTGGTATTCGTCCGGGAGAGAAACTTCATGAAATCATGTGTCCTGCAGATGATTCTCATCACACACTAGAGTTTAAAGATCATTTCGTTATCACGCCAAGTATAGCCTTTTTTGGAATCGAGAATGATTATTCTGAAAACTTACTTGGAGAGAAAGGTGTGTTGGTTCATCAAGGTTTCGAATATAACTCAGGTAATAACCCGAACTTTTTGAGTGAAGTACAAATAAAGTCTCTTGACCGTGATTAGTAAGTTTCGAGCACAAAGATAAATTCAATGTGAATTATATTAGATAGCTCATATTGAATCAGTATAAAGCTATACAATGAGCCAGTATAGGTAATGTCCAATTGGAAACCTTAAAGGGTACTATATTTTGATTAAAGATGTCACTATCGCAGGGCGTACTATTTCTCCTAGTTCTCCCCCATTTATCATTGCAGAACTTTCAGGGAATCATAATCAAGATTTTAAATTAGCAAAGGAAATGATTAAGCAAGCTAGTTTAGCAGGTGTTGACGCGATAAAGTTGCAGTCCTACACACCTGAAAGTATGACTTTGGATTGTGAAAAAGATGGTTTTGTCATCGAAGAAGAAGATAGCCTTTGGAAGGGGAAAAGTTTATTTGCTCTTTATGGGGAAGCTGCGACACCTTATGAGTGGCATAAGGAACTTTTTAACTATGCTAATTCCTTGGGACTAGTAGCATTTAGTTCTCCTTTTGACAAACTTGCTGTCGATATGTTGGAAGAGCTTAATGTACCTTGTTATAAAATTGCTTCATTCGAAAATAATGATTTACCGTTGATCGAGTATATTGCGAAGAAAGGCAAGCCAGTTATTTTATCTACGGGAATGGCTACATTAGCCGAAATTGACGAAGCAGTAAGATGCATTTTAGCTCAAGATAACGATCAGATAATTTTACTTAAATGTACTAGCACGTACCCTGCATCTGCATCTAATACAAACTTAATCACTATCCCACATATGAGGCAAAGCTTTGGTGTTCAGGTTGGGTTGTCCGATCATACATTAGGAATTGGCGCAAGCATTGCTAGTGTTGCTTTGGGTGCAAGTGTGATTGAAAAGCATTTTGTTTTAGATCGTTCAGCTGGTGGTGTTGATGCTTGTTTTTCACTTGAACCAGATGAATTTACTGCATTAGTTCGTGAATGTAGAACTGCTAAATCCGCTCTTGGCAATATTTGCTATGGTGGGACAGAGTCTGAAGTTGCTTCCAAAAGGTATAGGCGTTCTATTTATGTGAGTGCCAATATTAAGCAGGGTGAGTTATTTACTGTCGATAATATTAAGGTTGTAAGACCCGGATTAGGTATGAAACCAAAGTATTTGGAAAAAGTGTTAGGAAGAACAGCGAAATTTGATATTGAAAAAGGAACACCGTTGAGTTGGGAGTATTTGGCATAAATGAACTTATGGATAAGGACCGAGTGCAACAATACAGTTGGTTATGGTCACATAGTTCGAATGCTGTCTCTAGCGGAGGTTGCGATAGGTCGTGGATGGCAAGTGACTGTGTTTACCTCCTCGCTACCTTCAATAACATTCCCTGATGGTGTTATGCATGCCTGCGTTATCACTGACACAGATTTGATTCCACTAGCTGAAGAAGATAAACCCAGCTGGCTTTTAATTGACGGTTATCAATTTACAACAGCCCAATGTAAATTATTTGAAAAATTAAGTGTAAGGCTTGCTCATATTGACGATTTAGGCCTTCCCTATGAGTTTACTAGTAAATTACTTATAAGCCCTGTAGGCGAGAGCTTGAGAGCTAAATACTCTAAGTTGTTTCCAGAAGCCAAACTGTTGATTGGTTTGAAGTATGTCCTGCTACGGCCGGGGTTTCAGGTTCAACCTTCTTCCTATGAAAGTCGTAAAAGGGTTTTGGTTACTTATGGTGGAAGTGATATCGCAGCACTGAGCAGTAAAACTATTTCTGTTTTAAATCAGCATGGTTTTTGTAATATTGACTTAGTTTTGACTGCAATGATGAATTTAGAAGGTAATATTGACGCTGCTAAGGGGCTGAAAGTTCATTACGACCTCAGTGATAGTCAAATGGCTGATTTGATGTCCAATTGTTCATTTGCTATTACTGCCGCAGGCTCAACGATGTTCGAACTAGCCGCCATGGGTGTACCTTCTATATATGTAATAGTTGCAGATAATCAAATTAGCGGTGCTAAGAAAATGGTTGATTTAGGGTGCGGTACTAGTTTTATGCTATCTGGTGAAAGATTTGAGAGTCAATTAGGTTTTCACCTTTCACACTTTGTAAATAAAGACTTATTGTTAATGCATGAGGTATGCGTTAACTCGGTTGATTGTGTTGGTGTCAATCGAGTGCTTGATGCGATGGAGGCATTAAATGAAGCCTTTTGAGTCTGCTGGAATTAGTTTAAGAGAAGTTGAAAGTGGCGATCTTGAGTTACTTCGTCAATGGCGAAATGATCCCGCTATTAGGAATCATATGTGTGACACTACTCTAATTGATGAGTCGCAACAAGCTCGATGGTTTCAAAATATAAAGATGCAGAATGCAGATGTCCATTTTGTAGCAGAATATCGGAATAGCCCTATTGGCTACATTAACCTCAAAGCTAGGCCTGAAGGGGAGTATGAATCTGGTCTTTATGTTGGAAATGAAAAGTACAGAGGGAGCTTTTTGAGCTTCTTTATAGCAATTGCACAATTGGATTATGCTTTCAGCGTATTAAAAGCCAAAGGGGTTTTTGCCCAAGTGAAAAAAACTAATACTGCAGCTTTAAGGTTTAATTTTAAATTGGGATATCAGGAAAGTGATTCATATCAAGATTATATAAATATGAGATTAACACCAAGTAGCTATAAACAACAAAGAAAAATTCTTACAGGATTTATTAGGTAGAAAATGAATATAGAAGAAAGATTAGTTCAAGTTTATGTGAGTGCTTTGAATATTGACGCGAAAAGAGTGGTCGATGAATTAGAGTATAACTCGATAGCTGAGTGGGACTCTACCGCTCACATGATGTTGATCGCTGAGCTAGAGGCTGAATTTCAAGTGATGTTTGAAACCGATGAAATTATAGACATGAGTAATGTTGCAATTTGTAAAGCGCTATTGAGGAAACATGGGGTAAAGTTTGATTGATAAGCAGCGTCCTTGGGTTTTAATTACTGGTGCAAGTAGCGGCATTGGTAAAGCATGCGCCGAGGTCTTCGCTGGTCTTAACTATAATTTATTATTGGTATCTAGGGACTTATCAGCGCTTGAACAAGTCAAAAATAATGCTTTGAGTAAAGGCGCTGCGGACGTTTGTTGTTTTGTTGTAGATTTAGGTTCGCATAGCGAAGTAAAGCAATTGTTTGTAGACATAATTAAGTATACTAGAGTATTAGATATCGTTGTAAATTGTGCGGGAATAATGAGGCCTCAGCCGCTTTTAATGACACAAAGTCAATTAGTTGAAGAACAGTTTAATGTTAATAGTTTTGCTCCGCTATGGATTTGCCAACAGGCTAGTAAGTTGATGATACGGCAAAGGCGGGGAGCTATTGTTCAAGTAAGTTCAGCAGTGGCGCAGCAAGGCGCTAAAGGACAAGCAGCATATGCTGCAAGTAAGGCTGCGGTAGAGGGGCTAACTAAATCTTTGGCAAAAGAGTTAGCACCTTTAGGTATTCGCGTAAATTGTGTTAGGCCTGGAATAATTGACACTAACTTGTTATCTAATATTGATAGCGAGGAAAGGCAAGCTACTGTTAAAAAAGTAGGGTTGGGAAGAGTCGGTGAGGCAAAAGAAGTGGCCGAAGGTATTGTTTACTTAGCTCATGCGGAATACGTCACTGGCCATATTTTGAATATAGACGGTGGTTTACATCTATGATGTTGAAGCCTAGTCAACGTATTGCTTTGTATGGTTTGCATCGACAATTGAGTTATGCAGACTTACTTGATGAAGCTAGACGTTTATATACGGAGATTAAAACTCGCTCACCAATTAAAAGACCATTGATACTGTTGCAGTTAGATACAAGCGTGAATGCAGTTGTCGCCTATGTTACTTGTCGAATTTATCAGCTTCCCGTTATTTTATTGTCTCCGAAACAAAATCCTTCTCTAATCATTGAGAAATTTGGAGTTAACCTTCAGATATATGCAACAGAAAGAGAACTGATTGTCAGTTCTCTTTCGTTTGTTGAGTATTCTATAAGTTCAGAAGTCTCAGTCTTATTAGCGACCTCTGGTAGTACAGGTATGCCTAAATTAGTTATGCTTTCAGAGCATAACTTGGATAGCAATGCTAAATCTATTTGTGAATATTTATCTATAAATAAAGACGAACGAGCTTTATCTAGTTTACCTTTTTATTATTCATATGGACTATCTGTTTTAAATTCTCATTTGAGCATGAACGCATCAATTGTTCTGGCTCCTGCTGATGTATTATCAAAGCAAATGTGGAATCAAGCAGATAAGTATTCAGCAACCAGTTTTGCGGGGGTTCCTTTTAGCTATGAAATTCTCTTAAAGCTACGACTAGAACGAGTAATTCCTCATTCTATTCATACGTTGACACAAGCAGGCGGACGTTTAGCTAAAGAGATGATTTTAATTATTGGCAATTATGCATTGCAGAATAATAAAAAATTTTACGTAATGTACGGTCAAACTGAAGCTAGCGCCCGCATGGCCTATTTACCGGCAGATGAAGTAATGGATAATCCTAGTTCCATAGGTATGCCTATTCCTGAAGGCCAATTTTGTATAAAAGATGATTGCGGTCATGAAGTTTATGACGATGGTATAGAAGGGGAGCTTTGTTACCAAGGGCCTAATATAATGATTGGATATGCGTCAAAAATAGAAGATTTGTGTTTAATAAGTTCGGAAGGTATTGAAATATTGCATACAGGAGACCTTGCTTACCGTGTTAATGATCGTTATTACATAACAGGTCGATTAAAGCGAATTATTAAGCTACGAGGTACTCGCTATAATTTGGACGAGTTGCAAGAGCTAACCCAACAACACCTGTCAACTCAATGGTTGTTTTGTAGTGGTGAAGACGATGAACTTTATATCATTGCCCCTAAAGGCGTTTTGGAATGTGAGGTTAAAGAGTTTATATTGAGTCAGGGGATTCCACCTCAATTGACAAAGCTAATTTTTTTAGATGAGCCATTATATAATCAGAACGGCAAGCCTGATATATTGCGAATGATGGAGCAAGCAAGTGGATGAATTACTTAGAGCATCTATTTATGATTTAGATCAAAGGCACAAAGAGAAATTGTTGTTGCCGCGATTAAATCATTTAACGGACTTGCATATTGCACGTTGCAATTTATATAAAAACCTAACAGAGTTTCAGGGTGTTAAGTTAAATGCTATTTCTTATGAAGACTTTTTACCATTGAGTGTTCGTCTATTTAAACAATTGCGGCTTAGCAGTGTTTTACCGGAAGATGAGTTTAAAATTATGACCTCTTCGGGAACAACTGGTCAGTCAGTATCTAAGATAGTTTTAGACCGTAACGCTGCAAAAATCCAATCTAAGGTTCTAGTTAATATTATGAGAGAATGGCTAGGTCCTAAAAGGTTGCCAATGCTAATTATTGACCATATTGGCTTAACGAGAAATCGTTCTGGTTATTCTGCTAGGGGAGCTGGTGTACAAGGTTTATCTTTTTTGGGGTATGACCACTGCTATGCCTTAAATGAAGACATGCAAATAAACTGGTCTGAGGTCGATACCTTTTTTGAAAAATATAAATCAGGACCTGTATTGATTTTTGGTTTTACATTTATGATTTGGAAGTTCTTTCTTAAACAACTTAAGAAAACTAATAGGACGTTTCCATTTGATTCAGGTTTCTTGATTCATAGTGGCGGTTGGAAAAAACTGCAAGATGAAGCTGTATCACCTGAGGAGTTTTCTAGTGTTACGACTAGTGTTTTAGGGAGATTAAAATTACACAATTTTTACGGAATGGTTGAGCAAACAGGAACTATTTTTGTAGAGTGTGAAAAAGGACATTTGCATGCGCCTATATATGCTGACGTTATGTTCCGTAAACCAGAATGTTTAACTCCATGTGTAATGGGAGAGAAAGGGTTGATTCAAGTCTTTTCTAGTTTACCTACTAGCTATCCTGGTCATGTTCTGCTAACTGAAGACTTGGGCAGATTGCTTGGAGAAGACGATTGTGACTGCGGTAGGCGAGGTCGGTATTTTGAAGTTTTAGGGAGAATGCCGAGAGTGGAGGTGCGAGGATGCAGCGACACTTTCCAGTAAAAGATGTGAAGTTTATCGATGAGACATTGAGTTGGGATGAGTTTAAAGTTGAACCTTTTGAATCTTTTGATGAAGCTTCAATTTCGTTTGTTTCAGCTTTATCTTTAGTACTTCTTAATCTAGGGAAGGTTAGTCCAAACCTATCAAGTTTAGGCTTTTTCCTTCGTGAGTCATCTATTCGTTCATTAAAGGATAAATATAGCGGCCAAATACAAGGGAGAGGGCTATCTTTTCATCTTAGTCCATCAAATGTGCCAACCGTTGCTGTATTTTCGTGGTTAAGCAGCCTGTTAAGTGGTTGCAGTGCGATAGTCAGAGTCAATTCGAATCTCAGTAACGAACAGAAATTGTTGATGACGCTCACGAAAGGGCTTTTAAGTAGTCATCCGGTTATACAAAATAGAGTTAGATTTATTCAATATTCCCATTCTGATGAACTAAACCAGAACTTCAGTGCTATATCTGATGTTAGATTACTTTGGGGGGGAGATGAGACTATTACGCTATTTTCTAGTTATCAAATTTCCGACCGTTGTAAAGATTTGTGCTTTGGTGACCGACAGTCTTTTGCGATAGTTGATTTAGACTTTTTTTACAAACAAGGTTTGAAAGAACAGAAGCGATTAGCTTCGGCTCTTGCAAATGATATTATTACATACAATCAACAGGCTTGTTCGTCTCCCTCATTAATAGTTACTTATGGCTCAGGCGTGGGACTTGAAAACTTTCAATGTTTGATGAGTAAAGAGTTGGAGGAAACAGCAATAACTAAGCCTCACGCTTATGAACAGCTCGTCAATGCACAATATTTGGGGATGACGAATTCTGGTTTGCGAATGAAGACAGTTTCTACATGGAATTGGCTTAGGTTACCTACTGAACGTATTACGAAAAACTTGAAACCTCAAAGTGGCAATCTACTATATCGCCATACGGAATTATGCTTACTAGATAGATTTAGATTTGATAGCAAGCCTCAGACTTGCGTGCTGATTGGTGATGAGAAGATAAAACAGTTAGTTAGTAAAAGAATTTTAGCCGATCGTTATGTAAGAGCTGGTCACGCGTTAGCTCATGATTGGGTTTGGGATGGAATAGATCTTATTAAACAGCAATCGATTTCAGAGTGTGAAAGGTGTTAATAGCTCAACTAACGGATATCCATATCGGGGTTGGAGATAAATTAGGTCAACCGAAAGAGGAACTGAGACGTCTAGAGTTGTGCATTGATCACATAAACGGTTTTAAGCCAAATATTGATTTAGTTTTAATCACTGGTGACCTCACCGAAGATGGTCACTTAGCAGAATATAAGCTATTAAAAAGCTGCTTAGAACAATTATCTATGCCGTACTTTATCATTCCTGGTAATCATGACCGGCGACAGAATTTAATCAAAGAGTTTTCTGAACTTAGTTATTTACCTGAACTAGGTTGTGATCATGTTTTGTATACAATAGAGCAGTTTGATTTACGTCTAATTGGCTTAGATACCTCGTTGTTTGGAGAACCATACGGCCGCTTGTGTAGCCACAGGTTAGATTGGTTAAAACAGCAACTTCTGCTAGAACCCACTAAAGCAACTTTAATTTTTATGCATCATCCAAGTTTTAGAGTTGGTATTGATTGGATAGACTCTGCTGGTTTATATGGAGCAAAAGAGTTTAATGAAATACTTGCTCTAAATAAACAAATTGTAAGCGTTGTCAGCGGTCATGTTCATCGACCTGTTGTCGCCAATGTTGATGGTAGAATGGTAAGCTGTGCTCCAAGTGTACACCAAAGTATTGCTTTATCGTTGGCTGAAAGCAATTGTTATTCTTTTGATTACTCGTCGGACCCACTATCTATACATTTGCACTCTTGGTGTGAATCAGGGGAGTTTGTAACTCATTTGAGTTATATTAGCTCTGTGCTCAAACCTTCAAGGGCTATTCCTAAAGAAGTTAAGCAACGCTTTAAAGCTGAATATAAGGCACTTTATGGAGAACAACAAAAATGAGCGCTTTAGGATGCATGATATAGTGAAGAAACGTAAACCTAATGTATTTGTGTTTTTTTTAGACACTATTCGAGTTGACCAAATAAAGGGAATCGATAACCCTAATGAAGCTGAAAACTTTTTGGAAAAGATAATTCATTGCGGTTCCTTATTTAACCAGGTATGTGTCGGCGGAAATTCAACAAGAATAAGCGTAAATAGTGTTTTTCATGGGCTATATGGTCGCACTTCGGGATTTAATTTTCATTATGGAAATGAGTCTCAATATAGTAAATCTCAAGTCATTTCTTTTGCAGATGTTTTTCGTTGCAATGATTACTATACCATAGCGTTATCGCAAGGTGATGTTTATACACCCACACAAAGTTTTAATCACTTTGAAGTCTATTCTGATAGTTTTCATGATGGAGAATTGGCCAGTAGGATACTTAAAGAGCACTCTAATGTATTTGGTTATTTTCACTTTTTGGAGCTACATGATGAGGCATTTGGGCATCCGGAAAAGATGACTAAAGAATACTATCGTAGGTTGTGGAATAATTTATCTGAAGAAGTTGAATCCGTATGGAATAGATGGGTAACCGAAGATGATATTACAATATTTATAAGTGATCATGGTTGTCAACTTAGGGAGAGGCACGATTCCAACTGGCGTTACTACCATGAAGAAGAGCCAACAGGTGGAATATATTTAAGTCAGCCTACAATAAGAGGCTTTTGTTCTTTAGTAGGAGGAAAACACATTCCTGTTAATAATAGTAGTGAACTAATTCGAGGGATTGATATCTTTCCTACCTTACTAGATATTTTAGGTTTTAGTTATCCTGCTGTACAAGGTCTAAGCCTATATGATTATATTTATGATGGAAAATCATTAGCTATCAAACCTGGCTTTAGTGAGGCTGGTGGTGTTGTAATGGACAACGGTGAGTCAATATCACGATCCCTTACTTTTGACGGTTGGAAGTACTGTCGCTATGAGACTCGAGGCGAGTTTTTGTATCATATTGAAAGTGATCCGTATGAAGAAAGGAATTTGATTAATATAGAGTTAGGTAAGCTAAAACTACTTAAATCTATGTTCAAAAAACAAGTTTTAGAGAATCAAAAAGGATTTGTCGATTTCTATAAAGAGGACATGTCTCTTTATAAGGGATTATTATCAATGCGTGGTAATGCTCCTGATTTAATTCGTGGTCACCGCGGATCTTGCTTTAAAAATATGTTAAATAATGAGGCTAAAAAGTATTTGTTCGATGAGCTAAATCGTAAGCTAGAATGTTGGCTTAAAAATAAAGAAAGAGTAGCTATATACAGTGCGTCAGAACATGCGAAAGCTTTCCTAAATAACGGTGATTTACCGTTAGAGCATCCTTTAGTTGCAGTTATAGATGGAAATAAGAGCTTATCAGGTAAGAGCTTTTGCGGACTTCCTATTGTTAGTGTTGAAAGTGTTGAGGAGTTATTTAAACCGACAATAATAATTATTGCTCATTATTTTTATTCAAACGATATGGCTGTAAAGTTAAAGGAGAATTTAATTAAGCCAGTAAAGGTATTTAATTCTTATCGTTTGGAAGAGTCAATTGACCTATGGTGGGATTAATATTTTACCGTCTATAGTCATGTAATATGAGGCTAACTAACTCTATCGTAGTTTACTTTTATTTATTTGGGTCCATGTTATTTTTTCTATACCATTAAGATTAGATATAGCGTCTTTATACCCGTCAAAATTAGAAACCGCATCTAACCATAGATGTCGATGTTCCTTACCCATTCTTTTTAACAGAACTCCCATGTTATTTTTTCCAGATATAGAGTCTGGAAACTTTTCAAGGTGTCTAGAAAGTTCGAAGAAAGAGTCGGAGTACTCTCCAAAATTAAGGTGCAGGGTACCTTTATAAAATGCTAAATCAGAATTTTGCTCAGTCGGCCATGGAGATTTAGCATATAGTTTTGCAAGTGCATAATTTTTATTGAAAATATAATGTAAGCAAGCTAGTTTATTGCAGTATAGCTCCAAACCTCTTGATTTATATAGTTGGATTAGTTCTTCATTTTGATATTTACTCAAAATTATTTTAGTGGCTTGCTTGCTTTTCTCTGGGTCAGAGCTAAGAGAACCTTTAGTCACCCTATAATTTAAAAAACAACCTGCAATTTGTTTGAAACTATAACCAGCATAACTACATTTTAACCAGTAATCATAATCCTCTGATGTTCTTAAACTGATGTCATAGTCAATGTTTGTGTAGCACTTTTTACTAATTAGTGGATGCGCAGGCATGAAGTTCCTTTCAAAAAGGCGTGTAAAGTTTTTATCCTGAGTTTGATGGGCTGGGATATGAGAGTTAAGCAAGAATTTATTTTGCTCGTCTATAAATTTGTAGTGATCTATAACTATATCTACATTGTTCTCAATTGAAAAGCATAGAAGGCTTTCAACTCGGTTTAGTTCGAAAGTATCATCATCATCTAACCAGGTTAAATATTCTCCTTTGGCGCATTCTTTTATTTTCTGTCTAGCGAAAGATACACCTTTATTTTCGGTTCCTGTAATCACTTTTACTCGTTTATCAGTAAATTGATTAAGAATGATTTCGGTATTATCGTTGCTTGCATCGTTATAGATTATAATTTCCAGCTTGTTATGAGTTTGATTTAATGCACTATTTAATGCTTCAGCTAAAAACCTTTCTCCATTGTAAGTAGCTATGCCTATAGTTACTAAAATATTATCCATCAACATTTGTGCACCCACCTATTTATCCCAATTGAAATATTCCCAATCTGGATTTTTCTCACCTGAAACTATATATTTGATATTTTCTGTCAAGTAACTCTCACTATTTCCTAAATTAAAGCAAACACTTTCGCGATAAGTCCTTATTTTAGATTTCCAAAAATTTTGGTTTGTTAACATTTTCTTAATGCTGGCGACCATATCATCTGTGTTCTCTACAACTTTTCCGATATGTTCTCTATCTCGTATGAAAGCTGACTCAGATGCATATAGTTCCTTTACTAATTTGTCATTCGCAGAGAAAAACACAACAGGTCTTAATGTTGATAAGGCAAAAGTGTAAGCAGTAGAAGAGGTATCGCTGATCATTAATTCAGAGGCATTATAGCTGTCCATATAGAATGTATTCTTGCTATCAAGTCTAAGCCTAGGGTGTGCATTACATAGCTCAATCATGCTAATAAATGGTTGTGCTAGTTCATCAGAGCGTCCACTTGAAATCATTGCTAGATCGTTTGGGTGTGGTCTAAAAATAATTTTCTTGTCAGGAAAGTGATTTAATAATGTTTGAACAATACTAACACCTTGCCGTGTTGAGTATGTCAAATCGTGGTTTTTAACTGCATTGAGTGAGAGAGTTGGTGCATATATGATACTATCAATGGGACCTTCATAACTTGCATTATGAATCAAGTTGTCATCAAGACGAGTATATCCACCAGGGATTAAACATAATCGATTTTTGGGTTTATTGTTATTTATGAGTCCTTTGATCCAATCGAAAGTTGCCCTAGTTGAAGCGTAAATGTAGTGCGGATCAGCACTGTCAAATCTATCTGATATCCAAGTTGAATCTAAAATGAAGTCAAAGCTAGTATGGAGTACATTTATTTTCGGCTTACTATTCGGACTACATTCGATAAAATGTGCGGTAAGGCAAATATCCATTTTATCAAAATGTTTAGCAGTAACTGGGCCCATGTATAACTTTGGGAGCCCAAGATTGTCATCTTCTGGCTCTTCGTCCATTATGGTGATGATATTGTAATGTTTTCTCAAAGAGGGGATGCTACCAATCAGATGCCTTCTAAATCCACCTCCTCTTCCATAAAAGCAAAAAGCTAGTGTTTGTTTATTGGGATCTATTGAGTTTATCGCTTTCTTCCAGCTGTCACCAAAACAGTGTCGTTCGAGTCGGTATTGACTAGAGCAATCAATAGTGCGAAAAAATGGTAGTGCGATGTGTAAATAACGAGTAAGTATAAGATGTAAGATTGGAATGCTTGGATCATCATCAATAATAAATACCTTCTCTATTTTTACACCTTTAGATATGATTCGATCGATAGCTGCTGAACGGTGTGTTCGGTTAGATATAGCAACTATGTATTTGTCGATGGAATATAAATTTTTTTTAGAAAGCTCTGCCGCCTTAATAACGGGTGAGCCTAAATGAAATCCTTGTTTAAATTCATCAATAATGCATTCGAGTTTAAAGCAGTTGTTAGAAAAAACTTTTGCTACATTTCTTGAGAAAACGCCTGCACCTACAATTGCAATATTACACATTGGTTTATTACCAATACTCATTTTAATTTCCACTTTTCCAGTTTACATAATGCCAGTCAGGATGCTTTTTGTTTGATAATATATAGTTGATATTATCTTTAAAATACTTTTCGGCACTACCAATGTTGTAGATCGTTTCATTTTTGAACGAACTTGTCGACTTCTGATTATGATGATTGGAAAAAATCATGCTTATAATATCAGTAAGTTCTCCTATACTTTTTGCTATATATCCGACTTCAGTTCTGTCTTTAATGAATTTCATTTCTCTTGGCAAGTTTTTATTTAAATCATTTTCATTAGGAGAAAAAAATACAACAGGTCTATTAGTTGTAAAAGCATAAGTAAAAGCTGTTGAAGAGGTGTCGGTAATCAATAGTGCACTTTTATTATAGCTTTGCATATAATCAGAGGTGTTTTCATCAACAATGCAACTAGGATGTTGATAACAGAAATCTATAAGTTTACCCAGTAACATAGTATCTTTCCCATGACGACCTAGTTTCAATAATCTGATGTCACTAGGATGAGGCCGGAAAATGATATTTTTGTCTGGGAATGATTCAATGAGTTGTTTGATAATTTCTAACCCATATGAAAGGTTGCTTGCGAGCTCTTTGTGTGGATAGTCAGCAAGTGCTAATGTTGGTGCATATAAGATGTCTTTAACAGCCCCCTTATATGCTTTAGCAATTTCAATATTTTGGTCTAATTGAAGATACCCTCCAGGAATAATACAAAGTTTGTTTTTTAGTTCATATTGGTCAATTAAATTTTTGTACCACTCAAAGCAAGGTTTAGAAGATGCGAATAGATAGTGTGTCGAGGGCTCTCCGATCCTGGCTGCATGGTAGTCATCTGATAGATTAAAATCATAGATGATATGAGAAAATGTTACTCTCGGGATGTTTCTTGGTGCACAAGGGAATACATGTGCGGTAATAGCCAAGTCGATCCAATGCTGATTACATGCTGAAAATGTGCTCATATAGAGATGATTGGGAGCTTCATATTTTTTATCTAAGCTCTCATCTGATAGGCTCACTATATTGAAATCTGGAGATAAACTTTGTATAAGAGGGTATATGTGTCGCCGGAAGCCTCCACCTCTACCGTAGTAGCCTAAGACAATATTTTTTTTATTCGGTGATAAATTTTTTATACAAGATTGCCAATGGTTTTTTAAGAAAAATTTTTCTATTTCGTTAAGGGTTGAAAATTTATTAGAAAGTAATGCTTTTACGGCAACTTTATCGAATTTTTCAAAAAGTAAATTTAGGATTTGTAAACCAGGATCATCGCCAATAATCATTATTTTTGAACTGGGAACTCCGTGATTAATTAGTCTTTTTTTTGCAGCAGTTTGAAACTCATCGTTTGAGATAGCAATCAAGAATATTGACACACTTTCAATATAGAACTGGGTGAGCGAGCCTGCATTATGAATCGGTTTGCCTAGATATGTACCCTCGCGAAATTCATCTACAAAAAACTGAGTTTCTAACCCGTGTGTACGACAAATACCTTCTAAGTTTAAAGATAGGTTTCCCGTGCCAACGACGGCGATTTGATTGTTTGGTAAATTGTCGATTAATTCACTCATGCTGAATGATTCAACCATGAAAAAGAGGGGACATGATCTTCAGCGACTTTAAGGTCCTGTAATGTGTCGACTTCAAACCATTCATCACTGATTTCAACAGTATTAATCGTTATTCCTAGTGATACTAAATTTTGAAGCATTGTTGTCATATCTAATGCAGCTAGTTCTTGCGCAGATAGTTTGCCTAAATAGGTATTAACTTGAGACCAACCTAATTTACTGAACTTGAGCAGCCCCATATACTGCCCTTTGACTTCATTCAAAGAGTCAACCTTTCTTCCGATATCTGTCAATACGCCATTTACTTGGTTAAAGCTTTCAGCATCATCCAGTGGATTTTCATATCTAGCCTGCCATTGAGTTAGCCAGTTGGGGTCATATGCTATAGTTATGTCATTCTTGTCGTTAACCAACTGCTCTATTGTTTTTTTTGAATATATAATATCAGAGTAGCTTACAATGGTGTCTTGATTGGCTAAAAACGATTTCGCACATAGCATTGATGACACCATATTAGTTGTAGACCAATTATGGTTATAGAATTGGTTTTTAAATAAAGTGTTAAAGCAATCTTTAAAGTACCCCGTGGTAACTGCGATATCTTCAACACCAGCGCATTTTAAGGCAGATAGCTGCCAATCGATTAATTTTTTACCTGCAACCTTTGTAAAGCCCTTGGGCTGTTGTTCTGTTAGATTACCAAGACGAGACCCTCTGCCGGAAGCTAGAATAAGTGCGCGCATGGAAACTCCTTCATCATAAAAACTGTTTGCAAAAATTGGATATTTTTAGCAAGGAATGTATCACCTCTTTCTGGGTGCCACATGATTCCAATTAGCTTATTATTTTTGTGTTCAACCGCTTTAATCACTCCATCAGTAGTATGAGCCCAAGCCCTAAAGCTACTATTAACTTGAAAAACACCAAAATCGTGATAGCTATTGAGCGTAATTGGACTGCAATTGACGATTATAGATTGCTTGGGATGTATATGGCCTTTAACTGGTAATAGCTCATGTCCACTTTTTTGCAGAAGAACTTGCATGCCTCTGCAAATACCTAGGACGGGGAGGTTATGTTCTATACACAAGTCTAGGAGCTTATCTTCGGTTCTGCTCCTACAATCTGTGTCTAACTCAGTGTAACTACCGCCACCACTGAGAATAACTCCATGTGGCTTTATAGTTTGCCAATAATTCTCAATTAAATTAGGATTATTTGGCACTGGTACTGCTAGTATCCCGGCTTGGTTTAATAGCTGATGCCAGCGTTGATCTAAACTATCATGTTGTTCGCTATGTGACGATTCAATTCTGTGTTGAGTAATGAGAATAGGTATCATGATAGATGTGTTACTTTTTTATTAGCGCAATCGATTTGCAAGCGAGTAGCTTGTGACCAACAAGAATATAGCTTAGTACCTGCACCAATTATTGCTGGTAATCCCAATTCACTGGCTCTGATTGCCATATGCGAATTACAACCGCCAAACTCGGTGATTAAGCCTGCGATCCCTTTAGCAAATAGCCAGTCATATCCTGGATCCGCTTGAGGAATACAAATAATTTTTCCTCTAAGCTCAATGTTGCTGTCTGCCGTGCTTATATCACCTATTACTGATTGTTGCGTAATAAAGTTGGGCTCAGTGGGAAGTAAACTAAATCTGTATATGTCATTAGTGTTGCATATTAATGCAGGCAAATTAATTAGATTCGCTAGGATTTGTTTTTCTTTTCCCTGAGAGATTGAAAGCCTCAGCGCGGTGGCTGGATCGTCTGCATTGCCAGCAAAATTACGAATGACATTGATGTCAGCAAATGCCATATCCTCCCTAGTAAATCCAAGGCTTTGGCCTACAGAAGCGATATCTTCAATGGCATCACTTAATGATTTGGTAAATACAAACTTAGCAAACTCTCGGCCTTCAATTGCAGAAGCAATAAAATGAAGAAATGAATCAACACTATGATTTATGTTGTGCTTTTCTAAGACTAAGTGAAGCTTTTGATATTGTTCTTTAGATAGCTTAAAGCTATGAGTTGTCGGAAGCTCGTCTTTGGCGTCTTGCCAGTCAAAGTACTTATCAGGAGTGCTGTCATATCGAGCTGAAGTTATATCATAGGTTCCAGGTCTCAAGTGCCCATATTTTTTTAGGAACTCTTCTCGATTAAGTGTTTTAAAGTCTTTGTTTAATAGACCACTAACAGTATTGAGCGAAAGTAAGTATTCCTGATATTGGGCTGCAGATATAATTGACTCATTTACCAGAGACTGAAGTAACTGTACCGCAATAAAGCCAGCCCTTGCTAACCCGGCAAAAGGTAAGGTTCCATATCTTTTACAATCTTCTAAAAGCCAATATATTCTTTGTAATGGATTTTCGATCTCTTTTTTTACAGTTTTCTGGCGTTGTTTTAGTTTTTCAATCTTATGTAAATCTTGGATCCATAGGCCTGATCTGGGGTCGATGATTTTATTTGTTAAATTGCGTAAGCTTGCTGATATAAGCTGGCATTCAGTTTCAGAAAATCCAGCTTTTCGTAAAGTTTTTAAACGTTGCTTGATATCCAAACTGTAGCAAGAAAGTACAATGTCAAATTCAACTTTATCGTGGGAACATGGATTAGCTATTAGCTTATTTAGGTAAAAATCAACGAGTTTCTCAGCTATCAACGGAGGAAGGTCATTTGGGATGAAGGAATTAAAGCTAGTTCTCACGTCAATATATGGCAGCCCCTTTAAATCAATCATTAAAGGAAAACTTCTTAAATTTTTATATCCATAATTGTTTCTCTGATAGGCCCATGTACTGTCTGTGATAAGATCCTTGTAAAGACTTAATGCAAGCGGTTTGGGTCTAATACCTATTATCTCAGCAGGGTTCCAATCAGGCATGACTCCAAATACTGTTGTTTTACCATCTAGGTAGGGATGTGGTTTAAAAAAAACATCTAATCTAGCTTCAATGTTTTTAAGGGCGCTAATGAGCTCGACTCCTTGAGGCGGAGTTTTATGTATAAGGGGTCTAACTTGTAATAATATTGGTAACTGGTCATGTTCGCAGAACGCATACTCGATATCAATTTCTGCTGTGAGATACATGTGCTTTAATTCTTTAATTAACTTACCCAAAGAGCTATGTCTTTGATTATCAAATTTATTGTTGATTGCGTAGTAAGTTGTAAATTGGTCAGTCTCACCAGACGTTACTGTATTTGTTTTGCCATCGCTGGACTCACTAATAACAATGTAGGGGGCACCAGTGTCTGGGATACAGCTAAAGGCCACACCACAATGAGTGATTTTTGTTAACTGAGGTTGTATAAGTACATGTTCTGTTGGTGCAAGGTTTTCTTGATAACTTTTAAACACTGAGCTTATTGCATGTTTTAAGTCATCTATATTGGATATATTTCCAACACTTTCAAACTTTCCAGCATTGGATTGGTGGGCTGTGTCCTCTGATGAGCAACTACTTCTTACAATAAGTGTGTTTGAGCTCAGTTGAATAAATATATTTTGCAACTGTTCATTTGATATTGAGTTGAACTGTGAATAAGTCAACAGTTTGCCATCAAGAATTCTTGCGCTAATATCAGACTTTTTTAAAGAGAGTAAGGTCTCACCCTTTGTAGTGAAGGTGAGGCCTTTATGGCTCGATTTTTCAGTCATTAGTAATTATTCCTTTGGCGACGTTGTTAAGGTATGTTGCTAATTCTGTTGCCATTTTCGTAGGTGTTTTTGTGCCACTGTCGAATATAAAATCTGGTGAATATGGATATTGTATGTTGTTTGTTTTATTTGTAATGCTATTAGGTGAGAAGTCGCTTCCTGTACTGTACAGTCCTTTTTTATTTCTTTTTAGCAGGCATGCCTGATCAGGTTTTAGTAGAACTTCAGTGTAGTTAGCGTTGTTTTCTCTATTCCAACGGTGAATGTTATGGTACATGGCGACGACAGATACGATCACAGTGTGTCCATCATTAGCTAGCATATTGGCTAATTTAGCATATTGTAGTGAAAGTTTTTGTCGTGCCATTTGGCTATATTCATTGTTATCAAGAGCTTCGCGCAACCTATCTCCATCTAAATTAATCGGTTTTTGATGAGAGATTTGCTCGCGAAGTTCGTTAGCTAAAGTTGTTTTTCCAGATCCCGGTAATCCAGTGATCCAAATAACATGTCCTTTCATTTTTTTATCTTTTAGTTCTAGGGGCATTTCGCCCCTAGTCTTTTTATTTTAATTGAGCGCACCATACTCTGGTTGTGTACGGTACTTTAATCATTGTATCTGGGTATGCTTTAACTAAGCGTTCTATTTCTTCTATGATCAATGTGAAACTGTCTCCAGCTTGTCTTTCTAGAGTTGCGTGAGACTTCCAAGCTTCAATCAAGTCACTTTTGCTTTGTAGGTGTAAAACGTTTCCTTCGATATAATGTACTTGCTTAAATAACTGGCTTTTCTCTATAACTTCTGTTTGATCTTCTCTGCGGGAACCATATTCGTAGTTTCTTATGTGTTTTTTTATTACCGACTCGATTTTTTCTTGGAAAGGATCGCTTAAGTCTCTGTGATTCCACATACATGCAAACCAACCATTGTTTTTTAGTATTCTCTTGGTTTCTGTTAATGTAGTTAGTCGATCTGTAACGTTGAAAGATGAGCCGAATGTAACTAAGTCAAAAGCTCCAGCTTCTTGACCCGTTTCTTCACCAGTTCCTTCATACCAGGTTACCTTTGATTGATCTTTTGTTTCTATTTTCCCATACTTGCGCATTTCATCGTTGGGTTCAACAGCAACCACTTCTAACCCTCGTTGTAACAACTCTTTTGTTAAATGAGCGACACCTGCTCCAACGTCACATGCTTTAGCATCCTTGTCTATATTTGCTAATTTAAATAGTTGATCAATAGCATCTGGAGAGTATGTTGCTCGTTTAAGGTAAGCTTTGGCTAGATCAGTATAGTCCCATTCTGTTTTCATTTTTTCTATCCATTTTTGGGCGCAGCTGCGCGATAATCGTTTTTTGAAATTGAAATGTCTTTAGTCACTTTGTTGACAGAGCTTTTTAATGCTTGTACCTGATATAGATATTCAGCCATCTTCCAATCTTCTATAGTATCGATATCTTGAACTAAATGCCGAGGTAATAAAACTGGGGTTGATGTTTCACTAAACATGTCGGCATTGCTATCGAGTGATTGTCTGGTCCACCAGTAAAATTGTCCAGCATCATGGTAAGCTTCTTCTAAATCTTGTGAGCGGCAATTCATGTTTTCAGGAAAAAAAGCCTCAACGCCTTGGTTTTTTAATTTGACAGCTCTTTGAATAGGAAAGGCAAAGCTAGTTGCTGAGAAACTTGTAAGGCACCCTGGTAGCGAAAGTTTATTTGCTCCATCAGCTAAGCTGTTAGCGGTGACAAATGGTGCAGTTGCATATAGGCAACACACTCTACTGTACTTATTCTTGTCTGGATCTAAAAAGCTTAAAGCGTGCTTAACAACAGCAGTGGTTCCACTGTGGTCATCCGAAATGGAGTCGGGTCGAATGAAAGGGGTTGAAGCACCATACTCTTTAGCAATGGAAATAATATCTACACAATCACTTGATACTACTACATCGTCAAATAGTTGGCTAGCTAACGCCATTTCTATAGACCAGGCAATAATAGGTTTCCCACAGAAGTCTTTGATATTCTTGTGAGGGATTCTTTTGCTGCCACCACGAGCAGGAATAATGCAAATAACTTTACTCATATAGTACGCCTTTGATAGCTTCGATTACTTTTTTTTGTTCTGCTGGGCTTAGATCGGGGTATATGGGTAAAGATAGTGCTGAGGTAAAATACTTTTCCGAACCTTCAAAGAGCTTCCAATTCTGCTGGCCAATATCATGATAAGGCTGCCGATATATTGGCATGTAATGCAGTTGGCAATAAATGTTTAGGTGCTTAAGTTCTTCAAACACTCTATCTCTTTGTCTTCCTGGAATGAGGGCAACTGTTAGATGGTGAGCGCTCTCACTATTTGGCGTTTGTTGCAACAGTTTTACCTGTGTTGATTTGAAGGCAGATAAATATCGTTTGAAAATAGCTTTTCTTTTATTTATGAATGTGTCAATTTTAGTTAATTGGCTGATTCCTAAGGCGGCATGAATCTCTGATAGTCGATAATTAAACCCAAGCAGTTGTTGTTCGTAATACCAAGTTGGCTGCGTTTTCAATGACATTGAGTCTCTGTGTTTAGTTATGCCATGAGAAGAAAGAATCTTTAACCTTTCAGCAATATTATTTGCATTTGTTGTAATAGCTCCACCTTCACCACTTGTTATGCTTTTAACAGGGTGAAAGCTGAAAACACAACAGTCGCTGTATTGGCAGTTACCTATTTTTTTGTTTTCGTAAGCTCCCCCGAGAGCATGACATGCATCTTCAATTATTCTTATACCTAAAGGTGCGCATAGAGCATGTATTGATCGCATGTCACAGCTGTTACCAGCTAGATGAACGAGAATAATTACTTTTGGTAACTTTCCATCTATTTTAGCTTGTTCAATTTTATCTGTTAGTTTCTCAACAGATATGTTGCCTGTTGTTACATCAACATCTAGAAATTTAATCGAAGCACCACAATAGAGAGCACAATTAGCTGATGCTACAAAGCTAATCGCTGATGTCCATACTGTATCTCCTTGTTTAACCCCCAGTGCAAGGCAGGCTAAATGAAGTGCAGCGGTTCCATTGGAGCAAGCTACTGCGTATTTACTTCCTACATATGTTGCGATTTTTTTCTCAAGAAGAGGTACCAATGGTCCCTGAGTTAAATGGCTTGATTTTAGTACGTCTATAACAGCAGATATATCGTTGTCGTCAATTTTTTGTTTGCCATAATTGATAGGGTCACTCATAAGGATTTAGCCTTCCTGATCGCTAATTGAACGTCATGCTTCGACACACGGTTTACCTCAAATAAGCTTGGCTTTTTAATAAATTGATAATGTAAAAAACAATTTTCAACAGGTATTCTCTAATCGTTAATCAGAAATTGTGCGCCAGTTTTTTGTTTATATACAGCTAAAGCAAATAGTGTGCCAATCACGAAGGTTGTGATGTTAGTCACCTGGCTAATGAGGTTATATGGGCTAATTATTCAAACTTTAACATTGAACTTATAGTAGTGGTACAAGCTCATACTCCAATGTATCTGCTAAGCCAAGCCAGTCCTGCCTTTCTTGAGCTTCAAGCATTTTTGGTAATAACAGCTCTATATTCGAGATGTTATTATCTTCTTCAAAAATAGTTTCCAACATGTCTAAGCATTTAGAAAATGATTGAGATCCTAAAACTTCTTTGCTCAGCCGAAAGTGCTGGGACGTAATGAGTAATTGAGAAACAAGTAAATTTTTGGTTTGTATATTTTTCACGAATACTCCTGAAAAGTTGTTCCATGAATTTTGGCACTTAATAGGCTTGATTGATAAAAATTAATATTTGGCTTTGACATTATGTAAACTTCTAGGCTACGAAGGTAACCTCTCAAGTTTAGATATGTCTTTGCTCTTTGTCCTAGCCCATTAACAACCCAATGCTTGCTGTTTTCTAGCCCTGGACCTAGTGCACCGTCTTTCCATAAAGCATGTGTTTTATCGTTAGCAAAGCAAAAATCGCAGCCAAAAAGGTGAATCGATGTAGCCTTTAAGAACACAGCAAGGTCGACAGTAGGGTGTATTACACTGCCGCCGGTAAAAAGTCGTAGTTTTTCGACTTTATTATGTAATACATCATCATATGATGCGCTTGAATAGGCGCTATACTTAGGTCCAGGCCACTTACGGATGACTTCTTTGTCAAGTTGTGGGAAATGAACTAGCGCTATAGAGTCGGGTATTTGACTTGGAAGGTGTTCAGTGGTTATTTTTCTATCGATACTTACAACTATATCTGGCTTTATATTGTTTTCCAAAAGCGGAATTAGAGCTGTATCAACCGCAATAATTATTGCTCTTTTGGTCAGTGGAAGAGAGGATACGGATGATAAATATTCATAATGGTGTTCTAGGGTTGGCCCTGCACCGATGATAATTGCTTCATTATTCAGGTGACTGTGCCGCAATAAGCTAGCATCAGGGCTATTATTGAGTTCAACATTATTTAATATTTCAACTTGATTATCTTCACGGTTCTTCTCATGTATTGCATTGATAGCACTTAGTGTATTCTCGTGGACTAATATGTCACGTATCACTGAGTTGGTATTATCACTCAATTGTAAGTCTGGCATGATACATAAATAGTCATTAGCGAGTTGAAATTGTGGGAATTTGTATAAGAGCTCAACTCTATTGTCATTTAACCATTCGCGCTGATCAGTGTAGCTTAGTAACAAAGCTAGTAAACTCAAATTCAAAGTACAAACTGTAATCTTTTCAATTTTTTCATTATCAGTTAGATAGGTAGGTACATCACCCATTCCAATACCATATACCGTGACGTGTTTGCGATTTGTTGGTATCTGATTAATCAGTAGTTTAGCTTCGGCTGCTCGATCATGGCGGCTGCTTAGCTGGATCCCGTCAACACTGATAGTTTGATTTTTTCCTTGGACTAATGAGGCTTCAAATTGGTTAAAGCTGGTAAATTTTAAATTAGCCGCCAAATCTGGCCAACGTTGCTCAATGACGCTTAGGTTTGTCAAAAAGAGATCTGTCATTAGGGCACCTAATCCAACTGTTAATGAAATTCATTTTATTTAAATTCAATATACTAGAGTGTGCTATGAAAAATCTAGTTGGTATATGATGCGAACGTGGATTTTGAGCTAGCTAGAATAATTAATTCAGGCTTGATGCCCGCAGCCATGAGGTATGAACTGGCCTCCCCACAGGGACTCGAACCCCGATCGATCGCTTAGGAGGCGACTGCTCTATCCTGTTGAGCTATAGGGAGACGCCAGTGATTATACTGGTTTTACTCTAGATGAAAAGAGCTGAATAAACGCTTTAATTAGAGTTGCTTATTTCCTATGCGACTTTTTCCATTATTGTTTAATTGCTAAATCGTTTATCTGAATGTTTAACGACGCATTTTGACCTTGTAGTAATGCAGTTGCGCTTTCTTCAGTGACTTGATCTATGGTGATGACCGCGCGGCTTTGACCAGCAATGGCGCGCATTTTGTCGAGTCGGTCTGGCATGTTCTGCTGTAACACCAATTGAAAATCATCACCCACCCGAATGCCATGTCTGCGGCCCAAATTAATAATGACTCGATCGTGTTGTTTGGCGACGATTTGACCAAGTAGCGGTCGGCAATTTAATACGCTATCAATATCTTCACTGGCTTGAATAAGCATACTGTCGATATTTTTGCCATAGCTTGATGACCAAAAAACATTGCTGTTTGAAGGTACGGTGAGTTGCTTTTCAAACTCCCAGGGGGCAGGGGAGTTATATATTTCACTCCAAATCATTTCTCCACTGATGCCATGATACAAGGCGAGCTTGAGTTGAAATTGGCGCTGTGGGTCATCGCTTATCATGCCAAATAGGCTGGTTTCGGGTGGCGCTGTGGAGATATCAAGAATCTCAGGTAATAATAAATACTGGCTGTCGGTGATTTCGCTCAGCCATGTGGGTAGTCGGTAGCCGCGAATATCAATAAGGGCTTGTCTTATATCGAGACGTTCATTGGCGTGAACATGGGGGAAGCTGGATTTACCATGGCGTTCGATGATTGCCCCAAGGCGCTCTGACAGATGTTGTTCAAAGTGGCCTATGTTGCCATAGCGAAGTTGCTCGCGATGATGAATTTGTGCCTGTGGAACCAATATAGATGCTTTTAGGCCGCCACTACTGCATTGGCCGCTTGCGGCATCATTTACATCAGCCCGAATGTTGACCATTAGCCTATCGCCTGTCACTCGCTCACTGATGAGCTCAACCTGAGTAATGTTAACACTTTGGCTCATGGCAAATTTGTCTTCGACTAAGCGGCCATTTTCAATGCGTTGGCTACTGGAGAAGTTGCCACCAGAGCGTAAGCTGACATAGCTCAGTGCTTGGTGAATAGCTTCTTCACGGGCCTGGGTGACATTGTTGTTGATGATTTTGGCTTCGCCTTGGGCTTCAACCCATGCCGCAAAAGAGGGGGAAGAAATACAGTTTAATATCAACAGTATGCAACAGGTGATTCGATTCATTTTCTCGTCCAGTTAGCCCTATATGAACAATGCAAGTTTACTGATGCCACTTTTATGGCGGTTTTGCCAAGTGCTGAGCGGCTTAGGGTAATAAAAGCAATTATCGTGCCTGCTTTGAAAGAACAGGCTTTGGGTTAAAGTTTTCATTTGCGTGACCGATAAATAAAGCATAACAACAGCAGTAACCTGACTTGGCTCAATAATTGCTCATATCGAAATAATGTGTCAGATTTTTGGATTCAAACAACGGGTTGTTGTTTTATTTAACATTGAACTTTGTAGGTATTCTCATGCGATTAGCAGCGATGTTATCTGTAGCTCTTCTTATAGGGGGCTGTGCAAATCAAGGCGATGAGGCTCAAGGGCAACTTGCTAACGGCAATCATTTGCCGTCGACATCGGCAGTGAATCATTTGGCTTTGCAGATCAGTAATGAATTGGTAAGGCAAAATGATGCTCTGTTACCGACCCAACCTTTATTGGTCGCCACCCCCGTCATGCTTGATAACTTGCAAGATACTAATGCATTAGGGTTGCAGTTACAGCAGGGGTTAATTGCTGCGATGCACAGTCATCAATTTAACCTTGTTGATATTAATGTGGCGCAAAATATCCGAGTTACGCCTCAAGGGGATTTGCTTTTGAGCCGAGACTGGCAACAATTGCCGACTGATTTGCCGGTTGAGCATGTGTTAGTGTCGACCATGACTAAAACGACCCAAGGCGTCATTGTCAACAGCCGTATTGTTAACGTCACTAACAACCGTGTCGTATCAGCGTCTCAGGCAAGTTATGATTTAGCTGCACTCAACAGTGTGGCTAAGCCGTCAGAGAAAGTGTATTCAGAAAATGGTTTATTGTATCGCCATCGTCAACAAGGCATGGGTAAAGTTAATATTATAGGAGAGCAGTAATGAGGGCTTTTGTACTGATAACTGCATTACTTGTTGGTGGTTGTGCGCAAAATGATCGCTACATACAGTGGGAGACTGAAGCACCAAGTAGTTTTCCAAAAATTACCGCTGTTGGTTATGCACCGTTAGCAACTCAGCCTGCGACGGAGCAATCGCAACGGGTGTTGATGGCCATGCAAGCGTCAAAAATTGCCGCCTATCGTGAACTGGCAGAACAGGTTTACGGTCAGCAGTTGTCGGCATCAAGCAATGTCAATGATTGGATGCTCACCAGTGACGATATTCAAGCGTCGGTATCGGGTGTTATTCGCGGTGCAAGAGTAGTCAAAAGCTACCCAGCGGGAGAGCATTATGTTACTGAACTTGAGCTAGACTTTGAGCAGGTTTGGGCTTTGTATCAACAGCATAATCGGCCGCAGAAAGTGAAAGAAGTGACTTATTTTTAAGCCACTTGCCATTAAACAAAAAAGCCATCAATCTGATGGCTTTTTTGTTGCAAATTCGCTTTGTGCTTAGGCTTTTAAATCATTGCCTAATGTAGCAATAGTTGAGGTTTGGCCTTTACCATCATAAGTTAGGCTAGATGAGTTTCTTGAAGCATGCAAGGCTTGGGTAAAGCGGCTAACACTGGCCATGCAGTGGTCGATTAAGCTTGAATTTTCACTATTAAGTTGTTGACACTCATTTAAGCAAGCTTGAGCTTTAGCGACTTTTTCGACCAAGATGGCATCAGTTTTTAAATCTGCAACTTGGGGATGAGCCGATAACGATGCATCATTGGCAGTGATTTTAGTGAGAAAATCCGATTTTTGTTTCGCTAAATCAATAAGCTCGTCGGCACTTTGGTTAATAAGTGCTTGCTTCTCTTGAGCGATAACGGTTTTCAAGTTTGCCAATAAAAGTAACTGTTGATCAATTAGCTCGTTAATCGGAGTCATAGTATCCTAGCTTAATTCATTTAGTTCGTTTTCGAACTGTTCAATATTGCTGGCTAGTTTTTCAGCGTCGATTTTATAGCGGCCTTCAGCAATGGCAGCTTTAATCTCTTCAACTTTCTTACTATCCACTTCAGGTATATCGTTTAACTTAGACTGAACACTCTGCAATTGTTGTGCCTGAGAAGTGATAGACACAGAATCCGTTTTTGCTGCCGAGCTATTATTTGCAGCGTTAGATTGAGGCGCTGTTGTAGCCGCGTTTTTGCCGCCGGCAGGAGTGCTAATTCGGTTGTTAGTGCCTGTATTTACGTGCTTTATATCAATAGCCATTGTTTTTTCCAACTTGTATAAATGAGATCAACATACCTGTCTATCGGCCTGCATTTCTAAAGCTTTAGCTTATTATGCGCAATTATTATAAATATTTTTCCAATAGATTTCATCGTTTACATACGCACTTCGACCTCTCCCACACCAATGACTCGGGCATTGACTTTTTTGCTTGAATGGCTATTGCGAATTCGGATTCGGTCACCAAGGTTGCCGTCCCTTAATGCTTCACCTATGGTCTTAATTTCAAAGTTGGCGGTTCTGGCATAAATAGACACCGTATCGCCTTTACATACAAAGCAGAGATTATCAGCAAAAAGAGGCTGGTTCATGGTAATGCGACGTTTAACCCGCGTGCCAATAACCAGGGCTGTATCATCAAACTGCTGGCCTCTTAGCTGGCTTTGTTCTATGTACTCTATACTCACCGAGTTTGACGCGATGACATCGCCAGGCCCAAGCGTTTCGGTGGCGACAACAACCGGGTACAACACATCGACACGCACCGAGATAAATATCTGCCAAGGGTAGGCCATTTGTGGCGTGTCGCAGCTCACCTTGATGGTGTTATTACGTTTTATCGCGCGGTCTGTTGCCAGCTCAGCTTTTACTGGCCCACTGCATAACGGCGGACTTAGACGTGTATCTAAGTTTTGTGGGGTAATTGAAACCTTAGCATGGGGTGGAACGTCAATTTTTTCTTCAATTACACCTATAGCTAATTGAGAAATGGTCGATAGAGAAGGAGTCGACGGTTTCACCTCGGCACGAAGGTGCAAAGGAAGCATGAAGATGATGAAAAAG
The DNA here is from genome assembly GCF_043643685.1 of Shewanella waksmanii. Lineage (GTDB taxonomy): Bacteria > Pseudomonadota > Gammaproteobacteria > Enterobacterales > Shewanellaceae > Shewanella > Shewanella waksmanii_A. The sequence goes on from NZ_JBHZSN010000002.1 coordinate 195,967, forward strand.
TACGCTAAATTTACTTTCATAATGAATAGACTAGCTTGATCCGCTAGATTACACCTATACTTTCGTTGTGACCTGATACTGACATCAATTTATAGAACAAAAATAGCGTCAGAAGTTTGACAAAGTCATGGTCAGGTTGTCATATAAAGTAGATAAAGCAATTAGTATGCCTATACTCAATATGAGTCATAGTTTTTAGGCAAGCATTCACCACGCCGAGAAGGCAACAGGGCAAGGCCATTATGTCGAATATTCTTGAATCGGTTAATAAACGTACTCAGTTAGTTGGTCAAAACCGTCTAGAGTTACTGCTGTTTAAACTAAACGGCCGTCAACGGTTTGGAATTAACGTATTTAAAGTTAAAGAAGTGCTGCAGTGTCCGCCGCTGACCGGACTCCCTAAACTGAATACGTTTGTGCGTGGGGTGGCTCATATTCGTGGAAAGACCATTTCGGTCATTGATTTAAGCGCAGCAACAGGTGGACGCCCAATCGAAAATACTGAAGGTTGTTTCATTATTATTTCTGAGTATAACCGCAGTGTTCAAGGCTTCTTAGTCAGCTCTGTTGAGCGCATTATTAATATGAATTGGGAAGCGATTATGCCGCCACCACAAGGTGCGGGGCGATATTCTTATTTAACAGCTGTTACCGAGATTGAGGGTGAGTTGGTTGAGATCCTCGATGTTGAAAAGATCCTTGATGAAATCTCTCCAGTTAAAACGCAGATCAGTAAAGAAGTTGATGAGCAGTTAACCATTGACCGTGAGCAGCATTACCACATTATGGTGATTGATGATTCTGCGGTGGCACGTAAACAGATTATTAGGGCCCTTGAGTCGCTTAGTTTGCAAATTGATACCGCCAAAGACGGCAAAGAGGCGTTAGATAAACTCACTGCTATTTCTGCAGAGATGGACAATGTTGCCACTGAAATCCCATTAATTATCTCTGATATTGAAATGCCGGAAATGGACGGGTATACCTTAACGGCTGAAATTAGAGATAACCCTAAGCTGAAAGACATTAAAGTCGTTCTACATACCTCGTTAAGTGGCGTGTTTAACCAAGCTATGGTTGAGAAAGTTGGCGCTAACGATTTTATCGCCAAGTTTAACCCTGATGAACTAGCAGCAGCCGTGAACAAACACCTGAGTCTGTAATGGAGGTTGAGCTGATTATATCAAATATAACTTGTATCAAATAGTTAGCTATTGTATAACGCTGCGCTGCAATTTACTTGCTATAGTGTATGTTGTAGCAGATTTTAATTTAATTTTGGGAAGCCACAGTGCCGAATAAATCACTTGCTGAAGCGGAATACAATCAGTTCAGATTATTTCTGGAGCAACACAGCGGTATTGTGCTGGGTGACAACAAGCAGTATCTAGTGCGGAGTCGATTGGCGCCGTTAATGGGGAAGTACAACTTACCTTCATTGTCTGAAGTGGTGAAGCATTCGATGAAGCCGACAGAGCGTCAACTTCGTGCTGAAGTGATCGATGCGATGACCACCAATGAGACCTTGTGGTTTCGCGACCGTTATCCTTTCGAGCTGTTAGGTAATACCTTATTGCCTGAATATGCTCGCTTAGGTCGGCCGCTCAAAATATGGTCTGCTGCCTGCTCATCAGGCCAAGAGCCGTACTCTTTGGCGATGACCATTTTGGAGTATCAGCAGAAAAAACCGGGCAGCTTAGCTGGTGGAGCATCAATTTTGGCGACCGATCTATCACCATCTATGCTGGAGAAGTGTAAAAGTGGTGAATACGATAGCTTAGCGTTAGGGCGTGGGTTATCGGAAGAGCGAAAGCGTCAGTTTTTTGATGCAACAGCAAATAGCACCATGACCATCAAGCCTAATGTCAAACGTTTGGTTAATTTTAGAGCGCACAACTTGCTTGAAAGTTATACGCTACTTGGTAAGTTCGACATTATATTTTGCCGCAATGTGCTTATTTATTTTGCCCCTGAGGCAAAGGCAAAAATCTTGCGGCAATTTGCTGCCGCTTTAAACCCTAAAGGTATCTTGTTCCTTGGTGCATCAGAATCTATAGCGGGTTTAACTGAAGAGTTCGACATGGTTCGCTGCAACCCAGGTATCTACTACCAAAAACGCAGCTAGGCTTTGATAGCACTATTTACCTTCGTTTAAATTTGCCAACGTTTACGTTGGCAAATTTCGTTATATCACCTGCTTTTTTATATCTATCATTTTTTGGCACGACTATTGCTTTGATATTTGCATCTGTTTGAGGAGGCAATTTTATGGCGATCAGTTTCGATAAAGCGCTCGGAGTTCATCAATACACGTTAGGCATTCGATCTCAACGTGCACAAGTGATCTCTTCAAACATTGCTAATGCGGATACACCTCACTACAAAGCCAAAGATATTGACTTTGATAGAGCCTTGCAGGCTGCACGCTCTTCCCAAAGTGGATTAGCGATGACTGAGACAAATAGCAAACACTTCGACTTAAAAGCATTAACCCAACAACACGTTGCATATCGTGTGCCCAATCAGCCAGATACAGGTGATGGAAATACGGTTGATGTACAGCAAGAAAAGTCAGAGTTCATGCAAAACGCATTAGAGTACCAAATGTCAATCGGGTTTCTTGACGGTAAGTTTTCCGGCCTCAAAAAAGCCTTGAAAGGAAATTAATTATGAGCCTATTCGATATTTTTAATGTAGCTGGTTCAGGGATGTCAGCCCAGTCGGTCAGATTAAACACCACGGCCAGTAATATCGCCAATGCTGATGCGGTATCAAGCAGTGTCGAAGGCACGTATCGTGCGAGACATCCGGTTTTTGAAGCAGAAATGGCTAAAGCAACGCATCAACAGCAGGCAACGACATCGGTCAAAGTTGCCGGCATCGTTGAAAGTGATAAACCGTTGCAGAAACAGTATTCACCTTCTCATCCTATGGCAGATGCTGACGGTTTTATCTATAAACCCAATGTCAATGTGATGGAAGAGATGGCAAACATGATTTCAGCTTCACGTTCATACCAAATGAATGTGCAAGTGGCCGATGCAGCTAAGTCGATGCTGCAACAAACTTTGCGAATTGGCAAACAGTAGGGGGTAAGTAGTGAGCCTCATTAATCCTTTAACGAATCAGCCGCTAGCGGGGCAATCGAGCAGTGATAAAACCATTGCTCCAGCTCAGCAGTCAGCCACGACGAGTGATATTGCCAGTGCCAGTGCTAGCGCGCAAACACAGACTGAAACTACCGGTAACCCGTTTCTTGACGGTTTACGTTTACCGCAAGAATCCTCTATTCCTGAGCCTAATAGCCAAGAGCTAACTCAGGAGGATTTTTTCTCGTTACTCAGTCAACAGTTATCGATGCAAGATCCGTTTAAACCCGTTGATAACGACCAAATGATTGCGCAAATGGCATCGTTTTCTACCGTTGACGGCATTAACAACCTTAATGAAGAGATCATTAACCTCAATACAGTGATGACCTCAAGCCAAGCGTTGCAGGCATCAGGGTTGGTTGGACAAAAGGTGCTGATCCCATCGGATACCGGCCATATTTCAGCGGAAGATCCCACCATGAAGGGGATTGTCAGTACACCAGAGCCAATTGAGTCTATCACTGTACGCATTGAAGATGAGAAAGGTCAGTTGGTGAAGACCTACACGGTTGATGGCAGTGCTGGCGGCAATATCGATGTTGCCTGGGATGGACTAGATAAAAACGGCGAGCCGGTGGCCAGTGGTAATTACTCCATTAAGGCGACTGGCCGTGTTGACGGTGAGAACCAAGATCTCCCCGTGTCAACCTACGCGCATGTGACCAGTGTGTCACTAGGAACAGCAAGCACAGGTGCCATCTTAAACTTAAGAGGCATTGGTGGCATTAAGCTCGGTGATGTTTTGGCAGTGTCTGAAACCTAACTAAATGAGCACAGTTGGATGTGAGTCCAAGAACTACAGAATTCTATGATAGAGGTGACCTATGTCGTTTAACATTGCATTGAGTGGAATAGCCGCAGCTCAAAAAGACTTAAATACCACGGCCAATAATATATCTAACGTTAATACGGTTGGTTTTAAGGAGTCACGCGCCGAGTTTGCCGACGTTTATGCAAATTCTATTTTTGCTAACAGTAAAACAGCCGTTGGTGGCGGGGCGACAACAACACAAGTGGCTCAGCAATTTCATCAAGGTAGTTTGCAGTTTACCAATAATGCCCTTGATATGGCGATTAATGGTGGCGGCTTCTTTGTTACTTCATCAGAGGTAGGTTCACAGGACCATAGTTTTACTCGTGCAGGTGCGTTTAAAGTCGACGCTGAAAGCTATTTGGTTGATTCTGCCGGTAACTATTTACAGACTTTCCCAGTAGATAAAGACGGTAATTCGACATCAGTGAGTTTGACTACCACACAACCTGTCAAAATCCCTGACACAGCTGGTAGCCCACAAATGTCAGAAAACGTAGGTTTGCAGATGAACTTAAACGCGGGCGAGGCAGCATTGGACCCAGCTAATTTTGATCCTAATGATCCCGATACCTATAACAACTCGACTTCTGTGACCATGTATGACTCGTTGGGTGAGCCACACATTATGACCACTTACTTTGTGCGTCCACCTGATGCAGCTTACACGGGGGAAAGTAACTGGGTGGCATTTTACGCAGTTGATGGTAAGCAAGTTGATTTGGCAGGCGCTGCAGGTACCTATCAGACTGATACCAATGGTGATGGTACACCTGACGGTACAGGTACTGCGACAAATGCTTCTGGATGGCGAGGTTCAGTATTAACCTTTAATGACACTGGTGCCTATGTAGGCAGTGATCCAGCGGTTATCGCCACCGAAGAGTTAGGTGTTAATGGTGCGGATGTGCTTGGCCCTGGCGCTGATGGCACGCAAACATTGACAGTAAATTTCAATAACCCGACTCAATACGCGTCACCGTTTGAAGTCACGGAATTGACACAAGATGGTACAACAGTTGGGCGTCTAACCAACGTTGAAGTTGGCGCTGATGGCCTTATTAATGCGAGTTACAGTAATGGTTCTACTGTGCCGCTAGCGCGAGTCGCTTTGGCTCGATTTTCAAATGAGCAAGGCTTAACTCAAGTAGGTAACACTTCTTGGAAAGCCAGCTTAGACTCAGGCCCTGCATTAGCGGGTGAAGCCAACAGTGGTACATTCGGTAGTATTCGCTCATCAGCACTTGAGCAATCTAACGTTGACTTAACCACTGAGCTTGTTGACTTGATTTCCGCTCAACGTAACTTCCAAGCTAACTCTCGTACCCTAGAGGTGAATAACACCCTTCAACAAACGGTACTGCAGATCCGCTAGGTTACGCATAAGGTGTTGCCGCTTGCGGCAACACCTTGCCTCTCTTTTTACTGCTATTTCCTCTCTCTTGTTCGATTTCATTTAACTACTTGTTTCGATAAAACCCAACAGCGCCAAATTTCTGAACACTTATTGGCATGATGTTTGCTTTTAACTTGTTAATAGAAGTTTAAGTTGAAAGATTGACGGAGCTGCAAGTGGATAAATTACTCTATGTCGCCATGAGTGGCGCTAAGCAGAATATGAATTCGCTGGCCGTGCGGGCCAATAACCTTGCCAATGCCAATACCGACGGTTTCAAAGCTGATTTAGAACAAGCACGGACTATGCAGGCCTTTGGTGAAGGCTTGCCGACTCGTGTTTTTGCCATGACCGAAAGCCCTTCAGCAAATTTTGCTAACGGGCCCATCAAAACCACAGGGCGGGATCTTGATATCGCTGTTGCAGGTGATGGGTGGATTGCTGTGCAAGGTGCTGACGGTGGTGAAGCCTACACTCGCTCGGGCAGTCTAAGTTTTGACTCAACCGGTTTATTGTCTAACAACCGTGGTAATCCCGTTATGGGCGCTGCCGGTCCCATAGTGCTGCCGTTACCGATCGAAAAGGTCGAGATTGCGCAAGATGGCACTATTTCAGTTAGGCCGCTTGGCTCTACCGCTGAGGTGATAGAAGAGGTCGGCCGTATCAAGCTTGTTAATCCTGGAAATGAGAATTTAATGCGAGGCGAAGATGGGCTGTTTAGGCAGATATCCGGAGAAATCGCGCCCGCTAACCCCTTTGTTTCGGTAGAAAGTGGCGCTATTGAAGGCAGCAATGTCAATGCTGTGGACGAGATGGTGTCGCTGATTGATATGCAAAGACAGTTTGAAATGCAGATCAAAATGATGAAAACCGCAGAAGAAACCGACCAGGCTTCTTCAACATTAATGCGCATTAGTTAGGAGAAAGAGTATGCATCCCGCGTTATGGATAAGTAAGACTGGTCTAGATGCCCAGCAAACCGATATCTCGGTGATTTCAAACAACGTCGCTAATGCCAGCACTGTTGGTTATAAAAAAAGCCGCGCTGTTTTCGAAGATTTGCTATACCAAACCGTTAACCAAGCGGGTGGCATTAGCGCATCCAACACCAAGTTACCCAACGGTTTGAATGTGGGGGCGGGGACCAAAGTGGTCGCTACCCAAAAAATGTTCACCCAAGGCAACATGTTAACCACCGACAACTCCCTTGATTTAATGGTGGAAGGGCCTGGCTTTTTCGAGGTGCAATTGCCTGATGGCACAACAGCCTATACCAGAAACGGCCAATTTACCTTAGATGATACCGGCCAGATTGTTACCCCTGGCTCAGGTTATGTGTTGCAACCACCGATCACCATTCCTGATGATGCTATCAGTATTACGGTGTCAGCAGAGGGTGAAGTGTCGGTGAAAACGCCAGGTACTGCGGATAACCAAGTGGTCGGTGAATTAACCATGTCTGATTTTATCAATCCAAGTGGTTTAGATCCGATGGGACAGAACCTGTACCTAGAAACTGGCGCCAGTGGTACGCCTATTCAAGGGACCGCATCTCTTGATGGAATGGGGGCTATTCGTCAGGGGGCGTTAGAAACATCCAATGTTAACGTCACCGAAGAGCTGGTTAATTTGATTGAAAGCCAACGCATCTATGAAATGAACTCTAAGGTTATTTCTGCGGTGGATCAAATGCTTGCTTACGTAAATCAAAACTTGTAGGGCGGAATTGATTATGACTAAGTTAATTGCATGTTTAGCAGCAGCCGCGGTACTCGTTGGTTGTAGCTCAGCCAATACTAAACCAATTCCAGATGACCCTTACTACGCGCCAGTGTACCCAGAAGCGCCACCAACCAAAATTGCGGCAACGGGCTCTGTGTACCAAGACAGTCAAGCATCAAGCCTTTATTCCGATATTAAAGCCTTAAAGGTCGGTGACATTATTACGGTCATCTTGATGGAGCAAACCCAGGCCAGTAAGAGTGCTAATAATGAAATTAAAAAGGGCACCGATTTAACCCTTGACCCCATCTATGCCGGCGGCGGAAATGTCACCATTGGTGGTAAGCCGATTGATTTGCGTTACAAAGACAGCATGAACACAAAACGTGAATCTGACGCTGACCAAAGTAACAGTTTATCAGGGAGTATTTCGGCCAACGTAATGCAAGTGCTCAATAATGGCAACTTGGTTATTCGCGGTGAGAAATGGATCAGTATTAATAACGGTGATGAATTTGTGCGCTTAACAGGAGTGGTGCGCTCACAAGACATTCGCCCTGACAACACCATTGATTCCCCTAGAGTTGCCAACGCACGTATTCAATACAGTGGTACTGGTACCTTTGCAGATGTGCAGAAAGTCGGCTGGTTAAGCTCATTCTTTATGGGCAGCTGGTGGCCTTTCTAAGGAGCCTTTATGAAAATCAAACTGCTTTTCGTCATTGCGTTATTAATGGTTTCAACGTTGAGCTATGCACAGCGTATCAAGGATATTGCTAATGTGCAGGGAGTTCGAAATAACCAACTAATTGGTTATGGCCTGGTTGTAGGTTTGCCTGGCACCGGCGAAAAAACCCGTTATACAGAGCAGACATTTAAAACCATGTTAAAAAACTTCGGCATTAACTTGCCGGATAATTTTCGCCCCAAGATCAAAAACATTGCCGTAGTTGCTGTCCATGCTGATATGCCGCCATTTATCAAGCCAGGTCAAACCCTTGATGTCACGGTATCGAGCCTAGGGGAAGCAAAGAGCTTACGTGGTGGTACTTTGCTGCAAACTTTCCTAAAAGGGGTTGATGGTAATGTGTACGCCATTGCTCAAGGCAGTTTGGTGGTCAGTGGTTTCAGTGCTGAAGGGCTTGATGGCTCTAAAGTGATTCAAAACACCCCAACTGTGGGCCGCGTTCCCAATGGCGCGATTGTTGAAAGAACTGTCGCGACGCCATTTTCTACCGGCGATCACTTAACCTTTAACTTACGCCGCGCTGATTTTTCAACTGCCAAACGTTTGGCTGATGCGATTAATGAGCTACTTGGTCCTGGTATGGCAAGGCCATTAGATGCGTCATCTGTGCAAGTCAGCGCGCCCAGAGATGTCTCGCAGCGCGTCTCGTTTTTAGCAACCTTAGAAAACATTCAAGTAGAGCCTGCTGCAGAGTCAGCCAAAGTGATTGTGAATTCACGTACTGGCACTATCGTGGTTGGCCAAGATGTTCGCTTATTACCTGCCGCGGTAACCCATGGTGGGTTAACTGTCACCATTGCTGAAGCTACACAAGTGTCGCAGCCCAATCCATTTGCCGGTGGAGATACGGTTGTTACCAGTGATACCACTATCGATGTGGCTGAAGAAGATAATCGTATGTTCCTATTTAATCCTGGCACCACATTAGATGAGTTGGTTAGGGCTGTGAATTTAGTTGGGGCTGCACCGTCTGATGTGTTAGCTATTCTTGAAGCGCTAAAAATGGCAGGCGCTTTGCATGGTGAGCTTATCATCATCTAAATTTTGTCGGTATTGATATGGATAAGCTATCAAATTCATCGCACTTTCTGGACATCGGCGGCCTTGACTCGTTGCGCTCGAAAGCCCAGAAAGACGATCAAGCTGCATTAAAAGAAGTTGCGCAGCAGTTTGAAGGTATTTTCGTGCAGATGCTAATGAAAAGCATGCGAGATGCCAATGCGGTATTTGAGTCTGATAGCCCAATGAACTCTCAATACACAAAGTTTTATGAACAGATGCACGATCAGCAAATGTCCGTCAATTTATCGGACAAAGGGATGCTTGGGTTGGCAGATTTAATGGTGCAGCAGTTGTCGCCTGGTACCAGTGATGTTACGCCAGCTTCGGTATTGCGCGGTGATATTGATTCACCCATGAGCCGGAATAAGCCGGTGCATCTGAGCCAGCAATTCCAGACCAGTGCAACGGCAAGCCAAACGATTGACGATATTGTTAGCGGCAAGAGTTTGCCATCTGAAGTAGCAAGAAAGGGCAACCACTTTAGCGACCAACAAGATTTTATTCGCCAGTTATACCCCCATGCGGAAAAAGCTGCGCAGCAATTAGGTACAACACCGGAGGTGTTAATCGCTCAATCGGCTTTGGAAACAGGCTGGGGACAAAAAGTGATTAAGGCAAAGGATGGTCAACCAAGTAATAACTTGTTCAACATCAAGGCCGATCACCGCTGGGAAGGTGATAAAGCCGCAGTTAATACTTTGGAATTTGAACAGGGTATCGCTGTACAGCAGCGAGCCGATTTTAGGGTTTACGATGATATAAAGCAGAGCTTTGATGACTTTGTATCGTTTATTTCAGATGGGCCCCGTTATCAAAAAGCCTTAGAAAAGGCCGCAGATCCTTCTCAGTTTATTCAAGGTCTGCAAGATGCTGGTTATGCAACTGACCCGCAATATGCTCAAAAGGTCATTCGAGTCATGCAATCCATTGGTCAAGATGTGTCAGCTAAATTAGGTGGAGGTCAGTGATGTTTACTCGTGTGTTCTTTGGCCTAGTTAAATTTGTTGTGAGGTTAAGCTGATGTCAATGGATCTTCTCAATATTGCCAGAACAGGTGTTTTGGCCTCGCAATCTCAACTTGCGGTAACCAGTAATAATATTACCAACGCCAATACCGAAGGCTATCACCGACAAGTCGCTCAGCAGTCGAGTTTAGATACCCAACGTATGGGTAATAGTTATTTTGGTGCTGGTACTTATATTTCTGATGTAAAGCGTATTTACAACGAATATGCTTCAAGAGAGCTACGTATTGGTCAAACGGCCATGAGCCAAGCCCAAACCACAGATATCAAAATGAGCGAGCTCGACCAGCTGTTTTCTCAAATCGGCAAATCTGTGCCGCAGGGACTTAGTGATCTTTTTGCCGGTTTAAATAGTTTGGCTGATCTACCGGATGATTTGGGGATTCGTGGTAGTGTGCTTGGCAATGCTGACCAGATAGCATCGGCCTTGAATCAAATGCAATCTCATCTTGATGGTCAGATGCAACAGACTAATGATCAAATCGCTGCCATTACCGATCGCATTAATGAAATTAGCACTGAGCTGGGTCATATCAACCAAGAGTTGATGAAGTCACAAGGTCAAGATATGGGCTTGCTAGATAAGCAAGATGCGTTGATCAAAGAGCTGAGTGAATACGGTCAGGTTAATGTTATTCCTCTTGAGTCAGGCGCGAAAAGCATCATGCTCGGTGGCTCTGTAATGTTAGTTTCCGGCCAAATATCCATGCAGATGAGCACCACTACAGGCGACCCATACCCTGGTGAACTTCGCATTCAAACTTCTTCAGGTTCGCAAAATCTCGTCGTCGACCCGTCTAAAATGGGCGGTACATTAGGTGCGCTATTTCAATTTAGAGATGACACTTTAATCCCTGCTCAGCTTGAAGTTAATCAACTGGCTTTAGGTGTCGCAGACGTGTTTAACCAAGCGCAGCAAGATGGTTTCGACCTTTACGGTGAAGTAGGTGAAAACATTTTTGTTGATATTAATGATCCCTCTATGGCCAATGGCCGTGTGGGGGCTTATGGCAATAACGCGGGTAACGCAGCACTTAGATTAAATATTGATGATGTTGGCGCATTAACGGGCTCAAGTTATGAGCTAAGTTTCACCGCGCCATCAACTTACGAGCTTAAAGATAACGCCACAGGTGCGGTTACACCACTAACCTTGGTAGGTAGTGAATTACAAGGCGCAGATGGTTTTACGTTGCATATTGATTCTGGGGCGTTAGCTTCTGGAGACCGTTTTGAAATTAGACCTACCGCAGGTGCAGCATCTGGTATTGCGGTCGAGATGACCGACCCTAAAAAGCTGGCTGCGGCAGGACCCAAGATCAGCGCAGATGCAGCAAACTCGGGAAATACTGACGTTAAGATGGTGAGTATTGATAATCGCAGCGCGGCTAACTTTCCTGTTACCGGCTCAGAGCTAACTTTTGAAATTAATACCGCGACCAACACCTTTGAAGTATTTGATGCAAACGGAACTTCATTGGGGGCACCGGCACCCTTTACACCGCCTAATATCAGCGCTTACGGCTTTACTTTTGAAGTGGAGTCAAGTGCCGCAGCAACCGATAGGTTTACTTTCGATTTGTCATTTGCGCCGGGTGATAACAGCAATGCAGTTGCTATGGCTGCGTTGAGCGAATCAAAAGTGATGAATAACGGTACTTCCACCCTTAGCGATGTGTACGAAAAAACCAAGTTAAGTGTGGGCGGCAAAGCTAAAGCAGCGCAGGTTGCACTAGGATCTGCAGAAGCTGTGTATACCCAAGCATATAACCGAGTTCAAAGTGAGTCAGGCGTAAACCTTGATGAGGAAGCGGCAAATTTAATGCGCTTTCAACAGGCATATCAAGCATCTGCGAGAATCATGACTACAGCTAGTGAAATTTTTAACACCTTATTTAGTTCGGTGCGTTAGGAGTAAATGGTATGAGAATTTCGACAGCGCAAATGTTTACTCAAAATATCAATGGCATTTTGGATAGACAAACGTCAACCAGTAAGATCATCGAGCAAATTTCTAGCGGTAAACGTGTCAATACCGCAGGTGATGATCCCGTTGCGGCCATTGGCATCGATAACCTCAATCAGCAAAATGCCTTGGTTGATCAGTATATGAAGAATATTGATTATGCCACTGGCCGTTTAAATATCACTGAAAGCAAGCTTGGTAGCGCAGAAACATTAGCGACTTCTGTGCGTGAACAAGTATTAAGGGCAGTTAATGGCGGTCTTTCTGATTCGGAGCGGCAAATGGTTGCCGATGAACTTAAAGGCACACTAGAAGAGTTGCTTGCGATTGCCAATAGTAAAGATGAGTCGGGTAACTATATGTTTGCCGGCTATGAAACAGGGCAACAGCCTTTTTCCTTTGATGCGGCCGGTAACATGGTTTATGCCGGAGACAGTGGTGTAAGGGATGCCATTATTGCATCGGGCGTGGTGGTGGGTACCAATGTACCTGGTGACCAAGCATTTATGAATGCTCCTGGTGGCTTAGGCGATTTTCGCGTCAACTATTTGGCATCTCAAGTTGGTGATTTTAGTGTAAAAAGCGCCGAAATTGTCGATCCACTGACATATGTTGCAGATGACTACACTTTTAACATGGTCGGTACCAGCCTAGAAGTACGAGATTCTAGCAATACCTTAGTGACTACGGTGCCGGCTTTCGACCCCGCAACACCTGTTAACTTTAATGGTATCGAAGTCAAACTCGACGGTATGCCCGCTGCTGGCGATAGTTTCAGCATTTCCCCTCAAGACTCTGTCAGTATTTTTGACTCCATCAATGAAGCGATCACTTTGCTTGAAGATCCTAATAAAGTGAATACTGCGCAAGGTAAGGCGGAGTTGGCACAGATATTGAATGATGTGGATAGCGGCATAAATCAGATCAGTATTGCCCGTGGCGTATCAGGAAATAGTTTAAAGAGTCTTGAAAGCCACAGTTCGACACACGTAGAAGAGAAGCTAGTTAATAGCTCAGCGTTATCAATGTTAGAAGACCTTGATTACGCCTCTGCTATTACAGAGTTAGAGAAGCAACAACTCGCACTCAATGCAGTATCAAGTGTGTTTACAAAAGTGGGTTCAACGACCCTGTTTGATTATATCTAACTGATACATATCGGTTAGCAACCTAACTGTTTATTTTAGCCAAGCTCGAAGTCTTGGCAGTGCAACCAAGAAGAGGAAAACACGATGGCTATTAATGTTAATACCAATGTCACGTCAATGAAGGCGCAGAAAAACTTAAACATATCGACACAGAACTTGGCGACATCGATGGAGCGTCTATCGAGTGGTTTAAGAATTAACAGCGCTAAGGATGATGCGGCAGGTCTGGCAATTTCTAACCGCTTGAATTCGCAAGTTCGCGGTCTAGAAGTGGGTATGCGTAACGCAAATGATGCTATTTCAATCGCGCAAATTTCAGAAGGTGCGATGCAAGAACAAACCAACATGCTGCAACGTATGCGTGATTTGGCGATTCAGTCTGAAAACGGCGCTAATAGCACAGCTGACTTACAAGCGCTTAAAGATGAAATGGATCAACTTGCACTGGAAATTACTGCAATTGGTAACAGTACGGCTTTTGGTGACACTAAGCTGCTTACTGGTGACTTCTCTGCAGGTAAGTTATTCCAAGTAGGTCACCAAGACGGTGAAGATGTTACGATTTCTGTTGGTACATTGAATGCACAAGTACTGTCAGTCGGCGCATTAACAGTATTGACCAGCGCGGGCCGTAACTCAGCCATTGGCAAGATTGATGATGCGATTAAAGTGATTGACACTCAGCGAGCTAAATTAGGTGCGGTTCAAAACCGTCTAGCACACAACATCAGCAACAGTGCTAATACCCAAGCAAACGTCGCTGATGCGAAGAGCCGAATTGTTGACGTGGATTTTGCGAAAGAGACTTCAACAATGACTAAAAACCAAGTACTACAACAAACCGGTTCGGCGATGTTAGCGCAAGCTAACCAATTACCACAGGTCGCGTTATCTTTGTTAGGTTAATGAGTCAAACACGTAAATAATACGTTGGTTCGTTACATTTTTTAAAAGAATAAAACCACCAAATTCAGTTGCTTAATTGAATTTGGTGTTTTTTTTGAAAAAAAAGCTAAAGATTAAAATTCCTCCGCCGTTAAAGTTACTGTAACCAGTAAGACCAGCCTGGCTTAAGCAGACAGGCAATGTTTTAAAGCCAGGTATTGAAGAGGAAAAGATTATGGCTATTACAGTTAACACTAACGTTACTTCTCTAAAAGCACAGAAGAATCTAAATCACTCAAGCAGTAATCTTGCGACCTCTATGGAGCGTCTATCGAGTGGTTTGCGTATTAACAGCGCAAAGGATGATGCTGCAGGTCTTGCGATTTCTAACCGCTTGAACTCACAGGTTCGTGGTTTAGAAGTCGGTATGCGTAACGCGAACGATGCTATTTCTATCGCACAAATCTCAGAAGGTGCGATGCAAGAGCAAACTAACATGCTACAACGTATGCGTGATTTGACCATCCAATCAGAAAACGGTGCAAACAGTACCGCTGATTTACAAGCACTGAAAGATGAAATGGATCAGCTAGCACTAGAGATCACAGCGATTGGTTCAAACACCGCATTTGGTGATACGAAACTTCTAAACGGTGATTTCTCTGCTGGTAAGACCTTCCAAGTAGGTCACCAAGACGGTGAAGACATTAAAGTTTCTGTTGGTAAGTCTGATGCAGCTTCGCTATCAGTTGGTTCATTAACTGTATTGACATCGGCTGGTCGTGCATCGGCACTCACTAAAATTGATGCGGCGATTAAAACCATCGATACTAGTCGTGCTAAGTTAGGTGCGGTACAAAACCGTCTAGCGCATAACATCAGTAACAGTGCTAATACCCAAGCTAACGTTGCTGATGCGAAGAGCCGAATTGTTGATGTGGATTTTGCTAAAGAGACATCTACGATGACTAAGAACCAAGTGCTGCAGCAAACCGGTTCTGCCATGTTAGCTCAGGCTAACCAGTTGCCTCAGATAGCGCTATCACTCTTGTAATATGAGTTTTAGCTAGTTAATTTGACGCAACAAGGGAGGTTCGGTAACGAGTCTCCCTTTTGTTGTCTTTTAAGGATAAAGAATTTCGTGGGGGTGTAGTATGGTAACGGACTTGAATTTAGTGAATCAATCCAATGCCGCAGCTGCTAAAATTGATATAGGTATTGCACCTATTAAGCCTACTGCTGCAAAGGATGCAGAGCTAGATAGAACGTCAGTCACTCAGGCTGTCGAACAGAGTGCTGAAACAGCTAAGGCTGAAGAGGAACCTAACAGCGAACAGATGCAACAGTTAGTGGATGAAATGTCGGCAATGATGGCTGTGATGCGTAAAGGTTTAGCATTTAAAATTGATGAAGATTCTGGCACAAATATTGTTAGTGTTATGGATATCGATTCGGGCGATGTGATTAGACAAATTCCGAATGAAGAAGCGTTAAAGTTAGCGCAAAAACTGTCTGAAGTGACAGGCTTATTAATGAAAACAGAAGCCTAACTAGTCTAATAAGCGACTAACCTAGGTGAATGAGTTGAGGTTTGTATGGCATTAACAGCAACGGGTATTGGTTCAGGGCTCGACATTAACACTATCGTGGGTGTGCTTGTTGATGCTGAGAAAGTGCCAAAAGAAGCCATCTTTGATAAAAAAGAAGCAACAATTGACGCCAAAGTCTCGGCAATTGGTACCCTAAAAAGCGCCTTGTCAACCTTCCAAGATGCATTGGAAAAGCTAAAAGATGGCGCAAGCCTTAACCAAAGAACGGTTTCAACCGGCGACAGTGCCTATTTGACCGCAACGGCTGACAAGAACGCCACAACAGGTTCTTATAACATCAAGGTTGAACAACTCGCGACAGCCCATAAAGTGGCCGGTGCGTTTACCTCTGATAAAACCGCGGCTGTTGGTGAAGGAAGCTTAGATTTCACCGTAAATGGTGAGTCGTTTAGCGTCGCTGTAGGAGCATCGGATTCATTAGAGGATATTGCCAAGAATATCAATGATGCATCGGACAATGTTGGTGTTACAGCCACCATTGTGACCACTAACTCGGGTAGCCGTTTAGTGTTGAGCTCAGATACTGAAGGCCCGGATAGCCAAATTGCTGTTACTGCTAACGACACAACAGGTACAGGCTTAAATGATATGTTTGGCGGGGCAAACTTGTCTGAAGTACAAGCGGCCCAAGAGTCCATTATTCATGTCGACGGACAACAACTTAACTCACAAACTAATGAGATTAGTAACGCGATTGCAGGTGTGACGCTTAACTTAACCGAAGCAGATGTCAATAAAACCACCACGTTAAAAATTGAGCAAGATGATGAAGCCGTAAAAGAGAATGTGCAAGGCTTTGTTGATGCTTACAACAGTTTGATGAGTTCGATCGATAAATTGTCGTCTTATGATTCCGAAAAAGAAAAAGCGGCGGCGTTGCAGGGAGACTCTATGATTCGCTCATTAGAGTCACAAATGCGCAATATGATCAGTACACGAGTGGATGTCGATGGCAAAACATTGGCGTTATATGACATTGGTATTGAGGCTGACAGATACGGTAAACTTAGTGTTGATTCATCAAAATTAGATGATGTTATCAAAAATGATATGGCCAGTATTGAAGGGCTATTTGCGACTGAAACTACCGGCCTTGCGAATCGATTAGATGAGTTAACAGAAGGCTATGTTAAAACCGGTGGTCTGATCGATTCTCGTAATAATGCCTATACCAGTGATAAAAAACGCTTAGATAGTGATAGAGAAGCTTTTGCTTTAAAAATGGAGCTATTAGAGGCCCGACTATTCAAGCAGTTTAATGCCATGGATTTGGTGGTTGGTCAACTGAATCAGCAAGCTGGTGGTATAGTTAGCGGGTTGAATTCATTACCTGGTGTTATCGGCAACTCTGGTTAAACAATAGTCGGTTAACCAATACTAGGTTTATAAAACTAATAGTGGAGTGGGAATTTGGCTTTGCAAACGTTAGATGAAGTAAATAGAGCGGTCTCAGAAACGTTAGCGAAATTAGACTCGTTACCTGCGGAAGATGAACATACAGACGAGTTGGTCTCAAACTTGCAAGAGTTGATTGGAAAGCGTCAACTTTTGCTCGATGTATTGTTGAAAGCGCCTAAAGATGAAGATCGTGAGTTATTGGAATCTCAGCTGAAACTAACACGCGAATTTGAAGTACTGGCTAAGTCAGTGCTTCAACATCGACAGGAACTGTTACACATCGGGCGTAAGAATAAACGCCAAGTTAACGTGTATAAGTCAATAGATTCTAATAGGTAGGTATGTATGAGAAGGTCACTACAGTCATATCGTAAGGTGTCGGTTGAAAGCGAAATTTCAGTTGCGTCACCCCATCGTATTATTCAAATGATGTTCGAAGGCGCACTGCAGCGTCTGGCTCAAAGTCGTTATGCTATCGAACAAAATGATGTTACCAATAAAGGGATATATATCGGTAAAGCGATTGGTATCATTACCGGTTTGAACAATAGCTTAAATATGGAAGCAGGTGGCGATATTGCCAGCAATTTAAGTGACTTGTATGACTTTATGTTACGCAGAATCTCAGAAGCTAACATGAACAATGATGTGCAAGCGATAGATGACGTAAGCGAAATATTACGTACGATTAAAGAAGGTTGGGATGCAATTCCTAGCGACCAACATCACATGGCCTCACAGCCCGAGGCGGTTTAAACAAGATCTGAACCCCTATGGAGTCTTGGCAGGTGTCAAACATTTGGCATCTGCTGCTGCATACGTTGAGATTTTGAGCTAAAATCATGAGAGTTCGGCATAAAATGCATCTGAGACTTGCTAATAGGCTGCTGATAATACACTATTCCTCATGGTAGTCTTTTATCGACGAGTTTACGCAAGGCTACTGTCAGCTTTTAGGCAACGAACACTAATAATTAATGCGAATAATACTGAGCGCTTTACGGCCTTCTTAAATGATGCAAATAGATCAACGAATTCTCATTGTAGGTAGTCAATCAGAGCGAATTAATCGCTTGTCATGTGTATTTGAGTTTCTTGGCGAACAAGTTGACTTGATCGCTGTTGATAAACTTGAGGCGCGAGTAAAAGATGCTCGTTACCGAGCATTAGTGATTACCTCCGATGCGCAAACCAAAACTTTGATTCAATCCATTGCAGCTTCTATTCCATGGCAGCCAGTGCTGGTGATGGGGCCTGCTGAGGATGTTGGTGCTTCTAACATTTTGGGTTTTATCGAAGAGCCGTTAAATTATCCTCAATTGACTGAGTTATTGCATTTTTGCCAAGTATTCGGTCAAGCCAAACGTCCTGATATTCCAACCAGTGGCAATCAAACTAAACTGTTTCGTAGCTTAGTTGGCCGCAGTGAAGGCATTGCTAACGTTCGTCATCTTATTAGCCAAGTATCGGCGTCCGATGCAACCGTGCTGATATTAGGGCAATCTGGCACAGGCAAAGAGGTGGTTGCTCGTAATATGCATTACCTCTCTGACCGCCGTGAAGGTCCCTTTATTCCAGTCAATTGCGGTGCTATTCCGCCTGAATTGTTAGAAAGTGAGCTGTTTGGACATGAGAAAGGCTCATTTACCGGTGCAATTAGTGCACGTAAGGGCCGTTTTGAATTAGCTGAAAAAGGCACGCTCTTTTTAGATGAAATTGGCGATATGCCGTTGCAAATGCAGGTGAAATTACTGCGAGTATTGCAAGAACGTACTTTTGAGCGTGTTGGCGGCAATCGTTCTATTAGTGCAGATGTTAGAGTAGTCGCGGCGACTCATCGTAATCTAGAAGAGATGATCACTAAAGGTGACTTTAGGGAAGATTTATATTACCGCTTGAATGTATTCCCAATTGAAATGCCAGCGCTTTGCGAACGTAAAGACGATATTCCCTTGTTGCTGCAAGAGCTGGTCAGCCGAGTCTATAACGAAGGCCGCGGCAAGGTTCGTTTTACCCAGCGGGCTATTGAGTCATTAAAAGAACATGAGTGGTCAGGTAATGTTCGCGAACTGTCTAACCTGGTAGAGCGCTTAACGATTTTGTATCCAGGCGGCTTAGTTGATGTTAATGATTTACCGATTAAGTATCGCCATATTGATGTGCCAGAGTATGAGGTTCAAGTTAGCGAAGAAGAGCTGGAGCGAGAGGCGTTAGCGTCGATATTTAATGATGAAGAGCCTGTTGAGATCCCTGAAACTCGATTCCCGAGTGAGTTACCACCAGAAGGTGTTAACCTTAAAGACTTACTCGCTGAGCTTGAAATCGATATGATTCGTCAGGCACTTGATCAACAAGATAACGTGGTGGCCCGTGCAGCAGAAATGCTAGGTATTAGGCGTACAACCTTAGTTGAAAAAATGCGTAAATACGGCATGAGTAAAGATTGATAGGCGAAGATTCTATCTAGCGAACTCTAACGGCTCTTGTGTAACTAACAAGGGCCGTTTTTGTTTGTGCATTGTCTAAAATTCTATTTTGGCCTAGTTTATGCATTCTCTCTGTCAATAGCAGAATTTTGACGGAGAGTTTATGTTGGCAGCACAGCGTGTATCTGAGCATCATGTCGTAAATCAACAGCCTAACATTAGTACCGTAGCCAATAATGATGTGGCCAATGCCAATACATCCAGTCGCATGGATCATATTTTACAAGCAATGCCTTCGGGGGTTGTGATCATCAATGGCGACGGTATGGTCACTCAAGCTAACCCAGTAGCAGTGCAGTTACTTGGACAGCCGTTAGAGGGGCTCCGCTGGATTCAGGTCATCAATCGTGCTTTCTCTCCTCAAGATGATGATGGTCATGAGGTTTCATTAAAAAATGGTCGCCGTGTCAAGCTGGCGATCACGCCATTAACGCCTGAGCCGGGTCAGCTTATTGTATTAACCGATTTAACAGAAACGCGTTTACTGCAAAAAAACGTGTCTCATATGCAACGTTTGTCAGCGCTTGGAAAAATGGTGGCGACCTTAGCACATCAAGTGCGAACACCACTATCCGCCGCCCTGTTGTATGCGTCTAACCTTGGCAGTAATAAACTCGATCAACGCGGCCGAGCGCGATTTCAGGGTAAATTGATCGATAGGCTGAATGAGTTAGAGCAGCAGGTCAATGATATGTTGTTGATGGCTAAAGGGCGTCAGCAAGAACATATGGTGCCTGTGTTAATGGACGATATCATCAATAGTGTGGTCGCTAACTGTGAACCTATTGCCCAGAAGAAGGCTTGCCAGTTAACCGTGCTAGGTGATGGGCAGCAACTTATCAATGCTAATGCATCAACTTTGAGCTCTGCAATAAATAACCTAGTGATTAATAGTATTGAGGCTGGTGCCACCCGTATTGCCTTACAGGTTGAACAAGAGCATCACCATGTGAGCTTACATGTTATTGATAACGGTAAAGGCTTAGATGCCACGATGCAAAAACAGGTGCTAGAACCTTTTTATACCACTAAGGCGCAAGGAACAGGGCTTGGCCTTGCTGTCGTGCAATCTGTGGTGACCAATCATGACGGTAAGTTTGATTTTCATTGCGTCAAGGGCAAAGGCTGTAAAGCCTCCTTATATTTGCCATTGATTGAGAACACTTGTTCTGAGGAGAGTAGCCATGTCTGAAGGTAAAATCTTATTGGTTGAAGATGATTGCGCATTAAGAGAAGCCTTAGTGGATACCTTATTGCTAGCTCAGTATGAGTGCGATGATGTCGGCTCTGCAGAAGAAGCCATCATCTACTTGAAAAATAACAGCTATGACTTAGTTGTTAGCGATGTTCAAATGGATGGCATTGGCGGTATTGGCTTGTTGCAATATATTGGCCAGCATCATAGTCAATTACCTTTATTGCTGATGACCGCCTATGCGACTATCGATAATGCCGTAAATGCGATTAAACAAGGGGCAGTGGATTATCTTGCCAAACCTTTTGCACCTGAAGTTCTGCTTAATCAGGTATCACGTTATATTCAACCAGCCGTTACCGAAGATAGCCCGGTTGTTGCAGATGATAAAAGCCTAAACTTACTCAATTTAGCGACCAAAGTCGCGGCCTCCGATGCGTCAGTGATGATCATGGGTCCAAGTGGTTCAGGTAAAGAGGTGTTAGCTAGATTTATTCATAGCAATAGCCCAAGAAAGCATGCGCCTTTTGTCGCCATTAACTGTGCAGCAATTCCCGAAAATATGCTTGAAGCGACTTTATTTGGTTATGAAAAGGGGGCTTTTACTGGTGCAGTACAAGCGTGTCCTGGTAAGTTTGAACAAGCCCAAGGCGGTACCCTACTGCTTGATGAAATATCTGAAATGGATTTGGGGTTACAGGCGAAATTACTGCGAGTGTTGCAAGAGCGAGAAGTAGAAAGGTTAGGCGGCAGGAAAACCATCAAACTTGATGTGCGCGTGCTAGCAACATCAAATCGTGACCTCAAAGCAGCAGCAACCAACGGTGAGTTTAGAGAGGATCTTTTTTATCGTATTAATGTATTTCCGTTGACGTGGCCGGCATTAAATCAACGTCCTGCGGATATATTACCCTTAGCGCGTCATCTGTTGCAGCGTCATGGACAAAGAAGTGGCTTGAATCATATGCCCGAGATAGATGAGGCAGCAACCAGAAGATTGTTGACCCACCGGTGGCCGGGCAATGTGCGAGAGCTTGATAACGTCATACAGCGCGCACTGATTTTACATAGCGGAGATACTATAGGTGCAGGTGACATTATTCTCGATACGCAAGATTGTGAATTGGAGCAGCATTTTGACGTGTCACCGAGCGCGCTTGAAGCTGAAGGCTTGGGTGATGAGCTCAAAGCCAAAGAGCACGTGATTATTTTAGAGACACTTAATCAGTGTAATGGCAGCCGTAAAGCCGTAGCAGAAAAGCTGGGGATTAGCGCAAGGACGTTACGATATAAAATGGCAAAAATGCGTGACCTAGGTATTCAAATTCCGGCATAGGTATTCAAATTCCAGTATAGGTAGCTAAATACCAGCATAGTCATAAAAAGGTTGTAATCAGGCAGCGTGCGAGCACGCACCTGATCCCCTATCTTAAATCAACAAATCCATAGTCCTGTCGGTCTCTACTTCACTCCATATAAAAGGTAGGGGCAGCAGGACTCTGCCCGTCTAAATAAAAGTTGGCAAGCTAATTGCTTCATTGATGGTAAGTAATCAATATTCGTCAAAATCACGACGAAAGGAGCTTCAAATGCAGATTGGTGCCAATTCATTATTACAAGAAATGCAATCTCTTAGCGGTGAGATCAAACCGTCTGGCATGTCTACCGGTATCACTCAGCAAGTGAATAACACCAGCGGCAGCGATTTTGGACAGCTGCTGTCACAAGCGGTGGGTAATGTAAACCAACTGCAAGCCAACTCGTCTTCTTTAGCAACACGCCTCGATATGGGTGATACCACAGTGACATTGTCAGAGACGGTGATTGCCAGAGAAAAAGCCAGCGTTGCTTTTGAGGCGACAGTGCAGGTGAGAAACAAGTTGGTTGAAGCTTACAAAGAGATAATGAGCATGCCTGTATAGGTGGCTTATAAAATTTACTCTCGGCGCAATGATTTAATTTTTAAGAGCAGGTATCTATTGTGAGTACGGATATGGTGGTAGGGAATAACGCTGGCACAGCAGACACAACTTTGGCTGGTGGCGTTCAAGAAGAGCATAAACCTGGTGGCATTGGCAGTTTTGGCAGTGTCGATATGCTCCGTCAAATCACGATGATTTTGGCATTAGCCATTTGTTTAGCGCTTGCTGTTTTTGTCATGCTTTGGGCCCAAGAGCCTGAGTATCGACCACTTGGGAAGATGGACACCCAAGAGATGGTTCAAGTACTCGACGTGTTAGATAAAAACAAAGTTAAATATCAAATCGATGTGGATGTCATTAAAGTCGCCGAAGATCGCTACCAAGATGTCAAAATGATGCTAAGTCGTGCAGGCCTTGATAATAACGAAGCCGCCAATGATTACCTTAACCAAAACAGTGGTTTTGGTGTTTCTCAACGTATGGAGCAAGCACGATTAAAGCATAGCCAAGAGCAGAATTTAGCCCGCACTATTGAAGAGTTGCGCAGTGTAACTCGTGCAAAAGTCATTCTCGCCATTCCTAAGGAAAATGTCTTTGCCAGAAACCGATCAAAACCCAGTGCAACAGTTGTGGTTAGCACTCGCCGAGTGGGATTAGGCCAAGAAGAAGTAGATTCTATTGTTGATATTGTTGCGTCAGCAGTTCATGGCTTAGAGCCTGCGAGAGTCACAGTGACAGATGCCAATGGCCGCTTACTTAATTCTGGTAGTCAAACAGAAGTGTCTGCGCGTGCAAGACGTGAACTAGAAATTGTGCAGCAAAAAGAAGCTGAGTATCGCAATAAAGTTGAGTCTATATTGATGCCGATTCTGGGGCCAGAAAACTTCACCTCTCAAGTTGATGTGAATATGGACTTCACCGCGGTTGAGCAAACAGCAAAACGTTATAACCCAGATTTGCCGGCCATTCGGAGTGAGATGACCGTCGAGAATAACGCCAGTGGCGGTACTATTGGTGGTATTCCTGGTGCTTTAACCAATCAACCTCCTATGGAGTCTAATATTCCTCAAGATGCGCTAAATCCAGAAGAGATGAGTGAGAGTACGGGGAGTAGTCATCGAGAAGCAACACGCAATTATGAGTTAGATACCACCATTAGCCATACACGTCAGCAAATTGGCGTTGTGCGTAGAGTGAGTGTTTCTGTTGCGGTTGATTTTAAAACCGGCGCCGCAGCTGAAGATGGACAAGTAAGCCGTGTTCCTCGCACTGAACAGGAACTAGCTAATATTCGTCGCTTGTTAGAAGGTGCGGTTGGTTTTAACGGTCAACGTGGTGACATGATTGAAGTGGTGACCGTGCCCTTTATGGATCAACTTGTTGAGGAGGTGCCAGCACCTGAACTTTGGGAGCAACCATGGTTTTGGCGTGCCGCACGTCTACTAATGGGTGGGTTGGTGATTTTAGCGCTGATTGTGTTCGTCGTAAGACCAATGTTGAAACGCTTAATTTATCCAGATACTGAAAAAATGCCTGATGAGCCCACATTGGGTGATGAGCTTGCGGAAATTGAAGATCAATATGCAGCAGATACATTAGGTATGCTTAATCGCCCTGAAGCTGAGTATAGCTATGCTGATGATGGCTCAATTTTAATACCTGATCTTCATAAAGATGATGATATGATTAAGGCAATACGGGCATTAGTGGCTAATGAGCCTGAACTATCGACACAAGTCGTGAAAGGTTGGTTACAAGACAATGAGTGAAGAAACCGGTGAACTAACAGTGGCAGCAGGCTTCAATACCGATGATTTAACCGGTATTGAAAAGACGGCGATTTTGTTACTCAGTTTAAGTGAAGCTGATGCTGCATCAATTTTGAAGCACTTGGAGCCTAAACAAGTGCAGAAAGTCGGTATGGCGATGGCCGCCATGCAAGACTTTGGGCAAGAGAAAGTCATTGGCGTGCACAAGCTGTTTCTTGATGAAGTACAAAAATACTCTTCTATTGGTTTCAACAGTGAAGAGTTTGTCCGTAAAGCCTTGACCGCCGCGTTGGGTGAAGATAAAGCCGGTAATTTGATTGAACAAATCATTATGGGTGGCGGTGCTAAAGGTCTTGAGTCACTGAAATGGATGGATGCAAGACAGGTTGCAACGATTATTCAAAATGAGCACCCGCAAATTCAAACGATCGTGCTTTCCTATCTTGAGCCAGACCAGGCGGCAGAAATTTTTGCCCAAGCACCTGAAAATACTCGTTTGGATTTGATGATGCGTATCGCTAACCTTGAAGAAGTTCAACCAGCGGCATTGCAAGAACTCAATGACATTATGGAGAAACAATTTGCGGGCCAAGGCGGCGCGCAAGCGGCGAAGATGGGCGGCTTAAAAGCGGCTGCTAACATCATGAACTACCTTGACACCGGTGTTGAAAGTCAGTTGATGGAAACAATGCGCGAATCTGATGAGGAGATGGCGCAGCAAATACAAGACCTGATGTTTGTATTTGAAAACTTGGCTGACGTAGACGATTTGGGTATTCAGGTGTTACTCCGTGAAGTACAGCAAGATGTGTTGATGAAAGCGCTTAAGGGCGCAGACGATCAACTTAAAGAGAAAATCTTGGGCAATATGTCCAAACGTGCAGCAGAGCTATTGAAAGACGATTTAGAAGCGATGGGGCCAATTCGTATCAGTGAAGTTGAAGTGGCACAAAAAGAGATCTTATCTATTGCACGTCGTCTCAGCGATGCGGGTGAAATTATGCTTGGCGGTGGCGGCGGAGAAGAGTTCTTATAACTATGGCTAATGATGGTGATAAAGCGCAAAAAGCTGCGACGGTAGTGCAAGATGACAGCGAATTTCATCATTGGCATATTCCCGACGTTACCCAGAAAGTCCCAGAAGATACGCTTAATGCTTTTGGGCGTAAACATGCTGTCCGTGAAGTGGTCGATGAACCTGAAGCCATCTTACCGCCAACATTAGCTGAAATTGAGCAGATCCGCGCCGAAGCCGAAGAAGAAGGCTTTGCCGATGGTCAACAAAAAGGTTATGTAGAAGGTGTCGAGAAAGGTCGACTGGCGGGCTTGGAGGAAGGCCATCAACAAGGGTTTGAGCAAGGTAAAGAGCAAGGGTTACAAGAGGGCTTAAACCAAGCTAAACAACTGATCGAACAATTTAACGCTTTGCTCAGTCAGTTTGAGGCGCCGTTAAGTCTGCTCGATACCGAAATAGAACAAGAGATGGTGAATTTAAGCCGAGCGCTAGCGCGGTCTGTTATTGGCCATGAGTTGCATACCCACCCAGAACACATTTTGTCAGCGTTAAGACAAGGTGTTGACTCCCTGCCGATTAAAGAGCAGAAAATAAATATTCGTTTGCACCCCGATGATCTAGCCATCGTACATTCCCTGTATGACCAAGCACAATTAGATAAGAATCAATGGCAATTAGAAGCTGACCCTAGCTTAACTGCAGGTGATTGCGTGATTGATAGCCAACGCAGTAGCGTCGATATGCGTCTTCAGACACGAATGGATGCAGTGTTGAGCGATATAGATGGTCATTATGAAAGACTTGAGTTAGAAAAGCAGTCAAAGCAGCAGGCGATAGAGCAGACAGTACCTTCTGCAGTGGAGGCTTCATCACAAACAACTGATGAGATACTTGCTGAATCAAGTCCTAAGGATGTGAGTGTTAATGACATGCAAGTTGATACGGACAATAGCAGCGAAACGCTTGGTGCACCAGACTTAGTCAAAAATGATACAAGCGAATTAAAAGGCAGTGATGATGAAGTCCCGCCAGCTTAAGTTGCTTAACCAGTTGAAGCAATATACCGAGAAAACACCTCGTTATGTTGCTGAAGCTAGTGGCCAGCTAGTACGAGTTGTAGGTTTAACGCTTGAAGCTTCAGGTTGCCGCGCATCGGTCGGGAGTCTATGTAGCATCGAAACCATCAGCGGTGACTTAATTGCTGAAGTGATTGGCTTTGATGACAAGCTGTTGTACCTGATGCCGATTGAAGAACTAAGCGGTGTGTTACCAGGCGCGAAAGTGACACCGCTAGGTGAGCAAGCGGGAATACCTGTAGGGCTATCACTGTTAGGGCGGGTATTAGATGGCAATGGTCAGCCATTAGATGGTGCTGGCCCTTTGCATACTGACCAACATGCTTCGCGCCAAGCTGCAGCTATCAACCCGTTGGCTCGACGAGCAATTACTGAGCCTTTAGATGTGGGTGTACGGGCAATTAACGCCATGTTAACCGTAGGCAAAGGCCAACGAATGGGGCTTTTTGCAGGCTCTGGTGTGGGTAAAAGTGTGCTATTGGGGATGATGACCCGGGGGACTACAGCAGATGTGATTGTTGTTGGTCTAGTGGGCGAACGTGGCCGTGAGGTTAAAGAGTTTATTGAAGAGATTCTAGGTGATGAAGGGCGCGCTCGTTCAGTTGTCGTTGCTGCGCCTGCAGACACATCACCATTAATGCGTTTGCGCGCCTGTGAAACTTCAACCAGAATCGCTGAGTATTTTCGTGATTTAGGTTACAACGTATTGTTACTCATGGATAGTTTAACGCGTTATGCCCAAGCACAACGTGAGATTGCATTAGCGGTTGGTGAGCCTCCGGCTACCAAAGGCTATCCACCTTCTGTATTTGCCAAATTGCCTAAGTTAGTTGAGCGTGCTGGTAATGGTGGCAGCGAGCAAGGATCGATAACTGCCTTTTATACCGTGCTAACGGAAGGCGATGACCTTCAAGATCCCATCGCAGATGCCGCAAGGGCGATTTTGGATGGACACATCGTATTATCACGTACTTTGGCCGATTCTGGCCATTATCCAGCAATTGATGTTGAAGCCTCTATTAGCCGGGTCGCGCCAATGGTGATTAGTGCTGAGCATTTAGAATCTATGCGACGGGTTAAGCAAGTTTATTCATTATATCAACAAAATAAGGATTTGATTTCTATTGGCGCTTACACGCAAGGTAGTGATCCAAGGATTGATAACGCTATTCGATTACAACCTGCCATGAACGCATTTTTGCGTCAAACGATGAAAGAGGCCATTACTTTTGATAGTAGTGAGCTGATGCTGACGCAATTGGGAGCGCAATGCCAAACTTAGGCTTGCTGAGCAATAATGGCTAAGACTGATCCGTTACAAACAGTACTTAAATTGGCAACCGAAGCTGAAGAGCAGGCGGCGTTGCAGTTAAGAAGTGCACGGCTTGATCTGCAAAAGTCTCAGTCCCAATTATCAGCGCTGCAAAATTATCGATTAGACTATATGAAGCAGATGGAAGGTCAACAAGGTCGGCAAATTAGCGCAAGTTATTATCATCAGTTTCATCAATTCGTGCGTCAAATAGATGATGCGATTGCTAAGCAACATCTGGGAGTAGCCGAAGCTGATAAGCAAGTGCAATATCGACAAAACCATTGGCAAGAAAAACAGCAAAAACGAAAAGCAGTAGAGCTGCTATTAGAAAAAAAAGCCCAGCAACAAGCACATAAAGCCCATAAAACTGAACAGAAAATGTTTGATGAATTTGCCTCTCAGCAATACTTTAGGCAAACACGTCGCTAGGGCGTGTTGAACATTCGAGCTGATTTTTGCTTAGCTTGCTAGGGGCATACCGCTCCTTCTGTTCATAAAGCTTTTGACTAGGTCCTGCCACTCGAACAAAAGTCAGCCGCGAAAGTACGACACGCCCTGCTTAATAGCATATCAATTTGTAATACCAATCGTCATAAAGATGTGATCGCTCAGCGAGAGTTTAGCGCTTCTGAGACAAGGTAACGAATGAAGGGCATAGTTATTCTAGGTTCAAGTTCGTTTACATAGTATCAGAAGCGCTAAAACTCGCCCTTTGGGCTTTTTTGGCTGCCTACTTCTTCGTTGAATAACTTCCCAATAGAGTCACTATTACTTAAGTTATTCGTCTCGAACTAGTTTGCCCAAAATAGCTCTGAGTAGATCACTTTCTTATGCCGATTGGTATAATCGCTCTCCCAATCGCCTCTATTTGGCATCATATTTGCTTTGTTCTTTAATATTGCCGCCCAGCATGTATGGGTTTTTGACACTGTTTGAAACACTGCAGCTCGTAATCACTGGTGTCTGCGGAGGAATTATGTCCCAAATGAACAATATTTTACTGTCGAATTCAGACTCAAACACCGAGAGCGGTGCAGAAAAGCTTGCGATTAAGTCTAATGACTTCAGTGGCACGGAGCGCAGTGAAACCAGCAGTAAACCGTCGAAAAATAGCGATTTTTCCTTTGCAATGGAGCAGGCCCGCAAAGGGGAAAGTAAAGTGGTGACTCGTCAAACTGTCGCTGATCCGAAAGAGAAAGTTGCTGTTGAAGATCTTGCGACGGCTGATGAAGCAGAGCAACAGGTTTTGGATAGTGAGTCTCAAGACGCTGCAGATATTGATTTAGTGTTATCGCAAATTACTTTGGCAAATTCAGTTGCAGCGGAAGAACAGATAAACCAAAGCGGCGAAGAATTGCCGCAAGCTGATGACGATGGTCAACTAGTGTCAATGCAATTACTTGAAAGTGGCAAGCTGCTGCAAAATGATGATGCTTTGTTGACGTTGATTTCCGCGCAAACCGGTATGCCGAAAGAAGAACTTATTGCACTGCCGCCTAAAGAGTTTTTACAGCTAGTCAGTCAGTTAAATGTCAGTCAGCTAAATGTCAGTCAGCCCAATATTGACAAGCAAGTTAATGATAAATCGATAATACTTGGTCAAGTTGTAGAGACTGATAACGACGCCAAAATAGCCTTAACGGAAAACGAGCGACAAACACTGGAAGCGGCAAAGAAAATTGCAGCTGAAAATATCGCTGTTATCGGGGCTTCAACACACAAACAACAATTAGACAGTGCAGCAACATTAAAAGCTGATGGGACTCAAGTATCGCAAGGTGGCAAAGACCACAAAACATTAATAGCTAACCAAGGCAATGCCATTAATGGTGGACAACAAAGTTCAACGATAGATAAGCCTGCTTCAACTTCTTTGGTTGCCAATATTTTAGGCGAAGATTCCACTAAAAATGTCATTTCTCAAAGCGCGTCTAATAGCAATATAGATGATGTTAGTATCAAGAAATTGGCAGGCCAAGGCGGCAATACCGTGGCAGAGCAAGTGGCTGCATCACAGCTAAAAGATGCTAAATTAGCGGTCACTATGGCGCCAAATGGCAGTTTAGATAACAGTGCCACAACGGAAGTTAAGGACACCACCAATACCACAATAGCGACGGATAACAAGCTTAATCCTTTATCAACGCCACTGCAGCAAGCTAATCGCAATGAAGTTGCTCAACTTCAGGTATCGATACGCAGTCAACATGAAGGCGCGCAGCAAATGCAGGACATGATCCAAAAATTTAGTCCGGTTATGCGTCAACAATTAGTCACCATGGTGAGCCAAGGAATTCAACACGCTGAAATTCGCCTTGATCCTCCTGAACTCGGTCACATGATGGTAAGGATTCAGGTTCAAGGTGATCAAACCCAAGTGCAATTCCAAGTCGCCCAACATCAAACTCGAGATATGGTTGAGCAAGCCATACCTAGATTAAGAGAGATGTTAGCTGAGCAGGGGATGCAGTTAACTGACAGCGATGTATCGCAACAGCAACAAGAGAGTGCTGAAGGCGACAATGAACAGGGGCAAAATGGTTATCTGAGCGGTGAAACGGATGAAAATACAGCAGAAGAAAGCATTTTGGCGCACAATCAAGCAACTACTTATCGTTCGGGTATAGATTATTACGCATAAGCAGGTAATCTATAGGTAATATTTTAGCGAAACTAGCTGAAAAAACAGAAGCGACTAGGGGATTTAAGATGGCAGAAGAAGAGTCATTGGAGCTTGAGGATAGCGAAGCGCCGAAAAGCAAAAAGAAGATTATTATTTTTGCCGTTATTGGTGTGGTTTTAGCCTTAGTCATCGCAGGTGCACTGTGGTTTTTCCTCAGTGGCGACGAGCCAACCGACACGCCAGCTGATGAAACAGCAACTGAACAAGTTGAAGAGGTTAACCAAGGTGAGGCATTTTATGTCGCAATGCCAAGACCTTTTGTGTTTAATTTGCCAGGACAAACTCGTTCACGCTTGGTCGAGATAAAAGTGCAAATGATGGTACGTGGTGCCGATGATGATGTATTGATTAAAAAGCACATTCCGCTAATTGAAGATGCATTATTAACGACCTTTAGTGGCTCGGACGAGCAAAAGCTAAGTTCGTTAGCTGGGAAAGATGAGCTACGTCAGCTGGCATTACTTAATGTGCAAAATACTTTGCAGCCTGTAACTGGCAGAAAGGTAGTTGAAAAAGTGCTTTTTACTGGTTTTGTGATGCAATGATTGATGATGTCAGTATGTGGATAATTAAGGCGTAAATGTGAGTGATCTACTAAGTCAAGACGAGATTGATGCGCTACTACACGGTGTTGATGACGTTGAAGAGGAAGATACTGGGGATAGTAGCTTAGATGCGCGCTCCTATGACTTTTCCTCACAAGATCGAATTGTTCGTGGTCGGATGCCGACACTCGAAATTGTTAATGAGCGCTTCGCAAGACATTTACGCATTAGCATGTTCAACATGATGCGTCGTGCAGCAGAAGTCTCGATTAACGGTGTGCAGATGCTCAAGTTTGGTGAGTATGTACATACGTTATTTGTACCAACTAGCCTCAACATGGTTAGGTTTAGCCCGCTTAAAGGTACGGCGTTAATTACCATGGAAGCTCGGTTAGTGTTCATTCTCGTCGATAACTTTTTCGGTGGTGATGGCCGTTTCCATGCCAAGATTGAAGGCCGAGAATTTACGCCAACGGAAAGGCGTATTGTTCAGTTACTATTGAAAATCATCTTTGAAGATTACAAAGATGCATGGGCACCGGTGATGGATGTCGAGTTCGATTATTTGGACTCTGAAGTCAACCCCGCCATGGCCAATATTGTCAGCCCAACCGAAGTCGTAGTAGTTAGTTCATTCCACATCGAAGTCGATGGTGGTGGTGGCGATTTCCATATCACTATGCCGTATTCAATGATTGAGCCTATCCGTGAGCTACTCGATGCGGGTGTGCAAAGCGATACGCAAGATACAGATATGCGCTGGTCACAAGCCCTTAAAGATGAAATCATGGACGTAGAAGTTGGCATTGATGCGACCATTGTCGAGCATGAAATGACGCTCAAAGAGGTGATGACACTTAAAGCGGGTGACGTTATTCCGGTAGAAATGCCAGAGCATATTGTTATGCGTGTTGAAGATCTGCCTACTTACCGTTGTAAATTGGGACGCAGTCGAGAAAACTTGGCATTGAGCATTAGCTCCAAAATCCCAAGACCGGAAACGGTTAAATCAGAATTGCAGTTGGTTACGCGCAAAGGTAAAGCGCGTGAGCGAAAAGAAATATAATTGATAGTGTAACGTTTATTTAAACGTGCCACAGCCAGAAGGTAATGAGAGATGAGTACAGAAGATACGGGTGATGATTGGGCAGCAGCGATGGCTGAGCAGGCTATTGAAGAAGCACAAGCTGTAGAGCTAGATGAACTAGCTAATGAGCCCGCGCCGTTGTCGGAAGATGATGCCGCAAAACTGGATGCAATCATGGATATTCCGGTGACCATTTCGATGGAAGTGGGTCGCAGTTTTATCAGTATTCGTAACTTACTACAATTGAATCAGGGCTCTGTAGTTGAACTGGATAGGGTAGCTGGTGAGCCATTAGATGTGATGGTAAATGGCACATTGATCGCACACGGTGAAGTGGTGGTTGTCAATGATAAGTTCGGTATTCGACTAACCGATGTTATTAGCCAAACTGAGCGAATTAAGAAGTTAAAGTGAGGCGATAAATGAGTATTTCTTCTTGGGCTTTTAGCACCGTAAGTGCTGCAGCTCCATCAACCGCCGCGCTAGAGAAAGAGTCCGCCATTACCACCCTGGCAAATATGTTGGGTGGATTGATCGTTGTTATTGCCATTATTTTTGTTCTCGCTTATATCGTTAAACGCCTTAAGTTAGTGCCGACAAGTCATGGACCATTGAAAACATTAGCGGTTACCCCACTAGGGCAACGAGAAAAAATGGTGCTTGTCGAAGTGGATGGCCAACAATATCTACTTGGGGTTACAGCTCAGCAAGTGAATTTAATCGATAAGCTTGAGCAACCTGTTACGATAGAGCAAGAATCCTTTGCCAGCCGATTAAGACAAGCGAAGTCATCACAATCATGAAATGGATATTAATCACTTTAGGTATTATTGCGGTTAGTTTGTCGGGAACCGTGAGTGCACAAGATGGTATTTTACCGGCGGTAACTGTGACCACCGGGCCTGATGGCTCTGCTCAATATTCGGTTACCATGCAAATATTGTTGCTGATGACGGCATTAAGCTTTTTACCGGCAATGGTCATCATGTTGACATCATTTACTCGAATCATAGTGGTGTTGTCGATTTTAAGGCAAGCCATTGGTTTACAACAAACTCCTTCAAACCAAGTGTTAATCGGCATGAGCTTATTCATGACGTTTTTTATTATGGCACCGGTTTTTGACAAGATTTACGACCAAGCTGTAAAGCCCTATATGAATGAGTCGATGAACATCGAACAAGCTTTTCATTCGGGTAAGGGGCCGCTGCGCGAATTTATGCATAGTCAAACACGTAATACTGATTTAGAAACTTTTATTGAAATTTCCGGCTACCAAGGTATTAACGAACCTGAAGATGTGCCGATGAGTGTGTTAATCCCCGCTTTTATTACCAGTGAATTGAAAACCGCTTTTCAAATTGGCTTTATGTTGTTTGTGCCGTTTTTGGTATTAGATTTAGTTGTGGCCAGTATTCTAATGGCTATGGGTATGATGATGCTCTCTCCCATGATTGTATCATTGCCGTTTAAAATAATGTTGTTTGTACTCGTTGATGGCTGGAGCTTGGTGATGGGAACCTTGGCGAACAGTTTTGGCTTGTAGAGAAGATTATGTCACCTGAAGCACTGATTGATATTTTCCGAGAAGCATTGTCAGTTATTGTGACAATTGTTTCTATGATCATTGTGCCGGGGCTAATTGTGGGTCTTGTGGTTGCGGTATTTCAAGCGGCAACCTCCATTAATGAACAGACGTTGAGTTTCCTACCTCGTTTGTTGACCACGCTGTTTGCCTTGATGATATTAGGGCATCTACTCGTACAAACCATGATGGAGTTCTTTATGGAAATGGTCAATATGATCCCCGTGGTTGTAGGTTAGTCAATGGCTTGTTGTCGATGTGTAGGCTAACCTGTCAGGCAAAGAGGTAGGCGATGGAAATTCTCATGTCTACCATCATGCAAACACTGGCCAGTTACATGTGGCCACTTTTTCGTGTTTCTAGCATGTTGATGGTGATGGCAGTTTTTGGCGCCAATACGACACCGGCTCGTGTTAGGTTGCTCCTTTCTGTGGCTATCACTTTCGCCATCGCTCCAGTGCTTCCTCCCGTAGAAAATACTGAGTTATTTGCATTAAGTGCGGTGTTTATTAGTTTGCAGCAAATACTCATTGGTGTTGCTATGGGCTTTGTCACCCTCTTAGTGATGCAAACGTTTGTATTGACAGGGCAAATTATTGGTATGCAAACCAGTTTGGGTTTTGCGTCAATGGTTGATCCTGGTTCTGGTCAGCAAACCCCTGTTATTGGTAACTTCTTCCTCCTGCTTACCACGATGATTTTTTTGGCCGTGGATGGTCATCTCACCTTGATTCGCATGTTAGTCGCCAGTTTTGAAACCATTCCGGTGTCAGATTCAGGTATTGCAGTGGCTAGCTATCGAACCTTGGCGGAATTTGGTGGCTACATGTTTGGTGCAGCGTTAACCATGTCGATTTCGGCTATTGTAGCGCTGTTATTGATTAACCTTTCATTTGGCGTCATGACGCGAGCTTCACCACAGCTGAATATTTTTGCCATCGGTTTCCCTGTGACTATGGTTAGTGGTTTGCTGATTTTATGGTTAACACTGACCCCGATTATGGCGCATTTTGATGAAGTGTGGACGGCAGCGCAAATCCTGCTTTGTAATCTTGTTGGGTTGCAGTGCCGTGTTGATGGAGGTTTCTAGTGGCAGAGAATGATAGCAGCCAAGAGAAAACCGAAGAGGCAACCCCCAGGCGAGTGCAACAGGCACGTGAAAAAGGCCAGGTTGCACGTTCAAAAGAGTTAGGCACTTCGGCGGTGTTAATGGCAGCAGCAGTGGGCTTTGCTATGTTAGGTCCGGGCCTAGCTTCTGCGCTTCATAGCATGATGGAAAATTTATTTATCATGGATCGTGCTGAAATCTATGACACTAATTCTATGTTTCTGGTTTGGGAAATTGTCGGCTCTGAACTTGCCATTCCAATGCTTACTTTAATCGTGTTTATGGCGTTAGTGGCTTTTATTGGAAATATAGTTTTAGGTGGAATTACCTTTTCTGTGCAAGCTTTTATGCCAAAGGCTAGTAAAATGAGCCCGATAGCAGGCTTTAAACGAATGTTCGGTGTGCAGGCTTTAGTTGAGCTGACAAAAGGGGTTGCGAAGTTCTCAGTTGTTGCATTAATGGCTTATTTTCTATTGAGCTATTATTTCAATGATATTTTGACACTGTCACAAGGGTATTTACCAGCAAATGTGTATGACGCATTAGATTTGTTGGTTTGGATGTTTATTGTGTTATGTTCATCCACAGTGCTTATTGTATTGATAGATGTGCCATTTCAAATTTGGAATCACAGTAAACAGCTGCGGATGACCAAACAAGAGGTCAAAGATGAGTACAAAGACACCGAAGGTAAACCTGAAGTAAAAGGAAGAGTTCGTCAGCTTCAACGAGAAATGGCGCAGCGACGGATGATGGCTGAAGTACCAAATGCTGACGTTATCGTGGTCAACCCAGAGCATTATGCGGTTGCGGTAAAGTATGATGCAGCGAAAGCGACTGCACCGTTCGTGGTAGCAAAAGGGGTAGATGATGTAGCCTTTAAAATTAGAGAAATTGCCCGTGAGCATGAAGTTGCGATTGTGTCTGCGCCGCCGTTAGCAAGGGCGATATACCATACCACTAAGATTGACCAAGAGATTCCGGAAGGGCTGTTTACTGCTGTTGCTCAGGTATTAGCCTATGTATTTCAATTGCGGCAGTTTCAAAAACATGGTGGTAAAAGGCCTACGCCTATTCCGCTTAACCAACCAATCCCTGATGACTTGAAACATTAATACACGTTGTTTCTGAGTAATTATTCCTCAAATATATCTTTATACCAATCGGCATAAGAAAGTGATCTATTCAGAGTTATTTTTGGCTAACTAATTCGAGACGAATAACTTAAGTAATAGTGGTTCTATTGGGAAGTTACTCAACGAAGAAGTAGACAGCCAAAAAAGCGCCCAAAGGGTGGGTTTTAGCACTTCTGATCCTGTGTGAACGAACTTGAACGTTGAGTAGCTATGCCTTTCATTCGTTGCAAGCCACATGGATGTGGTGAATGTCATTAATGCACGACTATAGGGATATAGAAGGTAGAGTAGCGCAGGAGCAGTTACCGAGGAGCATTTAATGACCTTGTCTCAGAAGCGCTAAACTCTCGCTGAGCGATCACATCTTTATGCTGATTGGTATCATATAAAAACAGCCACTTAATTGCGTTTTTAAATGTAATTTTGCTGAGTAAGCCGTTATAATTTACATCATTGTCCCTAGGTTGGCTTGAAAATTGCTGAATAAGGGCTAGTTGTCAAAGTTTGGACGCTTGGTGAATGGATCTTAAAGCTGGCTTAGGTCAAATAAAACAAATAAAACCTGCAACATTCAAAGGTGTTGGGACACCTCTGCTAGTTCTAGCTGCACTGGCGATGATTGTGCTTCCGATGCCAGCATTCCTGTTGGATATTCTGTTTTCTTTTAACATTGCACTGGCATTGGTCGTTTTATTGGTGGCCATTTATACCGATAGACCACTCGACTTTGCTGCGTTTCCGAGTGTGTTGCTAGTGGCAACCTTGCTGAGATTGGCGCTCAATGTTGCCTCTACACGGGTGGTGTTACTTGAAGGTCACAATGGTGGTGACGCCGCGGGTAAGGTGATTGAAGCCTTTGGTAGCGTGGTAATTGGCGGTAACTATGCTGTTGGTCTTGTTGTGTTTTTAATCCTAATTATCATTAACTTTGCGGTTGTGACTAAAGGTGCTGGCCGTATTTCTGAAGTTAGTGCTCGCTTTACACTTGATGCAATGCCAGGCAAGCAGATGGCGATTGATGCTGACTTAAATGCGGGGATATTAAATCAAGAACAGGCTCGGGTGAGACGCGCGGAAGTCACCAAAGAAGCGGACTTTTACGGGGCGATGGATGGTGCTTCTAAATTTGTGAAAGGTGATGCTATTGCCGGTATCTTAATTCTAGTCATCAACATTCTTGGTGGCTTTGTTATCGGTATGGTTCAGCATGATTTAGACTTCTCATCAGCGGTTGAGATATACACCTTATTGACCATTGGTGATGGCCTAGTGGCGCAAATACCTGGGCTATTGTTGTCAATTGCAGCTGCATTGATGGTAACAAGACAAAACGAATCTGGTGATATGGGCCAGATGATGATGAGCCAAATGTTTGACAATCCTAAGTCTCTTGCGATTGCTGCAAGTGTACTTTTGATTATGGGTATTGTACCGGGCATGCCACATTTTGCGTTCTTATCGTTTGGGTTAATCACGGCAGCGGTCGCTTATTATATTCATCGTAAGAAAGAAAAAGAGCGTGAAACCGCACTCGAACAGGCTAAGAATGCCCCTGCAACCCCTGCAGATGCTAAACCCAAAGAGCTCAGCTGGGACGATGTACAACATGTTGATACTATTGGCTTAGAAGTCGGCTATCGTTTGATACCTTTGGTTGATAAAGGTCAAGGTGGTGAATTGCTTGGCCGCATTAAAGGGGTGCGTAAAAAATTATCGCAGGAGTTGGGCTTCTTGGTGCCTGCAGTGCATATTCGCGATAATCTTGATTTAGCACCGAATATGTATCGAATCTCCTTAATGGGCGTTGCTTCAGGTGAGGCTGAAATTCGACATGATTGCGAACTCGCCATTAACCCAGGGCAAGTTTATGGAGCGTTAGATGGTGTTGCGACCACAGACCCCGCATTCGGATTGGAGGCTGTGTGGATTGCTCCTGAGTTGCGAGAACATGCACAAACCTTAGGTTACACGGTCGTTGATGCAGCAACGGTTGTTGCCACGCACTTAAGCCAGCTGCTTACCAATAATGCCTCGAAGCTATTGGGTTATGAAGAAGTGCAGCAATTAATGGATATGTTGGCTAAGCATTCACCGAAACTGGTTGATGGCTTTATCCCTGATGTGATGCCATTAGGTACGGTAGTGAAGGTAATGCAAAACTTGCTCAATGAGGGTGTCTCTATCCGAGACATGAAGACCATTGTCCAAACATTATTAGAATACGGTGCCAAGAGCACTGATACTGAGGTATTAACTGCAGCAGTGCGTATTGCACTCAAACGTATGATTGTGCAAGAAATCAGCGGCCCTGAGGCAGAAATCCCTGTCATTACTTTGGCGCCAGAGTTGGAACAGATGTTGCATCAGTCAATGCAAGCGACGGGCGGCGAAGGTCCTAACATAGAACCTAGCCTGGCAGAGCGGATGCAAAAGTCGTTATTAGACGCATCGCAACGCCAAGAAATGGTGGGTCAGCCTGCTATCTTGCTCACATCGGGTATGTTGCGTTCGACATTGTCACGCTTTGTTAAACATACCATTCCTAATCTCAGGGTGATCTCATATCAAGAGGTGCCTGATGAAAAGCAAATACGTATCGTATCTGCAGTTGGTCAGTAGAGGGTTTGTAAGTGAAAATTAAACGATTTCTTGCAAAAGACATGCGCGCAGCACTTGCTCAAGTGAAAGAGACACTAGGGTCAGATGCGGTGATTATGTCAAATAAAAAGGTCGCTGGTGGTATCGAGATTGTTGCCGCAGTTGACTACGATGAGCCAAAGCCTAAAGCTCAAGAAAAACCCGCTGCGCAACCTGCATTTATGAACCTTGCAGAGGAGCAGGTTTCTATAGGCTCCCAAGCGATTAAAGCGGAATCTCGCGCCAAATCAACTCCGCCAGCAGACTCTTTGCAGGCCTTGCTTGAAAGGCAGCAGAGCCGAGTTAACCAACATGTCGGTAATGTTGATCAAGAGCTTGACATGCCTGAGTGGGCCAAAGGATTAAGCGCTGCTGTTGAAGAGACTAAGCCTGTTCAACCTAAGCTTGATGAGACCCGATATGTCAGTAAGCCCCAAGCTAAAGATAATAGCCAAGAGTTTGAGCTGATGCGTGAGGAGCTTGCTTCACTAAGAGATTTATTAACTCATCAAGTCACTTCACTGATGTCGGAGCAAAAAAAGCGCACCGATCCTGTTGGGGCGATGCTTGAAAGTCGTCTGTTAGAAGCAGAGTTTTCTGCAGATGTTGCCAAGAAGCTGTCTGCGCTTAGCGAACATTATCAACCTGCAGAGCTGGTTAGAACCCTGCCACAGAGCCTAGCTAATATGCTCGATAATCAAGGTGATGACATCGTTAGACAAGGTGGCGTGGTGGCATTTGTTGGTCCAACAGGTGTGGGTAAGACTACGAGTGTGGCCAAATTAGCGGCGCGATTTGCTGCAAAACATGGCTCAGATCAAGTCGCATTAATTACAACGGATCATTATCGTATTGGAGCCTTTGAGCAATTGGCAACCTATGGCAAAATAATGGGGTGCCCAGTGAAACAGGCTCATGATCTTAATGAATTAGAACAGATACTTTATCAATATCGTAATCGCAAGCTAGTATTGATAGATACAGCTGGAATGGGTCAACGTGATGTGCGACTTTTTCAGCAGTTGGACAATTTAGCTGCAAATAGCAGATTACCAATTAGAAGTTATCTGGTACTGTCGTCTACAAGCCAGCGTAGAGTGTTGGAAGATGCAGTAAAACAGTTTACTAGAATACCCTTATCTGGTGCGGTGTTAACTAAACTAGATGAATCAGTGTCCTTGGCGCCGGCGTTAAGTGTTTTGATTCAAAGTGGGTTACCATTAAGTTATGTGACAGATGGCCAACGTGTACCAGAAGATATGCAAGTGGCTGATACGTTAGCGTTAGCCAACAAGGCGCTATCTGTCTTAGATAAAAAAGAACAACCTGTACAACACATTGAACGGGCTGAAAAAAGGGCCTATGCATTTGAGTAAAGCAATGACTCGGGATCAAGCAAGCGGTTTACGTATTATGAATCAACCATATAACGAAAAAGTAAAAGTAATAGCCGTAACTGGTGGTAAAGGTGGTGTTGGTAAAACCAGCGTTTCCATTAATACAGCGGTGTCGTTGGCTGAAAAGGGCAAGCGGGTTTTAGTGTTAGATGCTGACTTAGGCCTAGCAAATGTCGATGTGATGTTAGGTTTGCGCGCTGAGCGAAATTTATCACATGTGCTATCCGGTGATGCTGAATTAGATGACATTATTGTACGTGGCCCCAAAGGAATCGGCATTGTTCCAGCGACCTCAGGAACACAAGCCATGGTTGAGCTCACTCCAGCACAACATGCGGGGCTTATTCGCGCATTTAGTGAGATGCGTACGCAATTTGACGTATTGATTGTTGATACTGCAGCTGGGATTTCTGATATGGTCCTTAGCTTCTCAAGAGCATCACAAGATGTATTGGTCGTGGTGTGTGATGAACCTACATCGATTACCGATGCATACGCTTTGATCAAAATATTAAGCCGTGAGCACGGTGTCTTTAGATTCAAAATTGTTGCCAATATGGTCAGAAGTTTGCGCGAGGGCATGGAATTGTTCGCCAAACTTAGTAAAGTGACAGATCGTTTCTTAGATGTTGCGCTTGAGCTAGTAGCCACAATTCCATTTGATGAAAATTTACGTAAATCAGTGCGTAAACAAAAGTTGATTGTGGAAGCGTTTCCTAAATCACCTGCAGCTATTGCGTATCATGGTCTTGCTAATAAAATCATTAGTTGGCCTATTCCGCAGCAACCCGGTGGTCATTTAGAGTTTTTTGTCGAGCGCTTGGTGCAACGACCTGAGTATCAAGAGGACCGTGCGAGTGAGTAAAGCCGCAGCGTATACTTGTTTAGATAATAAGACGTCTATCGTAGAACAGTATGCACCGTTGGTTAAGAGAATTGCTCACCACTTAATGGCTCGCTTGCCAGCTTCGGTGCAACTAGATGACTTATTGCAAGCTGGCATGATGGGATTACTTGAAGCGTCGACAAAATTTGACGGTAGCAAAGGCGCTAAATTTGAGACCTTTGCAGGGATTCGCATTCGCGGCTCGATGCTCGATGAGATTCGCCGTGGTGATTGGGTACCGAGATCGGTACATCGCAATCAACGCCGAGTGGCTCAAGTTATCGATGAGCTTGAACAAGAGCTCGGGCGTGATGCTAAAGATAATGAAATTGCAGAAAGACTTGATATGTCATTGGATGAATACCATCATATTCTTAATGACGTATCAGTAGGAAAAGTTGTCGGTATTGAAGATCTTGGCGTATCGGTCGATGTAATATCACAGGAAGATAATTCTGAAGATGACACTTTTGACTCCTTAGCGAAACAAGAGTTTCACGAAGCCTTAGTTGAGGCAATTAAGTTATTACCCGAAAGAGATGGGCTTGTTTTGTCGCTATACTATGACGAAGCACTGAATTTGAAAGAAATTGGCGCCATTCTTGAAGTTAGTGAGTCTCGTGTTAGTCAGATATTAAGTCAGGCTATGTTGAGATTAAAAGCTAAACTAAAGCATTGGACAAACACATAATAATTACTTGAGCAATATAATTACAGTTCCGCGGAGGAAACCTTGGACAAGAATATGAAGATTCTTGTTGTTGACGACTTCTCAACAATGAGACGTATCATCAAGAACTTGTTAAGAGACTTGGGGTTCAATAATACCCAAGAGGCAGATGATGGTTCTACAGCATTACCAATGCTGCAAAAAGGCGATTTTGATTTTGTTGTAACAGATTGGAATATGCCCGGTATGCAAGGGATCGATCTTCTTAAAGCAATACGTGCCGACGAAGAACTAAAGCATATTCCTGTGTTGATGGTGACTGCTGAAGCAAAGCGAGAGCAAATCATTGCTGCTGCGCAAGCTGGTGTGAATGGCTATGTGGTTAAGCCATTTACTGCTGCAACATTAAAAGAGAAGTTAGACAAAATTTTCGAGCGACTTGGTTAAACAAGGTTGAGCTATGCAGGCAGAAACGTCGGGGTTAATTACCCTAGAACAAGCTCAAAAACTCGTTGAATTACTTGAGTCTAATGAGCAGGAACAAGCTGACGAAATAGTCAGAGAGTTAGCTGCACCAATTCAAAAAGAATTATTCGATGAGGTTGGCCGTCTGACACGACAACTTCATAGCGCCATTGTAGACTTTCAAGTCGACAGTCGTCTGGTCGAGCTGGCAAACAGTGAAATTCCTGATGCGAAAGAGCGCTTGAACTATGTCATTGATATGACGGAGCAAGCAGCTAACAAAACCATGGATGCGGTAGAAGAGTCTCTACCCTTGGCAGATGCATTGACCAGCAATGTTCAAGCCGTTAAACCAACATGGGACCGATTGATGAGGCGTGATTTGGAGCTTCATGAATTCAAGGCGCTTTGCCATGAAGTACAACAGTTTATTGAGCGTAGTGAAGCGGATTCCAATCGACTAAAAGAGCTGTTGAATAACATTTTATTGGCGCAGGACTTCCAAGACTTAACGGGTCAAATGATCCGTCGTGTGATAGAGCTCGTTCGCGAAGTAGAGAATAACCTCGTATCTATGCTCACGGTATTTGGTGAACAGCCTGATGCTAATGACGAAAAATTAAAAGATAAAAATGTAGAGGCCGAAGGCCCAATCATGAATGCTGAGCAGCGTGATGATGTTGTAACAGGACAAGATGAAGTTGATGACCTGTTGTCAAGCTTAGGGTTCTAATTAGGAGTCAAGTTAATGTCATTTGATGTTGATGAAGAGATACTGCAGGACTTTTTGATTGAAGCTGGAGAAATTCTTGAGCTTTTATCTGAGCAATTGGTAACACTTGAAAATAATCCTGATGACACTGAATTGCTGAATGCAATTTTCAGGGGATTTCATACCGTAAAAGGTGGTGCAGGCTTTCTAAGCCTTACACCTATGGTTGATGTATGCCATGAGGCAGAAAATACCTTTGACTTGCTGCGGACCGGCAAGCGTAGTGTATCGGCAGAACTCATGGATGTCATACTTCAAGCAGTAGACTCTATCAACTCGATGTTCGCTCAAACCCAAGCCGGTGAAGAGCAAGACCCCGCAGAACCTGAGCTGTTAGCCAATCTAAAGTTACTGAGCTCTGGTGGACTGTTACCTTCTGAAGGTGGCGCAGCAAGTGCTGATGTGGCACCAGAACCTGTTGAAGAGCTTGTTGAGGAACCCCAAGAACCTCAAGTAGTTGCGGAGCCTGAAACGCCGTCGACAGTTGACTCAATTGCCGGTGATGGCAGCATCGACGATATTGATGAATCAGAATTTGAAGCTTTATTAGATGCACTGCATGGCAGTGGCAAGGGGCCTTCTAATAATACCACTCAAAAAGTTGAACAGCCTGCAGAGACAGTGGCAAGTGATGATATCACTGATGATGAGTTTGAATCTTTACTTGATGAGTTGCATGGCTCAGGCCAGTTTAAAAGCGACTCAGCGCCGGCCCCAGTAGAGCAAACAGCTGAGCCCGCAGTGGACTCAGATGATATCTCTGAAGACGAATTTGAGCGTTTATTAGATGAATTGCATGGCTCTGGTGCTGGGCCTGGAGCGGCTTCGGCAAAAACATCCCCCACGCCTGAACCTGCAGTCGCTAAGCCCGCAGCGCCAAAAGCCGCGCCTGCCGCTGCTAAACCCGCCGCGCCAAAAGCCGCCGCAAAGCCTGCTGCTAAACCACCGGTAAAAGAGAAAGCCGCGGCGAAGGCACCTGCTGTCAATATGCCACAAGCCGAAACCACCGTTCGAGTCGATACAGCAAGACTGGATCAGATTATGAATATGGTTGGTGAATTAGTGTTAGTGCGGAATCGTTTGTTGAGCCTTGGGATATCTCGTGACGATGAAGATATGTCTAAAGCTTTGGCTAACCTTGATTTGGTGACTGCTGATTTGCAAGGTGCAGTCATGAAAACCCGTATGCAGCCGATCAAAAAAGTATTTGGTCGTTTTCCAAGGGTGGTACGTGACTTAGCCAGAAGCTTGAGCAA
The DNA here is from genome assembly GCF_043643685.1 of Shewanella waksmanii. GTDB lineage: Bacteria > Pseudomonadota > Gammaproteobacteria > Enterobacterales > Shewanellaceae > Shewanella > Shewanella waksmanii_A. The sequence goes on from NZ_JBHZSN010000002.1 coordinate 239,895, forward strand.
AGAGATTGATCTTCGCATGATTGGTGAAGATACCGATCTTGATAAAAACCTTGTTGAAGCATTAGCCGACCCCTTAGTTCACCTTGTGCGAAATTCGGTGGACCATGGTATTGAAATGCCCGATGAGCGTGAGGCAAATGGTAAAGAGCGTACGGGAACGATTACGCTATCGGCCAGTCAAGAAGGCGACCATATTCTTCTTAAAATTGAAGATGATGGTGCCGGTATGGATCCTGAGAAGTTAAAACAGATCGCCATCAGCCGTGGTGTATTAGACGAAGATGCCGCTGCTCGTATGTCTGATACCGATGCCTATAACCTTATTTTCGCACCTGGCTTTTCGACCAAAGTTGAGATTTCAGATATCTCCGGCCGCGGCGTAGGCATGGATGTGGTGAAAACCCGTATTGCACAGCTTAACGGTACGATTCATATTGATTCGTTAAAAGGTAAGGGGACGCGTTTAGAGATTAAAGTGCCGCTGACTCTTGCCATTATGCCGACGCTGATGGTGGAAGTTGCAGAGCAAGTGTTTGCACTACCGTTATCGAGTGTGAGCGAGATTTTCCATTTAGATTTAACCAAAACCAATATTGTCGATGGCCAGTTGACCGTTATTGTACGAGAAAAAGCTGTGCCACTGTTTTATTTAGAACATTGGTTGAGCCGCAATCCAGAGACCTTTGCCCATGGTGAAAAAGCCCATGGTCACGTGGTTATTGTTCAATTGGGCACAATGCAAATTGGCTTTGTGGTTGATTCCCTTATTGGTCAAGAAGAAGTGGTAATTAAACCGCTAGGTACATTATTACATGGTACGCCAGGTATGGCCGGTGCAACGATTACCTCTGATGGTGGTATTGCACTGATTTTAGATGTGCCAGGGCTTTTAAAGCATTACGCAAAAAACAAGAAGTAAACGTTCATGAATAGCGGGTATTAAACATTGATTAGATACCATTTTGCGTTGCTTGTTAAAGGATAATTGATGGGTGTAAAAGTATTAGTAGTAGATGACTCAAGCTTTTTCCGACGACGAGTCAGTGAAATAGTGAGTAAAGACCCAGACCTTGAAGTGATTGGTACGGCTGCTAATGGTGCAGAAGCAGTTAAGCTAGCAGCACAGTTAAAGCCGCAAGTGATCACTATGGACATTGAAATGCCGGTTATGGACGGCATTACAGCGGTTCGTGAGATTATGGCGCAAACACCAACGCCAATATTGATGTTTTCTTCTCTAACCCATGATGGTGCTAAAGCGACGCTTGATGCGCTAGAAGCAGGTGCCTTGGATTTTCTTCCAAAGCGCTTTGAAGATATCGCCACCAATAAAGATGACGCAATAAAGTTATTGCAGCAGCGTGTTAAAGCGCTTGGGCGCCGACGACTATTTAGACCCATTACCCCAAGACCTGCGGTAACTAAACCTGCAGTCGCGCCGACGCGTACTGCAATGTCAGTGGTTAAAGATAAGGCGCCAGTACAACCATCAAGAGCCAAAGCATCAATTCGGCCCAGTGGTAAAAAATATAAATTGTTGGCGATAGGCACCTCAACAGGTGGTCCAGTTGCATTGCAACGTATCCTGACTCAACTTCCTACTCATTACCCTCATCCGATTTTAATTGTTCAGCATATGCCAGCGGCATTTACGCCAGCGTTTGCTGCACGTTTAAATGGCCTGTGCAAGATAAATGTCAAAGAAGCGCAGTCCGGTGATACTTTGCAACCTGGCTGCGCTTATCTGGCTCCAGGTGGGATGCAGATGATGTTAGAGCGCGGTGGTAGTCATGGCAGAGTCAAAATTGTCGCTGGTAATGCAGAGATGAATTATAAGCCCTGTGTCGATATTACATTTGCCTCAGCATCTAAATTAGTTGGTGGAGATGTGCTTGCGGTGGTATTGACCGGAATGGGGGCTGATGGCCGTGAAGGCGCGCGTATGCTAAAAGGTGCTGGTGCAACTATCTGGGCTCAAGATGAAGCAAGCTGTGTTGTTTATGGTATGCCTCAAGCCGTCACCGCTGCAGGCTTATCATCGAAATCTATCGCACTAGACGATATGGCTGAAGCGATTATGCGAGAGTCTGGTGGCCAGTAAAAGCCAAAAAAATAACACTAAGCTACTGCTAGTGTTATTTTTGTTGGCTATTGGTTTGATGGCTGTGTCGGCTTTATATCTTGAGCAGCGTAACACAGTCGCATTGTTAGAAAACCAAATTGAGCAACTTGAAAAAAATCAAGTCTTGTTAATGGTACCCGAAGAGCATTCTCAAGCCCTTGCAAAGTGGATGCAGAATAATCCTAATGCGACAGAGTTATTGCTTGAGCAGGCTAAACCCGGTGCTGAGGCCCGTGTCGTTATTGAACCAGGTGGCAATAACATACAGTCAGATGCTGTGACGGATGTTGCTGAGCAAGATGCTCACTTGCCTTATCCTCAAAGAGGCATAACAGCAGATACGATGGCGAGTGCACAAAGTCACGTAACTGATAATCACCGCCAGCAAGAGAGTAATGCTGTAGAAGCGGCAAATGAGTCATTAGATCGCTCGGCCGGTATAAGTCAGCCAAAGACGATGTCTGAAAACGATGAGGGGGTAAAAGTCATTAGTTTACCCCACGGTGGAATTCGCGTTACGACACGTGAAGATAACTGACAATAAGAATATTTTAAGCTAGTTGCGGTGATTAGCTAAGGGAACATTTTTGAAGATCTGGACAATCGCTAACCAAAAAGGTGGTGTAGGTAAAACCACAACTGTTGCCAGTTTAGCTGGTGCGTTAGCCAAGCGTGGAAAACGCGTGCTGATGATCGACACTGATCCTCATGCTTCCTTGGGTTATTATCTGGGGATAGACTCTGAAGAAGTTCCTGGTTCGCTATACGATCTGTTCTTATCCCATAAAACGATGACGCGAGCTCAGGTTGAGCAGCATATCGTGTCCACCGAAGTGGAAGGCATTGATTTACTACCATCAACCATGGCGTTAGCTACGTTAGATCGCTCTTTAGGTCATCAAGAAGGCATGGGATTGATTCTAACTAAACTGCTAGCACTTGTTGAAGATAAATATGACGTGGCGATTATTGATTGCCCCCCTGTACTTGGCGTATTGATGGTCAATGCCCTCGCCGCTAGTCAGCACATTATTGTACCTGTTCAAACCGAGTTTTTAGCGATAAAAGGCTTAGATCGCATGGTGAAAACCATGACATTAATGGGGCGGTCTAAAAAAACGCAATATAGCTATACCATTATCCCAACTATGTATGATCGCCGAACCAAAGCTTCCTCCGCAGCCTTACAACAGTTAGGCAAGGATTATCCAAACGTATTATGGCAAGACGTGATTCCTGTAGACACAAAGTTTCGAGATGCGAGTTTGGCACATCTACCTGCTTCGCATTATGCACCGCATACGCGTGGGGTAAAGGCCTACAATAGGCTATTAGATTACTTGCTCAATAAGGAGTTTGCACATGTCAAACTCAGTTGATGACGCAGTTTTTGATTATTTTTCTATACTGTTAAATGAGAAAGATGATAAAGCTCAAGCCGCTGAAAAGGCGAGTGATGCAACAGGTGAGCAAGTGCTAACTGATTCCAATGGGGTGGTGTCGGCTCCACATATTGAACCAAAAGTTGACGTTGAAGCTGCACCGAAGCCACGAGCAGGCTTAGCCGAGGTGGGTCGCGATGCAGACACAAAGCCGGCTGTTAAAACTCAAGCTGTAGGCGATAGCAAGCCTAATCTTAAAAAGGCGTTTAAAGAGCCAGTTGACACCAAAGCACTAGAACAACTATTGGCTTCGGTGAGTATTGATGCAGAATCGGCTAAACAAACTCAAGTTGCGGCCGCTAAAGTTATTGATGCCAAAGCATCTTTGCAAAAAACTGCCGCAAAGACGGTTGTTCAAAATAAGCTTGAAAAGCGTGTTGTTGATTCAAATAAAACCCAACAGAATGATGAGGAACAGAGCGCTGCTTTAGAAACTCAATCAGGTAAAGTGCCACCGGCCATTACCGAGTCGTTAGTTGAGAAGCTGGATGATGAGTTTCAGGTGCTATTCTTTAAAGTAGCCGGGTTAACACTTGCGGTGCCATTAGTCAGTCTTGGCGGCATTGTTAAGCTACAAAGAGTCAATCATATTATGGGACGGCCTAGTTGGTACCATGGGGTACAAGCACATAGGGATGGCCAACTAAACGTTGTTGATACCTGTGCGTGGGTAATGCCAGAAAAATATGATGATAACTTGAAAAACAGCGTAGAATATCAGTATGTTGTAGTATTAGAAGATAGTAATTGGGGATTGACTTGTGAATCACTGGTCAATTCTGTACGAATTTTAAAATCTGAGGTTAACTGGCGCTCCAAACCAGGTAAACGGCCTTGGTTAGCTGGTGTAGTGAAAGAGCAAATGTGTGGCATACTTCATGTGCAAGCCCTCATTGAGCTATTAAATTTAGGTTTAGGTAGTCAGGACGCGATTGACTGAGGTAGATATGACAGAGGCAAGTAACGTTGCAGCAGTAGCTGCTGGCAAAGATGATGAAGTGTTACAGTGGGTCACTTTCAGGTTAGATAATGAAACCTATGGCATCAATGTAATGCAAGTTCAGGAAGTTCTGAGATACACTGAAATTGCGCCAGTACCCGGGGCTCCTCATTATGTGTTAGGTATTATCAATTTACGGGGTAACGTGGTTACCGTTATTGATACACGTTCACGATTTGGACTGATGTCATCTGAAGTGGATGATTCAACCAGAATTGTCATCATTGAAGCCGAAAAGCAGGTGATTGGTATCCTTGTTGATAGTGTGGCTGAAGTGGTCTATTTGCGCGGATCTGAAATCGATAATGCTCCCAATGTTGGCACAGAAGAGAGTGCGAAATTTATTCAAGGTGTTAGCAATCGTGATGATGAACTTCTGATCTTAGTTGATTTAGACAAGTTGTTGTCAGATGAAGAGTGGATGGAGCTGTCTCAGCTTTAAACCCTAATGCCTCTTATCAATTAAGAGGCATTATTCTTCAAAAACTAATACGCTGTATATTGATAACGGAATTGCGTTAAGTGAATGAGATTTTAATTGCTGCGTTACTTTATGTGGTTGCATGTCTTGGCTTGGTACTATACCAACAGAAGCAAACCAATAAACTGCGTGCAAAAATAGACGCTTTGACAACGCTCCTTAAAGAAAGTGACCGCCAACGTGAAGCTGTAAAACGTGAATTGCAGGAACTTCGTAGTGGTACTATTGGAGTTGGTAGGCGCATGCTAGAACTCGAGAAGCGCGTTATCAAGCAAGATGCGCGAATTGATGAGTCAACCCAACAAGATCCCCAGGCTAGGCTGTATTCAAGGGCGATGAAGATGGTGGATTTAGGAGCTGGAGTTGACGAGCTTGTTCGTGAGTGTGAATTGCCCAAAGCAGAAGCTGAATTGTTATTACGCCTACACGGTAAACACTAAATCATTGAGTTCGCTATTACGCTTGCTCAATGATTTTATTATGAAAGTTATTCCAATTCTCTGGATATTTTCCATCCAAACAGTAAGTAAAAGCAATTAACTCAGCAATTAATACGTACAATTCTTTAGGAATTTCCTCCCCTAATTCCAGCTTTTGTAAAAATGCACTGAGATTAGGATCTTTGTGGATAAAAACTCCAGCTTCTTCAGCTAAAGCGATAATTTCCTCTGCAAGTAATCCTTCACCTTGGGCCGTGACGGTTGGGGCCTTACTACCATCATAACTAAGGGCGGTGGCTTGGGTGCTTTTTTTATTTTGTGGCTCATTCATGTCACTTTCCTATTTATTAAGCTTTTATTTTCACTAAAAAATGCTCTCCAGGTAACAAAGTGATCGGTAGAGCAGATTGTTTGGTAATAATTTTCGTATCGGTAAAGCCTGCTTGGACTAGTTTTTTCTCAAGTGATCGAGTGTGTGAATTAATTTTGTTGAGAAGTGCCTCTGTATCGGTATTAATCGTCAGTATCAATTTTTCGGTATTAGTCTGTGCGCTAATTAACAGTCCTCCATTAGAAAGGTTAAACTTTAGCTGTAAACGCCAAGAAGGCTTTATAGAGCCATCTTCATTTTTCTGCTGTTCAAACTGTCCTTCTAATTCTTCGAATCGTTCATCTATTTTGTAGGGTAGGGTAAATAGCCAATTGGTCCCTTGAGCGTTATCAGAGCTTGATTGTTGAAATAGACTCATATTGGATAACAAACGCGAAATTAGCTCTACCGATTGGCTTTTATCTAAAAAAGACAACAAGCTATTAGATAGGTTGAGTTTTGTTGCGAAAAATTCAACTTGCCTTGCAACTTCTGTTGGCAACTTAGTTGATGTTGCCAATGATTTTTGTCCCATTAAAAGTCGAAACAGGATACTAAGGGAGCTATTTTGACTACTTAATGGTTCATTAGATGGCATATTTATGGACAAGGCTTTTACGCCATCTAACAGTTCCTTTTGCAGCGTATTGGGTTGAATTAACATCGAAACAGCACGAGGTGACAATAAAGGTAAAAATGTTAAAAGGCTTTGGCTTGTCTTAGAATTTGCGCTTGGTTGGGAATTAACTAACTCATTACGTTGTAAGGTTTCGATGCTCTGTTTTAAGCCTCTATGAAGATGTCTAGAGTCCTTAGCTGCTGGCTCAGGTATAGCTTGTTGATTTAGATTAAGGGCTTTTGTGCCTGAGACTTGGCTGGCAAGCTGTTGACGTTCTTTACCCTTACTATTTGGCTGAGGGCTTGTTGCAGCTAATATTGTTTCGGTTTGCTTACCATGAGACACGTTCGATATCACATTAGAGGACGTTGATGCTGTTTGTAGCTCTTTAGCCGTTCGAGCTGGTAGTTGGTTACTGTCAGTTTTATTAGTAGCTAGTGGCTCGCTATTTCTAGGTAAACCTGTTGGAGAAGCATTTTCACCGCTGGTTGGGCTTGCACTTGCTATTGAGCTTAGGGGCTGATTTAACAGCCTTATCAGTTGAGAAAACAGTACCCCCGAATCCGGCTTAGCAATGACTTGTGTTGGCATGCTATTAGAAGTTGGTGTTTTGCTTGTTGGTTGTGAGTATGGCTGCAATAACAATGGTTTACTATGCAGTATCGGTGTCAAAGACAGCATCATTTTTTCGTTTTTCAATGTAATTGCTACTCGATAATCTCCATCGCGAAGTGTTTGTATTGGTATAGTCTGCGCTTTGTCATTGCTAAACATTAGCTGATTGTTGACTGCTTTTGCGTCAGTAAGATAATACCCTCTAGGTTGGCGAGCCATGTGCAGTAGTTTTTCGACAGGTAAGTTTTTGTCGACAATCATTTGCTGTAATGATTGCGGTAGTTCTACTGTTGTAGTCTTGCCTAGTATGGTTAGGTTGGTCGGGATTAGGTTAGAACTTACAGGTTGACTCGACAGAGAGCTTGTCGATGACAATAAAAAACTTAATTGACTTAAGTTTAGTTTAGCTAGGGTTTGCGATAGGGTTTTATCTTGCATTTGATAACGGATGTCGTTGACCCAAATACTGCCGACGCTTTGTTTATCAAAGCGGATGTTAGTCGTCACTGTAGTTGCCGATAAAGTGGCTTCTTTATTGGTTGACTCCTTCGCTATCGCACTGGTTGCTGGTCGCTGTATATTTGTCATTAAGTCTTCAATTCGCAAAGTTAGTCAATAAAAGTTAAGCAATAAATGTTCTTTGTCTACGGTCTTATGATCTGATTGAGAAGTTTACGCGTAAAATACTCAGACCTTACGTCTAGTTATCGGCAATCAGCGATAAAAATAAACGCTAAAGCCATACATTGTGATTATTTTACAATTATATTATTGACCAGGTGATTTTGCTGAGTATCCTTAGCACTCTTAAAGGAAAATCAAACTATACAGTCTAGTATTAGTGTTAAGTTCACTTTGTACGCCAGTGTCACTGCTTCAGTACTAGATAGAAAAGGTTGTATACAATGAAATGGACTGTCGCTGTTTTCACAATGTTGAGCTCGCCGTTACTGTTAGCTAATGACACAACGGTAGACTCAGATGTGACTGACAAACCAGAACAAATCCTAGTGATCTATGATGACCCTAGAGACCCCTTAGAAGGCTTTAACCGTGCTATGTGGGACTTTAATTACCTCTTCATGGATAGATACTTTTATCGGCCAATAGCCCACGGTTACAACGATTATATCCCCAGCCCAGTAAAAACAGGCATCGATAACTTCGTTCATAATTTTGAAGAGCCTAGTGCACTGGTCAATAACACATTGCAGGGTAAATGGATGTGGGCGGCTAATGCCGGTGGCCGTTTTACCATTAATACAACGCTCGGGCTATTTGGTGTTATTGATGTTGCTAATATGATGGGGATGCCCCGCAAGCAAGATGATTTCAATGAAGTGCTTGGTTATTACGGCGTTCCTAATGGACCTTACTTTATGGCGCCTTTTTTAGGACCCTATGTTACCCGAGAGCTCGCGTCTGACTGGGTTGATGACCTTTACTTTCCACTGTCTGAGCTAACTTTTTGGCAGTCTGTGTTGAAGTGGGGCCTGAAAAACTTGCATAAACGGTCGACAGCGATAGATCAAGAACGACTGGTTGATAATGCACTTGACCCTTATACATTCGTTAAAGAGGCCTATTTCCAATACATGGATTACAAGGTTTACGACGGTGATGTGCCTATCATTGAAGAAGATGACGAATTATTGGACGAGTACCTAGATGAATTGGATTAATACCAATTAACCTTTTTCAGCTAAAATGGCTTGAGGTGGAAGGGGGAATCGTGACTATGTTTTTCTTTGGTTGTTTATGCTAAGTAAATATCATCCCTAATGGTCAACAGCTACTAATTAGCTGCTATGCTTTAAATAGACTGCACGTTTTGCAACAGGCCTCCTAGATCACAAACATAATAGCAATGGGGGCCCAGAGAGGGAGTTGCTATGGCGCTAGAAGGTGTTGATGTATTACTCGTTGAAGACGATCCGGTTTTCAGGCAACTTGTGGCTGCGTTCTTAACTAACCGTGGCGCAGATGTCACCGAAGCAGAAGATGGTCAAACTGGATTAGATAAGTTTAATCAAGCACGTTTTGATGTTGTATTAGCCGACTTAAGTATGCCGATACTTGGTGGTTTGGAAATGTTGCGTCAAATGATGAGCAACGGCGCTAAGGTACCGGCTATTGTCATTTCGGCAAACCATGTGATGGCTGATGTGGTAGAGGCGCTGAGGTTAGGTGCGGCAGATTATCTGGTAAAGCCTGTTGGTGATTTATATCAAATCGAAAATGCAATCGTACAATGCCTAAACTTTAACACTCAGCCAGACATTCAATTAGCTGATTTAGATGAATTATCTTATCAAGAGCTAGAGCATAATTTGTCGCTGTTAGAACAAAATGCTGAAGCTGCCAAAAGCGTTCAACAGCAACTTTTCCCGCCTTCAGAAATCAATTACCCCAAAGCAACTATCGATTATAGCTTGTTTAAAAATGACAATGTGAGTGCTTACTATATAGATAGTGCTAGTGTTGATGACACCCATATCGTGGTTTATATGGCGCAGTTTCACCCTCAAGACAACCGTTGTGCTTTTGCCAGTGTGCTTTTAAAAAGTTTTGTCGATCAAAAGCTACGTTTATATCGAGAAGGTAGCTCTCAATCAGTAATAGAGCCGTTCAACATGTTGAGCTATTTGAATGACAAAATGAGTAAGTCTAGGCTCGATATATACATCGACATCATTTATGTCGTTGTTGAATTAACCCAATATCGCGCTTCGATAGCAAAGGCAGGTAAGGGGTTAAGAACATATGTTCGTAATCAACAAGGGCTAATGCCATTGATTTTAGCTGACTCACTGCAGCTGGGTATTTTAGAGTGGGGACAACCAAGTATGCAGCATCGTAATTTGATGCCGGGTGAAAGCTTATGTATCTCCTCAAGTCATCAACAACATAAAGAGATGTTGCTAGGTGACCGTTTTAGGGGACTTGAGTACCAAACGCAAATTCCTCCGGGTGGGTTTGTACAGTTGTCATTTTAATACCAATCGGCATAAAAAAGTGATCTACTCAGAGCTATTTTGGGCAAACTAGTTCGAGGCGAATAACTTAAGTCATAGTGGTTCTATTGGGAAGTCATTCAACGAAGAAGTAGGCAGCCAAAAAAGCTCCCAAAGGGCGAGTTTTAGCGCTTCTGATACTGTGTAAACGAACTTGAACGTAGAGAAACTATGCCCTTCATTCGTTGCAAGCCACATGGTCTTGACTGTTCCAGACAGTCATAAGACATTTCCTCCATCCCTGGAGGTCAGATGTGGTGAATGTCATTAATGCGGGAGCATTTAATGACCTTGTCTCAAGCGCGCTAAACTCTCGCTGAGCTATCACACCTTTATGCCGATTGATATAATCACAGCATAGCCGTTATGGTACAAAAAAAGCCTCTCACGTTGAGAGGCTTTTTTGCGGATTAACAGGAGCGTTAATTAGCGTTTAATAGCTTCATGCTCAGCTGTTACTGCGATCTCTTCTTCTAGCGCTTGCTCTTCAGTATGAGTGCCATCTTCAGCACCGTGCATCCAGTCGACAAGCTTGTCAGCCATGAAGTAAAGAAGTACACCAGAAATACCAGCGGTAATTGCAATGCCTGCAAAGATAGACATTGCATTAGCAAGTTGCTCTTCTTTTGCTCCGCCGTGGCCGATGAACGAACCAACAATACCACCAATTTTGTTAGCTGCCGCAACAAATAGGAACCAGGCACCCATCATTAGTGATGCAATACGGAGTGGAGCTAGTTTCGTTACCATAGATAAACCAATAGGTGATAAGCAAAGTTCACCCATGGTATGGAAGAAATAAGCACCGACTAGCCACCACATGCTTGATTTAGCATTTGCGTCACCGCCCATTTCTAGAACAGCACCGATCATGAATAGGAAACCAATACCGAGTAGGATTAGACCTAATGCGAACTTCACTGGAGAGTTTGGTTCATTTTTACCAAGCCTAACCCAAATAGACGCGACCACAGGTGCAAAAATCACGATGAACATGGCGTTCAGAGATTGGAACCAGGTTGTTGGTACTTCCCAGCCACCGATCATACGGTCGGTAAAGTCATTGGTGAACAGGTTCATCAAGCCGCCTGCTTGCTCAAAACCAGCCCAGAAAATAATGGTAAATAGACCCATGATCATAATCACTTTAATACGATCACGTTCGATTTTAGTTAATGGCTCTTTACGAACTTCACCTTGTTCAGCTGCTTTGGCTTTTTCAAGTTGAGCTGCAGGTACTCGACCAATATCACCAAGTAGTTTTTGTGCAAATACAAATTGAATGACTAGTGAAAGCACCATACCGATACCTGCACAGATAAAGCCTGCTTGGAAGTTACCGTCGAAGTATGCGACGACAGAGCCAACGATAATACCAGATAAGAAAGCACCTACGTTGATACCCATGTAGAAGATAGTGAAAGCACCGTCACGGCGATGATCGCCTTCTTCATATAGGTCACCAACCATGGTAGAGATGTTTGGCTTAAATAAGCCGTTACCTAGAATCAACACGCCCAAGCCGACGTAGAAGACTTCGGTTTCCATACCTTGTACCCACGCATGTGGCGTACCTAGGATGAATTGACCTGCAGCCATTAATGCGCCACCAATAATAATCGATTTACGCTGACCTAAGTAATTATCTGCTAACCAACCACCAATAAGCGGCGTTAAGTAAACTAGACCGGTAAATGTACCGTAGAGAGAAAGTGCGTCGGCCTGAGTCCAGCCTAAACCGTGACCACCTTGTGATTGAACTGCGTCAACGAGATAAAGCACCAAAATGGCGCGCATCGCGTAATAACTGAATCGTTCCCATAATTCTGTAGTAAAAAGAAGGAACAATCCCTTCGGATGTCCGAGCATCGTCCCTTGGGGTTTTGCTGCGCTCATTAAGTCTTCCACCTTAAGCTTGTGATTGTCTGCGTGAGATCACGACAGATAAATGTTGTGCGAATATTTTAATGTTTCAATCAAATTTGCTTAAAACAAGTTATCTTTATGATTTTTAAAAGCTTACTTGGTATTTTTGGTTGCAAAAATGTTGATATATTTTGTTATATTTTAATATTTGACGCATAATTTGCGTCGAAACCCACCTTGTATACCTTTTTCACTGACTAAAAGTCAATTCTATAAACTTAAATGTTGACAAATTAGACAATGACAGACTGTCAACTTGGGCGGTGGATGGTAATTTTTCGATACCGATAATGTGATTTGGTGTTCTTTCTCGCGACTTCTGGTGATGCAACTGCTTTAGTTACCATCGATTAGCAGTTACATTTCACCGTTTTATTCGCTGACCAGAACGAAAAATTAAACTTGATTCATTGCAATATATATTCGGTGCAGAGATTAAGAATCTAGGTTTTGTCGTTAGCAAAATTTTGCTCATACTAATGGAAGCTGTTAACAGGCTGTGATAGCTGAACTCAAGGTGATCTTATACTGTACTGAATTTGATTATTGCGTATAATCTACGGCTTAACAGAAGGGATGCTGGTCTGACGTTGTTATATTCAATAAAGTTCATGAACGGGTTCATACTTCTCGCAGTGTTTTTCGTGGAAGGCATCAGCACTACTATCAGTATGTCTGCATGCTAAATTAGAAGTTCTATCTTGGAGAGTAATTGGTGTTAGTTAAAATCAAACAAGCTATCTACATCAGCTTAGTAATTTTATGTAGTTTTAGTGGCTTATCAACCGCCGCCACACCCTCTCCACAGATGATTGAACAATTCAAAAAACTACCCAAAGCAGAACAAGAAAGAGTCGCTAGACAATATGGGTTTGATCCGGCTCAGTTAAATGCAAACCAACCTTCTACTGCTGACACAGAACCGTTTGTAATGAACCCTAGAGAAGTTAGGGATGAAAAAGCCGAAGAGTTAAGACAGCAACAGATCATCGCCGAAGAAGTTTCACAGTTTCTAAAAGATCAAAAAGATAAAGATTCAAAGAAGCTTCAACCTTATGGGTATGATTTGTTTGCTGGTGAACCCATGACTTTTGCCCCCATAGCAGACATTCCAGTTCCAAGCGAGTACCTGGTAGGGCCAGGAGATAACATTAAAGTTCAGTTATACGGAAAGGAGAACCGAGAATACGATTTAGTTATTAGTCGTGATGGAAATATTCATTTTCCTGAGTTAGGGCCCATTTCTGTTTCTGGTCTTAAGTTTGACGACCTGCGTAAAACACTTTCTCAGCGTATAAGCCAACAAATGATTGGTGTTGAATCTAATATTACAATGGGAGAGTTAAGGTCTATTCGAGTTTTTGTCGCAGGCGACGCTTATAGACCAGGTTCATACACCGTTTCAAGTTTATCGACAATAACGCAAGCCCTATTTGTAGCTGGTGGTGTTGCGGAAATTGGTTCACTAAGAAATGTTCAGCTGAAGCGTAACGGAAAACTAATAGGGACATTAGACCTATATGACTTGCTAATGCGTGGTGATGCCTCTAAGGATTTACGTCTTAGATCTGGCGATGTCGTGTTTATTCCATCTGTAGGTGGTCTTGTATCAGTTGATGGAGAAGTAAGACGTCCTGCCATATATGAGTTAAAGGGGGGGGAAACTATTGGCGATGTCGTTGCTATGGCTGGTGGTGTGACTGGTGGTGCATATCCCCAAGGAAGTAGCGTAGAAAGGTTTACCCAACAGGGGTTGAAATCGATAAAAACTGTTGACCTGATGTCTAGCGAAGGTAAAGCTTTAAAAGCTAGAGCTGGCGATATTGTAAAAGTAAGGTCGTCATCTTCTCAGTTTGAAGAGGCTATCACTGTCTTAGGTCCTGTTGTACGCCCTGGTCGTTACCAGTGGCAAGAAGGCATGCGAATCAGTAGTATTCTGCCTTCAGTTTGGGGAGACCTAAAACCTTCAGTTGATCTTGACTACGGCATCGTTGTTCGAGAAATCAATCGACATGGTGATATAGAAGTTCACCAGTTCTCTCCAAAAATGGCTATTGTTAACAATGATTTGAACAATGACCTTCGTCTGCACTCTAGAGATAAAATCTTGTTTTTTAACTTTCGTGATGATGCACAAAACCGTTACGAGTTAAACGCTTTGGTTAGAGAACGAGTGGAAAAAGTTGTTCAGTTGGTTGGTGACAGTTCTTTATCCAAAGACCTGTTTAAAGCTGGTTTTTCTCAATTAGATAATCAAAGGTTACAAAATCGGAGCCAGCTTGGTGGCGTAGTTGTCGCTAAAGAGCAAGTACAAGATGACGAGTCTTTAGCGATTAAAGGTGAAGTCAATCGAATGATGGCTAATTTGTTTGATGACCCAGAGCTTATTCAGTTAAGTGGATTAATGAACAGAGCCGAATTACTTTATCCTATAATTATGCAACTTAATCATCAGAGCCGCTCAGGGAACGAAGTTAAAGTCGTTGCAATTAAGGGACAGGTGTACAATGAAGGTATGTACCCCTTAGCAGTCAATGCGAGAGTGAGTGAAATAGTTAGTGCCGCAGGTGGCCTTAAGGAAGGAGCGTATACTGCGAGGGCTGAGTTAACAAGAACGATAACAGTTTCTACCGGGTCAAGTATCAAGCATAAAAATATCGACTTGCAAGCGGCATTAGATAAGCAGGCTGACGCAAATTTGAAGCTGCAAGGACGAGATATATTAACAGTCATGACGACCCCTGAATGGCAAGAGAATAAGTCTGTCGAAATTCGAGGAGAAGTGCGCTTTCCTGGTATATACAATATTCGACGTGGTGAAACACTTAAGGACGTATTGGAGAGGGCTGGTGGATTTACAGAATACGCCTATTTGCCATCGTCAGTTTTTGTTCGAGAATCTGTTCGTTTGCAAGAACAACTAGAAATCAAGAAATTAGCTGATCAGCTTCGTAGAGATATTGCAACTCGTGGTGTATCCAAAGACGGTGATGTTATCAATTATTCCGACGCTCAAATGATGTTGACGGATTTGGAAAACATTGATGCGGTCGGTAGGCTTGTAGTTGATTTGTCCGCAATTTCTATCGGTATTAAGCAAGCTGATATACAATTAGAAGATTCTGATATTCTTTATGTGCCCTCAACCAAGCAAACAATTGCGGTTATGGGAGAAGTTCAATATGCAGCAACACATAGGTTTAAAGATGGCTTGACCATAGATCAATATCTAAATATGTCAGGTGGTGTTAGAGAGCGAGCTGATGAAGGCCGAACTTATGTAATCAAAGCAAATGGTTCAGTTATGATGCCTAACAGATCAATGTGGTTCAGTAGTGAAGATAAGTTGCAGCCTGGCGATACCATCATTGTTCCGCTAGATACAGAATATAAAGATAACCTAACGTTATGGACTCAGGTAACAAGCATCATCTATAACACGGCTGTAGCATTTGCTACGGTGGCAAATCTTTAAAATTACCAAGAGTGGAATAATTTTTAATTAGTGCTAGCACTAAAATGAAGACTGCTGAAGTGATAGTTTTAGCAGTCAATTGAACAAGCAAGGTAAAGTATGGCTACGCATTTAACTTTAAACTGTATGATTGTGGTGGCTTAAATGGACATTAAAATGGAAGATACTGTTCAAAGCAGCTCATTCAAGGTTAAGCCTGTTAATCGAATCAAGTCAAAAGGAAAAGCGCTAACAAAAAGCGAAATATATGTATATTGTCCCGAGGGGAAAGAAGCTGAAATAGCTGATATCGTTAAAGATTACGATTTTGATATTATTGTCAATGATTATGAATTGACTAATTATGACAAGAAAGTTATTTGTCATTATGAAAGTTCAAGTTTAAACAAACAGCAGCGGGGCTTTTTAGTTAAGGCTACTGAATTAGGTGCTTGGGTTGAACCTCTGGTAAGTTACTTAGATACACGCTTAGGGTATACAGAGGTTCACTTATTGCATAGTGGATATTTTTTACACCAAAAAGCATTCTCAATACTTTCAACTAAGCGAACTCAATTAGCAAAACGAGTTATTGATTTGTGTGCGGCTGCTGTATTGAGCATTGTAGCGCTACCTGTCTGTTTAATAACTGCAATAGCCATAAAGTTTGAAAGCAAAGGACCCGTTTTATATCGTCAAAAGCGAGTCGGTCAATACAACGATCAATTTGAAGTGATAAAGTTTCGTTCAATGAGAACGGATGCTGAAAAGTCTGGTGCGCAATGGGCTAGTAAAAATGATAGCCGAGTGACCAAAGTGGGCAAGTTTATTCGTAAAACACGTATAGATGAGTTGCCACAAATTATCAATATCCTTAAAGGTGAGATGTCAATTATTGGGCCTAGACCAGAACGTGAGGTTTTTATCTCTGATCTGGAAAAGTCTATCCCATATTATCGTTTTCGCCATGCTGTTAAACCAGGTGTCACAGGGCTGGCACAAGTAAGTTATCCCTATGGAGCCTCAATTGAAGATGCTGTGTGGAAGCATAAATATGATATTTATTATATTAAACATCATAGTACGTTATTAGATATTAAAATTCTCTTTAAAACAGTGAAAGTCGTTTTATTTGGCTCTGGCCAATAACAAATAAGTAATTGGTCGAATTAGTTTATGATTAATGATAGTTTTCAATTAGATATTAAAGATCTATTTGTAGAATTGTGGCAGAAAAAGCTTTTTATTATCGTCTTTTCCGGACTTTTTTCTGTCGCTGGCGTTTTGTTTTCACTCAGTTTACCAAACATATACAAAGCAGAAGTACTTCTTGCTCCAAATAGTGCTGACAGCCAAATGCAAAATTTGGCTGGTCAGCTTGGCGGTATTGCCGCCCTGACAGGTATTAGTATGGGAGGTGGTCAATCTGATAAGACGGCTTTTGGATTGGAAGTCTTAAGATCTAGAGCATTTGCGGATAGATTTATTCAGTCTAGAGATATTTTGGTTCCTTTAATGGCGATCGAAAGTTGGGATGCGAGTACCAATACTGTTGTTATAGATCCAACACTATTCGATTCTGAAGCAGAACAATGGGTACGCGAAGTAAAGGCGCCTAAAGAGGCTAAACCTAGTGCTTGGGAAGCTTTCAAAGTGTTTAGTGAAAATTTAACTTATGAAAGAAACAGTGATAGTGGATTTGTCCGCATATCCTATACTTCGCAATCCCCCTACTTAGCTCAACAGTGGCTTGCTTGGTTGGTTGACGATTTAAATTTGTGGATGAAAACCTATGACACAAGAGAAATAAAAAATAACATATTTTATTTAAATCAGCAGCTTAAAGAAACGAATATTGCTGAGATGCATAAGATTTTTTACCAGTTGATAGAAGAACAAACAAAAAAGTTAATGTTGGCTGAAGCACAGGCAGAGTATGCGTTTAAAATTGTCGATCCAGCTATTGTGCCCGAAGAAAAGTCATCGCCGCGTCGAGCATTAATCTGTATATTATTCAGTTTTTTTGGCGGAATTATGTCGGTGGTACTTGTTTTACTTAACGTGATAAGAAAGAAATAGTGTGCTTTTTTACGTTTTTTTAGGCGTCATAGCTGCATTATTTGCATTTACTGCTGCACAAGTTCAAAGATCGCAATTTATTATAGCTGCGCCGCTAATTATTCTTATAGCCTATTTTATTGGCTTTAGAGATTTGTCGATAGGAACCGATACATTACGTTATGCTGAAATCTACCATGATATTAAACCATTATTTACAGCATTAGCTCAGGAAAGTTTTGGCTTTGAAGCACAACGAATTGAAATAGGTTTTGTTACACTAGCATCACTATTTAGAGAGTTAGGTATCTCTTTTAGTGGTTTTTTGTTTGTATTAAATTTATTTACTCTTGCAATAATATATCGCTCATTTAGCTTGCTAGATGGTCGACTCGGACCGATCCTGTTTTTCCTTTATACTTGTACGTTTACCTTCATCACGCTTCAATATAACATCGTAAGACAAGGTATTGCTGTAGCAATTTGTACTTATGCCTTTATTAAGATGCTAAACGGCAAGCATATACAATTTTTGATGTTTACATTGCTTGCAACCACGTTTCATAGCATGTCGGTATTATTTCTTTGTGTTTGGCCATTTCGAAACTTTAAATGGCGACCACTTTACATTCTTGTTTTTACGTTTATTTTTGTAGTTATCGCAAATGTCGATTTTCTCTCAGAACTAGCTAATCTGCTTGCGCCTTATAGTTTGTCAATGTATAGAGTTGCCAACTATATGATCACTCAAGCAGGCTCTACCAACTTTCTGAGTATTGCGATCTTATTTGACTTCCTACTGATCTGTTACTGTATTATTGATAGTCGGTTTTTAAGGCAATATTCTAAAAGGTTTGATGTCATTCTTACTACCTTTGTTATTGGCTTTTTAGGCATGGCTGCGTTACATGAACTTAACCTTTTGTCACTTAGGTTTTTTTACCTATTTTGCCCTTATGAAGTGTATCTATTTGCGTTGTCTTTTAGTCGATTTAAGGCGGAGCTCTGGCTAAGAACCACGATGTTGTTAAGTTTCGGGATGCTGTGGTTGGTCAAAAATTTATTCATCACCGCTCAATTCATAACCACCTATTAAAGAGTACACACCATGTTGGTTACTGTTTATTTAATTACCCAGAATCGAAGTCAACTGCTAGAAAGAGCAATAAAGTCGGTAATCCAGCAAGATTACAAAGAGATTGAGCTAATAGTGGTAGATGAC
Source organism: Shewanella waksmanii (assembly GCF_043643685.1). Lineage (GTDB taxonomy): Bacteria > Pseudomonadota > Gammaproteobacteria > Enterobacterales > Shewanellaceae > Shewanella > Shewanella waksmanii_A. The sequence continues at coordinate 258,658 of NZ_JBHZSN010000002.1, forward strand.
GCTTCTAATGACAATACCCCAGAGACCATAGCGGCTTTGCAAAAGGATTACGATTTTATTTATCTACGCAACGATGTCGTCCGTGGAGCTTGCTTTTCGCGTAATAGAGCGATTCAAAAGGCGACAGGATATTTTATTACGGGTTTAGATGATGATGATTATTTCTTGCCTGAAAGAGTTCGTCAGCTTGTCGATGCCTATGAAGAACAATATGCGTTTGTTTGTTCTAACGTTAAAGAGTTGATGAAAAATGGCACTATGATCCCCAGAAGTTATGGATTTCAGTCTGGAGAGTTTGGTTTGAATGAGATGCTACATCATAATCTTGCTGGGAACCAAGTATTCACAACGAAAAAGAAATTTGAACAGATAGGTGGGTTTGATGTCGAAATGCCTGCATTTCAAGATTATGATACCTGGGTTAGGTTACTAAAAAATAATCCTAAGGCACTAAAAATCGCCGCAACGAATTATATTTTGGAAACCGAGCATGGGGGGGTAAGAATCTCATCGAGTGTTAATCGCAAGTTTCAAGGCTTTGAAAAATTCAAATACAAACATAGGGACTTGCTTAAACCCTCCCATCTTAAGTCTTTAACCATTTTGGAGGCTAAAGTGTCAGGTTCTGGTTTTGGTTTTATTGACTTAATAAAATCAATAAGCCCTAGAAATTATAAAAGTGCGCTTAGTTTATATATCCAGCGAAACATGTCTTGGTTAAAAACGCGAGTCGACAATCTAAAGGGGTAACCCCTGTCAGTCATACGATATTTAAGGTAAATAATGATTCTAGATGTACTAATTTCAACATATGGAGACCGACTCGCTGAATCCATTAAGGTTTTAATGCCAGAGAGCGCTAACGTTCGCTACAAGATTATTCATCAGTGCACATCTTCCAAAGATTATACTGCTGAAATTGAATCATTGCTCGATCGTAAAGATGTTCAGTATCACAGGCTTTATAACCGGGGGTTATCGAAAAGTAGAAATAAAGCAATAACGGTTTCGGATGGCGACATTAGCTTGATCATGGACGATGATGTTGCGTTAGTTGAAGATTTCTACAGCATTGTTTGCGACGCATTTAGCCAAAATCCTAGTGCTGATATGATCAGCTTTCAGATTTCGGAGCAGGAATCTGGCGAGCTGATAAAAAATTATCCGAGTAATGCTAAAAAACACAATAAACAAAGTATTTTGCGTATTGGTTCAATTGAGATGGTAGTACGGACTCACGTATTAAAGCAGGCATGCTTTCCTGAGTATCTAGGGGCTGGAAGTGCTTTGCCGGCCTGTGAAGAGCCGGTTTACTTATCACGGCTTCTTGAGCGAGGTGCGAAATTATTCTATAGACCTTTAGTAATAGCTCATCACCCCAAACTTTCCTCAGGAAAGGTATTTGATAGTGAAGCAACCTTGGCTTGCCGTGGTGTCGCGTTTAGGGAAATTTATGGGCTGATACTAGGGTTCCTAGCTGTAAATTATTTTTATATTAAGAATCGTAATAAATTTTCATTACAAGGAACAAGTGCTTATCGAGCCATTTTGAAAGGGTTTTTAATGTCTAAAACACAATTGGAAGGTCGTATATGAATAGTCCAATAGTTAGCATCATTACACCCTCTTTCAATTGTAGTGAATCAATCACTAAAACAATCGAATCAGTGCTAGCGCAAACGTACAGTGACTGGGAAATGATAATTGCTGATGATTGCTCAAGTGATGCTTCAGTCGAAGTCATTCAGCAGTACGTCGACAAGGACACTCGTATTAGATTGATCCGGAGGCAATGGAACGGTGGGCCTGCAGTGACAAGAAATAGAGCAATTGATGCCGCTAAAGGTCGGTTTATTGCATTTCTAGATGCTGATGATGCCTGGCACCCAGAAAAACTGGCTAAACAAATCGCGTTTATGCTAACTACAGAGTCAGCGTTGACTTACACTGGGTATGGACGTATTCATCAAAATGGACATAAGCTAGGAACAATGAAAGTTCCAGCCTCGGTGAGTTATAACGACATTTTGAGAACTAATAGTATTGGGTGTTTGACCGCTTGTTATGATACCCAAAAGTTGGGCAAAGTTTTTATGCCTAATATCGCTAAAAGACAAGATTTAGCATTGTGGTTAAAGATCCTTAAAAAGACGGATCGTGCTTTTGGAATACAAGAAAGCTTAGCTGATTACTACGTTGGTGTGTCATCTGTTTCCGCTAATAAAATTACAGCAGCAAAATATCAGTGGCGAGTGTACCGAGAAGTAGAAAAACTATCGCTGATAAACTCTGTATTTTACTTTTCTTGCTACGCGCTTCAAGCCATCAAAAATCGGCTATAACTGTGTAGCATTTACTCAACACTTGCCATTGAAAAACAAGAAAGCTTTTACATAACTTATCATGCAACACATTAAATGTGCTCAAGTATTGCCGATGTACTAGCAAGATTGATAATATCCACAACACTTAAATTTTAGGTGACTAGAAAATGATGCAAAAAAACAAGCGCGGTTTTACTCTGATTGAACTGCTTATCGTGATCGTTATTATTGGATTGTTGGCTTCTTTGGTGGCACCAGCAATGTTCTCTAAAGTAAGCTCATCACAAAAGAAAACGGCAGCGGCTCAAATGCAGATGTTTGAGACTGCACTAGACACATATCGTCTTGATAATGGCGACTACCCTGACACATTAGAAGAGTTACGTAAGAGTGATAAACCAACTTGGGACGGCCCTTATTTGCCAAAAGACTTGCCGTTAGATCCATGGGGAAATCCTTATGCATACAAAAAGCCTGGCGAAGATGGTAAAGCTTACTTTTTAGCCTCTTATGGTAAAGATGGACAGCCTGGTGGTGAAGGTGATAACGAGGATATCGTACATAAATGATGACCTTGCCAGAACTACTGTCGACAGAGTTTCATATATCCGACAGCGATCTTGATAAGTCTTTAAAGTATCAAGCAAAATATGGCGGCTATCTGGAGCAGATATTGGTGAACTTAGGGAGTCTCCCCGAAGATAGTTTACCGGAAGTGTATAGCCGCTATTTTCAGTTGCCTCAACTCGATATTACCGAATGGTTGGAAGCTGAGATACCAAATATTGAAGCAGAAACCTTCCAGTTACTCGATGATGCTTGTTGGAGTTTATTGGCTGTTGACGGTAAAAACTGGACATTTGTTGCTAAATACCCATTAGATCTGTCTGTTAACGAATTTATTCGTCGCAACCAGATTGAAGCTAGGTTGTTTATCGGCACGGAAGCTGACATACAGACACTTAATCGAAAATTCAATATAAATGCTGCAGTTGATAGTGATGATGCAATAATTGGCGATGAAGAGGAACGCCTGCGAGAATTAGCATCTGAAGCACCAACAGTTAACTTGCTTAATTCTCTTATTTCCCGTGGCTTGCGACAGGGAGCATCAGATATGCACCTCGAGCCATTCCAGGGGAGATATCGAGTTAGATATCGAATCGATGGTGTTTTGCATGAAGTAGAACGGCTAGCGCCGCGTATGCAGCTACCTATTGTTACTAGACTAAAAATATTGTCGGGCATGGATATTGCCGAGCGGAGGCGTCCGCAGGATGGCAAAATCGCAATGAAAATCGCCAACCAAGAGCTTGATATACGTGTTTCAGCACTACCGTTGAATGAAGGTGAAAGTGTTGTAATGCGTTTTTTGCGCAAAGAGTCTGTTAGGTACGATATGGAAGTACTTGGACTTGCCGATGACGTACAACATTATGTTAATCAAGACTTAGCAAAAACGGCCGGCGTAATTCTGCTGACCGGCCCTACTGGTAGCGGTAAAACAACGACTCTGTATACTTTTTTGAATGAACTGAATGACGACGATGTAAAAATTATTACATTAGAAGATCCTGTAGAGTATCAGTTGGAAGGAATTAACCAAGTTCAAGTTAATAGTGATATCGGTTTTGATTTTTCTGCAGGTTTGAGAAGCATTGTACGTCAAGACCCAGATATTATTATGCTTGGTGAAATTCGAGACAAGGAAACGGCTCGAATAGCAATGCAGTCCGCGCTAACAGGACATCTAGTTTTTTCTACAGTCCACACTAATGATGCGGCCAGTGCATATACTCGATTACTTGATTTAGGTGTAGATGAATTTCTTCTCAACGCGGCACTAATCTCTATTGTGGCGCAGCGTTTAGCTAGAAGAACATGTGAGCAATGTGCATGTGAAGATCCAGAATCAGAGGAACTCATCGCTAAGTACGAACTGAATCAGTTGGCATCTAAATTTGGAATCGATAACGTCAAGTTAGTCAAGGGCGTTGGTTGTGAAGCATGTGGGAATACTGGGTATAAGGGGCGTATTGCTGTTAATGAATATTTGCGTTGTGATGAGCAAATCATGAAACTACCAAAAGATTCGGACTTTATTAGTAAAGCACGAGAGTATAATAGCGAAAGCGGCAAAAGAAATTTGTTGGAAGATGGTTTTTACAAGGCACTTTTGGGGCAGACGACCGTTGAAGAAGTTTTACGAGTAGCTGGTTAATGAAGGTTTTTACATACAAAGCCTATGATAAAGCAGGTGCTAAGGTTGATGGCCAGGTAGAGGCGATTGATAAGCAAGCAGCAGTTACTCAGATTAAATCCCTTGGCTTATTACCGTCGGAAGTGAGCGAGCACAAAGAGTCTGCAGCATCTATATTTGGCGCTTCAAAAAAAGTAACTTTAGCTGATTTAGAGTTTCTAACTGCTGAGTTAAGTCTACTACTATCTAGCGGAGTAAGGATCGACAAGGGGCTAGATATTATTAAGCGCTCTAAAGCGCAGCCAGCTTTGGTCAAGTTACTGAGTAACATCAGTGGCTCCATCTCTAAAGGTCAAAGCTTGTCTGAAGCGCTAAAAGCTCATGATGATGTATTTGACCCCCTGTATATTAATCTAGTCGAACTCGGCGAAGCATCAGGTAATCTGCCAGAAATCTTTGCTAAATTGGCTGAGGACTTAAAATTTAGGCGAGATTTACAGCGAAAGATCATTTCATCTTTGACATATCCGTTTGTCATTTTAGCTGTTTGTATTTTATGTATTGTATTCATATTCAACTTCATTGTGCCTAAATTATCAGTTCTATTTACTGACCCAGAAACGTTACCATGGTACACGCAGGCTCTTTTAGGGTTAAGTAATTGGATGCAGGAGTATCAAGTGTTTATGGCACTTGGTGTCGTAGCAGGTGGTTTCGCGTTAGTCCATTTATTTAAGCAACCAAATTTTTTGAAGTTATGGCAAGAAACCTTATTAAAGATTCCTGGGTTAGCAAACTCCGTACTGGTGACCGAACGTATTAGATTCAATAGTGCGCTAGCTATGATGTTGCAAGCAGGGTTGCCTATTGATAAAGCACTCTTTTTAGCAAAAGGCAATATTAAAAACCAAGTTTTGCAACGAGAAATGGAGATCGTCCGTAGTAAGGTTAAGCATGGACATAGTTTGTCACCAGCGTTAAAACAAACCTCGTTGTTCCCAGATTTTTATATCTCACTGTTAGAAGTTGGTGAAGAGTCAGGTAACTTAGCCAAAGTTTTTGATGAAATAGCTAATCGCAGCCGTCAGGAGTTTGAATCTTGGACAGAAAAAATGACAACGCTGATTGAGCCTTTGCTTATTTTATTTATGGGAGGCATTGTCGGTGGAGTTGTCGTGGTTATGTTGATGAGCATGGTTGCGGTTAACGATGTCGGCTTCTAGTAGCAGGAGCAAAGGCTTTACCCTTATAGAGCTAATAGTTGTATTGGTGATAATGGGGACTTTATTGAGTTTAGTTGGGCCTTTAGCGGTTAGAAACGTCGACAAAATGAATGTAAGAACGGAAGAGATGCAGTTCAGAAATTGGTTAGAAAAAGTTTCTTACACTGCGTTTAACCGTGGGCAACCATTAGTGGTTTCACTAGAAGGAAGATTGGCCTCAGCTAATATCAAAGGCGATCAAGGTAACATTGTTGACGAAATTCAGTTCTCATCACTTTTTTTTCAGCCTCAATTCATTGGCCTAAATAAAAATGGTTTTTATGGAAAGTCTCAAGCCATTTATCAAATAGGTGGAGAAAGCTACCCAATTGAACTCGTCAGTTCCGGGGAGTTTAAATGACAAACTTCCAGTTAATGTCTAAACAGAATGGCTTTACCGTAATGGAGGTATTAGTCGCAGGCTTTATCATGTTCTTAGTGATAGCGACAACCACCTTGATATATCGGGGTGCAACTCTATCTAGCCATAAAGCTGAAAGAAGTATTTATATTAATGGATTAGTACCAGTAATGACTGATGCGATTCAGCTTGAGATTCGTCAAAAGGGGCAAGCGAGTATCGACAAGCTGTCTGGTTCGGGAAAGATGGGTGAAGCTGCATATAGCTGGAAAGCTGAAATGATAGACTTTCAAGCCGCTCCGCCTCAAATGTTAGCAGAGGCAGGGCTGGCAGTTGAGCAAAATAATCGCTTTAAGCTATGGCAGGTGGAGCTCGATGCAAACTACAAAGATTACGATAGGCAGTATCGTTACGTTGAGTTTAGCTGGAATTTAGCACCATAATGAAGTCTGCAAATAAGTCTCATCAAGGCTTCACACTGATCGAGTTGCTAATATCAACGGCGCTGCTTAGCCTGATATTGTTTATTGCCAGTTATAGCTACAGCCTATTTAGCAACAACTGGCAAAAAGAGTTAGGTAACTATAAACAAACAGCCGCTTTTGTAAAAAATGTAGAGCTGACTAAAAGAACTTTGCAAAGTACCGTTCCCTTAGTTGTGACAAAACCAGACACAAAGAAGGGGTTGTATTTTGTTGGCGAGTCTAACTCCATAACCGCAGCGAGCGAGTATGGAGTGTTTAATAATCAAGGGGTTATTTATCGTATCTCTTTGGAAGATGCTTTGGAGAATAGCCAAATAAAACAATTGGTATACAGAGAAGTAAACGCAAATAACATTATATTGAGTACCCCAAGTCAAGGTTTTCAGTTTACTCATAGGCTGGTTGTTGTAGACAATGTTGTTAGCGTAGATTTCGAATATTATGGCTGGGCTACGTTGAACGATAAAAATGTACAAATGTCAGGTATTGGTAAAGCTGATAAATCGTGGCATAAGAAATATGACTCGATCGCTACGGGCTTGTTTCCTGAGATCGCTAGGTTAAAAGTTCGTTATAGAGCAGCTGATAATAGTGAAGTGTCGCTTACTTATCATGCTAATTTTGCCTCTCACCCCGAAAGAGGCCTTGAGGTTCCAGGGCTATAATATGCAATATAGGCAATCTTTTTTGGGGATGCAGGTTCGCGTTCCTATACGCAAACAAACAGGCATAGCGTTATTACAGGTTCTGTTGATCAGTGCGATTATTTCCGTACTGGCACTCTATTTTACTATTACGGCTAGGCAACAAGTATCGGTAGCCCAAGCAGCGAACGATAGGGTGTTAGCAGGTTTATTAATACGCTCTGCTGAATCGAAGGTACTATTTGAACTTCTGACAAAGGAAGCGACGGATAGCCATTTGTACCCCTTACCAGAAGGGTATAACTTTTACGCAACCCCAATTGAAATTGATCAGTATACCAAGGTAAAAATTCAAGATGTGGCTGGATTAATCAACACTGAGTTTCCTGATCAAACGTTACTAAGAAGAACAATTCAAAATTTAGGCGGAACAGCCGATATTGCCAGTACGATTACAGATAGTTTATTGGACTGGCAAGACAGTGATGATTTAAAAAGGTTAAATGGTGCTGAAAAAGGCGATTATGAAATTGGCCCCCGTAATGCGCCAATAACACTTAAGTCTGAAGTTAGATTAATTAAAGGTATGGATGACGAATTGTGGCGAAAATTAGAGCCATTGTTGTCAGTACCTAGAGCTAGCTATTTTAACCCCATGATGGCACCTGAGCCTGTTTTAAAAGCATACTTAAATAGCGATGCTAACGATATTCTTGATTTAAGGCGCAAAGGTTCTTTAACGCGAAGCGAATTTAGTCAGTTAACTGGAGTATATGATCAAGAAGGGATTATTTTGTCAAAAAGTGACTTATTTAGACTGAATATTCAGGTAAACTACGGTCAAGCAAAATTAGAGAAAGAGATGACGGTACAATTAGACCCGTATGCGAAGGCCGATGGGACTGTAGTGGATAGTGTAGCTTCGAATTGGTAATAATGAATAAATTTATAGCGCTTACTAGAAAATCTGTTGCCTACATGGGCATAGGCTATCTCGACACTAAACTTTATCGTTTGGTGGATTCGGTCGATGGTGAATTCACTTGGCAAGAAGCAGAGCAGGGCTTTAAACCCAATGTATTGATATTGTCTCGGCAACATTATCATGAATCATGTAAGCAATACCCCATTGAAAATACAGCAGAAGTAAAAAAGCTTATTCGTTTAGAATTATCGGCAAATGATGGCCTATCACAATTTGTTACTTATAAACAACAGGATGGCAAAACAGCGAGTAACCAATGGCAATTAAATGAGGTCTTAGGGGCAAAAATAGTCGTTCCTGAGTCTTTTTTAATCGGTTACAAGCGACCACATTTTGATGTGACAGAGTTCCAAAGTGAGGCAACTCAAGTCTATGTTGTCAACACACCGCAAGGAATAGTGTCGACGGTTAAAGGCGGCATGATACAAGATGTCAACGCATTCTCAATGGCCTCTGGTGTCCGGACGATTAATTCAGACGATAGCAGTTTAATGTCATTTCAGCAGTTTGCTGTTTTTACTGCTGCTCAGTTACCAAAACTGTTAGCTCAATACGGCGTAAGCCTTCTAGTTAAGCAAGAGAAAAAGCTTGATTTTCAGGAGTTAGTTAAACCATTATGCCTAACGCTTGGAGGAGCTATTAGCCTTTATCTTGTTGTCAGCAGTGCATACCTTGAGTTACAAGGTTATCGTATAGATGCGCAAATTGCAGACAACACTGAGCAAGTTAATCAAGCGCTAAGTATTCAAAATGAATACAACATGCTGACAGAAAAACTGTTGCGGCAACAGGCTTTTATTGAATCACAAGCCGTTAAAACTTCATTTTGGTTTGTTCTTGAACCATTAATGCAACAAGCCAAGTTTAGAACTATCCGATTTAGAAATGATAGATATGTTCTCAATGGCGAGACCAAACAAGCGACGAAGTTGTTAGATATGTTGATTCAAGACCCTTTAGTTACCGATGCAAAGTTCGATAGTCAAATTCGTAAAAGTCGCAATAACGAAGTTTTTACCATTAGTTTCCGTCTTAAAGAGGCTGGTTAATGGATATTTTTAAAGAAAAGCCTTACTTACTGTTTTTGTTGGCTGGTTTAGTGTTTGCTCGGTTTGTTTGTGTTCCCGTTATCGAGTGGCAAAATGAAAGAAAAGCAACGCTTGTATTAGAAAGCAAACGCGTGATGAAAGCTGAGCAAGCCATGGCAAATGAACAAAAAATTGAACCGTTATTGCCGAAGCTACGCGCGTTAGTTAAGGCTAATAGGGAGCGTTTGTATCCGTTTCAAGCAGAAAATCAGTTTAAATTGCAAAATCAACAAAATCTTGAAGCATTGATAGAAAAGTATGCACTCAATGTTACAGGAATAGGGTGGCTTGCCACCAAACAAGTTAACGAATTCAATTTGACACTTTTTCAACTGCAAGTCCGGTTTCAAGGAGATGGTGTAAAGTTTCCTGGTTTAATGGCCGAGATAGAATCACAAGCACAGTGGGTAGAAGTAGATGATTTTGTATTTGCATTTAGGCGTCAATCTACAACACGCATTGGCGATGCTAACGGTCAAATCACGTTAAATTATTATATGAACAACGAGGTCGGTGATGCTAACTAAAATAGTCGCACATGCACACTTTAAGTTCGTTGTAGCTGCTTTTTCTGTTGCAAGCGTCGGTGCGGTTTACGATTTCTCAGATAGGATTTGGGTTCCAATATCAACCTCTGATGAGATCGTAGAATATGGTTTTACTAATGACGCAGATCTTCTTCCCTCTTTTTCAGATGAAGAAAAAGCAATATTGATTGACGCTTATGAAAAATACGACTATCGCGCTAGAGCAAAAGCAGAAGAGCAGGCAAAAGCTGCAAGTAAAAATGTTAAGCAAGGTAGTAGTGCTGAAAAAGTAGAAATACCTGATATAGATTTACAGCAAGGCGACTTGTTGAGTCTATATACTAAAACGTCAAAGTTAAGCTTAAAAGCAGTCATTAATGAAAACACCAATTTTGCGTTGATAAAACAACAATCTCATGAAGGTAAAAACACTAAATGGCTAAAACTTGAGCAGGGGCAAAGCTTCGAAGGCTTCACCGTGTCTCAGCTAAATCATACATCAATTGAGTTAACCCGTGGTGAACAGGTTATTCAGCTAATGATGTACAAAAGAAATTCTTAATTATGGGTGTGTTTGCAATGCGTAAAAATTTCTGTTTATCAATCGTCGCAATGGCTGTTCTATCAGGCTGTAGCACACTCCCCACTGAACCCTTTGCTGTTGATAATTCATATTTGGAAGGTGAACCCTCAGAAAAACAACAAAATGTTGACTATCAACAAGGCTTAAATGAAGCTGATATCAATCAGCCCAGTATTAGTTACGAAAAGTTGCCATCGATGAAAAGTGATCGGATGGCAAGTCAAGACGCTCTCGATCTGACCAAACAGTTTAGTGATACAGAGAAAGTCACTATTTCAGCAGATGCGTTGCCACTTAATCAATTTTTACATTACGTATTGGGTGAAGTTTTAGAAGTTAGCTACATATTGGATAGTAACTCTAAAGCGGATAGTAAAGGGGTGACGTTAAATATTCGCAAACCGATCTCCAAACGTAAGCTTTTTACTTTAGTCGATGAGTTGCTGGTAGATGGTGGCTATCAACTATATTTTAAAGATGATCTCTATTATGTGAATAAGCAAGATCAACAAGGTTCCACAAACGCAGTATTTGGTTTTGGGCGTGATCTTGATGATGTCCCTAGAACGTCGGTTGATATCACTCAAATTGTACCATTGAACTTCCCATTAAAATCTGGGTTCCATTTAACCATTCAGCAGTTAGCCAATGTCCAAGTTGGTGTTGACTATGATCAGAACAGTGTGACGTTAACTGGTCGCCGCGCTGAAATTGTTAAAGCCATGGAGTTTATTCATTTAGTTGATGCGCCATTATTCCAAGATAGGCAGGTGACTTTATATCGCTCCACTTATGTAGCGGCTGATGAACTCGCTGAAAACCTATCGAACGTACTTAATAATGAAGGGATAACAGTTAAAGGCGATAAGCCTAGTGGTAACGCAGTAACTGTGTTACCTATCGAGCGAATTTCTTCAGTAGTGCTGTTTGCTAACGATTACGCGTTATTGCAGCGTGCTGGATTTTGGTTGAAAAAACTTGATCAGCCATCGCTGATTGAAGAGAATCAGTATTTTACTTATATACCACAGTTCGCTCGTGCGAGTGATATTTCTGAAAGCCTTGAACCGTTACTCTCTGGAACCTCGGCTAATAGACGAGAAGCTGCAAATAGTACGGTGGGGGAAACCTCTGCTCAAACTAAAGGTAAGCCGAACCAAAGCAGCGGGGCTATTGGTAATGATAAAGTTAAACTAGTGGTAGATGTGCGTTCTAATGCACTAATTGTGCAGACGACGGGCTTAGAATATCAGCGCTTATTACCTTTAATTAAACGCATGGATGTGATGCCAAAGCAAGTAATGTTGGAAGTTATGATTGCTGAGGTGACATTAACCGATGTATTCAAACAAGGGGTTGAGTTCGCTTTTAACAGTGGTGATTTGAGTATTAGTACCAAAGGTGCATTTGGAGTTGAAAAAATTGGCGGTATGTCATTTGGCCTAAAAGGCGCCGATGGCGAAATATTGGCTAACTTTTTAGAGACGAATAGTCACGTTAATGTATTGTCTCGTCCAAGTGTGGTGGTTCGAGATGGTGCCAGCGCAGCAATGAATGTGGGTACTGATATTCCTGTTGTGGGTGAGACTACATCGGATCCTGATGGCGATAGACAAACAACCTCTATTCAATACCGTAAAACTGGTGTGCAATTAACCGTAACCCCAACGGTAAATAGCCAAGGTGTGGTTATCATGGAGATTAACCAATCAATCAGTAACCAAGCAAATACTGAAACGGTGTCAGATTCTCCAGCTATTTTTGAGCGAATGATTAACACTGAGGTAGTGGCGAATAGTGGGCAAGCAGTCATTTTAGGTGGCTTGATAAGTGAAAACTCAAGTTATTCTGAGTCTAAAGTTCCTCTGTTGGGTGATATCCCTGTATTGGGTGGGTTGTTCAGAAGTAATAATGATGAAGTCGTTAAAACTGAGCTAATCGTTATGGTTACTCCGAGAATTATTGAAGCATCAAATGAATGGGATGACATTAAATCCTCATTTAGTGGCCAAATGCAGGCGCTTGACCCTCGCGCTATTACTATTGGTACTCCTTTACCAGCTTCTAAAAGTGATATGCCTGTGGCAGAACAAGCAATAACAACTGGCTCAAACGAGTAACATTTAGCCTATTGCATGTCATTTATCAGTTTTAAATGACATGCAATGTAAAGATTTGATACAGCTGACTCAAATATGTCATTGTCTGAGTAAATAGCTTGGTTATTTGTTGTCAAAATGTTGTTCGCCTTCGTTGGCGAGCAGTGTTTATCTAGCTTTATGAATTTTAAGCGATTTGTTATTATCCCCCTGAAAATTGCAAGGTTATGTCAAGTATTTGACCTGTTTGTATGTAAAAAACATGTAAATTAGTTAGCCTATTAATTGCACAATGTTGACTGTTGTCAATTTTTTCAATCTATTAGGCTTGACACAAATGATAGCCCCCCATAGAATCTTAACTGGTTAGGTCGCTTAGGATTTTAGGCGACGGCCTCTAAAGGCGACCATAATCGGAACACAAATGAAGAGTAAGAAGACTTACCTTCTGTTTCATGAAACTTCAAAGGACATAAAAATGTTGAAAAAAACGCTTATCGCACTAGCAGTAGCTTCTGTTGCAACCACTGCTTCTGCTGCTGACGTTACAGATACTGCTTCAGCTCTTCTTTCTAAGCAAGGTGCTGTTAACACTGCAAACGTTCAAATTGGTAACGCTGTTAGCGTTGGTGATGCAGCAGGTGATGTACTAGTAAGCTTGGAAGCAGAGTACAAGCCAGACGATCTACTATATTTTGATTTCGTTGGTGGTGATGTCGACCTAACAAACAGTGTAATCACAACTGACGTTCAGCTATACGCTGCTGACGAAGTAACTCTTGTTGGTACTATGGTTCTAGGTCTACTACCTAGCTCTACTAAAAACCAACTAGTTATGCGTGTGACTTCTTTGGATTACATCGATCCAAATGATGCTGCGAATACTACTAAATTTGGTAAGCTAATTGTTAATGGTCTTACTTTCAAGACTACCAGCATCCTTTCTTCTGGCAAGACTACTCTAGATTACCGTGCAGAAACTTCTACTGGTATCGAAATCGATGCAGGTAAGAACTCAGCAACAATCATCTTTGAAGCTAAGGATCAGTTTGCTGCAGCAGTAACTCACGACCTAGATGCTACTATCGATGTGAATGAGCAGCGCCTTAAGTTTGTTGGTACTGGTGCGACTACATACGAAGATGTAGTTACAGTTGAAACTACTGAAAATGCTGCTCCAACTGGTAAAGTTTGGGCGCTTCCAGCTACTGCGACTAAGTCTGACTATGTTATCCACGGTGACTTCTCTTTCCTAGGTGAAGCAAACGACAGTGGTATCATCACGACTAGCAACGTTACTTCTACTGCTGATGCTGCTCCAAAAGTATACGCAGACAAGATTGTAACTACTTATGCTGGTCTGACTGCTAACACTATCACTATCGATATCTCAGGTGAGACTGCTGGTGTTGCTGATAAGGCTCTTTCTCCACAAGAGTTCACTGCAACTACAACTGTTTCATACACTGACTTCTCAACTAAAGCTGGTTCTGTAATTTTACAAGACAAAGCTGATGCGGGTGCTTGGGGTCTAAATGGTGCAATCGTTCACGTACCATTCATGCCTTTCCGTGACGGTTTCTCTCCAATCGTTTCTGTATCTAACACTTCTAACCAAGACGGTGACATCGAAGTACTAGTATACGCTAAGAACGATGCTGATTGGGTTGAGCCACAGTCTTACATGCTAACTACTACAGCTATCGCTGATGCAATGACTAACATCACTCCTGAGCTTCAAGGCCTAGGTATCGAAGGCGACGTAGCGTTTGACGTAATCGTTAACGCTCCTAAGCAATCAATCGCTGTTAGCGCATTGTACTTCAACGGTGGTGACCGTGCAGTTATCGAGACTCACACTCGTAACTAATATCATTTTGATATAGCAGAAAAAGCAGGCCTAGTGCCTGCTTTTTTATTGCCTTTTTACGCGTGAGTTTTTATAGGCCGCGTTTCCAACATTGCGTTTCCAGCAGCATTCACACCATTAAGCATCGATACGCCCTCATAGAGTGCCTGAACTTTAAAATTCCAGTTTATGCTGAATTTATAGGATGTTCCAACTAAGCCTTTTTTGGAGCAACATTAGCTTAGTAAACTAACTAAATTAACCGATTCAGTATGGCGTTAATCCCTCCAAGGCAGACGTAGAAGTGATAGCCAAAACCATAAAAAAGTTAACGGTTTGACGCTATATCGCGAGAAAAGTTAACTTAATGTATTGTTCTAGCCCCCATTTTGAACGAATGAATTTTTGCTTAAAATATTGATTCTTTAGTTAGGCATAATTCTGATAGAATCAAAAGATTGCTTTCTATACTTTTTTATCATGGCCATAAAATTTCCGATTGTAAGACCTGTATTACCCGCTATAGATGTTTATCAAAAGTATGTCCAATCTGTATTTGACTCAAAGTGGTTAACAAATTCAGGCCCCTTGCATCAACAGTTGGAACAGCGTTTAGCTGAACATTTAGGAGTAGAGCATCTTATGTTAGTGGCAAACGGTACGTTTGCCTTGCAGGTGGCTTATCAAGCGCTAGGTCTAACCGACAGCAGCAGGCCTATTCTTACTACACCTTTTTCCTTTGCTGCCACTGCGTCTTCAGTTGCATGGCAAGGCCACCAATGTCAGTTTGTCGATATTGACTCAAGCTCGCTCAATATCGATCCTAAATTGATTACTCAAGAGCAGGTGCGGGCAGCCTCAGCGATTGTTGCGACGCATGTATTTGGGAACCCTTGTGATGTACACCATCTCGAAAAACTGACAAAGGGGCTAGATACAAAAGTGATATATGATGCGGCTCATGCCTTTAATTGTCGTCTTAATGGCGAGTCTGTGCTGAATTGGGGAGATGCAAGCACCTTAAGTCTACATGCGACAAAGATTTTCCACTGTGTTGAGGGTGGGGCTATCGTGTTTAAAAAAGCGCACGATTTGCAACGGGCCAAAGAAATGATTAACTTTGGTTTTAATCGTCACCAGTATCCCGAAAATGTCGGTATAAACGCCAAGATGAGCGAAATGCATGCCGCTATGGGACTTAGCTTGTTAGATGATGTGGATGCTATTCAAGAACAGCGAATAGAAGCTGTTGACACTTATAAATCACTGCTAAACGATGATTTTGAGTTTCAGCAATGGGTCGATGGCAGTTGTAATAATGGTGCCTATATGCCAATTCTTTGTAAAGATGAAAAGCAGTTGTTGAAGCTGATGCAACATCTAACAGAGGACGGCGTGCAAACAAGGCGTTACTTTTACCCAAGCCTTTCAGAAGTTGAATGCTATGGTAAGCGTGGGGAAACACCGATTGCTAATGAAATTAGTCGGCGAGTGTTGTGCTTACCTCTTTATGGCGACTTAACCGTATCAGAAGTAAAACAAATATGTGGCATGGTTAAAAGTGCCTTACGTTAGTCACAATTGCCTCTGTGAGTATAAGAGCTATGGTACATAAAGTGCGTAATTTGAAACTAGCGCTAGCTCAACATCAGCAAACCTGGCAGTTGTTCAGCTTATTTTTGATGACTGTCGTTTGCTATTTTATTACCCTGAAAGCGCCGTTTTATTTGGATGATGCATCATCGATATATGAGAATGTGCATCGCTTAGGTTTACCGTTACTTGAAGTCTTTAATCTTTATGGGCTTCGGGGCGTGGCTTATGCCTCCTTTGCTCTTAATTATCAGGTTAGTGGATTAGATATAGCGGGCTTTCATCTAACCAATAACGCTATTCACTTTTTCTGTGCAGCTTTTGTTTATTTATTAACGAAAGAATGCTGTCGTGCGAAGCAGGTCTCTACAGCTTGGTTGCCCTTTGTCGTCGCATTGGTTTTTGTTTGTCATCCGTTAAGCAGCCAAGCAGTGACTTATATTGTTCAACGGATTGCGTCACTTGCTGGGTTATTCTATTTCGCTTCTTTGTATTTTTACCTACTGACAAGGCAGGCACACAAAAGTAAAGAGGTGCTAATTTATGGCTTTATTACTGGACTTTTTATACTACTGGCTTTATTTACTAAGCAAAATACGGTAGCTATTTTTCTCTCTATCTTTTTATTAGAGTGGCTTGTTTTAGGGGCATTAGCGAATAAATTTAAGCTTGTGTTTGTCGGTTTTCTTGGATGTTTGATGCTCGCTGCTTTGCTTGTAGCGTTTAGTGAGAGCTTTCAACAGGGGGTGTTGTGGTTGGACGCCTATACACGAGAAACCACAGAGATAACCCGCCTAGCTTACTTTGAAACACAAATAAGGGTAGTAGGGGAATATATTCAGCGGCTCTTTGTCCCGAACTCGCTGCAACTAGAATATACAACTCCTATTGCTGACGGCCTGTTCACAAAGGTATCTGGTTACATTTGGCTGCACGTGGCTTTGCTGATAACGGCGATCTATTGTGTTAAAAAACAGCCATTAATTAGCTTCGGCATATTTTTCTATTATACCGCGCAAATTGTTGAGTCCAGCTTTATTCCTATCAGAGATGTTGCTTTCGATCATCGCACCTATATTCCAAATTTTGGTCTCATTTTAGCCGTAGTTGTTGCAATTTATCATGCAGTCAAACGTTTTGATATAAAACCTTTTATCGTAGTTCTTAGCGCTATGAGCATTATTGCTGTGTACTCATCAATAACAATAAAGCGTAACGCTTTGTGGTTAGACCCCGTAGCCTTTTATCAATATGAGTTGGCTATTTCGACGAATAAAGCTCGGGTCCATAACGCATTAGCCCAGCTATATATGGAAAGTGAACAATGGCGAAAAGCATCAGAACATTTCGAACAGGCAGTTGTACTTACTGATGAGCCAGGCATGCGAGCCCTTTATATAAGTAATTATATCGCAGCTGTTAAAAATAGCGGTGAGTTAGAACAGGCCATATCGCTGACTCAAACTTATTTGCCATTAGTTAACAGCAATGAGGCGAGAAAGCAGCTGTTAACGAACTTAGGCTTTATTTATATCCAGAAACGCGAAGCTTCCAATGCTTTTTCTGCTTTTAAAAATGTGATGACAATGGATAATCGTCCTCCACCAAATGAGGCAAACTTAGGGATGGCGCTGTCGCTGTGGGCATTAAAGCGTCAGTCGCAAGCAAAAATATACTTGCAGCGAACTATTTCCAATGACCCTGAAAACGACTATGCTAGGCAGCTCCTTGAAAAGCTTAAAGCACAAGGGTTTTAGATACATTTTTAACCAGTTTTACTAGTGAGATTTAACCCATGACTAAAATTTTTAGCTCTCTGTCTGCCATTGTATTGTTGACGTTTTCATGTTTCGCTCAGGCGTCAACAGAATATGAACAAGCAATTGCCGCTGCCAATCAAGGGAATTACAAAGCAGCTTATCAAGTCGCATCTATGTTAGATAACGGTAGGCATGTTGCCGAAGATAAAGTAGCGGCTATAGACTGGTACAAAAAGTCAGCGCGAATGGGGTATTCACAGGCACAAAGCATGCTTGGCTTTAAATATGCTATGGGAACAGGTGTAGAAAAAGACATGAAAACAGCTTACGCCTGGTTTACCGTTGCACTTGGTAATGGGCACGAGATTTCAGAACAATATCAGCAAAAAGCGGCAAAAGAGCTTTCAGCTAAGGAGTTGGAAGTTGCCAAGGATATGGCCAGTAAGTGGGCAGAAGCATATAAGTCAAAAAAGCCAGAGTAGCGTGGAATATTCGTTTAATTGGGGTTAATAGTTAGCCCTAATTTTGTGAAAAAATGTTATGTTATCCCCAATTTTGTGAAAAAATGTTATGTTAGCTGCATTGGTTTTTATGTAATGCTAACGAGCTTTAAATTGCTACTATGTGGTGTAGATTAATCATCCATTTTGAAGGTATTCAACATTAAACGCGCTATCGTTATACCTGCTTATAACGAGGAAAAGAGCATCGGAAAGGTGCTTGATTCCCTGTTAGATTTCGAACAATACCAAATTGTAGTTGTTGATGATGGTAGTACTGATCAAACTGCTGATATAGTGCGCCAATATCCTGATGTGGTGTTGTTATCATTAGCGACTAACCTGGGCGCTTGGAAAGCCATGCAAACCGGTATTCGTTATTGTTACTTAAACGATTTTGATCGCGTTATAACCTTTGACGCGGATGGGCAGCATATGCCCAGTTCAATCTCTATGATGCTGGCTGCTCAAGAACAAAGTGGCGCAGATATCGTGGTTGGGTCCTGTACAAAGCGGGGGAGCCTAGCACGACATATCGCATGGGCATTATTTCGAACTCTGTCTGGTATTAAAATATCGGATATTACTTCAGGTCTCAGGTTGTATAATAGAGCCGCAATCGCAGTACTAAGTACAAGAGAAGCATCGATGTTGGAGTATCAGGATGTCGGAGTGTTACTATTGCTAAAAGGGTTTGGACTAGATTTTGAAGAACTAGAAGTATCGATGAAACCGAGGGAAGATGGTATTTCACGAATTTTTTACTCCTGGTGGGCAGTTTCTTATTATATGGCTCACACCTCACTGTTGTGTATTAGCAAAGTTAGAAAAAGCAGTGAATTTAGATATCAAGCTTCATTGCTAAAAACTAAGTAGAGATAATTTTGCAAAACTATCAAATTTTCAGCGCGTTAATCGCTATATTGTTTTTTGTTGCTGCATTTATTTTGGTAAGAAGAGATAATATTCTTCCCGGCTCCGCAATTCGTTGGACTGTGCTGTCGGTTCTAATTCTCATACTGGGTATTTTTCCTAATTTGTCTGATTATGCAGCGAAATTGATGGGAATAGGTTACCCGCCGATTTTACCGGTGATTTTTGCATGTATGATTTTGCTGCTAAAAGCGTTATTAAACGATATTGAAAGAACTAAAGATCGAGTGAAGTTAGACCGGCTTATCCAACGTGTTGCCATTCTAGAGCAACAAGTGGAGCAACATGAAGCTAGCAAGAGTAGCAAAAAGTGAGCTTAGTGCAGTATTTCTCATTAATTCATGTTATGGCATGCATGAAACTTAAGTCTAAAGCTAATACCTTGATTTTAAGTTATATTTGGTGGGTTCTAGAACCACTGTTATTCGTTGCTCTCTTCTATTTTGTGTTTGAGGTTATGTTAGACAGGGGACGCGGCGACTTTTTGATTTTTCTCATTTTAGGTAAAATTCCTTTTTTGTGGTTTTCCAAAAGTATCACTACTGCGGCGAATTCATTAGTTGAAAACAAAGGTCTTATTGATCAACGACCCATTCCAAAATTCATTTTTCCATTAGTTAATATCCAAGAGGCGGCTTATCAGCAAGTAGTTACTTTCGCTGTAATGATCGCGGTTGTTATTTTTTCAGGTTATCAAGATTATCAATATTGGTGGCAGTTAGTGCCATTGATTTTGTTGCAGTATCTATTAATCTGCGGATTTGGGAGCCTGATGGCGATGATGGTGACTTTTTTGCCTGATTTTAGAATGATTCTACAAATGTTCATGATGGGGCTAATGTTTTGCTCAGGAATATTTTGGGATGTGAATGCCATAGCCGATCCTGATATGAGAAACGCGGTATTACTATTTAACCCTTTAGCGCTTATCATAGATTGTTATCGGCAGGTGTTGCTGTTCGGCCAAATTATTGATTGGTGGTCGTGTTTACCTGCATTTGCTATCGGCGTAGTGTTTTCGATTGTCGGTTTTGGTAGTCTTGAGCGCTTTAATGGTTGGTTGACAAGAAGAATCTATATGTAATGAGTAATGTAATACTGTCAGTAGATAACATTTCCTTAGAATATAAAAGTAGGGCTGGCTTTTTTAAGCATTTTACTTATAGAGCGCTTGATGGCATATCGTTTGATGTGGAGAAGGG
This sequence comes from Shewanella waksmanii, assembly GCF_043643685.1. GTDB lineage: Bacteria > Pseudomonadota > Gammaproteobacteria > Enterobacterales > Shewanellaceae > Shewanella > Shewanella waksmanii_A. Next base: position 279,053 of record NZ_JBHZSN010000002.1, read on the forward strand.
CGAAGTATTTGGTGTACTGGGACGTAACGGCTCGGGTAAGTCTTCACTATTGAAAGTGTTAGCTGGAACATTGCCACCTGATCGAGGTAATATTTCCTATTCTCATCAAATTTCTAAGTCACTATTATCATTAGGGTTGGGTTTTAACTCTAATTTAACTGGTAGGGACAATGCGTTGATTAGCTGTATGTTAAATGGTTATTCACGCAAAAGAGCTCAACCACTCGTTGATGAGATTGGTGCGTTTGCGGAACTTGGAGATTTTTATAATCAACCCGTGAAAACATATTCATCGGGTATGAGAAGTAGACTAGGTTTTGCGGCGGCGCTGTTGACTAAAGTTGACCTTTTACTCATTGATGAAACCTTAAGTGTTGGTGATGCTGCATTTAATGAGAAAGCTGAGGCGGCTTTGAGGGACAAGATGGCTGGTTCTCAAACCGTAATATTTGTCTCGCATAGCATCAACCAAATAAACAAGTTGTGCAATAGGTGCATGTGGCTGGATAAAGGTAAAGTGATTACACTTGGCAGCACCGAAGATGTCATGGCGCAGTATTTAGCTGATAAACAAAAAGTAGTGAAGATATAAACAATGACTAGAAAAGGAATTATCTTAGCCGGTGGCTCAGGAACAAGATTGTACCCGTTAACAAAAGTTGTTAGTAAGCAGCTAATGCCAATCTATGATAAGCCAATGATTTATTATCCAATATCAACCTTGATGAATGCTGGTATTAGAGAGATTCTTATCATTGCTACGCCAGAAGAGTTACCACGTTTCAAGCAATTGTTAGGTGACGGATTAAGTTGGGGCGTTCGATTTGATTATGTAGCACAACCCTCCCCTGATGGGTTAGCACAGGCTTTCATTCTAGCTGAAGAGTTTTTGTCAGGCGCTGATGCAGCCTTAGTGTTAGGTGATAATCTATTTTATGGGCATGATTTGTCTAGCTCCTTAAAAAAAGCTGCTGAGCAGAGCAAAGGGGCTACTATATTTGGTTATCACGTTGCTAATCCGCGCGATTACGGGGTTGTTGAGTTTAGCGAGTCAGGTAAAGCAATATCAATAGAAGAAAAACCACTGCAGCCTAAGTCAAATTACGCAGTACCGGGTCTATATTTTTTCGATCGAAAAGTGGTCGAATATGCTAAGCAAGTTAAACCTTCTGCGCGGGGCGAATTAGAAATTACGGATGTAATTGAACGCTATTTGGAAGAGAAAACGCTTAATGTAGAAATTATGGGACGAGGCACAGCTTGGTTGGATACGGGCACGCATGATAACCTATTACAGGCTGCTCAGTTTATTGAAACCATTGAGAAACGCCAAGGGCTTAAAGTCAATTGTCCAGAAGAAATTGCTTATCGAATGGGTTACATTACCGATGAACAATTAAAAGCGTTAGCCACGCCATTACGTAAATCAGGGTATGGTCAGTATTTACTTAATCTGCTGGAACAAAAACTTTTTTAATTAGTGGATTTCAAGTAGAAGGGATTTATGAAGTTTTTAGAAACTAAGATAGCTGACGTCAAATTGATCGAACCCATAGTTCATGGAGATGAACGGGGTTTTTTCATGGAAACATTTCGTCGTGATGAGTTTAATAAACATTGTGGAGTTAGGGAGTTTGTTCAAGAAAATCATAGTCGATCAGATCGTGGTATTCTTAGAGGGTTACACTATCAAACAAACAATACTCAAGGAAAGCTCGTCAGAGTAGTTAGCGGTGAAGTATTTGATGTTGCGGTTGATATGCGAGCCAGCTCAGATACGTTCGGTCAATGGGTTGGAGTCATATTATCAGCCACAAATAAACGTCAGCTCTGGGTTCCAGAAGGGTTTGCTCATGGCTTTTACGTGCTTTCTGAATCTGCCGAATTTGTTTATAAGTGTACCGATGTTTACAATCCTGAGGCTGAAATATCAATTAGCTGGGATGACCCTAGTTTGGCTATCGATTGGCCCCTAATTGAAGATAGAGCTCCTATTTTGTCCAACAAAGATGCAAACGCACTGTCATTGGCGCTAGCACCTAAACTGGAACTTTAGCTATATGTCAAAGCAGAGAGTCTTAGTCACTGGGAAAGGTGGCCAGTTGGCAACGGAGTTACAAGCAACATTGCCGAGTCAATTTGAGCTGGTATCTTTGGATTCGAGCACACTCGATATCACCGACTTAAGTGCGTTAGAGCAAGCCGTAACAACCTACCAACCAACAATCATTATAAATGCTGCTGCATACACTGCTGTTGATAAAGCAGAGTCTGATGTTGAGGCCGCATACTCGGTTAATGAGCTTGGCACTGCAAACTTGGCGCAGATTTGTAGTGAAAAAAAACTTCGATTAGTTCATATATCAACTGACTTTGTTTTTGATGGTAAAAACAATCAACCTTACACACCGGAAGATGCGCCGGCACCGCTTGGAGTTTATGGTAGGTCAAAGTTCCAAGGTGAGCGTCGATTACTCGAATTGATGCCCACAGGTGCCATCATAGTGCGTACAGCATGGGTCTATTCAGAGTATGGCAGTAATTTTGTCAAGTCGATGCTGCGTCTAATGACCGAGAAGGAGCAGTTAGGCGTAGTTTATGATCAAGTCGGCACACCAACATGGGCGAAAGGACTTGCAAATGCGATTTGGGCGATGGTCGTTCAATCAGATCAACAAAGTGAAAAATGGGCGCAAAGCTCTGTTGTTCATTGGACTGATGCAGGGGTAACATCCTGGTATGACTTCGCAATAGCCATTCAAGACTTAGCCTTCTCAGCCGGGCTGCTAAATAAGAAAATTCCTATTCTTCCGATTAAAGCAACTGCTTACCCTACACCAGCAGTTCGTCCCTATTATGGTGTGTTAGATAAGGCATCGGGTGAGAAGCGCTCTGGTATGAATACAATCCACTGGCAATCACAACTTAAAGATATGATTGTGAAGTTAGCTGAGGCAGAAAAATAGCCAATAGTTTGAAGCTTATTGATCGTACTACCGATTTTTAGCTTGATTATTGTGAGTTAGGTAACCAGATAGTTTTATAGGAAGCTTAAGTTATTTGCCACTGTTTCAATGTATTAGTTTTTGCATCATTTGGTGTATTTTGTTTTTAGAAAGGATAGAGGCGTTTTGATGAAGATAGTTCCAGTTATTATGGCAGGAGGCTCAGGAACCCGTTTATGGCCGTTAAGTCGCTCACTTTTTCCTAAGCAGTTCCTTTCGTTTGCATCAAATCAAAGCATGTTGCAAGAAACTGTAAAACGGACTTATGGATTAGATGGCGGTAAAGCAATTTTGTTATGCAATGAGAATCATCGATTTTTAGTGGCGGAGCAGTTGCGAGAAATTGGCTATCAGGGGGCGAGAATTTTATTGGAACCAGCTTCTAGAAATACTGCGCCCGCAATTGCTTTAGCTGCCTTTGACATCATCAATAGTGCTGAACAGGATGGCATAATGATGGTGATGGCTGCTGACCATATCATAGAGAACCCAACAGAGTTTGAAAATGCTGTAGTTCAAGGGTTACCAGAAGCATTAAACGGTAAAATGTTAACTTTTGGGATTGTAGCCAATCACCCAGAAACCGGTTATGGATATATTCGCCGCGGCGAAGTTATTTCTGAGAACGTTTTTCAAGTCAATGAGTTTGTTGAGAAACCTGATCTAGACACAGCGAAAAGTTATATCGCAGCCAATGAGTACTATTGGAATAGCGGTATGTTTCTTTTCAAAGCGTCAACCTTCTTGGCTGAATTAAAGGCTTATGCTCCAGACATTTTTACCGCTTGTGAATTGGCGTATGAAAACAAGACTTCAGATCTCGATTTTATTCGTTTAGACAAAGAGGCATTTCTTGCTTCGCCTGATGATTCGATAGATTATGCCATTATGGAGAGGACCCAAAATGCAGCAGTCATTCCCCTTGATGCTGGTTGGAGTGATATTGGGTCTTGGTCGGCGCTGTGGGACGTAGATGCTAAAGATCGCAATAACAATGCGGTTAACGGTGATGTCGTTATGCACAATACGACAAATTCACTCGTACATTCTACACATAGACTCGTTGCTGCAGTAGGCTTGAACAATATTGTTATTGTTGAAACTGATGATGCGTTATTGGTCGCAGATAAAGACAATGTTCAAGATGTGAAACACATCGTTAAATCATTAAAACAAAGAAATCGAAGTGAAACCAAGCATCATCGTCAGGTGTTTAGGCCTTGGGGTAAGTATGATTCAATCGATGCAGGACACAGATATCAAGTTAAACGCATTACTGTGAAACCTGGTGCTAAATTAAGTGTGCAGATGCATCATCACCGTGCGGAACATTGGGTTGTTGTTTCGGGTACAGCTAAAGTCACTAATGGTGATACCGAGATTTTATTGACCGAAAATCAATCAACCTTTATTCCTGTTGGCGTCGTTCATGCACTCGAGAACCCAGGTAAAGTTGACTTAGAATTAATTGAAGTACAATCAGGGAGCTACCTAGGCGAGGACGATATTGTACGCCTAGATGATCGATATGGTAGAAAATAACATGGAAGAGCTAAGTTGTTTTAAAGCTTATGATATTAGGGGACAATTGGGGTCACAGATAGACGAAGATATAGCTTATCGTATTGGACGGGCCACAGCGCAGTATCTTAAAGCGGCATCTATTGTTGTTGGCGGTGACGCAAGAGAAACAAGTGAAAGTTTAAAGTTAGCGTTATCGAGAGGGATTCAAGACGCTGGTTGTAATGTGATAGATCTAGGTCTTGTTGGAACAGAAGAGATTTATTACGCGACTTCTGATCTAAAAACCGATGGGGGCATAGTTGTCACTGCTTCACATAACCCTATTGATTACAATGGAATGAAGTTGGTTCGGCAGAATTCGAAACCTATTAGTGGTGATACTGGCCTTAACGAAATAAAGCGGGTAGCTGAGCATAATAAATTTGAGAAAGTAACCACAAAAGGAAGCTATCGACGCGAATCAAACTTAGGTTCCTATATTGAGCACTTATTAACGTATATCTCCCCGTCATTGATTAAACCACTCAAGCTTGTAGTTAATGCTGGCAATGGTGCTGCAGGGCATGTGATTGATGCGCTTGAAGCACAGTTTGATCGTCTTTCAATACCAATACAAATTGTCAAAATTCATCATCAACCGGATCCAACGTTTCCAAATGGGATACCCAACCCTCTATTACCCGAGAATCGGCAAGATACTGCCGATGCAGTCATTAAACATAAAGCCGATATGGGCATAGCGTGGGATGGTGACTTTGACCGCTGCTTTTTGTTTGATGAAAAAGGCCAGTTTATCGAAGGTTACTATATCGTGGGTTTGTTAGCTGAGGCGTTTTTGAAAAAAAATCGTGCTGAGCGGATTATCTACGATCCACGTGTATATTGGAATACTGAAGATATTATTCTTAAAAATGAAGGTGTACCGGTTAAGTGTAAAACTGGACACGCTTTCATTAAAGAAAGGATGCGTGCGGAAGACGCTATTTATGGCGGTGAAATGAGTGCCCACCATTACTTTAGAGATTTTTTCTACTGTGATAGTGGCATGATACCTTGGTTATTAATCGCTGAGTTGATGTCTGTAAAGTCGGTTGGGTTATCTTCTCTTGTCGCCGACAGAATAAGCAAATTTCCAAGTTCAGGAGAAATCAATTTAACAGTTACTGATCCGGACTACATCATTGAAGCACTCAAACGTAAGTTTAGTCATATCACGAATGCCGAGATCGATCTAACTGATGGACTCGGTGTAAGTTTGGAAAAATGGCGGTTTAATATTCGTAAGTCAAACACTGAACCAGTATTAAGAATTAACGTAGAATCCAAAGAGAATGCCGAAATGGTCAATGAAAAGCTAAGTTATTTGTTAAAGTCTATTAAAACATATACCAAATTAGGCGAGTCGTTAATTGGGTTTATTGATTCTATTGATGGCCGAAATATTACCGGCTGGGCGGCGTCAAATAAAACTGATAGAAAGCTAGATATCGCTATCGTTTGTGATGGGCAAATAGTCGCGAGGGGATTAGCAAATTTATACCGGGAAGACTTAAAGCAACAAGGTATTCACAAGGGTGAGCACAGCTTTAACCTATATCTAAGTGAAGGCACCATAGCAATAGATTCAGAGCTACAACTGGTAGAATTAAGTACTCAAAAATTAATTGCTAAAGCCCCCATCTTTAAAATTTCAGCACAAAAAGAGTTTATTGTTGAAGGAGAGGTTAAATATAGCCAATCTTTTTCACCAGATTTATTAGCTAGCCCACAGCCTGAAGTACAGGAAGCTCAGAAGCAAAATGGTGCTACAGGTGCGAAGGACAAAATTGCGACACCTTGGAAATACTTGAAAGATAGTGCTAATACTTCAGGCTTTATGTCGCTGAATGTACATAGTAATTACCGTTTTGAATCACTTAAGTACCATTTAGATGCAATAGCGAGGAATTCGCACTATTATACTGCGGAGCAAGTTTCAACCGTTCACATGCTAGTAGTGGAAGGCTACGAAAATAGAAACAAATTTCCGTCGTTTTCACTACCAAAATTTGATCAGCCAAAAGTTTCAATAATTGTTCCGGCGTACAATCAGTTTAATCTAACTTATCACTGCATCGCGTCCATTGCCCTTGCCTTTAACCATACCAGCTATGAAGTGATTCTTGCCGACGATTGTTCTACCGATATCACCGCAGAAGCAGAGGAGATAATTGGTAATATCGTCGTCTCTCGTAATGCAGAAAACTTAAGATTTCTAAGAAGTTGTAACCAAGCGGCTAAAAAAGCAAGCGGGCAGTACATTATTATGCTTAATAATGATACCGAGGTAACTTCCTACTGGATAGATCGACTAATTAGCCAAATGGAAGGTAATCTGCAAATAGGAATGACCGGCTCTAAGCTTTTGAACTTAGATGGTACTTTGCAAGAAGCGGGCGGGATTGTCTGGAACAACGGCCAGCCCTGGAATGTGGGCAGAGACCAAGATCCGTTAGCACCTGAATATAATTATGTGCGCGATGTTGATTACCTTACCGGCGCCGCTATGTGCATCAAGACAGCAGTGTGGGAGCAGGTTGGAGGTTTCAGTGAGGAACTTGTTCCTTGTTATTATGAAGATACAGACATCGCTTTTAAAGTCAGAGAGCTTGGCTTAAGAACCGTTTATGTTCCTGAGTCAGAGGTGATTCATTTTGAGGGCCAAAGCCACGGTACAGATGTAACTAAAGGCCTTAAACGCTATCAACAAGTTAATGAAGCAACTTTTCGTGCTAAATGGATTAAACAATACCGCAATAACGGTGTTGCCAGCTGGGACAACATGTTGCTTGAAAAAGACAGAAATATCGAAAAGCGCGTTTTGGTTATTGATTATGCGACACCTATGCCTAATCAAGATGCGGGAAGCTACGCAGCAATTCAAGAAATTAAACTTATACAGTCATTAGGGTTTAAGGTAACGTTTGTTCCAGAGAATCTTGCACACTTTGGTAAATATACTAAAAAGCTACAAAGCCTTGGAGTGGAAGTCCTATACGCACCTTTTTATCAATCTATGGATGAAGTGTTGTCTCGACGTCTTGCTGAAATGGACGCTGTATATATTACGCGGTATCACGTTGCTGAGAAATACATAGATAAAATAAAACAAACATCTAATGTGAAAATTTTGTTCAATAATGCCGATTTGCATTTTTTGAGGGAGTTGAGGGCTGCAACAAGTACTAGTAGCAAAGATTTAGAAAAGGCACTGAGAACAAGAGATGCGGAACTAGAAGTATGCCGGAAAGCTGATGCGGTATTATGCTACAACACAACAGAACATGCTGTTATCACTAGCCATACTTTAGATGACAGTAAGTTACATCTGACACCATGGGTCCTTGAAGAGAAGCCTGTAGGTCAAAGCTTTACAAAAAGAGATGGAATAGTTTTTCTTGGCGGATTTAATCATACTCCCAATGGCGAGGCTGTCGAGTATCTGGTCAATGATATAATGCCGCTACTTGCTAAACATCGACCGGATATTGTATTGCATGTATATGGCAGCAACATGCCTGCTAGTTATAAAGAAATGGAAACAGCCAATATTAAGATGCATGGATTTGCCCCTTCACTTGATGGAGTCTATCACAATCATCGTTTATTCGTTGCCCCGCTCCTTTCCGGTGCTGGAATAAAAGGCAAAGTGTTGGAGTCAATGGCATATCAATTACCTACAGTGTTAACTGAAGTTGCGGCAGAAGGGACAGGTTTAACGCATGGTATAAGCACTTTCATCGCACTTGAACCTCAAGAGTGGGTGGATAGAATCATTCAGCTTTACGATGACCAATCATTATGGAATAAGTTTGCGGAAAATAGCCAAATATTGTGCAATACAAGTTATTCCTTTGAGCATGGACATAAACAATTTAAAAGAATATTCGCTGGTGTTGGAATTTATTCAAGTAAATAGAAGTGATGACAATGAAAAAGAATTTATTTATTGCTGGTTGTGCTAGATCTGGTACGAGTGCATTGGTTCAACTACTTAGCGGCTCGGAAGATATAGTACTTGGTATGGAAAGGTACGGTCATTTAGTAAAGAAAAATGATTTTAAGCTGACTAAAGAACATTTTGTGAAAGAGCGCTTTTTTGACTTGCGTGAAGAAGACACATTTTATTCGGATTTTTTTGCTTTCCACCGTTTTTCACCAAACATAGAAGCTAAGTTTGATAGTTGTAAATGGGTAGGCGATAAACGGCCTGATCTTTATGAAGTCTACGATGAGTTATTTGAGGCATTTCCTGAATCAAAAGTCATATTCATTTATCGTGATATAGTCGAAGTTGCATCTTCCTACCAGGAGAGAGTAAAAGATGGGAAGAATTGGCCAGCTTCGAAAGACTTTATGGCTGCGGTAAGAGAGTGGAATCGCTCGCTATACTTAACTAGAGAAGCAATAGCTAAAGGTTATGACATTAATGTAGTCGAGTATTCGAGTATATTTAATAGCAAAAAGGACCTTAATCCATTATTTGAAATACTGAATATTGATATAGACAAAAATCTCGAAAGGCATATAGCTAATATTAGAGGAAGAGCAACGCAATTAGTTGAAGAGAGGAAGATGTCTTTGTCAGAGTCTGAACTTGACTATATTTCAAAGAATAGCAAAAGCTTCCTAATAGATAATATTGTAGAGAAGAAGGTTCTTTAAAATGAAAGTTATCAAAGAATTCGAAGATGCTATCGAATCTAAGGTTAAGAGACCGCTAAATCTGACTTCGGATATAAATGCCCTGGGGTTTAAATTCAGAGATATGGTATTGAAGCGATTCCCTTTGTCTGTTTATGAACTGTCTAATGTATATTTATATTATGATGATAAAGGCGCCTTTTTCTTTGATAGTGACTTTGAACTCATTGAAGAATTAACAGATAGTATAGCTAATTTAAAGCTGAATAAAAAAGATTTGCAAAACCTTGCTAACAGCCGTCTTACTTTATATAGAGGCGTTACTGCAACTAGCGTCACGTTTAAAGCTAAAACCAATTATTGCCACTTTTTGTTAGAAGGTGCAGCAAAATTACGTTTGATAAATGAAGCTTACAATGGCGAGTCGATTAATAACGTTATTTGTGATGAGTATTTTGGTTCTCAGACAGAAACTTTATGCTCTCTATTTCCAGCTTATAAACATTCCTCCTTTATATCTTTAAAAGGCGAGGGGATTTTAAAGTTTGAAAAACTTCTAGTAACGAATACTATTAAACATCCCATGCATAATGGCCATTCAGACTTCAAATTATTTTTCGAGTTTTTGAGAGAGAACATAGAGTCTAGCGTACCCAAAAAGTGTAAAAGAATCTTCATAGACAGACCAAATGGTAGGCGAGGAGTTAAAAATAAACGTCAACTACAAGATCTGTTAGATAAGTATAACTTCGATATTTTAAAGTTAGAAGATTATTCGTTTGCAGAGCAGATAGGTATCTTTAAAGAAGCTGAAGTCATTGTTGGTATACACGGTGCAGGGTTAAGTAATCTAGTATTTTCTACATCAAAGACATCGGTTATCGAGGTGATACAGCATGATTACGGGCTACCTTCATTTTGGTTTTTAGCGAACTTTTTAGATTTAGATTATCAAGTAGTAGGTGAAAAAAGAGACTTCTTGACTTTTAATGACGGAACGAAAAAATTTAATGATTTAGACATAGATATCTTAGCTCTAGAGCATAGTATTTTGAAAACAATATGAATTTGAGCTAATTGTTATTATATGATATGGATTTTGATATGAAAAAAGTGTTAGTTACTGGTGGTGCGGGTTTTTTAGGCTCTCATCTTTGTGAAAAGCTACTAGAAGAGGGTAATGAGGTCATATGTTTAGATAATTTTTTTACTGGAAGTAAAAAAAATATTGAGCATATGCTTGATCACCATTACTTCGAAGTTATTAGGCATGATGTTACTTACCCAATATCTTTAGAAGTGGACGAAATTTACAATTTGGCCTGTCCAGCCTCCCCCCCTCACTATCAATTTGATCCGGTACAAACAACAAAGACTTCGGTACTAGGTGCGATCAACATGTTAGATTTGGCAAATAAATGTAAGGCCAAAATACTGCAAGCTAGTACTAGTGAGGTTTATGGTGACCCAGAAGTTCACCCCCAACCAGAAACCTACCGGGGAGCGGTTAGTACGACGGGTATAAGAGCATGTTATGATGAAGGGAAAAGATGTGCTGAGACTCTCTTTTTCGACTACTATCGTCAGCATGAGCTAAGGATTAAGGTTATGAGGATCTTTAATACCTATGGTCCTAATATGGACCCATATGATGGCAGAGTTGTTAGCAATTTCATCGTACAGGCTCTCAAAGGGGAAGATATTACGATATATGGTGACGGAAGTCAGACTCGTAGCTTTTGTTATGTAAGCGATCTTATCAATGGAATGGTAAGACTTATGAATTCGGATGAACATATCACAGGTCCAATAAACGTAGGAAACCCCAAAGAGTTTTCAATGTATGAATTGGCTACAATCGTGCTTGACTTAACTGGTAGTAAGAGTGAAATCGTTTATAGAAAGCTTCCACAGGATGACCCTTTGCAAAGAAAACCGGTAATCGAGTTAGCGAAAAGAGATTTAGGTTGGGAGCCTTCTATTGAGTTGAAAGAAGGCCTTTTGAAAACAATTGAATATTTTAAATCAGTAGTCTAGTGGATATTGAGAGCAAGTAATGATTTCTTGAAAGTGTGGAAGGTTAGTCTATTAAATGTGCTTTAATTATTAACTCTCCACCACTTACTAGTTGAGTGCCTGTTAATTTTATGGGCAGTAATATCAGTTCAAGAACGATAAATTTCGAAATTTTACGATAACAATATAGGCTCGTTAGAATATACGATATGTGTAAGGTGTTCGATTTTGCCCAATAACAAAAGAATTTTAATCCATGTAGGGCCAGGGAAAACAGGTACATCAGCTATTCAATCTTCTCTTTTATTAAATAAAGGTTTTTTGAGAAATAGTGGCGTTTATTATCCTTCGCATATGATAAATAAAAATGGTATTAGTTCCGGCAATATGACTAGCCTACTTTCATATGATGAACATCGACAATTATTTATTAGTCGGGATAAAGTATCAAAACTAGTTAAGTGGTTTTATGGCTCTAGCTATGATGTATTACTGTTGTCGTCAGAGTTCTTTTTTGACTTTATTGAGGAGTTATCTGATGTTGTACCTAGTGCTGAATTCCTGATTTATATTAGAAATCCGCTTGAAATAATTGATTCTGGTTATAATCAAGCTGTGAAAAGGCATCGTCAAACCGCCAAGTTATCTGTATCCCGTAGCACAAAGTTTCGACAAATTGACGGTTTTGAAAAAATTGTAAAAAAGATAAGTGCCTCAAGATTGAACTTCAGATTTTATGATAGAGCAATTTTTGTCGGTGGAGATATCGTTTCAGATTTTTATAGTGTTCTTGGACTGGAGCGTAGTTCTACCAGCGACAATCAGCGTATAAATACGTCCTACTGTTTTGAGGCGTTAGAGTACAAGAGGGCGCTGAATAATTTAGGCTTGGATGAAATTGAGCCGACACTCGACAGCACGCTACAGGGGATGGAATCAGATGGTGAAGGATATTCACTTATTGAGCCTGATACATACGAGGAACTTCGCCAGGCTGTCATCACTAGACTTAAACGTTGGCAATTAGAGTATGATGAAATTGATCTGGAACGCTTTACAAATAGTGTGTTAAACGCGAGGCAAAAAAGATATTTTTCGCAGCACAACACTCATATGGACTTCCGGCGGATAAATAATTATATAAAGAAACATAACATTTTTCTTTATTTGTATATAAAAAGATTGTTAGCTATTAATAATGACCTTGTTGTCGATAGATTGGATATTTATTCTTCGTATGGCTTGTCACATTGCGAAGTTGATGCGGATCGTTCTGCTATTAATGAGACATCTCAATTCTTATCTTCTCTTAACTTACCTACAGGAAAACAAGTTTTACTAGCAGTTGATTATGCGAAGATCCTAGAAAGTCGAGGCAAGTACGAGCAAGCATTGTTATTTTATAGGGTAGCTTACGGAATACGACCAGATATGAAGTTGGTTTATGATCCTCTTAATCGGCTGATAGTAATGAATAATCAAAAATTATTGAAGCCTAGAGTCAAGTTGGAATTGTATATTTATCGTATGTTTATGCAGTGGGTTAATGCATTTGGTTTACTTAGAAAAAATTTCTTTAGTTTGTTTAAATAAAATAGTGGTCGAACATGTGGTTTTTATTGAAAGCTGAAATGAGGGATTATGAATCTTAGATATAGAGCTGAAATTGATGGGATGAGGGCGCTAGCCGTTGCACCTGTAATATTATTTCATGCTGGTTTTGAATTTCTTGGATGGCGAGCTTATGACTTACGATAAGCATCACCTTTCTGTTAGATCTGTTGGCGTTATAAGTGAGCTTAATAGAGAAAAAATAAGAAACTATGTATTGTCAGAATACGCTAAGTGAATTTTTAGTGGTTGAACTCTATAAACAGCCAGTCGATTACTGTACAAAGCGAGCATAAGCTCAGGCGATTGCTCTGTAGATGCCAACATTGCCACACAGTAGTTTTTGAATAGATAGTGTTTTTTAGTGTTAAGTTTATAAGTAAAGTTCTTCATTTACCAAATGTGATAGTTGGGTAGAAGGAAAGCTTAGGTAGGTGATGGAGTAGAGATGTCTAATAAGCAGGCGAGTATTACAGTAGTTGTCGTAGCCTATAATATGGAGCGCGAAATACCTAGGACTTTGACGACCTTACTACCTCCCTATCAAAAAGGTATTGCACTAAGTGATGTAAATATTATCGTTGTTGATAATGGATCGACGAACCCGCTAACATTAAATGATATGCCAGAAAATGTGTCTCTTATTACCATCAATGACCCTATATCTAGCCCTGCACAAGCATTAAATTTGGGGGTTGAAGCAGCAACAACGGATCTCGTGACACTCTGGATTGATGGCGCCAGAATGGCCAGTCCTAACCTTATTTCTATGTCATTACTTGCCTCAAAATTGAATGACCGAGTAATCGTTTCTACCTTAGGCTTCCATTTAGGCGCAAAGGCTCAGCAGTTTAGTCAGCAACAAGGCTACAGCCAAGATGTTGAAGATGCTCTTCTTTCTTCGTTAGATTGGCAAAGTAATGGCTATAGATTGTTTGAAATATCTTCCTTTGGCGGCTCCTGCAAGAACGGCTGGTTTTCGGCAATTTCTGAAAGTAATGCAATTACTATGTCTAAAACAGTATTTAGCGAATTAGGGGGATTAGATGAGAGATTTGTCAAAGCCGGAGGAGGCTTAGTTAATTTAGATTTTTTCCAAAGGGCTGTCGTCCTACCAAACTGTCAGCAAGTCTGCCTATTGGGAGAGGGGACATTTCACCAGTATCATGGAGGTGCTGCGACGAACCAACCGAACCATACTGAGGTTTGGGAGGATAATTTAGCTGAGTATCAGCAAATTTTTGGCGAGCCGTTTATTTGCCCTGATACTATAGATTGGCTGTATGTTGGGAAAGTACCTAAGGAGCTATATCCTAGCCTTCGCTTTTTAATAAATGAGTGGGAAGTTAATGATGTCAAGTGAACAGGCTGAACAATTAGCTCTGGTCGTTACTGGCTTTCATCGCAGTGCGACCTCTTTTACGGGTAACTGGTTGTCGAATGCAGGATTGCATTTTGGTGATGACTTATTAGCCGCCAATTTTGCCAATCCAAAAGGTTACTTTGAAGATAGACAAGCTGTTTCAATCAACAATCGGGCCTTAATTGATTCTGGAACATCTTGGCAGTATCACGGTGAAGCTTCGTTACAATTCAATCAGGTAAGTGAGTTAGACGCATACATTAAATATAGAGCGATGCAACATAAACAATGGGCAGTAAAAGATCCTCGAATATGTTTATTTCTCAACGAATGGCAACAAGCACTAGTTAATAATGGGGTTAAAGCCAAATTTTTGTTGGTGATTCGCCATTGGGCTACATGCAGTGATTCACTTTTTCGGCGTCATTCCAATGTTCTAGCAACTAAAGCTAAGCTTGGCAAGACGAATCATTTTGCTTTTTGGCAGATTGATAGTTTGGCGCAAAAGATGTGGTTAGCATACAATCAAAAGCTATTAGAGTTTTATGTGGCAAATAAGGATGACTGTATACTTATAACCCAAAGGGGCTTATTTGAGCTGACTGATCCAACTCAATTAGTACCCGGCTTCGACATCGACCCTACATGCCTTGATAGCGCGCTAGATAGAACTTTGTTAAGAGAAGAGGCCCCAATAGAAATAAAAGATATTTTACCAAGGGGGCTTAGGTGTCAACTTGACACACTGTGGGAAAAATTGACGTATTTAGCTGAAATTAAATCAGAAAATGAATGCATAGATTATCAACAAACTACGCCTCCGGTAGCAGCGACTAAGCCTCCGGTGTTAGCCAGCATCGATAACCCTTTTTACCCTTATAACAGTTTTGACGAATTATTGACTGTATTAAAGCAGGAGCCCATAGACAATTTAGGTCGTATGATCAATTGGGATATCATTAATGCCGATCACTTCTGTCGGGTGTTAGAAGGAGTTGATAGGAACTCCTATGGTGCACTACATCAGATTTCAAAATGGTTAGGAACTGCTGGTTACGATGAACTGTTCCTCACTGTTTCCCAGTTTTTGGTTAAGCAAGAATCAAACAATATTTATTATCTTAGTGTTGCAGCAATAGCTAATCAAAAACTAGGAAAGCCCGCCGACGCAGATAAGTTGATGGAGATCGCTTTCTCTATTGAGCCTAAGCATATATTTTGTAGGTTTACTATGGCCAATCTCTATATCTTGAGAAAATTATGGCATATGGCCTATGCATATTCAAAAGTGGCTGTGGTTCAGGGAGAATCGAGCCCGATGTGGGTGTCCCAGCAATTCGCATTTATTCTTCATCGTTTGGATTATTCTGAAGAGCTTAGCCAGTTTACAAATGAGATAGATGATCCGGTGTTTACTCGTTGGGTCGAATCTTCTATTGCAAGTTACAACAGCACTAATGTCACTAAATGTATGGACGCTATCGGTGAAAACCTGGATGAAAGTACTCTTAATAGACGGTTGCAATTCGGTGTACAATCAGCTCATAGTGAGACTTTGTCTGAGGACTTCGTATGCCGTGTGCTTAAGCGCATACGATTTTAAGTGACACTGACTTAGTAAGTCTTATTATCGGTTTCATTTAGCCAACAAGTAGGTATAAAGGCGAACTGACGACATCAAATTGGGTATAGGGCTTATTATGCTGCGCTGTTTAGTCTAGAGCCACAGGCAGAAAAGCACTATAAGGTCAACAATTTTAAAGCTTACACGCCCATGCAAATGGTGTATTTTCGCGATGTATGCAGCGTTAAAGACGCATTATTAAATATAATTTAAGTGACTGATATTAAATATTTACCATGGCAGGGTTAACCTTGGATATAACAGCGATTATCAATGTAAAAGACGAACCCGAGCTTTTACGAAAGAATATCGAGTATCATAAAAAGTTGGGTATTAAGAACTACTTTATTTTTGATAGAAGTATTGAGCCCTTTAATGTTTCATTGATCAGAAAGTTTTCAGACTCAGAAGATATTAAAGTCGTTGTTTATCATAGAGATATATTTTCTATGCCAATCGACTCACTAGAGTTTAAAAACCGAAGGTTAGACATGTTTTCTGCATTTAAGCAGGCGTTTAGTAAAGGCTGGTACGTTATTATGGATGCCGATGAATTTTTGGTATCCAAGTATAAAGATATAAGTAAAACGGCCTCAATTACATCTTGTAATACTATAATTTTAAATAGATATAATATAGCCTCTACACTGAACTCGATACCTTTTTATGAACAGAGTTACTCTCTGGATGATGTACTGAATTTAAAAGTGGTAGCCAAATCAGTTTATATGTCGCGAGATTTTATGGCAGATAATCCTAGCATGCCTTGGATAATGCACAAGGTTGGCCCGAAAATGATGTCAAACATTAGAGAGGTAGAGGGTATCAATCCAGGATTTCACTCAATTGAAACTAGAGAGGAAATAGTTGAAGTTGAGGGTGCAGACCTTTGTTTATTACATGTGCCTTTTACAGACCTAAAGAGCTTTGCTAATAAAGTTAAATCAATTAGAGTTCATTTGGATAAAATCGGTTCTACATTTAGACCTGCACAGGCTTGGCATTGGCGGCGGTGGGCAGAAGAATTAGCAAGTTCACAAGATATTGCCGAAGAATTTGATAAGCAGTTTTTTTCGAGTGACACGATAAGTGACTTGGAAAGTCGAGGCGTGATCAAAAAACTTGATAATGTACTTATTAGTCAACTCGCTTGAACGACCATTGCTTAGGATTTGGTATGAAGTTAGGCATTATGCAACCTTATTTTTTCCCTTATTTGGGGTATTTCCAGCTTATCAATCATGTAGATAGATGGGTTGTTTTTGATGAGGTGCAGTACAATAAAAAATCTTGGATGAATAGAAATAGAGTTGTTCATCCAGACATTAAAGAAGATTATCAGTATATAAGTGTTCCTATATGTAAGCATGCTAAGGGAACACTTATACGAGAAGCAATGATTAACAATCAGATTGGCTGGAGAGAGGCGCTAAAAGGAAAGCTAACAGTTTACAAACACTTAGGTGCTAAAAACTATGGCGTCGGACTTGATTTAGTTAGCAATGTTATTGATCGAGATGTCAATAGTTTTCTGGATTTGTCGACTCTTTCTATAAAAGCAGTGTGCAAATACTTGGACATAAATATTCACTCTCTCGAAAACTCCTCAGATATACATTTTGACCGCAGTTCAGTTGATGGACCTGGCGATTGGGCTTTGATGATAAGTAAGGCAAAAAATGCTACTCAATACATAAATCCTTACGGTGGGAGGACACTATTTGATGAAGGTAAGTACAGTCGTGAGGGCATTGAATTAAACTACTTAAGAACCTGTTTTTCTGAGTATAAGCAAGGCAGAGATAGAGCATTTGTTCGCGGCTTATCTGTCATTGATTTGATCATGTTTTTAGATAAAGAAGAAATAAGCAATCTATTGAGAGAAGATTTCTTCTTGGTTCATCCTAAGGATGTTCATGACAAATCATGAAATAGGTGGCTTTTTCGAGTTAGAGCTACCAAAGGTAAAGTGCCATTATCACCATGGGTTAAAGCTAAATACGGCGCGCTCTGCTCTTTACTTAATATTGCAAGAGTGTAAACCATCAAAAATTTATGTGCCTTACTATATGTGTCATGTTGTGCTAGACGTTTTTAAAAGCTTAAATGTTGAGTATGATTTTTACAATATAAATAAAGACTTAGGTATTGTAGAACGGCCCGTATTAAAGGAGTCTGAATATTTACTTTATGTAAACTATTTTGGTGTTAAAGATGACTATGTCACACAACTTGCTGGTCACTTTGGCGCTCACTTAATTGTAGATAATAGCCAAGCCTTTTTTTCAAAGATGACCGAAAATGTAAAATATTACTTTTACTCCGCTAGGAAGTTCTTTGGGGTAGCTGATGGTGCCTATCTTTATGGAGTTGAAGAAGACGTATTATCGGGCACAGGAACTGATGTTTCTGGCAGCAGAATGGAGCATTTACTTGGTCGTTTTGAGGACCGGGCTGTTCATTATTACAGCGCATATAAGAAAAATGACGAATCATTGTCTCATGTAGGTGTTCGGAAAATGAGTAAGCTAACAGGGCACTTGCTTAGTCTGATTGATTATGAGACCGCAATGAATGCAAGAGCTGCTAATTTCGAGTACTTAGCGAGTCGATTGAATCATTTAAATGGACTTAGTTTATTTGATGCACAGATATCAGCTCCCATGAGTTATCCGTTGTTGTTAGCTGCTCCAGGATTGTCTGAGTATTTGATTAGTAATCAGGTGTATGTCGCGAAGTATTGGCCTGAACTAAACGATATAGTATACGAAGATGAAATGGTTCTTGTTAATTGCTTAATTCCATTGCCCATTGACCATCGGTATGACATTACCGATATGAAACGTATTGTAAGTTTGATCTTCAAGTTTCTAGAGAGCAAACAATGAATAAAAATCGAGTTGAAAGTTTTGCTAGGAACGCCTCTTTAGAGCAATTCTTAAACGAGCTAAACAGTGAACTATGGTATACAGAGAGTCAAATACTTGAAGCAGAAATAGAGCAGCGCTATCCATTGATATTTATTGTTGGCCCTCATAGATCAGGTTCAACTCTATTTATGCAATGGCTCGCTTCATTAGGAAGCATTGCTTATCCTACCAATTTAATGTCGCGTTTTTATGGCTCTCCCATTATCGGTTCAAAAATACAAAAACTACTCAGTGAACCTAGCCTTAATTATCGCGACGAGCTTGGCGATTTTTGCTCAAGAACTGATTTCAGATCCGCTAACGGTAAGACACAGGGCTTAACTTCACCAAACGAGTTCTGGTATTTTTGGCGTCGATTTTTGGATTTTGACAATTTAGTAGAGCTTGATACGGAACATTTAGAATCTGAGTTTGACTCTGTGACCTTTAAAAGGGAATTGTATGGAGTCTCTAATGTATTAGAAAAACCTTTTGCTCTTAAAGCAATGGTAATGAACTACCATATTCCTTTTCTTGCGAAATTATTCGATAAGGCACTTTTCATTCAGTTGACGAGGGAGCCTCTAGCAAATATTGCATCTGCGATGGAAGCTAGAAAGAGGCAATACGGCACTTATAATGATTGGTATTCATTTAAATTTCCTGAATATGAATTGCTTAAAGATATGTCCAACTATGAACAGGTAGCTGGGCAAATTTATTACATAAATAAAGCTGTTGATAATGGCCTAAGTGCAGTTTGCTCAACAAAAAAATTACAGGTTAGCTACGAGGTGTTTTGTCAGGACCCCAAGACAGTGTATCAACAAGTGCATAATAAATTGGCCGGCTTAGGCTGTGTTTTACCAAAGGATTATATTGGTCAAAGCCAATTTGAGATATCAAGAAAACTAGTCACGGATCCTAGTATTTTACTGGCATATAATAGATTTTGGAGATGAAATTGATGTTTATTTTTTTGATGTGTTCTGAACGTTCAGGCAGCAACTTTATCACTAAGTTGATGAACGGCCACCCAGAATTGATTGGACCGTCGACAAAACACATTCTTAACCCAGTATTAAAGAACTATTTTCGCTACGGAAATTTAGCAATACAAGACAATTGGTTAGATTTACTTGCGGACATAGTAACATTGTTTAAGGTAGATTTTTCAATTTGGAAAACAGAACTAAGCGTAGAGTTGTTGTTGACTTTCGCTGAACCAGGTGATCTGCCTAGTTTATTGAAAAATTTATTTTTGCATGAGGCTAGGCTGCATGGTAAGACTTCAGTCTTCGTTAAAGAAAACAAAATCTACGAGTTTTACCCTTATTTAGTTAAGTATTTTGGGGAGTCGAAGTTCGTTTACCAAGTTCGTGACCCTAGGGATATGGCTCTTTCTTGGAAGTTGAACAAAAATATAAAGGGTGGAGTTGTAGAGGCTGCACAGCAATGGAAAAAAGACCAGCAAGGCTTTATGGCCATGAGGGCACTGCTAAAAGACCAAGTTTACACTATTACATACGAAAATATGGTGACTCGGCCTGAAGCTGAATTGACTTCCTTATGTCAGTTTTTAGGCTTAGAGTATGCTCCTAAAATGCTAGAGTTTTATTTGGACGAGCTGACGCAAAAGAATGCTCAAATGAATTCTGCATGGAGTAACCTTTCAAAGGGTATCATGGAAAATAACTGTAATAAGTATCGAGATCTATTGTCTGCGCAAGAAGTGAAGGCTGTAGAGAAAGTTTGCTTTCACGAAATGAAACAGTTGGACTATGCAACAGATAATGCTAAAGCAGCCTTAGATAAGGTTTCAATGCAAGAACTTGATGTTTTGTCTGCACAACAGCGAAACAGCTTGGAATATGCACCGGTTAAAGGGATTAGGGATAATATGGTGGCGAAAGCACGTTTTTATCAAAAATAACAATGCTTAGAGAATTATCCATAGGGTTCATTAAGATAAGGGAATAGTATTGTCTTTTAGTAAGATATTTTGTGTCGGTTTTAATAAGACTGGTACGACGTCGTTAAAGGTCGCTATTGAAAGTTTAGGTTTTAAGGTAGGAGATCAAAAAAGGGCTGCAATCTTGGCTAGTTCAAATTGGGCAAAAAGGGATTTTGGTAAAGTGATTGACTATTGTCAATCTGCAGATGCATTTCAGGATGCACCTTTTAGCTTTCCTTATACCTATCAAGCAATGGACATGGCCTTCCCTAGAAGTAAGTTTATTTTGACTATCAGGAATAGTAGCGAGGAGTGGTATAGCTCGCTGATTAGGTTTCACGGCAAATTATATGCTTCTGGTAAGGTACCTCCCAATAAGAGTGACCTTATAAATGCAAATAATTGGCTCTATAAAGGTCGTCCTTGGGAGATGAATAGAGCGTTGTTCATGTCTCCAGAAGATGAACCATACAAAAAGGACGTATTAATAAAAGCCTATGAAAATCACAATTATGCTGTACAAGATTATTTCCGTCATAGGCCAGCTGATTTACTTGTACTAAATGTGTCTGAAGCGCAAGCTTTGGAAAAGCTAGTTAGGTTTCTAGGTGGTAAGTCTCATTTAACATCTTTTCCTCATGAGAAAAAGTCTAAATAACTCATGTTACTTTGATGCCTCATTTCCCCCTCTGGGTGAAATGAGTTTAGAAATTAAGAATCCGCTATGCTGAAAGCATAACGGATTCTCAGCGATATAAGGGCTAACCTTTACTATTCGGTGTGGTTTTAAGTTGATTTAATTCGGTCTGTTGACTTTCAACTAACCCCGTTAAGTGTTTTATCTGTTTATCTTGTTCAATAGTGTACAAGGTTAATTCTTCCACTTTCTTTAAAATCTGTTGAGGCAGTGCAGATAGATTCAATCCCGACGTGTTTACATTATTGGCGCTAGGTATTTCTGGTAGGTGTTTTTTCTCATTGATAAATGCTTCTAGTTCAGAAATCGGCATCAATGGATAGTCTTTTTCGAATACATAATCAGGGTGAACTAACGCTGCATTAACATATACATTTCCACTTGAATCTATTCTAAATTCACGAGTACCACTTCCATGTCGTGTGATAGAAAAGCCTGGATTTGCGTTGGAGTCATTGGCGGCAATGATACTCCATTGACCATTATCACCTGTAGATGTATCATTTAACTCAACTTTAACTTCACCGACGTTTTCAATATCTACATTAGCACTTGGTTCGAGCGTGCCGGAACCTAGATTACCATTGTTATCAACAACAAAGGAATCGCCGTAAAGGGGGTTTTCTATTCGCAACGCAGTGGGGCTAATACTATTTCTTATGTGAAGACTGGCGGCTGGTGCATCGGTACCTAAACCGACATCTCCATTACCATTGACGAAAATGGAGTTACTCGGTGCACCAGGCTTAATTCTAAAAGGTAGATTAGAGCTATTGGTTACATCTCTTATAAAAAAGCCAGCTTCATTACCTGCGACATCCCATGACTGAGACGTAAATCCAGCACTACCATCTTGTTCTAAGCGTAAAGTTGGTGTGTTACCTTCTTTAACATGGATATCTACCAATGGTGCATTAGTTTTGACACCGATATGGCCATTACTATCGACATACAGCGTATTGGCCGGCGCATTACCTTCGATGGTAAATGGTGTTTTGTTGTTGGTGATATCATCAATGGCAAACTTTTCCGCACCACCATTAACACTATCGTTAATGGTGATTTGCCAATCATTTCTTGGGAAGCTAGACGAGACACTGGTATCATCAAATTTAATACGTAGGTTGTTCTCTTTTAATCTTATTGTGTCAAAACCAAAGTTTTCACCATTACTGCAATCTATGCCAACACAAGCACTGCCGCCGACGATTAAGTCGTCATTGTATACTTGGTCCGCTAACGCCGTCGTAGAGATTGCAAGCGTAAGTGGCAACATGGTCAATGTGCCAATTTTAAACGTTTTCATAATTATTCCCTTGTTTTCTTACTGCTTGGTTAGTTTTGGTTAAGGTTACTACTAGGGGGGATGAGTTCATTCTCTTCAGTTGTGATCACAAACTCATCGTCCTTGACATTAAAATACCCTGTGACTACTTCAATTTGTCCCAAGTTTCTTACAGCACCATCGCGACCCGTTTTGCGGTCGGTCACAAATTCAACCCCACCGTTGTTGGCGTATTGGATTTCATATTTGTAGCGGCCATCTGCAAGTGCACCTAATTTGTCAAAGTCTATTTTCGTATCACTAGCATCAATTTGTATTTTCTTAAAGAAGCCGTTGGGACCTGATAGGGTAATGGTAGCCACGTCATACTCAACTTCATATACATCAATATCCAAATCAGTAGCACTGGCGATAAATGATTTTTGTTGTGCATGGACCGGATTGATGAACACAACAAACAAAAATAGTGCTGTTAATACGAATTGTTTCATATTCATACCTATATTTATACGAATGGATTAATTTTAACTTAGCTGCAACATAAATCAAACGGCGGCGTCAAAAAACTGTCAATGGTAAAACCAGTTAGTAATATCAATGGCAATACTTTGAATTTAAATACTTACACTCTTTATGTTTGTAATATTTTAACTCCCTAAAAATAATCGTTTTTTTTGTTGTAGATAGAAATTGCACTGAAATTGTTGAGTATTTTTTAATGGCGTAAGCATAACACAAAATCATTCACACTTTTGAAAAAGCTGTTACAATTATGTTTCGCTTGTGCTGCTCAAAATGTAAGCTAAATAAGTGCTTTAAAGAGTTTCGCACTAGAAGGGTGTGGTGGTTTTAGGGTTTAAATCTTTATGCAGCTCAAAATGCGAAAGATAAAACCAGTCAAAATATTTTTAATGGTGGTGAGTGAAAGTGTGTTGCCACTTCTTCACCGTAAAGAACGCAAAGAATTAGTCGTGAAAAACTATTCGAAAAGTACTAGTAGCAAATAGTGAAATTTTGGGTTAGTCGCTAAGAATGATATTTAGGTGTTGTTGCGCTAAATGACAATGTGCGTTAGGCAGCTTTTTATGATAAAGGGTATTACCATGGATAAATCGATAAGTAAAAGTGCAAATATCATTAAGCTGTTTGTTTATATTTGTACTTTTATGATGCTAGTCATCTCGCCTAAAACTTGGGCAGCCAGCACAGATTTGAGCTTATCAGGTTCCTATTCGAGTTCCACAATAGGTAATGGTGGTGTCAGCTCATTAACGTTAGTGCTTGATAATCAAACAGGGCTACCGCTTAGAGAAATTGGCTTTAGCGTCACGATTCCAGATGATACCTATTTAGCTTTTGCCGACCCGATTAATTTTAGTACAAGCTGTTCGAATGGTAACTACACGTTCGACACCACCACTTTTACGGCTGCCGATTATACCCTGGCGCCCGGTGAAAGCTGTAACTTCATGTTTGATATGGCTGCTTCCGGTGTTGCTTCTTTGTCCGTTTTAGATTTGGATGTTACTGGGCTGAGTTCTAGTGAAGGCGTTGGAAGCAATCCAGCAGGTCCTATTCAGCTGTCCGTCGACCCAAATTATGTCAGCATCAGCATGTCTGTGCTTAACGATAAACTATCTGTTGAGAGCGTTAATACGCTAACGGTTTCAATGGCTAATTTACCGTTATTTTTTGGTGACTTTTACCGGGTGCCCTTTGGTACGATCAATTTGCCCGACGATGTTGTATTGGCATCACCGCTTAATTATTCTAGTAATTGCGGTGCTAATTTTGTTAATGGTAATGCCTCAGGTGCTAACTCGTTCGCAATTCCTGGGTCATACGCTGATTCCAGCGCATGTAGTTTCTCTTTTGATGTTGTTGCCAGTAGCCCTGGGGTTAAAAATATCGTCAGTGGTGAAATTACCGATCCGGCAATAAGCAGAACCATCGGTAAGATTAGTGCTAGCTATGTCTCTGAGTTGTCTTTTATTACCGCTAAATTCTCTCCATCTGCGTTGGTCCCTGGTGGTTCAGGTGCAATAGAAGTGTCGATTTTCAATAGTGATCGTAGTAATGCTGCTACAAACATCAGTTTTACCGCTGATTTAAATAGCGCATTGGCGGGGTTGGTGTCGAGCGGTGATCTCAGTGATGTTTGTGGGGCGGGCTCGAGCCTTTCTGGTAGCGGAGTTTTGAGTTTCAGCGGTGGTAGCTTAGCGGCGGGTGCTAGCTGTCAATTTAATATCAATATTGATGTGCCGGTAGCAGCGGTGCCGGGTAGCTACGTTAATACTATTTCGGCTATTAGCTATCAATTGAATGGTCAAACACAAACACCAGATAATTCAACCAGTAGTTTTACTGTTAATAGCGCTCCGAGCATCGCGTTAAGAACATTACAAAGCGGTAGCCCTAGCACTTCAGTGGCAGCGGGGGAAGTGATCAGTGTTGAATATGTATTAACTAACGTTGATAGCGCGAACTCTGCAACAAATGTTGCTTTTGTGCATGAGTTAGCAGGACTGTCATTTTTTACCACTACGCCACCAGCTGATGGATATTGTAATGGTACCGGTACCGCAAGCTTTAGCCCAAGTTTTAACCCGCCACCACCTTCATCTTTTGTGGAAGCGAAAACGACGTTTTCTGGCATGAGTTTAGCTGCTGGGGCCAGTTGTACATTTACCTTAGACTATTTAGTACCTGATGACTTTGTTGCTGGTAGTTACCAGTTTTCCACCGCCGCAATCAGTGCTTTAGTTAATAGTGTAAATGTTGAATCTGCGTCACCTTCAGCCAGTATTGCGTTTTCAGTTGAAGCGGCACCAAAGTTAAGCTTCTCATATAGTCCAGCTGCTGTTGGTCAAGGTGGGGCAACGTCTTTAGATTTTAAGTTAACTCACGGAGCCGGCTCGTCTGCAAATGCTACAGATATAGGTTTTACTATTGATTTAGCTACTGTCTTGCCTAATATCTCTGTTAATAGTTTACCCGAACAGCCCTGTGGTGTTGGTTCTACGATAACAGGTAGCACAACGCTGACTATGTCAGGGGGTACTCTGGGGGTTGCGGAATCCTGTGAGTTTTCGGTGCCTGTCACTGTACCTGCGGATGCAGCAGCTGGTTCTTACACCTTTACCAGTAGTGTTGTTGATGCAACGGTTAATGGCAATAGCTTGTCTTCACCTGCAGCGACATCGGATCTGCAAATTACTAATGTCACTTTTTCAAAAAGTTTTTCACCTGACTCATTAAGAATTGGTAATGCTGCTGCGACAACCAAGGTTGTTTATGTGATTAATAATGCCGACCCAGTTGAAGCGGTATCAGATATCGCTTTTACAGAGCTGTTTACAACGATTTATTCGGGTGTGACAGTTACTTCAGTCACGCAGCCAGATGTGTGTGGCGCGGGTTCTTCTGCAATTATTTCGGGCAATCAACTAATTCTTAATGGTGGAACACTTGATCCATCAAGTAGTTGTAGTTTTGAAGTTTCGCTCAATCTACCTGCGAATATGCCAGTTAACACATACTCTAGTAGTACTTCTTTGTTTTCGGCAACGGTTGATGGCATAAATACCAGTTTTGATTCGATTTCATCACAGTTTACGGTTAACGAGATTACAGTATTAACTTCCATTGATGTGACAAGCCCAACATCGCAGTCAACTATCAGCATGGATATTGAGTTTTCTGATGCAGTCGAGAACTTTGATGTTAATGATATTGTTGTCACCAATGCATCACTAACCAACTTTGTTAGCACATCGTCGACGCTTTATGCTGTTGATGTGATGCCAACAACTGACGGCACCGTTACGTTGAATATCCCCGCAGGTGTGGCGGATGATGTTCTAGATAATAACGTCACCAATACTGCTGCTTTTGAGCTTAGCTTCGATTATCAAAGTGTGGTGGTAACGCCGACACCAAGCTTGACCATCTCTGCACCATCTGTGTTGTTGGCAAGCTCTGGTCCGGTAACGTTTGATGTGGATTATCTTGATGTAGAGCAGGTCAACCTAACAGCATCAAATGTCACACTTAATACCACTGGCGATGCAAGTGCTGACATTACCATTATTGATGGCGATAGTTCTAATGCACAAGTCAGCCTATCGAATTTAGCCGGTGAAGGGTCTATTGGGATAAGTATTGCAGCGGGGACGGCAAGGTTCAGTACTAATTCAGCACCTGCAGCAGGCCCAAGTGGTGTGTTTGCTGTTGATACAAATGCACCTTCTGTGACCTTATCAGGCCCGAGTGGTATTCAATCCGGTGATTTTGTTGTAGACATTGTGTTTAATGAAAATGTGCTAGGTTTTGACCAATCCGATATTGCTATTGTTAATGGCACCATTGAAAGCTTTAATGCTATTGAT
Source organism: Shewanella waksmanii (assembly GCF_043643685.1). GTDB lineage: Bacteria > Pseudomonadota > Gammaproteobacteria > Enterobacterales > Shewanellaceae > Shewanella > Shewanella waksmanii_A. The sequence continues at coordinate 306,112 of NZ_JBHZSN010000002.1, forward strand.
GCGCAAAATTATCAAATAACAGTCAGTGCTACAGGGACTTTGGACGTTGATTTAAGTGTGGCAGCTAGCTCGGCTCAAGACGCCGCGGGCAATGGCAATACCGTTTCAAATACGCTAGTCATTAGTTTTGATGATGAAGCACCATCAGTGACAATTTCGGGTCCAACAGGTGATGTGGCTTCATCATTTACAGCGACCTTCACATTTAGTGAAGATGTGACAGGGTTTACCAAAGATGATATCTCCGTTAATAATGCTGACCTTGGTACATTGGCAAGTTCTGATGCTAAAACCTACAGCATTGGTGTTACTCCAACAGTTCAGGCGGCCGTAACACTTGATGTTGCCGCTAATGTAGCAATTGATGGCGCAAATAATGGTAATCTTGCTGCGACTCAGTATGCCGTTAATTACGATTTTAACGATGCACCCATCATTTCAGGCAGCCCAGCAATTTCGGTTTTCGAAGATAGTGCCTACAGTTTCGCACCAACTTATAGTGATGCTGATGCGCTAGATACATTAGTGTTTTCGATTGTCAATAAACCAAGTTGGGCAAGTTTCAGTACCAGCGATGGCTCTTTAACGGGGACGCCGACTAATAGTGATGTTGGATTGACTTCATCGATTGTAATTACCCTCTCAGATGGTGCTTTATCTGCGAGCCTTGCAGCATTTGATATTGAAGTTATCAATAGTAATGATGCGCCAGTTATTTCAGGAACGCCTTTAACATCAGTGAATGAAGGGGAGCTTTATAACTTCGTACCTGGTAGTAGTGATGATGATGTGGGGGATAGCTTAACATTTAGCATCGTAAATAAACCAGCTTGGGCCATATTCTCTAGTGCTGATGGTTCACTTAGCGGTACGCCCACTAATGCAGATGTAGGAATAACAACTAATATTGTTATTTCAGTTTCAGATGGCACCGTTACGGTACCATTGCCGAGCTTTAATATTACGGTAGTAAATGTTAACGAAGCACCGACTATTACCGGTGTCCCAGCTTCCTCTGTTAATCAAGGTAGTCTGTATAGCTTTACCCCCATCGCGAATGATGGCGACGCAGCGGATAGTCTTCAATTCAGTATTCAAAATAAACCCAGCTGGGCAAGCTTTAACTCGGAAGATGGCACCTTAAGTGGTACGCCAAATAACGAAGATGTAGGTGTTACCAGCAATATCATTATTTCAGTTTCTGATGGAGAGCTCTCAGCTTCTTTAGACCCATTTAGCATTGAGGTGGTCAATGTCAACTCAGCACCAGTTATTTCTGGCACACCGTTGACGGTTGTTGAGCAAGGACAAAATTATCACTTTATGCCAACAGCGACAGATGAGGATGGTGATACGTTATCATTTACTGTGGTGAACTTACCAAGTTGGTCATCGTTCGATGTTACAACTGGTGCCATTAGCGGTACGCCAATGAGTGATGATATAGGTATTACTACTGGTATTGTGATTTCTGTGTCCGATGGTGTTGAGACAGCATCGCTTGCTGGCTTCAATATTGAAGTGGTCAATGTCAACGATGCACCTGTTATCTCAGGTATTGCCCCATCAAGTGTTTTACAAGGCGAGGTATATAGCTTTACGCCAACCGTGAATGATGACGATGAAAATGAAGAGTTTACGTTTAGCATTGTCAATAAACCACAGTGGGCGATGTTCGATACTCAACTAGGTACACTGTCAGGCACACCAGACAACGATGATGTAGGTGTAAGCGCCGATATTCAAATCTCAGTAACAGATAAGGCAGGTGAGAGTGATTCACTTGCAGCGTTCAGTATTGAGGTGGTAAATGTCAATGACGCGCCAGTCTTTACTTCTACGCCAGTGACGGAAATTGTCGCTGAACAAGCCTATCAATATCAGCTTTCTGCTGAAGATGTTGATGCTGAGCATACCTTAGTCTTTTCGATGGTTTCAGGCCCTAATTGGTTATCAGTTTCTGCAGCAGGTTTAGTTCAGGGTACAGCTCCTGCATCTGCTATAGGTGAAACCTTTGTTGTTGTGCTTGGGGTTACTGACGGAGAAATTGAAGCGCCGATCACTCAAGAGTACTCTCTCAGGGTTATTGCGCCAGATGAAACAACATTGTCTGCCAACCTGTATTTCTCTCCCGCGCCAACCTCCACACAACAAGCTGTCAGCTTGATTGTTGAACTTAATAATACAGGCCTAACCAATGCTGAATCCGTCATGTTTGATGTTGTTTTGTCAGATTCAATCACGGTGACGAGTTTGCCAGCCGAATGTACTGTTCAAGCACAGACGGTAAGTTGTCAATTAGAAGACAGTTTATCAGCGGATAACCAATACAGTGCAGCATTAAGCTTAGGTAGTGGCGAGGATAGTGGCTTCGTTACAGCTGTCATGTCAGTAACTGCTACTAATATTGGCGATGATCTAACAGCTGAGGCGCAATTATTAATTGCAGACTCACTTGCTGTAATACCTGGTGAAATAGTCTCTAGTGTGCCAACTGAAGTGGGTACCGCTATTGATATCAATGGTGACGGCAATGTGGACTTGATTTCTTTCAATCCTGTCAATAGTGAATTTGAAATACGCGTAAATGATGGTTTAGGTCATTTAGTGTTTGAAAATTCAATTGATGCATTATCGCCAGCCACTGCAATGTTGGTTGCCGATATTAACGGAGACGGTCAGCTTGATATTGTTGGGCTAGGCGGTAATAACGGTGTTAGTCGAGCCTATATGTTGGATCAACAACTAACAGTCAGTAGCATGGAAGTGTTAGATGCCATAAGTGCTGATTTTGCTGTGGTAGCCGATTTAAGCAATGACGGTAACCGTCAGCTAATTTTGGCCGGTGTTAGCCAAGCTGAGATAGCCGTTTATACTGGTATCGGCAGTGGTAATACTGTGGTTGAGTTGGTTAACTTGTTTGACCTCATTTTATCGCTTGGTAATGAGCAGCCATTGTCTGAAGTGTCAGTTAATGAGCAAAGCTCATCAGTTGAAGCATCATCTAGCTCTAGTTTCAAGCAGCTGACAAGTCAACAAGGTATTAGCAGTGTGGCTAACATATCCAGCACAAATGGAGAGCAGTTGTTGCTGGTGAGAGACGGTGAAGCGCCTATTATTGCGACTTATACTGAGCAAGGATGGCAAGCAGAGGTTGTGACAGGCCTACCTAACGGTGTGAGTAAGTTCATTACCGGTAATATTGACGGTAATGAGCAAATCGACGGGTTTGTATATCATGATAGCCGATGGACTATGGTTATTGATATTTTCTCTGGAACGCCGCAATTGAGTACCGTCAACCTGCCGCAAGCGTCTGATATTAAGGTCACCGATCTTGAAGGAGATGGTGTTGTCGATCTTGTGTTTATCAGTGCTCAAGGTGTAAGCGTTTGGCATTATTATGGTATCAATGATATTCGTAGTAGCGGTAATGTTATTGCTGGCGTGGATATTGTTGATGCGTTGCTGATGGATGTTGATGCAGATGGTGATTTGGATGTGATTACCTTGGACGCTCAGCAAGGAATGGGTCTTTGGTATCTAACCAGTAATGCTGACTTTGGCGCTCAAGACGTTGATATTAGTTTGTTTGCCCAAGCTCCTAACTTCCCACAGGCCGACCAGGCTGGGCCAGTTGAGTTTATTGTAAGTAACAACTCATTAGGTAATGCAACCCAAGTGGCATTGAATGTTGATGCCGACAGTGGGATTACCTTAAGTCAGTTACCAGCAGGATGTTCGTTGGTCGATACTGGCATGTCATGTAACCTCAATGACCTAGCAAATGGCCAGCAACAATCTGTGACTGTTTGGGTCACGACGGCTAATACTGGTAGTTATCAATTGTCAGGGCGCATCGACAGTGCTGAAACCGATACTAACCCTGAAAATAATACGGTTACCGTGAGCCTGTTAGTGCCTGAGAAGCCTAAGCAAAGTAGTAGCAGTGGTTCACTGTCTTGGTACCTCTTGGTGCTGTTAAGTCTATTGAGTGTTTATCGTTTATTAGCGGTCAGGCAAGCCAATAGAAATTAGTGTTAAATTAAATGCCGATATCTTATGAATATCGGCATTTTCTTATATGATAAAAATTGAGTAACTATAATGATATGCCATTTAAAATGGCAATGGAGAGTGGTATGCGCTTGTTTAACGATGGATTAGCCGCCGAAGTCAGTTTTACATCTAAATCAAAAATTAAGCGCATGGCGCTCAGTAGTTTATTTGTGGCGATGTTTGCCGGTGGTGTGCAAGCCAATACTGAGTTTGAATTTGCGCCCGTTGATGATGGTATTTTGAAGTTAATGGGTCAGTTGGAGTCTGATAAAGACCCTAAATGCCATGCCACAGCTACTCGACTGGAAGGACTGATTTACGGTACCCCATTGTCTGAAGGTGCTCGCTACGCCAAAAGTGAATATCAAAAGCAGTTAGTCAAACAGATTTGGATGGTGGCAAGTAAAGCTTACCCGGCACAAGATCCCCTCACTGAGCAAGCTGTTGCTGACGCAACAAATAACTTATTTAAAACGCGTTTGGTGAAATCTGACGCCGAGGCATATTGGCAGGTCGAGCTAGATAACCAACAGGTAACGATTACCGAGCGTGACCAAAAGCATTATGGCTCTATCGCCTATACGCTGCGAGCCATGTTAGCTGTGCAGCAAGATGTATTGCTGGATTTTGATTTAGAACTTCCAGAGCTGTCTGATCAAGCGACAAGTTATATTACGGAGCAAGTTGACTTGGTGACTTTATCGCTACTTAAACTTGCGGATGAAAGGGCACGTAAAGCGGACTTGTATGAAGTAAGTACTAACCATATCGAAAGCAGTTGGTTGCAACTGTTTCCTGAATTTGAATCTGCTGACAGCAATCAGCCTGTTACGTTAGTTGCGGGTGCGCAGTCAGGGTTACTTACGCAATTAATAGACCAAAAAATCGCAGCATTTTCTCAGTACAATGATGTCAATCAAACACTATTTATCCGTAATTTGCAGGTATATTTCGCGAAGCTCGCGATGCCCGAGGCTGAGCGCGATAGAGCGAGTTTTAAACAGTACTTTACCGAAGCGATGATTGCATTTTCGGGCACGCTTTACTTAAATGCACAAGCCTATGCTCAGCAAGCTAAGGGAATTACCATTAAAGAAGCTGACGTTGCTGCAGCGCTGCACAGTGTTTTGCCCCATGATGTCAATGAATATGAAGATGTCATTTTCTATCCAAAATACGCAAAAGATCAGCAAGTGATAATTGAATCTTACGATATGGATGCGTTTAGAGATTCTGGGTTACATTGGGTCTACTTTAAAGAAGCGTTAGTCGATGCTAAAGAGATGGTAAAGCTCGAGGCCGATCCATTTGCTGCGGAGCTGTTAAGCGAAGCAATTGCTCACTATGGTGTACTATTATTGCGCGAAGCAGGTGCAATAGGTAAAGCGTCGTCGCAGCAGCATTTGTCTGCGGAGCTGATTGCACAAAGTTATCAGTCGATAGAAAGCAACATTGCAGCTCACACTAAATACCAACCAGAACAAAACGTAAAAGCCACCATAGTATCGGCTGATTCCGGTAAAAATCGCTCAAACTCTAAGGTGAAGTATTTTGAAAATATTTCAAATGATCAGAACTTTAAAGCCGAACATCGCTCGTCAGATTGGTTAAGTCGCCAATTACGTAGTTATTTAGAAAAAGATGCTGATACCGGGATCATCACCATTCCGCCCGCGTTTGGTGGTAGTGGTATTGCCGCGGAAGACATTAATGGCGATGGTTTAACCGATATGTTGGTACTCAGTGGATTGGGTAACAAGCTATTTGTTAATACAGGCAAAGGTTTGATGGATGTCACTGAACAATCTGGTTTGGTTAACCTTAGCCGAAAACCAGGGGCAAAAAACAGCGCTGGGGAGCCGAGACAACCATTGATTGCAGATTGGGACAATGATGGCGACCAAGATATTATTATCACTTATGTTGATGAACTGCATCACGTGTACAGAAATGATGGTTCTGGTAAGTTTGAAGATATCAGTGTTCAAGTTAACTTAGGTGGTGTTGGCTCTGTGGGAGGGCCAGCAACCACTGCAGACTTTAATAATGATGGCTTATTGGATATTTATATCCAGTATTTTGGTAACTATTTAAAAGGGGACTTGCCTACTCTGAAACGTCGCAATGACAATGGCGGCGAAAATGTGCTGTTCATCAATAAAGGTAACTTTACTTTTAAGCAAGCCAATAAAGCGTTGGGTGCAAATAATAATGGGTGGGGACAATCTGTCACCCATGCCGACTTGAATATGGATGGCTGGCAAGATCTGATTGTAGGTAATGACTTTGGTGTAAATGCCTATTATATCAACCAGCAAGGCAAGGGGTTTAAAGACTATGCTACCAGTATTGGTACCGATAAACCTTCGTATACTATGAACTTGAGTTTAAGTGATCTTAACCGTGATGGCATTGCGGATGTTTATGTGTCTAATATTGTCACCATGAATAAAGATCAAAAATACGTACTGCCTAGCGAAGACACCACTGCTGAATTTAACCCTGATAAGCTGGCTAATATGCGGGTCGTAGAGGGTAACGATCTGTTTTTATCAGCCAAGAATGCTACGGGCGCACTTAAGTATCAGCACAGTGATTTAGTTGGGCGTGGCTTTTCGTCAACGGGCTGGGCGTGGGATGCCGACTTCTTTGATGTCGATAATGATGGTGATGACGACCTTTATGTACTTAATGGCATGAATGACTATTACGTTTACTCCAAGAAAAACCCTTATTATACCGACCCCGAAACCGGTGAGTTGCTAGATGTTGACTTTCCTGATGCAGCTAAAGCCAGTAATGTATTTTTCGTCAATAGTGGTGGCAAACTAAACAATGTTTCTGCTTTGAGTGGCTTGGATTTTATCGGCAATTCTCGCTCTGCGACGTATTTAGATATTGATAGCGATGGCGATCTCGATGTAGCGGTAAATAACTATCATGATACCGCGCAACTATTTGCTAATCAGGCGCAAAAGCTAAATAACAACTGGCTGAAGATTACCTTAGAGGGTTCTCCGCAAAACGGTGTTAACCGTGATGCCATTGGCGCACAAATTATTGTTACCACCGAAAACGATGGGTACACATGGCGCCAAGTTAACGGTAGCCAAGGCTATATGTCGGTACATCCTAAAGAGCAGCATATTGGGTTAGGCAAGGCCAAGCAGGCACAAGTCACTGTGATTTGGCCAAACGGTAAGCGTCAGCAGTTTGAACAAGTTGATGCGAACCGCAGTTACGCTATCTCTTATCCAGCAGAATAATTACGTCGTTAAATATGCGAAAAGTTGTAGAAAATTTGGCAGTGACAATGGTGAAGGCTGTGATGTTTGCCATCATGTCGCTGCAAGCGTGTAATGTGTATGCGCAGGCAAATGGTGCACAGTCAAGTGATGAACAGGCAAAGCGCATTGTCGCTTATAACGGCTTAAAAGATTGGTTGGTTGAACAGCAAGTGATTAGCTCATCTGTCATTGAACCACAGTATCTCAATGCATTAATTCATGCCAATTCGCCTTATTTGATAAGCCATGCATTACAGCCAATTGATTGGTATGAATGGCGGCAACAGTATAACCAAGGCAGTGGTGATAGCAGTAAGCTGCTGTTTGTCTCAATAGGCTATTCCACTTGTCATTGGTGCCATGTGATGGCAGAAGAGAGTTTTAACGATCCTACTGTGGCTGAGTTGCTCAATGAAAGTTATATCAGCGTTAAAGTGGACAGAGAGCAGTGGCCGCTGGTCGATAACCGCTTTAAATCGGCATTAGAGGCGATTAAGGGCGAAGCTGGTTGGCCAATTAACGCCATTTTAACCCCTGATGGCCAATTGATTTGGATTGAGTCATATCTTGATAAGCAAGCTTTTTCTAAAGTGTTAGTTGGGTTGGCAAAACGCTGGCAATCGAAGCCATCTGCAGTTAACGCTTTAGCAAAGCGAGTCGAACAAAAGCTTCTTTTGGACAAGCCACCAGTGATAAAAGGTAATAGTGTTACCTTATCGAATAAGCAGTGGCGTCAAGCGCTTCCGAGTTTACATGAGGATATTGCTAGTGGACTGCAAAAAGAGCAGGGTAGTGATGGCCCCCGATTTTTTCGTGCCTATTGGTTGCTAGGTTTACTCGATGAGTATATGCGTAGCAGTGATATAACGCTTTTACGGCAAGTGCAAAACCATGTTGATTCTATTTTAAAAAGTCCTACCTATGATGCTGTCGAAGGCGGTTTTCATCGTTATGCCGTTGATGGACAATGGCAAGTGCCGCATTATGAGAAAATGCTCTATACCCAAGCGAATATGATTCGCGTGTTAGCTAAGCTCTATGCTATCACCGGGCAGCAGCGTTATCGAATAGCAATCATGCAAACAGTTGATTGGGGGGAGCGTTGGTTAAAGCAAACTCAGGGGATGGGTTCTGCGGTATCGGCTTTATCAGATGGAATTGAAGGACGGTATTACCAACAATTAGCCAATGAACGTAGTCAAATTGATTTTTCTAAAGATTGGTCTAGAAGCACGATTGTCGAACAATTGGCAGAAAGTCGAGAAAGTAGAGTCAAACCGCTAGTTGATGAGAAAGTCATTTTAAGTTGGAACAGTTTATATATTGTTGCCTTGCTTGAAGCTTATCAAGTCACCCGTCAAGCTGAGTTTTTGCAATCCGCCACCGAGCTGTCTAATCAACTATGGCAATCTCTGGTCGAACGTGACACTGTCTATCGCAGTTTGTTTGCAGAGCGAGTGGCAATTAATGCAGAGTTAGAAGATTTAGCTTGGTTTGCTCAGTCGCAAATGATGTTGAGTTTTTATGCTACCAACACCGACAAAGATAGCAGTCAAAACATGAATCGAGTGTTGTCTGCTTACGCGAGAAGTGAGTTTTTACTGGAAAAAATGATTTCGGTGCTCTCTGATGCAGATTCACTTCAAGAGTTGATTAATTTAAATCGGGATGGTGAGCTGCCCTCAGCCAGAGGTGTCGTATTCGGGGCGTTAACGCAGGGCTACGGAATTATCCCAAATCGACAATATCGTCAATATGCTAAGGCTGTAAGCCCCTTAAACGGTCAATGGCAAACACAGCTTGTAAATGAATATGCGTTTATTTCATATATGGCTGACAGTTTGAATCCAATTGCCATTAATCAAACGACCTTTGCTAAGGGAAATGGCAAAGTTCAGATATCACGAGACAGCTTTGGTGTGTCATTGCACTTCGATATGGCGGATGATTGGCATGTCAATGCCAATCAAATTACAAATAGTCGTCTAATTGCAACTGAAGTTAAATTTAGTTCTGGACAGGCGAAGGTAGAGTATCCGCAGTTTGTTGAAAAGCACCTTGAATTTGATACTTCGACTTTATTGTTATACGAAGACCAATTTGTGATTAGCGCTCAATTAGATGATATTAACGCAACGGATCTCATTGTTTCTGTAACCGTTCAAGCGTGCTCACAAACGTTATGCTTACTGCCTGAAACCTTGCAAATCTATGTGCAATGAAGCTTTTAACTAGTGAATGCCACGCGGTTGAGCTTAATTGCGTGGCAAAATCCAATTTGATATCTTTTTTTGTTATATGAATACCAGTGATTATAACTTTTAAATGTTTTTGTAGGTGGTATTATATGAATCAAATTTTAAGGGTTACCTTAAATCATTGTCTTCGTTTAGTTGGATACGGAACTCTATAATGTCAGTTAATCTTACCCATTTAAAACAGTTAGAAGCTGAGTCTATTCAGATCATGCGAGAAGTGGCGGCCGAGTTTGATAATCCGGTCATGCTTTACTCAGTTGGTAAAGATTCATCAGTACTGTTACATCTTGCTAGGAAAGCTTTTTACCCAGGAAAAATTCCTTTTCCGTTGATGCATGTGGACACTAACTGGAAGTTCAAAGAGATGATTGCTTTTCGTGATCATATGGCTGAAAAGTATGAGTTTGACCTTATTGTTCATAAAAACCCCCGTGGTTTGGAAATGGGTGTTGGGCCTTTTACTCATGGTAGCGCTAAGCATACTGACATAATGAAGACCGAGGCATTGAAGCAAGCCCTTGATAAGCATGGCTTTGATGCCGCTTTTGGTGGCGCTAGACGTGATGAGGAAAAGTCCCGTGCGAAAGAGCGTGTTTATTCATTTAGAGATAGCAAGCACCGTTGGGATCCCAAGAATCAACGACCAGAGTTGTGGAATATTTATAACGGTAAGGTAGATAAAGGTGAGAGTATTCGTGTATTCCCGCTGTCGAACTGGACCGAACTTGATATTTGGCAGTATATCTATCTAGAAAATATTGAAATTCCTTCGCTGTACCTCGCTAAGCCACGGCCTGTTGTCGAGCGTGACGGTGTATTAATCATGGTTGATGATGAGCGTATGCCAATTGAGGAAAGTGACGTTGTTGAAGAGAAAATGGTGCGTTTTCGTACATTAGGCTGTTATCCGCTAACAGGAGCTGTGGAATCTGAAGCAACAACGCTACCAGAAATTATTCAAGAGATGTTGTTATGTACTACGTCTGAGCGCCAAGGCCGAGTGATTGATAATGACTCTGCTGGGTCGATGGAGAAAAAGAAAATAGAAGGCTACTTCTAACTCTAACGTTTTTCATTGAGAACATTCATTCTAAGTTTAGATTTAACCCAAGTATCATTATTGGGTGGGCAGAGGGATAAACATGAGCGCTAGCGCTAACTTAATTGCATCAGATATCGAAGCATACTTAAAAGTTCACGAAAACAAAGACATGCTCAGGGTATTGACCTGCGGCAGTGTTGATGATGGTAAATCTACCTTAATTGGCCGCTTGCTATACGATAGTAAGATGATTTTTGAAGATCAGATGGCGGCGATTGAAAAAGATTCAAAACGGTTTAATACCACTGATGAAGCGTTTGACTTGGCTCTGCTTGTTGATGGACTACAGTCTGAGCGTGAGCAAGGGATCACTATTGATGTCGCGTATCGTTATTTTGCGACTGAACAGCGAAAGTTCATTATTGCGGATACTCCAGGTCATGAGCAATATACTCGCAATATGGCAACCGGCGCTTCTACTTCCGATTTGGCGATTATTTTGATTGATGCTCGACATGGCGTACAAGTGCAAACTCGTCGTCATAGCTTTATTTGTTCGCAGCTTGGTATTAAGCATGTGGTCATTGCGATCAACAAAATGGACGCTGTAGATTATGATCAGTCTGTTTATCAAAAGATTAAACAAGACTATCGCGAGTTTGCCGAGTCCTTAGCGTTTGAAGATGTGCGCTTTGTCCCCATTTCAGCATTGAAAGGCGATAATGTCGTTAATGAAAGCGACAATATGAAATGGTACCCAGGTAGCACGCTGTTAAAGCTTTTGAATACCGTTTCAGTTGCTCAAGACGCTAACGCATCATTTCGATTCCAAGTGCAGTATGTTAATCGACCTAATCTAGATTTCCGTGGTTTTTGCGGCACTATCGCATCGGGTGACATTCGTGTTGGCGACACAGTAGTGTCACTGCCTTCTGGCAAAGAAAGCAAGGTGAAATCGATTGTCACTTTTGATGGTGAGCTTGAGAAGGCGTCAGTAGGTATGGCCGTCACTCTAACGTTAACTGATGAGATTGATGTTAGTCGCGGAGATATGCTAGTCAGACCTCATGATCAGCCAGCGTCCTCAAGTCACCTGGAAGCCGATGTGGTGTGGATGGCCGAAGAGCCTTTGCAGTTAGATCGAGAGTACGCCATTAAGCTTGGTAGCAAAGCAGTTTATGGCTATGTTGATGCGATTAATTATAAAGTTGATGTTAACACGCTAGAGCAACATGAAGCGCAGCAATTAGCGCTCAATGAAATGGGTAATTGCCATTTTGCGGTTACCGCCCCAGTGCAGTTTGATGCATACAGTAATAATCGTGCTACAGGTGCTTTTATCATTATTGACCGCTTGACTAACGTTACTGTTGGGGCTGGTATGATCCGTGGCGCTATTGATGGTACTGTTAAACCTAAGCATGAATACTCAGAGTTTGAACTTGAGATGAATGCGTTAGTGAGGAAGCATTTCCCGCATTGGGGAGCCAAAGATATATCTCGAAGTTAACTACGAAATAGTGAGTGAATCCACTTAAGGGTTAATTTAAGAAAACTAAGTCGCTTATCGTAGTCTATCTGACTATTGTAAGCGGCTTTTATTTTGTTACATTACGAATAGGGAATTTGTAGTGTTTTTATTTAGCTGGTTACATATATGGCCATTGAGACCTTTTTAACGGTTGCTATTTTTGTGCTTTCTATCGCTGGATTAATTCGCTATCAGCGAAAACCTGCTGCCGTGCTTGGTTGTGCACTGCTTGCTTTGTCAGTCTTAGGGCTTGTGACGCAACAACAATTACTTAGTAGCATGGTTAACCCAGGCTTAGTCACGCTTATTTTATTGATTTTGTGCTCTTTTGCGTTAGAGAAAACACGTCTGTTAAGGGTTATCGCTGCAAAAGTCATTGTCAGTTCTTATCGCTCCACTTGGCTTAGATTATTCGGCATTACAGCATTGTGTTCGGCGTTTTTAAATAACACTGCTGTCGTAGCAACGTTGATTTCCCCGCTACGTAATAATCCCCATCATGGCGCAAGTAAATTACTTATTCCATTGTCCTATGCTGCCATTTTAGGTGGTACGTTGACACTCATCGGTACGTCGACCAATTTGATCGTTAATAGTTTGTTTATCGATGCCACGGGCGAAGGACTGGCATTTTTCTCGTTTACATTGTTAGGTTGCGTGCTGGTGGTGTGTTGTGGCTTAACTTTAGCTGTTACATCTCGTTGGTTACCCGAGGTAGCCACTAATGACCTAGATTATAAAGGCTACTTTATTGATGCCAAAGTGAAACAAGGCTCTGAGCTCATTGGTCGTTCGGTTGAGTCCAATGGCCTTCGTCATTTGGAGTCTTTATTCTTAGTTGAGGTTGTTAGGGAAGGGCGCTTGATTACTCCTGTGAGCCCGAGTGAGATCCTTCAAGAAGGTGATAGGCTCGTTTTCAGTGGCGATATTACCAAGGTGATGCAAATTTCTCAGTTTTCAGGACTTGAGCTGTTTGCTGATAAGAATGGGTTACTTGGTACTAACCTCAATGAAGTTGTCGTAAAAGAAGAAAGTGTTTTGGTAGGGAAAACCCTTAAAACCTGCGGGTTTAGGGCACTTTTTGATGCTGCTGTTGTTGCTATCAGCCGAGATGGTGCTCAAGTATCGGGAAAGCTTGGTGAAGTGGTGATAAAGGCTGGTGACTTCTTAGTATTGGCGGTTGGTGATGATTTTAGCTCTAGACGTAATTTAACCAAAAATTTTATTTTGCTCAGTGGTGTAGCACCAGAAACACGAATTAGTGGCGCAAAAGCATGGTTAGCGACCGGTGGCTTTATTGTTGTGATTGCATTGAGTGCACTAGGCGTGATCGATATGTTGTTGGGGTTATTGGCCTTATTTGGTGCGCTTATATTTAGTGGTAGTTTAAATACTAATGAAGTGATCAGGCGGTTTCCTGTTGATATATGGGTGGTGGTGACCGCAGCCATTTTGATGTCTCAAGCACTAGTTAATGCCGGTGTTGATGTTGCAATTGCACAGTGGGTGTCTGGTTTCACTAGCTTTGGTCATGTATATGCGGCGCTTATTGCCGTTTATTTTATGACTTGGATATTAACTGAGCTGGTGACGAATAATGCGGCGGCCGCACTGATGTTTCCTATTGCTTATAGTGTTGCACTAGGTTTTGGTGTTGATGTCATGCCTTTTATCATGACCGTTGCTTTTGCTGCCAGTGGCAGTTTTATTAGCCCGTACGGATATCAAACCAATCTCATGGTGTTTAATGCTGGTCAGTATCGACTGAAGGACTTCGTCAAAGTTGGTGCGCCGATTAGTTTTGTATATGCCGCGGTAGTCATCATCGGCGTTCCCGTTTTATTCCCGTTTTAAAAGATCTGAGGTTTGTTATGACTGATTCACCTTATAAAGAAGTGACCGATGTTGCGGCTAAGTCAACCGACGTTATGTGGCACAAAGCCGATGTTTCATCAACAGATAGGCAGGCTCTAAATCAACATAAACCTGTGGTGCTCTGGTATACAGGGCTGAGCGGCTCGGGTAAGTCAACGGTCGCGAATGCGGTTGATCGCAAACTGTTTGAGTTAAAATGTCATACTTATGTTCTCGATGGTGATAATGTTCGACATGGTCTTAATGGTGATCTAGGTTTTAGTGATATTGACCGCGTAGAGAACATACGTCGTATTGGTGAAGTTGCTAAACTTTTTGTGGATGCAGGTCTTATCGTATCAACGGCATTTATTTCACCGTTTATCGCTGATAGGCAGATGGTTAAAGAATTAATGGCGGCTGGACAGTTTGTTGAAGTATTTATTGATACGCCTATTGAAGTCTGTGAGCGCCGTGATCCTAAAGGCCTGTATAAAAAAGCTCGTGCAGGTGAAATAAAACACTTCACAGGGATTGACTCAGCTTATGAGGCCCCTATTAACGCTGATGTTCACGTTGAAACGGCGGATAGAACGATTGAGCAATGTGCTCAACAAGTTGTTGACTATTTAGTTGAACATCAATTTGTTAGTAAGTAATTTTTTGTAGAGAGTTTATTTGAATATGATTTATGACGTGTTCAACGGTGATGCTGATGGTATTTTATCACTAGTACAGTTAAGAAAGGCCAACCCACAAGAGTCAAGGCTTATCACAGGTGTGAAGCGCGATATTGCTTTGGTTAAAAATATTGATGTCGACTTGGCAACTCATGTCAACGTATTGGATGTTTCATTAGAAAAGAACATTGATGCGGTAAAGCAGCTGATTGACAGTCAGGTTTCTTTATTTTACGCAGACCATCATCGCAGTGGTGATATTCCACAATCTAACCTTTTGCAGATCCATATTGATACTCATCCCAATACTTGTACAGCATTGATTATAGATGAAATTTTAGACGGAGCTTATAAATCGTGGGCAATTGCAGCGGCTTTTGGTGATAATCTCAACGAGCGGGCTTTTGAGCTTGCTACGATGGCAAACTTAAGTCGTCAGCAGGCTGAGCAATTACAAGAACTTGGCGTGTTAATCAATTACAACGGGTACGGCGCTACGGTTGAGGATTTACATTATCATCCAGCGGAGCTCTATCGTTTATTAATGGCTTATGATTCTCCTTTTGATGTGATTGATGATGACAGTTCACCGTTTCACGTACTTAAAAGTGCCTACGATGATGACATCGCGAGAGCAAGATCGGAGAAACCGCAGCATAATTCTGATATTCTTATAGTTACCGAGTTGCCAAATTGTGCTTGGGCAAGAAGGGTTAGTGGAGTGTTTGGCAATATGCTGGCCAATGAGTCCCCCAATAAAGCTCATGCTGTACTTACCCAAAATTTGGATAGCAACACTTATACGGTTTCATTGCGCGCACCGTTAAAAAATAAGCAAGGTGCGGGTGATGTTTGTGCTTCTTTCGCGACTGGCGGGGGAAGAGCAGCTGCAGCAGGTATTAATGCGCTACCTGCCATAGAATTAACTAAGTTCATAGAGGCCGTGGAGGAGGCTTATACCTCCAGATTATAGAGGATAGCGTTTATTTCATGCTTAAAAATGAGCTTCGGCAATTAACCCTAGAGTTAGTTGAGTATCATAAATTATTGCGCTTAAGTCATTGCTCTATAAGCGAACATGAACAGCAATTTTCGGACCTGGTTTGTGAGAAAATTTCTCAACTTTCTTACGAATACCCTATTGATAATAAGGCGGTACCGGAATGTGAACGCCGCCGCTGGAGTATCTATTGGGATGTAAGGTTAGGTGAAAATTTTTTTGAAAATGGTTCGTTTCTCATTAAATTGAAAAGTAACCGCGAGAGTCTGATTTTTTGTGAATACTGTGGACTTAAGGATAGGATCTACATTGAATAATCACCCAAAAATTTCAGTACTACTTGCTGCTTATAATGGTGGCGATTACTTATCTGTGCAAGTAGCAAGCATATTAGAGCAACGTAATGTTGAGCCGCATATTTTAATTCGAGACGACGGTTCAACTGACGGTAGTATTGAAGCTTTACAGAAAAAGTACGTAGAGAGCGAGCAATTGAGCTACATAAAAAACTCTACGTCAGCTAGAGGTCATCTTGCCAATTTTAGCGCTTTGTGTCTGGAGGCGCTTGATTTGGAATCAGAGTACTTTGCCTTTAGCGATCAAGATGATGTTTGGCATAGTAATAAACTATCTCTTTGCTACGAAAAGCTTGTTGAGTTGGAAGCAAAGTATTCGAGTAAAATGCCAATTTTGGTTCATTGTGACCTTCGAGTTGTAGACAAAAAGCTCAATGAGATGGCGCCGTCTTTTATCCAATATCAAGGTATACCTGATCCAGTAACGCATTCTGCAGAGGCTTTTTTACACCAGAATGTTGCTACAGGGTGTACTTTTGTGTTCAATCGAGCACTTTTGGAACTCGCTGCCCCTATTCCTGAGGTGGCTATCATTCACGACTGGTGGTTTGCACTAGTAGCCAAATTTTACGGTATAGTGAGCTATATTGATCTACCGCTCATAGATTATCGGCAACATGGTGGAAACTCAATTGGGGCTATTTCGGTAGAGAAGCAGCGAAATGTTTTTAAAAGCCATATTTATAGAGCACTTTTGAGATATCCGGCCCATTTATGTGATTCAGTGAAACAAGCTGAAGGGGTGTCTAACATCACGTCGAATACTGATAGTTTTTATTGCAATGAGTTAAGTACTTTTTCGGAAATTTTAAATAAAAATTTTTACCATCGTATTAAATATGGTTTTTCTATACTTGGTAAGCCAAAGCCAATTGAAGAGAAACTTTATTACTCTTTTGTGATGTTGATAAGCCCTATTATCAATAGAATGAGCCGATGAAATCAATATCTGTTTGCATCCCTGTATTTAATCCAAATATGACATATTTACAGCTTGCTGTAGAAAGTGTACTAGCCCAATATATTGATAATTGGGAGTTGGTATTAGTGGAGGGCTCTGGGAGTCGTAATCAAGACATAGAAAAGTTTGTAGATTCGTTTGTCGATCACCGTATTAAATACGTAATGAACGAGGAAGATACTACGATGGCTGGAAATTGGAACTTTTGTATAGAGTCGGCCAAGTTTGATTTAGTCACTTTATTGCATGATGATGATTACTTGTTACCCAATTATCTGAAACAAGTTATAGAGTTACATTCGCAATACCCTGAAGCAGCAGCCTGCTTTACTTCTGCGACCACGGTGGATGAGCAGGGACGGCCATGTTTGACAATGGCCGATAGAGTTAAGGGCTATTTGAAACCCAGAACTGAAGTCATTGTACTTAAAGAAGATAATGGTCTTTCATCAATATTGTCAGCAAACTACATATTTTGCCCAACCCTGTGCTATAACAAGGTAAATCTTGGCAATATACGATTTGAACAACGGTGGAATATGGTGGCTGATATTGCTTTATATGCTGAGCTTCTTGTACAAGGAAAGTGCTTAGTTGGTTCAAACAAAGAGCATTACATTTATCGTCGTCACTCGAATAACCAAACTGCTAAGCTTACTTTATCCACAGAGCGGTTTGAAGAAGAAGTCGCATTATATAACACTGTAAACAGTAGTTTGCTGATAAATAATTGGCCTTTAACTATCAAGGTTACACGCTCTAAAAATATAATTAAATTACATATTGTTTATTGTTTATTAGTGGCTATAGTGAAGCTGGATAAACATTATGCTAAAAAATTAATCAAAATTTTCTTTAAGTGTTTTAGATAAGGTCTATTTTAGGTACTTCTGGCCTGTATGACGAGTGCTAACGATTTTAGCCGGGCTACCGACAATAACCAAGTTGTTTTCAAAGTCATTGATTACAGTACTTCCTGCCCCGATAATAGTGTGTTTACCTATGTTAACTTTCTCTATGATTGTTGCATTTGCACCAATTGCTGAACATTCCCCAATTGATACACTTCCACATAGCACTGTACCTGGGGAAAGACTACTGTAGTTGTCAAGTGAGCAATCATGGTCTATGGACGAATGGTGGTTAACAATAGCATGCTGTCCTATGTGCGCTGACGGTGCGATGATCGCGTTGGCCATTATGATGCTTCCTGCTTCAACTGTAGCATGGGGGCTGACTTGTGCTTTAGGGTGGATTATTGTTAGAAAATTAGCGTTGATTTTATTTTTTACTATTTTTGTTGATATTGTTTTTCTTTGGGAATTATCGCCGATAGCAATAAATAAATTAAGACGTTGAGAATTTCGACTTAACTCCTTTAAGAGCGGTTCTAGTGAGCCTAAAACCGGATAACCTAAAGTGGTTTTTCCTTGCTCACGATAGTCATCTATTAAACCAGCAATTTGGTATTTCCCTTCAGCTTCAATAGCGTCAATTACAACTTTTGCATGGCCTCCGCTGCCAATGATATATGCGTTAGCTTTCATTGATACTCCTAAATTTGGAAAGTTGCTCTAGGTAAATCGCTAACGTTAATAATGCACCAATACTCTCAGCGTTATTGGGTTTCATTTTGTAAAAATGCGCTAGTCTCGCTGCAATATCTTCTTTACTAATAAGTTGTTGTATTGCTGCGTCCTCACTCATTAATAGTTGATTGGCATAACTTTTAAATTGAGGTTGCTGCATCCAGTCTGTATAGGAAGTATAGCCTTTACTGGCATTTATCTTTCGATATACGGTATGTGCTATACCAGCGAGTGGACTTGCCTTAACTAAATTAATCAATTTTCTCTTAACAGACACATTTTGGTGGCTGTCGCCACTTTCATTCGCTATAGATATCGGCTTACCTGTTTGCTGCCACGGAATATCTTTAAAATACATCGGGTAGTATTTAAGTAACATTGCGTTATAGATGCGACTGTTAAAACGATAAGCATCAGGTAGAGAGTAGCTAAAATCTATTAGGTCGTAATCCATGAATGGTTTTAGATTATGTAACCGACTACTTAAAAGGTCAGTTCCTGTAGCAATAAAGCGCACTCCTCGATTATAAATAAATATGGGGTCGTGTTTAGTGCTGCCAAAATAAGCATGGTTTAGTTCGATGCTTTCGACAAGGCTAGGATAACGTTTGGCTAGCAATTCAGGCGATGTGCCTTGTTCTAAGTGATTATTAACCAAGTAGCTTCCACCAATTACGGCATCACCCAAATAACCATTTAACAGATAGTTACTATCAGTTGCTATGTCTTCGGCGGAGCCTAAAGCGTGCATATGCAGTACATTAAACATTCCGTCAGTTTTCCAAACTCCATTTTCTCTACCATCGAACCAATTAATGGCGTCTATTGTACGAAGTTCATTTTCCACTTTAGCTAGCTTTGCAACTTGTTTAGCTATAGTTGCATCATCACAGTCAGGATTTCCAAAAGTGAAGGTTTTTATTTTTCCATTAAAATGTTGCTTGGCCGCGGCCAGAATTACTCTCGAGTCTAGCCCGCCGCTAAGTGTAACAGCTAATGTTGGCTGTTTTAGATTACTTAAGCATCGTTGCATTGCTTTATCAAAATGATAGTAGAGCTGGTCGGTTGCTTCATCAAAACTGATATCAGTGTTGATGCTAATGTTGCTCCAACTCCAATATTGTTGCGTGGTGCCGGCCATGGAGTTCAGTTCTATCTCCATGATGGTAGCGGGAGGGATTCTATTTATGCTCTTGAACCATGTTTGCTGATTCAGCATATGCCCCAATTGACCGAAAGCATTGAGTGCGGCTTCATCGATCTCAAGTGAAATGTCAGGATGCAATGTTAGTGCTTTTAGCTCTGAAGAGAATCCTTGGATTAGGTTCTCTTGCTGTGCTACGTATATTGGCTTCATGCCATAACGGTCAGTGGCTAACGTAACGTGTTGACTACTTTTGTCATAAATGAAAAGGTTGAAGTAACCGTTGGCTTTTGTCAGACAATCAGCGAGATTTCCATTTTTATGGGCAGATAACAAAAGGTTTGCGGGGTTAGCACAGTCCAAGCTATCAAGAGAAAAGATATCTCCATCGAGTATAAGTAAATGCTGTTCAGTTTCGATATATTGATAGCCAATATCATTGCTAATAGCATTGATTCGCACTTGGATAATGTCATCTACAAAGTCTTTGGCAGCCTTATTGGACAGCTGAGTAAAAGAGTTTGAACAAAAAGGTGTTATGTATTGTCCGATAAAACCTGTTATTCCCGGCATTATTATCTATTCCTGATCTCTTTAACTGTTTTTTTTGCAATGGGTAACAATAGTAGCGTATAGGTTGAAAGTAAGATGACTAATTCAATAGTAGTGGATATGTTGGGTATTATATAATGGCCTGTCGCGACCATAAACATTGACACTAAACAAAGTAACATTGCTTGTTTGAAGGCACTAAGAAACTTCCATAATGAAAGTTTGCTCACGGGTCTCACCAGTACTAGCCAATGAGCAAAAAATAGTAAAACTTGTTGTGCTACTAGTGATTTAACTATCCACTCTAGACCATAAGGGAAACTAAAAATAACCACTGCTGGACGAGTGATAGTAACCAACACGTTCCACCAAAATGCCCGCTTCACCTCACCAGTTGCTCTAAGCATAGCGCCGACAGGATTTATTAGTGAAATAAATAGCATATAAACTGCTAGCCAACGTAAAAGCTCACCATACTGTACCCACTCGGCACCAAATACGAAGCCTAGAATAGTATCTGGGTACATTATAAAAGCCATGTAAAGTGGCAGATTTAACAAGCTTAATATACGGAGTATTTGCCAATAAATGTCAGCAATAGCATGTTGCTCTTTGTAATGTGACATCAAAGGAAATGTGACTTTGTGGACCACGGGGTTGATAAGTTGCATCGCTGGGCGGAACACGAGGGCCTTTATATATGAATAGATTCCTAATGACTCCGCACCCATCAACTTACCAATAAGTAATTGATCAAATTGGGCGCTTAAAAAGTTGATGCACGCTTCCCCAGCTTGATAGAAACCATACTTGATAGGTTGTTTGATTGATCTCCAGTCGGGAACTTCAAATTTGGGACATTTTGTTTGGCTCATTACTACAATCAACAAACCTAAAAGTCCAGCGGTGACTAATTGGCTAGCGACTATTGCTGACATTCGCATTTCATAACCAAGACATAAAATAAGTGTTGTGAAGCCGACGATTGCCGCAATCGTTTCTGCTTTGGCAAGAATGTTAAATTTAAAGCGTTGCTGAAGCAAAGCCATAGGTTGTTGGTACAAACTTCTAATTAAAAATACTGGAGAGATTGCAATAAGGAGTTTAACTAAATCAGGCATTTCGAAGAAAACACTGATTGGAATTGATAAAAGTAACACGCTTAAAGTGAGCGACAATCCAAATATGATATTAATTAAATAGAGCGAGTTTAACTGCTTTTTAGTTAAATCCTTGTAATAGATCAGAGCGTTGGAAAGACCTGCATCGCCAAATATTTGTGCAAATCCTACAACTAAGTTGACGATAGCCAAAATGCCGAGTTCAGCTGGTGTTAAATAACGAGCTACTATAAGTAGCTGAGCAACTTGGAGAACAGCTCTAAATAGAGTAGAGCCAGCAGTCCATGACACTCCTTTTGCTGCAGTTTTGGCTATGGTCATTAATTAAAGTACTTAGAAGTAGAAAACGTTCATTACATTGTGTAGTTATGATCAAATAGTCGCCGAATAAGCTCATTTCCTACATATTGTTTATGGCCTTAGTGTCCAAAAATATAAGTAGATTGTATTAGCTTAGTTCAAGTAAATGCGCTAGTTGGCGATTAATTGAACTTGTTATTCATCATATTTTCGATTGAGCTCACTTGCTCTTTAAACCCAATCGCTCACCCTGATAGCTGCCATCCAGTATGGCTGAATACCACGCTTTATTTTCTAGGAACCACTCTATGGTTTTCTTTATGCCTGTTTCGAAGCTTTCCTTAGGTTGCCAGTTTAAATCGTTGGCAATTTTTGAAGCATCGATCGCGTATCTAACATCATGACCAGGTCGGTCAGCTACATAGGTAATTAAATCGGAAAACTGCCCTGTAGCGCCATTCACAACAGGCAAAGGCTTGTCAATAATGAGTTCGTCCAGTATTGAACAAATACACTGAACTACTTCTAAATTGGTTTTCTCATTGAATCCGCCAATATTGTAGGTTTCAGCTACCTTGCCTTCACTGACTACTTTATATAGGGCTCTTGCGTGATCTTCAACATACAGCCAGTCACGGATTTGTTGGCCATTACCGTAGATGGGAAGAGGTTTACCTGCTAGTGCGTTTATGATGATTAAAGGAATCAGTTTTTCGGGGAAATGAAATGGGCCATAGTTATTTGAACAGTTGGTTACAATAACTGGTAAGCCATAGGTACGCTGCCAGGCCCTAACCAAATGGTCAGAACTTGCTTTAGACGCAGAGTAAGGCGAGCTAGGGTCGTATGATGTCGACTCAGTAAACAGATCGTCGGTGTTACCTAAGTCGCCATAGACTTCATCTGTCGAAATATGGTGGAAACGAAAACTATTTTTTTGTTCTTCGCTACTCGTTAGCCAATACTGCCTAGCCACTTCGAGTAAAGTGTAGGTTCCTACAATATTGGTTTGAATAAATTCTGATGGCCCATCAATAGAACGATCTACGTGTGACTCCGCAGCTAAATGCATTACGATATCAGGTTGATGCTCTTTGAACGCTGACTCCATAGCTGACTTATCACAGATATCAGCTTGGATGAAAAAGTAATTGTCTCTATTTTCGATACTTTGTAATGAGCTTAAGTTTCCTGCATAGGTTAACTTATCAACATTAACGACCTTATTATTGGTTTCGTTAACCAAGTAACGTACAAGTGCACTGCCGATAAAGCCTGCACCGCCAGTGATAAGGATTGTTTTCATTTTGTTATCCATATACTTAAATAGCTGAATAAAGTGCGCTGATTATACCACCTATAAAGCAGATTACAGGTGACTTTGTGTCAATTTGTCGAAGAAGTTGCTCCACTTAGGTGCTAAGGCTGCTTCAGTAAAATTTTCAAGCAGTATTTGCTGGTTTTTTAACTGCGTTTTTGGACTAACTTGCCGAAGCTGCTCTACGCTTTGCTGACTAAGGTCATCAATAGATCCAATAGTAAAATGATAGCTTTTGAAGTTCTCATAAGTACTCGTTGAAGACTTAAGGAATAATTGTTTTCCATGCAGCATCATATAATAGGCAACATACAAACCTTGTTGACGGTCGTGAGCGAACACAGTGACATCAATACGGGCCAATAGTTTGTCATATTCGGCTTTTGATAACATTGATTGTATCGGTATGAATTTATGGCCGAAAATCGCTTTCCCTTGGTCTATCACAGTTTCTATGTATTCGTCTGTGCCTGCGTAGTTAAGCGGCATGATCAGTTCGATATTCTCATTGCTTAAGTGAGCAACACTGGCTAATAACTCTGGATGGTTATTACTTTTTGCGGCAGAGTTCCCTAACATAATACTCAATGGACCGTCAGTTTGAATGGGAAGAGTCTCTGGTGGGCTGACTTCTACTAAGGGGTAAGGTAAAGTTTCAACTTTCTTGCGGCCAAAAGTATGCTGTATTAGCTTTCCATCACCGGGATTTAGTGATTTAACAAAATGCATTCGTCGGCAAGCTAGTACATGGGCACTTTTAGCTATCACTTCTCGAAAGGTGCGACTTTTACCCAAATATTGATAAGTATCAGCCCCCCAACTAACCCAGCTACAACGTTTAAGTAACTTGGTGAAGTTTAAATGTAAGCACAGTGTTCGGTTGTGTAGGCTATGAAATATAAACTCTGATTTCGCATTTTCTTGCTGCATTAGTTTAACGAGCTGCATAGAGTTGCAATAGAATTCCGCGTTGAACCCGGACGCCGCCAACCGTTCAGCATTTTCGCGATCGCTTGTTTCATTTTTACTGCTTTCAATGAATACCTTATGGTTGTTCTTTACATTACAGTAAGCTCTGAAAAAACCCATAAAGTTATGATAATGATGAGGAATATTTTCAAAAATATGGATTATCATTGGTTGGCCTATGGGACTTGGAAATCGTTGAGTTTTTCAAAGTGACGTATAATGCCATAGTTAGACGTATATAGGGTAACAGTTTTACGATAGTTTATCTGGCGCTTATCAATGGTGAACGATTGTGGGATATGCAAGCTTCAAATAAAGGAATCAAGCTTGAATTCCGGATAAAATCACACAAATTTATATAGTCAGCAAAGACTTTAGTGCGTTGTGATGTTAATGTACGCGTTTTTAGTTTTAGAGGAATAACAATGAAAGTCGCAATTGCTGGTACGGGGTATGTTGGTTTGTCCAACGCAGTGTTGCTTGCTCAGCATAATACAGTGGTGGCAGTAGATATTGTTGATGACAAAGTAAACCTAATCAATCAAAAGGTTTCTCCAATATCTGATAATGAAATTGAGCGCTTCTTGGTCGATAAGAAGCTCGATCTTGTTGCCACTACAGATAAAGAGCTTGCCTATAAAGATGCTGATTATGTTGTTATTGCGACTCCCACAGACTATGATCCTGAAACCAATTTTTTCAATACCGCTTCTGTTGAGTCTGTAATTTCAGATGTATTGGAAATAAACCCTAACGCTGTGATGGTTATAAAATCAACTGTGCCGGTAGGTTTTACTCAATCAGTAAGAGCTAAGTATCAGTGTGACAACATTATTTTTAGCCCTGAGTTTTTAAGAGAAGGCAGAGCGTTGTATGACAACCTGCATCCATCAAGAATTATCATTGGTGAGCGCTCAGAGCGAGCTAAGGTATTTGCAAACTTACTTGCCGATGCAGCGATTAAACAGGATATCGAGATTCTTTTCACTGACTCTACTGAGGCTGAAGCGGTTAAGTTGTTTTCGAATACTTATTTAGCTATGCGAGTTGCTTACTTCAATGAGTTAGATACCTATGCAGAAACTCACGGATTAGACTCTAGGCAAATTATTGAAGGCGTTGGTTTAGATCCTCGAATAGGTAGTCATTATAATAATCCATCGTTTGGCTATGGCGGATATTGTTTACCTAAAGATACGAAGCAACTAAGAGCTAACTATGCTGATGTACCTAACAGCTTGATCGGGGCGATTGTTGAAGCAAATACCACTCGGAAGGATTTTATCGCTGAGTCTATATTGAAGAAATCGCCTAATGTTGTTGGGATATACAGACTGATTATGAAGTCTGGTTCTGATAATTTTAGAGCCTCTTCAATTCAAGGGATTATGAAGCGAATCAAGGCGAAGGGGATTGAGGTTATTGTTTATGAACCTGCGTTAAACGAACCAGAGTTTTTTCATTCTAAAGTTGTTAAAAGTGTTGATGAGTTCAAGGCAAGTGCGGATGTGATTGTTTCAAACCGCATGGTTGAAGAACTCGAAGACGTAAAAGATAAAGTTTATACCCGTGACTTATTTGGCAGTGATTAGATTGCAAGTTGTTAATTACTAATAGAGCTAATTTTCAAGGATTAAATTTGGTTTGATATTCAAGCGTTTTCAGTCACTATGAGAAGTTTGATGGATAGTTATCCTAAGTGTCAAACTTCAAATAGCTTAAAACCTTTTGAGAGAAAATCAATTCGAAAGCTGACGGACTCAATGGTTATATCTTTGTACTTTTGATTACTGTTGCTGATAAGACTAGCCTAAAGCCGATGTAGCTTTTTTCTGGCAATGACTTTTGATTATGTAGCTTTCTAATATTTCAAAATTTGATGTGCTCTTCTTCTCCCAAAACCATTGCTTCAAATTGTCATAATCCTCTATTTCCTGTTTAGATAGCTGAGTAAAGTCGCTATCTAAACAGGTTTGTACTTCTTCAAAATCGGCTAGCCTCCAACGGCAGTCTTCATTGTTAATAAATGGCAAGCTTTGCGAGTAGTTGTAATGACTGCGCTGCTCGGTAACTTGTGAGTCAAAGCAATAGAAACGAAATGGCGTATTGTTGGGTAAGATATCGATAAACAGCGATGAGCTATCGGTAATAAGCAGATCGATCTGCTTGAGCAAATCATAAACATCATCCCTATCTGAAATATCTAATATGTTGTCCATATCCTGCAGCTCTTGCGCATAATGGGCTTCATTAGGGTGTAAACGAATGAGTAGCAGTTGATGATTACGCTTTAATTGCGCTGACAGCTGCGGCCAATTAAAGGCTTTGTTATAGGGGGATTGACCAGGTTGTTTATCGGTTAGGCCCGCATCGCGCCAGGTGGGGGCGTAAAGGATGACTTGGCGATAGGTCTGACCAATGAGCTTGCTAATCTCCTTTTGCCGATGGGGATAGCAGCCATAGAAATCTGTACGTGGGTTACCAGTGATTAAGGTTTGCTGAGAAGATAATCTAAAGGCAGATTGAAACAGTTTTTGAACTTCTGTAGAAGGGCATAATACCAAATCAGGGCGTATGTGTTCTTGATAGAACATGGTTGATTTTAGCCATGCTTGTTGCTGATTACTGCTTTGATAAACCTTTGCTAGAGGCCCTTGGTCGATATCAAATTCAATTTTCTTTAATGGACTGCCGTGCCATAGATTGGTTTTTATCGCGCCACCATGGGTGTATTGGTTTACGTCTCCAACATAGCTAGTGTAAAAGTAGTATTGGGCTGTTATGGCATGGTAAAGCCCTTTAAAAGACCAGCGATGATAGGCCTCATACCCTTTACGATTTAGCTGTGCAACAACCTTATCGTCACCTGAAATCCAAATAGCGCGAATAAAATGATTGAGCTGCCAGTGTAGATAAAGATATTTACTGTTATCGGCAAATTTGTTCTTGTAACAACCTAATACAGCTTTATGTTGCCGAGGAAGCATGGCCAGTATTCGATTGCTTAGTTTGGCTAATAAGCCTTTTAACATCGGCATTAAAGTAGACTTAGACATGTATTATGTTCCTCTTAGAGATTTACCTTTCCCTTGGTATTCTGATAATTTGCCATAACTGCCTGAGGCTTATTAAAGCCAATTATCTGCACGTTATTAACTAAGTTTAGTTCTGTTTATTCAGATGGTTGACGTAAATCGACTTTTATGTCCGTTGTTGATACATCTTGTGTGCGCGTTAAATAAACGACTTCACAATATTGTTTTAAAAAGTCAAAACTGCCTTGCCAATCATTGCCAATAGCAAAGGTGTCGACATTGTATCTTTTGATGTCTGCAATTTTTTGCTGCCAATGGGTTTCTGCAATGACTAAGTCAACATGCTTGCAAGCTTGCAGCATTTCTACCCGTTGTGCATGGCTAAAGAAAGCGGCTTTGCCTTTTATGGCGTTAAATTCATCTGTAGACACGGCAACAATTAATCTGTCACCCAATGCTTTTAAACGTTTAAGTAGACGGACGTGTCCATAATGAAATAAATCGAAAGTACCGTAGGTAATGATTGTTTTCATAGTCAGCTCCTATTGAGTCACATTGGTGGTAGATTGCTTTAAGGTTGCTAAAACAAGCTGCGCATACTTGCTGGTTTTTGGGTCACTGGTAAATGTGAGCTCTATCAAGCGGCGCTCCTCTTCTGGCGCATTATTGGGAAGTAATAGTTGCACAGGGCCCAATACGCCTAAGGTTTGATTGTTACTGCTTTGAGGGTGTTGAGTGGTTGCGCTAGCACCAAACAATGCTAGCCGTCCGGAAATCACATGTCTTAGTTGTGGCAATAGTGATAAGAAACGGTTTTGAAGGTTAAAGCGCCAACTTGTAAACGGTGAGCCGTCATTGTCGGTCAAGTGTTCTGTCACAATGGCGTTGTTTGGGTGTTTAATCAGGCTCACGATTGCTAATAGGCAAGTTGCCAGCGCAATAATGGGTGAGCAGATTAGTAAGCTTAATCTCAACCATTGGCTAGAGTGAGTCTCACTGTGGGTGGCCGTTATTTCGTTGGCCGCAAGTAACGTTGGATCGTCAACAGTGATGTGGCCTTCGTGACTTAGGTTGATCAGTAGGTTTTTACTGACAATCACATTTTGTAGTTCAAGATCTTCACCGACAAAGGTATTGGGTAACACTATGCAGTTATTGAGTTTAGAGTTTGCTCCGATTAGGCTATGTTCACCCACAATGACGGTGTTATCGACTTTAACGCTATCGTCTAACCAAGACTTTGCCCCCACAAGTCCCTGAGCTGATTGCATTGACTGGGGATTGATCTGTACTTTCTCTCCTAAATAAAAGCCACCATACTGCTCATTCGCGACAAACATTTCGTTGGGGGTTAACCCTTTTACCTCTCCTTGGATCAACTGTTGGTTGGCGAGCATATAGTTTCGCAAGCTCTGTAAATGAAAGTTTTGACCATGCAACACTAAGGTCACTGCATCTGCGTGGACGTGGTCATTTGACAGTGGCCAATTGAGTTCATCGATATAAGGAATTGCAGCGGGGAGTAACATCATGCCTGCGTTCATTCCCGCCATTTTTGCTTCAACATAAGCTGCAGGGAAGCGCGCTGAAAACTGAACAAACTTCTCAACACATGGGCTTCTAAAGATATCGCCGCGGATAATAATGGTTGAATCATCGCGACGCAGCGAAAGGCGATTAAGGGTATCTAAAGTATTCTCCTCAGGCTTAGACAAGAAATACTCAATTTGTACGCCCCAACGTTGACCGCTCTGAAGATAGGCCTCTATTTGCTCCGCATCGACTGAGATGACCATTTTTATATTGGTAATTCCAGCAGTGGCAAGATCTTCAATGGTATATTCGATCACCGTTTTACTGCCAATGCGTAATAAAGCGGGGCAGTAGTGCTGGTTTAAAGGAGATAGCTCTGATCCGGTTCTATTGGCTAATATTATCGCTTGCATAGTCATTCCTTAGTCACACCTAGGTGATAGATAAATTAGTACGCGCCGCGAGCAGTTAGCACCGCCGGGATCGTTTTAAGTAAAAGGTTAATATCGGCAGCAAGAGATTGTTGATAGATATAATCAATATCTAGCTGAACTTGTTTATCAAACGGGATATCAGAGCGTCCGCTTACTTGCCAAATACAGGTAATACCTGGTTTAACATTCAATCTGCAGCGCTCATGTTGACTGTATTGCTCAACTTCAGTCAGCAATGCGGGTCTTGGACCCACTAGCGACATATCACCTTTGAGTACATTCCATAGTTGTGGCAACTCATCGATTGATGCTTTGCGAATAAAGCGGCCAATACGTGTAATGCGCGGATCTTTTTTCATCTTAAAGGTGACACCGCCTTGCATTTCATTTTGCTGCTGTAACTTCTCAAGCCGCGCTTGGGCATCTACATACATAGAGCGAAACTTCCACATTTTAAACGGCAGGTTATGCTTGCCAGCACGTTGCTGGTGGAAAAATACTGCGCCGGGAGATTCGATTCTAATCAGCGCAATCACTATCAGTAATAAGGGCGATAGTAACAACAGTGCAATGGTCGCCACTGTAATATCAACAGCGCGTTTAGCTGTACTGTTTACTCTTAGGGCAAGCTTATGGCTAACACGTTTTAATAAGGCTTTTTGATGGGCTAGCTCTGGGTTACGCAGGCGTTGCTCCATCGATTGCACCTTTTCGTGGGCCAAATGCGTGCTAGCTATATCTGTTGCGTTAGTGTTTGCAGCCTTTTCGGCTTGCTTGTGAAAACGACGAACGCGATAGATGAACAATGGGTTACCAATGATGTAGCGTTTCCACATGCGCTTGGGCTCTGCAAGTAAACGACAAACCCACTCCATACCAATTTGTCTAACCCATAAAGGCGCTCGCTTGATTCTATTTGAATAAAAGTCGAACAAGCCACCGACACCAATTGCTGCGCCAACTTGAAGTTGCTTTTGGTGAGTGTGCAACCACAGCTCTTGCATTGGTGCACCCATTGCGACAAGTAATACAGCAGCGCCGGAATCATTAATTTTGTCGATAACACTTGCATTGAGCGTGCTGTCGGCTAAGTAGCCATGATGAGTGCCGGCAATTTTTAGCTTAGGAAATCGCTTAGACATATTTTGTGCGGTGATTTGCGCGATACCGGGTCTGCCACCTAAAAGAAAGATTGACTTTCCTTGTAGGGATAGTTGCTCACATAGCAATGGGAACATATCGGTGCCGTTAACATTGTCTTTGAGCGCCAATCCTAGGTGTTGAGCGGCAATACGCACCCCTAAACCGTCAGCAAACACACTTTGGCAGCTGTTAAGTGCAGTGACGTAATCATGGTGATGGTAGGCGGTGTTCATGCAGTCGGCATTAACAAATGCAAACCGCGCTAGATTTTGCTTGTCGGTAGTAGCTTGCATTACTTGCTCTATCATCGAGGGCATGGTCACGTTGCTAATTTTGACATCAAATAACCTAAAGCTGTCACATTGAAGGTGTGTCGCTGAGCCGGAAAACAGGTTGATAAGTATTAATCGAAAAATAGCCAGTAGGTAACTGATAGCGTTGCGATGTGCATTGATGAGAGCTTGTTGTTGGCACTCAAAATTTAAGCCCATTTTAATGTGTACTTGATTGAAACAAAGGATGCCTGGCTTTGAAGCGACCACAGTGCTTTTTTCGAATATAAAACGCTGTTGCGATCCTAATAGGTGCAACTTACCAGTGATCACTTGTAATAACTCGGGAAGCTTACGCGCAGGGTGTTGAATATTTAAGTGATATACGTAGAAAGCTTGCTGCCTTTGGTCGAGTAGTGCAATGCGCTCAAAGGCGGCATTGAGTTTGAGTTTTCGAATGGTGGCAATCAACATAATGATAGGAGCGCTTAAAGTAAGCAGCATGACAGCTAAGGTCACGTCAACTAAACGTATCATTGCCTTGGTCATGTTCATGCCAGCTTTAATCTTGTATGAGGTCATAGGTGGCTCCTAATTCATGTTTAACTGTGCTTAGTGTTATATAAAGATAAGCATGAGGTGTGCCAACATTTAAAATTGCTAATTATCAATCGCTTGAGTTAAATTTGAGTTGGTTGAGTGTTGGCCGTGTGCGGTTTGAGGATTGCTCTTTGCAGTTTGCAATGCGCATTGCAGTGCTCACAGTCGGCCAAGATAGCGAACCAATACTGGCAACGGGGATTGTTAGCATTGGCAAAAGATGGAGGGCGACAAAACAGATTGGATCTGATGTTGTCGCAACAGCTTGTTATGGTTCATGTACTAAAACCCTGGCTTAAAATTGTGATGCGTTAACCCCATCACGCCCGATCACCCAGCGTTGCCTAAGTCCAATGCAGTATTGGCCTAGTTTGGCGCATGCTTTGAACATACTTGTAGGTAATATATACAATAAATAAGCGGCACTTAAGGTGACAACAGTACGCCCGGTTTCTTCCATCAATAGATCCGGTGATTGAGCAATGGCTTTATCAATCATTTGTTTAGCCGTTTTGCCTTGTCCGCTCCTTACCGCTTGCCTGGCTAAATATCTTAGCTGGTAAGCGCGCGCTTTATTTTCGTGCTTTTTAAGCAATTGCGGGGCAAAGATCCTCGCTTTATCAATCATTTTCTCCCACGATGCCAGCTGTTTATTTACATCAGCAGACAAGCCTTCTGGGTTTAACCGATAATAAGTCAGTGGCTGCGGGATACCCGCCATTTTCCAGTTGGTTGTTGCAATCATTCTAAGCCAACATTCGATGTCTTCTGACTGGCGAAAAGTTTCATCGAAGTAGCAACTATATTCATCGGCATGGCTGTAAGGTTTAAAGCGAATATCATTTAATGCTTCTCGGCGGATCACGGGGGCTGAACCATTACCAACAGGGTTGCGGCAAAGCAGCACTTCGGCACTAATATTTGTTAGTTGTGGCATCTGATAAATGGGTGTCATGGTGCCGTTGTGGCGCATAAATGCGCTGCGAGAAAAGCTAATACCGACCTTAGGGTTGGCATCGAGGTGGTCAACATGCAAGCGCAATTTATCTTGGTGCCATTGATCGTCAGAGTCGATAAATGCAACATAGCGACCAATAGCATGTCTGATACCAGTGTTTCTTGCTGCAGCCAAGCCTTTGTTGTTTCGATGATTAATGATGCGAATACGACTGTCATTAAATGTTTGGCACAGTGCTAGGCTTTGATCAGTCGAGCAATCATTTACAATAATCAGTTCAAAGTTTGTATAAGTTTGCTTCAATACAGAATCGATAGCACTTTTAACAAAGTGCTGCACATTATAAACAGGCATGACGACCGATACTTTAATATTCATAGCGAGCCTCCTGAGGCGACTTAAGATAATTTTTTGATGCACGCTGTTTAAGGGTGCGGTAGATGTAGAAACTGAAAATAGGCATACCGATTAGGTGGATAAGTAAAATAGCCAACGCAATCATGGTGAGCCCGAAGTAACTGGCAATGACAATCGCTATCGTCAGTGCTGCGGTAAATCCGACGTTGTAGAATAGATTGAGTTGGCTGCGGCCAATGCTTATTAATAATTGACTGGTTGCTTCACCCAGTGGGCGAAATAATCCGCTGAGGCATAGCAAGATAAAGATGGGCAGCGCGCCGGCATTGACCCATTGCTCGCCATAAACTAACGGTACGTACAAAGGGGCCAATATGGCTTGCAGGCCTATGATAGGTAGTGCAAAAACAAATATCAGTTTTAAAGAGTTGATGTACTGCTGGCTTCGTTGCTCGATAGGCGCTTCGCACAGATTTGAGTACAGGGCAGTGCCATAACTCTGAACCAACCCTAAACTAATACCAAGACTGGCATTGAAGGCAAAGAAATAGACCCCTAAAGCTTCGACGCCTAAAAGGTAACCGACAAGCAGGTAGTCGATGTTTTGTCGCAACGCGATACTTAAGTCGGCCAAGCCTACCTGCAAGCCTGGACGTGCCAAATTAGCCAGTGAGCGATTTTTTATCTGGTGACTTAATTCGATGTTGGTGGCGCGGCGGTGGATGAAAACCCATACAAATACAACTAGCACTTTAGGAACAATAATTGCCCAAATGCCAAAACCTAGTATCGCAAGCAGCCCCGTAAGTAGGCTATCGAAAATGGTTTGCCAAAGCACAGCACTGCCAACGACTCGCATATTATTATCTTTAAGATTTTTCGCAGCATGCAACATGCCAAATGGCAACAGTAAATAACTTGAAGCCATTACTATCATAGGCAGCACTAAGGGCTGTTGGTAATAACTGGCAATAGGAAAACTGACTAATGCCATGATGAAAAACGCTGCAATACAAGCTAACCAATTAAGTCTATTGGCCGAGGCTAAATGGGCGGTAAATTTTGTTTCAGACATCGCGATCAACATGGCAGAGCTAATTCGTTTAGTGGGTGTGTGAATGAGCTCGAAGCAGGTAAGAATGATGGCGACTTGGCCAAACACTTCCGGTGTTAGTAGCCGCGCAATAATAATACTTGAACCTAATCTAACGATGCGGCCAATCACTTGCGCCGAACCCAGCCAGAAAATACCTTTACTGAGTTTATCGCTGGCGATGCCTTTAAGATATTGAGTGAGTTTTGCCATGGTTCATCCTAGTTTGTTGTCGTGGCTGAGTGATTGCCTAACCTAGGGCTTACAGGATTTATGCCATGTTTTATACTATTGAAATTAAAGGGTAATATTTTTTGTGGCAGTAAGGCAGGCAGCACTTTTGCATTTTGCAAATGAGCTAAAGTGCATTTTGCTTAGGTTTTATGATGCGTTATCGGATTGACTCGGTGTTAATTGAGTTTTAAAGGCAATACCAATGATTAAAAGCCCTGGCCAAAACAGGTAGGCTAAGATTTCAAGGTTTTCACCAAAGGTGTAAAGAAATAACATAATGAGCACAGCCAAAGCGACGCGGCTTAATGGGTGACTAGCACAGTGTCTTATTAAGCTCATAGCGCTGAACAGCATTGCGATTGCTAACGCGGTAGCGCCAATAGCCCCTTTAACAAAGAGGAGTCCATACCAAGTGTGGTGTGAGCCAATGGGCATGTATTCCACTAGGTGGGGCCCGCGCTCGACAATCCCGTGACCCCACCATATCGCTTCATTGGACCAACGTTCAATCGCGATGTGTGCCAGTTCTCCTCTTACTCTTGTTGAGCCCGCCCTTGCAGCTTTGATTGCTAAGATAGTAGATTCGAGTTTTTCTAGTACATGAGTGCCAAATAGGCCTGCAACGAGCACGATTGGGCTGGCAATTAAATATAGCGCTGGTTGTTTGTGGTAGCGCCAAAAAATGAAATAAACCATTATGAAAAGATAACAAGCAATGGCGAGCCGAGATTGAGAAATTAATATCATTATCAATGCACCGGCTAAACCATAGAGTTTGTATTTTAGCGACTTTTCTTGCAAGGCAAATATTGAAAACAGATTGCCTAACATACCTAGAGCAGGTGCCCACGGGGTAAATAATCGCCACCTGGGTAAGCCGCTGCCGGGATCGATTTCATATAAGCTCACACTAAAGAATTCAGGACCTGGCCCGCCAATGATGCTGGTGGGTGACACATACAATGTTTCTGGTAATCGAACCAACCATGCTAAGACGAATAAAGGCAGTAAAATCAATGTATGTTTACAGACTTGGCAGCATGCGCGGTAGATAATTTCGGGGCGAATATCTAGTGCGCCAATTAATGGGAATACGGCTAATAATGCCCAACCTTTTGCCCAGCCAATTGTTGATTTAATCAGTTTGGGAGTACCCAGTTGATAGTCAATATGGGCGATGATTAGCGCGACGAGCATGATAAACATGGCAATACACCATGTTTTAACCGCTGGCGGGATCTGGTAGGGGGCATGGTTAAAAGTATAGCGGCGCAGCATTTTTAACAGCAATACCCAACCGATCACTGGTGCCACAATGTACACAGCGCCTAGCAACCAGAAAAGGTAGGTAAAACTAATACTATACCAAACTAACTTTTCATCACTATTTTGCGGAGTATGGGTTTGCGTATCCATGCGATTCCTAATCCAGTGATTAACATAAACGAACTTAACAACCCACCAATGATTGCCAAAATGGTGGCCATCTTGCTTGGTTTTTCAGCCAGACTTGGTGCTGAAAGCAATTGCACCATAGGGTAAGCTGAATAAATATCTGACTTTCCTACATCCATTTTTGCTAGTGCAGATGTAAATACCGCTGTTGCAACTTGGTGTTGGCGATGTAAGTCTTCGAGTTTGGCTGCATCATCGTGACTATGGGTCAGTCTGTCATACCATTGATTGATTTGGCTATCTAATGTATTGATCTCTTCTGTAAGACCATGCAACTCAGTTGTTGTTGATAATAAGCGACTCATCAATTCAGCACGCATATCAATGTCATCTGCAGATAGCTTTAACATCAAACTGTTATCAGCATAGCCCAATAAACTTTGACTGCGCTTAGTCATCGCTTTCATTATGGTATTTTGTTGTTGCTTCTGGGTAAGTACTTGGGGGTGTTTAGCCCCATATCGTCCGCTTATTTCGGCTAATGTGGAAGTCGCATTGGTATAAACCACAAGTAACTGTTGATACAGTTGGTCATTTTTTAAAGTAAGAATATCAGCTGCTTGCTGAGGCGATAGTGATAACTGTGCTTGAATTGATCGCTGGCTTGCTTTCAACCCTTCTAGCTTTGAGACGAGATTGACGCGATTATGGCGTAAACGCTCGATAGTGAGTGCTAATTCTTTAAATTGGTCAAGTGATACTAGGCCTATCTCAGACTGAAATGCGAGGATCTCCTTTTGGCTTGCGTTAACTTTAGAAGCGAAGCCTTCAATGCCCATTTTTATGCCGTTTTCACGTTGACGACTTTCATCTTCTCTGAGTGAGTTCAGTAAGGCTTGAAGGCTATGGTATAGTGCCCAAGCTTTGTCCTGCGCTCCTTGGGCAGTAGCACTCTTTATACTAAAGTGCATAATGCCTGTTTGAGTGGGCAGTTTTAATTTGGGCTTACCTAATTCGCTGGTTTTGATTTGTAATGATTTTGCTGCCAGTGCCAATACGTTATCACTGGTCGATAATGCCTTGTAGTTTTGGCGAGGATCAATTGCCGAACTTTGATAGGGTGAGTTTGAAGAGCTATTGGCTTGACCAATG
Organism: Shewanella waksmanii; assembly: GCF_043643685.1. Taxonomy (GTDB): domain Bacteria; phylum Pseudomonadota; class Gammaproteobacteria; order Enterobacterales; family Shewanellaceae; genus Shewanella; species Shewanella waksmanii_A. The sequence continues at coordinate 342,339 of NZ_JBHZSN010000002.1, forward strand.
CTATCTAGGCTCACCGTTGCACCCGCACCAACCCCCGGTAAAATCAAAGTCCACTTGCTTTCGTAACGTTTAGGGCTTGCGGTAACCGTAAGTAGCACGACCAGCCAAATCAACAGCAGTGCACATGCTCCGGTTTTGATATATAGCTTGCGGCGCTCGGCAGGTGCTAGATTGGTGCCATCGACAAAGGCACGCATCAACCAGCGCAGTTGCTTTGGAGATTGAGATGCAGTAGCCATAGCCGTCACCTAGATGCCTTACAGTACGCCCATAAGCGTAGCTGGTAATAAGATATCAGTGAATGTGCGGGCAATTTCGCGAATATTCGTTACGGTGGAGTCATAACACGCTAAGCCGTCGCCAGGCAGTAAGACCGGGTTTACCTTGCTTTGATAAGAGTTGGCAATCAGGTTATTGATTGAACGTTCAACCACATCCATTTGTTGAGTAATGGGGTTTTTAGTGATGAGCAGCACATGACGGTCAGCATTGGTGGTATTGGCGCCGCCGACACAGTTTGCGCCAATGGCCCCACTTAATAATCGCGTTCCGTAGGGAAAACGCGTGGCTTCAGTATCCACCGCTGATTGAGAGTTACTGCTCGCAGGTTGAGTCAGGTTTGAGATAAATACTCTGATACCGGGTATTGTAATTTGCGAAGGGCGGGCTAACTGATCTTCAAAGTGGGCCGTGTTTGGCACATGGATATGATCGCCGGTGACCAAATTAAACGTTGGGACTTTTTCACCGGTTAAGAAGCCGGTTAAATCAACATGAAAACTTTGATGGTTACGGGTAACAATGACTTGGCTGATGTCGGCATCAGGACGCACACCACCAGAGGCTCTAAGTGCCGCCGCGAGACTTCGCTCACTGGCCAGATCGCCACTAAATTGCTCATGTTCATCGGCCATTTGTACTTCAGATTTTTTATTTATCAAGCGAATGCCTGGCTCGTAGACCGCACCAGAAATACGCACCTCTATTGCTCCCCACTTTAACGGCACGATGCTGACTCTTACCGCATGGGCGTGCATCAGCTGTTCACTGATTAAGGTTTCCGCTACCGAAGTTTTAAGCTGAGCTAGTGAAAGACCTTGTGCTTTTATGGGGGGAAGGTAAGGCAGATAGACATGGCCATCTGGGTTGACTTCCACTTGACCACTGAAATCTGCGCCATGTAATACATCGATGTCTAATCGGTCACCGCTAGTTAACGAGACTTGTTGCATGGCGATGAGACTTGCATCTTGCAACTTAGGATGGACTGGCATAGGTGCGATGTCCAGTTGCTCGTCAACGGGCAGGTGCCTGACATAAGGTGTGGAGTTACTGTAGTAATGGCACTGTTTTTTCTGCGCTTTGGTCGCATCTTTATGGCAAAGAGATTTCTCTTCAGTGTGAAGCGGTGTAACGCAAGCGCTCAATGCCATTACTGAGGCCAATAGTAAACTATGCAGAAGTGTTATTTGATTACCCATAATACAGTGCTCCTTGTCGCTGCTTGCTAGTGACTGACTGCAGGTGAACATACGTGTTCAATCGCTGAGTGTTTGTTTTCAAAAATGGTGAACACTTGATGTAACTGAGTTAGTTCGATAAGCGCTCTGACACCATTGGTTGGTGACAGTAAAACAATTTCGCCTGCCGATTTATCAGCGATTTTCATTGCCGAAATTAGAATTGATAATCCGCTGGAATCAATATATTCAACTTCATGAAGATCAACCACCAAACGGTTGGTGCCAGATTCTAGCTGACGGATGATTGCGGCACGCAAAGTCGGTGTTTGAGACATTACAACTTGTTTGGGTAGGGTGACTAAGCAAGCATTGCTGTGTGGTAATGGAGAGAATTTCATTTTGAACTCCTTGGCCTTGGCCGGTAGTAGTAAAATTATTTAGTGAGTTAGTTCATAGTTAGCTAAAAGTGTGCCAATTTTTTAGGTGTTGTTTTTAAAGGTTTTTTGTTGGTTTTGTGATTTTGTAGGATTGTTTTGAGTGTGAGGTTTGCAATGTGACATGCGTTTTGCAATTTGCGAACTCATCGTTACGGCGAGCAAAGCTGGGTGGTTAGCTCACTAAAAAGAAGAGGGTCACAGCAGTGGGGCGTTTAACCGCAAAGCGCCGGTTAAGGCACTTTTTGAGTTAAGGTCATAACAGTGCTTGTTGTAAAAGCCAGTTGAATCAACTTGCTGAAATAGCGGCAATATAAGCCGCAACTGGCAGCTATGAACGTTCATCAAAACGGCGAGATTGCTAATCACACTGACTTTTAAAACTCTGGTTTATGTAACACCGGTTTTTAATCATATGGACTTTATACCCAGCATTAGGTCGTAATAGTATTAGCTCGTAATAGTATTAGTTGCGCAGTAGCGATAACCTTAAGTGGCTACCTGCAACAGTACCTTGATAGCGGACTTGATCCATCCAGTTTTGCATTATCCAAAGCCCCCTTCCTGATGGCGAAAACGCAGGAGGGCAGTGGGGCGTTTGCAATGGTTTGTGTGGGTTGTTGTCTAATAGGTCTATAGTTACTTTGTCTCGCTCACAACGTAATATTAAACTGACCTGTTCGAGGCTGTGTTGACTATGTTGCTGGATATTGGCTACGGCCTCTAAAATGCACGTGACGATTTTAAATCGCTGTGAGCCCATGACACTGTTTTGTAGTAAAAACTGATCAAGCTGAGTGCAGAAGTGCGGATCATTTAACACTGATTGGGTGACATTAAACTGTAAGCTGTTCATATCTTGTATTCCTTAGTAAATCATTTACACCAAGTTAGGCCAAACTGTTTCGGTGGCTATCATCGAGATAGCTATCCAGCTTGTGACTGTCTTTGGCGTGAATGGGTTGAAATTATCATCATTGAAATATCATCTTGAATGTTGTTTTGCTGCCACAGGCTGACTGCATGGCGTAAATGGCTCAGCAGATGCTTAGGTGACAATTTAACGGCTTGCTGGCAAAGGCGTTTAACCCTTGCTAAGCCAAACTCGCCGTATTTAGGGTGTTGGCATTCATATAAGCCGTCTGAAAAAAGCATTAAGTTATCGCTTTGCTGCAGCTTAAAGGTATCGAAGTGATAGCGGGTGCCGGCTTTTACCCCAATAGGGAGTTGGTTATCCAATGGCGGATGACTAACGCCGTGTTGATTGATGACAATGGCACGAGGATGACCCGCATTAGTCATTCGGCACTCGCCTGTTAGCGTGTTGGCGATACCAATAGACAGGGTGGCAAATCGCCCCAGATCTTCTGGATCAGAAAAGTCATTATTCAAGTTTTGCGCAATAATGGCTGGGTCATAGCTGTCCCAAGGACATTGTGGACTACTCAGTTGTTGGGCTAACGTAAAGCTTTGCATTGCAGCGGCAATGCCGTGCCCTGTGACATCTAGCAAGTAAAAACCTAAGTGGGTTTCATCTATTTCAAAGCATTGAAATATGTCGCCAGCCAGCTCTTGGGCTGGTTGAAACATAGAGGCAATGGACCAATTGGCCAACGTTTGGTTGTTGTCAGGTAATAATGAGCGTTGTAATAGGCAAGCGGAATGTAAGTCTGCGCGTATTTGTTGAAGGTAAGCTTTTTCTTTAATGAGATTATCTGCTAGTTGCTCATTTTGAGTACTTAAGGTGAGTTGTTGATGAATGATTCTTTCTGCGGCTAATAAACGTACTTTTAAAATGGCCGGGTTAAACGGTTTAGTCAGAAAGTCATCAGCACCTGCCTCTATACCTTCGACCGTGTGTTTGGCCTGATTGTTACCCGTTAATAAGATGATGTAGGGGGCATTAGGTTGTTGTTTCACCAATCTGGCAAGTTGCGGCCCAGACATGCCCGGCATGCACCAATCACTGATCACAATATCGTAATGTTGGCGACGGATTTGTGCCAATGCTTGCTCTGCACAGCTGCAAGTTGAAACATTAAAACCGAGTGCGCTAACAACATGTTTGATGTAATACATATCTGTTGGACTGTCTTCAACAAGCAGTAATGTTAGTGAGCTAATCGTGTTTGATTCCATTGTCTGCTACCTAATATGAACAGGTGATGGCAGTAATCATTCAACACTCGTGCCAAAACAGTGATTGTGTAGTTATCTTTTTTAAAATCATTACGTTAGATTTTTGGTGCTTTATTTCATTGATTCATCGCAGGTGATTTAGTTGCAAAATGCAAATCGCTAATTCATAGTGAGAATTATCAGTTTATGTACTATATATAATTGATATTGGTCGTTTTATTTAAATAACTAATCAGTAGTGTTAGATAAAACACATGAAGAAACGGATAGCGCAAGAACCAATAAAAGGATGTGCTGATGAAGCAGATTTATACGCTTTTACTGGGGTTAGCTTGGTTATTACTCATCCCTATGGTGATCGCCGGCGATATTGGTGATGTCGATAGCCGTGATGAAGGTAACCCACATAGCGATAAACCCACGATTGTGTTTGGCGTCGTACCTCAGCAAGCCGCTAGTACGTTGGCCAGAAAGTGGTCTCCTTTGCTCAATGAGCTTTCCCAGCGTCTGCCTTATCAATTGCAATTTGCAACAGCCCCAGATATTCCTACATTTGAACAACGACTAGCCCAAGGCCTTTATGACGTTGCCTATATGAACCCTTATCACTATGTGGTCTTTCACGAGCCACCAACGGATTATGTCGCCTTAGCCAAAGAGCGGGATAAAAAGCTGGCAGGGATTATCGTGGTACAAAAACAGTCGCCAATAACCGACATATCCCAACTTGCAGGTCAAACTATCGCATTTCCTGCGCCGGCCGCTTTTGCGGCCAGTGTGATCCCTAGAGCTAGCTTAAAGCAAGCGAAGATAGACATCGCGAGTAAATATGTTGGCTCCCATGACTCGGTATACCTTGCGGTATCACAAGGCTTAGTGAGTGCTGGTGGTGGTGTCGGGCGCACTTTTAATAACATGCCGCAATCGGTGCGGGACCAGCTTCGGATTTTGTGGAAAACCGATGGCTATACTCCCCATGCATTTGCTACCCATCCACGTATATCAATTGAGCAGCGACAATCACTGTTAAATGCCTTGTTGGATATTGGTCGTGATGATCACACAGCAAGTTTGTTAAAGAGCTTGGACTTTCGCTCCTTAGAAGCTGCAAATGATAGTGATTGGGATGATGTGCGGGCACTTTCTCTTGGCGAACTATCACAACCATTACAAGGGCAATAGTATGTCGTTTCGGCTAAAAACAGTGCTTGGTATTGCCTTGATTGAAGGTGCGCTGTTGATGTTACTGGTCTACACCAGTATCAACTATTTAAAACAAGCCAATGAAACAGAAGTCGAACGCCGGGCCCATGTCATTGGCGAGTTATTTGCGGTGGCAACAAAAGATGCGGTGATTAGCAGTGATATTTCAACATTGCAGGAGCTGAGTCAGGAGCTGATTGATAAAACCGGTGTTCAGCAAGTCAAGGTCTATGACCGTCACAATTTGCTTTATCAATCAAATACGCCTAAGCAAAATCTCACCGAGACAACGGAAGATAAACTGCAAGATAGGGTATTGCATGTCAGTGCCCAAGTGTCAGAAGGTGATTATCATTTTGGTCGAGTTGAGCTGACATTAACTAGCAGTGGATTTGGCGCATTTATCGATGATGCTCGGCAACATATATTGTCTATTGCCGCCTTGGAAATGGGCCTAGTGGCTTTATTTTCTTGGTTGCTAGGCATGTATCTGACCCGTAATTTACGCACCCTGAAAAAAGCGGCTAATCGGATACTTGCAGGCGAGAAAGGCGTTACTGTACCGGTTCATAACCGTGATGAGATTGGTCAGGTTGCCCATGTATTTAACGAGATGGTACAAACTGTTGATGCCAATCAAACGGCGTTGGAAAACGCCAATATCCAATTAACCACCATATTAGGTACCGCAATCGATGGCTTTGTGATCATTAATACAGACGGCGTGATCACCGAAGCAAATCAAGCGTTATTGCAGCGCTTTGGTTACCAAGAGTCTGAACTTATTGGTAAAAGGGCCTCCATGTTAACCCCTTCGGTAAGCCGACTTGAGTCTGAACATAGCCTACAGCAGTTTATCGCGTCATCGCGACAGCGTTTGAGCGTGAAGCCCCAAGAGGTGATAGCGCAAACCAAACGTGGCGCCCAATTCCCCATTCAATTAACAATTTCAAAAATGGTGATAAACGGACAGACTTGTTTGCTTGGCCTCGTTAAAGATCTTACCGAGGTGAAAAAATCCGAGCAGGCTGCGCAGCGGGTTGAGTCAATATTATTAGCGACCTTAGAGGCAAGTCACGATGCATTGATCACCATTGATATTACCGGCAAGATTGAGCAGTTTAATGACGCAGCTAGCATGTTGTTTGGTTATGCGCCTAAGAAAGCTATCGGTGAATTGATGGGAGATCTGCTGTTTTGTGACGGTGTCAGGGCCGAATTTAACCAAGGCCTGCAGGAATATCGTTTAACTGGTGATGGCCCGGCGATTAAAAAGAATGTGATGTTAACGGCGAAACGTTCTAATGGCAGTACGTTACCGATAGAGTTGAGGATGGTGCCGGTTCAGTTAGGTGATGAGGTGTTACTCACAGCGTATTTGCACGATGTATCTAGTCGAATTGAATACCAGCAACAACTGACTACAGCCAAAGAGCTCGCAGAGGCGGGCAGTTTAGCTAAATCTCGCTTTTTAGCGACCATGAGTCATGAAATTCGCTCGCCACTTAATGCTGTATTAGGCAGTGTTGATCTGATGCTTGAATCATCACTGAATCAGGAGCAGCGAATATACGCCAATACCGCCAAAGAGGCCGGTACTGCATTACTCAGTACCATTAATGACATATTGGACTTCTCTAAAATTGAGGCAGGGCAGATGTCGCTGCAGGTACAGGCCTTTAGCCCAGCAGATGTCGTTGCGCAGGTACTGCAAATTTTAGCGCCTAAAGCCCATATTAAAGCGGTACAGCTAGGTTCTTTTATCAATCGCAATGTGCCTGATAGCCTAGTTGGCGATCAACAAAAGTTACGTCAAGTTCTGCATAATTTAGTGGACAATGCCATCAAGTTTTCTGATAGCGGTTGTATTTCGGTAGAGATGTGGATCCCCGATAGTCATGTTGAGGAATGCGAGCTGTTTTGCTCGGTCACGGACCAAGGTATCGGCGTTAGCCAAGCTGCACAAAGCAAGCTATTTAAAGAGTTCAGCCAAGTACATGATACTCATAGCACTAACTACGCCGGTACGGGCCTTGGTTTGGCAATTTGTAATGAACTGGTGAGCTTGATGGGAGGAGAGATAACCTTAACCAGTCAACTCGGCCATGGCGCCTGTTTTCGTTTTAACGTAGCCATGCGCCGCAATCCAGATACCACTAATATTCCGTATCAAGTGCCTGCTCATTGCCGAGTACTTTTGGTGCATCCTAATGAAACTTATAGCCAATTAGTACGTAAACAGTACAACCAATACGGGGTACAAACGCAGTTGATATCATCGCTTAAAGAGGTGGTCGAAGGAGATTTAATCCGTGGGCGTTTTAATCTGATCTTAATCGATGATAGCTGTTTGGTAGACCTTAGTAGCCAAGCTGTTGAACTGTTAAAGCGTGATTTTTTGTTTGACGATGGCTTGCTGGCGGTCATGTTGTCTGCATTGGCATCGCAACAAATTGAGCATTTGAAAGCGATTGAAGTGGCGCAGTTTGTCAATAAGCCCCTTAGCCGAGAAATATTATTAGGTCTTCTTAGTGCAGAAGGGCCTTTAGCGACAGCAAACAATGAGAGCTTAGAAAAAGTGCTGACTCCCAGTGATCAAGGCGTGCGCTTATTACTTGCCGAAGATAGCCCATCAAATCAAATTGTGGCAGGGGCGATGTTGACCAAAATGGGATATGAAGTTGACTATGCTAACAATGGTATAGAAGCAGTAGAGATGGCGGCACAACGCCCCTATGGGCTAATCTTAATGGACATGCGTATGCCACGAATGGATGGATTGCAGGCAGCACAGCAAATTTTGCTAACGCAACCGCAAAGCGTGATTATTGCAATGACTGCCAATGTACAGCAAGAAGATAAGGACCAGTGTTTTGATGCGGGTATGAAAGATTTCGTGGCCAAACCCGTTAATCGTATTCAAATGCTCACAACGGTGCAGAAGTGGTTGGCAATGGACGCTACGCCGGAACTGGATGAAGCTGACTCGGATAGTGAGCCCAAGGCTGCTAGACTTGAATCAATACAGGATGTTAATCGTGAAACTGAGCAGGCAAAATCGATGACAGAAAATCAAGATTTGATTGATGGGCAAGTGATCTCTGAGCTAGAGTCAGTATTAGGCGCCGACTCTTTGCATGAGATGATGACGGTATTTATTGCCGAAACTGAGCAACGATTGCTAGATATTAAGAATTTGATGACGACAGAGGATAATCGTGCCATTGCCGATGAAGCGCATACATTAAAAAGCAGTGCTGGGAGTTTTGGGGCATTGCCGCTGTTTGAGTCCGCTAAACAATTAGAGCATATGGCGCAGTCTACCGCCGTTGCCCAAATGCAGTCACAAATTGAGCATACACTTACTTTAGGTGTGAAAACCTGTAAACAACTTAAGCAAAAATTTGCACAGTAATCTGGGATACATTGATATGGAAATAGCAGCAAATTTTACCGCCTTACTGGTCGAAGACAGCCTATCTTTAGGCGCGCTTTATACCGAATATTTGCGCAATGAAGGTGCAAGAGTCACCCAGGTTAATCATGGTGCAGATGCCTTGAGTGAGCTGGAAGCTTGGCAACCTGATTTGTTAGTGCTGGATATTAAGTTGCCTGATATGTCAGGGATGGAGATATTGGAAAAGTCCCAGGCTCGATACCCTGATACGATTGTGGTGATGATCACCGCCCATGGATCTATTGATATTGCCGTTGACGCGATGCGCCTCGGTGCATTTGATTTTCTGGTAAAACCATTTGATGCCAAACGTTTATCTATTACGGTACGAAATGCCCTTAAGCAGCGGCAACTGGTCAGTTTAGTGACCAATTATGAGCGCAGTTTACCCAAAGCAAACTACATGGGCTTTATTGGTGACTCTCTAGCGATGCAAACCGTGTATAAAACCATAGATTGTGTGGCAAATAGTAAAGCCTCGGTTTTTATTGTTGGGGAGAGTGGCACAGGTAAAGAGGTATGTGCTCACGCCATTCATCACGCTGGTCAACGCAAAGATAAACCGTTTATCGCGTTAAACTGTGCATCGATACCTAAAGATCTGATTGAAAGTGAGATATTTGGTCATACAAAGGGGGCCTTTACGGGGGCTGTAGCCAATCGCGATGGCGCGGCCAGTCGAGCCAATGGCGGTACGCTATTTCTCGATGAAATATGTGAAATGGATTTAGAACTACAAAGTAAATTGCTGCGCTTTATTCAAACCGGCGTACTTCAAAAGGTGGGTGGCACCAAGGAAGAAAGTGTCGACGTGCGATTTGTGAGCGCCACAAACCGCTCGCCATGGGAAGAGGTCAAGCAAGGGCGTTTTCGTGAAGACTTGTTCTACCGTCTGCATGTTATTCCCATTGAGTTACCGCCCCTAAAAGCCCGCGGTAATGACGTGTTACTGTTGGCTGAAAAATTGTTGCTTGAATACAGCAATGAAGAAGGTAAGCCATTTAAAGGCTTTAAAGACGAGGTTAAACAAGCATTATTACGCTATGACTGGCCAGGTAATGTGCGGCAGCTGCAAAACACAATTAGGCAAATGGTGGTGTTGAATCAAGGGGATTACATTGACAGCACTATGTTACCGCCGCAAATAAGTCAAACAGGTGCAGCCCCAGTGGTAAGTTCGATACCTCTGCCGGGCAAAGTTAAAACAGATGGAGCTTCAACGGGCATGACTTCGACGGACGTGAACGCAACGGGCGCTGCGGTGAGTAATGAATCAAGTATGCCAGTAGACAATGTTGTAGCTGATGAGGAAATTATTCCGTTATGGCAGTCAGAGAAGCGTACGATTGAAGCTGCAATAGCTCAATGTGACGGTAATGTGCCTAAAGCTGCGGCCTTATTAGATATTAGTGCGTCAACCATTTATCGAAAAAGGCAGAGCTGGGAAGAGATGGAAAAAGCTGCTGTGCAGTCAATTTAACCCCAATTGACGCAATACACCCATCTCACTATATCAGTGGCTGTATTGCGTCCTATTTTAGTGTGATAACGCGAATGATTTAAATCGGACGTTCCCAGACCGCATACAGTGTTCCATCCCAATCATTTCCGCCAGCATGAACAAACTCACTGTAGCTTAGGGTTCCGCCGACTTTTAATGTACCGCTAAAAAACGGACGATGATAACTGCTGTCTAGCTGATACACTCGCTCATACTCACCAGGCGAAACTGGATTGCCGCCAGTAGCATAAGGCACATCGGTGCCATCGGTATTTAATCTTAGCCAACGGAACTTATTGGTTAAGGTTTGGCCATTGCCTAATTGGGTGATCCCACCAATAACTAACGCTTCTGAGTCATTATCGTAGGTACTGCCAAGGCTTTTTCCATAGTAACGGTAGCCAGAGCGGTAAAACTCGTGTTCATACATGCAGTTGTAGATATTAGGATCGACACCACAAGCGACTTTGGTATCAGAGTATTCGATAAACATGCGAGTCTGCAGTGGGGCGATAAAGAAATCCACACCACCTAAATTAGCCGCGTTAATTAGCTTGTTTTTGCCATTATGATAGTCTTCGTGAATACGCTCGTAGTATATCCCGTAAGGAATACCAAAGGCGGTATCTGACCAGCGAAAATCGTAGCCTGCCAGCATGTTTTCTTGACCATTTTCTAGATCAGATTCCGTTCCACCACCATTGAATAGTCCATCCCACCAATCACTCAGGCTATTACCGTATCCTTCGCCACCCCATTGCATGGTCCATGAGAAACCAATTTCCAGCTTTTCTATCGGCCGCAGCGTACCACGGGCGCCCCAGTGTTTAGTATCAGGGACATAGCGGTCGCTTTCCATTTGGCTAAATGCTGTGGTAAATGTCCAAGGACCAATCCAGCTTAGCCAAGGCGTTTCAAAGCCTTGGCTATTATTGCGGCTAAAGGTTATTCCCGGCATAGGGCGGGCATTGGTTGTCTGAATCAATCCGGTGTCCCAGCCCGGCCCCCAGTATTTTTGCTGGGCGCCGTAACTAACAATCCAGTTGCCGAGCATAACCGCTGCAAAGCTGTTATCTAAACGAGCACTATTGCCGTCAATAGGATCGTAATGATAGCTCGCTTCCACTCTGCCGCTAAACCAATCTTGGGTCACTTCTGCTTTGACACTGGTTTCGGCTTTGTCGCGATAATCATGACCAAAGCCAATAAAGCGGGCATTATCTGTTGCTGCGGCTAGGCTGATTTCGGCATTGAAACCTTGGTGGTCTCGCTGGTGGGCACCGATGACCCGCTGATAAGCGGCTTGCTGCATAGGGCTAAGCTTTTCAAAATCTGCGGCATCTAAATCATGTTTGATGCCACTCCACATTAGCGGGTAGGTATTAATAGGTTGAACGATGACACCTGTGTCAGCTAGCAGTTGAATATCTGCGCGTAATGCGAGATCGTTTGGTTCTATCCACCAAGATGCATGTGCGGTATGTGAGCCGATAAGTAGTAAGCCTGCTAGCAGTGGTTTTTTCATAATCCCCCCTAAAAATGAAGCGAACATTTTAAGGGGTTTACCTAGAAAAAAAAGCAAAATAATCACTTGGTTAATGTTTATTTTGACTTTTATTAGCCGACTAATATGAGTTGTTTTATTGCTGTTGGTTTTATGTGAGCTGTATGGTGGTTATGCAGCTTTTTTTGTTACCAGTTTTTTTTGTTACCAGCTATTTTTGGTAGCTATGTAGTGCTCACGACCAACATGTTCTAGTTATTTTATACTGGTGGCTGCTTTATTTTGACAGCGTTAATGGCTATTAACGCTTATACAAATAGCTTGTGGCATTAGCAAAGTTAGCAATGGGCACTAAAGTCTATTCGCTGTTTTGATCGGTTTTAGCTAAAGATAGTGTTTTAGCTTAAGTATTGCTTCAAGCAAGCGATTAAGCCTTACTAAAATCGATAAAAATATTGGCGGTTAAACGACCTGTTTGTGGATCTGCATCAATATCGTGCTGTGCATCAACTAATACGCTATGCAGTAAATTGCCTGGGTAGATAACCAGCCGATTAGCACGATATGGGATCTGCTGATATAGATAGTATTGATCGTCGCTAGCGATAAAATACCCCGGTTTAGGTTGACCATTAATATTGATGTGCTGCTGTGCGGCACTAAAGTATGTGTCACTGCGTTTAGGATTAATGCGCTCAAACCCAGTTGGCACATGCCTAAAGAGTCCTGTGTCACCGTGAGGGCCGTCATTAAGGTAATGGAGCACGGCAAAATAATAGGGGTTGAGAGTATCGAAATGCGGCATCCGTTGCAGTGCTTGTAGCTCTTGCGGCTGGTGGCTTATCAACGAAAAGCAATAATTTTGGGGTTGCAACTGCCGCTGACGCGGGATGTTATAAACATCATATATCATTTGGTAAATCGCATTGAGTACCGCAATGACATAGGGTTTGGGTAAGGGAGTCCTTACTCCTGGATAATAAGAGCTTTCATCGTGATTAAAAGCGCCATGCTCAATAGCAAAGCGCTTAATAGTCTCGGGGTTGATGAAAAAGTCATCGAGGATTATCACCGGTGTCTGTTCTTGTCCGACTTTAATTACTTGATGACTAAACTTTGGATTGACTTCAAATTGTTGCAACTGCTTTGATTGCACATTTACTCCCAACGCCGGCTCAAACCGGTGAAATACCCACTATATCGCTCATGACCATTACACATTGGCTGCTTTGCAATAGTGTTGAATAAAATCATAATGATCGGGGAAATTATCAACCTGCTTAGAGACATTGCCTTTTATTGTGCTTAAGAAGTGTTCAAGTTCTGCATCAGACATGGTATCAACGATTGGATGATATTGCTCTGGCATTAACCCTTGTCCAAGCATGACTTGAACCCATGAGCTTTCGCCAAAGAGTTCTCCGTCTTTTTTAAACATACGTGCGGCAGCTTTAAAATGCGCCATACGATGCCTAAGCGAGTCGGGTATATCCATGTTTTTACAATAGCGCCAAAAGGGCGTGTCTTCACGTTCAGTGAGGTGATAGTGCAAAATAATAAAGTCGCGAATGTTGTCACATTCAAATTTAGTTTGGGCGTTAAATTCATCAATATCAGTTTGGTTAATGCCGTTCAACGGGAACATTTGTAACAGACGAATAATACCTCGTTGAAATAGATGAATACCGGTAGATTCAAGCGGTTCAATAAAACCGCTTGCCAGGCCAATGGCAATACAGTTTTTGTTCCAGTGCTTCTTACGGGTGCCTGTTTGATATCGGATGACCCTCGGCTCATTAAGCGGCTCGCCATCAATATTAGCGAGTAGCTGCACTTTGGCTTCCTCTTCGCTCATGTAGTGGCTGCAATAGACAAGCCCATTGCCGGTACGATTTTGCAGGGGAATACGCCACTGCCAACCTGCATCCCGGGCAATTGAGCGGGTGTAAGGAACTTGTTTAGTGGTGCAGTCAGTTTGAACCGCAATAGCCCGGTCGCACGGTAGCCAGTGTCCCCAGTCTTCATAACCTGTGTGCAGTGCCTGATCGATTAGCAGGCCTCTAAAGCCGGTACAGTCGATAAATAAATCACCTTTGACCGTATGACCATTTTCCAATTCGATTGCGGTAATATGGCCCGATTCATTGTCTAATAATACGTTGTTAATTTTGCCTTCCACGCGCTGACAACCATGGGTGAAGGCAATGTTTTTTAGGTACTTAGCATACAACCCTGCATCGAGATGGTAAGCGTGATTTAAATCTCTGCTGGGTAATACCGCAAATCTTCCACGGCGGGCTGCTAGGTGCTCGGTACAGTAATCTCCAATTTCAGATGCGATACCACGCTGCTGTCCTTTTACCCAAAAACTGGTAAATCCTGTTGCCCAACAATCCTTGCCTAAATAGCCGAAGGAGTGGATATATTTATCCTGACCATTTTTCCAGTGTTCAAATGAAATCCCAAGCTTGAAGGTGGCATTGGTCGCTGCCATAAATTCTTGCTCGTTAATCCCTAGTAAGCGATGAAAAATATGTAAAGTGGGAATGGTCGCTTCACCGACACCTACCGTTGGGATCTGATCTGACTCGATTAAGGTCACTTCAATGGCTTTGCCAAGCAACTTAGATAACGAAGCTGCAGCCATCCAGCCAGCAGTGCCGCCGCCAGCAATGACAACTTTTTTGATTTTTTTTGGTTGCTGCATACTTTGTACCTCTAGTTATTCGCTTGTTGGCTGCTGATGCCATAGTGGCGTAGGTTATCGTTTTAGTTGATTCAGCAGTTCGGCTCTCAATTGCCGAGCGTTTTGTTCATTCATGGGTTTAGCTAATATTCCCTGCGCTTCAGGCTTAATATGTTGATTGTTGTCATCATCATGATCAAAGACATAATGAGCAAAGATAGCTTGCCAAGCTTGGCGCTGATCTTTTGGTAAGTTTCTTAAACTTAAAATGGCATGGTTTAATGCAGACTCCGGTCTACCCATAAAGGCCTCACTATTACGCCACCAATGGGTAATAAGGATATTGAGCGCGGCAAAGCCTTGTACATGATGCCACCACATGCTGGGGATAAATAGGGCGTCACCCGCTTCAAGCTCGACTATACGAGCGGCCTCAACAGCCCGTTTAAAGCGAGGAAACTGTTGATAATCGGGGGCATCAAAATCAACCATACTTATACTTTGACCACCAGGTGCATGTTCTAAAGGTCCCGGGTATAGGTTGCTGACTTGCTCGGGCGGAAACAAGGTAAAACGACGCTTGCCTGAGACACAACAAGCTAAGTTAAGTGGGAAGTCATAATGGGCTGCGATTTTACTTTGATTGCCAATCCAGATGTTAGTCAGTGGTAAAGTCTCGCCGAAATCTACATGATTATTTTCGCTGAAGCTTGGTAGATATTGCTGTACGTTGGACGAGCCAATATACATGGTGGGCGCGTGGGGATTTTTTGCTTGAGACAAAATCCGCTCAAGCACCATCGGCATGGGGACTTTGCTAGCCGAATAGTTAAAGCCAGTGTGGTGTTCATCGTAGAATATACGGCCGTTAGCTTCACTTGGAGCGAGGTAGGCCGTCATTGGCTGACCACTATAATGGCTGGTTAAGTATTCGCAGATACGCTGATCGGAATGCTTGGCTGCCTTAATCGCAGGCCAATGCTCACAAAACCCTCTTAATACCAAAGGTTCGCTGGCATTAGCTAAACTAGGTGGAAAAACACCCGGGATAAAGTCTTGGTATTGTTCCACTTGCCGAGTGATGTTAAGCATTGATCCCCCTTAACCCCATGTCGTTTAGCTTTGAAGTTCAGGACTTAGCGCATTTTTGCGATTAAGCAGTTCACGAATATTATTTTGCGACGCGATCATCATATAAATAGCCTGTAAAAAGCCACTTTGATGCAGCTGGGCAATAACATCGGCGTCTAATTCGTTAAGAACATCCTCATTGATGGTATAAAAGCCAATCATTTGATGTTGTGCACCCGAATCTAGTGTGACTTCTAGGGTAAAGGGTTCGAGCAAGTCATGTGCAAGCAAGGTTGCCGTAAATGCCTTACTTTCTTCAAGTCCATGGTGAATTGCTTCTAGCATGTCTGCTGCATTATCCAAAAATTCACTGTTGCCACCGTATTCTAAAAACAGGGCTTCGCCTTTTTCGGTGTTGACTCTGGGGTTATCCATATCAATGTGTAACACGCGCTGCTCAACTTCGACACCATCTTCAATGCCGGTGCGCTTGCCAATTAAAAATGGCTGGCGTTGTACCGTTAGCGGAATATAAGAAACCGTCCATTTTCCTTGGTCAATGAACAGGTTTTCTTTATCTTTAAAGCCAAATAATGCAACAGCGTAAAACTCACCTGTGGTGGGATCTTTTTGATAAAAAATGGGGTAGTGTGCTTGCACACTGCGGTATTCAGCCGGGAAGGTAAGGGCATACCAGATATTGTCACCGTATTCGGCGCTGCGCTCGGTGATCACCTTGAGGTCTTTATGATCAACGCTATTGAGAAGAAGGGTGTTGGCCATGTTAACTCCAGTTTGTTGTCATTTATTGTTGTAAACTCGCGAGTAAATAACTGCTATTTAGCGCGGGCTAACCCATGTTGTTTTATTTGTTCAAGCAATGTTCTATTGCTACTAAGATGTTGCTGTAATTGTCTGCCTTTGGCGACATTTTGATTAAATAAGTGCGCCGCTTGTTCGCTCAGAGATTGGCGTTGACGTTGCGGCATCTTAGTGTTGAATCCCATGCCGTAAAGAATGTACTGAAAGCTTGCAGCAGGAAACAGCTCTTCAGTATGGTGCGTATCCCAGTGATAAGGGAAATGGTATTGCCATAGCGCCAACTGTTGCTGCAGATGGGCAGGAATCGTGTTGCGCTCACAATTGTCTATCCAGTAGTCACTGTCACTGCGTTTTGTCAGTACATAGTGTAATTTGAGAAATTCGATAATGCGTTGCCAGCGGTAATCAAAACTCGCGTTAAAGCGCTCGGCAATGATATCCATAACTTGACGATTAGCAGGCATTTGTTCGGCAAGCATTTTGGCAGAGAGCTCTACCATGGCGATGGCAGAGGCTTCAAGCGGCTCAATAAATCCAGCAGCCATGCCTATTGCCACACAATTTCGATGCCAAAACTTTGCTCGATGACCAGGGGTAAATTGCAGATGCCTAGTGGCAACTTGCTGTGCTGCTTGCTCACCAATACTTTTAGTCAAATATTGCCTTAAGCTGGTTTCTGCCTGCTCAGCATCACAATGTGCACTAGAGAAGGTATAACCGACACCACGGCGAGAAGGCAGACCAATATCCCATATCCAGCCGGCGGTTTGCGCTGTGGAGTGGGTAAAAGAAGCGATGGGGTCGTGTTCATTGACATAGGGCACTTGTGCGGCGATGGCACTGTTATTAAACAACACATGATCTTGCTTAACCAATTCAATACCAAAGTGCTGGCCAAGCAATAATGATTGCATGCCGCTGCAATCGATAAACAGATCGCCAGTGATATCTTGCTGGGTATCTGTTGTAACTGAAGCGATATCGCCGCTGTCATCACTATTAATTTTGACGACATCTGCGATGATCTGTTTAACGCCCAACTTGTTAATGCAGTGGGCTTGCAGGCATTGGCCAAACTTGCCCGCATCGAGGTGGTAACCGTAGTTTAATGCAAAGCCATACTCTTCAGTGTTGAGCATTTTAGGCGCAAGACCTAATGCGGCAATTTTACCTTGGGGGCAAACTGCGTCAGCAAAACTGACTTGGTCTCGAAAAGGCTGCCAATATTCGGCTAAATTGATCTGTTGAAATCCAGCGGGGGGAGTAAAAGGGTGGTAATAACTGTCTTGGCCATTTTGCCAGCCATGAAAAACTGAGCCTTGCTTAAAGCTCGCGTCACATTGCTGCAGAAAATCAGTTTCACTCAGGCCAATTTTTTGCAACGTTGCTCGCATCGAAGGCCAAGTGCCTTCACCCACACCAATCGGCGGTACGGTGGCTGATTCAATGAGCGTTATGGTGATCCCTTGAGAATTAGAAGCATTAAACTGCGCTGCTAACACGCCCGCAGTTAACCAACCTGCGCTGCCGCCGCCAACAATCACAATATGATTCAATGCACTTTTCATACAACCTAGCCTGAAGCCGTTAGGGTAACAATTTCAATGGTAAATGATTTTAGTTAACAGCCTGTAGCCGCTAACTGAAATGATTTAACAATAAGGTAACGCCCATTGCAGGGCGCTACCAGTATTTTTTAGTTAAAAGGTGTATCGTGCACCTAAGCTATACCTAGCACCTGTTTGAGTATAGTTAAGTACCTGATTGGTTGAACGGCCGTGAACACGTGTTTTCTCATCGGTGATATTTAATCCTTCAAAGAATACCGTTAAGCCTTCAATAGCAGCGATATCGTAGCTAACGTTGAAGTCAACTTGCGAATACGCTTCGGTATATTGTGGGTTAGCACCCGTATCTTGACCGGTTGAATTTAGGAACTCATCACGCCAGTTATAAGCTAAACGTGCTTGGAAGCCATAATTCTCATACATCAAGATGGCATTAGCTGTATCACTGATACCAACAATCACGTCCTGACTGACATCACCCTCTCGGTTCAAGTTGGTATTGTCATAGGTGCTATCTGAATCCACTTTGGTGTAGTTTGCTTGAACACCAAAACCGGTATCGCCAAAGAAATGCTGAATTGCTATTTCCCAACCGTCGATCACAGAGCTACGGTTACTGTTTGTTGGTGAGTTAATCAAGAAGTTGACAGCAGGGTCACCAGGATTACCAGTGATCTCAATATTACCATTGTCAGGGTTAATCGTTACGTTTGGATCGGTAGCGCCATAAGTTGCATAGATCCATTCACGCTGCTGAATTGCCGTGGTAGCGCCTGCTGCAATCGCTTCTTGTACATAGGCACCATTGGTTGGATCAGGAATGTTAAATACCGTTGAGTTGGTAACATTACTGGCAATAAAGTTAGTGACGTCTTTTCTAAAGTAACCGACTGAAACATAGCTGACGTCGTCATAGTACCATTCAGCTGAAAGGTCATAGTTGGTTGACTCAAGAGGTAACAAGCTTGGGTTACCTGCATCACCACTACCACCGCCACGGTTACCTAGTGCGCCTACAGAAGTACCACCTTGGATAGAGGTGTAGTCTGGACGGCCAATGGTTTCGCCGTAAGCTGCACGAAGTATTACATCGTCAACAATTTCGATATTGAAGTTGATGTTTGGTAGGTAATAATCATATTCACCCTTTTGGGTTAACAAGACCTGTTGGCCAGTTCCTTCATAGGCAACTTCTGTTTCTGCAATCCAAGTCGCTGAATTATATTCAGGTACTGCAGAGCGAGATTCAACATCTGTTTTCTCATAACGAAGACCGACATGAACATCAAATGGTCGCTCGAACATTTCGCCTTCATAGTTATATTGAATGTAGGCTGATTGCGACTTCTCTTCAGTGTATCTATCTGTTCCACCAGGACGTAGGTAGTCTGTTGATGGACAGAAACCATTACCACAATCGCCAATATCGGTTGAACCATAAAGCTCAGCGGCGCGGGCACGAACGGCTTCAAAGTCCCAGAAGAACATTGTATTGAGTATATCTGTAGAAGCAGGTCCCTGATAATCAGAGAAGTCACCTTTAGAGCCATCTAACTTGTCGTGGATGGTGTCTGCAGGGAACCAAGCAGGGTCTAGATCACCGGCTTGGCCAACACCGCCCCAGTCGTTACGCTGAACGTTGATCTGTTGGGTACGGTTATTGACATTGGTCATCGCGATACCAAAATCAATGCTACCCATCTCATCGGTTTCGAATGTACCGTTAATTTGCAGCTGGTCGATCTCTGAGCGATTAACTTCATTACTAAATGTTGAACCGGTGACGCGCATGTCTTCTGGGCGTACGCTATTGCCTGCACCAACGGCAAGCATTGGAATATCACCAGTAAAGTCAGTGGCTGCGCTGGTTCGAATGAAAGCGGCAGTACTTAGGTTTGCGTTACTACCATTGGCATGATTTGGACTGCGTTCAGCAGTTGATGAATGGTAATCTAGGTTAAGTGATAGATTCTCTGATACATCCCAATCTAGGTTAAAGCCTAATGAACCACTTTCATCACGTGTCCCATACTCACCCGCTGCCATTGATAAATCGGCAGGGCCATCGCCATACACCTCTGAATAGACGAGTGGTGATGATACCGGACCATCGCTCCAAGTGCTGTATTGCGTCGGTACGAAGTTAAACCAAGCAGACACATCTTGATGTTGTTGGTCAACATCGTTTTGCATCATGGTGTAATCAAGCGTCGCACGAATCGAATCAGTAGGTTGATACTGCAATACTAGCTGGCCGTTTAAACGGGTACGTTGTTGTTCTTCAAAGCGGTAAATTGTGGTTTGAGGAACACTATAAACATCGTCATCACCAGGACGGTTAATCTGGTTTTCATCTTTTGGTACGCCGCCCCATTCAGCATTGTTGCCTCCCCAATCTTGGTCGACAATACCTGGGTAACTACGCCAACCGGTACCCACTTGTGCTTGTTGGTTACCACTTTCACGTTTTTGATAGCTGGCCGAAATCGATACGCCAAACTTGTCATCAGCAAAAGTGTTTGAATATAAGCCGGAAAACTCTGGTGTCACACTGCCTTTATCTGTTGAGGTATCATCAACAGCTTTCGCACCAAATGTCGCTTTTAACCCCGGAGAACTCAATGGACGGTGGGTAAGAACATTAATGGTCGCACCCATACCACCCGTTGAATTTTTAGCTTGGCTGGTTTTTTGTACTTCAACGGCACTGACAGATTCTGATGCAATATTGGCAAAATCAAATGAACGCGAACCGGTAGTAACCGGCATTTGACGACCGTTTAACATCACTAAGTTTTGATCTGGGCCAAAACCACGCACGGTCACTCGGCTTCCTTCACCGTTTTGACGGTCAATAGAAACACCCGTAATACGTTGTAAAGATTCTGCTAGGTTACTGTCTGGGAATTTACCGATATCTTCAGCGTTAATAGCATCGACGATACCGTCGGAGCTGCGCTTTAAGTCCATTGATTTAATTAAACTACCGCGAATACCTTTTACTGCGATAACTTCGATGTCTTCATTTTGTTCTTCAGCGTAGACAGGGTTTAGTACCGTGGCGCTCAATGCGAGCGACAAGCTGGTAGCTATCCTTGTTCTTTTAAACAGTGTTTGCTGCATTTCCATCTCTCCCCGGGAAATAGTGAAACTCTCGTTTTCTTCAATTTTATGTAAGCGCTTACAAGTACCGCTAAAAAAATGAGGTCTTATAATCTTTTTAAAATTTGTAAGCGCTTACACAAAGCTAGATTAATTCGCTTGTTTGGTCAACAAAAATATCACTTTTATGCAACATTTTTATCCAGGTGAATGCGGGCGGGTGTTGCAAGTTGTTGTTTTTAATTGTTATTTTTGTTGTTTGGCTTTTCTGGAAATGATGGAATTGTATTATAAGATTGTGTCTTTCCCCGTGAGGTTTTTACGTTCACGGGGACCTGTTTGGTATTTGGAATAATCGACTTGCTAATTAGTGCTGGCTAATTGAATCTCGTAAGACTAGCTTAGGGTCGAAAATGTTGCTCAGGTTCTCTTGGGGGGACTGATAACACTGTTTAAGGACCATCTTTGCTGCCATGTGGCCCATTTCTGCGATGGGGTAGTCAACGGAAGAAAGTTTAGGAAACATATAGTTAGCTAGCACATTATTGTCAAAACCCATAACGGACATTTCATTCGGCATTGACAGGCCAACAGTGCGAACCGCATCCATGGCGCCAGACGCCATCTCATCGTTTGCACAAACGACAGCGCTAAAAGATTGTTGGGTTTTGTGTAGGGCTAAAAAACCTTGAGAGCCGCTTTCCTCGCGATAGTCACCTTCATACACCAGTTGTTCATGGAAAGTGAGGTTATGCTCTTCTAAGGCGCGTTTATGGCCGTGAAGACGGTTTTGGGCATCTTCTTTCCAAGAGGGGCCAGCAATATAGGCAATGTCTTTGTGGCCTTGGTCAATGACCGCTTTGGTGGCGATGTAACCACCAAGTTCATTATTTAAGTGGACACAGCGGTCTTCGATCTGCTCTATGTAACGGTTGATCAGTACCACTGGCACCGGGCCTTGACATAGTTCGATAAGGTATTCATCGGACACGGCTTCAACATGCAGAATGAGCGCATCACATCGACGGCTAATAAGAAACTCTATGCCTTCTTTTTCGAGTTGTTCTTCGCTGTGGCCTGCGGCAATAATAACGTGTTTATGCGCAACTCTAAACTCAGCTTCAATGCCGCTCATCATTGAGCCATAGAAGTGACCTCTAAGCTCAGACACTAACACGCCAACACTATTGGAGCAGTTTGAAGCGAGTGACTGTGCGATGGCATTGGGACGGTAGCCAAGTTGAGCCATGGCATCAAGCACTTTCTTTTCTGTTTTTTCGCTCACTTTAGCGTTTTTGTTCATTACGCGTGAGACAGTGGCTAATGAAACGCCAGCCAATACAGACACATCATAAATTGTCGCCATATGCTTCCTTTTCTAGCAGCATTTGTTGCTTGTTAATTTGCTGCTTTGGCCGTAAATGCTAAATGAATTTGTTCTATTTTCTTACTCGTTAGGGTGTAGCGAGTCATAATCATTGCCGCTATCAAAGAGCCGAGAGCTGGGAACAAGGTAAAAGAGTACAAAATGCCTTGTTGTGTTTGCTCACTTTGCACCGTATCGGCTTGATAGCCATAATAAGCTAGTGCCCATCCAGCGATAGCACCACCAAGTGCAATCCCTAACTTGATGAAAAGTATCACAGTAGAATAAACCATACCAGAGAGTCGGATACCTATTTTCCACTGACCATAGTCGATGGTATCTGCCATCATCGCCCATAATAATGGTGTGGCCATATCAAGTAAAAACTTCCATACAAAAAATGCGATGCAAGCGAGTATGGTTTGCTCTGGTGCGATGAGTATGGCACCGGCGCAGACAGCAACGGCCAGCAGTTGTAGGCTGATATAGGCTTTAATCTTGCAAACATATTTGGCTAAAGTTTGTGAAAATGCGCAACCTAACATGCTGCCTATCATGCCGATTGTCATAAATGGAGTAATTAAGTCTTCCCTGAGTAAAATATACTTCACATAGTAAACGGCAAGGGTGATTTTTAGGACTTGTCCGGTCAGTAAAAACAGGC
The DNA here is from genome assembly GCF_043643685.1 of Shewanella waksmanii. GTDB lineage: Bacteria > Pseudomonadota > Gammaproteobacteria > Enterobacterales > Shewanellaceae > Shewanella > Shewanella waksmanii_A. The sequence goes on from NZ_JBHZSN010000002.1 coordinate 365,319, forward strand.
CAGCAAGGCATAGTAATCTTGCTTGATCGTTTTGCCAAAGTAGCTTGAGGCCATCAATAAAGTGGTGTTTGTGTTCGCCACTGACTTGGACACGTTCTTTAGTGCCTGCAAAGCACACTAAGAAAAATACGACTCCCATGGTGCTCATTGCAGCCATAGTGAGCTGATAACCTTTGGCCTTATCTCCTTGGCCAAACCACTCAACCATCGGCATCGTGCATGCTGCAACAAATACACCGCCAAGCATCGCCAACACAAAACGGTATGACTGAATGGAGACGCGCTCTTTGGGGTCAACAGTCAGTGCACCACCTAAGGCGCAGTAGGGGATATTGATGGCGGTATAGGCCAGCATAAGTAGCGTGTAGGTGACAAAGGCATATATCAGTTTCTGGTTTTCGGCAATATCTGGGGTGGTAAACGCCAGTACACTGATCAAACCAAAGGGTATCGCTAGCCATAGCAAAAACGGACGAAATTGTCCCCATTTACTGCGGGTACGGTCGGCCAAGTTGCCCATGATAGGGTCGGTGATAGCATCAAAAATTCGCACAATAAGAAACATGGTGCCGACAGCTTCTGGCGGCAGGCCGACAACATCGGTGTAATAGATAAGTAGGAACATCATCACGGTTTGAAAAATGATGTTGCTAGCTGTGTCACCTAATCCATAAGCGAGTTTTTCTTTTACTGAAATCATTATGACTACCTCAAATCGCCTTAGTTAAGGCAAAGCCATTAAGCTGCACTCGGCGCGGCTCGACGTTCGATTAATGTTTGGCTGATATCTTGGTTTCGAGCACTGGTTAATGGATAGAAACACATCAACATTGCAGCTGCGAATGCAAAGGCTGCAGGTATCCAGCTCATCAGTAATTGCATACCGGGTAATGAGGCGGCGATGGTTTCAGGGCGCATGCCATCATAGCCATAGCTTGACAGCACCACTAATACCAGCGCGCCTGCAAAGCCGCCGCCCGTTTTTTGTACAAAGGTCCCCGCTGAGTAGACCAGGCCGGTGGCACGACGACCGTTTTTCCATTCTGAATAGTCAGCAGAGTCACCTAACATAGAAAAGAATAGCGTTGGCATCATGGCTGCAAAGAACTCAGCCGCGCAGCCTAAGGCAAATACTAAGGTAATGTTGTTGGCTGGCACCCAGAAGAAGGCGGCTGTGAGTATGGCACTGGCCAATAAAGTACTAATAAATAACCGCCGTTTATCAAATCGTGTTGATAAATAGCTCGTTGAAAGCGCGCCTAATATAGAAACAATTAACAATGCGATGAAATATTTGCCAGCCATTAATTCATCACCGACTTGGTATTTGAAGTAGTAGGCGATCACACCATATTTGATGCCGTTGAACATCATTGTAAGAAAACCAATACCCAACAAAATCAACCAAGGTTTATTGGTTAACAAATCAATCATGTCTTGCTGGCTACCGCATATGGATGACTGAGGTGTGTTAATTAGCCTGCGGATCACGATTGCCATCGCGGTGAATACTAAGACAAAAAATAGGCCGCTGTATAAGTTGCGGTAATAGAAGAATAGGGTCATTGCCAATAACGGCAAGATGATAAAGGGAAGGTTTTTGAGTAAATCACTCAGCTCTTTGCTTAAACTACTGTTTGCGTTAATCGCAGGGGTAATGCGCTCTTTGGTGGATAAAAAGGTAAATAACATCAGGATGGCTAAAATCGCGGCAAATAAATACATAGTGTACTGATAGCCCATAGCATCATTGCCTTGCCCGAAATAAGCCACAAGCTGCGGCAGGAAGCCCATTACCAGTAGCCCTCCGGCAAATGCACCGGCAAAGCGAAATCCAGATAGGCTAGTGCGCTCTTTATCATCAGGTGTCATAACCCCCATTAACGCGGAGTAGGGCACATTATTCACTGTATAAGCCAAGGTTAAGCCGATATAGGTTACGTAGGCGTAGATGAGTTTGCCTGAATCAGAAAAGTTTGGGGTGGTAAAACACAGCACCATAAACAGCGCTAAAAACGGTGTTGACCATAAAATCCACGGTCTAAACTTTCCCCATTTGCTTTGGGTTCTATCCGCCACCATACCCATAATGATGTCAGTTACGCCGTCCGATAGTCGCACAACAAGAAATAGCATCGCTGCTGCCGCAGCACTAAGTCCGAAGGTATCGGTGTAAAAAACCGCAAGGTAAGCCAATGCGCCGCGCCAAACTAGGTTAGCCGCGGCATCTCCCATGGCATATCCAACTTTCTCTCGAAAAGGTAGAGTACTCATCTATTGTCCATTGTTATTATTGTGTTGAGTGATTTACCGCTCGGTAATTAATCGCTTGTACGCCAATCCACTGGTCTTGATGGTGCGTTTTTGTGTCAGGTAATCCACATATACAATGCCAAAACGTTTTAAATAGCCTTCAGCCCATTCAAAATTATCCATTAGGCTCCACGCAAAATAGCCCTGTACGTCAACGCCTTGCTCACAAGCTAGGTGCACTGCATTTAAGTGTTGTTGGTAATATTCAACTCGTCGTTGATCGTTTACCTCGCCTTGCTCAATCTCATCATCAATGGCTGCACCGTTTTCAGTGATAAAAATGGGTGGCAATGCATAACGTTGATTTAATGAACATAACAGCTCTGTCATTGCTTGTGGATATATTTCCCAACCAATATCGGTTCTCGGTACATCCAGATCCATCACTTGTTCAAAAATGGTGTCAGGGTGAGCACGATAGACCGCGCGGGTATAGAAGTTAATGCCTAAAAAGTCCAGTGGCTGGGCAATGATCTCCATATCTCCGTCAAGAATTGGCGGTTTAACCTCGTCAGGTAGACTGTGAATAATCTCTGGGTAGCAACGATCAAACAGTGGTTTGATATACCATTGATTATGGTAGTCTTCCGCATAGGCAGTTGCTGCCTTATCTTGCTCAGATTCTGTTAATGAGTAGGCCGGGGTGAAATTGAGTACGATGCCGTTTTGGCTATTAGGTGCATGTTCTTGCAATACTTGCATGGCCAAACCGTGGGCAAGTAGCAAGTGATGAGCCGCAGCGCGCCCAGCTTTTTGGCTGGTGATGCCAGGTGCGTGAATGCCTTCTTCATAGCCAAGGTACGCGCTACAAAAAGGTTCATTGAGCGTAGCATAGGAGTAGACTCGATTGCCGAAAGCTTGAGCGACTTTGGCGGCATAATCTTGGAATAGATAGGCTGTTTGGCGATTCTGCCAGCCACCGTTATCTTCTATATGTTGCGGTAAGTCCCAATGATATAAGGTCACATAGGGCTTGATGTTCAGTGAAATCAGCCTATCTAGCAATTGGATATAGAAATCCATACCCATTTGGTTAACGCTGCCATCTTGATTTAATACTCGTCCCCAAGAAATTGAAAAGCGATAAGCATCAACGCCTAATGAAGCAATGAGTGCGACATCTTGCTCCCATAAATGATAATGGTCACAGGCGATGTCGCCATTAGAACCATCCGCAATCGTGCCTTGCTTAGCACAAAAAGTATCCCAAATATTATTGATGCGCTGATTGGCAGCTCCCTCAATTTGAAAGGCTGCAGTTGCTACACCATAAGTAAAATCTGCAGAGCGCATTACTGAATGCTCTGGTAGCGCAATGGTCATCTTGGTCATCTTTTTTCTCATTGTTCCAAAATCAAGGATGCGATTAATCTCTGAATGCTATCTGTGATTGTCGCGAGCAAAAATGCTTGGCTCTGCTTGCGATGGCACCTCAGTACAACCTCGTTATCAAACACTAATCATGTAAGCGCTTACAAAATGTATCCGACTTCCTGTCGAAATGAGTTGCTAATTGTTATTACTGTGTTATAAATGAAAGCGCTTACATAACAATAGAGCTTTCATAATTAAAGGTCAACCTGTTTATAAATGCGCTTTTGGAGCAAGTAATACAAACTGCTACATTTTGAGCGCAACATAAAATCAACAATAGGCTGTTGGCTAACTTATGAAGTAAATATTTGAGTTTACTGGGGATTATTATGGCTATTACACCGCAGGCTGAAACTGCATCGCAAACAACGGCGACACCGCAAGGGCAAAACTATGCTTTTCCTTTGGTGTGTTTAACATCGTTATTTTTTATTTGGGGCTTAATCACCAGCCTAAATGATATTTTGATTCCTTATTTAAAAGGGATGTTTGAGCTTAACTATACCCAAGCTATGCTGATTCAGTTTTGCTTTTTTGGTGCTTATTTTCTTGTGTCAGTCCCGGCTGGCGCATTGGTCGCTAAGCTTGGTTTTCAGCGCGGAATCGTGGTTGGCTTGTTAGTCGCCTGTGTTGGCGCACTGGCGTTTTACCCCGTTGCGACTACGGGGTCTTATGCCGCATTCTTAACCGCACTATTTGTGTTAGCCGCAGGTATTACTATTTTACAAGTTTCTGCCAATCCTTATGTCAGCATACTGGGTAGCGCTGAAACTTCATCTTCTAGACTGACCATGACCCAGGCTTTTAATTCTCTCGGCGCAACGGTTGCACCTATTCTTGGAGGTTGGTTAATTTTGTCGGTGGCTGCAGAGTCACTCGCGCCAGCAACAGAGCAAGCCAAAGTTCAGGCGACAGCGGTGCAGACGCCTTATCTGATCCTTGCCGGCACCTTGTTATTAATGGCTGTGATTTTTGCGTTATTAAAATTGCCTAAGCCAACGATGCAAACAGCGGTATCACCCACTGACGATATTGATGGTGGCTCGGCTTGGCAATATAAGCACTTGGTTTTAGGTGCAGTGGCCATTTTTGTGTATGTCGGGGCAGAAGTTGGCATCGGCAGTTTGATTATTAACTTTGCGGCACAAGATGATATTGCCGGACTAACAGAGCATCAAGCTGCAAAATATGTCACCTATTTCTGGGGCGGGGCCATGGTTGGGCGCTTTATTGGTGCTGTGGTGATGCAAAAGTTTGCTGCCAGTAAAGTACTCAGCTTTAACGGTATTGTTGCAATCGTACTTTTGCTGGTAGCCACATTCTCATCTGGTATGACAGCTTTATGGGCCATTACTTTAGTGGGGCTGTGTAATTCGATTATGTTTCCAACGATTTTCACGCTGGCGTTGAATGGTTTAGGAAAATACACCAGCCAAGGCTCGGGCATTCTCTGCCTAGCGATAGTCGGTGGCGCAATATTACCGGTGGTTCAGGGAGTGATGGCTGACAGTTTAGGTATCCAGCTGTCTTTCCTATTGCCATTAATCTGTTTTGTTTACATCGTATTTTATGGTTTATCTGGCCATAAGCTGCAGCTTGCCAACAAGGAACTATAGTCATGGGAGTTTTGACAATGTCATCAATGAACAACAAGTTTGTTAAACACACTTTGGCACTATTGGCGACAAGCACGCTGATCACCGCTTGTGTTGAAAACCATACAGCACCTACTCAAGCGACTGTTGATACCAATGCTGCGACAGATAGGCAGTTGACCCGCTGGCCAGTGATTGTAAGCGATGTAAAGGCTGATACTGAAGTTGAGCAGCGAATTAAAAGCCTACTGGCAGACATGACACTTGAGCAAAAGATTGCACAGATGATTCAGCCAGAAATTCGCGATATTACCGTTGAGGATATGCGTAAATATGGCTTTGGCTCTTACCTTAATGGTGGGGGAGCTTTCCCTAACAATGATAAGCATGCCACACCGCAAGATTGGATAGCTTTAGCTGAATCCATGTATCAGGCTTCAGTTGACGATAGCCTTGATGGTTCTGCTATTCCGACAATGTGGGGCACCGATGCTGTGCATGGTCACAATAACGTGATTGGTGCCACCTTGTTTCCACATAATATTGGTTTAGGTGCGGCAAATAATCCTGAGTTAATTGAGCAAATTGCCGCTATTACCGCTACTGAAGTGATGGTCACCGGTATAGATTGGGTATTTGCCCCAACTGTTGCTGTGGTACGTGATGACCGCTGGGGGCGTACCTATGAAGGTTACTCTGAAGATCCTGAAATTGTACGAGAGTATTCGCGTGCAATCGTTAGTGGTCTGCAAGGTCGGGTCGATGAGGATTTTCTTGGCAATGAACGCGTTGTTGCAACGGTAAAGCATTTTCTTGGTGATGGCGGTACGGTAAACGGCGTTGATCAGGGAGAAAACCTAGCGACTGAACAACAGATGATAGATATCCATGCACAGGGCTATGTTGGTGGCTTAAGTGCTGGCGCGCAAACGGTTATGGCGTCATTTAACAGTTGGCACGGTATCAAAAACCACGGCAATCCATATTTACTTACCGATGTGTTAAAGACGCGCATGGGATTTGATGGATTTGTCGTTGGCGATTGGAACGGTCACGGACAAGTAAAAGGTTGTAGTAACGAGTCTTGCCCAGAATCGATTAATGCAGGCTTAGATGTATTCATGGTGCCAACTGGTGCTTGGAAGCCATTGTATTATAACACCCTTGCACAAGTGAAAGCGGGCGAGATTCCGATGTCGCGCGTTGACGATGCGGTATCACGTATTTTAAGAGTGAAAATTCGAGCTGGACTGTTTGAAAAACCAAGCCCTGCTAAGCGCCAACTTTCAGGAAAAACTGAGCTAATAGGTGCTAAAGAACATCGTGATGTTGCTAGACAAGCTGTGCGTGAATCTTTGGTATTACTTAAGAACAATCAGCAGTTATTGCCATTGTCTGCCAATCAACATGTGTTGATTGCCGGTGATGGCGCCGACAATATTGGTAAGCAGTCTGGGGGCTGGTCAATTACTTGGCAGGGAACCAATAATCAAAATAGTGATTTTCCCGGCGGTACCTCAATTTATGACGGTGTTAAACAGCAGGTTGAAATGGCTGGAGGCAAAGTCACCCTCAGTGAATCAGGTAAGTTTGACACCCGCCCTGACGTGGCAATAGTTGTTTTTGGTGAAGAGCCTTATGCAGAGGGCCACGGTGATAGAGATGATTTAGAGTATCAACGTGGTGATAAGCAAGATTTAGCCTTACTTAAACGCCTTAAAGCTCAAGGAATCCCTGTTGTATCGGTATTTATTAGCGGCAGACCAATGTGGGTAAATGCAGAGCTTAATGCGTCGGATGCATTTGTTGCTGCTTGGCTACCTGGCTCTGAAGGAAATGGCGTTGCTGAGCTGTTATTTAGAGACAAACACGGCAAAGTTCAACATGACTTTACCGGACGACTTTCATTTTCTTGGCCAAAAAGTGCTGATCAAACCAATGTTAATCGTTTTGATGAGCAATACTCTCCGTTGTTTGCCTATGGATACGGTTTAAGTGTTAGTGACAATATCAATATCGCCAGTGATTTATCTGAAGTGGTGGAGCGTGATATCAAAGCGTTGCAGCCACTTGCGCTGTTTGACCGTGGCATAGTTACACCGTGGAAAATAGCCATTGGTAGTGAGAAAGGCGTGGCGCCTTTAACTGAAACCATCGCTGAAAATGATGTGATTTATACCCGAACTATAGATAAAGCGGTGCAGGAAGATGCGCGTTTATTTACCTTTAATGGTAGCGCTGAAGGTGGGTTTGCTATTTTTGGTAACTTCCCGCGGGATTTGCGCGCCTACAGCGAAGCCAAAGGTGTATTGAGTTTTGATATTGATAAGCGTGCGTTTAACACCGATAACGTAATGCTGACGATGGATTGCGAACCTGAATGTACTACGGCTATTGATATTGCTGCTCAGTTAGCGGCTTTGCCTGAGGGACAGTGGCAGCATTTTGCTGTTGATTTAAAGTGTTTTGCCGACAAAGGCGTGGATTTTAGTCGCGTCAGCAAACCGATGCAGCTCTCTTCTAAAGGGCAGCTATCTATCGGTATAGCTAACATCGCGATCGTGCCTAACGGTGCAGAGCAGGCAAACATGAGTTGCCAGTAACCACGAGGGCATGTTGATCTTCCGAGCAAAAGGTTAACACGCCCGAATTACTTTAAGTGCTCGCGGGTCAAACTCGTGAGCGTATGGCAAGGATTTATTCATGAAAAAGTGCTGTCAAATAATGAGTTTTGCCGCTTTGTTGCTAATGGTTGGCTGCGGTTCTGATAGCGCAAGCGAGCCACAAGCACAAACGGCAACTTCTGCCGCAAACAGCAGTCTAGACACGCCGCAGTGGCAACTGGTTTGGTCGGATGAGTTTGATGCCAGTGAAATAGATGAGAGCAAGTGGAGTTTTGAAGTTAATTGTTTTGGCGGCGGTAACCAAGAACAGCAGTGTTACACAGCTCGAAAAGACAACGCATATATTAGTCAAGGAAAGCTCGTTATCACTGCAAAAGCTGAGTCTTATAGCGGGCCAGCTATGCAAGATGATTCACCCGAATATGATGCGAATGATACCAGTCGACCCCAAGCTTATACTTCTGCTAGGCTGCGGACGGTCGATAAAGGTGACTGGACTTATGGTCGATTTGAAATTCGCGCCAAATTACCCAAAGGCCAGGGTACTTGGCCGGCGATTTGGATGCTACCAAGTGATTGGGAGTATGGAGGTTGGGCCGCTTCCGGAGAGATAGATATCATGGAGGCGGTTAATTTAGGTACCGCGTCGGATAGAGCTAACGCCCCTCTAAATGAGCGTGAAACCCGCGTACATGGAACTTTGCATTATGGCAGGCCTTGGCCAGAGAACGTATATAGCGGCTCTGCTTATCGGTTACCCAATGATGTCAGTCCAGCAGATGATTTTCATACCTATGCGATAGAGTGGCAACAAGGCGAAATTCGTTGGTATGTTGACGATGTGCACTATGCCACCCAAACTCAGAGCGATTGGTATAGCCAACAGCAAGTTAATGGACAATGGGTGACTGCGCATTCCAGTGCACCGTTTGATCAGCCGTTTCATTTAATCCTGAATTTAGCGGTAGGTGGAAATTGGCCGAGTCAGGTCAATGAAAAAGGCGTTGATGCTTCAGTATTCCCGCAATCATTAGTGATTGACTACGTAAGGGTATATGAATGCAGTATTGCGCCTAATACTGGTGAGGGGTGTGCAATATAAATGCTGGCTTTGTGTCTATTGTCGGCATTGGCAGTTATCACAGCTTGAAATAGTTTCAGCATTGTTGAATACGAATGCATAGGTTAGCTAAGAACTTTAATATTGTGCACAACTGACATAGTATCGGCAAAGCAAAGTGTAAAATTTTTGTAATAGCTCAGCTGGTGAGTAGCGCTAGCAATACAGAACCAATGGTTGAACAATAAATTGATTGTAAGCGTTAACACAAGTTAATGGCTTTTATGACAACATGAATAATGGTGATTTGGAGTAGAACATGATGCGGATGGGGATAGATCTTGGTGGCACCAAAATTGAGTTGGTAGCCATAGATGATCAAGGCAAAGAGATTTTTCGTAAACGAGTGCCTACACCAAGAGAGTATCAGCAAACACTGAATACCTTAGCGCAGCTGGTTAATGAAGCCGAGCAGGCAACCGGCCAACAGGGCACTGTTGGGGTCGGTATACCAGGCGTTATCTCTCCATTCACCGGTTTGGTCAAAAATGCAAACTCTACTTGGATCAATGGTCACCCATTGGATAAAGATTTAGGTGAGATGCTCAACCGTGAAATACGCGTAGCCAATGATGCCAACTGCTTTGCGGTATCCGAGGCGGTAGATGGTGCCGCTGCTGGCAAAGGGGTGGTATTTGGGGTAATTATCGGTACAGGCTGCGGTGCTGGACTAGCGATTAATGGTAAAGTTCATGGCGGTGGCAATGGCATTGGTGGTGAGTGGGGACATAATCCTTTACCTTGGATGACCAGTGAAGAATTTAATAGCACTGAATGTTTTTGTGGTAATAAAGATTGTATTGAAACCTTTATTTCTGGCACTGGGTTTGTCCGTGATCACAATGCCCATGGCGGTAAAGCGCAAACAGGCAACGAAATCATGGCGCTGTTTGCTCAAGGAGATCAATTAGCGATTGACTGCTTTGAGCGATATATGGACAGATTAGCCAGAGCACTTGCTCATGTTATCAATGTGCTTGACCCGGATGCTATTGTGCTGGGTGGTGGCATGTCTAATGTGCAAGAAATCTACCCAAGGTTACCTGAGAAACTCAATCAATATGTATTAGGTTCCGAATGCCGTACACCTGTGGTCGCCAATCTTTACGGCTGCTCCTCTGGGGTTCGTGGTGCTGCGTGGCTTTGGTACAATAACTAGTCTTAAGTAAACCTAAGTAGAACTATGTCTGTATAAGTGGCGTAACGGGTTTGGACCCATTTAGTTTCTAATGTAAACTTGCTCTATCTTTAATAGGGCAAGGTACATTACCTTACGTGTTTGGCTTAAAAAAATTCCTTTCACAGTTCTTCATGCCAATTCCATTTACCTTGATGCTGTTGCTGCTGGCCGTACTGTTTTGGCACCGCTCAGCTTTGGCAAAGTCTCTAGTCAGTGTCGCCGTTATTTGGCTTTTAGGCTTAAGTAGCCAATTTGGTAGTGCGCTGCTTGTTGCACCCTTAGAGCGACAATACTCTATCAATAATGTCCCATTGCAAGGTCAGTGTTATATCGCAGTGCTGGGGAACAGTCATCAAGTAGCGCATAGCCAATTTGCCTTACAGCAGTTATCGTCGACGGCACTGGCGCGACTAATTGAAGGATTACGTCAAGGCAGCTTGACTCAGGGATGCTATTTTATTTTTAGTGGCTGGACTGGCGGAGGGGCAGGACCTGCTCATGCAGATATTATGGCTGATGCCGCAATGTCATTGGGGATAAGTCGCGATCGAATCATCACTTTTCCTGAAGCAAGGGACACGATTGAAGAAGCGCAATATGTTGAACAATATCTTGGTCAAACACCCTTTAAACTAGTGACATCTGCCACACATATGCCAAGAGCTATGGCAACATTTGAAGCAGAAGGACTGGTTCCTATAGCAGCGCCGACAGACTTTATTACACCGACAGATAGTTGGTGGAATGTCAGTGTTGCTAACCTATCTGCATCACAACGGGCTATTCATGAATACTTAGGCTTGCTGTGGCTGCAAATTAAGTATGTATTTTAATAAAGCTAACAGCGGCTAACTATGTCACAAGAAAATATTAAACAGATTCGCTCTATTACTAAGCACAATGGCATTACTTGTACCATTGCGGGTATAACGTCGCTGGTTATCGGCCTTTTTATCTTTTTGTTTTACCAGTCAATATTTGCAGTAGGCATGTTGTGTTTCATTGTTGGCGCTATTCTACTCGTGATTGGTATTGCTAAAATTATCGAGCCTGCTGTGCCAGTTGAGCTCAGTGATAGAGGGCTGGTGTATCGACATCGACGTGGCACCATAGCGGTCGAGTGGGTTAATATTCAACGAATAGATATCCCATGTGTGCACAGCGCTGATGGGCTAACAGAGCTGCCTTATATTGGCATCAAACTAAAACAAATATCACCATTATTGCAGCTTATTTCGCCGAGATTGGCCACTGGATTGCTTACAGAGCAGCGACCTTTACTGATTTCGTCGATAGAGCTTGATGGTGAACTTTTAATGTTAGAAAACTACCTCAATTCAGAGTTTACGCCTCTAAAGATAGAAGGTAACCGTTTTACCGGAGTGATGGCGATGTTTGGCCATCGCTGTCGGTTTTTGGGGGAGCATCTCGGATATCACGTCTATGTCCCGTGGGATTGTCTAGATAGAGAGCCACAGGCATTTATGCAAATGCTACGTCAGTACCAGCAACAAGCGCTGTCAGATTAATTGGGTAAGGAGGCGCTAACAGATACTGTGTTAGCGCAAGAGCAGCATAGGATTAACCGTTAGCGGCGACATTATCTTCGTCGATGACACTGGACAGCAGGTTGACTTCTTCGCGTACACGCATCCCAATGAATTGACCACCTTCAAAGATCTCCATCGATTCACAGGCTATTTCACCCTCGACAGATCCTGTGTTGGTAATATTGAGTTTATCGCACTTTAATTTACCTTTAAAAACACCAGAGACTTTGAGCTCTTTGCAACGTAAGTCACCGTCGATATAACCTTCGGCTTCTATGGTTATTTTGCCAGTAGAACTGATCTTTCCATACAGTTCACCGCCGATAAGTGCTTCGCCTTCAAAATGGGTTTCGCCCGAGAGTTTAGTACCTTGAGCGATAAAAGTAAGTCCATTGGTATTTTTCTTATTTCCAAACATAAACAAGATTAATTTTGAGGTTGTACCTAGATATTATCTTGAATTTTTACACAATCAAACCACTAATATTTGGCGCTGTAGTCAGATTTTTGTCATTAGGATGTTACATCATTGCCAACAATGATTGCACCATTAGGGCAGGGAGCAACGCATGCGCCACAACCAGTACAGCTGTTTAGGTTAATGGTTGGTTGAGGGGCTTTACCAATTTGAGGACTAAAACTGATGGCTCTTGGTTCACAGGCATCTTTGCAGCTTTGGCACCACACGCCATTAAAGGCCAAACAATTATCCTTTATTGAAGCTTTTATTGTCCAAGGAGACGTTTGCTGTTTATCAAATAGCGGTTCAGGGCAAACCTCTGAGCAATTGCCGCAAAAAGTACATTCATCACGGCTAAAATTAATTTCGGGAAACCCGCCATCTCCTCTAGCAATAATCTGAGTTTCACAGGCATCGATACATTTGTCACAGCGAGTGCAATAATCGGTGAACTCAATATCCAGCTTGACCCAAGGGGGACGAATGACATTGGTTTTGCGGCGGCTAAATAAATTACGTCTACTTTGATTAATTCGATTGGACATGAACAGCCTTAAAGTGCTCGCCAAAACCTGGCGAGCTATACAACACGTTACTGGCTATTATAACCATTGGGGTTGTTTGATTGCCAATGCCAGGTACTTTTTGTCATGTCATCAATCGAGTGAGATGCATACCAGCCTAGCTCGGCGTTAGCTTTAGAAGGGTTAGCGTAACAAGCTGCAATATCTCCAGCGCGACGAGGCTCAAAGGTATATGGCAGTGTTTTACCACAAGCCTTTTCAAATGCCTGAACCATATCAAGTACGCTATAGCCATTCCCAGTGCCTAAATTGTAGGTAACTAGGCCAGGTTTGGTGGCGATTTTTTGCAATGCTTTTAAATGGCCATTGGCTAAATCGACTACATGGATATAGTCCCGCACTCCGGTACCATCATGGGTATCATAATCGTTGCCCCAAACATTTAGGGAAGGGCGTTTACCTACGGCGACTTGGGCAATAAACGGCATTAGATTATTTGGAATATCATTAGGATCTTCACCAATCAAGCCGCTGGGGTGAGCACCAACCGGGTTAAAGTAGCGTAGTACGGCAATATTCCAACTGTTATCAGCCCGGTATAAGTCATTGAGTATATGCTCAACCATGAGCTTAGACTGGCCATAAGGGTTGGTTGCGCTGGTTGGGAAATCTTCGGTAATTGGCAGGCTTGCGGGATCGCCATAAACAGTCGCAGATGAACTAAATACCAGGTTTTTCACGTCAAATTGAGCCATCACTTCACAGAGGCTTAAAGTACCGGTGACGTTATTCTCATAATATCTAAGTGGCTGCTGGACTGATTCACCCACGGCTTTTAATCCAGCAAAATGGATAACAGCATTGATATCATGGTCAGTAAATATCTTTTGCAATAGCGCTTTGTTAAGTACATCGCCTTGGTAAAAAGTTATCTGTTTACCGGTGATGTTCTCTACTCTAACGAGTGACTCAACGCTGGCATTGCTGAGGTTGTCAATCACCACAACTTGTTGATTATCTTCAAGTAGCTGAACTAGTGTGTGGGAGCCGATATAGCCTGCACCACCGGTTACGAGTACTGTCATGTTATTTTCCTTGTATATCGTTGGCGAGTTCGACAATACAATCGGCGAAAGAAGAACCTATTTGGCTATGACGTAAGCCATACTCGACATTGGCACGCATGTAGCCGAGTTTATTACCGCAATCATGGCTTTTACCCTGCATTAAATAAGCGTTGACTTGGGTCCGCTCCATTAGCATTGCAATGGCGTCGGTGAGCTGAATTTCACCGCCGGCTCCGGCTGGTGTCTTAGCCAGTAATGGCCAGATCTCCTTAGGTAAAATGTAACGCCCAACTACAGCAAGGTTCGATGGAGCTTGTTCTATTTTAGGTTTCTCTACTAATTCGGAAATAGGCATCGAATCACCAGGGGAAAGGTTTTCCCCTTGAACATCAGCGATACCGTATTGATCAACACTCTGTTGCGGTACGCTTTCAACCATGATCTGACTAATACCATCTTGGTTAAAGCGAGATACCATATCGGCCAAGTTGTCTTTGGCCAAATTGCTGTGATATTCATCGACGATAACGTCAGGCAGCAAAACTGCAAATGGCGCGTCACCAACTACTTGTTGGGCGCACAAGATTGCGTGTCCTAGGCCTTTGGCCTGAGATTGACGTACACTGATAACGGTTACGCCATCTGGGCAAATAGACTGAACTTCAGCGAGCAGCTGACGTTTGACGCGACTTTCTAATTGCGCTTCCAATTCGAAACTGCAGTCAAAATGGTTCTCTATCGAATTTTTACTGGCATGTGTCACTAATACTATTTCAGTAATTCCCGCAGCAATTGCTTCATTAACCACATATTGAATCAGGGGCTTATCGACAATGGGAAGCATCTCTTTTGGAATGGCTTTAGTGGCTGGCAGCATCCTTGTGCCTAATCCTGCAACGGGAATGACTGCTTTACGAATATTATTTGCTTTCATGCAAATCCTTGTAATGAATAGTTTGTGAGCATAATAAGTACTTAATTGTACTTAATATCGAAAGAATATCCATCTTCAGAAGCAACGGTTAAACCATGATCAATTTTAGTTAGCTCTTGATGCTTTAGAAATAAATTATGTCGCGACTATTTAATGAGCCAAAGTAATATGAAATCTTTCTCTAGTCAGTAAATCTCCTCAATGCATGTATATTTTGGACATATTTATTTACGACATTAGTGTTTGTTTTTCCGATGATATCTGTATTTGATTACTCTTGTGTACCATTTAGTTTACAAAATTTTCCGGTATTTGCCCGATCAACGGAACTGTGATCTATTAACAAACCAGCAACTTTGGTCAACTATGAAAGGGAGAGTACTAACGATAATTAAAACATGAGCAAACTAACGCAATATGAAGCTAGGCTACCCAATGCCCAAGGGGTGATTGAGTATCCACAAGCTGAACATGATATTTGGCAACAACTTTTTGCCCGTCAACAAGACAACTTGCCGCCATATGCTTGCCAAGAGTATTTGGATGGACTCACTAAGTTAAATTTACCTTCTGACCGAATCCCGCAATTGAGCGAAATTGATGCAGTGTTGCAACAAACAACGGGTTGGAAAACAGCAGCAGTGCCCGCGCTGATCTCATTTGAGAAGTTTTTTGAGTTACTCGCGAATCAAGCGTTTCCTGTGGCGACCTTT
The DNA here is from genome assembly GCF_043643685.1 of Shewanella waksmanii. Lineage (GTDB taxonomy): Bacteria > Pseudomonadota > Gammaproteobacteria > Enterobacterales > Shewanellaceae > Shewanella > Shewanella waksmanii_A. The sequence continues at coordinate 380,773 of NZ_JBHZSN010000002.1, forward strand.
ATTCGTAGCAAAGAAGAGTTTGATTACTTGCGCGAGCCGGATATTTTTCATGAGATATTTGGCCATTGCCCGCTGTTAACTAACCCATCATTTGCCCGTTTTTCACATGCCTATGGCAAGTTAGGTCTAGCCGCTAGTAAGCAAGAGCGGGTGTACTTAGCCAGACTTTATTGGTTTACCGTGGAGTTTGGGCTACTACAGTCATCTGATGGTAAAAGATCGATATACGGCGGCGGCATTTTAAGCTCACCGGGTGAAACTGAATACGCAATGAGCAGCACACCTATTGTGAAGCCATTCGATTTAATTGAAGTATTACGTACACCATATCGAATCGATATTATGCAGCCTATTTATTATCATATTGAGTCAATTGACTTTTTAGATGAAATTGTTGCGATGGACATTATGTCAGCAGTAAAACAGGCGATGTCACTTGGATTATTGCCACCGTTATTTGAACCAAAGAATCAGACGAATTAATTATCAAAGGAATAATAATGACCAAGCTAGCAGAAATGAAGTGTGAAGCATGCCAAGCAGATGCCCCTAAAGTGACTGATGCCGAGTTGGCTGAGTTAATTCGCATGATCCCTGATTGGGGTGTTGAAGTGCGCGATGGTATTATGCAGTTAGAGCGAGTATACAAGTTTAAAAATTTCAAACTTGCTATGGCCTTTACCAATAAACTTGCCGACTTAGCCGAGGAAGAGTTCCATCATCCAGGTATTTTGACTGAGTGGGGCAAGGTAACTGTGACCTGGTGGTCACACTCAATCAAAGGTTTACACCGTAATGATTTCATTATGGCTGCGAAAACAGACCAGTTATTAGATTAGTAAAAAAGATTATAATTATTAGTGCATTACATTTAGTGGTGCACTTTTTTTTTGCCGCAAAACAATTCAATTTGTAAACAATGCTTGCCACGAAAGCCATTCCATTCTAACGTATCATAATCTCTACACTTGGCCGGATTTACCCGTAACGGCCTGTTTGTCGTACCAATGAGATGACTTAAATCCCAGAAGGGCATAATTAAAATAATAGGGACAATGACACTATGCGCTTGGAAGTGAGCTGTTTGGATCGCGTCGGCCTTGCCAAAGATATTCTGACTATCATGGAAGGCTATGGCATCAATTTATTAGCTATCGATGCGAGCAACCAAGGATTCTTATACTTACAATTTGCTGAAGTAAACTTTGATACTTTAAGCGAATTGCTGCCGCTAATTCGTAAGGTTGAAGGGGTGCATGATGTACGCACAGTCTCCTTTATGCCCTCAGAGCAAGAGCACTATGCTTTAAAAACTCTACTTAAAACCCTACCAGACTCGGTATTTTCAATAGATGCCAAAGCTCGGGTACGCATTGTTAATGAATCAGCATTGATGACTGTGGGCATGGAAGAGCACGAGGTACTTGATGAGTCGATTAACCATTGGGTGCAAGGGTTTAACTTTAGCCGCTGGCTAAGTGAAAGCGTGGTACTCGCGCAAGCGACGCGGGTTAACATTGGTCCTAATGAATACCTTGCAGAAATGCTACCTATCTACCTGCCAGATGAAAATGACAGCAGCATTTTAGCCGGCGCCGTTGTATCGCTAAAATCACCCGCGAGAGTGGGTAAGCAGTTTAATGCGCTACAAAACCAAACCAGCGGTTTTGAAAATGTGCTGGCAGCCAGTGATAAAATGAAAGAAGTGTTGGTCCAAGCTCGCAGAATGGCGCAACTGGATGCACCGCTGCTGATCACCGGTGAAACCGGCACTGGTAAAGAGTTAATGGCAAGGGCATGTCATGATGCGAGTATGCGCCGTGAACATCCATTTATCGCGATTAATTGTGCTGCAATGCCTGATAGTGCTGCAGAAGAAGAACTGTTTGGTTTTGTTAGTAGCCAAGGCGAAGTGGTTAAACGCGGCTTTTTTGAAGAAGCAAAGGGCGGCACAGTATTCCTCGATGAAATCGCAGAAATGTCACGCTCAGCGCAGGTTAAACTGCTACGTTTGTTGCAAGATGGCACTTATCGCCGAGTGGGTGGAGATGAAGAAGTGCAGGCCGATGTTCGTATTATCTGCTCCACTCAAAAGAACTTAGCAGAGTTATGCCAAACAGGTGACTTTAGAGAAGATCTGTATTACCGCATCCATGTATTAAGTTTCCACATGCCATCGCTACGTGATAGAAAAGTCGATGTGATCCCACTAACGGAAATGTTCTTAGAGCATTATAGTCAGCAACTGTCGATACCCATTAGGCGAATTTCGGCTCAATGCCGTGACCACCTGTTAGGCTATGCTTGGCCGGGCAATGTGCGTCAATTGAAGAATGCTATTTTTAGAGCGGTATCGATGTGGGACGGTTCTGCTGAGCTAACGGTAGAGCAATTAAAACTGCCATCTTATGCAGAAGGATTTGGTTATTTTGACCACCAATTTGAGGGCAGTTTAGATCAAGCCATGAAGCAATTTGAGGCTAGCCTACTACGCCGCTTGTATCCAGCTTATCCAAGTACCAGACAGTTGGCGAAGAAATTGGGCGTGTCTCATACAGCAATCGCCAATAAGTTACGCGAGTATAAGATCAGCAAGCAAAAAAGCATGTAACAGCAAATTGCCACTTTGATGATGGATATTTAGCCAATTATTGAGCAAAAAGCAGCGATTCAGCTGCTTTTTTGTGACTGTAAATTAAATTGTACAAAAACAGCGTTGCAGGCTAAGAATGTGATTAATATCACGCTATTCCTATCTGTAATGGCTTGGGGTATTTCTATAATAACAGCAGTTCTGTACAGCCATAAAACACACAAGCAGTGTGATTGAACAATAACATTTGGCTGTACTCATCAGTTTTAGGAGTGGGTATGAAGTTAGCAACTTATAATAACGGTCGTCGCGATGGCCAGTTAATGTTAGTCAGCCGTGACTTGAAAAAAGCCGTTGCAGTGCCAGCGATAGCACACACTATGCAACAACTATTGGATGCATGGGCATTGCTTCAACCTCAGCTACAAGAGCTCTATGAAGCGCTAAATGCTGGCCAGTTAGATAACAGTGTCGATTTTGATGAGAGCAAGTGTTTATCTCCGCTACCACGCGCTTATCAATGGGCCGATGGCAGTGCTTACGTTAACCATGTGGAGCTGGTACGTAAAGCGCGTGGTGCTGAAATGCCTGAGACATTCTGGACAGATCCGCTAGTTTACCAAGGTGGCTCAGATTGCTTCATTGCACCAAAAGCTGACATTGAGCTTGGTAGTGAAGACTGGGGTATCGATTTTGAATCAGAAGTGGCGGTGATCACCGATGACGTGCCTATGGCTGTGAGCGCAGACAATGCTGCCCAGCACATTAAATTGCTCATGTTGGTTAATGATGTGTCGCTACGTAATCTTATTCCGGGTGAACTAGCGAAAGGGTTTGGTTTTTTCCAGTCTAAACCTTCAAGCAGCTTCTCACCTGTGGCGGTGACCCCTGATGAGTTAGGTGATAAGTGGCAAGAAACCAAAGTGCATTTACCACTGGTGACCCACTTAAACGGTGAGTTGTTTGGTAAGCCAAATGCCGGTGTGGATATGACATTTAACTTTGGTGAATTGATCACTCACTTTACTAAAACTCGTCCATTGGGCGCCGGTGCCATTATTGGCTCCGGTACCATTTCAAATTATGACCGCAGTGCAGGCTCGAGCTGCTTAGCCGAAACACGCATGCTAGAGACGATTGCAGATGGAAAGCCTGCAACATCGTTCATGAAGTTTGGTGACCGTGTGCGTATTGAAATGTTTGATGACAATGGAGATTCTATTTTTGGCTCAATTGACCAACAAGTCGTGGAATATAAAGCCTAAGACCATTGTGCAATAAATGATGATAACGGGGCGACGGTGTTTGCCCCGTTTTGCTATCTAATACCAGTCAGCATAAGAATTTGCTCTGCTAAACGCTTGCTGAGCGACTAAATGTTTACACTGATTGGCATAATTTTAAAGGGGATGATGATGAAGTTATATGGTTATTGGCGATCCAGTGCTGCTTATCGAGTGCGTATCGCGCTCAATCTAAAACAGCTGCAGGCCGAGCTTATCTCAGTTCACTTAGTTAAAGATGGTGGTCAACAACACAGTGAGCAGTACGCCAAACTCAATCCTCAGGAGTTGGTACCTACCTTGGTCGTTGAAGATGCACAAGGGGCAGAGTTAGTATTAACCCAGTCACTTGCTATCATCGATTACTTAGAAGAGCAATTCCCACAAACACCGTTGTTACCGCAAACGGCTTTTGATAAAGCCCAAGTTCGGGCAATGGCTTTTGCCATAGCGTGTGATATTCATCCACTGAACAACCTTAAAGTACTGCAGTATTTGGCCAAAGAGCTTAAAGTGACCGATGAATCAAAATCTCAGTGGTATCATCAATGGATTCACCAAGGATTTAAAGCGATAGAGGCGCAACTGGCTGAACATGCAGGTCAATATTGTTTTGGTGACTCGGTAACCTTGGCTGATGTTGTGTTAATTCCACAGATATACAACGCAAAACGATTTAATGTAGATTTATCGGCTTATCCATTAATCGAGCAAGTTTGGTATAACTGTAATCAGCTTGAGGCGTTTAAATTAGCGCTACCTGAAAACCAAGCGGATGCAGTGGTCAGCTAATACGCGATTTTTCGCTATTTTTGTTTGGCTTCTGTCGTTATCGGTTTTGCATTAAGAACTCGAAAAACGCCCGATCAGCTTGGCCTAACGGGCGTTTTTTATGCCATGCAATATGTAGATCCAAATTAACCGCGGGGTCAAAAGGTTTGGCAATAATCGGATCATTTTTCTCAATGACCATCTCTAATACACTGGTGATGGCATAGCCTTGCGAAACCACTTGTTTAATCAAGTTGATCAGGTTGGTTTCAAAAGCGATATTGACATCAATGTTGAGTCGCTGCGCATGTTTCAGCATCCACTCGCGGTGAAAGTATCCAGGTTTAAACATTACCAGTTCATGCTCAAAAAAATCAGGTAGTGGTACGGCAGATAGCGCCGCTAAAGGATGATCTTCAGCCATCGCGACCACCATTTGTGCGGTCAGTAGACACTGACTATCAAGTTCATCAGTCAAGTCTTGCTCGGTGATGATAGCGATATCCACTTCCTCATTTTGCAACATTCGTAGCGTATCTCGGGTTCCACCTTCAAATAAAGACAGTTTGAGTGAAGGGTATTGATGCCGAAACGCCATCAAACGGCGTGGCAGATAATAAGAGCCTAACATACCCGGTACGGCCACTCGCACTTCACCACGACTCAAATTTGCTAAATCCTGTAAGTGACGTTTTGCCTGAGCCACTTGCTGTAAAATGACTTTTGCATGGTCATTGAGTGCCAGACCTTCAGATGTTAAAGCCAGACGACTGCCTTTTTGACCTCGATGGTGGGCATTGCGATTAATGAGTAGTACGCCAAGCTCTTGCTCCAAACGCTTAATGCTTTGGCTAATAGCAGGTTGGGCGATGTTGAGCTCACTGGCTGCTTTAGTAAAGCTGCCACATTTGGCCAATGTATGTAGATGGTTAAGCTGCTTAATATCCATAATTTAATGTTATGGCTTCAATAATAACTATGTATTTTTATTATGCTACGTCGAGTGATAGCCTGTGTCTAGGGTTAATTGAAGTATGATATTAATGCAGACAACACAATCGCAAACAAGACGGTTAATCGCCGGGCTATCCATTGCTTCCATCGTTATTTACATCAACTTGTATATCGTACAAGGCATGTTGCCACTGGTTTCTGAGCAATTTGATGTGGCACCCGCTCATGCAACCTTATTGCTTTCTGTTACCAGCTTTTCAATGGCGATTTCGTTACTGTTTTATGCATTGTTGTCAGACAAAGTCGGTCGCAGGAAACCCATCATAGTGAGCCTGTATCTATTGGTGATGGTTGATGGGCTAATGATTTGGCTAGGGTCATTTGAACAACTCATGTTGATTCGCCTTTTGCAAGGCGTGTTGCTTGCTGCCGTGCCAGCCATTGCTATGGCGTACTTTAAAGATATGCTCACTAACAAGCAGTTACTGCAAGCCGGAGCGATTTATATCGCAGCAAACAGTGTTGGCGGCATTGTGGGCCGACTGATTGGCGGCATGATGACAGCACTATTTAACTGGCAACAAGCCATGCTCTTACTGTGTGGTTTAACGGCTTTAGGGGTGGTGATTGCGGTGCGATGCTTGCCAGATATAGATGCAGTGAGAGCACAACATGCAAAGGTGCCAGTTAAATTTAGCATTGAGGATTTCAAAGGATTTAAGTTCCATCTAAAAGATCGCAAGTTACCGTTAATTTACTTGCTTGGCGGCATGGCATTTATGGTGATGGTTAACCAATATAGTTATATTCAACTGCACTTAATGCAAGCGCCATTTGAATGGGGGCGCTTTGAGGTCACCTTAATATTTCTATGTTACTTCGCTGGTACATACGCATCATCAAGGAGTGCTAAGTGGGTGAGTTTGTTTGGCCGAGAGCCGCTGCTGATGATAGCGAGTGTGTTGATGTTTATCGGCACGTTAATCACCTTGTTCGATACGATTGCAGCAATCATCGCCGGATTTATGGTGATGAGTTTTGGCTTCTTTACTTTGCATAGTAGCGCTAATGCATGGGTGGCTGAACGTGCAAGTTATCATAGGGCCAAAGCGACAGCGCTGTATTTATGTAGCTATTATTTAGGCGCAGCGTTAGGTGGACCTTATCTACTACCATTTTGGCAACAAGCTAATTGGCAGGGCGTGGTACTTGGCAGTGTCATGTTGTTAATCGTGCAACAAATACTGGTATTGGTGTTGAGTCGGCATAAACTGCAGGCATTTTATCGTTATCAACGTCTGCTTCGACGTCCAATGTTAGACCGCTAGGGTATTAACAGTTAAGCTAGTAAACAGTGAGTTAGTCATATCGTTTTTAGGATGAAAACCATGCTGTTATGCCAACTTTTGTCAATTAGTAAACCCATTATCCAAGCGCCAATGGCTGGTGTGCAGGATTGGCGCTTAGCCGTTGCGGTGTCTCAAGCAGGTGCTCTGGGATCCATTCCTTGCGGCATGTTAACCAGCGAGCAAGTGATTGAGCAGGTTAGCTTGTTCCAACATCATTGCGACAAGCCCTATAATTTAAACTTCTTTTGCCATCAAATGCCCCAAATGAATGACGCAGAATTAGCCCGCTGGCAAACCTGTCTTGAGCCTTACTATCATCAATATCAGTTACCCCCTAGTGCATCAATAACCGGCCTTCGTAAGCCGTTTGATAAGCAGATGGCCGATAAGCTTGATGCGATTAAACCGCCCGTTGTGAGCTTTCATTTTGGTTTGCCTGAGCCACAACTGGTTGAGCAAATTAAAACTTGGGGAACGATTATCTTATCTTCAGCCACCACAGTGGAGGAAGCTATCTGGCTACAGAACAACGGCGCCGATGTGATCATTGCTCAAGGCTGTGAAGCCGGAGGGCATCGGGCAATGTTTTTAACTGACGATCCAAACACCCAGCAATCAACACAAACATTATTGGCGGCGATAATGGACGCCGTTTCTATTCCCGTTATTGCAGCAGGTGGCTTGGCAACCGCGACTGATGTAAAACAGATGCTTGCTAAAGGCGCAGCTGGTGTGCAATTAGGGACTGCATATCTATTGTGTGATGAAGCAACAACGTTTGCACTACACAGAAAAGCGCTGAGTTCGCCAGCCCATAAGACAGCACTAACCAACATTTTTTCCGGCCGCTTAGCTAGAGGCATTGTTAATCAAGCTATGCAAGAGCTGGGCTATATCAATGACAATGCCCCGCGCTTTCCCTATGCATCACTGGCAATGGCACCACTAAGAGCCAAAGCTGAATCTGTTGGGGACGATGGATTTTCACCATTGTGGGCCGGCACCAATACGTCCGGTTGTAGGCAAGTGAGTGCGAGTGAGTTAACGCGATCGTTATGGAACGTATAGTTTAGTCGCAATGTTAATGCTGTATTGAGATGGTGGCTGTCTTCTGAGGTTTGTTCTGTTTTTATCCTGCACAGCTTTAGCTTTTTATCACTGTTTTAATTAATACTTTAGATTTATATCGGCTTTATTGGCTAATCGCATATTCTGTATTAACTTGTTGTAACTGAAGTGTTATTTTTAAGACGCCCAAAAGGGGGTATTTCTAAGTATTATAAGATAGGGAGCGTCATGAAAAAGTTAGTCATAGGTTCGATTTTGGTTGCATTGAGTAGCGGTTGTAGCATTAAGCAGCGTGTTGACCCAGTGGAGATGAGCAACACCGCTGAAGTGTGTATTCAGAAAAATCCAGATGTGCGTCCAGGTTTCTTGGCTGAGATGGAAAAAGTACTTACGGAAAAACAGATTCAATATCGTGTGCTAGATCAATTGGATGCAAATCAACAATGTGAATGGACTGCTACCTACACTGCAAATTGGGCTTGGGATTTAGCCTTGTATATGGTTTATGCAGAAATTAAGGTCTTTCGCGATGGGCGGTTAGATGGTGAAGCTATTTATGACGCGCGATATGGCGGGGCGAATATGAGTAAATTTATTGATGCAGAGCCGAAGATCCGTGAATTAATTGAACAGTTAATTAGTCAAAATAAGGAAAAACATCAGGCTTCAATGTCTTGGGCGTTCCCTTATGATGTTGCTATTTGATAACCTTGCTTTTTGAATAAACTAAGCCAGCCTATGCTGGCTTTTTACATAAAATGCTTGCGGTTTATCGCGTATTTTTGCATTTTGTCATAGAGGGTTTTTCTGGGTAGCTCAAGCTGCGCCATAGTATGTTTGATGCTGCCTTTATGTAAGCTAAGTGATTCTTCAATCAACATTTTTTCGAAAAACTCCACCCGTTGCTGCAGAGACATACCGCTACTGATTTGTGGCTGCTGAGCCAATGAGGTCGCAAAGGCGGCATCGGCGCCCAATAATACATAGCGCTCAGCAAAGTTACGCAGCTCCCTGACATTACCAGGCCAATCGTGGGAGGTGAGAATAGCCATTTGTTCAGGACTCAATGCGATATGGGCTTTGTGATAACGAGTTGATGCAATTCGAGCAAAATGCAGAAACAGCAGTGGAATATCTTCACGGCGATCGCGCAGGGCCGGGATCGGTACAGTGACGAGGTTTAGCCGATACAATAAATCTTGGCGGAATTGCCCTTGCTCGCATAGTTGTTGCAGGTCGACTTTAGTTGCGGCAATCACTCGAATATCCACTGCGATGGTTTTATTTGAGCCTAAGCGCTCAATGCAGCGATCTTCAAGTACTCTAAGCAATTTCACCTGTAATGATAATGGTGTGCTTTCAATTTCATCGAGAAATAGGGTACCGCCATCGGCATACTCAAATTTCCCGATACGGGTTTTATCTGCGCCTGTAAATGCGCCTGATTCAGCCCCAAATAGCTCGCTTTCGATAATCGTTTCCGGAATAGCGCCGCAGTTAATGGCGACAAAGTTGGCTTGATGGCGAACACTATGGTCATGTAGGTAGCGGGCGACAAGCTCTTTACCTGTGCCAGTTTCACCATCAATGAGGACATCGGCAGGTAGATCGATAACTTGGTCGATAATATGCCGCATTTGATTAATGCCTGGACTGTGGCCCAAGATCCTTGGCCCTGGGCGACTATGGTTTTCAAGCTCTTTTTTCAGGCTGCGGTTTTCAAGGGTAAGCGCACGTTTATCTAATGCACGCTTAACCACATCGAGCATATGTTCATTGTTAAACGGTTTCTCTAAAAAGTCGTAAGCGCCTTTTTTAAGCGCATCAACCGCCATGGCGATATCGCCAAAGCCAGTTAATAAAATAACCGGTAAATCGGGGTCACGCTGTAGCAGTTGGTGCAGTAGGGTCACACCATCCATTTTTGGCATGTTAACGTCACTGATGATAATACCAGGCCAGTTCTTGGGCAGGGCATCAAGTAAGGTTTGTGCCTCACACACTGTGGCTGCTTGGTAGGATTCAAGCTCAAATAGTTGCACTAAAGCTGCGCCAATTAACGGCTCATCATCAACAACAATAATGTTCAGTGAATCTATTTGCGTTAGGCTCATTAAGCTTCTCCGTTGGCGGCTGGCTGAGTATTGATTGATGGTGATGACATATCATAAGTGGGCAAGGTAATGGTAAAAATGGCGCCGTGGGCAGCGGCATTTTCGACCCCTATTTTGCCATTCATGGCTTCAATTATGCGTTGTGAAATCGATAAGCCTAATCCCAAGCCATGGCTAGTGCTGGTGTAATAGGGTTCAAATATTCGGTCAATTTTATTGGCCTGGATACCTGTGCCCGAATCCGTAATCGTGATGGTTAGCGGATGGCCACTTTGGGTGGCAATGTGTAGACGCTTACTTGGGCTATGCTTCATTGCCGAAATAGCGTTGCTCATAAGATTAACCAGCACCTGCTGTAAGCGAATACTGTCTCCCCATATCTCTAATCGCTCCTTGGCAAGTGCAAGGGTGAGTGCGATGCCTTGTTTATCGATTTCGGGTTGCACAATCGTCAAGGAATCTTGAATACATTGATGTAAGTCGATTGCACTATCTTGGCCATGGCTTTTGCGGGTAAAACTCTTAAATTGTGCCACGATGGCTGCTAGGCGATCGGTGAGGGTTATGATGGTGTCGACATTGGTTGAGACCATGTCGAGCCTGCCGCGCTCCACCATGGTTTTGGTGTTTTGTGCGTAACTGCGTATTGCTGCTAAGGGTTGGTTAATTTCATGGTTGATACTCGCTGATAGACTACCAATCACCGTCAGTTTAGCCGCTTGAATTAATTCATCCTGGGTATCTTTTAGCTTGGCGTTACTGGCCTCGAGTGCTTGAGTGCGGTTCTTGACTCTTTGTTCTAGTTGCTGCTTTGCTTGCTGCATCTGGCTGATATTTTTGCGACGCTCTAAGCTAAACAATAATGCTAGTGCTGCGGCAACATACAGTGCGGCATACAGCAATAAAATCGCTGGCATACGCTGATAGACTGGCTGCACGGGCGTTAATATGTGCAATCGCCATCCCGCCTTATTCATTAACGATTTTATCTCTAATAAGCGATGATCGGGTTGGTCAGCTTGGTTAATACTAAACAGGCGGTATTTCACACCGGTTTGTTGATAACTTGGGGCGATGTCTAATGAGGTGATCACCCGATTGGCATAGCGCTTACTGGCGTTAATGTTGATTTGTGTTTGTTGATCTAGCGGTAAAAACGCGTGCAGGCGCCAGTCTCTTTGGCTCGATAAAAAGATGATATTGTCGAGATCTGAAATAGCAAACTCATAGCCACTGCCACGAGCAATACGGGTACTTTGGCTTTCGATATCGCTTATATCTACCTTAACAACGATGACACCAATCACTTGTTTGCTATTGGCGGCTTTTGTCGATTGACTCGCGGTTTTTTCACTTGGATAGATAGGGTAAGAGAAATAAAATCCGCGTTTGTTTGATGTTACCCCTACCGCAAAATAACGACCGAGCTCACCGTCAATGGCTTCGGTGAAATAGGGTCTAAAGCTAAAATCTTTACCGACAAAAGAGTAGCTAGTTTGCCAATTACTGGCTGCTACGGCCACGCCGTCCTGATTAAGCAGGTAGATATCAAGTGCTTCGGTGATGTTTTGTACTTCTTCTAAATAGGCGTTGACGTCTTGTATTGCCTGAGGACTTTGCTGGTGGTAGAGGGCTTGACTAAGTAATGGGTTAGTAGACAGTACGTGAGGAATGCTTTCGTAGCGAGATAATGCCCCGTCAATAAAGCTTTGTAGCTGTTTTAATTGGGTTTGGCTTTGCGCTTTGGTTTGCAGCAGGCCTTGATCAAGGTGAAACCAATAAGCTATTCGCAGTGTCGCCGCCAATCCAATAGCAAATAATAATATGACACTGATATGTTTCTTGTTCTTTTTTGACAATGGCATAACTACACATCCAAGTGAATACAAACTGAGCCTAAGGCAAATCGCTTTGCTGCCGTTACCTTAGGCTCGCTTAAATGTTTCGTTTAATCAAGCACTTTAGTAGCCATTTAGTGAATCAATATACTCGGGCAAAAATAGTGAAATTTGCGGTATATAGGTGATTAAAGCCAAGAACAGTAGCAGTAAGCCTAACCAAGGTAGGCAAGATTGAATGACCCAGCCCATGCTTTTGCCTGTTATGCCTGCGGTGACAAATAAATTGAGCCCAACTGGCGGTGTTAACATGCCGATCTCCATATTGACCACCATGATAATACCTAAGTGGATGGGGTCGATGCCCAACTGAGTGGCAATCGGGAACAGAATCGGCGCCATAATTAATAAAATGGCCGATGGCTCCATAAAGTTACCCGCTGCAAGCAGCAGTAAGTTGACAATAATTAAGAAGCCCCACACGGGTAACCCCATACCGACAATTGCCTCAGCGATAATATGTGGGATACGTTCAGTGGTTAACACATGGGCAAATAACATGGCATTGGCAATGATAAACAGCAGCATGATGCTGACTTTAGCGCCATCTCTCACCACATGACGGACCTCTTTATCCAGTGGTGTTTTAACCACGCCAGCTATCATTGCTAGGGTGTTGCGAACAATGGCTTTAACTAGTGGTTCTTGCTGCTCGCGCCATTTAACCGCTTTAAGCGGGCCGATATCTCGATAACCAAACACCGCAATAAAATACGCGTAGACACAGGCCACAGCCGCTGCTTCCGTTGGACTTGCTACTCCGCCATAGATGGAACCAAGTACAATAAAAATAAGGGCTAAGCCACCCATGGCTTTAGCACTCGATGTGGCGAGTACTTTTACCCCGGGGAACGGCCTGGAGGGGAGTTTCTTAATTCTTGCTACTACATAGATAGCCAACATCAGCAGTAAGCCCATCATCAGGCCAGGGATAAGACCGGCCATAAACATGCGCGCCGCCGATACTTCAGTAGCTGCCGCATAAACCAGCATAACAATTGACGGAGGAATTAAGATCCCTAAGGTACCGGAGGTGGTTATCACCCCTGCGGCAAACTTTTCAGGATAGCCTGCCTGCACCATGCCGATGATGACGATAGAGCCAATTGCAGCCACGGTGGCCGGTGAGGATCCTGATACAGCAGCAAATAGCATACATGCCATCACTGAAGCCATCGCGAGCCCACCACGAATATGGCCAACGCTGTCCATGGCAAAATTAATAATTCGCCTTGCTACGCCACCGGTTGAAAGAAACGCAGAAGATAGAATAAAAAATGGAATCGCAAGCAAGGTGTAGTGTTCTGATGCTGACTCATACAGTTTCAACGCAATAGAGGCCAATGAGTCGTCTGAGAAAAGCAAAATGGTCAGCATACTAGAAAAGCCTAATGCGATAGCAATCGGCATACCGATTATCATGCATATAAACAGGGTAATGAACAGTGTCGCTATGGTCATTATTGCTTCTCCTTGGTTTGCGTTTTAGTCACTTCCTCTGCTAGCTGCATGCTTTCTTTTGCTTCATCGGCCAGTTGGAAACCTAGGGTTTTGTTTTGCAGCAGGGCGATGAAGAGTTCGACGAAACGAAAGCTTAATAGACTAAAACCAATCAATAGAATGCTTTGCGATAGCCATAATGGCACTGCGGGTTCTTCTACATCGATTCTAAACCATTCCCAAGCTTGGTCAGGATCGAGGTGATTGATTAAGAAATGAGGAAAATCAATATCCTCCATTGGTACGCCGACATCATACATTTTGACTAGGTAGTCCCAACTTCCTTTTAAAAACATGGCGCAATAAACTAAACAGATGCTCGTCGCCAACAGTGCGACGTATTTACGCGGTGTTTGCGGCAATTTAGACACAAAAGCGTCAACACCTATGTGGGCGCCTACTTTTACACCGTAAGACATACCGAATAACACGAACCAGCCACTGAGGGTGAGTGTCAGTTCTTGGATCCATAAGAAACCGGTGTTAAAGAAAAAACGCGCGATCACTTCGGCAAATACCAATAGCGTCATACTAGTGATGAGTATGTTGAGAAAGGCTTCTTCAAAGTGCGATAGCCAGCGGGCAATCATAGCAACTCTCCTGTAAAACTAACCAACAGCTGGCTCGTGGCCAGCTGTTTTTGGGATGTTTATTGGCGATTAGACGCAGCTGCGGCTTCGATCATCTCTTTACCAATTTTGGCTTCAAACTTTGACCAAACCGGCTTCATCGCTGCAACCCATTGCTGGCGTTGTTCAGGTGTTAGTGCAACTAATTCCGAACGTTTTGAGTCAATGATGGCTTGACGATCTTTACTCACTTTTGCCGCTGCAATTTCATTACCGTGGGCAATGGCTTCATCCAAAGAGGCTTTGATGATTTTACGTTTGTCTGCGGGTAGCGAAGTCCAAAAGTTATTGGAGGTTACGACCATGTAGTCCAGTAATCCGTGATTGCTTTCTGTGATATGACTTTGTACTTCAAAGAATTTTTTTGAATAAATGTTAGACCAGGTATTTTCTTGACCATCAATGGCCCGCGTTTGTAATAAGGTAAAGACTTCAGAAAACGGCTTTTTCACTGGAATAGCATCGACAGCTTGGAATTGTGCCGCGAGTACATCTGAGGCCATAATACGGAACTTCTTGCCTTGGGCATCTTCTGGCACGACTAACGGGGTACTGGCTGAAAACTGTTTCATACCATTGTGTAAGTAGCCTAGTCCTAGAATGCCTTTGCGTTTCATAGAACGTAATAGTTTTTGGCCGTTTTCGCTTTGCTGAAAGCGGTTAACCGCATCCATATCTTCAAATAAAAATGGTAGATCGAACAGTTGCAGCTTTTTAGTATAACGTTCGAATTTAGATAAAGACGGAGCGACAAATTGCACATCGTCTAGGAGCAGGGCGGACAGCTCATTATTGTCACCAAAAAGCTGTGAATTTGGGTAAATACTGACGACATATTCGCCAGGTAGTCGCTGTTCAACTAGGGACTTAAATTTCAGCGCCATTTGCCCTTTAGGGGTGTTTTCCGCCACAACGTGAGAGAACTTTAATTCAGTCGGTGCGGCCATGGATTGCAAACTGGCTGACATAAGCAGTGTAACTGCAGCTATCTTGGCGATGGGTTTTAATATTGAGGTACAAGTTAACAGTGACATAATGATTCCCTTTTATTATTTGTTTGGCATTTATCGGCAACGAATTCATTGCAAGTTCGAGTAACGTTCCGAGTGAATACCTACAGGGAATAGCAAGTGTTGAGCCAATTATGTTGCTTAGTTGTTATTTTGTTTGATAACAAAGTGTTGTGATTTGGTTGTGTGTTTGAGGGTGTTTCTTAGATGAGCTAAATAGGTGGAAAGGCATCTATGACTGAGAGTGAAATGGGTGGGAATCCACCCATTTCATTTAGGGTTTAGGGTGTGGGTTGCTGCCACATTTGTGAGCGGTAATGTCCATGGTAAAAAAGGGCCGCCGCTAAGGTGGCTATTGTGGCGCCAAACAGCAGTGCAGCTCTGACATCAAACATGGAAAATATCCCACCTAACAATGCGGCCACCAGATTGCCAAGACAAAAAATCGTGACTAGCATTCCCATAAGCTGGCCTTGGGGACGTTGCTCATAAGCAGTAGATAGATATGAAGGTAAAAAGCCATTGTAGATAGCAATCCCTATTCCCATGAGTGCAAATGTCGCCATGAACAACAATGATTGCGTTAAGGCAAACATGGCCAGAGCGATGGCAAATGTCAGCATGCCGATGAGTCCTGCTTGGGCATGATTAAAGCGTTGTTGGATTTTAGGGTTTAATAAAATGCTGGCTGCGATCATGCAAGATGTCAGTAAAACCGTTACCCAGCTAATATCCACAGAGCTGTATTGATATTGGCGCACTAGGTGTAGAGGGTAATATTCATAATACAGATTCACGCCCGTGGTTAACATAAGATAAAGCAAACAAAAACGGCGAATTGCAGGTTCTTTTAGCAGTGCTAGACTAGTTTGTTTTTGGGCATTTTGAGCGGCAATATCTAAGCTCGCCGGTAGGCTGAAGTGGCTTAATAAGGCGCAGAAAAGACAAGCGATAGCGGCTATCCAAAAAACAGCATCAATGCCCAACAATACTAAATATCCGCCAGCTAAGGGACCAATTAAATAACCGCCATAACCCATTGCACTGATAAGTGAGAAACTGCGAGTTTTATCGATTGTTGGGTGAAGATCGGCAGCAATTGCCCGTGCAATCGAGATATTGCCTTCACATAACCCGGTGAAAAATCGTGCTAAACAAAATAGGACAAAATGTTCTGATAGTGCAGCTACCGCAGTTAATGCATAACCTAATGCGCTACCTAAAAGTGTGAGCGTGAGTAAGCGTTTACGACCATATGTGTCTGATAGTGAGCCGATCATACTACTACCAATAATGATGCCTAAAGGGTAAATCCCCAGAACAATGCCTAATAGCAGCTCTGACGGCAATCCCATGAACTGGGTTAGCTGTGAATTTGCTTCAGCAAATAATGGGGCTAATACCGGGTAAGGCAGTGCGATTCCTGCAACACTGATCAGTGTTACCAGAAGCGTAACAGCGAGAATTTTGTTTGCACTAGCGGTATCTGTGTCGGTTAATGTTTGCTGGCTCATGGTTCATCTTCAATTCTATGATGTAGCAACACTATAAAATTAACTTTCAATTAAGTAAATAAAAAACTTTATTTAATTGGGGGGGAGACATTTAGATCTTATTTATTCTATTGCTAAGTAATATGATTTTTAAGGCGTTGACTACAAAAGTACCTCGGATTGGTGAGAGCTAAGCTAACAGCTTTTATCCATGAGCAGATAGTGCTGCTGACACTGACATTAGTTTTTAGAGAGCTTAGAATACTGATACATCAGTTTAATGAGCCTTAAGCTTGCTGAGGCTTAAGCATACAGAGGCCAATGCTTACAGAGGCTATGTTTACAGGAGCATATGTTGACACTAAGTATAAAGAGCCAGTTTATAAAGCATCGACGGGGCAGAGAGATTATTATACCAATCGGCATAAAGATGTGATCGCTCAGCGAGAGTTTAGCGCTTCTGAGATAAGGTCATTAAATGCTCCTCGGCAACAGCTCCTGCGTTACTCTACCTCCTATATCCCTATAGTCGTGCATCAATGACATTTACCACATCCATGTGGCTTGCAACGAATGAAGGGCATAGTGACTCTACGTTCAAGTTCGTTTACACAGTATCAGAAGTGTAAAACTCGCCCTTTGGGCGCTTTTATGGCTGCCTACTTCTTCGTTGAATAGCTTCCCAATAGAACCACTATTACTTAAGTTATTCGTCTTGAACTCGTTTGCCAAAAATAGCTCTGAGTAGATCACTTTCTCATGCTAATTGGTATTATCCAAGTTTGGATTTTGCAATGAACTAGATGAAATGATAAATAGCTTGATGGAGCGAGAACAACATGGAGTGAAGAAAAATCTTCATTAAAGAATGGTGGTCGATACTGGGCTCGAACCAGTGACCCCCTCCTTGTAAGGGAGGTGCTCTCCCAGCTGAGCTAATCGACCTGGGATTTCATAATGTTTTAATTCTTTATGAAAAGAATGGTGGTCGATACTGGGCTCGAACCAGTGACCCCCTCCTTGTAAGGGAGGTGCTCTCCCAGCTGAGCTAAT
>NZ_JBHZSN010000002.1:398587-401112 GCF_043643685.1 Shewanella waksmanii
CGACCTCGCTGTGTGGGGCCGTATTATAGGGACGGTAGAAAGACTGTCAACGGTTTTTTATATAAATAGATGAGTCCGGTTTAATTTTGCTCGCCTTGATGAATACTTGTGCATTGTAGCGCTGCATAGATGAAAAAAGCATCATAAAACGGTGCTTTATATAGCTTAGTAAGACAAACGTTGGGCAAATTTCTGTGGTGGCAGTGGGGTGGTGGGGAAGACGTGACTATAAACATTGGGCTTATATTGCGATAAGTCTCGACATTTTATTGTTAACTTTAGTCATGTATCGCCAAATCAACTGGGAATTGGGAATTGGGAATTGGGAATTGGGTTAACGGTTAAAACTAACCAGGACTCATAAACGACTAAATTAGCTGAGCATGTAACTTGAGAAAATGTGGTGTCGTTAGTTAGGAGTTGAGGCAGTAATTAGTACAACGAGTTTTGACAAAAGACAGCAGAAAACCATCAATAAATAGCCATTAAAGCTGAATGACATGGATGTTTAGATGATAAAAATCACAAAAGAGATCATATCGGTGTTATTTGTTTGGTTAGGCGAGTTAAAGAATTGGATTAAATGAACTGGGTGAAACGCTGATATATTTGCTTAACTGGCAGGGACACATTTTTAAGAGCTAGTTAAAATACTTTTGTGATCTAGTTAGGTTTCCTTTCAACCCAAGTGGCGGTATTTGAAGTTTTAGCAGATGAGAGTTTTGTCAATTCTTTATAGGCTGCTAGAATACGCCACACGATTTTATGGATAGCCTTTTCCGCAAGGCTCTTTTTTAACATAGGTTAATGTTTAAATATGACGATTAAAACACGTTTTGCACCAAGCCCAACTGGTTTTCTGCATGTAGGTGGCGCTCGAACTGCACTTTATTCTTGGCTTTACGCTCGCGCTAATCAAGGTGAGTTTGTATTACGTGTAGAAGACACTGACCTAGAGCGCTCAACACCAGAAGCGTGTGCGGCAATTTTGGAAGGTATGGAGTGGCTTGGTCTAACGTGGGATGAAGGTCCGTACTACCAAACTAAACGTTTTGATAGATACAATGAAATCATTGCACAAATGCTTGAGCAAGGAACAGCCTATAAATGTTATTGCTCGCGTGAGCGAATTGAAGCAATGCGTGAAGAACAGGCTGCACAAGGGCTGCAGCAGAAGTATGACGGTTGTTGCCGTGATAAAGCGCCTCGTGATACTGATGAGCCGTTTGTTATCCGCTTCAAAAACCCAACTGAGGGTAGCGTTGTATTTGATGACCATGTCCGTGGTCGTATCGAGATATCAAATGACCTGTTAGATGATTTGATTATTGCCCGTACTGATGGCACGCCAACTTATAACTTCTGTGTTGTGGTTGATGATTGGGATATGGGTATCACTTGTGTTGTGCGTGGTGAAGACCACATCAACAATACACCGCGTCAAATTAATATTTTAAAAGCACTTGGTGCGCCTGTCCCAGAATATGCCCATGTTGCAATGATTTTAGGTGACGATGGTGCCAAGCTTTCAAAACGTCATGGTGCGGTTGGCGTGATGCAATATCGCGATGACGGTTATTTGCCAGAAGCCTTGCTTAACTATTTAGTACGTCTAGGTTGGTCACATGGCGATCAAGAGGTGTTCTCTGTTGAGGAGATGCAGTCATTATTTAAGTTGGAAGATATTAATAAAGCGGCATCGGCTTTTAATACTGAAAAGCTTATTTGGTTGAACCAACACTATATGAAAGAGTTGGCGCCAGAATATGTGGCAAGTCATCTGCAATGGCATATGGATGATCAGAACATCAACACCGAAAATGGTCCTGCATTAGCTGAAGTGGTGACTGCACTTGCTGAGCGCGCAAAAACCTTGAAAGAGTTAGCTGCGTCTAGTCGTTATTTTTATGAAGACTTTGCTGATTTCGATGAAACGGCAGCCAAGAAGCACCTTCGCGGTGTGGCCATGGAGCCTCTGACCTTAATTCAACAAAAATTGGCTGCGTTGACAGATTGGAATGTAGAAGCGATTCATCAAGCAATTCAAGATACGGCTAGTGAGTTAGAAGTTGGTATGGGCAAAGTGGGGATGCCTTTGCGTGTTGCCGTTACTGGGGCAGGGCAGTCGCCTGCAGTAGATTTGACCATTTTCTTGATTGGTCAAGCTCGTTGTGAACAAAGAATCTCCAAAGCGATTGAATTTGTAGCAAATAGAATAAATTCCTAAAAAACGAGTTGACACTTTTGGGTGTGCTGCATAGAATGCGCCTCGCAGTTGAGGGAGATGCAGTGAATAACTAGCAGCCGCTCAAGTGTCAATTAGGTTAAATGGGGCCTTAGCTCAGCTGGGAGAGCGCAACACTGGCAGTGTTGAGGTCAGCGGTTCGATCCCGCTAGGCTCCACCATCTAATTGATTAGCGTTAAAGTCATTGCCTACTAACTTTAACGAGTATTCACTCGATACAGAGTATAACGTATCAACAGTGTCCCATTCGTCTAGAGGCCTAGGACACCGCCCTTTCAC
>NZ_JBHZSN010000002.1:401212-516604 GCF_043643685.1 Shewanella waksmanii
TCGTCTAGAGGCCTAGGACACCGCCCTTTCACGGCGGTAACAGGGGTTCGAATCCCCTATGGGATACCACTTATTTTTAAGACTGGTATAGTTCCTGTAGTATCGGTATTAAATTTGGGGCCTTAGCTCAGCTGGGAGAGCGCAACACTGGCAGTGTTGAGGTCAGCGGTTCGATCCCGCTAGGCTCCACCAAATCTACTGTGTAAGTAGTACAAAAAAGCCACCTTTTAAGGTGGCTTTTTTGCGTCTGACGGCTTGGTTCTTGTGAACTGCCTTTACGTCAACTCAGTGCTTAATACTTAAAACTCAATACTCAAAATAAAACCTGTTCAAATAACCTGTAAACCTAATTTACTTTCTGAGCTACTTAAGATGATTTAGGTTATCCAAGTTGGTGATTTAAGCTTAAGTTGTGTGCCGCTTTTTAGCGGCACACAGGGTTTGTGTTATTCAGTACCAATAAAGCCGCCTGTTTGGTGGGCCCATAGTTGGGCGTATATGCCACCTTTAGCGAGTAACTCTGCATGGGTACCTTGCTCGACTATTTCGCCGTTATCGATCACCACTAATCGATCCATGGCGGCGATCGTCGATAACCTGTGGGCGATAGCAATAACGGTTTTATCTGCCATGAGCTGATAGAGACTTTCTTGAATGGCCGCTTCTATTTCTGAGTCAAGGGCAGAGGTGGCTTCATCAAGTACTAGAATAGGTGCATTTTTTAGCAGCACCCGAGCAATAGCAATGCGCTGGCGTTGTCCACCAGATAGCTTAACGCCTCGCTCACCCACTTGAGCATCAAGCCCATGATTACCTTCGGGATCGGTTAATTGGTCGATGAAATCAAATGCCTGGGCTTTTTTCATGGCATTGATTAGCTCCTCGTCCGATGCGTCTGGTTTGCCATAACGGATATTTTCTCTAATCGAGCGATGCAGCAATGAAGTATCTTGCGTCACCATGCCGATTTGTGCCCGCAATGAGTCTTGGCTGACAGAGGTAATGGCTTGGTCATCAATGCTAATTTCGCCTGACTCGACATCATGAAAGCGCATGAGTAAGTTCACTAAAGTGGATTTGCCGGCGCCTGAGCGGCCAACAAGGCCAACTTTTTCTCCCGCTTTGATGCTCAATTGTAATTTTTCAATCACACCACTTTGCTCGCCATAGTGGAAAGTCACTTGATTAAAATCTATCTTACCGTCAGTGACATTAAGTGCAGGTGCTTGTGGGGCATCTTTTATCTCTGTTGGCTTGGCAATAGTCGACATGCCGTCGGCGACTGTACCGATATTTTCAAATAACGAGCTGATTTCCCACATTATCCATTGAGACATGCCGTTTAGTCGCAGTGATAAACTAATGGCGACGGCAATTGCGCCGATAGTGATGGCGCTTGATTGCCAAAGCCAAATAGAAATTGCTGCAATGCTGAACGCTAAAACGTAATTGATGACCTGCACACTCACATTAATACCAGTGACCAAACGCATCTGTTTATATACCGTGTCTAGGAAGATCTGCATGCTATTTTTGGCATAGCTGGCTTCTTGGTCGGTATGTGAAAACAATTTGACTGTGGTGATGTTGGTATAACTGTCAACAATTCTGCCAGTCATTAATGAACGGGCATCAGCTTGTTCGGTGGAGATTTTCTTTAATTTGGGAATAAAGTGCAATTGTAGGCCAACGTAGGCACAAAGCCAGATTAACATCGGCAGCATAAGACGCATATCTGCATCGGCGATAATCACTAGCATAGAGGTGAAATACACTAAAATGTACACCATCACATCTAGTAATTTAGTGACTGTTTCACGCACAGCAAGTGATGTCTGCATCACCTTAGTGGCAATGCGTCCTGCAAAATCATTTTGATAAAAAGAGACGCTCTGTTTCAACAAATAGCGGTGGGCTAACCACCGAATCGACATGGGGTAGTTACCCAAAAGACCTTGATACACGATAAGTGCATGTAGCAATACTACTATGGGTATCACCACGAGCGTCAGTACTGCCATGGTGAGCAATTCTGATTGATGATTTTCAAATAAGGTTTGCGGGGTATTGTTGGCAAGTAGGTCGACCAAATCGCCCATAAAGGCAAACAGGTAGACCTCTAAAATAGCCAGTGTTGCCGTCAACATTGACATGAGAATCAACGGTACTTCAAAACCGCGCGTATAGTGACGACAAAAAGCCAAGAGTCCCGTTGGCGGTTGTTGTGGTTCATTGTCTGCTAATGGTTTAACCCATGATTCAAATAGCTTAAACATCCAATTCCTTGCATTGCTTTGATTAAGATAAAACTATCCTTACATAGGTAACACAATTTACCATTTAGCTATAGTGAATATGTAGACTATTTACCGGTGAATTAGGTGATAAGGTAAGCTTGTTTTGCTCACAGAGCTAAGCTATAACTGCACCATCAGTAAATTGCTAAAAGATATTATGCAGCGAGTCATCACAACATCTATCGGCAAGCTCGGCTTACAAGCCGATAATCATGGATTAACTCATTTATGGTTTGCAGAGACTAATTCGCGAACAGATGATGAACATCAATCAGCTCAAGCCGCCGAAATACTGGATCTAACCGAGCAACAACTGATGGCATTTTTTGCCGGAGAGTTAGACACCTTTGATCTACCATTAAATCCTAAGGGCACGGAGTTTCAGCGCCAAGTCTGGCAGGCATTATCTAAAATCCCATTTAATCAAACGGTAAGTTACAGCGATATTGCTAATGCCATTGCACGTCCTAAAGCGGTTAGGGCAGTTGGAGCAGCAAACGGCGCTAATCCCATCCCTATCATTATTCCATGTCACCGGGTGATTGGTAAAAATGGTAAATTGACCGGTTATGCTTATGGGTTGGCGCTTAAGCAGACACTGCTCGATATTGAAGCCAAGCAAAATATGCATTAGGCCGATATTTTGTATAACAAACTTCGGTTAAATAGGTAATTCCACTAGAGGTGCGGTACAATTAGCGATAGATTTTTTTAGGTTATAACCGTGGCTATTATGTCTACCTCGTTAAAAAATAATTCCGCTAACAATGATGGCTTTGAACAGCTGCAATTGATGCCATCGATCCTCAAGCGTATACAGCAACTTGGCTACAATAAGCCAACAGCAATCCAATCTCGCGCGATACCGGCTGTGCTGGCAGGTCAAGATGTGCTTGCTGGTGCTAATACCGGGTCGGGCAAAACCGCGGCGTTTGCGCTGCCAGTGCTCCATTCTTTGATACAAAACCCTGTGTCGCGTAAAGGGGCTAACTACGCTCAGGTATTGGTGTTAGTGCCTACCCGTGAGCTCGCTGTGCAAGTTACTGAATCGTTTCAGTCCTATGCCGCAGAGGTCACACCGAAACTCAAATTGGCAGCCGTCTTTGGTGGCGTATCAGTAAACAGCCAAATGCTAGCACTGCGAGGCGGCGCTGATGTACTTGTTGCCACGCCGGGCCGCTTGTTAGATCTTCAACAAAGCAATGCCATTAACCTGTCTAAAGTGAGCACTTTAGTGCTTGATGAAGCCGATAGAATGTTGAGTTTGGGTTTTGCTGATGAGTTAAGTGCTATTTTAGCTTTAGTGCCAAAGCAGCGTCAGACCTTGATGTTTTCGGCAACCTTTCCAGACGAAGTAAAAGCAATCACCGCCAAGCATCTACAAAGCCCTGTGGAAATTGAAATTCAAAGGGCTGATGAAAGTACGGTTCAACAACAGGTATACACGGTTAACCGCAATCAAAAAACAGCCTTACTGAGTGAACTGATTAAACAAAACCAATGGCGTCAAGTATTGGTTTTTGCTAGCGCTAAAAATAGCTGTAATCGGGTGGCGCAAAAGCTTGAAAAGGCGGGTATTAGTGCGCAAGTGTTCCATAGCGACAAAGCCCAGGGTGCCAGAAATCGCATTTTAACCGAATTTAAGCAAGGTGAAATCGCCGTTCTCGTTGCAACAGATATTGCTGCGCGAGGAATTGATATTGCTAAATTGCCGGTGGTTATTAATTATGAGTTGCCACGCAGCCCTAGCGATTATATGCATCGAATCGGTCGCAGTGGTCGAGCAGGCGA
The DNA here is from genome assembly GCF_043643685.1 of Shewanella waksmanii. Lineage (GTDB taxonomy): Bacteria > Pseudomonadota > Gammaproteobacteria > Enterobacterales > Shewanellaceae > Shewanella > Shewanella waksmanii_A. The sequence goes on from NZ_JBHZSN010000002.1 coordinate 405,301, forward strand.
GACGGGTTTAGCCATTAGCCTTATTTCCCATGATGAGTACCATCATTTTAAAGTGATCGAGAAACGACATAAAATTCGTTTGCCGCGCCAGCAATACGTTGGCTTTGAGGCTGATGATGAGGCGCCAGCTGACTGTCCATCTCGACAAGAAAAACCCCAAGCAAAACCTGCCGGAACGGGTAAAAAACACCGCAAGAAAGCGGCCCAAGCTAATCAAGCTGTATGGCAACAAGCTAAATTAAAATCTCAAGCTGAAAAGTAGCAGTTAATCAATGTAGTTAGGTGAAGTATGCAAGAAGTATTTTGGCTCGAAGAAGGTGAAATTGCAGGGCGGTGCGGCCCCAATAAAGTTGCGTGGGATCTTGCGGAGCTAAAGCAACATGGTATTGGTGCGATTTTATCGGTTAACGGTGGGGAAGCGGTTGATACTGATGCGTTAGCTGAGCTTGAAATTGATTATGCGTGTTTTCCATTTTCTGCCAATATTCCGCCTCAGGTAGGGGATCTTGAAGTATGCGTTGCTCAAGTTCCTAAAGCGTTAGCGTTTATTCACGCTAGTAGAGCGCAAGGCAAAACAGTGTTAATTCACTGTCGTTCAGGAAAAGATAGAACTGGCTTGCTTATGGCGTACTATCTGATGGAGCGCGGCGCGGCACCTGTGCATGCAGTGAGCCAAGTACGAGTAGCAAGGGATATCGCTTTTAGTGCAGAAGGCTGGGATCAATTTGCATTTGATGTGCTATATGCGTTGCAGGAATAATAGTGTGATGGGGTGATAGGTTGTTGAATAGGGAGTTTCAACTGCAATGATATTGAAGAAACACAATGTGCTACTACTTGTTTCGCTGATAATGCTTCAGGCATGTAGCTCTGTTCCAGTGCTGCCAGAGAAAAAGGTCAACTATAAAGTATCCAATGAGCTAGCGAGTAATTTGGCTCGCTATACCGAGCCGCTAGTTAATGCCAATTCAGGAAAAACAGGCGTTTTTCCTCTACTTTCTGGAGTTGATGCATTTGTGGCTCGATTAGCGGTTGTGAAGGCTGCTGAGCACTCTATAGACCTTCAGTATTACATCTATCGTGCCGATGACACAGGTAAACTGCTACTTTCCTATCTGCTCGAAGCTGCTGACCGTGGTGTACGGGTGCGAATTTTGCTTGACGATCTCACAACTAAAGGGGCCGATGATGGACTAATGTTGTTAGCAAGTCATCCAAATATTCAAGTCCGATTGTTTAACCCCTCTTTTGAACGTTATTTTCGCTCTATTTCGATGATCACCGGTTTTTCTCGTCTCAACAGCCGCATGCACAATAAATCGCTGACGGTGGACAACCAGATCACCATTGTGGGTGGCCGTAATATTGGTGATGAGTATTTTTCTAACAACAGTGATGTCGATTTTGGAGATTTTGATCTGCTCACTATTGGCAGTGCGGTTGACCAAGTGTCGGATCAATTTGATGACTATTGGAATGCACCTTTGGCAGTGGAAATCTCAGCCCTTAATCAGCGCCGCTTTGACGAGTCAGAGCTGGCTGCAGCCGAGTTGACTCATCAGCAACAAAGGCAAATTTTACAACAACTACCCTATGTCGAGCGGATGGAGCTCAGTGAGTTACTCGTGGCTATTCGCCATGATGAATTACAGTGGAGCTGGGGCAATGCTGAGGTGCTATATGACCCACCCAATAAAGTGTTAGGTCAGCACAGTGAGCAGTGGATGATGTCTGAGCTTTCGCGCTTTTTTGCCCGTGCAGAACGTGAAATCTTGCTAGTTTCTCCTTACTTTGTGCCGACTAAGCAGGGGGTAGATGCCATTTTAGCCACGGTGGAAGCAGGAGTGAAGGTGACGGTGGTCACCAATAGTTTAGCCGCCACGGATGTGCTTGCGGTGCACGCTGGATATCAGCCTTATCGCAAGCGCTTACTTGAGGGAGGTGTTGCTCTGTACGAGGTGAAAGTTGACCCTCTTAAGCGCCCTTCAGCTTGGCAAGGAAGTTCCCGTTCTAGCTTGCACGCCAAGACCTTTATTATTGATAGGGAAGCTATTTTTGTTGGCTCATTTAATTTTGACCCTCGTTCTGCCAATATCAATACTGAGCTGGGGTTAGTGGTGGATGTACCACAGCTCAGTTACGATTTACAGCAAAGTATTGAGCAGTTGCTTAAAAAGACCGCTTATCGTTTAAGACTGAAGGATGGTGACATTGTTTGGCATGATCAGTTACATGACCGCTTACTGTATGCCGAACCGCGTGCTGGTTTTTGGCGTAAGTTTTTAGTCGACCTCATTGGTTTGTTTCCGATTGAGTCGCAGCTTTAAGCGATAATTTGATTATCGTCATCCCTAAGTCAGTGTGATAGATTTATTCTCAAAACGAAGTAAAACAATAGAGGTGTCCATGAAAAGTAAAGCGAGTCAGTCTCAGGGACTGTTGCTCTTTAAGTTGTCGCAAACACAGCTTTTTGCTCTTGGCACATTGAAAATTCGTGAATTAGTTCCATTTACTCCGTTAAGTGCGATTCCGCAATCGCATCCGACTATTATTGGTGCGGCAACTGTGCGCGGGCATACTATTCCTGTTATCGATATGGCCGCGGCGGTTGGCTATCAGCCGATTGCTGAAGCCGAATACAGTAAAAGTTATATCATCATCACTGATTGCCAGCGTATGGTGATTGGTTTTTTGGTTCGAGCTATCGACAAGATTATCGAGTGTAATTGGCGTGATATTGAATCGCCACCGGATAATTTAGGGCGAAATGCCTACCTGACCGGGGTGACTCGATTTAACGACCAACTAGTGCAACTTCTCGATGTTGAACTGTTGATGGCAAAAGTGTTCCCAACAAGCCCCGAAATGGCTAGAGCGATTTTAACCGACGTGCAGCGAGAAAAATTGAAGCCACTGCATATTTTATTGGTTGACGATTCAAAAGTGGCTAGGAAGCAGCTTGCTGATGCACTTGATAGTATTAATATTCCCTATCAGGTCACCGCTGATGGTCGAGAGGCGTTGGCTATTATGGAAAATGCCGCTAATGATGGTCGACCGGTTGATTTGTTGGTGAGCGACATTGAAATGCCTGGTTTAGATGGCTATGAGTTGGCATTTGAAGTGAAAAACTCCCCGGCGTTAGCGAACGCCTATATTATTTTGCACACCTCATTATCAAGTGAGATAAGCGTTAGTCAGGCGCATCAAGTTGGCGCAAATGAAGCGCTAACTAAGTTTGATGCCCATGAGTTGATTGATGCGATGTTACGTGGGGCAGAAAGATAGACAACCGCTGGTCTAGCCTCTTTACCAGCATGAAAGCGCTGCCCTTGGCTAGCACTGGGGTTTTTCGACTTAGCTCATAGTTTTGACGGCAAAATTTAGCACGATGTTATGTTTATGCTGCTAGTGGGTAATATCCTCACTTAATTTGCTGTTAAAGCTAGACATTGCTTATACATTTCTATACAAAAACATATGAAGGAAGTTAAATCTTATTGTCGACCGTTCCCCTAAGAGAATGGCGTTCAAATGGGACTGCTTGTCATAATTATATAAAACAGGTCAATCAATGAACCAGAGCAACTCACTGTTTGCAAAACTTGCAAATGGCAGCTTAGTGCTGCAAATTCTTGTCGGTATCGTCGCCGGTATTCTCCTCGCTTCTCTATCGCCAGCTTCGGCTCAGAGTGTGTCGTTTTTAGGCGGCTTATTCGTAGGGGCGTTACAAGCCATTGCACCAATTTTGGTGTTCATCTTGGTTGCATCATCAATTGCTAACCAAAAGAAAAACACCCATACCAATATGCGCCCCATTGTCGTGCTTTATCTCATTGGTACTTTCATGGCGGCATTAACTGCCGTGACCATGAGTTTTCTGTTTCCAACTACCTTAGTATTGGTGACAGGCGCTGAAGGTGCTATGCCGCCAGAGGGCATTGGTGAAGTATTACACACCTTGCTGTTCAAACTTGTTGATAACCCAGTTAACGCACTAATGACGGGTAATTACATTGGTATTTTAGCTTGGGGTGTGGGTTTAGGTATTGCGCTGCACCATGCGAGCGAGTCAACCAAGCAAGTGTTTGCTGATGTCAGCCAAGGCGTTTCGACTATGGTTCGCTTTGTTATTCGTCTTGCGCCTATCGGTATCTTCGGTCTAGTGGCTGTCACCTTTGCAGAAACGGGTTTCACTGCAATTGCTGGCTATGCACAATTGCTTGCGGTCTTGTTGGGGGCAATGCTGTTTATTGCACTGGTCGTTAATCCTATTATTGTGTGGATTAAAATCCGCCGCAATCCATATCCGCTTGTATTAACGTGTTTGCGTGAAAGTGGCGTGACGGCATTTTTCACTCGTTCAAGTGCGGCTAATATCCCTGTAAATATGGCGTTATGTGAAAAGCTTAAACTGCACAAAGATACTTACTCTGTGTCTATCCCATTAGGGGCCACTATTAACATGGGTGGGGCGGCGATTACGATTACCGTGTTGACATTAGCAGCGGTCAATACCTTAGGTATTCAAGTTGATATCCTCACGGCGATTCTACTGAGCGTGGTTGCAGCTGTATCGGCATGTGGTGCCTCTGGTGTTGCTGGCGGCTCATTATTGCTGATCCCGTTAGCCTGTAGTTTGTTTGGTATATCTAATGATGTCGCTATGCAAGTTGTTGCAGTCGGCTTTATTATTGGTGTGATTCAAGATTCTGCTGAAACAGGATTAAATAGCTCGACGGATGTGGTGTTTACTGCCGCGGCTTGCGAAGCTGCTGAGCGTAAAAACGCGTAAAAACGCGTAAAATCAAATCTGTGCAAAAGGGAGCCTTATGACTCCCTTTTTATTTATACATTAGCCAACAATACCTAAAGGCTTAGCGTGAGCCCACATTCCACGGGTAAAGTCTGGTATATCGACTGAATTACTGCGATTATTCAAAGATTGTTCGCTCAATATGTTGATAACCGACCACGCTGCACCATCATATACGTCTTGGTCGAGCGCTTCGCCATTACGTAAACAATAAACCATACGCCAAAGCATCAAGAAATCCATGCCGCCATGGCCGCCATTACGCTCGGCTTCTTTGCCCATTCGTTGCCAAAGCGGATGGTCATATTTGGCATACCAATGGGTCATATCGGTATCCCACTTATGGAAGTCACCAGTCCCGCCTTTTTCCAACGCGATACGATTAGGGAAACCTGCAAACACGCCGTTTGTACCTTGAATGAGGTTGTGACGGCTATAGGGGCGGGGTGTCGTGGTATCGTGTTGGACCATGATGGTACGACCAAGTTTGGTCTTTATCAGGGTGGTGCTCATATCCCCATTAATATAATTTAGCTGATTTCTTGGATGATCAGCGGCAAATTCTCGTTGAGCGTATAATTGCCGGCCTAAAGCTGGTGAACTCATTGAGGTTAAGTAATCAAACCTATCACCTCGATTGATGTTCATATACTGAGATACCGGTCCTAAACCGTGAGTTGGGTATAAATTTCCGTTGCGTTTTGTATGCCAGTGAGTTCGCCAAGAACCGGTTTTTGATTCAATTTCTTTCATCTGCCATCTCAGCTCGTGAATATAGGCTGCTTCTCCATGGAGCAATTCGCCAAACAAACCTTGTCGAACCATGTTAAGCACCATGAGCTCGTCACGGCCGTAGTTGACATTTTCCATCATCATGCAGTTCTTTTGAGTGCGCTCAGCGGTATCAACCAATTGCCAGCACTCTTCTACAGTGAGCGCCAATGGCACTTCAACAAATGCATGTTTGCCGCTTTCCATGGTGTCAATTGCCATGGGGGCATGCCACTTCCATGGGGTAGAGATTATGACTATATCGATGTCATCGCGCGCGAGCATATCTTTGTAGGCGTGTTCACTGCCGCTATAAGTTGTCGGTGCTGGAAGTTGCTGTGTGGTCACTGCATTCACCGCGCGCTGAAGCACTTTCTCGTCGGTATCACATATTGCTTTTATCGCTACACCTTCAAGGTGGCAAAAGTGTTTAACATGACCAATACCACGTTGACCAACGCCAATAAAGCCGACGCGTACCGTGTCTAATTTAGGTGCTATCAAACCTATCACACTGGCACCTTGGTTGGGGGAGGGCGCATTTGCGCCAGTTGCAGCTACTGTGCTGCCAGAGATTAATCCTGCGGTAGCTAATCCGGCGGTTTTTAGAAACTTTCGTCGGTTATATAGAGTCATGACTATTCCTGTTGAACTGCTTTTTATTATTTGACAATGAACAATCTAGCGAGTGTTGCTTGCGCGTCATTTGTATAACAAATGGTCAATGAAATAAAGGGCATACTATCTCATCGGACTGGTGAGGTATTTTTTATTAGGGTTTGCTACACTAATGAATGATTAGTGACTAAGATCGCGTTTTTATTTGATTTATCCGATACAATTATATACAAAGGGTAAACGATAAGATCTATATCTATTAAGCGCTTACATTGCCTCGTAGTAACATTTTACTAACATTGTTGAGTTTTAGGGGTTAACTAAATATGAAGTCTGAGTTTAAAGTTATGTTGGATAAAGTTCCGCAGGACCAACAAGAATCTTTACTTCAGTTAATTGAATTATCCGTCGTTGAAAAACGTCAACGTCTAAGCTGGCAGAGGTCTGATATGACAGAGAAACAGATAATAGGTCGATGGATCGATGAGCGTCCCTCTTTAGGGGATAAAATTACGCTTTATCGTCAGGGTGACAAATTGTTTTTAGAAACCTGGTACAACGATGGCTGTCATAGCTTAGACGAAATGGAAGTGACAGAAGTCGAAGGCGGCTTAAAGCTTGAAGACAAGGGCGGTAACTTATTCGGTGAATACTTTATGTTGACCGAAGGCACTAAATTGCAGTTCTGTAATTCAGAAGAGTGTTACTACACGGCTAAACAACAAGCTGCTTAGTGTGTATTTATGTTGCCAACACCTTAAAATGGGTGTTGGCTGGTAAATGTTAGCCGTTGCTGATTGTATGGATGCGTAAAGCTGAGGCTTTGGGCATGTAAATTTAATCTAGGTGAGGCTGCTATGGTAGCTTCATCACCGTAGAAGTCATCACCGATAATCGTATGCCCTAGGGCTTTCATATGCAGGCGCAGTTGGTGAGTTCTACCTGTGATTGGCTTCAGTTTCACTAACGATGTAGTCGCTCTTCTCTCAATGACTTCAAAGTAGGTTTTAGCAGGCTTACCATCCGCATCAATTTTTTGTAATGGTGGGTTATCTTTATCAGCCATCATTGCAAGTTCAATGATCCCCTCATCTTGACCCACTTGCCCCATCACCTCAGCAATATAAAACTTTTCGGTCATGCGGTTTTGAAATTGAGTTTTGATGTTTGATTCGGCTTTCTTATTTAGTGCAAACACCATGATGCCAGATGTTGCACAATCCAACCTGTGTACCAATATGGCATCAGGCGCATGTGCTAACAGCCTATTGATGGCGCAATCGTAGGTATTTTCGGCACGACCGGGGTTACTTAATAAGCCTGATGGTTTATTGAGTATGACGATGTCACGATCTTGATAGCGAATATCTAGCCAAGGGATTTTTGGGGGCTGGTAAGTGAACAGTTTCATTGTTTCTCCTTTCAGCCGCGCATCCTAGCAGAATTAAGCCCGATAGAATATGTGTTTTGCTCAATTGATGTTGCTTTATAGATACTGAGCCGGCGTTTTACGGCTCCATATTTTAGTGTAAGCCATCAACTGTGGATAGAAGGTACGAAAAGCGATCTCTATTTCAATGTCGAGCTTTTTCACGGTTTGGGTGGCACCATTAAATATCTCTGGTTTTGATACTCGACGACTGACAGATTCAATCGCTTGATTTAGCCCTTTGCGGTGTTGATAGGCGATGAGCCAATTTTCTTGTTGCATGCGCACGCGCATGGTGGTGAGAGGCTCGGGTAGCTCAGGACAGGTAGCCAGCTCTTGATAGGCTTTTTGGGCAAATTCTTCAAGAGGTTGATGATGATACTCTTGCCAATATTTCGCTAAAAAATAATCAAAACTTAAGTCGATTAGAATGGGTGCTGCGCGTTGTAACTTGCTAGGAAATAGGCCTTTCAGTTCCAGGGTTAGTTCGTGACTATCGGTTAACTTGTCTATTTCTCGATGTAACCATATGCCTTGCTGTAAATGCTTCGGATGGTTGTCGATACTACCCTTGGCAAAGTCGCCAGCTAGATTAGCTGCAAGGCTGGTGCGGCTGATGTCGGCAAGATGAAGATGAGCAAGAAAATTCATGGAGTTGGGTATTTTTTGTTTATTGTCGCATTTCACGGTATCATGTGCGCTGGCGCTAAGAAACCATTAATTTAAATAAAAAACGATTTCTTAAGGAAGTGCGCTCTAATTCATAATATCGGTTTAAGGGTCATGGACGATGTGGAACTGGTTTTCTAAATTTGTAAACAAAAAATCGCAATCTCAACGTAAACGGGTAGATGTTGATATCCCATTTGAGCAGCATAGCTATCGCAAAGAAGATTTTGAGATAGACGAAGCCCAATCTGAATTAGAAGAAGAAAACCCCACGTCATCTTTATAATTCACGCAAACATCGAATAAATAAAGAGATTTCCCATGCTAAATCACTTGGAAAGTTTACCGCGAGCAAGTTATGGTAAAACTATTTTAAATGGTTTGTTGTTTTCTCATTATCCTCATCCTTGATCTTATCTTGACAGCGCAATAGACTAGCGGCCGATTTTAGCTTAACAAGAGACCAAGTCATGCGTGTTGCCGATTTTACCTTTGAATTACCTGATGAGTTAATTGCCCGCTATCCTATGGCGGAGCGCACGGCCTCTAGGCTGCTCACTTTAGATGGTGAAACCGGAAAAACCGCAGACAAGCAATTTACCGACATTCTTGATTTAGTTAAAGCCGGTGATTTGATGGTATTTAACAATACCCGTGTTATACCAGCGCGACTATTTGGCCAAAAGCAGACGGGTGGTAAGTTAGAAATATTGGTTGAGCGCATGTTGGATGACAAGCGTATTTTGGCTCATGTACGTAGCTCTAAATCGCCAAAACAAGACGCTATCATCTGTCTTGATGGTGGCTATGAAATGACGATGGTTGGTCGCCATGATGCACTATTTGAATTGGTATTAAATAGTGACAAAACTGTTTTAGAAGTCTTAGAAGAAGTCGGGCATATGCCGCTGCCTCCGTACATTGATCGTCCAGATGAAGATGCAGATAAAGAGCGTTATCAGACGGTTTATAATCAAACTCCTGGAGCGGTTGCTGCGCCGACAGCAGGCTTACATTTTGACGATGAAATTTTAGCTAAATTGGCCGCTAAAGGGGTAGATACCACCTTTGTTACCTTGCATGTTGGTGCTGGCACTTTTCAGCCGGTTCGCGTTGACAATGTGTTAGAGCACAAAATGCATTCAGAATGGGCCGAAGTGCCTGCGGATGTGGTTGAGAAAATTAAGGCGACTAAGGCTGCAGGTGGTCGAGTGATTGCCGTTGGCACCACATCAGTTCGCTCGCTTGAGAGTGCAGCATCTGCAAATAACGGCGATATTGCGCCATTTAGCGCAGATACTGATATCTTTATCTACCCAGGGTATGAGTTCAAAGTTGTTGATGCCATGGTCACCAACTTCCATTTGCCTGAGTCAACGCTGATCATGTTAATCAGTGCATTTGCTGGCTTTGATGAGGTAAAAAATGCCTATCAGCATGCGATTGAGCAAAAATACCGCTTCTTTAGCTATGGCGATGCCATGTTTGTGACTAAAAAGTCGAACTAAAGTCTATTTTTGTTTTAAAATACCCACCCCATCATCGCGGTGGGTATTTTTTTTGTGCAATTGGTAGTGCTAAGGGTTGATACTTTTTCGATAGCCCCTATCTCTACAAATAACTTGGCGTGGTGTGAGCCGACGCCCCAGTCAGTCAGACTGTTTCTCTGGCGAGGTGGAAAAATGAAATTTGAATTAGATACAACTGACGGCCGTGCTCGTCGAGGGCGCTTAATATTTGAGCGCGGCACTGTGGAAACGCCTGCGTTTATGCCGGTGGGAACCTACGGTACGGTTAAAGGCATGACTCCAGAAGAAGTGCGTGCTACCGGTGCTGATATTTTGCTGGGCAATACATTTCATTTGTGGTTGCGACCTGGTGAAGAAATCATGCGTAAACACGGTGATTTACATGACTTTATGAACTGGCAACGTCCTATTCTAACGGACTCCGGCGGATTCCAAGTATTTAGCTTAGGTGATATTCGTAAGATCACCGAAGAAGGTGTACATTTCCGCTCGCCAATTAATGGTGAGAAGATCTTCTTAGATCCAGAGAAGTCGATGCAGATTCAAGACTCTTTGGGCAGTGATGTGGTGATGATTTTTGATGAATGTACACCGTATCCTGCAACAGAAGATGAAGCGCGTAAATCAATGCAAATGTCATTGCGTTGGGCACAACGTTCACGCGATGAATTTGATCGTCTTGAAAACCCTAACTCACTGTTTGGGATTATTCAGGGTGGCGTATACGAAGATTTGCGTGATGAGAGTTTAGATGGCTTAGTCAAGATTGGTTTTGATGGCTATGCGATTGGTGGTTTAGCTGTGGGTGAGCCTAAGGAAGACATGCACCGAATTTTGGAGCACGTTTGTCCTCAAATCCCAGCAGATAAACCACGTTACTTGATGGGGGTGGGTAAACCAGAAGATCTTGTTGAAGGTGTTCGTCGTGGCGTTGATATGTTTGATTGTGTAATGCCAACACGTAATGCAAGAAACGGTCACCTGTTTACCAGTGAAGGGGTTATTAAGATACGCAACGCGCGTCATCGTGATGATACTTCACCGCTTGATGCTAAGTGTGATTGTTATACCTGTAAAAACTATTCGCGGGCATACCTTTACCATTTAGATCGTTGTAATGAAATTTTAGGAGCACGTTTAAATACCATCCATAACCTACGTTATTATCAAATGTTGATGGAAGGTTTGCGTGGCGCGATTGAGACAGGTACATTAGACGCCTTTGTTGAGGAATTCTATACCAGTCAAGGCCGTGAAGTTCCTGAGTTATCCAATTAATATTTATTGCTAATAAAAAGAGAGAAATATGTTCATTTCAAACGCATATGCAAATGCAGCTGGCGCACCAGCAGGTGGTGGCACCATGGAATTAATCTTCATGTTGGTGATCTTCGGTCTGATTTTCTACTTCATGATTTTCCGCCCTCAATCTAAGCGCGTTAAAGAGCATAAGAACTTAATGGCCTCGTTAAGCAAAGGTGATGAAGTACTTACCAGCGGTGGTATCTTAGGCAAGATTGCTAAGATTAGTGATGAAAATGATTATGTTTTATTAACCATTAATGAGACATCTGAAATCACAATCAAGAAGGATTACATTGCGGCTGTATTGCCTAAAGGCTCTATTAAGTCACTTTAAGCCAAGAGGGCGATGGTGTGTTAAATAAATACCCAATGTGGAAAAATATCATGGTGGTGTTAATCATCGCCATTGGTACTTTCTACGCAATTCCCAACTTGTTCGGTGAAGATCATGCCGTGCAAGTTGTAGCAACACGGGGTGCTGAGGTCACAACCTCAACACAATCTCAAGTTAACGATATTTTGGCGAGCAATGATATTGCCGTTAAACGTTCAGAACTCGAAGGCGGGCAACTGCTAGTTAGAGTTAATAATGCTGAACAACAGTTAGCTGCAAAAGAGGCGATTTCAGAAGCACTTGGCAACAAGTACATTGTGGCGCTTAACCTGGCACCAGCGACACCGAAATGGTTAGAGTCGTTAGGCGGTAGCCCAATGAAGCTAGGTCTTGATTTACGTGGTGGTGTTCACTTCTTAATGGAAGTGGATATGAGTGAAGCTATCCGTAAAATGACTGAAGGCAAAATCTCAGATTTTAGAACCGACTTACGAGGTGAGAGGATCCGCTATGCGGGGATTCGTAACACATCAAGCGGTATCGAAATCAAGTTTAGAGATGAAGAAAACCTAGCTAAAGCTGAGCGATTCTTAAAAACGCGTGGTAATGACATGGTGTTTACTGATATTTCATCAGGCGGCAACTATTTCTTACGCGCAACCATGAGTGAAACTTATCTGCGACAAATTCGTGAAGAAGCATTGCAGCAAAACATCACCACATTAAGAAACCGTGTGAATGAGTTGGGTGTAGCCGAGCCTGTGGTACAACGCCAAGGGGCTGAGCGCATCATCGTTGAGCTACCTGGTGTTCAAGATACAGCGCGTGCAAAAGATATCTTAGGAGCTACAGCGTCAATTGAGTTCCGTATGGTTGACCAAAAAGCTGATGCTGCAGCTATTGCAAGTGGCCGAGTTTCAGCCAGTTCTGAAGTATTTGAACGTCGCGGTGGCGGCCAGGTTGCACTTGAGAAGCAGGTGATGCTAACCGGTGATCATATTCAAGGTGCACAACCAAGCTTTGATGAGTACAGCCGACCTCAAGTATCTATTAACTTAGATGCTAAAGGTGGCACAATCTTCTCTAACGTAACCAAGGACAACATCGGTAACCCGATGGCGACGTTGTTTATCGAGTATAAAGATAACGGTGCTAAGAATCCTGACGGTAGCGTCAAGATGGATAAGATTGAAGAAGTCATTTCAGTGGCGACCATTCAAGCGCGTTTGGGCCGAAACTTTGTGATTACTGGTCTTGAGCATGCAGAAGCTCAAAACCTTGCGTTATTGCTACGTGCAGGTGCATTGATCGCGCCGGTATCGATTGTAGAAGAACGTACTATTGGTCCAAGCTTAGGTCAGGAAAATATCGATAACGGCCTACAGGCGATGATCTGGGGTATGGCTGTTGTATTGATATTCATGTTGGTTTATTACCGTTCATTCGGTCTTATCGCTAACTTAGCCTTGTCAGCCAACCTCATTATGGTTGTCGGTGTCATGTCAATGATTCCTGGAGCGGTGCTAACACTGCCAGGTATTGCCGGTATGGTACTAACCGTTGGTATGGCGGTTGACGGAAACGTACTGATTTACGAGCGTATTCGTGAAGAGTTACGTAATGGCCGTAGTGTCCAACAAGCTATTCATGAAGGTTATGGCAATGCGTTCTCGACTATTGCCGATGCAAACATCACTACCTTTATGACTGCATTGATTTTGTTTGCCGTAGGTACTGGTGCTGTTAAAGGCTTTGCGGTAACGCTAATGATTGGTATTGCGACATCAATGTTCACCTCTATCGTGGGAACCCGCTCAATTGTGAATGCAGTTTGGGGTGGTAAACGCGTGAAGAAACTGTCTATTTAAGGAGAGGTTGACCATGTTTCAGATTTTATCAATTAAAGGCACTATCGACTTCTTAAAGCACGCCGTTCCTGTCAGTATGTTGTCGTTAATCTTAGTGATCGGTTCGATCACTTCGTTAGCAACTAAAGGCATTAACTGGGGATTGGACTTTACCGGCGGTACGGTTGTAGAGCTTGAGTTTACTAACCCTGTTGATCTGAATGGATTACGGGCGAAGTTAACCTCTGAAGAAACCGCAGGTGCTGTAGTGCAGAACTTCGGTTCGACTCGCGATGTGCTGATTCGTCTTCCAGTAAAAGAAGACGTTAAAAGCGACGTGCAAGTTAGCCATGTTATGCAAGCTGTACAAGTTATCGATGAAAATGCTATCCAAAAACGTGTTGAGTTTATTGGTCCGCAAGTCGGTAAAGAGCTTGCTGAGCAAGGTGGCCTGGCGGTTCTTGTTGCATTGATCTGTATTCTTATATACGTTTCTTTCCGCTTTGAGTGGCGTTTAGCGCTTGGTTCTGTAGCGGCATTGGCGCACGACGTTATCATTACCTTAGGTGTATTCTCTATTTTGCAACTTGAGTTTGACCTAACAGTACTCGCTGGCCTGTTAACCGTTGTCGGTTACTCGCTCAATGATACCATCGTGGTATTTGACCGTATTCGTGAGAACTTCCTTAAAATCCGTAAAGGAACGCCGGTTGAGATTGTTAATACGTCAATTACTCAAACCATGAGCCGTACCATTATTACTACAGGTACCACGCTTGTTGTGGTCGTGGCGTTGTTCTTAAAAGGCGGCACCATGATACATGGCTTTGCAACGGCATTGTTGATGGGTATTTTTGTTGGTACTTTCTCTTCTATCTACGTAGCAAGCTTCCTTGCGATTAAACTGGGTATTAATCGTGAGCATATGATGCCTGTCGAGATTGAAAAAGAAGGCGCAGACCAAGATGCGTTAATGCCTTAAGGTCTCTAGTTTGAACAAAAAGCCACATTTATGTGGCTTTTTTTATGCGTAAATATCGTCATTTATTGAATAAACTCGACATTAACCTCCTTTTAACAGTAGGATGTGAAGCGGTCATTTAGTCGCCAAGATTAAATCATACCAATCGGCATAAGAAAGTGATCTACTCAGAGCTATTTTGGGCAAACTAGTTCGAGACGAAGAACTTAAGTAATAGTGTTCTATTGGGAAGTTATTCAACGAAGAAGTTGGCAGCCAAAAAAGCTCCTAAAGGGGGAGTTTTAGCACTTCTGATAATGTGTAAACGAACTTGAACGTAGAGTCACTATGCCCTTCATTCGTTGACTTGCCTCAGAAGCGCTAAACTTTCGCTGAGCGATTACATCTTTATGCTGATTGGTATCACAAGCACAACCTAATAATTTGCCAGAAGAGCAAGAGCTGTAGGGGAATAATAGATGGAACAACGATATCGAATGGTTGCTGGTGGCAACTTACTGCAAGCGCACACTTGGAAGGGCTTACTTGAGTCGAGTGGTATCGCCGTAGAACTGAAAGGTGAGGCCTTGTTAGGTGGCATTGGTGAACTCCCCGTCGATCTGCAAAATGTTGAGTTATGGGTGCCTGAAGAGCAATACGAACAAGCAAAAACACAATTGGCTACGCTCGATACCGATGGGCCAAAGTGGCAATGTGTTCAATGCCATGAGATGAATGAAGGTAGCTTTGAACTGTGCTGGCATTGCAGTGCTGAGCGTAGTGAAAGTCATCATTAATTCAATTATAGAACAGCGTCGCTAAGCACAATCGTAGGTCATAGAGCCTGGATAAAATTCACGCTTTTAGTGACTAACTTGTCGATTGTGTTTTAGTTAGCATCGACTTGATGCTCGCTTATCCCTACAATGCAGTTACTTTAATTGACTGCACGTTTACTAGGTCTTTATGCAATATTTTCCCTTATTTGTAGATACCCAATCACTCAGTGTCGTCATTGTTGGTGCCGGTGATGTCGCTAGTCGCAAATTGGACTTACTGTGCCGCACTCAAGCTGCCATTGTCGTCATTGCACCTGAGGTCAGTCACGAGGTGCAGTCTTATGCAGATCAAGGTCGCATCGTCCTACATCGACGCGGGGTAGAGCCGTCAGATATCCAGGGTATTGACTTGCTTTATATGGCGACGGCCGATGAAGCGCTTAATCAACATTATGCTGAGCTAGCAAAGGAGCAGGGGCTATGGGTCAATGTGGTTGACTCTCCTGCATTATGCCGATTTATTACGCCATCGATTGTCGACCGTGGAAAATTAGTCGTTGCGATTAGCACCGCAGGGGCCGCGCCGGTGTTTGCACGTGACCTTCGAGCTAAATTAGAAAGCTTACTCGCACCAAGTATTACGCCATTGTTTGACTTTATCGCCAGCAAACGTGCCGATGTGCAGCAGCGTTTGCCGATTTTTAAACAAAGGAAACTATTTTGGGAGCGCTTTTTTGATTTAAATGGCGAGCGATTCGACGACAAGACTTTAACTGTTTATGAGCAGTGTTTTTTAAATATCAACAGCAGCGGGACATTGTGGTTATTAGACGAAGCAATATCACCACAAATGTTACCTATTGCGGTAATGCCAGATCTACAAAAAATTGATTCGGTAATGCACGAAACTGGTGTTAATCCATCATTGCAAGAGTTGCTTAGAAGAGATGCTGAGCGACTTGATTATCACCAATGCACTGACCTTAACAAGCACCTAAGCCAAGGTGATAAAGTATTAGTGGTGGCAGCAACATCAACTATTGAGCAGTTGTCAGCCGATCATCCAGACGCTTTATTGATTCAAGGCGGCGCGATAGTGCAGTGTCAGCGGTAAGCTCTTTACTGCGTAGAAAAAATCCTATTTATACATCAATGAGAATTTAGTCATCATGGCGCCAAAAGCGACAGTATATAAAGTTAATTTGCAAATAGCGGACATGGATCGTGGTTATTATCAAGATCATTCATTAACAGTAGCCCAGCATCCATCAGAGACTGACGCGCGCATGATGGTAAGGTTGTTGGCTTTTGTGCTTAATGCCGATGAAAGGTTGGTATTCAGTAAAGGCTTGTGTGTGGAAGATGAGCCAGAATTGTGGCAAAAATCATTGGCCGATGAGATTGAGCTTTGGATCGAGTTTGGCCAGAGTGATGAGAAATGGTTACGCAAGGCCTGTGGACGTTCGAAGCAAGTTAAGTTGTACGCCTATGGTGGGCGGGCTGTGCCGATTTGGTGGCAGCAAAATCAACTGGCATTTGAGCGTTACCAGAATTTGCAGGTATGGAATATTGACGAACAGGCGGTTGCAGAAATGGCTAAGCTCGTCAGTCGAAATATGAGCTTGCAGTACAATATCAGTGATGGTGAAGTTTGGCTTTCGAGTGATGACGGGAGCGTGCATATTGTACCCGAGCAACTCAAGTAGCTAAGGCTGTTCCCATTGCGTAACTAAAGCCTACCTGAGGCCTAACTAAGGCGTCAGCTCGATAAAATGATAGTGAAGGACTTGGGTTGTTGATAACCATGTTGATTTACATTTTGTTGTATTAGATGCGAACTAGATCAAAGTAACTGCGGCGTATTCGAGCTATAACATACATATTATTTATAGGTTATGTGGAGTTATTAATGTCTGATTCTATTCATGGTCATCAAGTGATGGAGTTAATGCTATCGTTAGGTCGCCCAGTTACCAAAGCTGAGCTTAAAAGCATGATGAGTGAGCAATTTGGTGAACAAGCCCGTTTTCATACCTGCTCAGCGAGCGAAATGAATGCTGAACAATTGATTGCATTTTTAGATGCCAAGGGCAAGTTTATTGCATCTGATGATGGTATTGAGACTGCAGCAGACCGTATTTGCAATCACTAATCTGCTGATTGTATTGCAATTATAGCCGGAATAAAAACCCATTATTCTTGGCTGTTTTGCAAAATATGCTCGAGTTCCTCAGCGGATTTTTTATCGAAATCCGCTATCATTATTCGTATCAACTTTGATTTAGCTTGCTGGGTTTGCTTAGCTAGGCTGTTTAAGTGTTCGATACTGGACTCTGTCAGTGTGAAAGTGGCGTGCTTGTAGATTTTGCTGGTGCGCTTTTTGGATTTGATAGATTTTGATGCTGGCTGCTTTTTTGCTGTTAGCGCTAGCTTACTAGGCTGACCAAACGCATAATTGTTTGCATCCTCAATGAATTCGTCCACCGACATTTTAGTTCGCGGTGTTTTATTTTTACGCTTTTTAAGATCAGTTAAGCTCATAAGAGTTTTCTGGTGGTATGGCGAATAGTTCGTCAGCGATTGCCCGGATTTCAGTAGCGGCCTTACCATCAGGTTCTATTTCTATTACCGATGAACCTTGCTCTTCACTGTCATCATAAATATTACGATTGAATGTTACTGCATCCAGTACACGCAGCCCAAAAGATTGTACGACCTCTTTGGCCTCTAAGATTCGTTTGAATTGACTCGGTAATGCAGGGCATTGGGTCATCACAACTGTTGCGACCATTTTAGGGTTAACCATTTTACAGGTGCTAAGCATATCTTCCATATGCGGTAAGGTTTTTAGGTCACGGCGTTTGGGTCGTAAAGGTAAAACTACGTAGGTAGCGACCGACATGGCGGCCCGCATTGCTAAGTTGTCTTGACCGCCGCAGTCAACGATAACGTAGTCGAAGCGTTCGTCTAGGCCCAGTAGATCGTTACGTATTTTGCCATAGAGTTGAATACAGTTGATTGCGGGCAAATCTGGGTCTTCATTACGTGCTTGAATCCAATCAGATGTTGTGCGTTGGGGATCGCAGTCAACCATAAGGACATTTGCTTGAAACTTTTGAGTGATATGCACTGCGATATTTTGTGCCATACAACTCTTTCCGGCACCACCTTTTTCTCCACCTACCAACAGTATCATTATGCTGCCTCCCATGACTTTTTATGGCATTACTATCCCCTCGCCATAAAAGTATAGAACAGCCCTGATAAGCTTGCTTGATTCTAAGTAATTAATTTAAATCAGTTGAATCGCAATGTGATAGGCTAATTCATGGCATTTAATACAACGACAGACTTGGCCTTTAATGCTGTTTTGTTTGTCTGTGCCTTCATTAAATGTGATAACTAAAAGTTGACCAAGCTCAAAAGCTTGTTTGTATTCGATTAACGCACCACGTCTTGCCAAATCAATACAGATCCCTTCATCAGTGTGGTTGCTACCTTGTGCATCATTCCAATTTAGGATAATACGCTCAGCTTCCATATCGACTCTAAGTGATTGTCGGCGCTCTTCCTGTTCGGTTTGGCTATCAACCATATGACTCATCCTTTTGTGATTGGCGGCTAAATTTCAATCGGTTATTGACTAAACTTAGCATAAAATGCCTACATTGTAAGCGTGCAACAAATCAAGACGAGAATGGCCACTATTAGTGGCCATTTTATGGGGGAATGATTAATCTTCTTTACGTGGGTAGGGCAGTTTGAGCTGTCCCCAGCGTATAACAATTACCGTTGCAGCAAGGATGAGTGTCGACACGGCAATGGCGACAATACGCCAGTCATCCATGCCTTTCATATCTAAAATCAAATAACGAGCTAATGCCACGATAGCAATATACAGCGGCATGCGAACCGGGAGTTTGCCTGACTCGGCGTAGTTGGCAACCATGGCCAAGACTTCGAGGTAGATAAATAGCAGTAGGAGATCTGCAAGTGCAACAGCACCGACATTCACAATATGGGCAATTTCTTGTCCAATAGCGATGATGGTAGCGAGGGCAATAATAATCAGTACAAAGTGCTCAACGGCTTTGAGGCTCTTTGAGCCGTACTTGCTATAGAGGTATCCCATTCAGATCTCCAAATTGTTATTTTTGTTGATGGTAACAACATTTTGGTTTGGCGCTAAATAATTGATCGTGATACCTATCACAGAACAAAACACTCATGAAGCATTTGAGTTAGCGTTACCTATCAAAGATTGAAATTCAGTGCAATAGATAGAGTGTAGGTTAGATTTTATCCAGGGTGAGTAAAGAGATGTGTTGGTGGGTAATACCAATCAGCATAAAGATGTGATCGCTCAGAGAGAGTTTAGCGCTTGTGAGACAAGGTCATTAAATGCTCCTCGGTAACTGCTCCTACGTTACTCTACCTCCTATATCCCTATAGTCGTGCATTAATGACATTTACCACATCTGACCTCCAGGGATGGAGGAAATGTCTTATGACTGTCAGGAACAGTCAAGACCATGTGGCTTGCAACGAATGAAGGGCATAGTTACTCTAGGTTCAAGTTCGTTTACACAGTATCATAAGCGCTAAAACTCGCCCTTTGGGCGCTTTTTTGGCTGCCTACTTCTTTGTTGAATAACTTCCCAATAGAACCACTATTACTTAAGTTATTCGTCTCGAACTCGTTTGCCAAAAATAGCTCTGAGTAGATCACTTTCTTATGCCGATTGATATAACTTGTGCTTTAAACAAAAAAACCGCCTAAGTAGGCGGTTTTTTAAATTAAGCTGTATCTAGCGCTTAAGACCGTCGCTCAATAAAGGACGGAAGTTTTTCACTAGTGACACTGTTGCTTTAGGCGCACCGGCAATGATGTTGCCTGAGGTGAAATAGCCGTGGCTGCCAACAAAATCAGTCACTGTGCCACCAGCTTCGCGAACGATAAGTTCACCAGCGGCGATATCCCATGGCTTAAGACCAATTTCAAAAAATGCATCTAAACGACCAGCACCAACGTAGGCTAGATCTAACGCGGCAGAGCCTGCACGGCGCAGATCGGCACAACGACTGAAGGTATCGCCAAGCAGCTTCATGTAAGTTTCGCTATGTTGTTTCGCTTTGAAAGGAAAACCTGTTGCTAAAATAGTGTCGTTTAGATCTTTAGCGTTGCTTACGCGGATACGGAAATCGTTTAACTTAGCGCCTTTACCGCGCACAGCGGTAAATAGTTCATCGCGAACAGGATCGTAAACGACGGCAACTTCAGTCTTGCCTTTGTGTTGAACTGCGATTGAAACCGCAAAATGGGGAATGCCTCTAACAAAGTTGTTAGTGCCATCCAAGGGATCAACAATCCAGACGTAATCTTTATTCTCGCCTTTGTTCTCACCACTTTCTTCACCAACAATGGTGTGGTCAGGGTAAGATTTACGGATTTGATAGGTAATAGCAGCTTCAGCTTCTTTATCTACATTGGTAACAAAGTCGTTGATACCTTTGGCGCTCACTTCTACACGATCAAGTTCGGTAAAAGCACGCATAATTGTTTGGCCGGCGGCACGAGCGGCACGCACAGCAATAGTCTGCATCGGATGCATTACTAATCCCCTGGATGTTAAAGAACAGATATAAATAATCGGCGCGCATTATACCTGTTTTATTGGTTATATCAAATATTGATTTTTCTATAAACGAATCAGCATCGCTGTGATACCATCGCAGATTCTGTTTTATAGATTAAAAAGTCATTTCATGCTCAGCAATATTCGTGTCGTTCTTGTAGGTACATCTCACCCTGGTAATATCGGTTCAACTGCCCGCGCAATGAAAACCATGGGGCTCTCTACGCTCTACTTGGCTGAGCCAAAGGTTGAGCCTGATGGTCATTCTGTGGCTTTAGCCGCGGGAGCGTCGGATATTTTAAAGCATGCCGTCACTGTAGATAGTCTAGCTGATGCGATAGCCGATTGCAGTTTAGTGATTGCTACTAGTGCCCGCAGCCGCACGCTAGACTGGCCAATGCTTGATCCACGCCAAGCGGGAGAGAAGCTGGTTGGTGCTGCGTTAGATGGCCCCGTCGCTATCGTATTTGGACGGGAAAACAATGGGCTTACCAACGAAGAGCTACAAAAGTGTAATTACCATGTCGCTATTCCTGCTAATCCTGAATACACCTCATTGAACTTAGCGCAGGCGGTGCAAATCATCTGTTATGAAGCGCGTGTCGCGCATTTAAACCTAACACCGGAAACGGTTGAGGCGACAGAGTACCCATTAGCGAAAGAGCAAGAGAACTTCTTTGAGCATTTAGAACGTACCTTGTTATCTACAGGCTTCATTGTAAAGCAGCATCCAGGACAAGTGATGACTAAATTACGACGTTTATTTAGCCGCGCAAGGATTGAGGCTGCGGAGATGAATATATTACGCGGCATATTAACCTCAGTAGATAAAAAGGCTGCCATCGCCAATAAACAAGATGAGCAACAAAACTCGTAGCGATAAGTGATAAGGACGAACAAGAGTATGGGTGTGATAGCAAGATTAAAGGACGATATCAGTTCCATTTATCACCGTGACCCAGCGGCAAATGGCACCATTGAGATCCTGTTGAATTACCCTGGCATGCAAGCCATATGGATCCATCGCGTCAGCCATAAACTTTGGCGTCGCAAATGGTGTCTGACGGCACGAGTATTATCGACTTTTTCTCGCTGGTTAACTGGTGTCGAGATCCATCCCGGTGCAACCATAGGCGATCGATTTTTTATTGACCACGGCATGGGTGTGGTAATTGGTGAGACCGCAGAGATTGGTAATGACTGTACGTTATATCACGGCGTGACCTTGGGGGGAACGACTTGGCAAGCGGGTAAGCGTCACCCAACCTTAGGTAATAATGTGGTGGTTGGTGCAGGTGCCCAAATACTTGGCCCAATTACTATGCACGACGGTGCAAGGGTTGGCTCGAATTCTGTGGTAGTGAAAGAAGTACCTAAAGACACTACCGTGGTCGGTATACCTGCACGGGTGGTTGCCAAACCGACAGAGCAGTCAAAAGAGCATTCAAAACGCCGCACTGAAATGGCGAAAAAATATGGTTTCGATGCCTATGCGGTATCGCCAGATAATCCTGATCCGGTTGCCAATGCCATTGGGCAGATGCTGGATCATATGCACTTGATGGACTCTAAAGTTCAAGAGGTTTGTCAAGCGGTGCAAAGTTTAGGTGGCAGTGTCTGTACCGAGAAGTTACCTGAGCTTGAAGTCGATGAATTTAGTGATGCTGAGTTAGCCGCGGCCAAGAAGCGCCAAGACGCAATAGATGAGTTTGATCCCATTATCTAATAAATAGTGGGACAAATTGACACTAGTCATTGAATCTTGATGCAGAAACAGGTTAAATACCCCAGCGAAATGGCAGGGTATTCCTGTTGATGCATCACATCGACTGAAATTGCCAACTGCCAATAATACCTGACTAAAATACTAGGTTAAATACTTGACTAAATTACTAGGGTATGTTTCAATTCGGCTTAAGCATTCTTCTAAGCAGTGGTATCTATGAAACTTACTTCCAAAGGTCGATACGCAGTCACGGCAATGCTAGATGTCGCTATGCACTCTACAGCGGGCCCCGTTCCACTTGCTGACATTTCTGAACGTCAGGGCATCTCCCTTTCTTATCTTGAACAACTCTTTGCAAAGTTACGTAAACATGGATTAGTCTCGAGCGTGCGAGGTCCAGGAGGCGGTTATCGTCTCGGTTCAGATGCACAAGAAATCTCTGTCGGTATGGTTGTGCGCGCAGTTGATGAGTCGGTTGATGCCACTCGCTGCCAAGGTCTAGGTAATTGCCAAAGTGGCACTCGCTGCCTCACTCACTCATTGTGGGGTGACCTAAGTAAACAGATTTCAGACTTTTTAAACGGGATTAGTCTTGCCGGATTGATGAACAAGCGTGATGTGCAGTTTATTTCAATCAAACAAGACAAGATTCAACAGGAACAAAGAGTGTCGCATTAGGCCTTTTTGTTATTATATAAAAAATATTATTTGTACGTGGTATATGGCCAATGTCTTGGTCATTGAGTACGGAGTGTGAGATGAAGCTTCCTATTTATTTAGATTATGCTGCAACGACGCCAGTTGATCCTCGCGTTGCAGAAAAAATGATGCAATGTATGACGATGGACGGTAATTTTGGTAACCCAGCGTCACGTTCACATCGTTATGGTTGGCAGGCTGAAGAAGCTGTCGATATTGCGAGAAATCAAATTGCTGATTTGATTAACGCAGATCCACGAGAAATCGTGTTTACATCTGGTGCGACAGAGTCTGATAACCTTGCGATTAAAGGTGTAGCTCACTTCTATCATAAGAAGGGCAAGCACATCATCACCAGTAAGACTGAACACAAAGCAGTACTTGATACCTGTCGTCAACTAGAGCGCGAAGGCTATGAAGTGACTTACCTAGAACCTGCTGCAAACGGTATTATCCCACTCGATAAAATCGAAAGCGCAATGCGCGACGACACAATTCTTGTCAGCATTATGCACGTCAATAATGAGATCGGTGTTATCCACGATATCGATGCGATTGGCGAGTTATGTCGCAGCCGTAAGATCATTTTCCATGTCGATGCAGCGCAAAGCGTTGGTAAGATTCCTGTTGATGTGCAGCAAACAAAAGTAGACTTGCTATCTATCTCTGCTCATAAAATGTATGGACCTAAAGGCATTGGTGCTTTGTATGTTCGTCGTAAGCCACGTATTCGCCTAGAAGCGACAATGCATGGTGGTGGACATGAGCGCGGTATGCGTAGTGGTACGCTTGCAACCCACCAAATTGTTGGTATGGGTGAAGCTGCAGCCATTGCTAAAGCTGATATGGAGTCAGACAACGCACGTATCCGTCGTTTACGCGACAGATTATGGAATGGAATTAAGCACATTGAAGAGACGTATATCAACGGTGATGTTGACCAAAGATATTGCGGTAGCCTCAATGTGAGCTTCAACTTTGTTGAAGGTGAGTCATTAATGATGGCATTGAAAGACTTAGCAGTATCTTCGGGCTCTGCCTGTACCTCAGCAAGTCTAGAGCCTAGCTATGTACTACGTGCATTAGGCTTGAATGATGAAATGGCACACAGTTCGATTCGTTTCTCAATTGGTCGTTTCACGACTGAGGAAGAGATTGATCATGCAATTGAGACCATTGATAAGTCTATTGGTCAATTAAGAGAGATGTCGCCACTTTGGGAAATGTTCAAAGATGGTATCGACCTCGATAAGGTGCAGTGGGCACACCACTAAACCTGATCAATAAACGAATTAAAAAATTGGAGCAATATCATGGCTTATAGCGAAAAAGTAATCGATCATTATGAAAATCCTCGTAACGTTGGCTCATTTGAGAAGGATGACCCAAGTGTTGCGACCGGTATGGTAGGCGCACCCGCTTGTGGTGACGTGATGAAATTACAACTTAAAATCGATAACGAAGGTGTTATCGAAGATGCGAAATTTAAAACCTATGGCTGTGGTAGCGCCATTGCATCTAGCTCACTGGTTACTGAGTGGGTTAAAGGAAAGACAATTGCTGAAGCTCAAGCAATCAAAAATACCGACATTGCTGAAGAGCTAGCACTGCCACCTGTTAAGATTCACTGCTCTATTTTAGCTGAAGACGCCATTAAAGCGGCGATCGATGATTATAAGGCTAAAAACGAGAAGTAATACTGGAGTTACGATGGCAATTTCTATGACACCTGCAGCGTCCGAACGAGTGAAAAGTTTCCTCGCCGGTCGCGGCAAGGGGATCGGACTGCGTTTAGGGCTAAAAACCTCAGGTTGTTCGGGCATGGCATATGTACTCGAATTTGTTGATGAACTGAACGCAGATGATGAAGTTTATGATATCGATGGTGTTAACATCATCATCGATGCCAAAAGCTTCATCTATCTACAAGGTATCGAGCTCGACTTTGTCAAAGAGGGATTAAACGAAGGTTTTCAGTTTAATAACCCTAATGCCAAAGGTGAGTGCGGCTGTGGTGAAAGTTTTACCGTTTAAGTATTAAGTCCGATATACATGAACTATTTTGAGCTGTTTAGTTTAACCCCATCGTACCGTGTGGACACCGCTATACTTGCTGAGCGCTATCGTGAATTACAACGCGCAGTGCACCCTGATAAGTTTGCCAATGCAAGCGAACAGGATAAGCGAATGGCGGTGCAACGTACTGCACAAGTCAACGATGGTTATAGCACCTTAAAACATCCCATCTCGCGTGCTGAATACATGCTGAGCCTACAGGGCCTAGATCTGAGTCACGAGTCTACGACCGTCAAAGATATGGGCTTTCTAATGCAGCAAATGGAGTGGCGCGAGTCACTAGAAAGCGTCGCTTCCCATGCAGACCCAGACGAGTTGATTGATGACCTGCATGATTCTTTTGCGAGCTATGCCAAACAGATCAGCACTGAGCTAGAAAATGTGATTGAAAGCCAAGATAAAGATGAGCTTAATGTTGCTGCTGACTTAGTACGTAAATTGAAGTTTATGGCTAAATTACAAGATGAATTGGCCCGTATCGAAGACGCATTGTTATAACTCGCTTTCACTCTTTACTAAACCCAATGTAGAATTGGGTTTTTATTTTTTTAAGTTGGACCATTATGGCACTTTTGCAGATTGCTGAACCCGGCCAAACCGCTGCGCCGCACCAACATCGACTGGCTGTCGGAATAGACCTTGGCACCACTAATTCTCTAGTTGCCGCCGTTCGCAGTGGCGAAGCAAATACGCTAGCAGATGAAGCTGGCGATCATGGCTTACCTTCTGTTGTTCATTACCAAGCTGACTCGGTATTGACCGGTATCGCAGCAGAGCAAAAAGCCACCCAAGACCCGCATAACACAATCGTTTCTGTTAAACGATTTATGGGACGTAGCTTGGCGGATATTCAAGCGACCTCACACACATTGCCCTACCAATTTGAAGCCACCACTAATGGCTTACCGTTATTTGTCACCAAGCAAGGCAATGTTAATCCCATTCAAGTTTCAGCTGAAATCCTACGTCCCTTAGTTGACCGCGCTGAAAAAACCTTAGGCGGTGACTTAGAAGGAATTGTTATTACCGTTCCCGCATACTTTGACGATGCGCAGCGTCAAGCCACGAAAGAAGCGGCAGGTCTGTTAGGGGTAAAGGTTTTACGTCTATTGAACGAGCCAACTGCGGCAGCCATTGCTTACGGGTTAGATTCTGGTCAAGAAGGCACTATCGCGATTTATGATCTAGGTGGTGGAACGTTTGATATTTCAATTCTGCGTTTAAATCGTGGTGTATTTGAAGTGTTAGCCACAGGTGGTGATTCAGCGTTGGGTGGTGATGATTTTGATCAAGCCATTTTTAACCATTTACTCGACACCTGGCAGTTATCCAACCTGCAAGCTGGTGAAAGCCGTCAACTGTTAGTTGAAGCACGCCGCATTAAAGAAGCATTGACAGATAACGACCAGGTCGATGCTAGTCTAGTATTAAGTTCGGGCGCAGCTCATTCTTGTACAGTGACTAAAGATGAGTTTGAACAGTTAATTAGCAAACTTGTTCGTAATACCATAAGCAGCTGTCGACGTGCATTACGTGATGCTGGTATCGACGCGAGCGAAGTGCTTGAGACGGTTATGGTAGGCGGATCTACTCGCGTACCGTTAGTGCGTGAAAAAGTGGCTGACTTTTTCGGTAAAGCGCCACTGACTTCTATCGACCCTGATCGAGTCGTCGCCATCGGTGCTGCTATCCAAGCTGATATTTTAGTGGGTAACAAACCAGAGTCGGATTTGCTGTTGCTTGATGTACTGCCGTTGTCTTTAGGGGTAGAAACTATGGGTGGCTTGGTTGAGAAAGTGGTGTCACGCAATACCACTATCCCCGTTGCTCGCGCTCAAGAATTCACTACCTTTAAAGATGGTCAAACGGCCATGGCGTTCCATGTGGTACAGGGCGAGCGAGAACTGGTTGATGATTGTCGCTCACTTGCACGTTTTACATTGCAAGGTATTCCACCGATGGCGGCCGGCGCCGCGCATATTCGAGTGACCTACCAAGTCGATGCGGATGGCTTGTTGAGTGTTACAGCCATGGAAAAGTCCACTGGCGTTCAGGCAAGTATTCAAGTTAAACCTTCATTTGGCTTGACCGATGAAGAAATTGGCTCAATGCTGAAAGACTCTATGGCGAATGCGAAGCAAGATATTGAGCGACGTATGTTAGCTGAGCAACAAGTCGAGGCAGCTAGGGTGATTGAAACCTTAAGTGCTGCGTTGGCAAAAGATGCGAATTTACTTGATGAGTCTGAAAGACAAGCGATAGAAGCTGGTATGGCTCAACTGGCTGATACAGCTGCTAATGGTGATGCAGATGCGATTGAAAAAGCCATTGAAGCGCTAGACGAAGCAAGTCAATCTTTCGCTGCTAAGCGAATGGATAATTCTATTAAATTGGCTCTTAAGGGCCAATCTGTTGACAATATATAGGTGAGGTTATGCCGCAAATTGTATTTTTACCCCATGAAGAGTTGTGTCCAGACGGGGCGGTAGTCGAAGCCGAACAGGGCGAAACAGTGCTAGATGTAGCATTACGAAATGGTATTCATATCGAGCATGCTTGTGAAAAGTCTTGTGCGTGTACCACTTGCCATGTTGTCATTCGCGAAGGTTTTGATGAGCTTGAAGAAAGCGATGAGCTGGAAGATGATATGCTAGATAAAGCTTGGGGTTTAGAACCTGAAAGCCGTTTATCTTGCCAATCACGAGTGCCAGATAGCGATTTGGTGGTCGATATTCCTAAATATACCATTAACATGGTTAGCGAAGGCGAACACTAGATCTAGTTGAGCTTTTGCAATTGAATTTGCTGCTAGATAAAATGTGTATCTTCTGCCCTTAACAATCAGTATCACTATTGTGCTGTAGTTAGCGTTAGGGCGTAGAAAAAGCGAGTACCAGTTAAATAAACTATTTACCTGCACTAGTTAAATGTACGCATTCAAATCTAGCTGCGATGATAAAAGCCGGCATTATGCCGGCTTTTTTGTAGATAGATTTTTCTGTGGACGGGCAGCAACTATACTTTTTAAATCGTTTGCTAATCGTTTATGGAGCTGTCATGAGTTTGAAATGGATAGACACCCTAGATATTGCGCTGCTGCTATTGGAGGCGCACCCGCAGCAGGACCCAACCCAGATACGTTTTACCGACCTGCATGCTTGGGTATTGGCCCTCGATGAGTTTGATGATGTACCTGATCATTGCAATGAAAGGATCTTAGAGGCCATTCAACAAGCTTGGATTGAAGAGTTTGATTAACAATGGCAATGGACAGCTGAATAATGGCATTACAACATAAATAGGGCTGATGGTGACGTAAATTTAAAGCGAAAATGCATTTGGATGTTGTGATTATGCCTGTGCAGTATCATTAACGATGACAAATTAGGCTTATGTCCACCTTAGGTAAGACGAATGTGGGATTAAGTCACAGAAGCCGTGTTATAAAGGTAGGATTTTGCGTTTTTATTTCGTATAATCCGCGCGAATTTATAAAACCTGTTTACTTAAAGGAAGCTAGTCATGGCTATCGAACGTACTTTTTCTATCATTAAGCCCGATGCAGTTGCTAAAAACCACATTGGTGCAATCTACAACCGTTTTGAAACTGCTGGCCTGAAAATCATCGCTTCTAAAATGGTTCACTTAAGCAAAGAGCAAGCTGAAGGTTTCTACGCTGAGCACAGCGAGCGTCCTTTCTTCGGTGCACTAGTTGCTTTCATGACTTCTGGTCCTATCTGTGTTCAAGTACTAGAAGGCGAAAACGCAGTTCTAGCTAACCGTGAAATCATGGGTGCGACTAACCCAGCTGAAGCTGCTCGTGGTACTATCCGTAGCGATTTCGCTGACAGCATCGACGAAAACGCAGTTCACGGTTCAGATGCAGTAGCGTCTGCTGAGCGTGAAATTGCTTACTTCTTCAGCAACGAAGAACTTTGCCCACGTACTCGTTAATCCGAGTCTTGGTCGATAGAAAAAGAGCCCCAGTGGCTCTTTTTTTGTATGTGAAATTTGTATTTGATATTGTCACCTTCGCGCGTTGAACAGGAAAGTTGAGAGCCCTACTTATGAAAATTGTTGCTGATGAGAATATGCCCTATGTGGACGAACTATTTGGCCAGTTAGGTCAGGTTATCAAGGTCGATGGGCGAAAACTGCAAGCAGAGCAATTAGTTGATGTCGATGTTTTATTAGTTCGTTCAGTCACTAAGGTTAATGCTGAGTTGTTAAGCCAAGCTGAGCGGCTAGCATTTGTTGGCACCGCAACCATTGGTATGGATCATCTTGACGAAGCTTACTTGCAAGCCAAAAACATTCCCTATACTAATGCACCAGGCTGTAATGCAACCGCTGTTGGAGAGTACGCTTTTATTGCGATGCTGGAGCTAGCCAGTCGCACTCAGGCTAATTTGCGTGACAAATGTGTCGGTATTGTCGGTGCGGGTAATACAGGCAGCGCGGTGCAACGTTGCCTAGCAGCCTATGGCGTAAAAACACTGCTGTGTGATCCGTTCTTACAAGGCAGTGATGATACTCGAGAATTTGTCAGTTTAGATACCTTAATGGCGCATTGCGACGTTATCTCTTTGCACGTTCCAATCACCCAAACTGGCTCACATCCCACTTGGCATATGTTTGATGAAAAGCGCCTTACACAGCTCAAACAACACACTTGGCTATTAAATTGCTGCCGTGGTGAAGTTATCGATAACACAGCGCTGTTACAAGTTAAACAGCACCGGCAAGATTTAAAGTTAGTGCTTGATGTATGGGAAGGCGAGCCTAACCCTATGCCCGAATTAGTGCCGCATGTTGATATCGCAACTCCTCATATTGCCGGTTACAGTGTTGAGGGTAAAGCGAAAGGCACTTATATGCTCTATTGCGCTTTACTAAAACAGTTAGGCAAACCGGTGGAAATGGAACTCAGTCAGTTGTTACCTCAGCTTTGGGTTGAGCAGATTAATTTGACTGAGGCACCTTCTGAAAAGGCACTATTAACTTTGTTACGGTTTGTTTATGACTTACGTGATGATGACCAATTATTTAGACAAAGGTTTCTAAATAACAATGGGTTTGATCTTATGAGAAAAAATCACAAGCATAGACGTGAATTTAGCGCCTTAAGGGTAGCCAATAGCGCAGGTTCTGATGTAGATTGGTTGCTCAAATTAGGTTTTTCAGGAGTCGGTCAGTAATTATGTCGCAAGAATATAACGTAGTCGTATTAGGTGCATCGGGCGCAGTGGGTCAAACTATGATAGAGATCCTAGAAGAGCGCAATTTCCCGGTTGCAAATTTGTACCCATTAGCCAGCAGTCGTAGTGCCGGTGATACGGTAACGTTTCATGGTAAACAGGTAGAAATTCTTGACGTAGATAAGTTTGACTGGTCACAAGCGCAAATCGGATTTTTCTCAGCAGGAGGAGATGTGTCAGCTAAGTGGGCACCGATCGCTGCTGAGAATGGTTGTGTTGTTATTGATAACACTTCGCACTTCCGTTATGACATTGATATCCCGCTTGTTGTGCCTGAGGTTAACCCAGAGGCGATTGCTGATTTTCGTAACCGTAATATTATCGCAAACCCAAATTGCTCAACGATCCAAATGCTGGTGGCATTGAAGCCAATTTATGATGCCTTCGGTATTAGCCGCATCAATGTTGCTACTTATCAGTCGGTATCCGGTTCGGGTAAACAAGCTATTGAAGAGCTGGCTAACCAGTGCGCTAAGCTGTTGCAAGGTCAGCCAGTAGAGCCTAAGGCTTATCCTAAGCAGATCGCGTTTAACGTGTTGCCACAAATTGATAAGTTCATGGATAACGGTTACACCAAAGAAGAGATGAAGATGGTCTGGGAAACCCAGAAAATCTTTGGTGATGACAGTATCGTCGTTAACCCTACCGCAGTGCGTGTTCCTGTGTTTTATGGTCACTCAGAAGCTGTGCACCTAGAAACGCGTCAACCGGTTGATGCAGAAGACGTGAAATCTGTGTTACGTGGCGCTCAAGGCATCGAATTATTTGAATCGGACGAGGAGTATCCAACGGCGGTGACTGAGTCAGCGGGCACCGATCCGGTTTTTGTTGGCCGAGTACGTAAAGATATCTCCCATGAAAACGGCATTAACTTGTGGGTAGTCTCTGATAACATTAGAAAAGGTGCAGCACTCAATAGTGTACAAATCGCTGAAGTCTTGATCCGCGATTATTACTAATTCTAATACGGTTATCCTGCTAAATTGTTCGAAAAGCCTGCATCTTGCAGGCTTTTTTGTTGCTATCAGTTGTTTTTGAATTGTGAATAGTAGCAGGGTATCCAAAACTGGTTTATAGTAATCTCAATAAATACAATTGCCTAAAGCATTGCCGCCAAACACTGTGCAAATGCGCTAGAAAGGGAAGAATGGATGAACTTTCGCACGACGTATCTCGTTGGCCTTATGGCCGCTGGTCTCCTTGTTTTTGCTAATAATTCCACTGTTAATATCGCAAATGCCGCAGAGCCTTTAAAAATAACAGGCCCTGATGGCCAGGTACGTCAAACGTCCAGTCAATATGGCCCGACACGTTCTTCAGACACTTTCTGGAGTATTGCTCAAAAATCACGTCCAGATAGCTCAGTCACGATTTATCAGGTGATGGCTGCCATTTATGATGCAAATCCACACGCATTTTCAAGTGACAACTACAACAGCTTAGAACGCGGTATGATTCTGTTAATCCCTTCGAAAGAAGTGATGTTACAGATCCCGGCTTCATTAGCCAAAAAGCGCGCCGAGCGAGACGATAAAGGCTGGAAGGCGGCACAAACCAATACAACACCTGCAGTAACAACCACAGAACCTGCAGAACCTGCAAGTACCTCTCCGGTTCCACCAACGCCAACGCAGCTTCCCGAGGTGGTAGATAATAGTGCTGAGTTAGCTGAAGTGACTAAGCAGCTAGAATTAGCTCAACAAAAAAACCTGCAACTCACCGATGAGTTAGCGAGAGCACAAGATCAGTTAGATGTGGGTGGTGCAGATACCCAGAGCTTAAAAGAGCAAATCGAACAGCAAGACGTACGAATTCAAGAGTTAGAGGAAGCACTACAGCTTCAGAAAGAGCAGCAAGCATCACTGGTCACGGAAAACCAGATGCTGCAAGAGCAAATCGATAAGTTACAAGTACAAGCGGTTGAAGAGCCAAAGAACTTATGGCGTACCGTAATGGATAACCCCTTGTATTTAGTATTGGGTGCCTTAGTGCCGGGTTTACTGTTATTGTTGCTGATTTGGTTGTTGTTGAAAAAGCGCAAAGACAACGCCGAGTCTGAAGATGCTCAGGAACAAGACAGCGATAAGCCGCTTGAGAGCGAAGCACCGGCAGCTGTAGCAGACAGTGAGCCTGTGGCCGCAGAAGCCGATGAATCGGCGATGGCGGTGCATCTTGATAATGAAGAAGATGAGTCGATTGATTCGCTGATGAAGGTTGATGATAACGTGCTTCAACCAGAAGCCGATATGGTCGATGATAGCAGCCAAGTTGATATGGCCGAGGAGATGTTTGTTGACGGTGGTGATAATGCAGCGACAGAGGAAGAAGGTGATGAAGGACAGTCACTAGACGATCTGTGGGCTGAGGCCATGGGTGAGCAAGAAGAGGAAGAATCGAAAACCGAAACCGTACCCCAAGAGGATGATTTAGATGCGTTACTCGCCGATCTAGATACCCCAGCAGCTCCAGCAGAAGTAGAAGAAGATGCACTTGATACTCTTCAAGCAGCTACTCTTGAAGCGGATGCACTTGAATCGGATGCTCTTGAATCGGATAGTCTAGAAACCGAATTCCCGGAACAGGCTGATGAGCAAGAAGCCGCTTCCGAAGATCTTGATGCCTTGCTGGCAGAGTTTGAAGAACCTAAGTCTCAATCTGATGAGCCGGACTCGATGGTATCAGACGATGAGCAAGATTTAGATAGCCTGCTAGCTGAATTTGACGAGCCTAAAGCAGAAGATAGTGCTGAGTTAGATACTGAACAAAGTGACGTAGATAGTAGTGAAGATCTTGACAGTTTGTTGGCAGAATTTGATGAGTCAGTTGATACCGCTAATGAGGCTCAAGATGCGCCGCAAGCGGGTGTCGAGCTTGAAGAAAACACGCAAGCATTAACAGCTATTGACTCAGAGATTGATGAGACCGAGTTGCTGCAACAAGATGAAGTGTTGTCTGACGATAAAGTACAAGATAGCCCCCATGAAACCGTGGCAGGTGATGAGCAACTTGATGAGTTACTTGCTGAGTTTGAACAGCCTTCGCCAGAAGCTACAGATGTCGACGATGTGTTAGCTGAAGAGCAATCTGCTGCAGAGATTACCCCAGAGGTTCAGGAGCTAGCACCGTCTGTTGATACACCTAGCGAGGATTTGACCGATGCTATCGCCGCAGAGCTTGAGGACGATTTACCGGCCAATGATACTGATGCGCAATTAGATGAGTTGCTTGCTGAATTTGACAAGCCCGCAGAAGAAACGCCACCTGCACCTGAGCTTGACAAAGAGGTTGGTGACGCAATCGCCGCTGAACTTGACGGTGAATTGGCTAGCGATGACACCGAGCTTGATGATTTACTCGCTGAGTTTGATATTGATGCCGATGCGCTAGATATTGAAGAGGAAAGTGACAGCAATTTTGCTGATTTAGCCAAACCTGGTAGCGGTGAGGAAAACCCTGCTGCTGACAGTGATGTTGCATCAAGCGACCCTGCACTCGATGCATTACTTGCTGACTTAGAGTCGGTAGAACCGCAAGCTAATCAAACGGATTCGGGTATTTTTGATGATCTAAAAAGTGATAAGTCCCCCAGTGACAATAGCTTAGATTGGGATGGGGATGCGGGACTTGATTTTGAATCTTTCTCAAACAGTAAGCAAACCGCGGTAGAAGATTCACAAGCTGATGGCGATGATGTTGACGCCTTTAGCATTGATGATGATAAGTTAACGGTAGATGAAGCCTTAGCAGCTTTAGAAGCAGACAGTGAGCCTGCAGCGCAAGCTGTTTCTGAGCATGATTTAACCTCTTTCCAAAACGATAATGGTTTTATCGACATTGATAAGTTGCTTAACGATGCGGATGAAGAAACCGTTGAAGTTGACCAATACAAAGAATTAGATGTCGATATGGGAGAAATTGATAACCTAATGGGCAACGCCTCGATGGTTGATGTGGATGATGAGGAAAATTCAGTTAATGCTAAGCTAGATTTAGCACGTGCGTATATCGAAATTGATGATAATGACAGTGCTAAAGCATTACTTAGGGAAGTTGAGCTAGATGGCAATGAGCGGCAAAAAGAGGAAGCTGCCAAGCTGATTAATGATCTGAATTAGTCGATTAGCTTAACATCTAATAAAAAACGGCGCGAATGCGCCGTTTTTTGTACAAATAGGGTTAGCAAGCAGTGAATTGCTGCTGTCGAATTTAGGTGGTTATGGTAGAATTCGCCGCCTAATTTAGATGCTCAATTGGGCTGATTTACATCAGATATAGGAAAATCACATGCGCGTTGCACTAGGCATTGAATATGACGGCAGTGGCTATTTTGGCTGGCAGCGCCAAGCCGAGGTCGATTCTGTTCAGCAGCAATTAGAACAAGCTCTATCCTTCGTTGCCAATGAACCGATTGCTGTGCAGTGTGCTGGTCGAACTGACGCAGGTGTGCATGCAACCGGTCAAGTGGTTCACTTTGAGACCAACGCAGTACGTAAACTGAGTGCATGGACCTTGGGCGTGAACGTTAACTTGCCTGACAACATCGCTGTCCGCTGGGCGACCGAAGTTGATGATGATTTTCATGCCCGATTTAGCGCCACAGCCCGCCGTTACCGTTACATGATATACAATCATCAGTTGCGTCCTGGCATTTTGCGCTCAGGAGTGAGCCATTACCCAGGCGATATCGATGAAAAATTGATGCATCAAGCTGCGCAGTCATTATTGGGAGAGCAGGATTTTACCAGTTTTCGTGCTATCCAATGCCAATCAAATACTCCGTTTCGGTGTGTCCATGAAGTCAATGTGACACGCCAAGGTATGTACATTTGTGTTGATATTAAGGCCAATGCGTTTTTGCACCATATGGTGCGTAATATCGTTGGTTCTTTGCTTGAAGTGGGTTACGGTCGCCAACCGGTAACTTGGATAGCCGACTTATTAGCGCTAAAAGATCGCACTCAAGCAGCTGCTACGGCAAAACCGAATGGATTGTATTTGGTGGATGTCACGTACCCTGAGCAATATCAATTGCCTAAGCTCGCATTAGGCCCATTGTTTATGCTTGATTAATCGCTGTTTATATTATTTATCTGTTCGAGGCTAGCCTGTGAAATTAACCCAACAAACCAGCTTGAATCAATGGTTGGATCATTTACTTGAGCTTCATCCAACTGAAATTGATATGGGGTTAACGCGTGTAAAAGAGGTGGCTAAGCGCTTGAACTTAGGTGATTTGTCACCCAGTACTGTTATTACCGTAGCCGGTACTAATGGTAAAGGCAGCACATGTGCGATGTTGGAAAGCATTTTACGCCAGCACCAGCTTACTGTTGGCGTATATAGCTCGCCTCATATGCTGCGCTACAATGAGCGTGTGCGTATTAACGGTGTCGATGCAACGGATCAAGCGTTAGTTGATGCATTTTGCGCCATTGATGAAGCAAGAGAACAGATATCACTGACTTTTTTCGAATATGCTACGCTGGCAGGGTTATACCTATTTAAAGTGGCCAAGCTTGATGTGGTGTTGCTCGAAGTGGGCTTAGGTGGCCGTTTAGACGCGACCAATATCATTGATGCTGATATCGCCGCGATCACCAGTATCGACCTTGATCACCAAGAGTATTTGGGCGATACCAGAGAGTTGGTTGGTCGAGAAAAAGCAGGGGTGTTTAGGCCCAATACCTACGCCATTGTTGGTGAGCCAAATTTGCCACAATCGGTTGTAGAATACAGTCAGGCAATACAAGCTCACCTCTGCGCTGTAGGTCAGCAGTTTAATTATCAGGTTGCTGATGACACTTGGGAGTTTTCAGGACAACACGTTAAGTTTACTGAGCTGCCGAAGCCGTCTTTACCTATTGCCAATGCTGCAACTGCATTAGCAGTGTTAGAGCAATTATGGCCCGATTTACCTATTGCGACGGTGAAACAAGGGTTAGAAAAGGCATCATTAGCTGGTCGACTAGAATCGATTTCTCAGGCGCCAAAGGTGTTACTTGATGTGGCTCATAATCCCCATGCAGCACGATATTTAGCGTCACAATTACAACAGTATCAACATAAAAGGGTGTTTGCCATTTGCGGTATGCTCAAGGATAAAGATTGCCACAGCGTGTTGGGGATTATGTCTGAGGTGGTTGATCATTGGTATCTCACCGATTTAGCTTGTCCACGCAGTGCTAAGGCGTCTGAGTTACAGGCATTATTAGCGTCTAGCCACGTTGCAAGTAGTCAGGTATTTCCTAATGTTGAGCAAGCATGGGACAGCTTAACCGAGCTATTAAACAAAGATGATGTGGTAATTATTTTTGGCTCATTTTACACT
This sequence comes from Shewanella waksmanii, assembly GCF_043643685.1. Lineage (GTDB taxonomy): Bacteria > Pseudomonadota > Gammaproteobacteria > Enterobacterales > Shewanellaceae > Shewanella > Shewanella waksmanii_A. The sequence continues at coordinate 442,082 of NZ_JBHZSN010000002.1, forward strand.
GTTGCAGAGTTTAAAGCGTTGAAAAATCAATTTGTACAAAGCTAAAGGGTATTTCATTGTCTAGTCAGTTTCAAAATCGCCTAGTTGGCATTATCGTGTTGGTGGCATTAGGTGTGATCTTTTTGCCTGATATTTTAGATGGCAAAAAGCAACACCAAGAAGAACAGTTTGCTGAAATCCCACTGCGCCCTGACATTAAGGTTGAACCACTGCCGCAAAATGAATTTGAAACTGTTGAGCTGGGTGAAACTGAAAATCAGCCATCTGATGCATCAGCCGACAATGCTTCGGCGAATAATGTGCAGGATAACAATGTGCAGGATAATAATGGCGCGGGTGAATGGAAGATAGTCACCAATGAGACAGAGGTTGTAGAGCAAGCGAGCCGTCAACTGAGCGCAGAGAAGCCAAAGCCTGAAGTGAAACAAGAGCCTGTTAAGGCGAAACCTCAAGTTGCTAAGGCATCAGCGTACACCTTGCAGCTAGGCAGCTTTAATAACGCCAATAACGTAAAAGCGTTAGTAAAACAGTTGCGAACCAAAGGGTTTACTGCCTATACCATTCCTGAAACCCCCGTGGACGGTCAGTTAACTAAAGTATTTGTTGGTCCAGACCTGTCTCGAGTCAAACTAGAAAAAGTGCAAAAGCAAGTGGAGCAGGTCACTAAGCTCAAGGGTAGGGTGATTGCGTATAATCCCGTCGAAAGATAGCGTTTCGTATACAGAACACTAAAGCCTTTTAGTAAAACATACTTAATAAAGCCGCGAGTTTGCCCTTGCGGCTTTGTTTTATATACAGTTATTGTCATCCGGGCGGTAACGATACTCAGGGTGCCGTGATCAATTTATCTGTGACTAGGGGGTGAGAATCTATTCTGTCTCTGGTAAGATCGCGCCGTCTTTATGTCATGCTGGATCATCAATTTCAATGGTTTGGATCGATTACGCCATTATCGCTGTTATCGGGTTGTCGACTTTAATTAGTTTGCTCCGAGGTTTTGCCAAAGAAGCCATGTCTCTTGTTGTGTGGTTTGCGGCTTTTTTCATAGCGAGTCAATTTTATGAAGACCTCGCCGTTTATTTAACTCAAATGCAAGATGAGTTAGTCAGAAATGGCGTGGCAATTACAATACTTTTTGTTGCTACCTTAGTGTTGGGAGCTTTGGTCAATTATTTAATTGGCCAGCTTGTTGATAAAACAGGTTTAAGCGGAACCGATCGCGTACTGGGTTTATGTTTTGGCGCCCTGCGCGGCGCGTTAATCGTTAGTGCAATATTATTTTTCTTAGATGCTTTTACTGGCGCACCCAATACCGATTGGTGGGAAAGCTCAGTGTTAGTGCCTGAATTCGGTGTTGTTATACAATGGTTTTTTGACTATGTAGAAAACACCTCAAGCTTTGTACCTAAATTATAAACTAGGGCGCATAACAAGCGCTCCGGTGCCTTTAATGGCGCCAAGCTGTAAAACGATTTGAATATTATAATTATCAGAACATCTTACAATGAGGAATCCTACCCATGTGTGGTATTGTCGGAATAGTTGGCCGCAGTTCGGTTAATCAACCTATCTATGATGCACTAACTGTATTACAGCATCGTGGACAGGATGCAGCGGGGATTGTTACCGTTGATGGTAGCGCCTTTAGACTGCGTAAAGCCAATGGTCTGGTAAAAGACGTATTTGAGCCTAAGCATATGCAGCGTCTTCAAGGTAACGCTGGTATTGGTCATGTACGCTATCCAACGGCGGGGAGTTCGAGTGCATCTGAAGCTCAACCATTTTATGTGAATTCACCATTTGGTATTTCATTAGCCCACAATGGTAATTTAACCAATACCGTGGCATTGCATGAGCGCTTGGTTAAACAACGTCGTCATGTTAATACCACCTCAGATTCTGAAGTCCTGCTAAATTTGCTGGCCGACGAGCTTCAAAACACCGACAGCCAAGAGTTGAGCGCTGATGAAGTATTCGACGCAGTAGCCAATGTTCACGAGCTTACTCGCGGTGCTTATGCGGTTGTTGCCATGATTATTGGTCAGGGGCTGGTGGCATTTAGAGACCCTTACGGTATTCGCCCACTCGTGCTAGGTAAAAATGAAACTGAACATGGAACCGAATATATGGTGGCATCGGAAAGTGTGGCACTTGACGCCGTGGGGTTTGAAACCATGCGTGACGTGGCGCCTGGCGAAGCTGTGTATATTTCATTAGATGGTCAGTTATATACTCGCCAGTGTGCACAGTCACCAAGCTATTGTCCGTGTATCTTTGAGTATGTTTATTTCGCTCGCCCAGACTCAACTATCGATAATGTGTCGGTGTATGGTAGCCGTGTAAACATGGGAACACGTTTAGGCGAAAAAATTAAGAAAGAGTGGGACGATCATGATATCGATGTGGTTATTCCAATTCCTGAAACATCATGTGATATTGCATTAGAAATCGCTAGAAACTTAGATTTGCCTTATCGCCAAGGCTTTGTGAAAAATCGCTATATTGGCCGTACATTCATTATGCCAGGTCAGCAAGAGCGTAAGAAGTCGGTACGCCGCAAGCTGAATGCGATTAATGCTGAGTTTAAAGGCAAAAATGTACTACTTGTTGATGACTCAGTGGTGCGTGGCACGACGTCAGAGCAAATTATTGAAATGGCGCGCGAAGCTGGCGCTAAAAAGGTTTACTTTGCTTCAGCCGCTCCAGAGATCCGTTTCCCTAACGTCTACGGTATCGATATGCCAACGGCCAGCGAATTGATTGCCCATGGCCGCGATGTGGATGAGATCAGCAAGATCATCGGCGCTGATGGCATGATATTCCAAGATATTAGTGATTTGGTTGAAGCTGTACGTCAAGAAAATCCCGATATTAAACAGTTTGAGACATCGGTATTTGATGGTAATTACATCACTAATGATGTCGATCAGGCTTATCTTGATCACTTGACCCAGTTACGTAATGACGATGCCAAAGCTAACCGCAGTAAAGATATTGGCACTAATTTAGAGCTTCATAACGTTTGTCACCCATAGTTTGCCTTCTTAAAGGAAAGTAAACTGTAAAAAAACCGACCTGATGGTCGGTTTTTGTTGGTAATGACTTTGCTGGGTAAACTTAACCAAGATGTACCATCCAAACTGCCATCCACAGCGCAAATAATACCGTTAAAGCGATTTTCTCGATGCGCTGTCCAAAACTGACTGACACTAAGGTATTAATGCAGGTCATAACGATTTGTGCGCTCACCAATAACATTAGAATTAAGGTTTTATCGTGCTCAAATAAGGGCAGAATTAATAGAGATACCGCTGTGAGCAACAGAAAATGGTAAACCAAAATATGATCAAGTCGATGATGAGATGGAGCCAATGTTGTGTGCATAGTGACTTACGCCTAAATGAAGTGTGATGTTATTTTATGTAAATGATAATTATTCTCAATTAAATTTACATAAAATGGTAAGCTGAAACGTAAAGACTGTGATTGCGGCAACAGATTTTATCGGTTAAAGTCACTGTTCATCCATACAGTATCAAAGCGTTTAATGATTTTATATATTGCGGAAAAACCCAGTTTAGGTAGAGCGATTGCCGATGTGTTGCCTAAGCCGCTTAAAAAAGGCGACGGATTTATTACTTCCGCGAACGGCGATTGTGTTTCTTGGTGTATTGGTCACCTGTTGGAGCAAGTCGAACCTGATGGCTATGATGCAGCCTATAAATCATGGAAGTTTGACCATTTGCCGATTGTGCCCAGCGAATGGAAAATGCGCCCTAAGCCTAAAACACGGTCTCAGTTGAGCGTGTTAAAAAAACTGGTCAAGCAAGCGCGTCAAATCGTTAATGCTGGCGATCCTGACAGAGAGGGACAATTACTGGTTGATGAGGTTATCGCGTACCTGGGGGTTAAAGGCGATAAGTTAGCGCAAACCCAACGCTTGCTTATTAGTGATTTAAACCCAAAAGCGGTGAAGCGCGCCTTAGGGATGCTGCGCAGTAATAAAGAATTTGTTCCTTTGTCTACCTCAGCGTTAGCACGGGCCAGAGCCGATTGGTTATATGGCATGAACATGACCCGTGCTTACACACTACAAGGGCGAAAAGTCGGCTATCAAGGGGTGTTATCAGTCGGCCGAGTGCAAACACCTTTGTTAGGGCTTGTGGTAAGGCGTGATAAAGAGATTGCTAATTTTGTTAGTCGGCCCTTTTATGAAGTGCATGCGCAGCTGACGACTGAGAGCCAAGAGCAATTTAGCGCTAAATGGCAACCCAGTGAAGCTTGCCGCCCCTATATGGATGAAGACGGTAGGGTGTTAGCCAAAGGGTTAGCTGAAAATGTTGTTGGCCGCATCAGTGACCAGCCTGCAAAGGTTGTCGATCTGCAAAGTAAGGACAAGCAACAAGCCGCGCCGCTGCCTTATAACTTGTCCGCACTGCAAATTGATGCCAGTAAACGTTTTGGTATGAGCGCAAAGCAAGTGTTAGACATCTGCCAAGCTTTATATGAGAAACATAAACTGCTGACCTACCCGCGTTCTGACAGTCGCTATTTGCCACAAGATCAATTTGCTTTGGCGCCCAAGGTGATTGAGGCAGTATTAACTGGGGCAAATGAGTTAGTCGACGGTAAACCTCAGCCCGATAGCAGCATTAAATCTAAAGCATGGAACGATAAAAAAGTTGATGCGCACCACGCCATTGTACCTACTGAAAAGGTTGCGGACCTTAGCAAGCTTAACCCCTCTGAGCGGCAATTGTATTTACAGGTTGCCCGTCAATATTTAGCCCAATTTTATCCACCTTATCGCTACCATGAGACGCAAGTCGATATAGAGATTGCCAAAGGCAGGTTTAGAACCAAAGCAAAACAGCAGCAGGCGCTGGGTTGGAAGGTATTGTGGCCTCAAAAGCAAGCTGATGATCTAGCTGAGTCAGGGCAATCAGCTGAAGCTATGCAAACTTTACCGCCATTAACAATAGGGCAAGAGCTGCATTCGGGCGACGCCCAGCTTGTGGAAAAACACACTCAAGCGCCTAAGCCATTTACCGATGCAACGCTATTGAGTGCGATGACTGGCATAAATCGTTATGTTACCGATCCTGAGATCAGAAAGATTTTAAAAGACACTGATGGTTTGGGCACTGAGGCGACACGCGCAGGAATTATCGAGTTATTGTTTAAGCGGCAATTTATTGTGCGCCAGGGCAAGAGTATTGTGGCGACTGAAGTGGGCATAGGCTTGATAGATAGCCTACCTAGCTCAGCAACCACGCCGGATATGACCGCACTATGGGAAAGTCACTTAGATGCCATCAGTCGTAAAGAGGCTAAATACCAGAGTTTTATGGTGCCGCTTGAGGAGACATTACATCAATTAATTGCCCAAGCCGGCGCTCAACTTCCTACTGCATTACAAGGCGTTAGCGTGCCGCCAGCTAAAAAGCGCTTCTTTACTAAAAAGCGCTCGACCAAAAAAGCAGCTAAGAGACGCAGCTAAGTACTGGCCAAAATAGTGGCAGCAGAGATAGCACTCCCTGCTTTGCTAATTATCCAATTTAATCAGCTTGATCGCATAGCCACCGTTAGCGGCCATATTTACCGTTAACCTACTATTTGCTGTAACGCTGCCTCGCTCTAGCACGTAGTCCTCAGCAAATTTGTCGGCATTTATGCCATCTTTGAGTAATTCCATCTGATATTCGCCGCTACTGAGGAAGGAAAGATCAATATGATGTTGCCTTGGCTGATGATTGGTCATGCCGCCGATATACCAGTCATTGCCAAGGCGTCTGGCGATACTAAACTGCTCACCTATGGTCGCTGTTATGACTTTATAGTCATCCCATACGGTGGGGATTTGCGCGATAAATTGTGGCACTGCTGGCTCTGCTTGATAGCTGGTCGGTGTGTCCGCCAACATCTGTAGCGGGCTTTCATAGATGATATACATCGCCACCTGATGTGCCCGAGTGGTTAGGCTCATTGGCCGTGACCAGATCACCTTGAAATTTTTCTTCTGTGCGTTGCGCATAGCACCTGGGGTGTAGTCTAGCGGGCCTGCAATCATCCGGATAAAGGGAAGGTGTAGGTTATGGGTTGAGCTGACTTCTGACCATTTGTAGTTTTCGAGGCCACGAACCCCCTCGCGAGTCATCACATTGGGATAAGTTCTATGTAGGCCGGCGGGTTTGTATGAGCCATGAAAGTTAACCATGATTTTATATTTTGCTGCCATAGCGGCAGCTCGCCAATAGAAGTCAACTCGTTTGATACTGTCACTGTCCATAAAATCGATTTTTACACCATTTATCCCCCATTGGGCGTAGCGCTTAAAGGCTTGTTCCATATTACGATCAAGGCCACTAAACGGAACCCATAATTGAACACCAACGCCCTTACTCTTTGCGTGTTGAACGATCGCTTCGATATCAATACCCGGTAGCACTGTGAGCACATTTTCGTGGGTCGACCAACCATCATCAATGAGAATATTTTCAATACCATAATCCGCCGCGAAGTCAGCGTAATACTTGTAGGTTTCGGTATTGATCCCTGCCTTAAAATTGACACCTTTTAGATTGTTTTCGTTGTACCAATCCCATGCGATCTTACCGGGTTGTATCCAGTCGGTGTCTTTAAGGCGAGAGGGCTCTGCTAAGGTAAAACTCATCTGATTATCTAACAGTTCGGCATCAGTACGGGCAATGGCGATGATTCGCCAAGGGTAGTGACGATTTTTGCTAACGACGCCTAAATTGTCTAAGTACTCATCTTGCGAATTAAGCTCATTAGGGTGAACCCCAACGATATGCCCATGACTGTCTCCTTTTAACCATAATCCTGGAAACTGCTGCAAATCAGTTTCGGTGAGTAATACATTGATTCCACCTGCAACAAACAGCGCTGGTAAACTGCCCAGTTCATCTGCGTCGATACCCTTGGCTGAAATGGGTGAGAACTGAGGTTGAGTAGCGGTATTGAAACGTTTTTCAAATGGGAAATAGGCAAATGTACCATTGATGAAATTATAATTAACCAGCTCGGAAGTTAATACGCTCTTGCCCTTGAGTTGGCCGCTGAAACGGTAGGCTACGCCTTCATCAAAAGCACGAAAGGTGAGTTGGTGCTGATTTAGCTTGAGCGTAAGCTGGTTATAGCGGTTAGCCACTTTGGCACTGCGCACTTTGACGATAGGGGTTAGGGTTTCATCGATGGAGTTGCGGCTAACGGATTGTACCTTAGGTTTGACTCCAAATTGGGTGCCATCTTCAAACATCATCGCGATCTGTGACGGCTTAATGATGGTTTGGCCATCGACACTGACTTGATAACTGACTTTATCTTTGACAGACACTTCGAGAGTAATACTGCCATCGGGTGAGGTGACTTGATAGCTTTTGCCGTTCGCCATAAAGGTTGGTAGTAAAAGTAATGTTAGCCATAAATGGGATTGCCAAGTGACTAAGCGGTATAAGCGATGCAACATGTTCATATTCTCCTACTTCAATGGTTGCTTATAAGGAACATAATTAAGCGAGTTAAACCGTATTGAATCATTTCGGCTGCAAGGTAGGCGCATGAAAACCGAGCCAATGTTTCCTAAAAAATCACCTTAGGAGTGGTGACGTGTTTGCAATTGATGTAAAACACAACAAGATAACAATCATGCTATTCGGTAGTGAGAGCCATGGGCGTCAACTGATTGCAAATGACATATTGTGTAATTCTGCGCTAAGGGAAATTACGCTGATAGCAGCTAACGATAAAGAGATAGCTATTTATTGGACACAATGACTGATGTTCGACTTAGCCATTGCGGTGCTGTTAAAAAAGCGCCAGCGTTCTCTCGCTAGCAAAAAAGCCCACTGAATGCACAGTGGGCAAAATGATTACAGATATGGAGACCTCTGAATCATACGGCAAGGGAGTTTAGAATTTAAATCTGATGCCTGCTCGATAGCTTCGGCCCCAACTTGAGATATAGTCGACGTGACTCTTATCACCGTTGAGGTATTGCACATAGTCTGGGTCAAGCAGGTTGTTGGCTTCGAACGTGATGGTTAAGTGTTCATTGAGATCGTAACCCATCTGCATATCGAGCTGGCCCCATTCATCCACCTGTAGCGTTTCTGAAGCCCAGTCATTGATCTCATTTGACCAATACCACTGTTTGCCTAGGCTGTATTCGGAACGATAGTTATAAGCAAGATTGACCATGAATCCATGTTGTTCATAAAAGGCGACGATATTGTATTGGTGATCAGACAGTCCCTTAAAAGGTAATTGTTCACCATCATCAGTAAACTCACCAGATTCACTATTGTTGTAAGTGTAATTGGCGGAGATACCAAAGCCAGCTAAGGATTCCGGGAGGAAGGGATCGAAGGTTTGTAACCAGTTAAGTTCATAACCGCGAATACGCGACGCATTTTCATCATCATTATAGGGGCGTGTGACTTCAAATTCGGCTCCAGCAATCGTTTCCCTAGTTGGTTCATAGTTAACAAATCCATGAAGTTCTTTGTAATAGAAGGCTAAGTTAAGTGTGCCTTCGTCACTATAATACCACTCTAAGGTCGTATCGAGCTGGTCAGCATAGTATGGCTCTAATCCAGGGTCATTCTCATACAAAAAGTTTTCTGGTGGTGTTTTCTCTTCATTTTGCCATATGGAGGTAACCGGTGACAGTTGAGTTAGTGCTGGCCGCGAAATCGCTTGAGACAAAGATAGACGGAAGACCAAATCTTCGGTAAGGCCAAATTTTGAGTTAAAGCTGGGTAGTAGCTTACTGTAATCACCCTCAAATTCGACTAAGCCCACAATGTCAACGTCATCGGTGAATAAACCATCGGCATCGAAGACGATATTGGCAGGATCTTGCGAGTAACCCCATGACGTCACCGTGGTGTCGACGTAACGTAGGCCGAAATCTAACATGTAAGGAATATTCCAGAGTTCATCTTCCAGGATCAATTCGGCATAGGCATGGATAGTCTCCTCTTTTACTCCATAGGTGTTACCACCTGATAGGTTAGGTCGAGGTACTAAGTACTGATTGAATGCGTCTTCATCTAATTCACGGTAGTAATTGAATAAACCAGGGATGTTAATCCCTGCCCAAGTACTAGGGAGGTTGGCGTTAGAGTTACCCATGAAGTCATCAAAACTACCAGGGTTTAAGGCTGTGTCCGGTAGCGGCCCCCACAGGGTATTACCAGCGATTACGACTTTTTCGCTGTCAGGGGCATTTACCCATTCACTCTCTGTCGCGCCATTTCGAAATGTATAGGCGCTAGCGTTGTCCTGGTCCCAAAAGGTTTTGCCCTTATCCTGCATGTTGTAACCAGTACCGAATAGCACTTTGCTGATGATGCCACTCTCAGGTTCATAACTACCATCAAATAGAAAGTTTCCTGTTTTGTCTTTAACTTTGTCACCATTGATGCGGGCATACCAGCCGCCGTAATCGATATTCTCATCGAGAACAGTATCACCAAAGGTGATATCAGGGACGGCTTCGTTGTTATCCCAGTTCATGGTCAGGGTGTCAATCGCTGTGCGCACGACAACCCAGCTGACTGCAGCCGAGGCATCTTCTGCTTCTGAATAGGCCATATCGACGTTAAAGTTAAAATTGTCCCAAATATAATTGAGGTTGAGTCCCACTTGCATGGTATCGCTGTCACGCGGATTTTGCGCTTCCAGTAGCTCAGCGATGGCGGGAGAGTTCATGTTACCCGGCTCACCAATGATGATAGAGTTGCTGTGGCCATCAGCCCCAAAGTTGACCTGCTGGATGTTATCCATGTTTGTGCCTTCAAACAGTGCCAGTGAGATCATATTGCCGGTAGATTCTATTTCATACTTGGTATAAAGCGCATCAAAGTTAATATCCAACTCCGGTGTTGGTCGCCACTGTAAGGCGAAGGTACCGCCAGTACGTTCGCGTTTATCAGTACTCACCATGATATTCGGCCAGTTTGGCAATCGACCTGAAACGTTTTCATCACCATCAGGCAGTAGCTCAGCTTCACTCCATTCATGCCAGCCCCATTGGGCACTGTGGCTGTCAAACCGAGTAAATGAAGAGGTGTGATTAGCTGAAAACAGCAAGCCTAGTTCATCGTCAAGAAAGGTTTCACTGATGAGAAATGAAGCTTGGGGGTCAAATTCACCTGCGCGCTCGTTATAATAACCTTCTAGTGAACCTGCTAGGGTACTGCCCACTGAGAGGGGCTTAAGGGTGTCAATATTGATGATGGCACCGATACCGCCTTCCGGCAACGAGGCTTGTTGTGTTTTGTTTACTTGGATTCCGCCAATCAATTCGGCAGCAATAAGGTCGTAGTTAAAGTCTCTTCCTACTGTTTCAGAAGCAATTTTTCGACCATTAAGTGTGGTGACATTGTAGTTACCTGATAGCCCGCGCACTGTGATGCTTTGGCCTTCACCTCGTAGACGATTAACACTCACGCCAGGTATACGTTGCATCGCTTCTGCGACATTGCTGTCGGGAAACTTTCCGATATCTTCAGCCACTAATGCATCGACAACATTATCGGCTTCCTTTTTGATAGATTGGGCTTCTTTAAGGCTGCTTAATACACCGCGAACTTCAATGACCTCGATCTCATCCTCTTCGGTTTCAGTGTTGTTTTTTATCTCTTCATCGGCATAAACCGAAAATGATGTCGCCAAAGCAAGGCTAATTGCAAAAGCAAGATAGTTACGTTTCATAGTATTCCCTTCATTCATTTCTAGTCACAGCACTAATTTATTTTTATTTAATTTTGGTCTGAATTAATCAGTGTCAAACATCAGTGATGAATATTTATCATTCACCGAACTTTAATATTTATAGCGCTTGTAAGATTTCGGTTACTTCCCGAAATAGCTCCTATGATTACCGTAAAATATCTCCCGCTTTGTCTTTTTAACGAGCGCTATAATATTTAGATTGAATTAATTTCATGTGTAACCCTCCTGTTTTTGGATATTAAGTTCCCATAAAATAGCTTTTATTTGTTAACGAAATGTTTTTGATGTAGGTTGAAATTCACCGTTAATTGTTAGGTAGTTTGCTATGTTTGAATGGGTAGAAAGAATTTCATTTAGCGAAGCGAGTCCGCTAACTGTTCAGGATCAAGATAATAAGTTTGGATTTCACCGCAAAACACCAGAGGTGATGGGTCACAGTCATTGGCATGGCCATATTGAGATAAATTACTTATTCGATTGCTCTGCAGACTACTTAATCAATGGTCAAGAAATATCGGTTCCAGAGGGAAGGATGATCATTTTTTGGGCATCTATTCCACATCAGATGACCGCATTTCGTGGCAAAGGTGAGATAGTAAATATCTATATTCCGCTACAAGCCTTTTTGACTTGGATGCTGCCAGGAAGTTTTGTAAGCCAACTACTGCATGGTGAGGTGATGGTTTCAGATAGTCTCTATTTTTGTGATAAGGAGTTGACTCATATTTGGGAAACCGATATCGCCAGTAATAACCCTTTGCTAGCCAGTCAAGTTATCAATGAAATTCGTGGCCGTATTAGGCGTATGGCAATTGAAGATTACAGCACCTATAACCTAGTTCAAAAAGTGAACTGTACTGTAGAGAAGTCAGTGGTTGGTGGCTTATCACATATACAGACAATGCTGAGGTATATCGCAGATAATTATGATCAAAAGATCACGATAGAAAATGTCTCAACCTCAACGGGCCTACACAAAAACTATGCGATGAAACTATTTAATAGAGTAATGAAGGTATCGATAAAGCAATATATTAATAAACTTAGGTTACAACATGCTCAAGCTTTGCTTATTGATACAGAGAATCCAGTTTTGAATATTGCATTAGAAGCAGGTTTTGGATCCGTAAGCCGTTTTTACGACATATTTCAACGTGAGTTTGGAATGTCACCTTTAGAGTTTCGTAAGAAGGTAGGGTAGAACATTTTGTACCACTACTTTTCAGTAAATTATTATTGTTTTAAGTAAGCTGAGTAGGAGATAATCGTGGTTCAATTAGGTGTGGCTATATAGGAGTCGCATAGTCATTAATAGTGTTTTAGATTGTGTAAATTTCAAATTTTAAATAATAAAACTGCATTATGAGAATTCTATGAGAGTATTAACTATTTCGTCTGCATGCGTATTCACATTATTATCAGCTTGTTCAAACGATACGAATGATAATCCAGTTGTGGCGTCTACTCCCAAAAGTCAAACTTACCTTAGTGAGTTAGCCGATACGCTGCATAATCGTTGGCAACTCAACGATGACAGCATTGTTTGGCAGGTTCAAGATAGCCATCAAGATCATATCGAGTTCAGTGGTGAGCAGGTATCGGCTATCATCTACTATGGTAGTGGTGAACAAGGTGAACTGCTGCTTAAGCGAAAGCTAGTATGGCCAATGTTGCGTACGATACCTAACGATACCCACGCCAGTCTGATCCATGATTTCCCGCTAGCGGTAACGCCGCCGGTGGAGCTCAATGGCGTGGCTGTGAAGTCAGAGCAGCTCAAACGAGTCGAGATCAACGGCCAGCTTGCCTTAGTGAGTGAGCTCAGTGATAAAGTTTCATTGACACGAACCCTTTCCCCAAGCACTGATAAACCACTTATGGTTGAACGGCTGCGCTTTACCAATGACGGAAATCAAGTAGCACAATTGGCACTAGGCCCGTTGCAGTACTCTGTGGATACAGAAAAAGCGCATGGCGTTTATGGAAGTTATCGGATTCAAGCTTCAAGTGAGCAGCAGGGGACCTATAAGCTTGCTCAAGGCGCGTCGTTGGATATTTATGTAAGTTATATGGCGACCAGAGAAGATGAACAGGTTAACTTTGATGGTCAACAGGAGCTTGAAAAGCGTCAAGCTTATGTTGCTAGCCTTAGTAGCAAACTGCAGTTGCAAACGCCTGATCCGATCATTAATAAGATGTTTGATTTTGCCAAGCTACGTGGCGCAGAGTCGATATTTCGAACTAAAGGTGGCTTGATGCACGGGCCGGGCGGTGGCCGGTATTATGCAGCGATCTGGGCCAACGACCAGGCAGAGTATATTAACCCGTTTTTTCCGTTTTTAGGGGATAACAACGGCAATGAATCGGCGATCAATAGCTTTAACCATTTCGCTCGCTTTATGAATGATGAGGGTCGCTATATTCCTTCATCGATTATTGCAGAAGGTGATGACTATTGGGATGGTGCAGGTGATCGGGGGGATTGTGCAATGATAGCCTATGGTGCCAGTCGCTTTGCATTAGCTTATGGTGATGTCGCACAAGCACAACAGTTAACGCCACTGATCGACTGGTGTATCGCCTACAGTTTTAATAAGCAGACGCCCCAAGGCGTGATCGCCTCGGACAGTGACGAACTGGAAGGGCGTTTTCCTGCGGGTGATGTTAATTTAAGTACCAATATGTTGACCTATGGCGCACTCATTTCGTCGACGCACCTTAATCGGGAGTTAGGTCGAATAGATGTTGCTAACGATTATCGCCAACGCGCGCAAAAGTTAGCCGTTGATATTGAAAACTACTTTGGTGCGAATGTACAGGGTTTTGATACCTATCGGTATTTTGAAGGTAATCAGAAGCTTAGGGCATGGATTGCACTACCGTTAACCTTTGGTGTGTATGACAGAAAAGATGAAACATTAGCAGCATTACTGTCTGATAAGCTATGGAGTGCCGATGGGATCTACAGTGAATCTGGTAATAGCACATTTTGGGATAGAGCCACGCTTTATGCCTTTAGAGGCATATTTGCCGCTAATGAAACCGATACCGCCATGCGTTACTTTAAATACTACTCGCGCAAACGTTTACTTGGTGAACATGTTCCCTATGCTGTCGAAGCGTGGCCAGAAGGAGATCAGCGCCACCTCTCTGCAGAAAGTGGCTTGTATGCTCGTGTCGTGACTGAAGGAATATTTGGCATTGAGCCTGTAGGACTGAAACGCTTTACCGCTGCGCCGAATCTACCGACTGGCTGGGATAATATGTGCTTGAATAAGGTCCAAGCTTTTAATACTGAATTTGATCTTTGTGTAGACCGAATGGCTACTGACTATCAAGTGAGTGTATCTCAAGTTGGAAAACCTAAGCAGGTATATCACTATAAAGGCGACAATAAGTTAACAATAAATCTATAGTCATAGCGGGCGAAATAGCTTACTTGAGTGCTAGCTTATCATTTTTCGCCCGCAGCCGGACTTCCGTGTTGCAGTAGCAATGTACATTGGGGAGTACACAGAGACAGACTTCGACCGCCGCGCTTTTTCGCCATCCTGGTAGAATTCATCAACTGGCTTAAGCGGATAGCCAGAGCAACTCGTCACTTGAAAAGCTGTTGTTTTGGTTACTCAGCAAATTACAGGGAATTGCGTTAAGGTTAGTACGATGTGCTTTTCGCCATAGGTCACAGCTGCTGTAATCAATAATAAGCCCTTGTGGGGATGCGACGACTTGGTAGCCATACATTTTTAGTGTGCTGAACTGGCGATTCACCTAGGTTGTTTACATCCTCAATCTCTTCGTTGCTTGATTAAACTTGGTGATTCGGCCATTACCACAAACTCACTATATCTCTTTCAACTGATCATCCATCGTTTCGTTTTGTTTCTTATTATTACCAATTGGTAAAAGACATTTGCTTAAATGGTTAATTATCATCTTGTGGGAAATAAATATACTAACGTCATTGATTCAATCGGCAAGGTCAGAGTGACCTGGTGTTTGGTGTAGAGGAGAGACTAATGGAAAAAATTGAACGTGAACCGTTAATCAACCCTTGGGTTTGATCATACATTATTCAGTTAGAGTATTGGCCCTGTTGATGACTTTAGTGATCCTTTGGTCGGTGGTGTATGTCGCGCAGATCTTAGCATCCGAAGTGTTGACTCCTCCCTATGGCTTAGTGGATATGAAGCACATTTTGACCATATTCGGCGCCTTCCTTGCAGTGCTTATTGCCATTGAGATATTTCAAAACATCACTGTCTACCTTAAAGAGGAGGTGATACATGTACAACTGGTGATTGCCACGGCGTTAATGGCCATATCGCGTAAAATTATTGTATTAGACTTTAAACAGACTCCCGCTGAATATGTTTGGGGAGCCGCTGCGGTGATCATTGCACTTGGGGTGACCTATTGGCTGATTGCCAATCGAACATCAAAATGACGTTACTTTCCACATCATGGGACTAGCACAGCTAACCCCATAAACCTTGATTGCGGCCGTCAATAACAAGATCAAACACCGTATCGCCGATTAAGGTGAGTATTGCGAATGTATATGTGAACATCTGCTGCTTCTAGTGATGTCGATAGTGATAAAAGGGGCGTGAAAGCGCCCCTTAGTTGGTCGGTAGTTATTTGCTCAGCGTTGGCTGACCCCAATTTGCATGATCAAAGTTGATATTATCGCCGCCATCAGTGGCGACAAGGGTTAACTGATTGACGCCATTCACACTGAGGTCGATATCCTGTGCGACATCACCTCCAAACATCAACGGGCTTTGGTACGCAAGCTGACCATCGAGAAAGACTTTAAATTGGATGCTGCCATTGCTGCCTACTTCATCATCAACACCAACCAAAGCGCTAAACTGACGATAGCCTGAACCCAGATCATAACTGATCTCACTGTGGGAGTGAGTCCCGATACCTGCTTCATACTCAATGCCAGCAATGGAAAGCACATTGCCGTCGATACTTTGATTAAACTGAGTCGTCCCCCAACCTGTGTCAATTTGAGTGGGGCTGAGGCTTAACAGCGACACGGTGTCCATCGGGGTTAATGTCGGGCTTAGCCAGTTAGCATGGTCGCTATTAATGCCATCACCGCCATCAGAGGCGATCAGGCTTAACTGGCTAACACCAGTGACATCTAGATCAAAGCTGACTGCAGTATCCCCTCCACTGAGTATGCCTGAATCAAAGGCCAGCTGTCCGTCGAGTAAAATGGTGAACTGGACCGAACCGTTACCGCCGACTTCGTCGTCTACGCCAACGTGACCACTAAAGCTTTGATAGTGAGCCGCCAAGTCGTAAACCAGTTCACTGCTCGCATGGGTACCAATGCCATCACTAAAGATAACGCCGCCTACCCGTAAAGGGTTTCCATCAACACTGGTATTGATGTTGATATCGCCCCAATCGCTGTGTTGTGATACTGGGGCTAGACTGGTTAACTTTGTTTCCCCGGTGTTTGGTGGAGTGACTGGTGGTGGCGTGCTGCCGTCAGTGGTTGCCACAGTGTATGGTTGACCACTGAATACGGTTAACTCGACATAGCTTATCTCTACTCCATTGATAGTATGTGTGTTTGCAGGGACCGCCTGGCCATCGATATAGAGAGTGGGGTGAGCACCATTAAATTGTGCTCGCCATAGTAGTGGTTGATTGCTATTACTGATACTCAGGGTTGAGCTGTGTTCACCTTGGTGTTTAAGAGATATATGGTTATCAATGGTGCGAGTATAATCGTTGATGTCCATAGCTTGTTGGCCATAGGGGAGCTGCTCTACTTGGACAAACTCCATACTCTCGGGCAGTCGAGACAGGGTATCGATTCGGCCAAGGTGGACCTTGGGCTGATATCCCATCATATGGGTTATGAGGTTTGAGACATTAGTAAAGGCTATTTCAGGGTAAGTCTTAATCATCTGTTCGTCGGTTCGGTTGCTATAAAAGCGCTCTAGACCGGTTTGCATCCAGTACCAACCACGGTCATTTTGACCATAGTTGAAAAATGCCTCAGCAAGGTAGGTTTTTGCCTCTTCATTTAGGTTTTCTGAGTTGTCATGAATAAACTGCAGGTAGGCATCGGCTTTAGTTCCTGGTTGTAATAGCTCCTTCATTGGCATGAAAAAACTATTTTCATGGCCCCAGCCAAAGATAGCGTTGCCATAGCCATCGAATGCTCTGGCATAGGTTTGCTTGCTGTCATCGTACCATCGCTGACGAAAATCTTGCAGTAGCGCTGCGGCTTGTTGTTGATAGCGTTCGGCTTCAGCCTGCAAGGCATCTTGGGTCGCTCCTGGTTCAGTTAATGCTGCTTTTGCACTGAGCATCTTCTCAAAGGCTAATGTCGCCTGGTATTGAACGCCTAAGGTATCGCCTGCTTCTACAACACGATTCATCGCATTTTCAACGCGGTAGAGTTGACGGTTTTCAGTGGGGGTTTGACTGAAATCTAGGTTGAGGGTTACATCGGCTAAATTATGCCAGTCTAGGGTGATGTCGCTGACATCTAAGATATCACTTGCATGGGTTCTTGAGCCCGCTTCGACCACCATTCGTTGGCTGATGCCATCTGAGAAATCAAAGCCAAAAGAGAATTTATACCGGTAGGATTGACTGCGTAAAATTGCGTCGAGATAAGTGCTTTTTATGATAACTGTGTTGCCAGAGATGGTGTAATCGCTACCCAAAGTAAGCGCTGTCTCACCATCAAAAACCTCGCTAAGCGTTGTGGTTTCATCGATATTGAGCTGCACCGAGATATCGGGCACAGTTTGAGTGTTTTCGATAAACTGGTAGTCGTGGCTTAAACGAGGTGTTTGGCCTTGTTGGTTGGTTAGGTTGTTAATTCGTACCGAAAGGTAGTCATCTTTACCGTTTTTAAAACGGACTTTCAGCCCCATATCTTGTACGCCGAGTCGGGCAAAGTACTCCTGTTTAATGGTGAGCGTACCGCTCTGCTCATCGTTAGAGAGGTTGAATATCAGCTCATCATCGGCAATGTGGCTAGCGCCTTCAAATTCCCATAGGGTTGGGAGTATTCCCTCGTTTCCTCGGTTGTCGACAATGCCATTACCGTTGAAATCATAACGCTTGGCAAACTGTTGATGTAGCTGCCGACCGTAGTCGATAAAGGTATCAGATAGCCATCTGCTATCGCCAGTTTGCTCATACATTAGATAGACTTTCTCTAGTAACTCTAGTGGTGCCGGTAACTCTTGGAAACCTGCGTCCATATAGTAGGGGGCACCATAAAAGTTATACGACCATAGCGTCCAGTATTCCTGCCAAAAGCTCTTTGGTGTAGCCGAGGCCCAGGGGTCTAAGGGATCTAAATTGGGATCGCTTATCTGTACCCGTTTACTTTGCAGTGCATCAAAGGCAAAGCGATGCAGCATGTCGAAATTCTCTTCATTTAAACTTAACAGCGCTGCGCCTTCGGTTTGGTGTGCCACATCTCTAAGACAGAAATTTTCTCGGTAACCTTGGGCATTAGCTGTGGGGGTGCCATGATAACTGCCCCATAATGATGGCACAGCATCAACGCCAGCCTCTCTAAATTTAGTAATTCTGGGTTCAACCTCGGTAGTTGGAAATTGCTGTGGTCCGACAACGAGATAATCGTAGATGTAGTTAATCGAGCGGTCGATAGCAATATCCAACTGTGGATCGCTGGAGTTGATTTGTAGTTGCGATTGTGGACGAATGCGTGGGTCGGTGATTAAGCCATCGGCATCGGCACTGAGGCTTACAGTGCCTAGGGCAATGGAGATGGCTAGTGAGAGGGTGACGCAGGGTTGGTTGTTGAACATCATCTTATTCACTCCTGACTGAGTTTTATTAGTGGGAATTGACACCAGCAACAGCAGCTACCTCTATTGATGCCTATTTTTTATCCAACCATCAGTGAGCGTGGCTGACCACTCAAAACACAACGGATCATTACCGAAAAGTAAGCTTTGCTATCAGCTAGGGTTGTAAAGCCTGTTGCTGGTTACCTTTCTATTTTAAAAATCGTCTAATTTTCAGCGTGTAAATAATGTTTGATCACTAATTGGGAGCTAAACGCGCCTTTTCAGGAATGACAGCAATAGGGCTTGTGGCTGAGCATATCCCCATCGAAAAATAAACCGGATAGATGGCTGTTATGGTGCAGGTAATAGAGAAAATGGATCAGTTTATTGAAAGTGAGCACCCTCATCGACGTTTTAATCCACTGATGTCGGAATGGGTGCTATTGGCGCCTCACAGAGCAAAGCGACCTTGGCAAGGACAGATAGAGCCAAAAGAGGTGGTAGAGTCTGTCGCTTATGATGAAACCTGTTATCTCTGTGCTGGCAACACCCGTGTAAACGGTGAGGTGAACCCTAACTATCAGTCAACCTTTGTGTTTAATAATGACTTTTCAGCTTTAATGAGCGAAGGACCCAAAGCGCATAATGATGACCCGTTGTTCAAGTTAACTACCGAGCGTGGTGAGAGCCGGGTGATCTGTTTTTCCCCCCACCACAGTAAAACCCTACCAGAGTTGTCATTGATTGAACTGGAACA
This sequence comes from Shewanella waksmanii, assembly GCF_043643685.1. Classification (GTDB taxonomy): domain Bacteria; phylum Pseudomonadota; class Gammaproteobacteria; order Enterobacterales; family Shewanellaceae; genus Shewanella; species Shewanella waksmanii_A. The sequence goes on from NZ_JBHZSN010000002.1 coordinate 461,405, forward strand.
GGTGATCGCCACGTGGCGTCGAGAGAGCGAAGAGTTGGGACGTCACTACCGTTGGGTACAGATATTTGAGAACAAAGGGGCGGCCATGGGGTGTTCAAATCCTCATCCCCACGGTCAGATCTGGGCGCAAACTCAACTACCGACTCTTGTAGAGAGAAAACAGCAGAATTTGCTGCAATATAACCAGAAATACACCAGCAGTATGTTGGCTGATTATGCGCAACGCGAGTTAGCGAAACGGGAACGTATTGTAGTGCAAAATGAAGACTGGTTGGTGGTGGTGCCCTATTGGGCGGCCTGGCCATATGAGACGCTGCTACTGCCTCGCTTTACGATTAAACGAATCACTGAATTAACCCCAACTACTCAAACTTCATTGGCGGATATTATACAGCAGTTAACAATTCGTTATGACAATCTATTTCGCTGCTCGTTTCCCTATTCTATGGGGTGGCATGGCGCGCCATTTGACAAGAAGATCCATAGTGAGTGGACGCTACATGCACACTTTTTCCCGCCTTTGTTACGTAGTGCCAGTATTAAGAAGTTTATGGTGGGCTATGAATTGCTCGCCGAAGTGCAGCGAGATATCACTCCTGAACAGGCGGCGAAACGGTTACGGGAACAGTCAGCTACTCACTATAAGGCGGAGGAGATATGATGGAATTAGAGCAACTAAATCAGCGATTTAATCAGCTCTTTAGCCGACAGGTTGATGGGGTGGGATATGCGCCGGGACGGGTAAATCTTATTGGCGATCACACTGACTATAACCAGGGTTTGGTACTACCTGCAGCCATCAATATGGGCACTTGGGTGTTGGCGGCTAAGCGCAGTGATAAACGAGTGAACATGGTTGCTGTTGACTTCGATGACACCCTAGTGAGCTTTGAACTTGAGCAAATCCTATTCGATCACCAATGGCCCTGGAGCAACTATATCCGTGGTGTATTTGTTGCGCTTCACGCAGCAATGACAAACCAACAGTCAGCTTTGTTCGGGCGACAGCTCTCTGGTGTCGATCTTTTAATCGGTGGCAATCTGCCTCAAGGTGCAGGTTTAAGTTCATCTGCATCCCTAGAGGTCGCGTTGCTGCGCGCGTTAGCGGATCTTTTTCAGCTACCCATTGATGCAGTATTAGCAGCGCAACTTGGGCAGGCGGCTGAGAATCAGTTTGTTGGTTGTAATTGCGGCATCATGGATCAGCTGACCGCTGCTATGGGCCGTAAATCACAGGCAATGCTGCTAGATTGTCATGACTTAACGACCGAGTTTGTATCACTGCCGCAATCGTTGGCCTTGATGATCATTAATTCCAATATTAAGCGTGAATTGGTTGGCAGTGAATACAACGACAGACGACAGCAGTGTGACCAGGTGGCGCACTACTTTCGTCAGCCAAGCTTACGTGGTGTCACTCAGCAGATGCTCAATGGGGCAAGCGATAAGCTTGATGAGACACTATTGAGAAGGGCACGGCATGTGATCAGTGAAAATACGCGAGTGCAGCAGCTGTTTACCGCATTAATCGACAGTGATTTGCCCCAAATCTCTCGACTAATGGCTGCTTCACACGCCTCGTTGCGTGACGATTTTGAGGTGAGCACAAAGGCGATTGATCAGCTGGTGCAGATAGTCCATGCCATGTTAGGGGAAGGCGGTGGTGTACGTATGACTGGTGGTGGCTTCGGTGGCTGTGTTGTGGCGCTAGTGCCTAAAAGCCGTGTCAGTACGATAATCGATGACATCACTGCCCAATATAAACAGGCAACGGGCTTGGATGCGGATATCTACCTATGTCGAGCGCAAGCGGGCGCCTTTAGCCAATGCAAATAAAACCTTGCGCAAGCACTGCAAGTGAAGGCAATGAAACTAACAAGAGAGCAGGACTATGTTACATATAATTGATATCACAATATTTGTAGGTTACGTGCTGGCTTTGCTACTGCTGGCACTCTATATCTCTCGTGCTGATAAAGAGCATCAGCGTGATACCAAAGACTACTTTTTAGCGGGAAAAGCCCTACCGTGGTGGGCCATCGGTGCATCGCTTATCGCATCCAATATCTCGGCGGAGCAGATTATTGGGATGTCTGGTTCGGGCTATGCTATTGGCTTGGCGATCGCCTCTTATGAGTGGATGGCGGCGATCACCCTAATCTTAGTGGGTAAATATATGTTACCCATCTTCATTAAGAATGAAATCTTTACCATGCCGCAATATTTAGAACAGCGGTTTGATAAGCGAGTGAAGACTATATTGGCACTGTTTTGGCTATCTGTGTATATCTTTGTCAACTTAACAGCAGTACTGTGGCTTGGCGGCTTAGCCATTGAGACCGTGGCAGGGGTAGATTGGCTCTATGGCATGATATTTCTCGCCCTGTTCTCCTTGGCTTACTCCCTTTACGGTGGGCTTAAGGCTGTAGCCTATACCGATATCATTCAAGTGGTGCTATTGATTTTTGGCGGATTACTACTGAGTTATTTAGCATTAAATGCCATATCCGACAACCAAGGAGTCATCGCAGGCTTTAGTGAGCTAACAAAGCAAGCACCAGATCATTTTAAAATGATATTACAACAGAGTAACCCTCACTATATGAGTCTGCCTGGGATCTCTGTGCTGTTGGGGGGGCTATGGATAATGAATATCAGCTATTGGGGATTTAACCAGTATATTATTCAACGGGCACTCGCGGCGAAAAGCATTGGTGAAGCGCAAAAAGGGATAGCCTTTGCCGCCTATTTAAAGCTGCTGATGCCACTGATCGTGGTGCTGCCAGGCATTGCAGCAGTCGTGCTGCACCCCAACTTAACTGCACCGGACCAAGCCTATCCGTCAATGATGGCACTGATGCCTACTGGTATTAAAGGGTTAGTATTTGCCGCATTAGTTGCGGCGATCGTCTCATCACTGGCATCGATGACCAACAGTATCTCAACCATTTTTACCATGGATATCTATCAACCGTTGCAGCCTAACCGAAGTCAGACACACTATGTGATGATCGGACGCCTGGCGACTCTTGTAAGCTTATTGGTGGCATTGGGCGTTGCCCAACCCTTACTTGGCCAGTTTGATCAGGCATTTCAGTATATTCAAGAGTTCACGGGGGTATTTACCCCTGGGATTGTGGTGATCTTTTTGATGGGCATGTTTTGGCGGCAAACCAGCGCAGCAGGGGCTCTGGCTGCAGCGCTGGGCTCTGCGGTGTTTTCTTTCAGTTTGCGCATTTTTTGGCCCGAGCTGCCATTCATGGATAGGGTTAGTGTGGTGTTTATTCTCTGTCTATTGCTGTGTTATGTGGTTTCCTTGCTCGGTCAACCATCCACCCAAGATAGGAGTGTTGCATTGGCGGAGGTAAGTTTTACTACTGCTCGCTCCTTCAACCTGTCTGCGCTTGGAGTCGTTATCATCGTTAATTTGCTCTATGTCACTTGGTGGTAAAGGCACCAGATGATAAAGACCACATGGTATTAAGTCTGTTGCTACTTAGGAGGTATCAATGAAAGTATTAGTTACGGGGGGAGCCGGTTACATTGGCTCTCATACTTGTGTTGTGTTGCTGCAAGCGGGTATCGACGTTGTTGTGCTTGATAACCTGTCAAATGCCAGTGAACAGTCGCTGGTACGGGTAGAGCAGATCACCGGCTGTCAGCTTAGCTTTGTCAACGGCGATGTGCGTGATACCAGCCTATTGCAGCAATTGTTTAATCGCGAGCAGTTTGATGCTGTTATTCATTTTGCTGGCGTTAAAGCGGTCGGGGAATCAACCAGCGCACCGTTGCAATACTATGATATTAACGTCGGCGGCAGTATCGCGCTGTTACAGGCAATGCAAGATAATGGTGTAAAGCAATTTATTTTCTCTTCTTCTGCTACTGTCTATGGTGAGCCAGACTCGGTGCCGATTGTTGAGACAGCCCCACTGCGCTGCACTAACCCCTATGGGCAGAGCAAGTTGGTGGTTGAACATATCTGCCAAGATTGGGTTAGGGCTAATGCAGATGTGAGTGTCACCTTATTACGTTATTTTAATCCTATCGGTGCTCATGTTTCGGGTTTAATTGGTGAAGACCCTCAAGGGGTACCAAATAACCTGATGCCCTTCATTGCTCAAGTTGCTGTGGGGAAACGAGATTATCTGTCTATTTTTGGTGACGATTACGATACACCTGACGGGACAGGGGTACGAGATTACATTCATGTGGTAGACCTAGCACTCGGGCATCTTGCAGCACTGCAGCAACTGAATAACGAGACAGGGTGCCATCTGTTTAATCTTGGTACAGGCAAGGGAGTTTCGGTGATGCAGATGGTCGAACTATTTGCCCAAATCAGTGGTCGTAATATTGCCATTCAAATGGCACCCAGAAGAGTTGGTGATATTAGCAGCTGTTACGCTTGTGCAGACCGTGCCAAACACAGCTTAAATTGGCAGGCAACACGTGATCTTAACCAGATGATTGAGGATACTTGGCGCTGGCAACAAACTCATCCCAATGGCTATGCGAGTGACAGTTAACGCTGTCACCGCTTAATCGTTAATGTTAGTAGGGTCATGAGACTAAGGCAGTTAATTTAGCGATATTGATTGCTAACCGGATCGTAGTAAAAACCAGCTTGCATTAAGCGTTGCTCTAACTGCTCACTGGGGAGATCTAACTGGTAAAACAGCGCTTGTCTATCTTGGCAGTCTAGCCTCAGCCGCTCATTAACAATACCCACCAAAATCTCGCCACTAACGTCCCTAAGGTTATATTCCATTAGCTATCCTCCAGCCTTAATTTAACTCTTTAGGTTTAGTTCAATATGACGCCATTGCCAATAGTTTATCGCCAGTTTTGTGCCAGCGAGTTTTTACTTAGCTTATGGCTGTGGCTGTGGCGGCAAAGGCTGAGGTTGAGGTAGCATTTCAACTTTAGCAACTGTCAGTTCCTATGCGGCTGAAACTGTTGAAACTGCGCATCTGATTATTACCTTTGTTACTGCGGTATTGGTTGTTGTAGATTTTGAAAAATGGTTTTTACAACTATGGGCGAGGGAGCTGGTGTTGGGTTAATAGCCCCCTGTGAGGGGGCTATTAACCGTCATTGACGATGAGTGACGTTAGTTAGCGTACTTGATTATCTCGATTGAGGGCGATCAGTTTGTCGAGTATATGTTCGCCATCCATACGAATGCCGTTATGTTCATATTCAGAGGTTAACCAGTACTTGAGTTTGCCCACTTGTTGACAGGTTTCTAAGCTGTAGCGCATTTCAACAAACATATCTTCACTGTAGATGGCGGCAGCGACTGGCACTGTGTTTTGTTTTAACTTATTGAGATCATATAAGCTTGGCCAATTGGTTTTTTGCGCCAACAGGTGAGCGGCATGCTTCAGTGGCTTGAGATTGGTAAACTGGTCAAATAGCCAAGGGTAGACCATCTCACCGGTAAATAGAAACGGCATATTAGCTTGGTAGTTAAACTCACTGTATGTTTGCCTAACCTGTTGCGCAGCCCAGTTGGAGGCTTGTTGTTGGCAGTAGATGCTTTCATGCAGCAAGGCAAAGATGGGATTGGCGTTGTAGTCGAGTAGTTGACAGAAGTGGGCAAGAAACAATGGATTGAGACTGGGACCCGTGTTCCCCTCGACGAGGGCTTGTTCCAGTAGGTAGTAGACCGCTTCTTGCCCTTGCTCCATACCGATATTAATGCCCAGTAACTGTAGCATCTCGACACTAAGACGCTCACCGCTGGCGATACGCACTTCATGGTCTGTGATGTACTGTGCCAGTGCTTTGACTAAGGCTTGAGCATCGGGAAAGCGTTGGAAAAACTGACGGTTTTTTGCCAGTACTCGTTGATAGGTGGCTTGATAAACCTCCTGAGCTGGGCGTGTTAGTGACGGTAGGCCGCCGGTAATATAGGCCTCTTTCACCCCTTGAGGTGCATCATTGAGGTATTTTAATACGCAGAAGCCACCAAAACTTTGGCCTAAGATGCTCCATTTGTTATCGGGGCTCAGCTGGGCGCGGATCGCTTCGGCATCTTTAATGATGTTATCGGCACGAAAGTAGCTGAGGTAATTAGCTTGCTGCTCACTACTAAGGTGGCCCAGACTGAGGTGATTGACCGGTGTCGATAAACCAGTGCCGCGCTGATCCAGTAGCAGTACCCTAAACTCGCTTAGGGCGCGCTTGATCCAGCCGCTATTATCACTGGGACGGATAGCGCCAAAGCCAGGTCCACCTTGGAAGAAAACCAGAAACGGTAAGTTTTCATCGATGCTGTCATTGGCGACAAGCTCGCGGGCAAAAACGGTGATTCGTTGCTGGTCCGGTTGCTGGTAATCTAAAGGCAGGTGAAAATAATGTTTGACTGCAGTGATCCCAGGTAGCTGATGTATAGTAGGCATAGTCGGGTCATCTCTCATTGTTTAGCTGTTGTGGCAGAGGTTAGGATTGTATACAAAACTAGCCAGCCTGCAATAACTTATCCTAGATCAATTTTTTGTTAGAGAAGTTAGTGAAATAGGTGTAGTTATCGTAGTCTAGTGCTAGGAAGAGGAATGTGGGTAAAGTATATGAAGTATCAAATAGTTCCAGTTACGCCATTTCAGCAAAATTGTAGCATTATTTGGTGTGAAAAAACCAAGCGCGCTGCGGTGGTCGATCCCGGTGGCGATAGCGAGCGTATTGAAGCGCAATTAACCCAATTAGGTTTGACACTCGATAAAATATTGTTGACCCATGGTCACATTGATCATGTCGGCGGCGCGGTAACATTAAGCCAGCACACAGGTGTTGAGGTGATCGGCCCTCATAAAGACGATGAGTTTTGGTTAAGCAGTTTACCGGAGCAAAGCAAACACTTTGGTTTTCCACTCGTTAATGAGTTTACCCCACATCAATATTTAGCTCATGGTGATACTGTTGAAATTGGTGAGCAGTCTTTACAAGTGCTGCACTGCCCAGGCCATACGCCAGGACATATCGTGTTCTTTTCAGCAGATGAGCAGATTGCGTGGGTCGGGGATGTGATCTTTAGGGGCTCTATAGGTCGTACCGACTTTCCGCAGTCAAATCACAGTGATTTAATTCACTCTATTACCCAAGTATTATGGTCATTAGGCCGCGACGTGACGTTTGTTCCTGGTCATGGTCCTATCTCCACGTTCGCAGAAGAGCGACAGCAAAACCCGTTTGTTGCTGATCAGTTATTTGGCTAATTTCCCCATTTTGGTGCGTTGCTAACGTTTTGAAACGATTTGCAACGCATTGACCCTTCTTCTACCTATCTTTCTCTGTTAGCTTAGTTTGCCAATCACTTAAGTTGATAAGATGGACAGGTATGTCACACCATATCGAAGATTTAATCAAACAATGGGCGAGTAAACCACAGGACGGTTGGGTATTGGCGGTCATTACTCAGATCCAAGGCTCAGCTTATCGTAAACCTGGTGCCATGATGTTGTTCCATCCACTGGGACATAGTATTGGTTTGGTGAGTGGCGGCTGCCTTGAAGCGGATTTGAGCCGTAAAGCTCAGCAAGCCATGCAGTTACAGCAGATTATTCGTTGCCAATATGATGCCAGTGATGAAACCGATGCCAGTTATCAACTCGGCTGTGGTGGTATTGTCGATATTATGCTTATTCCTTTGCTTGAAACCAATAATTATGGTGGGCTGCCTGAGCTTCAAAGCCTTTTATCTCGCCATGGCAAGGGGTTTAGCTTAATGCCATTGCTTGCACATGGAACCAGCGCTGAGCAGTTTCGTGCCCAGATTTGTAGTGAAGGTGAAGCGATGGCAAGTTTCTCTGTCAGTGATTTCAAACGTGCAGGGCAGCTCACCTTATCATCAATAAATACATTGGGGCTGGCGCTTGGACAAGCCTATTTGGTCACACCAATATCACGTCGCCCTCGACTGGCTATTTTCGGTGGTGGGGTCGATGCCCAGCCCATGGCCAGTATTGCGCTGCAGTTGGGGTGGCATGTAGATGTTATAGACCCAAGAACCAGCTATGCTCGCGCCCATGACTTTGTAGGGGCTAATCTGTATAAGTGTCGTTTCGCCGATTTGCCCGCGGCATTTTGGTCAGATCTCGATGCCGTGGTCATTATGACCCACAACTTAACTTTAGATGCAGAAGCTGTCAGCCTAGCTGCATCTAGCCAAATCCGCTACTTAGCGTTATTGGGACCTGGACATCGTCGTGACAGGGTTCTCGATATCGCCAACATATCGATGCAACAAATAGGTTGTTATTTTTCCGCGCCAGCAGGGTTAGCATTGGGGGGAGAGCTCCCCAGTTCAATAGCACTGAGTATTTTGTCTCAATGCCATGGGGTGTTGTTCGATGCCAAACTTGTTGCACTAAATGGTGTGATGGTATGACATCAGCATCCAGCAGCAAGCTACTTATCACCTTGTTGGCGGCTGGCGCTAGTCGCCGCTTTGGCAGTCCTAAGCAATTAGCCACTCTAGGGCGCAAGAGCTTATTGCAACATAAACTTGGTGTGTTAAATGAGGTATGTGCTCGTAGTAACGCCGAACTTGTCATTGTGCTGGGTGCCAATGAAATATTAATTCGGGATGCATTGATCAATGATGCTACGACCCCGCCCGTGTCTATGTTATCGAATCCCGATTGGTCGTTAGGAATGGCAAGCTCAATAAAGTGCGCTGTTAGGTACGCCCAAGTTCATAATTATTCGCGATTATTGGTGTGCTTAGCGGATCAAATTGCCCTAACGGTAGATGACTACCTATCTATGTTGGCTGCGAGCAACCACCGACGAGTAGCAGCCTATTTTGAGCAGCGAATTGGCGCGCCAGCGCTGTTTTTAAAACAAGATTATCCCGAGTTATTAACATTGCAGGGCGATGTTGGCGCTAAAGCCCTGCTAAAACAATTATATCAAACCGGAAATCTCGTGGCCTGCGCCAAGCCGCAAGCAAGCATAGATATTGATACTCAAGCACAACTTATCAGTTGGCAAAATAAGCAAAAGCATAATAACAAGGTTTTTCACAGCCCAATAGAGATGAAGCGGTAGGGCAATCAAGGAGTGAGTCATGTCAAGCAAAGCAATAAAAATGACCATTAATGGTCAATCTTTTACTTTAGATGCGGATCCGAACATGCCCTTACTGTGGGCGCTCAGGGATATGCTGCAATTAACCGGTACTAAGTATGGCTGTGGCGCAGGCTTGTGCGGTGCATGCACCATTCATGTTGATGGCGAGCCAGCGAGAGCGTGTTTAACCAGTATCAAGCAAGTTGCGGGTAAGCAAATCACCACTATTGAAGGACTTGAGTTTGGTCGTTTGAAAGCGGCGTGGGCTAAACACAATGTGCCTCAGTGTGGATTTTGCCAAGCCGGGCAACTCATGTCCGCTGCTGCGTTGCTGGCAAAGCACCCAAAACCTGCAGACAAGCAGATTGACGAAGCCATGTCCGGCAATATCTGTCGCTGCGGTACGTATACACGTATTAAAGATGCGATTAAGTCGACTTCTCAGGGATATCAAGCAAGCCATAGCGAAAGCGCACTGGAGGCAGAAGCATGAGTCAATTTAACGCAGTTAAAAATTTCAGTCGCCGCGATGTTTTAAAGTTATTTGGTGCAACCGGTGGCGGCTTAGCATTGGGGGCAAGCGGCTTAGCTTGGAGCCCCGCTGCAATGGCGCAATCAGCGGAGTCTCGATTAAACCTGTTTATCGCAATAGGTGATGACAATAAGGTGTATTTAACCTGCCATCGTTCTGAAATGGGACAAGGCATCCGTACTGGGATCCCGCAAGTGCTTGCCGATGAGTTAGGAGCAAGCTGGGAGCAAGTCGTTGTGGTACAGGGGCTGGCTGATAAGCGATACGGGAGTCAAAATACCGATGGTTCACGCAGTATTCGTAATGGCTTCGATAAGATGCGAGAAATGGGAGCGATGGCAAGAACTATGCTTGAGCAAGCTGCCGCCGCTAAATGGCAAGTTAAGCTATCGGAGCTGACAACCCGTGATGGCATGGTTACCCATCAAGCATCTGGTAAGCAAGCTAAGTTTGGCGATCTAGCCCAAGCAGCGAGCCAATTGGCGTTGCCCGATGTCAGCGAGTTAAAGTTAAAGTCGCCAAATCAATACACCCATATTGGCGCGTCACATTCGATTGTTGATATGGATGATATGCTCAGCGGCAAAGCACAATATGGGCATGATGTTCAACTTAAAAATATGTTGTATGCCAGCATAGTCCATCCGCCGGTACTAGGTAGTGATATTGAAAGTGTTGATGACAGTGATGCCCGAAAAGTGGCGGGTGTTGTCGATATTATTACCATGCCAGTACTGACAGGTGCCCCCATGTTTCAACCATTAGGGGGAGTGGCGGTTATTGCCACTAACACTTGGAGCGCGATGCAGGCACGAAAAGCGCTAAAGATCACTTGGACTGCTAGCCCAAATGATAGCCATGACAGTGAGGTTTATTTAGCGTCATTGCTGGAAAAGGTCACTAAGCCGGGCAAGCTAGTGCGCCAACTCGGAGCGCCTGTTACCCAGTGGCCCGCAGATGATACTCTCAGCGCACAATACACCTTACCTTATTTGGCTCATGCTCCTATGGAAACACCGGTAGCCACGGCTAGTGTCACCGAGCAAGGTTGTGAAGTTTGGGCATCAACCCAGACGCCACAAAGAGCGCAGCAGGTAGTGGCAGGAGCATTAGGGCTTGCAGAAGAACAAGTCAAAGTTAATGTCACCTTGTTAGGGGGCGGTTTTGGACGAAAATCTAAGCCTGATTATTGTGCCGAAGCGGCTTTATTGTCTAAACAGTTACAAAAACCAGTTAAAGTGTGCTGGGCTCGTGAAGATGATATTCAAAATGGCTATTTGCATGCGGTGAGTGCCCAGCACTATCAAGCTAAACTTGATAAACAAGGCATGCCAACGGCAATTTTACAGCGAACCGGATTTCCCAGTATTGGATCGACATTTCAACAAGGTGCCAATTACCCTGCGCCGTGGGAGTTAGATTTAGGCTTTGTCGATGTGCCATTGGCCATTGACAGTTTGCGTTGTGAGGCCGTTGAAGCTGAAGCTCATACTCGAATCGGTTGGGTTCGCTCGGTGTGCAATATCCAGCATGGCTTCGGTATTGGCAGTTTTGTTGATGAGTTGGCTGCCAAAGCTGGGACAGATACACCTACTATGTGGAAACAACTGCTTGGTCCGGTGCGACAAGAACAGTTTAGCGACCAAGGTTTTGAATATGGTAACTATGGCGAAGATCTTAGCCGCCACCCTGTTGATATTGCAAGATATCATGGCGTGATTGACGCTGTGCAGGAAGCAATGAATAAGCATGGCAAGCCCAAAGCCAATCAAGGTTGGGGGTTTGCGGTTCATCGAAGTTTTGCCGCATTTGTTGCTACTGCAATCTTGGTCGAAGTGAAAGATGATAGAGTCGCGGTGCTCGAAGCCATTGGTGCCATTGATGCCGGAACCGTGGTCAACCCCGATAGGGCCAAATCACAAACTGAGGGCGCAATTATGTTTGGCCTGAGTTTGGCGCTGATGGGCGATATTCGTTTCAAAAATGGTCAGGTTCAGCAATCAAACTTCCATGATTACCCGATGTTGCGGTTGTCGCAGTGCCCTAATATAGAAACGATTGTGATTAAATCAACAGCGGCGCCTGGTGGTGTGGGAGAGCCGGGAGTGCCACCGGTTGCAGCCAGCCTAACAAATGCTATCTATGCCGCCAGTGGTAAACGTATAAGGAATTTGCCAGTTGCGACCCATTTGAAAATTTAGTCGATAGACGTAGAGCAAAAAGAGGCGTAATGCCTCTTTTTTGTTTTTTTACTACAAAAAACTTGTTCTTGAGCAAAAAACTCGCAATTAAAATCTGTTTTGTGTAGTAAACACTGTTTTCTTTATTGAGAAAGGAGTAATTTAACCATTCGTTTTACAAAATTGCTACACGGACCGCGTTGATATACAGCGATACCGTTGAGCTGTTGAGTGCGTTTTGATGTTTAAAGGTTGCAGGAGTACGGAAAGTACCCGCCATCATGCTTAGACATTAACGCAAGTATCCATAATAAGAGGGGTCATTTATGGAGCATCGATATCAAGTTGCAGTTTCTGCTGGATTACTTGCCGCATTATGGGCGGGAGTGGCGGATACATTTCATTTAGTCACTTGGGTTGGCTTTCTCGCTTGCAGTACTTTCTTTGCTCAGCCAAAGAGCGGGTTTCACGGTGTGTTGATGACCTGGTTCACTAACCTTTCCGGTGTCTTTTGGGCTTGGTTAGTCATCAGTGGCAGCAGTTATTTTGGTTCGGCTTGGCTAGGTTACTTACTAACGGGTATTGTCACCAGTGCTATGTGCTTGCAAGCAAGCCACAACAAACTATCCTTTATTCCAGGTGCTTTCATTGGCTGCTGTATCACCTTTGCACTCAGCGCAGATTTAGGCGCAATTTTACCCCCACTGTTTATTGGTGCTTTGCTTGGTTACGCCATGACAATTTTGACTACACAAATAGTCGGGCTTAGCCAAAAGCTTGGTTTTAGTCGTGAAGCCGTCGCAGTCGATGAGTCTGCTCGTTAAGTATCTTTTTATAGGTGGTGTGCGGTAGCACTTTTCTATAACCACAGCTAATGGTGGCATTATGAAGCAGATTGAATTTAGAAAGATTGATGCGCTGATGATTAAGTTCAGCCTCAACGGCAAGTTTTTTATCGTATGCGCTATGGTCAGCGTGATAAGTATTGCAATCGCTTTACTGAATATCTATCACGTGGCGCAGCTCACACACAGTCAGTCAGCTGAGCGGGCACAGTCTCAAGTAGATTCATTCGCCAAAGCCGCAGCTAATCTTAACTTAGACAGTGATGGTTTAGCGGCTTTTGCCTCGATGAATCAACTCACCCTTTCTCAGTATGAACAAAAGCGCCGTGAAGGTGATGGTGTAACGGTCAGCGCTGCTGTTGGCCAAAGCGGCGCCTACTTGGTCATGAGCCAGGATGTCAGTCAATGGGAGTCAGCTGCAAATGATCAAGCTTGGCTGATGTTTTATTTGGTTTTGATTGGGCTATTGCCTTTGTATCAATTGAGCTACTGGATTTCTACGTCGTTAGGTGGCGGTTTGTGGGACATGTATATTGCCATCAAACGTCTAGCAGATGGTGATTTATCGCAACGCTTAAATTTTTTTGGTACCGACGATTTCAGCATGATAGCTCGGGAGATTGATCGCAGCGCAGATAATATGAGTGAAATGGTTACTGCCATTGGTGAAAATGCAACGACATTAACCAAAGCATCTCATGAGTTTAATCAACAAGCGAGGCAGAGTGATGAGCTCACTCAGTTCCAATACCAATTTTTAGATACGGTTGCCGTGGCCATGGATCAAATGACCGCAGCGATTGAAGAGGTCTCGCGTAATGCGGCTAACACTTCCGAAGATACTAAAGCCAGCGCAGCACAAGCACAGCAGAGTACACAACGAATCGCTGATGCCATGGAGCGTATTGCCAAGTTAGTTTCACAAATCGATTCTGCATCCGGCTCAGTGGAGCAGTTATCAAGTCATGCATCAGAAATTGGCGCCGTGGTGACCACCATTAATGGTATTTCAGAGCAAACTAACTTGTTGGCACTCAATGCTGCCATTGAAGCGGCAAGAGCAGGGGAGCAAGGTCGGGGATTTGCGGTGGTTGCCGATGAAGTGCGTACGCTTGCACAACGCACGCAGCAGGCAACGGTAGAAATTCAATCTATGATTGAGGGGCTGCAAGTTGGTTCGAGCAAGTTGTCGACGATTACACAAGAAATTGTCACTGATGCAGAGCAAGGCCGCGGCGCAATTGAATTGGTTGGCGCTGATATTGGTAGCATGGCAGATTCAATCAATCATGTATTTGATATGAGCTCTCAAATTGCCGCCTCTGCAGAAGAGCAGAGTGTGTCTGCTCGCGATATCGCCTCGCAATTAAATGAAATACGTAGTCAATCTGAAACGATTAAAACCACATCTGAGCGCTCGGTGATCCTGGCCGATGATTTGAAAGCTTCTTCAGATCAGCTGGAAGGTATTTTACGGCAATATAAATTGGCATGATGATTCAATAAAAAAGGTCACCTAGCGGTGACCTTTTTTATTAGGGGTATGATTATTTAAATGTGCTCCAAATCGGTGCATGATCAGAGGGCTTTTCTATACCACGTAACTCGTAGTCAACATCAGACTCGATTAATCTTTCAGCCAACGAGGCTGTGGCAAGCACAACATCGATGCGTAGACCACGATTGTCGACAAAACCTTTTGAGCGATAGTCGAACCAAGAGTAGCGTTCAGTGCGCTGCGGGTGAAGTTGACGGAAGGTATCGATAACACCCCAGTCTAACAGGGTCTTTAACCATTCACGCTCTTCAGGCTGAAAGCTACATTTACCTGTTTTAAGCCAACGTTTGGCGTTTGGCTCACCAATTCCGATATCTAAATCCACTGGGGAGATGTTGATATCACCGATAATGGCAATGTCTTCATCTGGGCTATGGTGCTCATTAAGGTATTGCATCAAGTCTTTATAAAACTGACGTTTTGCAGGAAACTTTGTCTCGTGATGGATATTATCTCCTTGGGGGAAATAACCATTTATTACCGTCAATGGACGTCCATTTTCCTGTTCAAACGTCGCCATAATCATTCGACGTTGCGCATCATCGCTGTCTGTGGGAAAGCCTTTTTGGACTTTGGTTGGCGCCTTTTTACATAGCATCGCCACGCCATAATGTGCCTTGCCACCATGGTAATGTACCTCATAGCCCATTGCTTCAACATCTGCGACTGGAAAGGCTTCGTCGTGTACTTTAGTTTCTTGCAGGCCGATAACATCGGGGGCATGGCTATCGATTAGTGCTTGCAGTTGATGTAAGCGGGCTCGAATACCATTGATATTAAAAGAGACGATTTTCATGAATAGCTGTATTCCTTTCCCTGAAGATTATGGCAAAACACGTTTAAATGGTTTTACTGTGACGTTGGCGTAAACCCCTGCTTCGATATAGGGATCTGCATCGGCCCAGGCTTGGGCGGCTTCTAACGAGGTAAAATCAGCGATGACCAGAGAGCCAGTGAAGCCTGCACTGCCGGGATCTTCGCTGTCAACTGCAGGGTGGGGGCCAGCGACTAAGAGTCGGCCCTCATCAGTGAGTTGTTGTAACCGAGCAAGATGAGCTGGACGCGCCCCCAGTCGTTTTTCTAAACTGTTTTCCACGTCCTGAGAGGCTATCATATACCACATAACATTTAATCCTTTTACGTAAAGCGCCACAATGGCGCGGTGGGTAGACCCTTAGCTGGTTATTTATTGTTGAGCTGCTGTTTTTGCTCTTCGCTCATGTTTTTGTATAAATAGACGACCGTAATCACGGTATTTACCAAGGTAAGTGCCGTTAAGCCGAAAACCTTAAAGTTGACCCAAGTTTCCTGAGACAGACTAAATGCGACGTAAATATTGATAAGTCCGCAAGCGACAAAAAATAGCACCCAGTACCAAGTCACATGAGCCCATATTTTATCAGCAACAATGAGCTCCTTGCCTAGCATGCTTTTCAGGATTGGCTTGTTGATGATTTGGCTTATTGCCAGCGCGATGGCAAACAGTGCATAGACCACCGTTACCTTCCATTTGATGAAGGCATCATCATGGAAAATTAACGTAAGGGCACCAAAAAAGCTCACCATAACAAAAGTGATAATGTGCATTTTTTCGATGGTTTTGTATAAAGCGTAACAGACGATCAGTTGCAATGCTGTTGCAACGATAAGTGCGCCACTAGCGACATAAATGTCATAAAACTTATATACGGCAAAAAACACAACAAGTGGCAAAAAGTCGAGCAATTGTTTCATAGATTCATCGGGATTATAGCTAGAAAAAGTGCGGTCGAGTGTAACATGCATGAAGCGCAGTACAAAGCCTTGCAGCTGCCGATATGACTAACGCTACACAATATCTTTTAATCTTAATTTAGGCTTAATCTCAGTCAGTAAAACGGGCTGTTAATTTAAGGTTTGGTTGGCATCAATCAGCTCAATATTGCCTATGATTAGATGAAAGTCTTGGTTACGTTGATTGGCAATTAGAAAACCGATGTGACTTAAGGCCGCGAGGTTTGGGTGTGGCCTTTGTGGGAACACTTGACCGCGGTAACTCTCGACAAATTGTTCGTGACTAAAATAAAAGTGTTGCCACTGATTTGCCGCTGTTGTGAAGTAACTTTGATAATTTTTTGGCGAGTCATATATTGACTCGCAGGTTTGTAATCTAAGTTGATAGCAGTTGCCATCACCTTTCACCGTAATTTTGATGGTTGGCTTATTTGGGTTTAGCACAGCAGGGGTACTATTTACTGGCGATATAGATATTGGGGCCTTGATGGAAGCAAAGCCGCCATTATTTGCAATGCTGACTGTACCGCTAAAGTGAAGTTGACGGTTGACCGTGTCAACTTGGCTGCGGGATACGCCACCCATCACGGTGTCGTTAATTATCTGCCATTGGCCAATGTTAATCATCTTGTTCACCCCTATTGGCAATGTGCTTGCTGAGTGTGAGATAGAGCCAGCGAGGCGTGCAGATGTAGCAAGTTATCGAAACAAAAGTCAGCGAGGTTTTGATATGGCTTGTCGCTGCCAAATGTGAGCAATACAGATTGCATACCTGCATTGTTGGCCGCTTGCACATCATATAGGTAGTCACCCACATAAGCGATGTGCTGTGGTGCTATGTCCCAGTGTTTAGATAGCGACAGTAACGACTGCGGATTAGGTTTAGGCAGTGCATCTTCACGGGTGATAAGTTGTGAGATATTGAATTGGCACTGTTCTATTTTTATCTCTGCGGCTTGACGACTGTTACGGGTCACAATCGCTGTAGGGATGTTCTGTCTTTGTAAAAATCGCAGTAAGCTGCGTGCGCCATGGAGCGCCTTAGCATGTGTTGCATCAGCCATTTCGTGTTGCATAATGGTTTCGTTGGCCATGTGGTGTTGAGCAGGACTGAGCTTGTCGACAAAATTGAGAATGTCGCTATCAGCTGGACAGCCAATGTCTTGCTTTATGGTTTGAAAATTAAGCGAAGAGCTGACTAAAGTACCGTCCAAGTCAAAGATAATGGCCTCAATGCGTCTGTTATAATTCATGTTCAACAACGATATCCTCCTTGTTCATTCTTGATCTCACTTATACCAATCGGCATAAGAAAGTGATCTACTCAGAGCTATTTTTGGCAAACTAGTTCGAGACGAATAACTTAAGTAATAGTGGTTCTATTGGGAAGTTATTCAACGAAGAAGTAGGCAGCCCAAAAAGCTCCCAAAGGGCGAGTTTTAGCACTTCTGATACTGTGTAAACGAACTTGAACGTAGAGTAACTATGCCCTTCATTCGTTGCCTTGTCTCAGAAGCGCTAAATTCTCGCTGAGCGATCACATCTTTATGCTGATTGGTATTACTTGGGTTTCTAGCAAGCTTACCAATGACGGTTAAAAAGTCATTAAGCTGATCGCTCTTTTGATATTCCAGCTGATATTTACCATGAAAAAGTAGCGTCAAGGTGACGCCATAGGCACTTAAATAGCAGGTGTAGCCATCGAAATCATGCCAAGCTTGAAGGTGTTGATAGTGATAAACACCCTCGGATTTCTCACCGAGCTTGATGACTTGATTATAGGCGCATAGCGCCATCGTAACATCGAGTTGATTTTTCATTGGTCACTAACTGCTATAACTTGAGTTTCATTGTGGTCAGACAATGTTCTGTAGGCACACCAATCATTTCATCGTAAGCCGTATGCAGAGTAAAATGTGCCTCTTCAGCCCCTAAGTTTCTCAGCAGTTGTTTGGCGTGCTCGAACGACAAACAGGGAGTGGCAGCGTGTTGATTGGTGCTCAATTGAACAAAGTTACCCTGTGGGTCTGCACCGCCGACTAAGTAATGAGTGGCATCTGCGGTATTGATGATTGCCGGATAAAGGTGATTATTTTCAAACGCTTTAGCTAGTTGCTGTGGATGCATAGTGCTCCCTCTTGCTGATTGAAACTATCTAGTTTTACGTTTATGTGACGCAAAAGGATCATCTCAATTGCACATGCCGAGCTGTGACTCCAATAATGCGCAGGCAATTAAAATAACATTTTTATAACAAAGGTTTGCAATAAGTAATCGATAAGATGTGTAGCGTTAGGAAGTTGTTTACGTTTTGGATTGATTAACCCTATAATGCGGCGTCAGATCAAGAGAACAATAACAACATACACACGGACTGGAGTCTACTTAGATTATGAAGAGACAGTTTAATGCGGTTAAGCATGCCGTTGCATTATCAATTGGATTGTTTAGCGTGTCAGCGGTGGGCGCTGATCGTCTAACAGTAGAAGAAGTGATTGGGCTACAACAAGTTGCTCAAGCCAAAGTTAGTCCATCGGGTGATAACGTGGCGTTTACGCGTTATGTACCACGTGAACTATACAAAGAAGAAAATGGACTGCATTGGGCTGAGCTGCATATTGTCGATGACAAAGGGGTAGAGCGTCCGTACATTACTGGCCAAGTTAATATTGCAAATATTCAGTGGTCTGCCGATGGAAGCTTGGTTTATTTCCTTGCCAAAATGGGTGATGACAAGCACACCGCATTATATCAAATCCCGTTTAACGGTGGTCAAGCGACCAAAACCTTGTCATTAAAAGACACTAGTGTTGCAGACTATGCGTTAAGCAAAGATGGTAAGCAGATTGCGTTGATCGCTAAACCTGCGAAAGACAGCAGTGTTAAAGAGCTAAAAGAGCTAGGCTTTATGGCTGAAGTCTATGAAGAAGCCCTGACAAACAAGCAGTTGTTTGTGATTGATTTAGCTCAATCAGCCAAGCCGCTAACGCCAGTTGCTTGGAATATTGCCGATTTTGTTTCAGATGTACAGTGGTCAGCTGATGGTGAGCAGCTATTGGTTAAAACTCAGCCTACTGCGCTGATCGACGATCAATATATGAAGTCACAATGGCACATTGTCAATGTGGCCAAACAGCAAGTGACGACCTCATTCATGACCGAAGGTAAGCTTGGTGCTGCAGAGTTTTCTCACGATGGTAAGTATGTGGCAATTTTAGGCGCTGAAGATAAACATGACCCAGCTACCGGACGTTTGTTTTTAGCTGAAACCAACACGGGTAAGATTGTTGAGTGGATCCCAAATCATATGGGTCACATTAGCGATATTGAGTGGAAAAACAATAAAAACGAGCTGTACTTTATCACCAATATTGATACCGACTCGGTGGTTGGTTTAATTAAACCTGGCAGCGAGAAGTACAAAGTTGTGGTTAAGCCAGGTAAGTTTATCGCGTCGCAGCTAAGTATCTCAGAATCAGATAAGACAATTGCGTTAAGAGGCAATACGGCTAAACACCCAAATGAAGTGTTTATGTTGCGTGGCAGTAAGCATAAAGCGTCTCGTTTGAGCGACTCGAACCCGTTTTTGGCCGATAAACAGTTCGCCAAACAAGAATCGATTTCGTTTAAAGCTAGCGATGGCGTAGAAATTGGTGGTGTATTGATTTATCCATTGGATTACAAGAAAGGTCAACGTTACCCACTGATCATGTCAGTTCACGGTGGTCCAGAAAGTCATGATAAAGACGGCTGGTTAACCAACTACTCTCGTCCAGGTCAGTTAGGTGCAGCGCAAGGTTACGCGGTGTTTTACCCTAACTATCGCGGCAGTACCGGTAAAGGGGTCGATTATTCTAAGTTAGGTCAAAACGATTACGCGGGTAAAGAGTTTGACGATCTGGTTGAGTTTAAAGATCACTTGGTCGATATGGGCTTAGTTGACAGTGCTAAAGTGGGTATCACTGGCGGCTCATACGGCGGTTACGCTTCTGCTTGGGCTGCGACTAAGTTGACTAAGCACTTTGCTGCTAGTGTGATGTTTGTGGGTGTGACTAACCAGTTGTCAAAATTTGGTACCACAGATATTTCTAATGAGATGCACTTAGTGCATGCTCGCTCTTATCCTTGGGATAAGTGGCAGTGGTATTTAGAGCGCAGCCCAATTTACTGGGCGGGTCAGTCAGAGACGCCTCTACTGATTATGCATGGTAAAGATGATCCGCGCGTGCACCCAGCACAATCGATGGAGCTTTATCGTTACATGAAAGTGCAAGGTAAAGAAGTTCGTCTGGTTTATTACCCAGGTGAAGGCCACGGTAACCGCAAAGCACCTGCTCAGTATGACTACCATTTACGTCTGATGCGTTGGATGGATAACTACCTGAAGAATGATGCTAAGACCATGCCTGATCATAAGATTGATCACAAAGCTAAGCTAGAAGCTGCAAAAGAAGCTTAATTGATTGCTTAATAATCTCTATAAAACGCCTGAATTTATTCAGGCGTTATTTTATGGTTGTGAATACCGTACCAAATTTGGCCCAACGAGATCCCCGCATCGTTAACCGGAATTAAGCCACTGTCTAACACGTTGATTTGCTGCTGTAGCAAAAGCGTCAAAGTAAACTCGCTAAGGTAGCGATTTTGAAATACGCCACCGCAAAGTGCGACCGGTAGGTGAGCATGTTGCTGGGCAATAGCTAATACTGCATGGCCGATGGCCTGCATGAATCCCGCAGCAATATTATTGGTCAGTTGCTTGCTTGGTGGCTCACTGACTAATAACTTAACTATTTGCTGGAATAGATCGGCGCTTTTCCATTTGCCGTTGCTGCAATTTAACGTCAGTGGCGTTGCTTGGGTTGCCTGATTGGCAGCAGCTTCTAACAACATCCCAGCTTGGCCTTCATATTGCGTGGTAGTGATTAAGCCTAATACACAGGCTACTGCATCAAATAGCCGCCCCATGGAACTTGTCATAACACCATGGCTAGCTGCTTGATGTAGTTTGCAGAGGTTGTTGATGAGTAGCGGCGAATATTCATTGAAACAGGGTAAAGATTGATATTGTGCGTCTAATGAGCGGCGGCCAGAAAGTAGCAGCGCAATCACAACTCGGCGCGGGTCTTTAATGGCTTGCTCAGCGCCAATTAATTTAAAAGGCTGCAAACCAGCAATATGTTGATATTGGTGGCAGTCGGCAATTAAGGCTTCGCCCCCCCAAAGGCTACCGTCATCACCCAGACCAGTGCCGTCAAAACTTATGCCTAATACCGGGGTGCTGATTTGGTTAATCGCCATCACACTTAACACATGGGCATAGTGATGTTGTAGTGACAGGCGTTTAACACTCGGCTGGCTTTGCTGCAAGCGCTCACTCCATTTACTCGGCGCATAATCTGGGTGTTTATCGTGAATCACCCAATTGGGCTGCAATCGATAAAGCCGTTTGAAGGTGTCAATGGTGTTATCGAAATAAACTTCAGCTTCGACACTGAATAAATCGCCAATATGGGGGCTGACGAAAATGTTGTGGTCGAAGGCAAAAGCAAGGGTGTTTTTTTGCTGAGCCCCGACTGCCAATAGGGTTTGCTTGATGGGCTTATCAATAGCAAAAGACAGTGGCGCATAACCACGTGCTAATCTGAGCACTTGTGGTTTATCGTTGATAAGTTGCACCACACTATCGTCGCAAGCATTGATGATCTCACGATTATGATCAAGTACATAGTCGACCACATGACCGAGTTTGGAAAATATCTCTTTGGCATCAATGATAACGGGTTCACCGCTCAGATTTGCGCTGGTGGCAACAATCGCGCTGCCCAAGCCATCAAGGAGTAGATGGTGTAGTGGCGTATAGGGTAAAAATACGCCAAGTTTGTCAATGTCAGGCGCTACTAACGGGCTAAGTAGCGATGTGGTATCACCGTTTTTACGCATTAGTACAATAGGACGCTCTAAGCTTTGGAGCTGCTGCCACTCTTGTTGATTGCCAATCACTAATTGCTGTGCATAGGATGCATCAGGCACCATCACTGCTAAGGGTTTACTGGGTCGTTGCTTGCGTATTCTGAGTTGCTCGACCGCATCATGGTTGCTTGCATCACAGACAAGATGAAACCCGCCAAGGCCTTTAATTGCCACAATTTTCCCTTGTTTGATATAGCCAATACACTCGGTCAAGGCTGCGGTTTTTTCTGCGATAGGCTGAGCGTCGGCATTGAGCAAGGTTAAATGGGGGCCACATGTTGGGCAGCTAACCGGTTGTGCATGGTAACGGCGGTCAAGGGGGTTATGATAGCTATCGTGGCATGCCATACATAAACCAAAGTTTGCCAGGGAAGTTTGCGGTCTATCATAGGGGAGGTTAGTGATCAGGCTATATCGCGGCCCGCAATTAGTGCAATTGGTAAAAGGGTATTGAAAGTGGCGATTATCAGGCTGATTTATCTCGGCTAGGCAGTCAGCGCAGCAGCTTTTATCAGTAGGCACAACAACAATGGCATTTTTTTTAGCCAGGGTTTGCTCAATGACAAATTTATGGCAATTGGCACGTAGTTCTACGTCTTCATAATCAAAGCGATCGATACGCGCCAGAGGCGGGGGAGAATGCCGCAATGCGTCAGTAAAGGCGTTTATACTGCTAGCTGGTCCTTGCACTTCAATGGTGACGCCATCACTATGGTTACATACATAACCGCTCAATTGATGTGCCAATGCAATACGATAGACTTCAGGTCTAAACCCCACTCCTTGCACTATGCCTGCGATAGTTAATTTGCGACGACTAAGTGATGTACCCTTCATCCTAATTGGCCCAGTTTTTATGTATTGCCAATTCAGTATGCCACGATGTTTAACTGCAGATAGTTGGTTAGATCAAAGCTTAGCGTTATTTTAGTTAGCTATAAAACATAAAAATGCCTGAACGAATCAGGCATTTTTATGTTTGCACAGTTGGCGTAAGCTAATGGTTAAGTCGCCGCTTTCATATCCGCGGTAAAACTTGCCAGGGCAGCTAGCATTTTCGCTTCATCATGTTGATGTGCTTCGATGATTTTTACCACGGCAGAGCCCGAAATGGCCCCAGCTGCGCCGGCTTCAATGGCGGCTTTTACCTGTTTCGGCTCAGCTATCCCAAAACCTAACAATGGCGGTGGCGCATCATATTGAGCTAACTTTGCAAGGATATCATTGATAGGCATTCCCGCTTTAGATTCGGTACCGGTGACACCCGCTCGAGATAATAGATAAGTGTATCCACGGCCTTGTTCACTCACCTGCTTAAGCGTTGTACTGTCAGCATTGGGTGGCGCGATAAAAATCGGGTCGATGTGATGCGCGATTGCAGCGTCAATAAACGGTTGCGCTTCTTCTACAGGTACGTCAGCAATCAATACAGAATCCACCCCTGCTTCACTAGCTTTGGCGTAAAATGTATCAATACCATTGGCATAAACTAAGTTTGCGTAAAGTAATAAACCGATGGGGAGCTGCGGGTACTTAGCTCTGATTGTGGCTAACATTTCAAAGCACTGACTTGGTGTCGTGCCCGATGCAAGGGAGCGTAAATTGGCGCCTTGGATAACGGGTCCATCAGCCAGTGGGTCTGAAAATGGAAAACCGAGCTCTAAGGCATCTGCACCATTTTCCACTAAAGTGTCGATGATTTTTAGTGAGACTTCGACACTCGGGTCGCCTAATGTGACAAAAGGAACAAATGCGCCACGATTTTGCTGCTTTAATGCGGCAAAAGCTGCTTGATAACGATTACTCATTGCCGCTCTCCTGTTGTTCTAAAATATCTGATACGGTGAAGATGTCTTTATCTCCACGACCTGAAAGGTTGACAACCAAAATGGTTTCTTCGGTCGCGGCTTCCGCCATTTTTAAGGCGTATGCGATAGCATGAGATGATTCTAATGCTGGGATAATGCCTTCACTGCGCGCCAATTTTTGGAAAGCTTCTAACGCTTCATCATCGGTTGCTGATTCATAACTTGCACGGCCAGTGGCCGCTAAATGGGCATGCTGAGGGCCCACTGATGGGAAATCTAATCCGGCAGAGACAGAATAAGATTCTTCAATTTGTCCTTCAGGGTCTTGCATTAGCGGTGCTTTCATTCCGAAGAAAATGCCGGTTTTACCATGTTTAAGCGGTGCCCCATGTTTTGGCGTATCGATACCTAAGCCTGCGGGCTCTACACCGATTAACTTTACGTCTGTTTCATCAATGAAATCAGCAAACATACCGATGGCATTGGAACCACCGCCGACACAGGCTATCACCGCATCAGGTAGGCGACCTTCTAAAGCCAAAATTTGTTGCTTGGTTTCTTCACCAATCATACGCTGGAATTCACGCACGATTGTTGGGAATGGATGCGGGCCAGCAGCTGTACCAAGTAGGTAGTGCGCTTTATCATAACTTGCTGACCAGTCACGCATGGCTTCGTTACACGCATCTTTAAGGGTTGCCGATCCTGATGTGACAGGGATGACTTCAGCACCCATTAGTTTCATTCGAAACACGTTAGGCGATTGACGCTCAACATCTTTTGCACCCATATATACTTTGCATTTTAAATCAAGCAGTGCACATGCCAATGCCGTCGCAACACCGTGTTGACCGGCCCCGGTTTCAGCAATGATCTCTTTCTTACCCATGCGCTTTGCCAGTAAAGCTTGGCCTAATACTTGGTTAGTTTTGTGGGCTCCACCATGGAGTAAATCTTCTCGTTTAAGATAGATTTTGACCAGTGGGTTAGGGCTGAGATTACGTGTCAAAGTAAGAGCGGTTGGGCGACCTGCATAGTTTTTTAGCAGATCACTAAACTCCGCTTTAAAGTCTGCATCATTTTGAGCATCAACAAATGCAGCTTCTAACTGCTTTAGTGCTGGCATCAATATCTGTGGTACATACATACCACCATATTCGCCAAAATAAGGGTCAAGCTTGGTCATAGATCATGTCCTAATTGGGTTGAGGTGATTGCGAGTCCCTTTTCGATGGAACTCGCAATCACGTCATGTAAATTAATATTGTCTTATTGCTGCAAATGCCGCTTTAATTTGTTGGGGATCTTTTTGCCCAGGCTGCGTTTCTAGACCCGAGTTTAAGTCTAATCCCAAGAAACCTTGTTGACTTGCTTGCTGTGCGTTTTCTGTATTAAGGCCACCTGCGAGCATTGATAGCGCTTTGTTAGGCAGTGACGCTTGCCAGTTAAAACGGCTTCCTGTGCCACCAAAGTGCTGCGTATCACCTGTGTCTAGCTTACTGTCGTAAAGCAGGCGATCGGCATTGTCTGGTAGTGAGAGTTGATCTATCGTGCTGGTATTAACATCCACAGCAATTGCCTTCCAGACTTGAGCTTGGCAGCCAAGCTTGGCGAGTTGCTGTTTCAATTGTTCAATACTGTACTGGGTTTCACTGCCATGGAGTTGCACAGCGTATAAATTTAGCTCATTGGCGATAGCGGCAATTTTCTCTACTGATTCATCAACAAATACCCCGACAAAGTGAAGTGCTGGCGAGGATGCTCGGTGAGCTGTGACGATATCAAGCGCTTGTTGTGGAGAAATATAGCGCGGTGATTTTTCTGCGAAAATTAGCCCACCATAAATAGCGCCAAACTCACTCACGTGTTGGGCATTTTCTAATGTAGTTAATCCACAGACTTTATTGTGGCCGAATGTTAGGGTACGACAGGCTAAATCCAAATCATCTTCTGCCATTAACGAACTACCCACTAGGAAGCCATCAACCAAAGGGCTTAATCTGAGCACCTGCTGGTGGGTATAGATCCCTGACTCACTGATCACTACGGTGTCGCTAGGTATTAAAGGTGCAAGATGCTCTGTAGTGGCTAGATCTGTGCTTAAATCACGTAAATTACGGTTGTTAATCCCAATAATCTTGGCGTTTAATGCCACGGCGCGATGCAGCTCTTCTTCATTGCTCACTTCGGTGAGAATATCTAGCGAGAACTTGTTAGCCTCTATGGCGAGCTGTTGGTATTGCTCATCGGTCAGTACCGATAGCATAAGTAAAATAGCATCAGCACCCTGATGTGCGGCTAATTGCACTTGGTAACGGTCAACGAAAAAGTCTTTACACAATATGGGTTGCGTCACCCGTTGGCGAACTTGCGGTATGTAGTCCATATCACCTTGAAAAAATTGCTCATCAGTGAGGACTGAAATACCTGCTGCATATTTGACATACACATCCGCAATAGCCTCAACATCGAAGTTTTCTCGAATCAGGCCTTTGGATGGGCTGGCTTTTTTGCATTCAAAAATAAAACCAGCATTAGGAGCTTTAAGAGCTTCGTACAAGCTTCTGTCTGAGATTTGAGGCTTTAAGCTCTCCGTTGGGAAACGCTGTTTTAGCGCAGCAATATGTTCAACCTTGGTATCGACGATCTTGGTCAACACGTTGGCTTGTTTAACTTCAGTGGTCGTTCTTACACAGTTTTCCACGAGCGACTCCATTATTGCTGGCTAGCGTTAGCGAGCTGTTGTAATTGATTATAGGCTTTGCCACTGGCTAATGTTTGCAGTGCGAGTTGGGTTCCCGCCGCAGGTGTGTCACAGACACCTGAAACATACAGGGCACAACCTGCATTCACCGCCACAGCGTTTTGATGAGCGCTTTGGCCATTACCTTGCAAAATGTCACGGGTGAATTGGGCATTTTCCTCTGGTGTACCACCGGTTAAATCGCCGAGCTGCGCGGTTTCAACACCTAATTGCTCCGGCGTTAATTGATAGTGATTAAGTTGATTATCTTTTAACTCACACACCAAGGTTTCACCGTGTACGGCCACTTCATCGAGGCCACTGCCGTGCACAACCATAGCTCGTTTTACGTTGAGGGCCTGTAGTACCTCTGCGATAGGGGTTACCAAATCCGCGTGATAGACACCAAGTACCATATATTCTGGGTGAGCAGGGTTAATCAGTGGGCCTAATACATTAAACAATGTGCGTGTTTTTAGTGCTTGGCGAACAGGGACTGCGTGGCGTACACCGCCGTGATAATGCGGTGCAAATAAAAAGCACAAACCGATATCATCTAGGCAGTCTCTGGCTGTTTCAGGCGACATGGTTAAATCAATACCAAATTGTGCCAACAAATCTGATGAGCCAGACTTACTTGAAACACTCCGATTGCCATGTTTAGCGACTTTAGCGCCACTTGCTGCAGCAACAAATGCTGCTGTGGTTGAAATGTTAATTGTATTATGACCATCACCACCGGTGCCGACAATATCGACAATACCGCGAGACTGGGTATCTGTGCTAGGTGTTGGGAAAGGTTTTGCAGCTTGTCTTAGCGCATCGGCTGCACCAGAGATTTCCTCGATGGTTTCACCACGCATTTTCATCGCCACTAGCATGCCGGCCATAGTGGCCTCATGCATCTCACCGTTAACGATACTGGTAAATAAGTGCTTGGCTTGTTCGCGACTAACACTTTTCCCTTCAAAGAGTTGATCTAAAATAGTTTGTTGCTGGCTCATGAGTTGGGGTCCTTGCATGTATCGGCGGTAAGATATGTCAGGCTTTGGGTTAACAGTTGGCTACCTAAAGTCGTGAGTATTGACTCAGGGTGAAACTGAAAGCCAATGATTTTATGAGTACGATGTGATATCGCCATTGGCATTGACTCTGTGGTTGCGATGACTTCTAAACAATCAGGTACCTCAGTGGCGACCAGACTGTGATAGCGCGCAACCGGTAATGGTGAGGCTAATTGGCTGAAAACCCCTTGTCCATTATGGAAGGTGGGACTTGCTTTACCATGGACGACATTGTTTGCGCGTTCCACTTTACCACCGAAGTGCTCAACAATTGCTTGGTGACCTAAGCAGATCCCTAAAATAGGGGCTTTACCAGCGACCAGCGCTAATAGTTCCATCAAACAACCTGCTTCATGGGGAGCCCCCGGGCCAGGTGATAAAACTAACGCGCTTGGTGTAAGCTCACTCAATAACTTGTCTGCAATAAATTGTGCATCGACATCGTTACGGTAGATCACTACCTCAAACCCGAGGCTTCGAAATTGGTCAACGAGGTTGTAGGTGAACGAGTCGAAATTATCAAGAAGATAGATCTTCATTGTCCGCCTCCTAGTTTGATGGCTGAAATCACGGCTTGGGCTTTTTGTCTGGTTTCATCAGCTTCTGATTGTGGATCTGAGTCATAAACCACACCCGCGCCGGCTTGAATATGGGCGATCCCTTGTTTAACGAATGCGGAGCGAATAACGATACAGGTATCCATATCTCCCAATCCATTGACGTAGCCTGCAGCGCCGCCATAACTGCCTCGCCTTGCTTTTTCTACCCCTCTAATTAATTGAGCTGCACTGACTTTAGGTGCACCAGTGAGTGTGCCCATATTCATACACGCTTGGTAGGCATGCAGGGCGTCAAGATCTTCACGTAGTTGTCCCGTCACACGGCTAACCAAATGCATAACGTGAGAGTACCTATCAACCTTGAGCAGTTCAGGTATTTTGCGAGTGCCACTTTGGCTAATACGTGCCACGTCATTTCTTGCTAAATCAACGAGCATCAGATGTTCTGAGAGCTCTTTTTTATCCAGCCTCAGCTCTAATTCGATACGACTGTCAAGGTCCGCATCAATTTGACCTTGAGAGTTTTTGCCACGTTTGCGCGTACCGGCAATAGGGTAAATTTCGACTTGATTCGTATGGGTTTCATACTTTAGCGCACTTTCTGGCGATGCCCCAAAAACAGTGAAATCATCGCCGCGAAAATAAAACATATAAGGACTTGGGTTCGTGAGTCGTAATGCTCGATATGCGCCGAGTGTATTGGGGCAGGGTAAACTGAAGCTACGAGAGGGGACCACTTGGAAAATATCGCCAGCACATACATGCTCTTTTAAATCTTTTACATGCTGACAAAATTCAGCGTCGGAAATATTAACGTTAACTTCAGCGTCAATTGGGCGTAGTGCTATGGGCTCTGGTAGCTCAGCGACTTGCTGTTTTATCTTATCAACCCGAGTGTTGAGTACTTCAGCGTATTGTTGATTGCAATTTTGCTGATGAGAAAAGCGGTGGGTAATGACTTTTGCCGTTTCAGCTTGTCTATCGACCGTAATTAAGGTTTCTGCGAGATAAAATAGGTAGTCAGGACAACTATTTTCGCTTTCGGCTACGATGGGTAAAGGCTCAACAGTATCGATTAAGTCATAAGCTAACACACCGCCGAGAAAGAGGTCCTCAAATTCGGGACTAGCGCCGCAATCAATATGTTGGATAAGGGCCCTTAAGCCGTCTAGTGGCGAAACAGATTTTAATCTCGCGTCTTCATCCAGTGGTTGTGTTGACTTGTTTAAGCCAATATTGAGAACACGCTCGTTAAGCTCAACGGTCGCATCGCTGAAAAAATCGGCAATGGGGGCAAGTAGGGTTTCGCCATTACTGGTTAACGCAGTAAAGGTGAGCTGATAACCGCTACAACGAATGGATAATGCTGCGTCGGTTAATATTAAACTTCGAATATTATCCTTACTTTCTATCTCAGCAGATTCTAACAGCATGCTGTGCGCTTTATCTTGGGTTATTAATTGATAAAGGCTGAGCGGATCATTGGGATAATCTATCCGTTCCTTAACCGTTGTGACTTGAGCTAATGTCATCTATTTCTCTCGCTTCCAATTATAGGTATCGCAATCACGGGCAATATGTAGAGTAAAATTTAGTTAACAAAAAGCCCGCATCAAGTGCGGGCTTTTTGTTGAATTTCGTCTCTTTTACATGAGCACAGTTATTCACACCACCCGCTATGTTGGGAAGTGCCACCACCAATTGATGTTGATAAACTGTTTGGTCATTATGCTGTGCTCTGGTTCTGTAAAAGATAAAATCTGTTAGATGGCTATATAAAACCTCAGCAAGCCGATGATGTCAATTGAATATTATTCTATTTAGGAACTAAATGGCCTAAAACTGAATTTGGTGGTGATTTTGTAGCAGATTATTAAGGCTTTGTTCGCTGGGATAGTGTTTATATTAACAAACTCAAGTAGAATAAGGCCATGATAGATGAATCTATAGTCGTGGACTTACATTGTCACACGTCGGCCTCTGATGGCCAACTGTCTCCTAGTGAAATCGTTGAGCGAGCCATCCAAAAAGGTGTTGGGGTGTTAGCGATTACTGATCATGACACTACCGCGGGTTTAGCCGAAGCCCACCAATACAATCAATCACACCAACAATCGCTACAATTAATTAATGGCGTTGAAATTTCCACTCGCTGGCATAATTTCGATATTCATATCGTGGCGCTGAATATCGCCATAGATCATGAAGGGCTACAAGATTTTTTGCTTAAGCAACGCCAATTAAGGCAAACGCGAGCAGAGGAAATTGGCGCTAGACTTGATAAAGCAGGTATTAGCGGTGCCTTTGAAGGGGCGACACGTTTAGCCGACGGTGCGGCGTTGAGTCGAGGTCACTACGCGCGTTGGTTAGCTGATAATGGTTATGCTGTCTCACCTGCGGCAGTGTTTAAAAAGTATTTAGCGCGGGGCAAAACTGGCTATGTACCCAATAATTGGTCCGATATGGCCACAGCCATTGAATTTATTCATCAGGCTGGTGGCGTAGCTGTGCTTGCACACCCAAGCGGATATAAATTATCAGCTAAATGGTTAAAAAGGTTGGTTAGAGAGTTTGCTGAATCCGGTGGTGATGCCATTGAAGTTGTCTTGGGACAGCAGAGTATAGAAGATCGTAATAACTTGATTGCATTAAGTAAGCTCAATGGTCTGTCGGCATCACTAGGCAGTGATTTTCACTTTCCTGGAAGTTGGATAGAGCTAGGTAAGAATCTATTTAGGCCAAAAGATGTTCAATGGATTTGGCAAGATGCGACGTGGCGAAATGCCGACGCGTGATTAAGCAACAGCAAATAATAATGACAGCTTGGATGAGAACAACATGAGTCAGTTTTTTTATGTACATGAAGAGAACCCGCAAGCACGGCTGATTGGACAGGCAGTGCATGTGATAAAACAAGGTGGCGTAATTGTTTACCCAACCGACTCGGGGTATGCATTGGGCTGCATGATAGGTGACAAAGATGCCATGACGCGTATTGCCCGTATTCGTCAAATTGAGAACGACCACAATTTTTCCTTAATGTGTCGCGATCAATCTGAGTTAGCTAATTATGCTCGGGTTGATAATCAAGCCTATCGGGTGCTAAAACACAACACCCCAGGGCCTTACACCTTCATTTTTAAAGCCACAAAAGAAGTCCCCAAAAGACTACAAAATCCTAAAAAGAAAACCATTGGTATTCGCGTGCCCGATAATGTGATTGCTTTGGCCTTATTAGAAGCACTGGATGCGCCCTTGATGTCGACCAGTTTAATTTTGCCAGGCGAAGAATTTACCGAATCTGATCCGGAACATATTCGTGATGTGTTGGAGCATCAGGTTGATGTGATTATTCATGGTGGGTATTTAGGAGAAAAGCCAACGACGGTGATTGATATGTCTGATGGTGATATTGAAGTTATCCGTGAAGGCGCCGGCGATATCAGTCCTTTCGTATAATGCTATCCATTATACTAGTAAACGGGTATAATCGCGCGTTTGGCTAAATCAGGTCGCGGTTTTGGCAAGATGCAGCGCGGTTTTCTATGGGTGAAGGGTAGTGCATGCAGGGAACACAGCAACGTTTACCTTTAGCGATTGTGAGAGGGGAAGCGGTAAAACAACTGCCTGCTGATCTGTTTATTCCGCCTGAAGCACTTGAGGTTTTCCTTGAGTCATTCGAAGGTCCGTTAGACCTGTTGTTGTATTTAATTCGTAAGCAGAAGTTAGATGTTGTCGAATTGGCGATTGCCCCGGTCACTGAGCAGTATTTGGAGTACATCGATCTACTTCAAGGTGCCCGAGTTGAGTTGGCCGCAGATTATTTAGTCATGGCAGCGACGCTTGCAGAGATTAAATCTCGACTATTATTGCCAAAGCAAGCCAGTGATGAAGAGGATGAAGAAGATCCTCGAGCACAACTGATTAAGCAGCTAAAGGCGTATGAAGTAATAAAACATGCGCAGCAGTCGCTGGATGAATTACCTCGGATGGAACGCGATTATTTCCAGGCTAAAGCGATGCCTGCACCCGATATTAAACCCGTGGTTTTACCACCGACGGTATCACTAGGTGAGATAGCTTTGGCTTTTTCAGCGGTGTTAAAACGGGTTGAAGCGAACGAGCATCACCATGTTCAACGGGAAACATTGTCTACCCGAGAACGCATGGCAAAAATACTGGCGATGTTGGAAGGCGAAGCATTTGTGCCATTTGAGAAACTCTTTGATGTTTCCGAGGGGAGAGCTGGCGTAGTTGTGAGCTTTTTAGCCTTGATGGAGTTGGTCAAAGAGATGTTAGTTGAGCTCGTGCAAAGTGAGCCATTTTCAACCATACATGTAAGAGCGAATTAATTGGCTAAACGTAAAGCGTTGCAGATCAATCCCGATCAACTGAAACAGTTGATAGAAGCAAGCTTATTTGTCATGGCTAAAACGGTGTCCATTAAACATTTAATGGAATCTGTTCTTGTGCCTTTTGCTGTATCGCGAGCAAAAGTAAAACAAGCGCTTGAGGAGTTGCAACATGACTATCAAGGACGTGGTGTACAATTAGTTAAGGTGGCTGGCGGTTACCGGTTTCAGTCCGCCGCCGAATTAAGTCCTTACCTGCAAACATTATGGCAGGAAAAGGCACCGAAATATTCTCGGGCAACGTTGGAAACATTAGCAGTCATTGCTTATCGCCAACCTGTTACTCGGGGAGATATAGAGTTTATTCGTGGTGTGGCGGTGAGTAGCCATACGATTAAAAGCCTGACAGACAGGCAATGGGTTAAAATAGTAGGGCATAAAGATGTACCTGGTCGACCAGCGCTTTATGCCACTACCAATGAATTTTTAGCCTACTTTGGCTTAGAAGCGTTAGCGGACTTACCGCCATTAACCGAACCTGAGTCGTTAGAGGCATTGTTTACTAAATCAGTCGCGGCAAATCCGCAACCTGAAAACGTGCCAAACCCAATAACACAAGAGTCTATTACTAATGAGTGAAAAATTGCAGAAAGTCTTGGCCCGTGCAGGCCATGGCTCCCGTCGTGAGATGGAGGCATGGATTGCTGCAGGTCGAGTTAGTATTGATGGCGAGATAGCAAAACTTGGCGATCGCGTTGAATCCGATGCCAAAATTCGTATCGATGGTCGCGCAGTATCAATTAAGTCTGAAGAAGATATCGTTTGCCGAGTTATTGCTTATCATAAACCTGAAGGTGAAATTTGTAGCCGTAAGGATCCAGAAGGACGCCCAACCGTGTTTGATCGTTTACCAAGAACCCGAGATTCTCGCTGGGTCGCGGTAGGACGTTTGGATATCAATACCTCTGGTTTACTTTTGTTCACCTCAGATGGGGAGTTAGCCAATCGATTAATGCATCCATCCCATGAGGTTGAACGTGAGTACGCGGTACGCACGTTTGGTGAAGTAACCGATGGCATTATTCAACGTTTGCGTACCGGTGTCACTTTAGAAGATGGGCCAGCCCATTTTGATAAAGTGAAAGCAGCCGGTGGTGAAGGGATGAACAAATGGTGGCATGTCTCGCTTGCAGAAGGGCGTAATCGTGAAGTTCGCCGTTTGTGGGAATCTCAGGAAGTTCAAGTAAGTCGTTTGATCCGTATTCGTTATGGCATGATTGAATTACCTAAGTCACTACCTCGTGGTGGTTGGGTTGAGCTACCTATTGAACAAGTGAACTATTTACGCCAATTGGCGGGTTTACCAGAAGAGAACCGTACCCTTTTAGGCACAGATAAACATAGTGTTGCTCGTGCTAAAGTGAAAAGTGCCAAGATTCGTCGTGCAGTGCGTAAGCATAAAAGTGCTGGCGCTAAACCTAGACAGCGCAGCTAACTATCGCTGTCAGTTGACGAGTATCTCCAATGTTAAGGCCGCTTATATAGCGGCCTTTTTTATTCATGTTCGCCAACTAGCTTTGCTAGGCTGGATTTCGACAACAATAAAAATTACATTAGCTTAAGCAAAGGTTTTAGAGGATAGCTTGGCGATGCAACTTATTCACAGCAATATGATTTGGGATTGTGCCCCTCACAATGCATTTACTGATTTAGTGCGATTTAATGGTGCTTTGTATTGCATATTTCGAGAAGGTGAAGCCCATGTGTGTGCTCATGGTGCATTGCGACTGCTTAAGTCGGTAGATGAAGGTCAAACTTGGCAGTCTGTCTACCAATTTACCGTGAAAGGACGTGATCTTCGTGATGGTAAACTGGTGGTATTTAACGGCCTGTTACTCGCTTTTGGTGCTGGGCCAGTTCGTGAACCACAAAGAGCGCCTTTGCAGAGTTTTGTGTGGAAAAGCGCCGATGGCAGCACTTGGTCCAAACCTAAACCGATTGCCGAACAAGGCGAGTGGTTATGGCGTATCGCCAAATACCAAGACAGGTTATATGGTGTGGCGTACTTTCCCAATGAAGATGATGGTTATGTGGCATTGTATCAAAGTGAAGATGGCGATAACTATCGCGCTATAATTGAGCGGTTTAATCAGCAGGGCTATGTTAATGAGTCAGGCTTATCGTTTATCAGCACCTCTGTATCAGATCAGCTGCAAACCCAAGCTTATTGTTTATTACGTCGAGATCCGGTTTGGTCAGATGAGCAGCTAGCCTTGTTAGGCGTGGCTTCGGCCCCGTTTACTGATTGGCGTTGGGTGGAGCTGGATAAAAGAGTTGGTGGGCCGGTGACTTTTGTTTATCAAGATAAGCTGTATGCCGTGGTTCGGCTTTACGACGAGCAGGTTAGGACTGCGATCGTACATATTGATATTGAGCGTCATATTGTTAATGAACTTATTCGTTTACCATCGGCAGGTGATACCAGCTACGCGGGCGTGGTCGTTGAAGGCGATGAGTTACTGGTGAGTTATTATTCGTCTCACGAGGTCAAAACTGCAATCTATTTTGCAAAGGTTGCCCTCAGTTAAAGCGCTCTACTTTAGCTGTTCATGTGATTGAGCAGCTAATTAGTACGTTTTGCTGCTCGCTAATCACTTGCTTTCTCTTATCATTGCTATCTTTTCTAGTTTATCATTTTCTTTCTAAAACAAGCTTGAAGGCTAGCTGCTGATACCGTGCCTCTCGCTTTTACTACTTTTTACTTGCGATGTGGTAAAACCTCGCTGTTTGTCCATCGATTTCGACATATTGTTTCGCATCACCTTTCCCATTTAGTGCTCCATTTTTGTTTCGTCTTACGTTGCCACTTAGCTTATGGCCTAGCTGATACCCCAAGGTCACCTCTATGACATCACGCGGGGAGATCTATTGCAGTCGAGTAGCGTCATAGAAACCATATTTAAATACCTGAGTATTGCACTCCTAAGAGGCTTTTTAATGGCTTTCAGCTATCGCTTCCCCTTATGTGGTGATTTATTAAGCATACTTCTAAAAGTCATTTAGTATTTCTAATTGTTATTTATATTTTGTTAGTGGTTGTTTTAATTTTGTTGGCTCGCATTTTTTTAATTATGTATCAAATCTATATTTATTGTTTTTAATATGTTTCCAGGTTTCACCCTTGTTAATCGATCGTATTTTATTTAACTTTGTTTTTTCATATGTATTATTTTGTAACCATGGTTTGATAAATAACTTTCTATCTGGGTGTTATGCTTTTTCTGGTATTGAAGTTGTTGATTTTAATGTTTTTAAATTTATTTTGGAGGTGGTTTTTTGTTTGTGTTTTGAGCCTGTTTGTATCAATTGTTTTCAAAGAAGTTGTTTGCTTGTGAATCTAATTGACTTGTTTTTGTTATTTTTGCAGTATTTTTAACGAAGTCATTAACTTCTAACAACAAAATAAAATAACAAACATCATTCATCTGATTTTTATTAACTTTAAATCTGGTGAAGAAGGGAGAAAATATGAACTCTTTGACCTTAACAGCGAAAGCAGTGCGCATTGGTTTGCTAGCGACTGCAACTAGCGTTGCATTTTCGGGCGTCGCGTTTGCTGAAGAGCAAAGCGACAAAGTTGAGAGAATTGAAGTTACCGGTTCACGTATTAAGCAGGTGGATATGGAAACTTCTTCACCTGTTACAGTTCTGAGTGCTGCAGATATTGCCCTAACAGGTGAAAAGACTGTTGCCGATGTATTAAATAATGCATCTATTAACGCTTTTGGTTCTTGGCGTGGTACGTCAGGTTATGGTTCTGGTGCTAGCGCGACCTCGAGCGTAAACATGCGTGGTTTGGGTTCTCAGGCTACATTGGTATTACTAGATGGCCGCCGCATGCCAGGCACAAGTTCGAGCTCTGGTTCGACTGCTGATACTTCTCAGATCCCAATTGCTATTGTAGAGCGTATCGAAATTCTTCGTGACGGTGCCTCAGCCGTTTATGGTTCTGATGCGGTTGCAGGTGTAATTAACATCATTACTAAAAAAGATTTTGATGGTTTTCAATTAGACTACAGTCTTGAACAGCCTTCTGTAGAAGGTGGTGATGCTAATCGATTCTCTATTGCTACAGGTTTCAACAGTGATAAAGGTAATATTACGTTTACCTATGAGTACTATGACACTAAAGCAGTAATGGATAGAGATATCTGGAAAATGGATGACCCGAGCTACGGTGATTATAGTTCGTTCAGTTCAGTACCTAACGGCTACTACAACACAGGTGAGAAAAATGAAGATGGCGACGATATCTATGCGTTCTATTCAAACTCAGACATGTGTGAAGAAACTGAAAATGTTTCAAATGGTACCGATGGTGAAAACAATGGTCGTTGTTTCTACAGTTATGGTGAAGTAACTAAGCTATTTGGTGATTTAACACGTAACTCGTTTATGACCAATTTTAACTATGAAATCACTGACAATATTCAGTTCCGTGGACGTGGTACTGCATCATTAAGTGATACTCATACTCGTTATGCAGGTACCCCTGTTTCGACGAACTATCCTGTAATGAGTGCAGATAACCAGTACAACCCTACTGGCGAAGATATGACTTTGTACATGCGTTCAGTGCAAATTGGTGAGCGTGATACGTTAACTGAAACAAATAGCTATGACATTCTTGGTGGGTTTGTGGGTTATGCTGAGCTTGGTAATGGTTTAGATTGGGAGCTGAATGTTCAGCACTCTGGTTCAACCACCAATGCATTTAATTATAATTTGATTAATGATGACATTATCCAGAGTGAAATTGATACAGGAAATTATGACATCTTTAATACCTCTGGTATGAGTTATACCGAGTGGGATCAACAAATGACCGCTTTGTATAGTGCTGCTGCTCACACAGGTGTTTATCAAGGTAAATTCGACAGTACCCAAATTGATGGTTTAGCTAGCACGCTTTTGTATGAAGAAGGCGACGTATCGGTAGCTATTGTTGGTGGTGTTGAATATGAAATGATTAATTTCAAGCAAACATCAGATCCTGAATCTGCTGCTGGTATTATTTCTGGTGGGTCAGGTGGTGATGATGTTGATGCTGAACGTACTAGACAATCGGCTTATACCGAAGTTCAAGTGGCACTACCTGCAAACTTCGAAGTTTCTGCAGCTCTTAGATATGAGCGTTACGAGCAAGAAGGTACACTTACTGGACCAGAAGGTCAGGTGACCAACTCATCAACTTTTGATGCAGTTGTACCTAAGTTTGGCCTAAGCTGGCGTCCAGTTGATTCACTGTTATTACGTGCAAGCTATGGTGACTCTTTCCGCGCGCCAAATATGGGCGAAATGTTCTCATCGCAATCTTTGAGCTTCGAGAAAGCTTATGATTCTGTTTGGTGTGAAGCTAACCCAGGTGCTGATGAAAACTACTGTGCAACAGGTAACCAACACAAAACTTGGTTTGGTGGTAACCCAAATCTTGAAGCTGAAGAAGGTAACTCGTTGACCTTAGGCGGCGTTTGGAATGTTACCGATGCTTGGAGTCTTGAGCTGTCATATTACTCAATAACTTATGACAATAAGATTGAGTCAGTTAGTGCAACTGATGTGATTAGAGATGAAAAGCTTAACGGTGGCTCTCCATTCGTAACACGTGGCTCAGATGGCAAGATTGAATACATCGAAAGTGGTTATGTTAATAAAGCTTCACTAGAAACATCCGGCTTTGACTTTGCCACTAGCTATAATGTCGAGACGGGATTCGGTGATTTCAACCTAAAGCTTGATTTGACACACATTCTAGATTTCAAAGAGAAAGCAGATGCTGAGTCTGATGTAATTGATTGGGCTGGTGTACAAGACTATCCACAATTACGTGGTAACTTTGCTGCAGCTTGGTATTACAATGACTTCAACGCTGCTTGGACAACAGTATATATTGGTA
Organism: Shewanella waksmanii; assembly: GCF_043643685.1. GTDB lineage: Bacteria > Pseudomonadota > Gammaproteobacteria > Enterobacterales > Shewanellaceae > Shewanella > Shewanella waksmanii_A. The sequence continues at coordinate 499,824 of NZ_JBHZSN010000002.1, forward strand.
GCCAATCAGCCGATTTCTGGAATGATTTAGGTTACGATTATATTGTTGATACGCCGCATTACTTTAAGCATAACTTCCAAGTGGGTTATACTCACGATTGGAATGGTACAATTACTGTTGGTGTGAACAACTTGTTTGATGAAGAAGCGCCTACTTGGTATGACTACGCTGGGTACCGTGATGTGAATACAAATCTATATGATGTCCTAGGTCGTACTTTCTACCTAAGAATCAACCAAAAATTCTAAACTTGTTTAGATAAGTAAAAAACCTCCCAATTGGGAGGTTTTTTTATATCTGCTTTATTAAAAAGACTGCGAAAATCACGATGTAAGCGTTGTGTGCAGTGTTATTCGGCTAATGAGTTAGGCGTAATTCTTGCCTGTGCTGGTGAAAAAATTCGGCGCTACAGGCAGCACAGCGTTGCTCGAGGGGATCTTTAGCGAGCCGCTCAGCTTCAATTTCTGATTCGCAGTCAGCACACAAGCCGTACATGCCGATATCAAGTTGACAATATGCTGCGTCAAGCTTGGTAAGTTGTATGAACAAAGGATCATCGCAACGTTTAAGTTGGGTGAGCTGTTCGATTAAATCACTGATAGAGGCTGTATAAGCCAGGCTGCCAAGTTGACTAATTTGCTGTCTATCCAAGTCAGCCCTCAGATCAGCTTCTACTTCCGACAAAACTTGTCTGACCGAGTTATTATTCACGTGTCTTCGCCTAATTACTGATAGTGGTTATTCAGTGTAAACAGGTGGCGAATATCAGCTATGATTGAGATCAAATCTGTGTGACATTTTGTCTTGCTAGATCAATTAGTCACAGAGATCTGACCTGTATGGCGGAATCATTGCGCTTGTTAACGCTTTTAGGCTTGTTTTAATAGCGACAAAATGTCTGCGGTCTGCTTAAGTACTCTTAGCTCAACAAATAGCTGTTCACCTTCTGGATAATGACGTGCAACAAATTTTAGCCATTGCTTTATTCTTGCTGGATAGTATTTTTCTTTATCACTGACAATTTCAAATTCAGAATATTGCAGTAGCAAGGCTTTGACTGCTTGCCAAGATAAAGGCGATTGTTGTCCTTTTACTACATGGGCAAGGTTGGGCACAGTAAGGGCACCACGACCCAACATCACATCTTCACAGCCGCTGGCTTGTTTACAGGCGAGGTAGTCCTCCTGGCTCCATATTTCACCATTTGCAATCACCGGTATATCAATCGCATTTTTGATTTGCTTAATGTATTGCCAATGGGCCGGTGGACGATAGCCTTCTTCCTTAGTTCTAGCATGAACCGTTAATTCAGTTGCGCCTGCAGCGGCAATGGCTTGTGCGATCTCTACGCAGCGACTTTTATCATCCCAGCCAAGGCGGATTTTTGCAGAGACGGGTTTTGAGCTGTCTACAGCTTGACGCACTGCGGCAACGACTTGGTAAATAACATCTGGCTGCTTTAATAGCGCAGCCCCGCCATTGCTTTTATTGACCATAGGGGCAGGGCAACCGAAGTTGATATCAACGCCGCGGCTACCAAGATCAATCGCTCTTACCGCGTTTTCAGCCATCCACTGAGGATGTTGTCCCAATAGCTGCAGTCTGACGGGGGTGCCGGCAGGAGTGCGGCATTGATGATTGAGTTCACTACATAGACGATAGAAAACGCGTTTTGGCAACAGTTGGTCAACAATACGAATAAATTCGCTAATCACCAGATCATAGCCGCCGACTTGGGTAAGCAATGAACGCATTGGGGCATCTGCAACCCCCTCCATCGGAGCAAGAATGACACGCATGATTATTGGTTATCCATAGTATGCCTAGGTATTAGCCTGAAAACGTCGGGCTATTTGCTGGCTGGTTAAATAAAGGCGCGCCATTCTACTTGAACCTTACCTGATACACAAAGGTGAAAATTTTATGTTGTTCAACAAGTGCTTCCTAACACTTATTGAACAAGATTTATTTGCAAGATCTCACATTTTGAGCCATAAATGTGAACGATGAGTAATTTTTTTGAAATAAAGTTGTTTGCTCTCAGGTCTTATTATCCGAGCCAGCAAAAATTGGTGTTGGCAAACATATACATGTAGAAATTATTGAAGGAATATATTATGAAATTAGTTAAAAATACTGCTGTAGCTGTTGCCTTGGGTACTGTTGTTGCTGGTTCGGCTTACGCGGGTCAAGCTCAGGCAAACCCTTTTGGATATAGTGAATTACAAGCTGGTTACCAAATCGTAGATGGCGAAGGCAAATGCGGTGAAGGTAAGTGCGGCGGCGAGAAAAAAGGCAAGGAAGGTAAGTGCGGCGAAGGCAAATGCGGTGAAGGCAAGTGCGGCGGCGATAAGAAAGCCAAAGAAGGCAAGTGTGGCGAAGGTAAATGTGGTGAAGGTAAATGCGGCGGCGACAAAAAAGCCAAAAAAGCCAAAGAAGGTAAATGTGGCGAAGGCAAGTGTGGTGAAGGTAAGTGCGGCGGCGATAAGAAAGCTAAAGAAGGTAAATGCGGTGAAGGCAAATGTGGTGGTAACCACTAATCCGGCATAACCTCATTGAATTAACACAGATTCGATGTGCGAGAGTGAATTCATCGCAGTCAAAACTCTGTACAATTCATTGGTATCAATAGGCCAGTTTACTGGCCTATTTCATTTTCACTATGGGATGTGGAGTCGTAATGAACCAACAAGCTAAAGTCGGTCTTGGATTACGCCGAGAAATGCTCGATGAATTTTGTCAGTCAGTACCTAATGAGATTGATTTCCTTGAAGTCGCGCCAGAAAATTGGATGACTTTTGGTGGCAAATTTGGCAAACAGTTTCGTCAGCTTACCGAGCAACATCAGTTCTTTTGTCATGGCTTGTCGCTATCAATTGGTGCTAGTACGCCTTTAGATATTGCTTTTGTAAAGCAAATTAAGGGATTTCTCGATACCCATGGTATTGATATTTATTCTGAACATTTAAGTTATTGCTCAGGCGAAGGTCATATGTATGATCTGATGCCAATTCCCTTTACTAGTGAAGCTGTCTCTCATGTAGCTAAACGGGTTAAGCAAGTTGAAGATATTTTAGAGCGGCCGCTAATCCTTGAAAATGTGTCTTTCTATGCGCAACCCGGCAGTGAAATGACGGAGTGCGAATTTGTCAATGCGGTTTTGCAAGAGGCCGATTGTCAGCTACTACTCGATGTTAACAACATTTACGTCAATTCGATTAATCAGCAATATGATGCGCTTGAGTTTTTAAAAACGATGCCAACCGAGCGTATTCGATATCTACACATAGCTGGCCATTATGTTGAAGCAGAGGACCTAATGGTCGATACCCATGGTGCAGATGTTATCGATCCGGTTTGGCGCCTATTACAGCAGTGTTATGAAATACATGGGGTGTTTCCAACACTACTTGAACGTGATTTTAATATTCCAGAGACGTCAGTGTTGTTGCAAGAAATCAATCAAATTCATCAATACCAACAACAAGCTCTTCCGAAAGTACCAAGGAGCGCATAGTGGCATTTACTGATATTCAACAGGGTTTCATTGATTATATCCGTGATCCAAGTCGCCCCTTGCCTGAAGGGATTGAACAGCGGCGTATGACTGTTTATCGCGAATTGTTTTTTAATAATGTGAATGGTTTTGTAAGTAATGCATTTCCGGTCTTATGTTCCCTATATCAGCAGCAAGACTGGTTGGATTTAGTGCAAAAGTTTTTTGCCAATCATAATTGTAAGACGCCTTTGTTTATTGAAATTGCCCAAGAGTTTTTGGCATTTTTGCAAAATGAGTACCAACCGACTGAACATGATCCTGAGTTTATGTTGGAATTGGCACATTATGAATGGCTAGAACTTTGTGTGGCAACTGAGCGTGATAACCCCTTGCATATCCTCGTTGAACAGCAATCCATCGATAGTGGCGTGTTAGTGATAAGCGATAGTGCGAAAATTGCTCAATACCATTATGAAGTACACAAAATTAGTCCTGACTTTCAACCTGAACAACCCCTACAGCAACCAAGCTTTTTTTGTGTATATCGTGATTTCAGCGATGAAGTTTGTTTTTTGCAGCTTAACCCGCTAAGTGCACAGGTGTTGGCGCTTATCTCACAGCAAGATGGTGTGACTTATGAGCAGGTGTTAACTTGGTTGACAGAGACTTATGTTGATATGGATAAAGCGGTATTAGCTCAAGGCAGTCAACAGATGCTTGATGACATGGCACAAAAGGGCATTGTGCGCTTTAGTAAGTTCAGCCAAGGTTAATCTTCAGCGACTAAAATAGTTTTGGTTAAAGGCTATCTATCTGTGATTCAGATCACTATAATGACGCCAAAAATTGATCTAGATCAATAAATCAACGTCAACATAGAGTGAGGAATGCATGAGCAAGCCGTTTAAAGACCCATTTGATGCAGTTTATTTTATTGGATTTTTACTAGTCTTATTGCTACCAACATTACCAGCAAGTTTGTCTTGGTTACAACATGCAGGTGTGCTTTAGTCACAGTAATGATAAGCATTCCTGTTTTAGCAGATGCTTTTGAGTATAATAACCACTCTTAAACGGGTGGTTTTTTATTGGGAACTTCATGGTATTAAAACGCGGTTTCTTTCTAATCGTTGGCTTATGTGCGCTGGTTCTGGGGCTCATTGGCATTATTGTACCTTTATTGCCAACAGTACCATTTATATTACTGGCGGCTTATTGTTTCGCACGTTCAAGTCAGCGCCTACATAACTGGCTAATGACACACCCTTGGTTTGCAGAAGCGTTGGCTGATTGGGGTGAAAAAAGAGCGATTCGCAAAGGCTTGAAGCGTAAGGCTTATATTGCAAGCACATTGAGTTTTGCAATTAGTATCGCCATCGTGCCACTCCTATGGGTCAAAGTGATGTTGGCGTGCTTTTGTACCTGTTTGCTGCTGTATTTACGCCAAATTCCTGAGCTAGAAGATGAATAGCTCAAAAGTAGTCTCTCGATGCGTTGCCCAAAAGAGCACCGTCGAATTGTTAAAATGTGATCTGTCATAGTAATCTATGTTGTAGATCTAGGCTTCGATTGTTGCAACGGCAGGTAAAGCGGCTTAAGCTTAGCCGAAAATTCTAATCTAGTGGTCAAGTTTGGCCCGCCCGAAATATACCGGGATGACTCAAAAGATGATAGCAATGAACACAGATAAACTCGCGTTAATCAAGCAAAGCATTAAATCCATTCCAGATTATCCAAAACCAGGGATATTATTTAGAGATGTGACTAGCTTGATGGAGCAGCCAGAAGCGTATCAGGCTACTATCGCTTTATTAGTTGAGCACTACAAAGACCTAGGTTTTACTAAAATTGTGGGTACTGAAGCGCGTGGTTTCCTATTTGGTGCGCCTTTAGCATTAGAGTTAGGTGTTGGTTTTGTGCCAGTTCGCAAGCCAGGAAAATTACCTCGCCAAACAATCAGTGAAAGTTATGAGCTTGAATATGGCCATGACATGCTAGAAATCCACACTGATGCAATCGATGCAAATGATAAAGTGTTAGTGGTTGATGATTTGTTGGCAACAGGTGGCACCATCGAAGCAACGGTAAAACTAATTCGTCAGTTGGGTGGTGAAGTATCCCACGCCGCATTTGTGATTTCTTTACCTGATTTAGGCGGAGAAACTAAACTAGAAGCGATGGGATTAGAGTTAGTAAAACTCGTTGAGTTTGAAGGTGAATAACCGCTAATAGCCTATAGGTTTTTATCCTAAAAGCGCCAATGATAATGCTGATTATCATTGGCGCTTTTTGTTTTGTGATGATTATTCAGTTAATTTTCCATCAGTTGCGCTGAGGATTTTTGTGGTTGCTAGCGACTTTATCGTTAGCATGGTATTGTGCTTCAATTAGGGCAATTGTCCCGCTTTCTCATTTTCATGACACGTTGGGGAGTTCCATGTCATATCAGGTGTTAGCCAGAAAATGGCGCCCTGCCACTTTTGAGCAAATGGTAGGTCAATCACATGTGTTGCATGCGTTGACCAATGCATTGACACAAAATCGTTTACACCATGCTTATCTGTTTTCTGGAACTCGCGGTGTCGGAAAGACCAGTTTAGCGAGATTGTTTGCCAAAGGCTTGAATTGTGAGCAAGGCATTACAGCGACGCCGTGTGGAACGTGTTCAAGCTGTGAAGAGATTGCCCAAGGTCGATTTGTTGATTTAATTGAAGTCGATGCGGCATCACGCACTAAAGTTGATGATACCCGTGAGTTACTGGACAACGTGCAGTATCGACCGAGTCGAGGTCGATTTAAGGTTTACCTGATTGATGAAGTGCATATGCTGTCTCGAAGCAGTTTCAATGCGCTACTGAAAACCTTAGAAGAGCCACCTGAACACGTGAAGTTTCTCCTAGCAACTACCGACCCACAGCGTTTGCCTGTGACGGTGTTGTCACGGTGTTTGCAGTTTAACCTCAAAAGCTTAACGCAGAATCAAATTGCTGAACAATTGAGCACGATATTATCCAAAGAAAATGTTAGTCATGATCAAACAGCGTTAAACCTGCTGGCAAAAGCTGCCAATGGCAGTATGCGTGATGCGCTTAGCTTAACCGATCAAGCCATCGCTTTCGGGGCTGGTAAAGTGCAGTTGGAACTTGTCCAAACTATGTTAGGCAGCATAGATGAGCGTTATGTTATTTCGCTTCTTGATGGCTTGATGCAAGGTGATATTGGTCAGTTGATGACTTTAGTTAATGATGTCTTATCAAGGGGGGCACAGGCTGAGGAAGTGTTGCGTTCTCTGTTGGAGTTATTGCATCAAATTACCTTGACCCAATTTGCCCCGGCTGCCGCGCAAGTCTCTGCCTATACAACCCAAATTGAACATTTTGCTCAGCAGCTCAACCCTGAGCAAGTGCAGCTTTATTATCAACTGTTATTAAATGGTCGTCGTGATTTACCTCACGCAGCAGATCCTAAGTCGGGCTTGGAAATGGCTTTACTGCGCGCTATTGCTTTTGTGCCTGAAAAGCCGGTCAATCGCTGGCTTGCACAGCCTCATGAGGGTAAATCACTGCCAGACGCTAAGCCTGTTATCAGCGCAGAAAGTGCAGTTAGCTTAGATAGTGCAGAAAAAATAAAGCACAACGAACAAGCTGTGACAGCTAAACCCGTTGACTTGCCCCTTGCTGCTACACCTTCGAGCAATGATGCGGTCAATGATAGGCCGACTTCATCAAGTGCTAAAGATTCAATCGATGTAGAACAGCAGACTGCGGATGGCGATAACAGCAGCGAATTTGACAGTAAAAATGACGATGAAATAGCAGATGCTGCACTGTTAAGTGAACAAGCCTTAATACTCAGCCAAGCGGCTAGCCAAATGGGTAGTCAGTCAGCTGCTTCGTCCGCTCAGGATAAAGCGAGTCTTGATACCGATGAGCGCGACTCTCAGCATAGCACTGGTCAACCAAGCACCCACAAAGAAGGCACACAGCAGCAAAGCACTCATCAACAAAGCACTCTTCAACAAAGTACTCAGCAACCAAATAACCAGCTAAGCGCTGAAAATGAACTAGCTGCGGCGCAGAGTCTATCTGCCGCTGAAGAAGCGCGCCAACAAAGTTTAACTGATGAGCAGCAAATCCCGCTTGAACACTATGAAATGCAATCAGCGGCGATGGACGATGAGCCAGAAGAGTATTACGTAGAGCCACCGTTGTTTGATACGTTAGCAGAAACTGCGCAGTCTGCACCGAATCAATCATCACAATCGTTTGATACAACAAGTGCAGTGGAAACCGCCAAAACAGCAGTTAGATCGCCAAGCAGCCAGCGGGACAATGCGGAACCATCAAGCGGTGAGGTCTTTGATGATCCACTTGATGCAGTGCTCGCTGCCCGCCAGTCGCTGCTGACAGACTTAGATGCAGAGCCTGCTAAGGAGAGTGACACAAAAAAGCCTTTAGCCGGTAAAAAGGCTTATGTGCCACCCACACGTAAACCTGCGGCTGATGAAACCAATGCGCTTGGTGATAGCAATGAAACGACTGAAGTTGAAACCGAAGTCAATCGGTCACAATCAATAGATAAGGTCCAGCAAGATAGCGAGACGCTGCCTGAAAAAAATACACAGGCTGCGAATAAACAGCTAATTAGTGCCGATGATAGGCCGCCTTGGGAGCCAGCAGCACCAGTAAATGATTCGTCTTTAGCGAGCCAAACAGGGGACATTGAGGCCGCTGAAACCGGTCAATATCATCAAACTGATGAGCACGCGTTGTTAGCAACTGAGCAAACTTCGCAAGCAGCACAGCAAGCTTTGCCTGCAACGAGTGATGCTACTGGGCTAGTTAATGCTCAGGGACAAGCAAGCTTACCGGCGGTATTACCACCGTTAGGTGAAGGAGAGGTCACTGGCAATGATATTGATTTGAAATGGTATCGGTTAATGTCGGTGTTGGAAGTGGGTGGCCGCGTACGTCAATTGGCAGTTAACTCGGTTTGTCCACAGTTTAGTTCACCATTATCTTTGCTGTTGAAACCCAATCAAAAGCACTTAGCAGCGCCAGTTGCTGTAGAACAGTTACAGCAAGCGTTGGACAAAGCCCTTGGCGAGCATTTTGAGATTAATATTGATGTTGGGGTTGACTCACAACGAGAAACGCCGCTTGAAATTCGGCAGCGATTTCATAAAGAGTTGGTTGCGCAGGCTGACTACAGTTTTCAAACTGATGATAACATTAAGTGGCTGCAGCAATTTATGCAGGTCGAAATGGAGCCGGACACTATCAGTTATGCACCGGAGCTAATGGCGGTTAAAGGCGAGAGTATCGAACTGATAAATGGCTCGAACTTTTCACGGTTAACCAAGTCATAGCCATTAAGCTGGATTGTCATTTGTGCGTGCCCCCGTGAAACAGACAATCATCGATATGCATTGCCGTATTGGGCCAATAACGGTGAGTTGATTAAGCGGGGGTTAAGCTACAGGCAGGATATACTTGCACGGTGCAATTCACACTACTTACAATTTATTTGAGTTTAACAGTCGGCTTTAATTGCTTATTCATGCTAATTGAGTAAGATTAGCCAGATTTTATTATTGATAGAGAGATCGATATGTTTGGAAAAGGCGGTATGGGTAACCTGATGAAACAGGCCCAGATGATGCAAGACAAGATGGCCAAAGTGCAGGAAGAAATTGCTCGTATGGAAGTCACTGGTGAAGCCGGTGCGGGTCTTGTTAAAGTGACCATGACTGGCTCGCATAGCGTACGTAAAGTCGATATCGACGAAAGCTTGCTAGAAGACGACAAAGAGATGCTAGAAGATTTGATCGCTGCTGCGTGTAATGACGCGGCGCGCCGTGTAGAAGAAAGTCAAAAAGAGAAAATGGCAGAAGTTACTGGTGGCATGCAATTACCACCAGGTATGAAGATGCCATTTTAATTGACGATGAAGTTTAGTCCTCTTGTTGATGAATTGATTCAATCGTTACGCTGTTTACCCGGCGTTGGGCCAAAATCAGCGCAGCGTATGGCGTTTCAGTTACTTGAGCGTGACCGCAAAGCTGGCAAGCAGTTGTCGCAAGCTTTATCGAGCGCGATGAGTGATGTTGGTCATTGTGATGATTGCCGTACGTTTACCGAAGAAGCGCTTTGCCCTATTTGTGCTAACCCTAAACGTACCGATTCTGGCTTAGTGTGTGTAGTAGAAACACCTGCTGATGTGTTAGCCATTGAAGCGGGGGGACATTTTTCTGGACGTTACTTTGTGCTGTTGGGGCATTTGTCACCTCTCGATGGTGTGGGCCCTGATGAATTAGGGTTAGCATTACTTGCCAAACAAATTGCATCAGGCAAAGTGACCGAACTTATTTTAGCGACTAATCCAACGGTTGAAGGGGATGCCACTGCGCATTATATCGCTGATATGGCAAAACAAGCCGATATTGCTGTGAGTCGTATAGCCCACGGCGTCCCTGTTGGCGGTGAACTTGAATATGTCGATAGCACTACGCTCGCGTTGTCGTTTAACGGTCGTATTCCCTTGTAATCACGTCCAAGTTTTTATGTTGAAAAAGCCCAGTTACCCGAGTAACTGGGCTTTTTTTATCCAAAAAGATAAATGGGTCACTTTTTTTCTTGAAAACGAAAAAACTAACCCCATCTCTACTGCCATAGAGATGCTAATTGCATCGACGTGTTTAGTGTATTAGAAGGAATAATCGATGTCACAACAAGAAACTCATGGCTTTCAAACTGAGGTCAAACAACTACTGAATTTGATGATTCACTCTTTATATTCAAATAAAGAGATTTTCTTGCGTGAATTGGTATCAAACGCGGCAGATGCAGCGGACAAACTACGTTATGAAGCACTGACCAACGATGCGTTATATGAAGGCGATGGTGAGCTTAAAGTTCGCGTTAGCGCTGATAAAGAAAAGGGCACAGTGACCATTGAAGACAATGGTATTGGTATGACCCGTGACGGCGTTATTGAACATTTAGGTACGATCGCTAAATCTGGTACTGCCGAGTTCTTCAAAAATCTTTCCGGTGATGAGTCAAAAGATTCACAATTGATCGGTCAGTTTGGTGTTGGTTTTTACTCTGCATTTATTGTTGCAGACCAAGTTACCGTTGAGACACGCGCGGCAGGTCACAGTGCCGAAGAAGCCGTTCAGTGGCAGTCTGCTGGTGAAGGTGATTTCACTGTAGAGACCATTAATAAAGCAACTCGCGGTACCAAGATTACGTTGCACCTGCGTGAAGAAGAGAAAGAGTTTGCTGATGATTTCCGTCTGCGCTCTATCATCACTAAGTATTCAGATCATATTTCAGTACCGGTAGAGATGTGGCAAGAAGGTACACCGGCACAAGAAGCGACAGAAGAGGGCGGCGAAGCCATTCCTGCAACTGAAGGTCAGTGGCAGGCAATGAACAAAGCAACAGCACTGTGGACACGCAATAAGAGTGATGTCACAAAAGAAGAGTACCAAGAGTTTTACAAGCACATCTCTCATGACTTTACTGACCCGTTATTATGGAGTCATAACCGCGTAGAAGGTAAGCAAGAATACACCAGCTTACTTTATATTCCGGCTAAAGCGCCGTGGGACCTATGGAACCGCGACCGTAAGCACGGACTAAAACTGTTTGTTCAACGGGTATTCGTGATGGACGATGCCGAGCAGTTTATGCCAAGTTACCTGCGATTTGTTCAAGGCTTGATTGATTCCAATGATCTGCCATTGAACGTGTCGCGTGAAATTCTCCAAGACAACAAAGTGACTACCGCATTACGCACTGCTGTCACTAAACGTGTGCTCGGCATGTTGGAAAAACTGGCTAAGAACGACGCTGAAAAATATCAAAGTTTTTGGGCTGAATTTGGTCAGGTGTTAAAAGAAGGTCCTGCTGAAGATTTTGCTAATAAAGAGCGTGTTGCTGGCTTATTGCGTTTTGCTTCAACCGAAGGCAAGGGTGCAGAGCCGACTGTGAGCTTAGCTGACTACGTTTCACGTATGAAAGAAGGCCAGTCAAAAATTTACTTTATTGTTGCAGACAGTCATGAAGCAGCGGCCAATAGCCCACATCTAGAGTTGCTGCGTAAGAAAGGCATTGAAGTGCTATTAATGTCTGAGCGTATTGATGAGTGGTTGATTAACCATTTGACTGAGTTTGACGGTAAGCAACTGCATTCAGTGACCCGTGGTGATTTGCAATTAGGTGATCTGGAAGATGCCGCTGATAAAGAGGCACAAGAAAAGTTACAGACTGAATCTGAAGGCCTAGTTAAACGTGTCAAAGATGTATTAGGCGACAAAGTGGCTGACGTTAAAGTGACTTCTCGTTTAACCGATACGCCTGCATGCGTGGTTGCAGGAGAAGGTGAGATGTCTAGCCAAATGATTAAGTTGATGCAAGCGGCTGGTCAAGATGTTCCTGAATCTAAGCCGACATTCGAGATTAACCCAGAGCATCCATTGATTGTTCGCCTTGATAACGAACAAGATGAGCAGCTATTTGGACAATGGGCAGAATTGCTATTGCAACAAGCTCAGCTTTCAGAAAAAGGCAGTTTGGCTGACCCATCAGCGTTCATTAAATTGATGAACCAGATGTTGATGGCGAACTTGAAGTAATCTTCACGACCCAATATAGCAAAGGCAGTTTATACTGCCTTTTGCTTTTTTGATTAAATGCAAGGATGGTTATGCAACCTGTATTAGATCTTACCAAAGAGAATATTCAACAAGTTGTTGATGCTTCAATGCAGCAAGTCATTGTGCTGAACTTTTGGAGCGAACAAAGCCCTGAAAGTGTTGCGCTGGCCAATACATTGGTGGCGATGGCTCAGCAGCAAGCTGGCCGATTTATTGTAGCCAAAGTCAATTGTGATATTGAGATGGAAATTGCCAACTATTTCCAGATCCAGAGCTTGCCTACCACGATGGTGCTTAGTGAAGGTAAACCAATCGATGGTTTCGCTGGTGTTCAAGAGGCCGCGCAAATTGAACAAATGCTAGAAAAGCATTTGCCTGCCCAATGGCAGCTGGACTTGCAACAAGCAAAGCAACTGCTTGCTGAGCAAAACGTCGATCAAGCCTTACCGCTATTAAAACAAGCATATAGCGAGTCTACGTCAGCAGAAGTAGCGCTACCTTATACCGATGCACTGTTGATGAAAGGCGACTTAGTGTTAGCGCAAAGTCTACTAGACGCAATTGGCTTAGCAGATCAAGATAGCTACTTTCAGAGCTTAAAAGCCAAATTAACCTTGGCATTGGAAGCCGCTGATACACCAGAGATTCGAGGATTACAGCAACAATTAGCGGCCAGTCCCGATGATATTGCTTTAGTGCATAAGTTGGCGAGTGCGTTACATCAAGCGAGTCGTAATGATGAAGCATTAGAAAGTTTGTATGTGGTGCTTCAAAAAGATATGACGGCGTTAGATGGCCAAGTGAAGCAGTTATTTTTAGATATTTTAACGGCCTTGGGTCAAAGTGATGCCATGGCGAACCAATATCGTCGAAAGCTATATACCTTGTTGTATTAAGGCGAGTGTGGTTAGGCGAAACGTCTAACAGTAGCTATGCAAAATTACAAGTAAAAGGGGCAATTAAAACTCTACATCGCCCCTTCAAAATAGCGGCTATTTGTGCGAAGATCGCCGCCCAATGATAAAAACTATGCGAAATAAGAGGACTCTCAGATGCGCATTATGCTATTAGGTGCCCCAGGTGCCGGTAAAGGTACCCAGGCACAGTTCATCATGGAAAAATATGGTGTTCCACAAATCTCAACTGGTGATATGTTACGTGCTGCAGTAAAAGCGGGTACGCCGTTAGGGTTAGAAGCCAAAAAAGTGATGGACGCAGGACAGCTAGTTTCTGATGAGCTCATTATTGGCCTTGTTAAAGAACGCATTGCTCAAGATGATTGTGCAAAAGGTTTCTTATTCGATGGTTTCCCTCGTACCATTCCGCAAGCTGATGCAATGGCTAGCAGCGGTATCGATATTGATTATGTGGTAGAAATTGATGTGCCAGACGAGGAGATCGTTAAGCGCATGAGTGGCCGTCGTGTTCACCCAGGTTCTGGTCGTGTCTATCACATTGTTTACAATCAACCTAAGGTTGAAGGTAAGGATGACGTGACCGGTGAAGATTTAGCAATTCGTCCTGATGATGAAGAAGAGACAGTACGTAAGCGCCTTGGGATTTATCATGATCAAACTAAGCCATTAGTTGAATATTACGGTAATCTTGCAGACCAAGGTAAGCTGGTTTACAGCAAGTTTGATGGCACTAAGAGTGTTGCTGACGTTAGCGCTGAAATCGAAGCAGCATTAAGCTAGTCACGATTAGTACAATCTCTATATGAGCTAGCTCTCATATTTAATAAAAGCCCACATTGGTGGGCTTTTTTATTGCCTAACTCAATGGTAGCCTTACATTTTTCTTACATATTCTTCATATAGTGCGGCCAGTAAAATCCATCGTTTATTGTTTATATGGTCAAGGGCACTTTTAAGAAAAATATACGCCTTAAAGAGATTCATATTCATACTGTTTTGCAGGCTTTGTCTGAGTTTGGGAAGACTCATAATAACCCCAGGATAGCGGTGTACTTAGCCACTGGTTTGAAGCTGGTTCTTATGTATCTATTCTGTTTAGTTGATAAAGAGAGTTATCTTGAATATTCAGTCAGAAAAAATTGGTGTTTTACTTGTCAATTTGGGCACGCCCGATAGCCCAGATATTGCCGATGTGCGTCGTTTTTTGCAGCAGTTTCTCAGCGACCCACGTGTTGTTGACGTTAACCCGCTTATTTGGAAGCCGGTATTAAATGGGATTATTCTCAATACGCGGCCTAAAAAGGTAGCTCAGCTATATAAAAGCATTTGGTGGGAACAAGGTTCTCCGCTTATGGTCATCAGCCAACGCCAACAGCAAAAATTACAAAAAGCACTGCAATCAGTAGGCTTAAATATGCCTGTTGAGTTAGGCATGACTTATGGCAATCCATCGTTAAAAAGCGGCCTTGACGAGCTAAAAGCGCGGGGCGCTGAAAAGATCATTGTGCTTCCGCTCTATCCACAATATTCATGTTCAACGGTCGCACCGGTCTTCGATGCCATTACCGGTTTGTATCAGACGCAGCGAGATTATCCGGAAACTCGGTTTAATAAACAGTATTTTGATGATCCTAATTATATTGCCGCGCTAGCGAACTCGGTTAAGGCGCATTGGCAACAATATGGTCAAGCAGATTGTTTATTGATGTCATTCCATGGCGTACCAAAGCGTTATGTGACCGAAGGCGATCCCTATCAAGCTCAGTGTCAAGCAACCGCTGAATTGTTAGCACAAGCTTTGGGGCTGAGTGAGTCTCAATGGCGAATTTGTTTCCAGTCTCAGTTTGGTAAAGAGGAATGGTTAACGCCATACACAGATAAGCTGCTGCAAGCTTTGCCAAAAGAAGGCATTGAATCTGTCGATATTATGTGCCCAGCATTTGCCGCTGATTGTTTGGAAACCTTAGAAGAAATTGCGACTGAGGGGAAAGAAGAGTTCATTGAGGCAGGGGGCAAACAGTACCGATTCATTGATTGTTTGAACGATAATGATGCCCACATCAATATGCTGGCAGAGATCGTCAAATCTCAATCTGCAGGCTGGTTAGCTGCACCTGCATCATAAACTGCTACGCTTAAGGCTAAATTGTGCTAGTATCTGCCGCCATTTGATAATTTGATGGCGGCATAGTCTTTTTTGCCACGCATGCTAGTGGGGGGAAACTAGTGTGCTATTTTTAGATGATAGCAAGGATGCCAATATTGAGAATCTGTTATGAAGTTTCCTGGACAGCGCAAATCTAAACACTATTTTCCAGTCAAAAATAAAGACCCACTGCTTGCGCAGCTGACTCAGCAACCACAGCATGTTTCTACTCATATAAGTGGTATTGACCAAACCTTAGTGGATATTGAGGCTAAAGTTGCCGACGAACTCCTGCAACGCTATGGATTACCTAAAGGTAATTCGACGTTAATCGACGATGACAAAGCTCATGAGTTGTACAATGAGCTAAAGGATAATCGATTAGTCAGTGATGAGTTTGCTGGAGGAACGATCGGTAATACTGTTCATAACTATTCGATATTGGCAGATGACCGCTCAGTGTTGTTTGGGGTTATGAGTAACAATATTGCGGTAGGTAGTTATGCGTACCGTTATTTGTGCAACACCTCTTCCAAAGTTGATCTGAACTATCTACAACCTGTAGATGGGCCGATAGGGCGTTGTTTTACACTCATCTCTGAATGTGGTGAGCGAACCTTTGCAATTAGTAAAGGTGCTATGGATAAACTGACGCCTGAATATATTGATGAGAAAATTGTCAAAAGCTCTTCAGCATTGGTATTAACCGCTTATTTAATGCGTGCTAGTGGTGGAGATCAAATTGGCGCAGCGGCATTAAAAGCAATCGAATATGCCAAAGCTGCTGACGTACCTGTAGTATTAACTTTAGGTACCCGATTCCTGATTGAAGAAGATCCACAATGGTGGCGTGACTTCATTAAGGAAAATGTGTCTATTTTGGCAATGAATGAAGATGAAGGTGAAGCGTTAACCGGGTTTAAAGATCCATTAAGCGCAAGTGAGGCAGCCTTAGATTGGTGTGATATGGTGTTAACCACGGCAGGGCCTTTGGGTTTATATACTGCAGGTTATACCGACGATAGTGAAAAACGTGAAACCAGCCATGCTTTGCTACCGGGTGCCATTCCTGAGTTCAACCGTTATGAGTTTTCTCGACCTAAGCGTCGTAGAGATTGTGATGAGCCAATTAAAGTGTATGCTCACATCTCGCCGTATATGGGCGGGCCTGAGAAAATCCGTAATACTAACGGCGCAGGCGATGGCGCGTTATCAGCATTACTGCACGACTTAGCATCTAACGATTATCATCGCGCAAATGTTCCTGGGTCTAGTAAGCACAAAAATGATGGCCTGTGTTATAGCTCTTTCTCGCAAATCTGTAAGTATGCTAACCGAGTGGCTTATGAGGTATTAGCACAGCACAGCCCAAGGCTATCTCGCGGCTTACCAGAACGAGAAGATAGCTTAGAAGAGTCGTATTGGGAAAGATAAAGTTGGATTAATAAAAAAGGCGCCTAGGGCGCCTTTTTTAGATTTAGTGACCCGTCCTAAATAACGTTGACACTTTTCAAACCTTTTTTGGAGAGTGTTATGAAATCAACAGTTAAGCGAACT